>NZ_CBDRLZ010000001.1:0-717906 GCF_965345155.1 Microbacterium sp. bgisy203
CCCCCCCCCCCCCCCCCCCCCCCCGCCGCGCCAGCGCGGGAGCAGCGAGAAGTGCAGGTTGATCCAGCCGCGGCCCGGGAGAGACAGGAGCGGCTCCCGGACCAGGCCGCCATAGGCGACGATCACGCCGAGATCGGGCGCGAGGGCACCGATCGCGGCGGTGGCGTCGGCATCCAGCCGGTCGGCCTTGATGACGGGTAGCGCGAGTTCCTCCGCTGCCCGCGCGACCGGCGAGGGGGTGAGGACGCGCTTGCGTCCGAGCGGGGCGTCCGTGCGCGTCACGACGCCGACGATGGTGTGGCCGGAGGCGGCGAGGGCGTGGAGGGAAGGCACGGCGGGTTCGGGTGTTCCCGCGAAGACGATGCGCATGTGGCTCCTCGGTGGCGGTGCAGTGGCGGTGCAGTGGCGGTCCGGCGGCGGTGCAGAGATGCCGCTGGCGTGGGGTGGTCGGTCAGAGGTCGAGCTCGGGCACGTCGAACCGCACCCTGAGTGTAGTTCGCGGGGCGAAGCGGTCACCGGTCGTGCGGGTGCGGCGGCCGCGCAGCGCATCGGCGACGACCGAGGCGCGCAGGCTCTCGGCAACCGGTCTGCCGAGTCCGTAGTCGAAGCGGACGAGGGCGCGGACGCCCCCACCCTCCTGGGGTACCGGTCCGATGATCGCCTGTGCGGCGGGGTTCTGACCGTCGAGGCCCGGCACATCGGCGCGCAGTGTCGTCAGGGCCGTCGCGACGCTCGAAGCGGTGCCTTCGACGGCGGCGACGCGCACCGCCGGCGGCATGTGGAGCGGCACGCGGTCGGCGAGCTCGGCACGGGCGTAGGCGGGCTGCGTCCACGTCGCGAGCGCGCGCGCGACGGGACCGGCGACCCCGACGAGGTGCACGGGTGCACCGGGAGCGGCGAGGGCGGCGGCGTTCGACCACCAGCGGAGGCATGCCTCGCCGATCCGCAGCTGCTCGGCCATGAGCATCTTGTCGCCGTCGAGCAGGATGACCGCCCGATAACCGCCTTCCGCGTGGGGCTCGGCGCCGCGGGTCGCGACGACGAGGGCCGGGCGGGCGTCGACGGTCACGACGGGGTGATCGCCGTCGGCGAGGATGACACGGGTGTTCGGGAAGGCGCGGCCGAGCTCGTCGGCGGTGCGTTCGCTGCCCGACGAGGCCATGCGGAGGGTCGTCGCCTCACAGTGCGGGCAACGCCACGCCGAGATGGTCCGTCCGCACCACGCGCACTCCGGCGCGGCGCCCTTGCGCTTCGCGCGGAGCGGCCCCGTGCAGTGCGGGCAGCGCGCGGGCGTGCGGCACTGGGCGCAGACGAGCACCGGCGCGTAGCCGGGCCGCGCGACCTGCACGAGGACGGGCCCGTGCTCGAGCGCTGTGCGCGCCGCCGCGAACGCCGCCGAGGGCACGCGCTGACCGCGCGCCTCCCCCTCGCGCGTCGCCGACAGGATGACGTTCGGGCTCTCGCGTCGTCGGGCCGGGACCTCGCGCACCCAGCCGAGCTGGACGAGACGCTCGACGTCGGTCGTGCGGGTGTGGCCCGCGAAGACGAGCGAGGAACCCTCGAGCTCCTGCCGGACGAGCGCCGCGTCGCGCGCGTGCACGCCGGGAGTGAGCGGCTCGGCCAGCAGCGGATCGCCGTCGTCCCAGATGATGACCGCCCCGACGTCGGCCGCGGGTGCGTAGACCGTCGACCGGTTGCCGACCACGATCGCCGGCGCGCCGCCGAGGAGCCGCAGGTAGCTCGCGTACCGCTCCGGGCCGGACCGGCGCGCATCGTCGCGGACGACCGAGCCGTCGGGGGCGTGCGCGTCGAGGACGGCGAGCACCTGCTCCTGGTCGCGCTGATCCGGGACGATGACGAGGGTGCTCCGGCCGCGCGCGAGGGTGTCGATCGCGAGCGCGGCGACGAGCTCCGCCCAGGCGCCCGCCGCCCGTACGGCCGCGGGGCGGGGCGGCGCGTCGAGCGCGATGCGGGCTCCCTCGTCGACGGCGCCGCGCAGGTCGGGGTAGACGTCGAGGATGCCGTGCGCCCATCCGGTGGCGTCGTCCGACGGCGCGATCGGCCCAGCGGATCCCTCCGCGCCGTCGATCTCACCGGCGCCCTCGCCCGTGCTCTCGGCGTTCTCCCGGGCCGCGAGCCACGCCTTCTCGGCGCGCACCATGCGCTTGGGGATCGCGAGACGCAAGACGTCGCTCGCCGACCCCGCCGCGCGGTCGGCGACGCGCCGCGCCAGCGTGTACAGCGCCGGCGTGAGGACCGGTACCGGCGAGACGACGGCATCCAGCTCGGACAGCGGCTTCGCCGTGCGGACCGCGTCGGCGGCGTCGACGACCTCGACGAGATAGCCGTCGACGACGCGTCCCGCGGTGCGCAGCGGAACTTTGACCCGCACGCCCGGGACGGCGTCGTCCTCGAGCGACGCCGGAACGGCGTAGTCGAAGAGACGGTCGAGCTGCGGCAGCGGCGAGTCGATGAGGACGCGCGCGACGAGGGGCATGGTGAGACGGGTCGAACGGCGTCAGATCCCGGCGGCGGCGCGGAGGTCGTCGACGCGGTCGGTGCGCTCCCACGTGAAATCGGGCAGCTCGCGGCCGAAGTGCCCGTACGCGGCGGTCTGGGCGTAGATGGGGCGCAGGAGATCGAGGTGCTCGATGATCGCCTTGGGCCGCAGGTCGAACACGTCGCGGATCGCAGCGGTGATGACCTCATCGGCGACGTGCCCCGTGCCGAACGACTCGACGTAGAGGCCCACCGGCTTCGCCTTGCCGATGGCGTAGGCCACCTGCACCTCGAGCCGGTCGGCGAGGCCGGCAGCGACGGCGTTCTTCGCCACCCAGCGCATCGCGTACGCCGCAGAGCGGTCGACCTTGGACGGGTCCTTGCCGCTGAAGGCACCACCGCCGTGCCGGGATGCCCCGCCGTACGTATCGATGATGATCTTGCGTCCGGTGAGGCCCGCGTCGCCCTTGGGCCCGCCGATGACGAACGGCCCGGCGGGGTTGATGTAGTACTTCACGTCGGGAAGGGCGAGCCCGGTGCGTTCGAGGACCGGGTCGATGACTTCGGCCTTGACCGCCGCGCGGAGCGCCTTCTGCGAGATCTCCGGGTGGTGCTGCGTGGACAGGACGACCGATTCGATCGTCGTCGGCACGGCGCCGTCGTATCCGAGGGTGACCTGGGTCTTGCCGTCGGGGCGGAGGAACGGGAGCTCGCCCGAGCGGCGGACCTCGGCGAGCCGCTCGGCGATGCGGTGGGCCGTCCAGATCGCCATCGGCATGAGCTCGGGTGTCTCGTTGGTCGCGTAGCCGAACATGATGCCCTGGTCCCCCGCCCCCTGGAGGTCACGGGGATCTTCCGACCCGTCCTCACGGCGCTCGAAGGCCTTGTCGACGCCGGCGGCGATGTCGGAGGACTGCGCACCGATCGACACGCTGACGCCGCATGAGTCGCCGTCGAAGCCGGTGTCGGACGAAGTGTAGCCGATGCGGTTCACGACGTCGCGGACGATTGCGGGGATCTCGACGTATGCGCTCGTCGACACCTCGCCGGCGACGTGGACGAGTCCCGTCGTCACGAGGGTCTCGACCGCCACGCGGCCGTCGGGGTCGTCGGTGAGGATCGCGTCGAGGATCGCGTCGGAGATCTGGTCGCAGATCTTGTCGGGGTGTCCTTCGGTGACGGATTCGGAGGTGAACAGACGCAGGGTGCTCATGGTCTCGTGGTCTCTCCAAGAGGCGGCACGGTGTCGGAGCCGGGAGGCCGGTGACGGTGCCAAGGTTCGGTTGTCGGGGGTAGGTGGGGATGCTCTCGGCATCCCCTCACACCATCATGCCCGTGGCCCCCGACATCGCGGGGAACACGGGCATGGCGACGCCGTACGGCGTCATACGCGCGGTGGTGCGGCGCTCACTCGGCTTCGCGCAGGCGCAGCTTGTCCTCGTGGATCTCGTGGAGTGCGATCGTGAGCGGCTTGTCCTCGACGCTCGAGTCGACGAGCGGCCCGACGTTGTCGAAGAGGTTCCCCTCGTGCAGGTCGGAGTAGTAGTCGTTGATCTGACGCGCGCGCTTGGACGCGTAGATGACGAGCTGGTACTTCGAGTCGACCTTCTCGAGCAGTGCGTCGATGGGCGGGTCGATGATGCCCTTGTCGCGGTTGACCATGCGGGACCTCCTAGGTCTGCGGGATGTGCGGAGTCTGCGGACGAGCGGCCGGAAGCCGGTGGAAAGCGTGCGGGCGCGGCCCCGCGTCGCGGCATTCGATCATTCTGGCCGCGGCATCCGATCATTCTATCAGCGCGGGAGGAAGGACCAGGTCCCCTGCTGGAGGTCGATCCGCCAGTCCGCCTGCGCGAGCAGCGGGTAGCCGATGATGAGGTCGAATGCCGGCTCCCCCGGCGGCTGGATCCCGGCGATCGGCGCGAGGGCGGCGAGGCTCGGCGCGAAGCGCCGCTCGCCGACGACGCACGCGGCCATCGTCACCATCGCGGTGTCGGCGGTGATCCCGTGTGCGTCGTGTCCGCGGGAGTTCCGCAGTGGCGTGAAGAGCGTGGGATGCCGGGACGCGAACGCCGCGTCGACCACCGTGACCCCGGCGCCGCTGTCCCACACGGCGAGCGCGGTGACGGCGTCCCAGGTGACGTCGACATGCGGATGCCCGGCGCTCGAGAGGACGAGCGGGCGCTCGTCGGCGTCGGCGTCCTCGGCGTCGGCGTCGATCGTCAGTGTGCGCGTGGGGAAGCGGACGTCCCACCGATGCCCCGCGATGACCTCCTGTCCGAGGATGTCCGGCGGGCCGGGATCGGCGGCGGACGCGACCTCCATAACGACGTCGTCCGCGTGAAGTGCGGATGGGCCGGTGCCGATGCGCAGGAACGGGACACGCGTACGCCGCTGCGGCCGAGCGGCTCCGAGAGCCCCGCGTCCCGGCGTTGCCGACGGGGTCTGGTCGAAGGAGGCGGCGGCATCCATCGCAATGCGCCCACGGGCGGCCCCGGTGTCGAAGAGGAAGCGACGGGGAGTTCCGGTGACATCGACGTCGATGAACACGGAGGCGGCGCCCACCTCGTCCGGGTTCCCCTCGATGTGGAGGGGGACTGTGACGGTCACGGACTCAGCGTAGGCCCCGGCCATGCCCGGGCGAACCGAACTGCAAGGTTCTGTGCCCGACACGCCGTCGCGGGGGTGGGGTACACGGCGTGTCGGCGCGGGGGCCGTGTCGTTGGAAACGGTCCGGGAGGCCGGATGCCGGGAGGCCGGGCGCCGGGGGCGGCCGGTCAGCCGGCGAGGGCGGCGACCGCGGCGGCGGCGCGGGGCACGGTGTCGTTCACGACGAGGTAGTCGAACTCGCCCTGCGAGGCGAGCTCGCCCTTCGCGGTGCGCAGGCGCCGGGCGCGCTCTTCCTCGTCCTCGGTGCCGCGCCCGACGAGCCGGTGGACGAGTTCGTCCCAGCTGGGCGGCAGGAGGAAGACGAGGGTCGCGTCGGGGGCGGCGGCGCGCACCTGACGCGCACCCTGCAGGTCGATCTCGAGGAGCACGGTGCGACCCTCGGCGAGGGCCTTCTCGATCGGAGCCTTCGGGGTGCCGTACCGGTACTTGTTGTGCACCGTCGCCCATTCGAGCAGCTCGCCGTCGGCGATGAGGCGATCGAACTCGACGTCGTCGACGAAGTAGTAGTGCTCGCCGTCGACTTCGCCCGGCCGCGGCGGCCGCGTCGTCGCCGAGACCGACAGGAGGATCTCGGGGTGGTGCTCCTTGATGTGCGCGGCGACGGTTCCCTTGCCGACCGCGGTGGGGCCCGCGAGGACGATCAGACGGCTGCGACCGGCGCGCGGAGTGTGCGGCGGGAACCGCCCGTCGAGGAAGCGCGACAGCTCCTTGCGCTGACGCGGGCCGAGGCCGCCCAGGCGCTTGACCGGCGAGATCTCGAGCTCGGCGAGGATCCGGTCGCGCTTGCCCTCCCCGATCGCGGGGAGCGCCGTCAGGTACTCCGTGATCCGCATGGCGCCCGCGGGCGACTCAGGGTGGTCCCAGGCACGCTGCAGCAGCTCCTGCGGGGTGATGACGCGCATCGCGACATCCTGTTTCAGTGCCGCGCGCTCTCGGCGCGCGGCGACGGCCCGGCGGGATGCCGCTGCGCGATCGACCTCGGGTGGGCGGCGCGTCTCAGTCATCACCTCAACGATACCGGGCGACACGCTCCTCGATGCGCGCGGCGAGGCGTTCGGGCCCCGCGGAGAGGATGCTGCGGCTCTCGCTCGCGACCACCTGCGACGCGACGTAGCCGAAGAGGCGCTTCAGGTCCTCGGGCTCCGCACCTTGGGCGCCGAAGCCCGGCGCGAGGATCGGCATGCCCGCGAGGACGACGTCGGTGAGCCCGACCGCGCGCCGATCGGCGGTCGCGCCGACGACGAGGCCGAGCGGACCGAGTGATCCGGGTGCACCGATGTTCCGCGCCGCGACGTCGTGCGCGACGCCTTCGGCGACGGACTCGCCGTCGACGTCGGTGCGGGACTGGACGGTCGCCGCCTCGGGGTTGCTCGTCGCGGCGAGGACGAACGCTCCCTTGTCGTGGGCGAGGGCCGTGCGCAGCGCCGCGTCGAGCGCGTCGGTGCCGAGGTAGGGGCTGAGGGTCACGGCGTCGCTCTCAAGGGGCGCGTCGGGGCGCAGCCACGCGGCCGCGTAGCCCTCCATCGTCGAGCCGATGTCGCCCCGCTTCGCGTCGGCGATGACGAGGAGCCCCGCGGCGCGCGCCGTGGCGATGACCTCTTCCAGCGCCGCGAAGCCCGCCGCGCCGTGCGCCTCGAAGAACGCGACCTGCGGCTTGATCACGCCCACGCGCCCCGCGGCGGCCTCGACGGTGCGCAGACCGAAGTCGCGCACGCCGGATGCCGAGGCGTCGAGCCCCCAGGCGCGCAGGAGCGCCTCGTGCGGGTCGATGCCGACGCACAGCGGACCGTACGTGTCGAGCGCGACGCGCAGCCGCTGCCCGAAGGTGGGGGCCGCCGTCGGCGGGATCTCGGGCCCGGTCATCGGACTTCCACCGTCTCGCGCGCTTCGGCCGACGCGCGGTTGTCGGCGCGGTCCTTCGCGTATTCCTGCAGGCTCCGCACCTGGAAGCCTTCGCGCAGCACGGGAAGCGACGACACCGCCGCGCCGAGCACCGCCATGGTCGTGAAGAGCGCCTTGTCGGCAGCGACGGCCGCCGCGCGGATCTCGTAGCCGTCGGCGCGCGCGATGCCGCCCGAGGGCGTGTTCACGACGATGTCGATCTCGCCGGCATTGATGAGGTCGACGACGTTCTGCTCGCCGCTCTCCTGCGTTGCGGAGTACTTGTTCACGACGTCGACGCGGATGCCGTTGCGCGCGAGGATCTCCGCGGTGCCCTCGGTCGCGGTGAGGCGGAAGCCGAGCTCCTGCAGGCGGTGCGCCGGGAGGATCACGGCGCGCTTGTCGTCGTCGGCGACCGAGAGGAAGACCGTCCCGGAGGTGGGAAGCCCGCCGTAGGCGGCGGCCTGGCTCTTCGCGAACGCGGTCGGGAAGTCGCGGTCGATGCCCATGACTTCGCCCGTCGAGCGCATCTCGGGGCCGAGCACCGAGTCGACGGTGTGGCCGTCGGCGGTGCGGAACCGCTTGAAGGGCAGCACGGCCTCCTTCACCGAGACGGGAGCGTCGAGCGGCACGCGCGAGCCGTCCTGCGCGGGGAGGAGCCCCTCGGCCTTGAGCTCGGCGACGGTGGCGCCGGCCATGATCCGCGACGCCGCCTTCGCGAGCGGGATGCCGAGGGCCTTCGACACGAACGGGACCGTCCGCGACGCCCGGGGGTTCGCCTCGATCACGTAGAGGACACCCGCCGAGACGGCGAACTGCACGTTCAGGAGGCCCCGCACGCCCACGCCTTCGGCGATCGCGAGGGTCGCCGCGCGGACGCGGTCGATCTCGGTGCGGCCAAGGGAGATGGGAGGGAGGGTGCAGGACGAGTCGCCGGAGTGGATGCCGGCCTCTTCGAGGTGCTCCATGACACCGCCGATGTACAGCTCGTGACCGTCGTAGAGTGCGTCGACGTCGAGCTCCACCGCGTCGTCGAGGAAGCGGTCGACCAGGAGCGGCTTCCCCTCCTCGATGACGACCTCGCCGGCGGTGCGGACGAAGTAGTCGCGGAGGCTCTCGGTGTCGTAGACGATCTCCATGCCGCGTCCGCCGAGCACGAAGCTCGGACGCACGAGCACGGGGTAGCCGATCTCCTCGGCGATCGCGACGGCGCCCGCCTCGTCGGTGGCCGTGCCGTGACGCGGGGCGATGAGCCCCGCGCGGTCGAGGAGCTGCGAGAAGAGCTCGCGCTCCTCCGCGATATCGATCGCGGCGGGCGACGTGCCGAGGATCGTGTACCCCGCCTCCTCGATGCCCTTCGCGAGCCCGAGCGGGGTCTGTCCACCGAGCTGGCACACCACGCCGAGGATCTCCCCCGACGCGCTCTCGGCGTGCAGCACCTCGAGCACGTCCTCGAGGGTGAGCGGCTCGAAGTAGAGCCGGTCGCTCGTGTCGTAGTCGGTCGAGACCGTCTCGGGGTTGCAGTTGACCATGATGGTCTCGTAGCCGGCATCCGACAGCGCGAACGACGCGTGCACGCACGAGTAGTCGAACTCCACGCCCTGCCCGATGCGGTTCGGGCCCGAGCCGATGATGACGACCTTCGTGCGCTCCGACGGCGTCACCTCGGTCTCGCGGTCGTAGCTGGAGTAGTGGTACGGCGTCAGCGCGGGGAACTCCCCCGCGCACGTGTCGACGGTCTTGTAGACGGGCCGAAGGCCGTACGACCAGCGGATGCCGCGGATCTCGGCCTCGGAGACGCCGCGGAGCTCGGCGAGCTGCGCGTCGCTGAAGCCGTGCTCCTTGGCGATGCGGAGCACGTCGGCATCCAGCTCGGCGGCGGTCCGCACGAACTCGGCGACCTCGTTGATGAGGGCCATCTGGTCGAGGAACCACGGGTCGATCTTCGTCGCCTCGAAGGCCTCCTCGACCGTGGCGCCCTTGCGCATGGCCTGCTGCAGCACGACGATCCGGCCGTCGGTCGGGCGCTCGGCGATCGTGAGGAGCTCCTCCTTCGAGCGCGGCTCGGGCCCCCAGTGGAAGCTCGACCCCTTCTTCTCGAGCGAGCGGAGCGCCTTCTGGAGCGCCGTCGTGTAGTTGCGTCCGATGGCCATCGCCTCGCCGACCGACTTCATGGTCGTCGTCAGCGTCGTGTCGGCGTTGGGGAACTTCTCGAAGTTGAACCGCGGCACCTTCACGACGACGTAGTCCAGCGTCGGCTCGAAGCTCGCCGGCGTCGCCTGCGTGATGTCGTTCGGCACCTCGTCGAGGCGGTAGCCGATCGCGAGCTTCGCGGCGAGCTTCGCGATCGGGAACCCGGTCGCCTTCGAGGCGAGGGCCGACGAGCGCGAGACGCGTGGGTTCATCTCGATGACGATGATCCGGCCGTTGTCGGGGTTGACCGCGAACTGGATGTTGCAGCCGCCCGTGTCGACGCCGACGGCGCGGATGATGTCGATGCCGATGTCGCGCAGCTTCTGGTACTCGCGGTCGGTGAGGGTGAGGGCGGGCGCGACCGTAATCGAGTCGCCCGTGTGCACGCCGACCGGGTCGACGTTCTCGATCGAGCAGACGACCACCGTGTTGTCGGAGGTGTCGCGCATGAGCTCGAGCTCGTACTCCTTCCAGCCGAGGATCGACTCCTCCAGGAGCACCTCGGTGGTGGGCGAGTCGCGCAGGCCCGCGCCGCCGATGCGGCGGAGGTCCTCTTCGTCGTAGGCGAAGCCCGACCCGAGGCCGCCCATCGTGAAGGAGGGGCGGACGACGAGCGGGTAGCCGAGCTCGGCGGCGCCGGCGAGGAGGTCGTCCATCGTGTGCGCGATCACCGAGCGGGCGACGTCGGCCCCGGCATCCAGGACGAGCTGCTTGAAGATCTGCCGGTCCTCGCCCTTGCGGATCGCGTCGACCTTCGCGCCGATGAGCTCGACGTCGTACTTCTCGAGGATGCCGCGGTCGTGCAGCGCCATCGCGGCGTTCAGCGCCGTCTGGCCGCCGAGGGTCGGGAGGATCGCGTCGGGCTTCTCCTTCGCGATGATCGTCTCGATGACCTCGGGGGTGATCGGCTCGATGTAGGTCGCGTCGGCGAAGTCGGGGTCGGTCATGATCGTCGCCGGGTTGGAGTTGACGAGGATGACGCGGACGCCCTCCTCCCGCAGCACGCGGCAGGCCTGCGTGCCCGAGTAGTCGAACTCGCACGCCTGGCCGATGACGATCGGCCCCGACCCGATGACGAGGACGCTCTGGATGTCGTCGCGCTTGGGCATCAGTTGCCACCCTTTCGGTGATCGAGTGCGCGCGCAGCGCGGGTATCGAGATCCGCACGGACCAGGTCCGCGAACCGGTCGAAGAGGTAGTTCGCGTCATGGGGACCGGCGGCCGCCTCGGGGTGGTACTGCACGCTGAAGGCGGGCAGGTCGAGGGCGCGCAGTCCCTCCACGACGTTGTCGTTGAGCCCGATGTGCGAGACCTCGACGCGGCCGTAGCCGTTCGGCGACTCGACGGTTCCCTCGAGCGGCGCGTCGACGGCGAAGCCGTGGTTGTGCGCCGTGATCTCGACGCGCCCGGTCTGCTTGTCGAGCACGGGCTGGTTGATGCCGCGGTGCCCGAACGGCAGCTTGTAGGTGCCGAATCCGAGCGCGCGGCCGAGCAGCTGGTTGCCGAAGCAGATCCCGAAGAAGGGCAGGCGGTCATCCAGCACGGAGCGCAGCAACGCGACGTGGTCGCCGGATGCCGCGGGGTCGCCCGGACCGTTGGAGTAGAACACCGCGACGGGGTCGATCGCGCGGATGTCGTCGATCGTCGCCGACTGGGGCAGCACGTGCACGTCGAAGCCGCGGGCGGCGAGGTTGAGGATCGTCGCCTGCTTGACGCCGAGGTCGAGGACGGCGAGGTTGCCGATCCGCTCGGTGCCCTCGGCGGCCGGAGTCACCTGCTCGGTGGCGACCGAGACCTCGGCGGAGAGGTTCTGGCCGGTCATCTCGGGGGCTGCGCGGACGAGGCGCAGCTGCTCCTCGGCATCCAGCGCCGCGGCCTCACCCGAGAAGACGCCGCCGCGCATCGAGCCCGCCGAGCGGAGAATCCGCGTGAGCGCGCGCGTGTCGACACCGGAGATGCCGACGATGCCGCCCTGAACGAGCGCGTCGTCGAGCGATTCGTCGGCGCGCCAGTTCGACACGACGCGCGAGGGGTCGCGGACGATGTAGCCCGACACCCAGATGCGGCGGGACTCGGGGTCTTCGTCGTTCATGCCGGTGTTGCCGATGTGCGGCGCCGTCTGCAGGACGATCTGCCCGGCGTAGGACGGGTCGGTGAGGGTCTCCTGGTAGCCGGTCATGCCGGTTGCGAACACGACTTCGCCGATCGTCGTGCCGTGCGCGCCGTAGGCGCGACCGGGGTGGCGCGAGCCGTCTTCGAGGACGAGCACGGCGGGGTCGGTGTGGAGGGAGAACCGCGGCGGCGAAGCGGCGGAGGTCGGAGTGGTCATGAGTCGGCTCCCGTCGGGGTGCTGGAGGAGGGAGAGGAGGATGCCGGAAGCGTCGCGGCGATCTGGTTAGCGAGGGTGCGAGCCGAGCCGTCCTGCGGGCGCAGGTAGCTGTCCACGGCGACCTGCGCCGCGGACGCGTCGCCCGATGCGTCGGCGGATGCCTCGCCCGATGTGTCGGCGCGCCAGGTGAGACGCACGAGCCCGCCGGGCTCGACGACGCGGTCGATCGCGACGTTCGCGAGGGCGACGTCGTCGATGCGCTCGCGCGGCACGAAGAGGTCGGGCGCGCCCGGGAGGTCGAGCGCGACGCCCGCGTCGGTCACGGTCACCGCAACGCGCGAGCGGAACCCGAGGTGACGGATCGCGAGGCGTTCGAGTGGCTCGCCGTGACGGGTCGTCGCGACGTAGAACCCGTCGGCGGACCCTGTCGTCGTCGCCCCCGCGGGGATGGCGCCGACGGGGGCGGTGAGTCCCGCGTCGCGCCGCGTGCGCCGGCGCCACGCGACGACGCCGAGTGCGAGCAGCAGCACGGCGGCGCCGACCATGACGAGCAGGGCTCCCTCGCGGGTCATCGGATCGCTCCCGCCGTCGGCATCCGTTCGGCCAACACGGCATCGGCGACCGTGGCGGCGCCCCGGAAGAACGTCCAGCGGATCTCGCCCGGAAGCTCGCGACCCAGGTAGGGCGAGTTGACGCTCCGCCCGCGCAGGTCATCCATGCCGAAGCGGCGGACCGGTGCCGGGTCGTACAGCGTCAGCGAGGCGGGGGCGCCGACGACGAGCGGCGTGCCCGCGTCGTCGAGGCGGCCGATCCGCGCGGGGTTCGCCGACATGACGCGAGCGACGTCCTCCCAGTCGAGCAGCCCGGTCTCGACCATCGCCTGGTGGACGACCCGGAGGGCCGACTCGAGGCCGACCATGCCGTTCGCCGCTGCTGGCCACTCGCAGGACTTCGCCTCGGTGGGGTGCGGGGCGTGGTCGGTCGCGACGGTGTCGATCGTGCCGTCCGCGAGACCCGCACGGACCGCCTGGACGTCCTCGTCGCGCCGGAGCGGCGGGTTGACCTTGAAGCGGGCGTCGTAGCCGCGGACGAGCTCTTCGGTGAGGAGCAGGTGGTGCGGCGTGACCTCGGCGGTGACGTTCACACCGCGCTTCTTGGCCCAGCGGATGATGTCGACCGACCCGGCCGTGGAGAGATGGCAGACGTGCAGGCGCGAGCCGACGTGCTCGGCGAGGAGCACGTCGCGCGCGATGATCGACTCCTCGGCGACCGCCGGCCACCCGGCGAGGCCGAGCTCGGCCGAGACCGCGCCCTCGTTCATCTGGGCGCCCTCGGTCAGGCGCGGGTCCTGCGCGTGCTGCGCGACGACGCCGTCGAACGCCTTCACGTACTCGAGCGCGCGGCGCATGATGAGCGGATCGAAGACGCAGAAGCCGTCGTCGCTGAAGACGCGCACGCGCGCCCGGCTCGATGCCATCGCTCCGAGTTCGGCGAGCCGCTCCCCCTTCTGGCCGACGGTGACCGCGCCGATCGGCTGCACGCGCACGTACCCGGCGGCCTCGCCGAGGGCGAGTTCCTGCTCGACGACGCCGGCCGTGTCGGCCACGGGCGAGGTGTTCGGCATTGTGAAGACGGTCGTGAACCCGCCGGCCGCGGCGGCGCGCGATCCCGTGAGGATCGTCTCGGATGCCTCGTAGCCGGGCTCGCGGAAGTGCACGTGCAGGTCGACGAGGCCCGGGAGGGCGATCAGGCCGTCGGCATCCACCACCGTCGCGCCGGCGCGGCTGAGCCCCGTGCCGACCTCGGCGATGACGCCGTCCTCGATCACGAGGTCCGCAGCGTCGCCGCCGACCTGTGCCGCTCCGCGGATCAGGTACGTCTCGGTCATCGGGCGTCCTCCTGTGCTGTCGTCCCCCGCTCGCCCGCCAGAAGCAGGTACAGCGCGGCCATGCGCACCGACACGCCGTTCGCGACCTGGTCGAGCACGGTCGATCGGGGGGAATCGGCGGCGGCGGAGGAGATCTCCAACCCCCGGTTCATGGGTCCGGGGTGCATGACGATGCTACCTTCCGGCAGGGCGTGAAGGCGCGTCGCGTCGAGGCCCCAGCGCCGCGAATACTCCCGCTCCGTGGGGAAATACGCGGCGTTCATGCGCTCGAGCTGGATGCGGAGCATCATGATCGCGTCGGGGCCGGCGGCGATCGCCTCGTCGAGGTCGTACGCGACGGTCACCGGCCACGCCGAGACGTCCTGCGGGATCAGGGTCGGCGGAGCGACGATCGTGACCTCAGCGCCGAGCGTCGTCAGCAGCCACACGTTCGAGCGTGCGACGCGCGAGTGCAGGATGTCACCGACGATCGCGACGCGCAGGCCCGCGAGGTCACGTCCGCGGCTGCCGTCGCCGAAGAAGCGCTTGCGGATCGTGAAGGCGTCCAGGAGCGCCTGCGTCGGGTGTTCGTGCGTGCCGTCGCCGGCGTTGATGACGCCGGCGGAGATCCAGCCGCTCTCGGCGAGGGTCTGCGGGGCGCCGGACGCCCCGTGGCGGATGACGACGGCATCCGCGCCCATCGCCTGAAGGGTCTGCGCGGTGTCCTGCAGCGACTCCCCCTTGCTGACCGACGACCCCTTGGCGGAGAAGTTGATGACGTCGGCGGACAGGCGCTTCGCGGCGGCCTCGAACGAGATGCGGGTGCGGGTGGAGTCCTCGAAGAAGAGGTTGACCACCGTCTTGCCGCGGAGGGTCGGCAGCTTCTTGACCTCGCGCGACTGGGTGTCGCGCATGTCTTCGGCGACGTCGAGGATCTGGAGCGCATCGGCGCGGGAGAGTGACTTCGTGTCGAGCAGGTTCCTCATGAGGCGATCGTCACCTCGTCGACACCGTCGTTCTCGACCAGGTGCACGTTGACGCGCTCGGTGCGCGCGCTGGGCAGGTTCTTCCCGACGAAGTCGGGGCGGATGGGGAGCTCGCGGTGGCCGCGGTCGATGAGGATCGCGAGGCGCACCGCGGCGGGCCGGCCGATGTCGTTCACGGCATCCAGCGCCGCGCGGATCGAGCGGCCCGAGAAGAGCACGTCGTCGACGAGGACGACGGTCTTGCCGTCGATGCCGCCCGCGGGGATCGACGTCGGGTGCGGGGTGCGGGTGGGGTTCCGGTGCAGGTCGTCGCGGTACATCGTCACGTCGAGTGCGCCGACGGGGACGTCCGCTCCGGAGATGTCGCGCAGCTGCGCGGCGACGCGTTCGGCGAGGGTGACGCCGCGGGTCGGGATGCCGAGGATCACGAGATCGTCGGGGCCCTTGTTGGACTCGAGGATCTCGTGGGAGATCCGAGTCAAAGCACGCGTGATGTCGGCCGACTGCAGCACGGTCCGAGAAGACTCGGTCGTGGTCATCCGCCGCTCCCTTCTCCGCCTCACGGGACGGTGTTAAAGGTTGCTGGGTTTCCGGCATCCACCCTACCGCGTTTCGCCTCCCCGCCGATCCCCCCCCCCGCGTCCCTCGACCGTCGAACCTCTCGCCGATCCCCCCCGTCGATCCGCGCCGACCCCCGCCGATCCCCCGCCGAATCCTCCGAGACCGCGCGTTCTCGACGAGACCGCGACTCTTGTGCGGGGGTCTCGTCGAGAACGGGCGGTCTCGCGGGAGGAGACGCCGAGGTCGGCCGGCGCAGGCCGAGGCCGGGCGATGCGAGCCGGGGGGCCCGGCGATCCGAGGCCGGGCGATGCGAGGCCGGGCGATGCGAGGCCGGGTGATCCGAGGCCGGGCGACCCGGGCCGGGGCCGGGCGGGGCGCGGTCAGGATGCCGAGGCGGACGCGGTCTCGATGATGCGCGACGCGCGGATCGGGTGACCGGGGGTCGTCAGGCACTGTCCCGACGCGAGATCCCACTTCCAGTCGTGGAGGGCGCAGGTCAGGACGCCGTCCTCGATCTTGCCGGTCTTCGTGAGATCCGCGCGCAGGTGCGGGCAGCGGCGCTGCACGGTCCAGTCGCCGATCTCGGCATCCTCGGTCTGATCCGTCTGTTCGGCGTACCAGTTCTCGACGTACTCGATGCGGTCGCGGGAGAGGCACTTCAGGAACGTCGTCAGGAACTCGTTGAACTTGCCCGAGCGGCCCACGTCGAACTGCATCGACAGGAAGATCGAGTTCGACCAGTCGATCTCGTGGTCGCGGAGGTTCGTCGAGACGAGGTCGGCGGGGATCGTGTACCAGTACAGGCACTCCTCCCCCGCATACTCGCGGACCTTCGCCTTCGGGAAGTCGACGACCATGTCGAGCTCGCCGATCCGGAAGCGCACGTTGCCACCGACGCCCATGCGGATGGTCCGGGCGCGGCGGAGCAGCGGCTCCCACCACTCCTTGATCGCCGCGAGCATCTCGGCGGGGGGGACGATCTCCGCGCGCGTCGCGATCTCCGCCGTGATCTCGTCCTGACGGGCGTCGCGCTGGGATGCCAGGTAGTCCCACTTCTCGTCGAAGACCCGGTCGATCTCCTCGGCGGTGTAGAGCGTCTGCGTCACCGAGATGTCGCCGTGGTCGAGGTCGACCTGCGTGCCGGGGACGAACTCGTACCCCTTCTGGTCGGGCCGCTCCTCGCGCATGTGGGCGAGGAACTGGCGCTGGTCGGTGAAGATCGAGTCGTTCTCGAGCCCGTACCCGTTGTAGCGGAAGAGGTCGTGGCGGAGGAACATCGGCGGCCCGGCCATCGGGAAGACGTGCTCGGCGTCCACCTTCTCGATGTAGTACATGGCGCGTTTGTTCTGCGCGTCGCGCTTGAGCTGGGCGAAGTTCTGCTTCGCCTCCTGGGGCAGGTCGTAGACCATGGGCCACCAGATCGCGCCCGAGACCTGGGTGAAGTAGGCATCCGGCTTCGAGAACGACAGCAGCTTCTCGAGATCGAGGGGATGTGAGTCGTTCTGATTGAGGATGGATGCCGTGCCGTCGTCGACCGAGAGCGACGAGTCGCCGATGGGGCCGTCGCTCGGAGCGCGCAACGGCGTCACCATGATCTTCAGGCCGCCCTCGTACTCGAGGACCTCGCCCGACTGCGTGTAGACGAGGTTGTCGTACCCGAGGGCGCGGAGGTCGACCTCGAGGTCGTCGGTCGGGTACGCCGGGAGCAGCACGCGGATGTCCTTCGGTACGTACCGCTCGAGGAGAGCCGGGTCGAAGTGGTCGCGGTGGCGGTGCGAGATGTAGAGGAAGTCGGCCCGCCCGAACCGCTCCCAATCGAGCCCCCGGTTGTCGGGGAACGGGAACCACGAGCCGAAGAAGCTCGGCCCGATGACCGGGTCGCAGAGGATCGATCCCCCGGTCGTCTCGATGAACATGCCGGCGTGGCCGAGACCTGTGATGCGCATGCGGATCCTTCCCGTTCTCGGGCGTCGAGTCTACGCGGGGCAGGTCTGTGCCCCCGCCCGACCGGCCGGGAAAAGGCCGAGCGCCTCAGGCGGAGAGGAGGCCGAGGATGTCGTCCGCGGTGAGACTCCGTGCGAGGAGGTCGTCGTCGCCCATCACCGAGGCGAACAGCCTCGCCTTGCGGCGCTGCAGAGCGAGGACCTTCTCTTCGATCGTCCCCGTCGCGATGAGACGGTAGACGTTCACGGGACGGGTCTGCCCGATGCGGTGTGTGCGGTCGATCGCCTGCGCCTCGGCGGCGGGGTTCCACCACGGGTCGAGCAGGAACACGTAGTCGGCCTCGGTGAGGGTCAGCCCGAAGCCGCCCGCCTTGAGGCTGATGAGGAAGACGGGAGCGTCCCCGGCACGGAAGGCCGACACGACCTCCTCGCGGCGGCGAGTGGATCCGTCGAGCCGCTCTGCGGCGATCCCGTGGGCGGCCAGGTCGGCGTGCACGAGGTCGAGGTAGGACGTGAACTGGCTGAACACGAGCGCGCGGTGACCCTCCGCGATGAGTTCGCGCAGGCGCTCGCGGAGCGCGGCGAGCTTCGCCGAGGGGATGCCGGGGGCACCGGCCGGCACGGCATCCACCAGCGCCGGGGCGAGCGCGAGACGGCGAAGGAGTGTCAGCGAGCGGAAGACCGCGAACCGCTGCCGGTCGAGATCGGGCAGGAGCCCGAGGATCTTCTGCCGCTCGCGCTGCAGCACCCGGTCGTAGATCGCGCGGTGGGCGGGAGAGAGATCGACGAACACCTCCTGCTCCTGGCGCTCGGGGAGCTCGGGCGTCACCAGCTCTTTCGTGCGCCGCAGCACGAAGGGGCGCAGGCGCGAGCGCAGGCGGGCGATCCGCCGTTCACGGGAGGGAGCGCCCTCCTCGTTCTCGGGGACCTTCCCTCGCTCGATCGGCTTGACGTACTCCTCGCGGAACCTCCGCGCGGACGGGAAGAGACCGGGGCACGTCAGCGAGAGGATCGCCCAGAGCTCCGTGAGGGAGTTCTCGAGCGGCGTGCCGGTGACCGCGAGCATCATGTCGGCGCGCAGGCCCGAAAGAGCGCGGTGCAGGCGCGTGCGCGGGTTCTTCGCGAATTGCGCTTCGTCGAGCACGACGATCGCCCAATCGGCGGCGGCGTACCAGTCCTCGTCGAGGCGCAGCACGGCGTAGGAGGTGATGACGACATCGGCATCCCGCGCGCCGTCCCCGCCCAGGGACGCGTCGCGCCGTGTCGCCCGGGTCGTGTCGTGGACGGCGAGCCGGAGACTCGGGGCGAACCGTTCGGCCTCGGTGCGCCAGGTGTGCACGACCGACGTCGGGGCGACCACGAGGAACGGGCGGCGCTCGCCGCCCTCGCGGGCGTGCGCGAGGAGCGCGAGCACCTGCAGCGTCTTGCCGAGCCCCATGTCGTCGGCGAGGATGCCGCCGAGCCGGTGCCGCCACCACAGGGCGAGGCGGTCGAGCCCTTCCCGCTGGTACGAGCGCAGGTCGGCGTGGATCGTCGCCGGGACGGAGACCGTCGTCGGTGTCGCGTCTGCGCGCAGCTCCGCGGTGGCCTCGCGCCACGCGCGCGCCGGCAGCGCCTCGTCGGCGAGGTCTTCGAAGTCCTCCCAGAACGGCAGCTGGTAGCGGCTGATCGTGGGGGCGTTGTCCCACTCGGCGATCTCCGCAGCGTCGGCCAGCAGGTCCTTCAGCCGGTCGAGCGCGGGATGGGCGAGCGAGAAGTAGCTGCCGTCGACCATCAGGAGCTTCTTCTGCCGCAGGGCCAGCGCGGTGAACAACGGCCGGAACGGGATCGCCCGCCCGTCGATCTGGACGATCACGCCGAGGTCGAACCAGTCGGGGTCGTCGGTCTCGACGGTGCGGAGCGTGATGCGCGGGTCGCCGCGGAGTTCGCGGTACTCGCGGCGGCGGCCGCGCGTCTCGAGTCGGACACCGTCGACCTCTTCGAGTGCGGCGAGGATCGCGCCCGCGAACTCCGCCGCGTCGAGTCCTTCCAGCCGCGCTTCCGCGGCGAACGGGACGTCGGGCGCGCGCCGCCACGCCTCGGCCACGGCGACCCGGAGCGACGCCTCGGCGCCGTCACCCGCCGAGATCACGGGCCACGGTTCGCGGACGGTCCCCTCGCGCAGCCATTCGAGCTGGTAATCGAGCGTGTCGCCGCCGCCGAAGACCACGCTCACGATCAGCGTCGTCGGCTCGGCCTCGGGGAGGATGACGGCAGGATCCAGCACGACGTCGTTCTCTCGCTGCAGGCGCGGGAGCGCCTCGCGGACGAAGTCGCGCAGCTCGCCCGCCGGCACGACGACCGGTTCACCGGCGCGGAGCAGCGCGAGAAGCTCCGCGCTGAGGGGTGCGGGGGTGAGAGAGATCCGGATGCCGTCGGCATCCGCCTCGACGGTGTACAAGCCGCCGCGGCCGATCGGGCGGACCTCTGCCGGCACCAGGCTCACCCCTCCGCGGACGATGTCGGCGCGCAGAGCGGCTCCGCCCGCGAGATCGTCGACGCGCAGCGCTGCGGATGCCGGCGCGGTGAGGGCGACGGACTGGCCGGACGAGGCGCCGACGAGCGGGATGCCGAGAGCCGCGGCGCTTTCGAGGTGCGGAAAGAGGAGCGCAGAGGTGACGTCGTCGAGGGTGAGCCACCCTGACTCGTCACGGAGTCCCGCGAGCACGCGGACATCGTGCGCGATGCCGTAGAGCTCCGTGAACCATCCTCGCTGGGTGTGATCGAATCCGCTCGCGCCACGGCGCAGGGTCTCCCACGACACGCCTGACCGCACCCACCCGTCCCCCCGCTCGTTCCGGGCGAGAGGGCGCAGGCCCACGGTGATGTCGAGCCTTCCGTCGTCGAGGTCGGCGGTGGTCGCGGTGCGCACCCGACGAGGGCCCCAGTGCGCCGCCGCGCTCGACTCACGGGCACGCAGTTCGGCGCCGAGGGCGAGCGGCCTGCCCGCCTCGCCTACGCCGACGAGCGCGCGCCATGATTCCATGCCATCCATCCTGCCCGCCGTCTCCGACGTCATCGGACGGGGCCGGTGCGCCGGTGCTCATAGACTCCGAGGGTGCCCTTCCTCGTCCTCCTCGCGGTCGTCGTCGTCGCGTCGATCGCGCTTCTCGCGTGCGCCGTGGTGGCGCGCAGCCGCGCGACACGTCTGCCTCGCTCGCTCGTCGTCGAGTACACGCCCCGGCAGTCGAAGCGTGCGCCCGATGTCGTCGACGACGCGATCCTGCTCGGGCGGGAGCGACGCGCGGTCGCGGCGGGGCTCCTCCAGCTGGCGACCGCCGGCGCCGTGCGCCTCGTCGCGGAGGAGAGCGAGCGGGGGCGGACGGCGATCGGCGTGGAACTCGCCGACGGGGGCAGAATCGGTCGCCGTGACACCGCGCTGCTCGCGGCGCTGTTCGGCCCGGACCACCCCCGCGACCGTGTGCGACGCTTCTCCCGTGACCGTCGGCAGGTGGGGCGAGAGGTGCGGGCGTTCGTCGATGAGCGCGCGGAAGCACTGGTCGAGCGCGGGCTGCTGCGGGCGCCGCGCTTCCGTGCGCGCTACGCGATCCGGGTCTGGTCCTGGATTCTCCTCCCGATCGCGGTGCTCTTCGCCGTCGTGCTGCTCCTGGCCCAGGTGTGGGAACTCGGCGCAGCGGCGGTCGTCGCGACCGTCGCTCTGATCGCGACCCTCGTCGTCGTCCCGCGCGGGGAGCGCCGGGTGCCGACCGACGCAGCCCTCCCCCGTCTCACGCACCTCGAGGGTCTCCGCCAGTACATGACGCTCGCCGAGGCCGACCGCATCCGGTTCCTCCAGTCACCGCGAGGAGCGGAGCTGCGGCCCGTGCACCCGGACGGCGCGGCGGCGTTCGCGTTGAACGAGCGCCTGCTGCCCTATGCCGTGGTCTTCGGGATCGAGGCGGCGTGGCTCGCGCACCTGAAGATCTCCTACGCCGAGCTCGACGGCACGAGCCTCGCGGCCCTCGGAGATGTCGCGGCCGGTGCGACCGACCTCCTGCAGGTCGCCGACGTGCTCGGGGGCCTCGTCGACATCGGGTTCGCCGTCGGCGACCTCGTGGCGTCGTCCGGGGAGGTGCTCGAGGTCGTCGGCGGCGTCTTCGAGACGATCGGAGACCTGACGCCCTGAGATCCCCCGTGCACCGGTTACCCGTGCACCGGTTCCCCGTGCACCGGCAGGGGTCCCCCGCACCGGCAGGCCGTCGGCGGCCTCAGGCGGCGCGGCCGATGCGCGCGAGCACGCCGTGCACGAAGGCGCCGGAGTCGTCGGTGGAGAACTCCTTCGCGAGCTCGACCGCCTCGTCGATCGCGACAGCGGCGGGCACCTCGTCGTTGAACAGCAGCTCCCAGACGCCGATCCGCAGGATGGCGCGGTCGACGGCAGGCATCCGCTCGAGCTTCCAGTCGCGCGCGTGCGTGACGATCTGCTCGTCGATCGCGTCGCCGTTGTCGATGACGCCGTCGACGATGTCGCGGGCGTACAGCCAGGATGCCTCGCGGGCGGGCTCGCTGGCGGCTCGCTTCGCCTCGGCGGCGAGGGTCACCGCGAGGTCGTCTCCTCGGACGTCGGACTGGTACAGGATGTCGAGGGCGCGCTTGCGCGCCTTGGAGCGTGCGCTCACGCCTTACTTCTCGCGGCCGAGGTAGTCGCCCGTACGGGTGTCGACCTTGACCTTCGTGCCGGTCTCGAGGAAGAGCGGCACCTGGATCTCGTACCCGGTCTCCACGGTCGCCGGCTTCGTGCCGGCCGACGAGCGGTCGCCCTGCAGGCCCGGCTCCGTGTAGGTGATCTCGAGGATGACCGAGGCGGGCAGCTCGATGTAGAGCGGGTTGCCGTTGTTGAGTGCGATCTGCACCTGCTGGTTCTCGAGCAGGAAGTTGGCGGCATCCCCCACGATGGCGGCAGGGACGTTCAGCTGGTCGTAGTCGGCGACGTCCATGAAGACGAAGCTGTCGCCGTCGTTGTAGAGGTAGGTGAAGTCGCGGCGGTCGACGTTCTCCAGTTCGATTTTCGCGCCAGCGTTGAACGTCTTGTCGACGACCTTGCCGCTCAGGACGTTCTTGAGCTTCGTGCGGACGAACGCGCCGCCCTTGCCGGGCTTGACGTGCTGGAACTCCACGACGCTCCAGAGCTGTCCGTCGATGTTGAGGACGACGCCGTTCTTGATGTCTGCGGTGGATGCCATGAGTGTGGAGTTTCCGTTTCGTTGGAGAAGCGGCCGAGTGGCCGACACCCGATTCTACGGGATGCCGTCCACCCGGCCGCTGTGCGGGAGTCTTCCGGATGCCGGAGGCTCAGGCGTACTTGTAGAAGCCTTCGCCGGTCGCGACGCCCATCTTGCCCTTGTCGATGTAGTTCTCCTTCAGCCATGCGGCGATCTTCGGGTCGCCCGAGGGGCCGTGCGTCAGGATGTTGTACGGGGTCGTGAGCCCGATCATGTCGAGGATCTGGAACGGGCCCATCGGGGCGCCGGTCGCGATCCGCCAGGTCCAGTCGATGTCCTCGACTTCGGCGTAGCCGCCGCCGGCGAGTCCCATGGCCGCGTTCAGGAGCGGCACGAGGAGGGTGTTGAGCACGTAGCCCGCCTTCTCCTTGTGGATCGGGATCGGCACCATGCCGATGTCGCCCGCGAAGCGCACGATCTGGTCGAACACAGCCGGATCGGTCTCGGGCGTGCCCATGACCTCGCCCGTGTTGAACTTCCACACGCGGTTCGCGAAGTGGAGGGCGAGGAAGCGGTCGGGGCGTCCTGTCGAGGCCGCGAGGTCGCTCGGGAGCAGCGTCGACGAGTTCGTCGCGAAGATGGTCTCGGCCGGGGCGAGGGTTGCGAGCTTCTCGTAGGTCTCCTGCTTCACCGTCAGGATCTCGGGGATCGCCTCGATGATGAGGTCGGCCTGTGCCGCTTCGGCGAGGTCGGTCGTCAGGGTCAGGCGCGAAAGCGTCTCGTCGGCCTTGCCGCGGGCGGCACCGGGGACCTCGGCCTTGTAGGTCGCGACGAGTCGCTGGAAACGGTCCTTCGCGGCGTCGAGGGCCTTGTCGTCGATGTCGTAGGCGATCACGTCGAAACCGCTGTACGCGGTCTGGAACGCGATCTGCGAGCCGAGTACGCCCGTGCCGAGAACGGCGACGGTCTTGATGTCACTCATGGTTGTCTCTTTCCGGCGGGGTGCCGCCTTCGTGGGTGCGGGAGGGTGTCCCCGCGGGGTGGCCGCCGGTCGTCTGTGCGCCGGCGACGATCTGGGCGATCTGGGCGTGCAGCAGCGCGCGTGCGGCCATCGCCGACGCGTCGAGCCCGAGGCTGGGCTGCACGAGGTGGAAGTGGGTGGCGGCGAAGATCGATCGCGAGGCGAGCTGCGCTCCGCCGTCGACACCGGCCGGGTCGATCAGCCGGGCGATGCGCTCTTCGAGATCGGTGATGATCGCGATCCCTTCGCGGCGGTAGCGGCCGTCGCGGTCGCCGAACATCAGCTCCCGCTGGTAGACCGCTGTGTCGCGGGGGCGGAGCGCGGCGGCATCCAGCACCGGATCCAGCTGCGCCGCGATCTGCTCGACGGGCCCGCTGACGGATGCCGCCGCAGCGCTCCCCCGCTCGATCGCGTCCGCCAGGAGCGTGTTGAAGACGGCGATCAGGAGCTCCGCTTTGGAGTCCGCGTACCGGAAGACGGTTCCGGCAGCGACGTCGGCGCGTTCGGCGATCTGCTGCGTGGTCACCGCCGCGTAGCCATTGCGCATGAACAGGTCGGAGGCAGCGCTCAGGATCCGGCGGTTCTTCTCCGCCATGCCCCGCTCTCTGCGCGGAGCCCGCTCCGATGCTATCTGCGATGCGCTCACGTAATGAGTCTACTCAATATTGAGCGCACTCATTCCCGTGTTCGCCATCAGAGGACGAACTCTCATCCGGTGGTCGCGGCGGAGAGGTCGTCCTGTCGATACCAGGTCTGCACGGACGGCGGCGCCTGCGTCGCGAACAGGCGATCGTAGCCCTGGTTGTTCAGGTCGAGTGTGCTTTCCTCCTCGGTCGTGACCGGGGTGGTGGGCGTCATGCCGGCGGGGCAGTAGAACACCACGAATCCGCCGTCGCCGTCGCTGACCGATGCCGACAGGCAGGGAGCGCCCTCGTCGTCGTCGCGGGGCTCCACCGTCGCGCCGGCGTCGGTCATCCCGTCGGTGATCGTCATGCAGGTCGCCGCGTCGGTCGCCTCGCACCACGTGCCGTCGAGGTCGGCGAGAGTCGGCGCGGTGGGCGTCGGCGATGCCGGCGTCGGCGTCGCGGTGGGTGCTGCGCTCCTCGCGGGCGCAGGCGCGTCCGTCGTCGGAGGCGGGGACGCCGCCTCCCCCGCGCCGCTCGCGCACGCGCTCAGTCCGAGCGTGAGCGCCGTGATCGCTGTCACGGCACCGAGAACAATCCGTTGCTGTCGCATGGGGTGACGCTACGAGCGAGCGTGCGCGCGCAGCCACCCCCTTGCGGCGGCGCAGAGATGTGCGAAATCATCCGTCCGCCGCGCCCGAGATCACGGCGACGAGGAGCTCGACGGCGTGGGCGTACCCGCCGACGCCCTCGCCCGTCACGTGCACCGCCGCGACGTCGTGCACGTAGGAGTGGCGGCGGAACTCCTCGCGTGCGGACACATCGGAGATGTGGACCTCTGCGACGGGAAGTGCGACGGCGGACAGCGCATCGCGGAGGACGACCGAGGTATGGGTGAGGCCTCCCGGATTGATGACGATTCCCGCGCACGTCGTCCGCGCGTCGTGGATCGCGTCGATCAGCACGCCTTCGTGGTTGCTCTGGACGGCGGTCACCTCGAGGCCATGGCGCGCTGCGGCATCCCTCGTTATCCGCTCGACATCGGCGAGCGTGGCCGTGCCGTAGATCTCCGGCTCACGGGTACCGAGAAGGTTGAGGTTCGGCCCGTTGACGAGGAGGAGGCGGTGCGGCAGGCTCATGCGCCGACCTTACCGCGCAGTGCGGCGTGCTCTCATCCGTCCCGACGCGCCGTCACCCGCGTCACCGCAGCGCGCGGCGCAGCTCGCGCTCGTCACCGATCGGACCCGTCATCTCGACTCCGGTGCGGGCGAATCCGGCGCGGACGTAGGCGGCTTCGGCACGCGCATTGTCGACGTGGACGTCGAGGGTCAGCGCGTCGTCGCCGAGGCCCCGCGCCCACTCCGCGCAGGCGTCCAACAGTGCGTCGATCGCCCCGCCGCCGCGCGCCGACGGGGCGACGTACACGCCCACGACATCGGAACGCGATGCGTCGAGCACGCGGTCCAGGTGGTCGATGTCACCGGCGAGGCGCCGGAGGACCGTCGCGGTCCCGATCCACTCGCGATCGGCATCCCCCGTGGCATCTTCCGGGGTATCTTCCGGGGCGGCCTCCGCCACGAACTGCGCGACGGCATCTCCCGACGCGGCCGTCGTCGTCCGATCCATCCAGAAACCGTCCGGCTGACGCTCGGCGCTCTCCGCGCTGCCGAGGAAGGCGATGTCGGCTACGGGGTCACGCAGCGCTTCGATGCGCAGCACCCGAACGCGCGCCCACTCGTCGACACGGATGCGTCGAACGATCCACCGGGCCGCATCCCGCCCTGCATCCGTCACGCGCCGACTTCCTGGTACGCGGCGAACAGCAAAGACTCGTCGGGCGCCTGCAGCACCGTGGGCTTGGCGATGTCGTCGAGGACGATGAAGCGGAGCATGCCGCCGCGCGACTTCTTGTCGCGCTGCATCGTCGCGAGCAGTTGCGGGAACGCGCCCGCGCGGTAGGTGGTCGGCAGGCCCAGCAGTTCCAGGATGCCGCGATGGCGCTCGACCGCGGCGTCCGACAGCCGCCCCGCCAAGCGCGACAGCTCGGCGGCGAACATCATGCCGACCGAGATCGCGGCGCCGTGGCGCCACTGGTAGCGCTCGGCGTGCTCGATCGCGTGGCCGAGGGTGTGCCCGTAGTTGAGGATCTCGCGGAGGCCCGCTTCGCGGAGGTCCTCGCCGACGACGCGCGCCTTCATCCCGATCGCGAGCTCGATGGTGCGGCGGAAGGCGGGGGTCGCAGGGTCGACAGCCGCCTCGGGGTCGGCCTCGATGAGGTCGAGGATCTCGGGGTACCAGATGAACCCGGCCTTCACGACCTCGGCGTAGCCGGCGACGCGCTCGTTGCGGCTGAGCGTGTCGAGCAGCTCCAGGTCGCAGATGACGGCGGAGGGCGGCCAGAACGCGCCGACGAGGTTCTTTCCCTCCGCCGTGTTGATGCCGGTCTTGCCGCCGACGGCCGCGTCGACCATGCCGAGCACCGTCGTCGGCACCTGCACGAGCGCGACGCCGCGCAGCCACGTGGCGGCGACGAAGCCGGCGAGGTCGGTGACCGCTCCCCCGCCGAAGCCGACGACGGCATCCGTGCGGGTGAAGTCGGCCTGGCCCATGACCTGCCAGCAGAACGCGGCCACCTCGACGCGCTTGCCGGACTCGGCGTCGGGGATCTCGGCGAGGAGCACCTGACGATCGCCCGAGGCGGCGAGCGTCTCGCGCAGCTCAGCGGCCTTCGCGGCGAGGGTCGGCGGGTGGACGATGAGGACCTTCCGCGCGGCTTCAGGGAGAGCCTCCCCCACGAGCGGCAGGATGCCGCGGCCGATGGTGATGTCGTACGGCTGGTCGCCGGCGACGGAGATGACGGTGGTGTCGGTCATGCGGATGCCTCGGACTGCGGGTTCTGGTCGGATGGACGGTCGCGGATGTCGTCGCTCTGCGCCCACGCGGTGATCGCGTCGACGATCGCTTGGAGCGGGCCCGACGACGTGTCGAAGACGACGTCGGCGAGGTCTTCGTAGACGGGGCGGCGGGCCGCGTAGATCTCGATCCAGCGCGCGACGGGGTCGTCGTGCTCGAGGAGCGGGCGCTTCCCGCCGCGGATGCGCGAGGCGACGGTGTCGGGCGACACCGTCAGGAGCACCACGCGGTGCGCGCGCAGTGCGGCACGGGTGTCGGGGTGGAGCACCGCCCCGCCGCCGAGCGAGACGACGCCCCCCTGGGCGAGGCCGGCGGCGACGGCGTCGCGCTCGAGCGCGCGGAAGTGCTCCTCGCCGTGGGTCGCGAAGAGATCGTCGATGGCGCCGTGCTCGCGCGCGACGGCGATGTCACTGTCGTAGAAGGTCACGCCGAGCGCCTTGGCGACGCGCCGCCCGACGCTCGTCTTGCCGGCCCCCATCGGGCCGACGATCACGATCGCGCGGCTCATCCGAGCGCGAGGTCGCTCTGGGCCGCCGTCGCGAGGTTCTCGGGGATCGCCGCCAGGTACGCCTCGAGGTTCCGGCGGGTTTCGGCGATCGCATCGCCGCCGAACTTCTCGAGCACGACGTCGGCGAGGACGATGGCGACCATCGCTTCGGCGACGACTCCCGCCGCCGGCACGGCGCAGACGTCGGAGCGCTGGTGATGGGCGGTCGCGGCGTCGCCCGTGGCGACGTCGATCGTGCGGAGGGCGTGCGGCACGGTCGCGATGGGCTTCATGCCGGCGCGGACGCGCAGGACGGTGCCCGTCGACATGCCGCCCTCCGTGCCGCCGGCCTTGTCGGAGGCGCGCGTGATGCCGGCATCCGCGGCGAAGAGCTCGTCGTGGGCGGCGGAACCGCGGCGGCGAGTCGTCTCGAAGCCATCGCCGACTTCGACGCCCTTGATCGCCTGGATCGACATGAGCGCCTGCGCGAGCTTGCCGTCGAGGCGCCGGTCCCACTGCACGTGCGAGCCGAGCCCGGGGGGCACGCCGTAGGCGAGCACCTCGACGATGCCGCCGAGGGTGTCGCCGTCCTTGCGCGCGTCGTCGACCTCCGCGACCATCGCTGCGGAGGTGGCGGGGTCGAAGCAGCGCAGCGGATCGGCGTCGAGCAGATCGACGTCGTCGGGCGTCGGCAGGGGCGACCCCTCCGGCACGCGCACCGGGCCGATCGAGAGGGTGTGGCTCACGAGCCGGATGCCGAGTTCGCCGAGGAACGAGCGGGCGACCGCGCCGAGGGCGACGCGGGCGGCCGTCTCGCGGGCGCTCGCCCGCTCGAGGATCGGGCGTGCCTCGTCGAAGCCGTACTTCTGCATGCCGACGAGGTCGGCGTGCCCGGGGCGGGGGCGCGTGAGCGCTGCGCCGCGTCCGCGCGAGCGGTCGGTGAGTTCGACCGGCTCGGCGCTCATGACCTCGGTCCACTTCGGCCATTCGGTGTTGCCGACGCGCAGCGCGATGGGGCTGCCGATCGTGTAGCCGTGGATGACACCCGACGAGATCGTCAGCTCGTCCTCTTCGAACTTCATGCGCGACCCGCGCCCGTAGCCGAGCTTGCGGCGGGCGAGGTCGGCCTGGATGGCCGCACGTGAAACGGGGATGCCGGAGGGCAGGCCCTCGAGGAAGGCGACGAGTTCGGGGCCGTGCGATTCGCCGGCCGTGAGCACGCGGAGCATTCGCCTAGTCTCCCACGAGCGCCGAGACCATCGACGCCACCACGTCATCCTCGCGCGGAAGCGGCGCGGCGGGGTCGCCGGTCGAGAAGATGCGGATCTGTCGCACCGCCTGCTGGACGAGCATGCCGCGGCCGTCGACGGCGGCGCCGCCCGCCTCGTGCCAGGCGGTCGCGAAAGCGGTCGGCCAGTGGCCGTAGACGACGTCGTAGAGCAGGCCCCCGCCGTCAGCCAGGGCGCGCGCCGCGTCGGGGTCGGGGATCGCGCCGCCCGGCAGCGTCGAGACCGTGACCGGGACGGATGCCGGCGCTCCGGCATCCCCGCGCATGTCCCCCATCGCCCGCAGCGCGACCCGCACCCCGCCCGCCGCACCGATGTCGACGAGCGCGGCGGCGGCTTCGGGGCGGCGGGCGATGACCTCGACATCGTGGGCGCCGAGTTCGCCGAGCGCCACCATCGCCGATGCCGCCGTCGCCCCGGCGCCGATGATGCGCGCACGGTCGATGCCGTCGACGCCGTGGGAGCGCAGGTCGGCGACGATCCCGCCGACATCGGTGTTGAAGCCGTGCGGTCCATCATCGGTGAGCACGAGGGTGTTGACCGCCCCGGTCCGCTCCGCGTACTCGTCGCGGGTCGCCGCCGCCCGCCACGCGACGCCCTTCAGGGGGAAGGTCAGCGACAGTCCGCGGTAGGTGGGGTCGAGGCTCGCGAGCTCGCCGGTGAAGGATGCCTCATCCACCCGTCGCCGCCCGTACGCCCAGTCCCAGCCGAGCGTCCGGTAGGCGGCGGCGTGCAGCAGCGGAGAGAGACTGTGCTCGATCGGGGCGCCCCACACCTCCAGCCGCGCCGCCTCTCCGCGTGGGGTGCTCGGAAAGGTCTCAGCAGCCACGGTTGTCGTTCGCGGCGCACCAGTCGTGCCACTTCTCGATGGCCTGCTCGTGCTCGGCGTAGGTCGTGGAGAAGATCGTCTCGCCCGTATCCATGTTCCAGGTCACGAAGTACAACCAGGTGCCGTCGGCCGGGTGCATGGCGGCGTCGATCGCCGCGTCGCCGGGGTTAGCGATCGGCCCCTTCGGCAGCCCCGGGTGCTTGTACGTGTTCCAGGCGTTGTCGTCTTCGAGGGCTTCCTTCGAGCTCGACGCGGTGCCGTCGTGCATCTCGCCGTAGCCGTACTGCACGGTCGAGTCCATCTGGAGGTACCCGTTGGTCTCGGGGTTGCTCGGGTTCAGCCGGTTCTGGATGACACGCGACACCTTGTCGAAGTCGTCGGTGCGCCCCTCGCGCTGGATGATCGACGCGATCGTCAGGATCTCCTGGCGCCGCTCGACGGGCACTCCGGCGGCATCCAGTGAAGACACGGCACGGTCGACGAGGGTCTGGATCACCTGCTGCGCGGTGACGCCCGGATCGAAGGTGTACGTCGCGGGGAAGAGCCATCCTTCGAGGGATTCGGCGGGCACGCCGTACACCGAAGGGTCGGCGACGGCGGCCTGGAAGTCTTCGAGCGGGATGCCGATGCCCTCCGACAGCCGCGGAAGGATCTGCTCCTCGGTGAGCCCCTCCGGCAGCTGCGCGGTGTATTCCCGGCGGTTCGCCGGATCTTCGAGCGCGGTGAGGGCCGCGGCGGAGGTCATCTTCTTCTGCAGCGAATAGACGCCGGGTTGGAACGTGGGGTTCTGCGCCGTCGCGATCAGGTAGTCGTAGAACGCCGACGAGGTCTTCGTGACGCCCGCCTCGTGCAACGTGCGGGAGATGGTCGAGCCGTTGTCGCCCGAGACGATCGTGATCGACACCTCCCCCTCGGCGATGCCCTCCTCGTAGTCCCGGGGCTCCTCCCAGCCCATGAACGCGCGGATCTTGTCCTCGTATGTGTTCCAGACGTAGAACCCGCCGGCCGCGATGGCGCCGAGGATCCCGAGGATCACGAAGAACACGACCCATCCGGCGATGCGGCTCTTGCGCCGGTCGCGGCGGTGACGGTCGACGCGGTGCCGCTCCTCCTCGTGACTCTCCGCCGCGAAGAGCGCGTCGAGCGAGGGCGGTGCGAGGGTCTGCGTCGTCGCACGCGCGGCAGACGACTCCGCGGCGGAGGCGGCGGGGGTGGAGCCGGACGCGCCCGGGGTCGACACCGTCGCCGCGGGGGTAGCGGGGGTTGCTGCGGCGGGGGATGCCTGCTCCTGCGCGGCACGCGCCGCGCGCCGTGATCCGGGAGGCGGGGCGGAGGCAGCTGCGCCGTCGCTCCCCCGCGACGCCGCCGTCGGAAGGCTCGAGAAGAGGTCCGCGAACTGGTCGTCGTTCGGCGGGGTTTCGGGCATCAGGGGTTCTCCTGCGATTCGGGAAGCAGGGCGCCGGCCGGGGTACCGGTGCTCTTCTCGACGTCGAGGGCCTGCTGGAGCAGGACGACTGCGGCGACTTGGTCGACAATCCTACGAGACGATCGCTGCGACCGGCCAGCATCCCGGAGCGCGGCGTGTGCGCTCACCGTGCTGAGACGCTCGTCGACCAGTCGCACGGGGAGCCCGGATGCCGCGGCCACCTCCGCCGCGAACGCGCGCGCGTCCTCCGTCGACGCCGTCTCGGTGCCCGACAGGCTCACCGGCAGCCCGACGAGGAGCTCGAACGCGTCGTACTCGGCGGCCAGGTCGGTGATGCGCGCAGCGGCGGCATCCGTCCGCGGCACCGTCTCCACGGGCACGGCGAGCAGTCCGTCGCGGTTGCACCGCGCGACGCCGACACGAGCCTTGCCCACGTCGATGCCGAGCCGCACGCCGCGGCGGAAGCCGCTCACGCGGTCGTCGCCTCCAGCGTCGCGCCGACGGCGGCGAGGGCCGCCGGAAGAGCCGAGACGTCGGCGCCGCCGCCCTGGGCGACGTCGTCACGGCCACCGCCGCCTCCGCCGAGCGCAGACGCGGCGGCCTTCGCGAGGACACCGGCCTTCGCACCGGCGCCGCGGGCGGTCTCGTCGGTCGCGACGATCACGACGGGGCGACCCGACACCTCGGCGCCGAGGGCGACGACGGCGCCCGCGCCGACGCGCTCCCGCACCTGCAGGGCGAGGCTGCGGACGTCATCGCCGGATGCCGCGGTGCCGATCGACTCCGCCACGAGGCGGTACGGTCCGGTCGCCGTCGCGGACGCGGCAAGGGCGGGGAGGCGGCCTTCGAGGGCCTTCGCCTCGAACTGGGCGATCTTCTTCTCGGCGGCCTTGAGGCTCGCCGAGAGCTCCGCGATGCGGTTCGCGAGCTGATCCTTCGGCGTCTTCAGCGAGGTCGACAGCTGCGCCACGATCGCGCGCTCGGTGGCGAGCTCGCGGAACGCGTCGGCGCCGACCAGCGCCTCGACGCGCCGGTTCGACGCACCGACCGACGACTCCCCGATGAGGCTGATGAGACCGATCTCGGACGAAGAGGTCACGTGGGTGCCGGCGCAGAGTTCGCGCGACCACGGGCCTCCGATGTCGACCATGCGCACGGTCTCGCCGTACTTCTCGCCGAACAGCGCCATCGCTCCTGCGGCCTTCGCCTCGTCGAGCGACAGGACGCGGGTCGTGACCTCGAGGTTCCCCTGCACCGCGTTGTTGGCGATCTCCTCGATCTCGCTCTTCGTCGCGTCGGAGAGCGCCTGGCCCCACGAGAAGTCGAAGCGCAGGTAGCCGGCGCGGTTGAGCGACCCGGCCTGTGTCGCGGTCTTGCCGAGGGTGTCGCGGAGGGCCGCGTGCACGAGGTGGGTCGCGGAATGGGCCTGCTGCGCGGCGCGGCGGTTCACGGCATCCACCACCGTCGTCGCCGGCTGGTCGACGCCCACCTCGCCGGTCGTCACCAGGGCCGTGTGGCTGATGAGGCCGGGGACGGGCTTCTGCACGTCGATGACCTCGAGCTCGTACCCGGGTCCGACGATGACGCCCTTGTCGGCGACCTGGCCGCCGCTCTCGGCGTAGAGCGCCGTCTCGGCGAGGATGACCTCGACGATCTGCCCCTCGGTCGCGCGCGTGACGGGAACGCCGTCGTGCAGGATGCCGAGGACCGTCGACGCCGTCTCGAGGTCGGTGTACCCGGTGAAGACCGTCTCTCCGCGGCCGCGGAGGTCACGGTAGACGCTCGTGTCGGCGAGCTGACGCTTGCGCGAGCGCGCGTCGGCCTTGGCGCGGGCACGCTGCTCGGCCATGAGGGTGTCGAAGGCGCCGCGGTCGACCGTGAGTCCCGCCTCTTCGACGATCTCCATCGTGAGGTCGATCGGGAAGCCGTACGTGTCGTGCAGGAGGAACGCCTCGGCGCCGGAGAGCTCCGATCCGCCCGACGACTTCGCCTGCGCGATCGACGCGTCGAGGTTCTCCGAGCCTGCCGCGAGAGTTCGGAGGAACGTGGCCTCCTCGGCGAGGGCGTACTGCGAGATGCGCGGCCAGTCTGCGGCGACCTCGGGGTAGGCCTCCTTCATCGCATCGCGCGACGCGGAGAACAGCACCGCGAAGGTCGGTCCCTCGACGCCGAGCAGGCGCATCGCGCGGATCGCGCGGCGCATGAGCCGGCGGAGGATGTAGCCGCGGCCCTCGTTCGAGGGCGTGACCCCGTCGGCGAGCAGCATGAGCGAGGACCGCACGTGGTCGGCGACGACGCGGAAGCGCACGTCGTCCGCGTGGTCGGCGCCGTACGTCTTCCCGGAGAGGGCGACAGCGGCATCCAGCACCGGGCGCACCTGATCGATCTCGTACATGTTGTCGACGCCCTGCTTGAGGAACGCGATGCGCTCGAGGCCCATGCCGGTGTCGACGTTCTTCGCGGGAAGTTCCCCCACGATCTGGAAGTCGTACTTGGAGCGGACGTCGGTGATCTCGTACTGCATGAACACGAGGTTCCAGATCTCGACGTACCGGTCGTCGTCGGTCGCCGGTCCCCCGTCGATGCCGTACGCGGGGCCGCGGTCGAAGAAGATCTCCGAGCAGGGGCCGGCGGGGCCGGGAAGTCCGGTCGACCAGTAGTTCGTGTCCTTGCCGAGGCGCTGGATGCGCTCTTCGGGGAGCCCGGCGATCTCGCGCCACAGATCGTGCGCCTCGTCGTCCTCTTCGTAGACGGTGACCCAGAGGTCCTTCGGGTCGAAGCCGAGACCGCCGTCCTGCTCGGGAGTCGTCAGCAGCTCCCAGGCGTAGCGGATCGCGCCCTCCTTGAAGTAGTCGCCGAACGACCAGTTGCCGAGCATCTGGAAGAACGTGCCGTGGCGCGGCGTCTTGCCGACCTCTTCGATGTCGTTCGTGCGGATGCACTTCTGGTTGTCGGCCGCGCGCGGGAAGGGGGCGGGGACGTCGCCGGAGAGGTACGGGATGAACGGGACCATGCCCGCGATCACGAACAGCAGCGCGGGGTCGTCGCTGACGAGCGACGTCGAGGGCACGATGGTGTGCCCGTTCTTCTCGAAGTAGTCCAGGTAGCGCTGGGCGATCTCGGCGGTCTTCATGCGTGGGGATCCTCGGGCAGGGGTCGCCCTCGCGCCCGGCGGCGGGCGGAGGAGGAAGGTCAGTCGGTGAGCGTTGCGGCGGTCTTCTTCGCGGCGTCCGCGGCGTCGGATGCCGCGGTCTTCGTCGCTTCGACAGCGTTCGCGGCGGCGCCCTTGACGTCGGCGGCGATGCCGTCGATCTTCGCCTCCTGGGCGCGGTAGGCCTCGCCGATGCGGTCGGTGAACTCGGTGATGCGCGCGTCGACCTCGGCCAGAGCCTCGTGACCGCGCGGGTCCTTATCGACCAGGTGCGCGAGGACGAAGCCTCCGAACAGGCCCAGCACGAACCACAGCACGCTCTTCATGTGCTCCATGCTAGTTGTTAACGAGAGAAGGGCGCCGGGGGTGACCCCGACGCCCTTCCTGTCGGCGACGGAACGTCAGCGCGCGGCGTAGTACTCGACGACGAGCTGCACGTCACACGTGACGGGCACCTCGGCGCGCTTGGGACGACGCACGAGCTTGGCCTGGAGCTTGTCGAGCTCGACCTCGAGGTAGCCCGGAACGGGGGGCAGGACCTCGGCGTGGCCACCGGCTGCGGCGACCTGGAAGGGCTCGAGACCCTCGCTCTTCTCCTTGACGTGGATGAGCTGGCCCGGCTTCACGCGGAACGAGGGGCGGTCGACGAGCTGGCCGTCGACGAGGATGTGACGGTGCACGACGAGCTGGCGGGCCTGCGCGGTGGTGCGGGCGATGCCGGCGCGGAGCACGAGCGCGTCGAGACGCATCTCGAGCAGCTCGACGAGGTTCTCACCGGTCAGGCCGTCCTTGCGACGGGCCTCGTTGAACGTGTTGCGCAGCTGCTTCTCGCGGATGCCGTACTGCTCGCGCAGACGCTGCTTCTCACGCAGACGGACGGCGTAGTCGCTGTCCTGCTTGCGCTTGGAACGGCCGTGCTCGCCCGGAGCGTAGGGACGCTTCTCGAGGTAGCGGGCGGCCTTGGGGGTGAGGGCGACGCCGAGCGCGCGCGAGAGGCGCACCTTGCGGCGGTCCTGGGACTTCGTTGCCACGAAGCTCTCCTTCTGGTGACGCGGCCGTGTCTGTCACGGCTCGCGGACGTATCTCCCGCTCTTCTCCCTGCTCGGACTGCACGCCGGGGCACGCCGAGAGGTCTTGATCAGAAGAGGGGGATGCCCGAAAACTGGGTTTCGAGCCGATCAAGTCTATCAGAGACCCGTCAGCGGCTCGGAGCCGCCAGCGCCGACCACGCCAGGGCGTACAGCGGCACGTACAGCAGGGCGATGAGGAGCGCGTGGGTCAGCACGAAACCGCCCGCCTCGAGGGCTTTGCCGCGCTGCCCCAGATGCGCGCCGAGCTTGCGTGCCATCGAGGCCGGGTGGCGCACGTCCCAACTGTTGAAGCGCAGGTAGCGGCCGAGATACACGCCGATCGCCCCGAGGACGATGACGATGCCGGCGAACATCCAGCTGCTCGGGGTGATGACGTCGGCATCCGGATCGTTCAGGATCACGATGAACACCGTCTGCATGCCGCCGAGGCTGAGGACCGCGTTCGCGATGCCCGACAGCGTCAGCGCGAGGGTCTGCACGATGTCGTACCAGAGCGGGACGGGCGTCGTCTCGGCCCGATGGCTGAAGTTCAGTTCGGTGATGAGGTAGACGGAGTTCGGGAAGAACAGCAGCCACACGCCGGTCGCGGCGATGAGGTACAGCCACAGGAGAGCCGCGGCGATGTTCGTGTGGAGCTCCGCGGTCACGTCGAGGAGCGGAGTGAGCAGCGCGAGCCCCAGCCCGAACACCACGACCACCAACACCGGCGCGAACGACAGGCCGATGTTCGTGATCATGGGCCGGTAGAGCGTCACCCCGTACACACGCGAGCGCAGGAGGACGAGCGTGGCGGCGTAGAGGTTCAGGAGGACGACGCAGACCGCGCCGAGGACGATGGCCGACACGCTCAGTCCGCTCCGTCGACGCCGGAGACGAGGTCGACGATCCCCGGCGGGTAGACCGGCAGACCGGCGTTCTCGAGCGTCGAGACGGGGTACCAGGCGACCGTCGTGACGCTGTCGCGGACGGCGAGGCGCGCGCCGACGGGCAGGGAGAACGCGGGCGCCTCGACGCGGAATGTGTGCACGATCTCGTGCCCGCGTGTGCCGTGCGCGTCGAAGATGTTCTCCGAGGTGCGCAGGGGCACGGCATCCGTCACGACCGCGTCAAGCTCTTCGCGCCACTCGCGACGCACGGCCTCGGACGCGGTCTCGCCGAACTCGATGCCGCCGCCGGGCGCGCGCAGGAACGGGCCGTGCACCTCGTCGCCCGCGTACTCCTCGAGCAGCACGTGACCGTCGCGGACGAGGATGCCGACCGAGATGGCCCGGACCCGGCCCGGCTTCTCGAGCTCGCCCGCGTACGCGTCGACCGCGCGTCGGTAGCGCGGCAGGTGCGGCGCGAGGGCACCCGCGCGATCTCGAGCGCGCGGGTGCCCTTGTCGTCGGAATGCAGGGCGAGGGCGAGGAAGCCCGCGGCCGCGTCGGCGAGAGGGTCGTCCGTCGGGATGCCGCGCAGCAACGCGATCGCCCCGGAGGCGTCGCCGACGTTCCGGAGCGAGCTGGCGAGCTGGATCGTGGCTTGAGTGCGGAGCGGCGCGGGCAGCTCGTCCGCGAGGGCGGCGCGGTAGAGCGGGATGGCCGCATCCTCTTCGCCGAGTGAGTCGTGGAGCGACCCGCGCTCGTACGCGGCGCGTGACGGCGACACCGGGTGCGTGACGAGGACGTCCTCGAGGTCGCGACGTCCGGCCGCCCCATCGGAGAGGTCGACCAACTCCCAGAACGCGTCGAACGCGGCGTCCGCGGGGTCTTCCGGTTGCGGCGCACGGGCCGCGGGCGTCGCACTGAGCACCTCGGCGAGGATCGCACCGAGGCGCTTCTGCGCCCGCGCGAGCGCGGGGTGGTCGACGTCGGCGCGCAGGAACAGCAGCAGGGCACGCAGTGCTTCCCCCGCGTCGCTCAGATCGCCCGCGAACAGGTGGGCGATGAGGCGCTCGAGGCCGACCTCGTGGACGCGGCCCGTCTCTCCGCTTTCCCAGGTGGGTTCGGCCACTCTCGCGCAGTCGACGGCGATCACGATGGTCTTCCGGCGCGTCGAGTTCGCGCCGGCCCATTCGCCCGGCGCGACGTAGTCCACTGCGGGCGCGAAACCGGTCTCTTCGCGCAGCTCCCGCAGCGCGGCCTCGCGCGGTGATTCCCCCGCGTCGACGAGTCCGCCGGGAAGCTCGCTCAGTACGCGCTCGGGCCCGACGCGATACTGATCGAACAGCAGCGCCTTCCCCGTCGTGGTCAGCGCCAGGACGGCGACGGTGTCGGGCTGGACGAGCACGTCCCAGTCGCTCTCCGAGCCGTCCGGCAGGCGGTACCGGTCGCGGCGCACGCGCGTGTACCCGTCGTAGGCGACGGCCTCGTCGAGCTTCGTCCAGGGGGCGGCGTTCTCCGGCATCCGTCGATCATCCCACCCCGGCTCTGGACTGCTCTCCTGTGCCGCGCCCCTCCCGCATGCCCGAGGACTCCCTGTGGATAATCCGGCGGGATGTCGGATGCCTCTGGCTACGGTATGGACCATGCGACGACAGCACCGATGGGCGATGACGGGTGGAGCGCTGCTCCTCGCCGCGGCGCTGACCACCGCCTGCTCCCCCGAGCCCGCACCCACGCCGACCCCGACGGGGTTCGCGTCCGAGGAGGAGGCGTTCGAGGCGGCAGAGGCGACCTATCGGGCTTATGTCGATGCACTTAACGAGGTCGACCTCAGCGATCCCGTTACGTTCGAACCGGTGTTCGCGACGCTAGCCGGGGACGCGTTGGCTTCAGAGAAGAAGTCTCTGTCAACGATGCACGCTGATGGATTCACTGTAGAAGGCGATACAACGGTCGCCCGGGTTGAGCCCGCTGCTGTTGACAGCTCCACTGGGCAGGTGTCTGTTCGCCTATGCCTAGATGTGACGAACGTGAGAGTGAAAGACGCATCGGGGGAAGTGGTCAGGTCAGAGGGCCGCCCGGACCAACAACCGCTCAATGTGACCTTTGTGCGGGCGCAAACGGATACCGGCCTGCTGATTGCGTCAAGCCAAGTGTCGGCGGACATCGCATGTGGTTGACCATCGTGCTCGTTGCCTCATTCATGGGCTTGACGGAGGCGGCACCCAACTGCGACGGCTCTGCCAGTTGGGTGGGTTGTCCCACGATCAGCAGCGACGGGTCGACCGTCGAAATCGGGGCCACGAGCCCAGGGGTGGGTACCGGCGGTTCGGGGGGCGGTGGCCAGGGCGGCCTCATCGCAGACCCGTACGTCCCCTACGTCCCGCGCCCCGGCGACCCGGTGCCGGTCGCGTGCCCCGCGAACGACGCGAACCTCTGCGAAGAGTTCGTCGCCTCACCCTCCGACCCCACTCCCGCCACGATCACCCCGACCCTGTCCGACGTCGCCTCCTTCGCCCCGGCATCCCTTCCGCTCGTCGACGAACCCGACGGGGTCGGGATCGTCGGGATGCCCGTGAACTTCGTCGTCGACGCCGCAACCCACCAGCAGGACGGCACCCTCCTCGGCTCCCCCCTCACCGTCCGCTTCACCCCCACCGCGGTGATCTTCCACCACGGCGATGGCACCACCCGCACCGCCCCCGACGGGGGCGCGACCTGGACCGACCTCGCCGTCCCCCAGTTCAGCGCGACGCCCACCAGCCACGCCTACGGGACCCGCGGCACCTACACCGCCCACGCCGTGGTGCAGTACAGCGCCGAATACACCTTCGGGACCGGCTGGTACCCCATCGCCGGGGTCCTCGAGATCCCGACCCCCGCCATGGACATCCAGATCGTCGAAGCCCGCACCGCCCTCGTCGACAAGACCTGCACCGAAAACCCCCGCGCACCCGGATGCTGACCGCCGCCCGAGGTGCCCGGACGCCACGCGGCCGACACTCGAACCGGCGCGCGAAGGGCGCCAGGCGGCGACGGAGCTAATCGCCGAGGATCTTGCGGATCTTCTCGACGCGCGCGCCGATGTCGCGCTCGAGGCCGCGTCCCGTCGGCTCGTAGTAGTGCGTGCCGCGTAGTTCATCGGGGAGATACTGCTGGGTCGCGACCCCCACCTCGAGATCATGCGGGTAGATGTAGCCCTTGCCATGGCCGAGCCGCTTCGCGCCTGGATAGTGGGCATCGCGCAGGTGTGTCGGCACGCGGCCGAATCCACCCGCGCGGACATCGGCGATCGCCTTGTCGATCGCGAGGTAGGCGGCGTTCGACTTCGCGGTCGTCGCGAGGTAGGCCGTCGCCTCGGCGAGCGGGATACGGCCTTCGGGCATGCCGATGAAGGCGACGGCGTCGGCCGCGGCGGTCGCGATGACGAGAGCCTGCGGGTCGGCGAGGCCGATGTCCTCGGCGGCGGCGATGACGAGGCGCCGGGCGATGAAGCGCGGATCCTCGCCCGCCTCGATCATGCGGGCGAGATAGTGGATCGCGGCGTCGACGTCGGACCCCCGGATCGACTTGATGAAGGCGCTGATGACGTCGTAATGCTCGTCGCCCTGCTTGTCATAGCGCAGGAGCGCCCGATCGACGGCCTGTGCGACCTGCTCGGCGGTGATCGTGCCGCCCTCCTCGCCGACCATCGAGGCCGCCGCTTCGAGCGAGGTGAGCGCACGCCGTGCATCGCCGGAGGCGAGCTGGACGAGCGCCGCGCGCGCCGCCGGATCGAGGGTGACGGCGCCGGCGAGCCCACGCGGATCACCGACGGCGCGATCGATCAGCAGGCCGAGGTCATCGTCGGTCAGCGGCTGCAGCGTCAGCAGGAGCGAACGCGACATCAGCGGCGAGATCACCGAGAACGACGGGTTCTCCGTCGTCGCCGCGATGAGGATGACCCATCCGTTCTCGACGCCGGGGAGCAGGGCATCCTGCTGGGCCTTGGTGAAACGATGGATCTCGTCGAGGAAGAGGATCGTCGAGAGTCCATAGAGGTCGCGCTGCGTCATGGCGTCCTGCATGACCTCGCGCACATCTTTGACGCCTGCCGTCACGGCGGACAGCTCCACGAACCTGCGCCCGGAGGTGCGGGCGATCGCCTGTGCGAGTGTCGTCTTGCCGGTTCCCGGCGGACCCCACAGGATCACCGAGACGGCGTTCTTCGCGCTCCCCTCGGGGTCGGCGAGGGCGACGAGCGGCGACCCCGGGCGGAGCAGATGGCCCTGGCCCGCAACCTCGTCGAGCGAGGTGGGACGCATCCGCACGGCCAGCGGAGTCTGACCTTGGAAGAGCGCGGATGCCTGTGCCACCCCTCCAGGCTAATCGCGACGTCGGACATCGGCGCCGGGGCGGGGCTCCCTTCTCGCGTTAGGATTCATGCGGCCCGGACGACCGGGAACCGGAGGAGGTCCCTGTGGCGTCGGGTTCAGGAAAGAAGCAGTCCCGCGAGGAGAAGGAGCGCGCGCGGCTGTACCACGCGCGTCAGGAGTTCCACGACGGACTCATCACCCGTCGGCGCCGCGACAACCTCATCGCCGGGATCGGCGGCGGCATCCTGCTCCTCGCGATCATCGGCGGCCAGATCGCGTACTTCAGCGCAGGCCCGGGCGCGCCGGTGCCCTCCCCGACGCCGTCGCCGTCGGGTTCGACCGCCCCGGCTGTCGAGCCGACGCCGATCGAGCCGACACCTGCCGAGACTCCCCCACCCACCGAGACGCCCGCACCCTGACGCGCCGCACCAGGGTGCCGGACGCCGGTGACGTATAGGCTGTTGGCCGACCGAAATCCCCGTGCCGACCGGCCGGTGCATGCCTGCCCCGCCGAGTCGTCCGACCCCAGGCGGCGCGAGCCGCGACGAGGTGCTACCTGTGACTGACGCCACTGCTCCCACGAACGACGAGACGGCCGCCTCCGAGCCCGTCGCGCCCGAGAGTGCGGACGCCGCCGAGACGGCGCCCGAGGCCGTGTCGGAGGATGCCTCATCGACGGCCGTCATCGACATCGTCCGCATCGAGGTCGTCGAGGGCGAGCCCGAGGCAGCCGAGGCCGCCGCACAGGACGTCGTCGAGGGAGAGGTCATCGAGGCCGCCGCCGAGCTCGAGGCCGCCCGCGCCGTCGCGGATGCCGAGGACGCCGAGGCCGCCGACGCCGAACTCGACGCCACCGTCGCAGGGCTCATCGCCTCGGATGTCGCCCCCGCCGCCCCGACGTCCGACGCCCCGACGCCCGGACCCGCGCCGAGCCCGGCGCGCGTTCCCGTGCCGCGCCCGCCCGCGCGCCGGTCACCGGTCACCCCCGTGGCCACGGCGCCCGCCGAGTCCTTCGGCCGCGTCGACGACGACGGCACCGTCTCGGTTCGCGAGGGCGACGAGTGGCGTGTCGTCGGTCAGTACCCCGACGGCACCCCCGAAGAGGCCCTCGCCTACTTCGAGCGCAAGTACGCCGACCTCGCGGGCGAAGTGACCCTCCTCGAGACGCGCCACCGCGGCGGCGGTGCCTCGGCATCCGACCTCCGCTCCACGTCGCGCACCGTGCGCGAGCGCGTCGTCGGCGCCGCGGCCGTCGGCGACCTCGCGGCGCTCGTGAGCCGTCTCGATGCGCTCGACGCGACCCTCTCCGAGGCATCTGCCGAAGAGGCGCAGGCCCAGCGGGCCGCCGTCGACGCCGCAATCGCCGAGCGGACCGCCCTCGTAGAGAAGATCGAGGCGATCGCCGCGCGCGACCCGAAGTCGATCCAGTGGAAGCAGACCTCGGCGGAGGTGACGGCCCTTTTCGAGCAGTGGCAGGCGCATCAGGCGACCGCCGCGCGGCTGCCCAAGTCGACCGGACAGCAGCTCTGGAAGCGTTTCCGTGACGCCCGCGCGACACTCGACAAGGCGCGCCGCGAGTTCTACGCGGGCCTCGACGAGCAGCACAAGGCCGCGCGCGACAGCAAGGCCCGCCTCGTCGAGCGGGCGGAGGCGTTGATCGCGAAGGGCGAGGACGGCATCCCCGCCTATCGCACCCTCCTCGACGAGTGGAAGACCTCGGGTCGCGCCGGCAAGAAGGCCGACGACGCGCTCTGGGCGCGCTTCAAGGCCGCCGGCGACGCTCTGTATGCCGCCCGCGCCGGGCGCGAGCTCGCCGACGCCGAGGAGTCGAAGGAGAAGATCGAGGCCAAGCGCGCGCTCCTCGTCGAGGCGGCCGCCGTCTCGAAGGAGAAGGACAACGCGAAGGCGCGCACGCTCCTGACTGGCATCCAGCGCCGGTGGGATGAGATCGGCCGCATCTTCCCCCGCGACGCCGAGCGCGCGCTCGACGACGACCTCCGCAAGATCGAGCAGGCTCTCAAGGCCCGCGAGGACGCCGCGTGGAAGAACGACAACCCCGAGACCAAGGCGCGTCAGAACGACATGACGCAGCAGCTGCGCGACGCGATCGCCGGCCTCGAGGACGACCTCGCGAAGGCGACGGCGGCGAAGGATGCCGCGGCGATCGCCCGCGCGACCGAGGCGCTCGAGGCGCGGAAGGCGTGGCTCACCGCCCTCGGCGGCTGACGCGGCGCGGGGCTGACCACCGGCTCCTCCACAGGAGCGCGTTTCGCGCGTTCATCCACAGATCGCCCGAACGGCGCGCGCACGTGGGTGCGGGCCTGGCACACTGCCAGTCATGTCCTCGCCGTTCCTCTACTTCGCCGGAGACCGTCTGTCGGCCGCAGAGCTCGCGAGCGCGCGCCTGGACGGCGACGTGGTCGAAGTCGGTGAGGCGTACATGCCGGCCGACGCGGTCGAGACCCGTGACCTCCGCGCCGGTTCGCTGCGCCGACGGATGCCGGAGGGCCTCGCCCTCATCCGCGAGAGCGCGGCGTGGGTGCACGGCGCCGTCCCCGACGCCCCGGAGCGGCACACCGTCCAGCGTCGCACGGTGGCCCGCGTGCACCACGTCGTCGATGCCCGCCTGCTCTACCGAGACCAGCTCCTCGGCGCAGGTGACGACGAGCTGATCGGCGGCGTCTGGGTCACGACGCCCGCGCGGACCCTGGCGGACCTCGTCCGCGGGCTCCAGCGCGGGGAGGACCTCGGCGCGTATGTCGAAGCGATGCTGCGGTGGGACGCGCGTGTGCGCGACGCCGCCATCGAGGTGCTGGCGCGCGGTTCGCGACCGCACAAGCGCCCCGCGGTCGCGTTCCTCCGGGCATGGCATGGGCTGCCCGTGACGGCCGGATGACGTGACGCGCCTGACGGACCTGACGGTCAGGAGGAGGTGACGCGGTAGACGTCGTAGACCGCGTCGATGCGCCGGACGGCGTTGAGGACACGGTCGAGATGGACGATATCGCCCATCTCGAACACGTAGCGGCTGAGGGCGAGCCGGTCGTTGTTCGTCTGCACCGACGCCGACAGGATGTTGACGTGGTGCTCGCTGAGGACCCGAGTGATGTCGCTCAGCAGACCCGAGCGGTCGAGCGCCTCGACCTGGATGTGCACGAGGAAGACACTCTTGGTGGTCGGCGCCCACGAGACGTCGATCATGCGCTCGGGGTCGTCGAGGAGCGACTTCACGTTCGTGCAGTCCGCGCGGTGCACCGAGACGCCGCTGCCCCGCGTGACGAATCCCACGATCTCGTCGCCGGGAACAGGCGTGCAGCATTTCGCGAGCTTCACCAGGATGTCGGGGGCGCCGCGGACGAGCACACCCGAGTCGCCGCCGCGCGGCGCCTTCGAGCGTCCCACGTGCGGGATCTCGATGGGCCCGGTGGACGTGTCCTCTTCGGAGCTGACGAGCGCCGTCACCTTCTCGATCACCGACTGCGTCGACACGTGCCCCTCGCCGACGGCGGCGTAGAGGGCGGTGACGTCCTCGTAGCGCAGCTGGTGCGCGACCTCGGTGAACGAGTCCTGGTTCATGAGGCGCTGAAGGGGCAGGTTCTGCCGGCGCATGGCGCGCGCGATGGCATCCTTGCCCTGCTCGACCGCCTCCTCGCGGCGCTCCTTCGTGAACCAGCCGCGGATCTTGTTGCGCGCACGCGTCGACTTGACGAAGGTCAGCCAGTCCTGGCTGGGCCCGGCATCCGGATTCTTCGAGGTGAACACCTCGACGACATCGCCGGAGTTGAGCGGCGTCTCCAGCGGCACGAGCCGTCCGTTGACCTTCGCGCCCATCGTGCGGTGACCGACCTCGGTGTGGACGGCGTAGGCGAAGTCGACGGGGGTGCCGCCGGCGGGGAGCCCGATCACCCGCCCCTTCGGGGTGAAGACGTAGACCTCCTTCGCGCCGATCTCGAACCTCAGCGAGTCGAGGAACTCTCCCGGGTCGGCCGTCTCGGCCTGCCAGTCGGAGATGTGCGCGAGCCATGCCATGTCGGCGTCCACCGACTTCGTGTCGGTGTGCCGGCCCGACATCCGCTCCTTGTACTTCCAGTGCGCCGCCACGCCGTACTCGGCCTGCTGGTGCATCTCGTTGGTGCGTATCTGGATCTCGACCGTGCGCCCTCCGGGGCCGATCACGGTCGTGTGCAGCGACTGGTAGAGGTTGAACTTCGGAGTGGCGATGTAGTCCTTGAAGCGTCCTGGAATCGGCGTCCAGCGCGCATGAATCGCCCCCAGCACTGCGTAGCAGTCGCGGACGGTGTTCACGAGCACGCGGATGCCGATGAGGTCGTAGATGTCGTCGAACTCGCGGCCGCGGACGACCATCTTCTGGTACACGGAGTACAACTGCTTCGGGCGCCCCATGACCCGGCCCCGGATGCGGAGGTCGCGGAGATCCGACTCGACGGCGTCGATGACGGTGTGCACGTACTCTTCGCGCTGCGGGGTGCGCTGCTTCACGAGGCTGTCGATCTCGGCGTAGAGCTTCGGGTGCAAGACCGCGAAGGAGAGGTCCTCGAGCTCGCTCTTGACGGCCTGGATGCCGAGACGGTGCGCCAGCGGGGCGTAGATCTCGAGTGTCTCGGTCGCCTTCTTCGCGGCCTTCTCCGGCGGGACGAATCCCCACGTGCGGGCATTGTGCAGGCGGTCGGCGAGCTTGATGAGCAGCACACGGATGTCCTTGGACATCGCGACGATCATCTTTCGGACGGTCTCGGCCTGCGCGGCGTCGCCGTACTTGACCTTGTCGAGCTTCGTGACGCCGTCGACGAGCATCGCGACCTCGTCGCCGAACTCGGCGGTGAGCTGTTCGAGTGAGTAGTCGGTGTCCTCGACGGTGTCGTGCAGGAGCGCGGCGGCGACCGCGCGCGGCCCGAGGCCGAGATCTGCGAGGATCTGCGCGACGGCGAGCGGATGCGTGATGTACGGCTCGCCGCTCTGACGCTTCTGCGACGCGTGGGCGCGCGCGGCGACCTGGTAGGCGCGCTCGATGACGGCGACGTCGCCCTTGGGGTGATGGGTGCGGACGGTGCGGACGAGCTGCTCCACGCCGTTGCGGGTCGGCGTCCGCGAGAAGATCCGCGGAACGAGACGGCGCAGCGACGAGGTCTGCTGCGGCGCGGCTGAGTTGCCGCCGCCCTGGGCAGACGTGCGCGCCGTCTCGGTCATGCGCTCACCTCCGCCTGGAACAGTCTCACCATGCTACGCCCGGCCGACAGGTGCGGCGTTCAGGCGGTCTCGAGCGCTGCGCGCTCCCGCGCGGCGAGCACGCGCTGATCGCGGGCCTTGATCTCCGGCTCGTTCTCGCGGAAGAGCGAGTACAGCGGGGCGGCCACGAACAGCGTGGAGTACGCCGCGACGATCGTTCCGACGAAGATCGACAGCGAGATGTCCGTCAGCGTCTGCGCTCCCAGCCACAGGGCGCCGATGAACAGGATCGCTCCGGTCGGGAGCGCGGCGACCACCGTCGTGTTGATCGATCGGATCAGCGTCTGGTTCACCGCGAGGTTCACCGACTCGCCGAACGTGCGACTGGATTGCTCCCCGTCGTCTCGGGTGTTCTCGCGGATCTTGTCGAACACCACGGTGGTGTCGTACAGCGAGTAGGAGAGGATCGTGAGGAACCCGATCACGGCAGCCGGGGAGATCTCGAAGCCGAAGAGCGCGTAGATGCCGACCGTGACGATGAGGACGTCGAGGAGGCCGATGATCGCAGCGACCGACATCTTCCACGTGCGGAAGTACACGGCGAGGATGATGAACGTCAACGCGAGGAAGATCGCGAGGCCCCACAGCGACTGGCGCGTGACGTCCTGACCCCAGCTCGGGCCGATGAACGACGAGCTCACCTCGTCGGCCGGCACCTGGTAGGCCTCGGACAGCGCCGCCGAGACCGCACGGGTCTCGGCATCCGTCATCTGATCGGTCTGCACCCGGATCGACTGCTCGCCATCGGCTCCGCCGATCGTGGTCACCTTCGTGGTCGCGTCGGGAACGACCGACTGCACGGCCTCGGTGGCGAGGGACTGGTCCGCCTCGCTGACGCCGCTCACGGTGAACTGCGATCCGCCGGTGAACTCGATGGAGAACTGGATCGGACGGATGAGCGGCACGAGCGCCGCGCCGATCACGAGGAGCGCCGCGATGATGAACCAGGTGCGCCGCTTGCCGACGAACGGGAAGGAGGTCTTGCCGGTGTAGAGGTCGTTGCCGAGCTCGTTCATGGAGCGCATCAGTCGTCCCCCTCCGTCGTGGTCGTGCTGCCCTTGCCTGCGGCTGCGCCCTTGGCCGGCGCGGAGGCACCGGCGGCGAGTTCGGCCTGCTTGCGTTCGGCGATCGTCTGGCGCTTCTCCGCCTCACCGCGCGAGCGGCCTGCGCGGCGCGCCGCCGAGCCCTTCGCCGAGGTCGCGGCGACGGGGGTGCGGAACTGCGCGCGACCGCGGTACACGGCGCCGAGGGCTTCGGGGTCGAGCCCCGACAGCGTGTGCCCCCCACCGAAGAACCGGGTGCGGGCGAGAAGCTGCATCACCGGGTGGGTGAAGAGGATGAAGATCAGGATGTCGATGAGCGTCGTGAGGCCCAGCGTGAACGCGAAGCCCTTCACCGTCGCGTCGGCGAGGATGTAGAGCACCACTGCGGCGAGGATGTTGATCGACTTCGAGATGTAGATCGTGCGCTTCGCTCTGCCCCAGCCGTCCTCGACGGCGCTCGTGATCGACTTTCCGTCGCGCAGTTCGTCTCTGATGCGTTCGAAGTACACGATGAACGAGTCGGCCGTGAACCCGATCGTGACGATCAGGCCCGCGACGCCGGCGAGCGACAGGCGGAATCCCATGCGCCAGCCGAGGATGCACAGCGTGATGTAGGTGAGCACACCCATCACGACGAGTGAGGCGATGATCACCGAGCCGAGTGCGCGGTAGACGATCAGCGAGTACAGGGCGACGAGGGCGAGGCCGATGAGGCCCGCGATGAGGCCGATCTGGAGCTGCTGGGAGCCGAGCGTCGCGGAGATCGAGTTGGTGCTCTGCACTTCGAAGCTGAGCGGCAGCGCGCCGTACTTCAGCTGATCGGCGAGGACCTTCGAGGAATCCTGATCGAAGGAGCCGGAGATCTGCGGCTTGCCGTCGGTGATCACGCCGTTCATGGACGGGGCGGAGATGACCGACCCGTCGAGGACGAAGGCGAACTGGTTGCGCGGCGTCTCCCCCGCCTGGGTGAAGGCGTACAGGCGCTTGCTGACACCTGCGAAGATCTCCGTGCCCTCACCGTCGAAGACGATGTTGACGACCCACTGTCCGGTCTGGCTGTTGATGCCTGCGGTGGCGTCGGAGATCGCCGAGCCGTCGAGCTCGACCGGACCGAGCAGGTACTTCGCGGTGCCCTGCGGGTCGCAGGCGATGAGCGGCTGGTCTTTGGGCTGGTTCGACGGGTCGTTCGTCTCGTCGGCGCAGTCGTACGCGAGGAACTTCGCCTGCAGCGCGGGAGTGACCCAGTTCATGTCGCTGCCGTCGGTGGGCGCCGCGGTGGGGGACGACTCGAGCGAGGGATCGGGCGTCGGGTACGGGGTCTGGTTGCCGTCCTCGCCGACGTAGGTGGTGCTCGCGGCGGTCGTGTAGAGCACGGCGCGCAGCTGCATCTGGGCGGATGCCGCGATGCGGTCGCGCGTCTCCTCGTCGGCGGGGCCGGGGATCTGCACGACGATCTGGTTGCCGGCCTGCGTCGTGATGTCGGTCTCGCCGACGCCGGACGCGTCGACGCGCTGGCGGATGATGGCCGCCGCCTGGTTCATCTGCTCGGGCGTCGGCGTCGTCCCGTCGGGCGTCTTCGCCTCGAGGACGATCTGCGTGCCGCCCTGGAGGTCGAGGGCGAGTTCGGGCAGCCAGGAGCTCGCGGGGTTGCCCTCGGCATCCTTGAACACGTAGACGCCGAGCGCGTTGATGCCGAACAGCACCACGGTGATGGCGAGCAGGGCTGTCAGTGCGCGCCAGGCATGACGCACAGGGGTGGGTGTGGCCACGGAGGGTCAGCTTTCTTCGAGACGCCGCGAAATGCGGGCGGTGTGTCAGGCCTGGGGCTTGTCCTGCGGCGTGTCGCCGAGGTCGGCCGGCTCGGACGATGCGGACGCGTCCGCGGTCTTCGCGGCCTCGGCACGGGCGCGCGCCTGGTCGTCGCTAAGGGAGCTGACCTGACCGTCGGCGACATCGGCGAGGTACTCGGCCTCGTCGGACTCCGCCTCGGCGAACTCGTCCTCTGTGACGGTGCCTTCCTCCTCGTCGACGACACGGAGGATCGCCTGGGTGTGCACCTCCACCTCGACGCCGGGCGCGAGCTCGACGTGCGCGGGCTTGGACAGATCGTCGTTGTCGTAGGAGATGAGCGTGCCGTAGAGGCCGCCCTGCAGCAGGACCTTGACGCCGGGCACCATCGCGCGCGTCTTCGCCTCCTGCTCGGCCTTCATCCGCTGCGCGCGGCGGCGCGAGCTCCAGAACATGAAGACGAGCAACGCCGCCATGACGACGAGCAGAAGGATATCCATGGGGTCGAACCTTTCGGGGCGTGCGTGCCAGAGGACGGCGGCGCGAAGAAGGCGGCGAGGAGCCTTCAGCGATTATAGGTCATCGAGTCTCAGCGCCTCCCCCGGCTGCGCGACGCGCAGGTGGGCGTACCCCTCCGGAGTCGCGACGCGCCCGCGCGGAGTGCGCCCGAGCAAGCCGATGCGGACGAGGTACGGCTCGACGACCGACTCGATCGTCTCCGCCTCCTCGCCGACCGTGACGGCGAGCGTCGAGAGTCCGACCGGGCCGCCGCGGAAGCGGCGGACGACGGCATCCAGCACTGCCCGGTCGAGGCGATCGAGGCCGATCTCGTCGACGTCGTACAGATCGAGAGCTGCGGCGACGTCGGACTCGGTCGCGGCGCCCGAGGCACCACCGTGGACGATGACATAGTCGCGGACGCGTCGCAGAAGCCGGTTCGCGATGCGCGGTGTACCGCGTGAGCGGCGCGCGATCTCCTCGCGTGCGGTCGGCGGCACGTCGACGCCGAGGACGGTCGCGGAGCGCGCGATGACCCGCTCGAGCTCTTCGGGTTCGTAGTACTCGAGGTGCGCCGTGAAACCGAAACGGTCGCGGAGCGGGTTCGGCAGCAGACCCGACCTGGTCGTCGCCCCGACGAGCGTGAAGGGGGCGAGGTCGAGCGGGATGCTGGTCGCGCCCGCGCCTTTGCCCACCATGATGTCGATGCGGAAGTCCTCCATCGCGAGGTACAGCATCTCCTCGGCCGAGCGCGCCATGCGGTGGATCTCGTCGATGAAGAGCACCTCGCCGGGCACGAGGCTCGACAGCAGCGCGGCCAGGTCTCCGGCGTGCTGGATCGCCGGGCCGCTCGAGAGGCGCAACGGGCGTCCGCTCTCGTGGGCGACGATCATGGCGAGGGTCGTCTTGCCCAGACCGGGCGGGCCGGAGAGCAGGATGTGGTCGGGAGCGCGCTCCTGGATGCGGGCCGCGTCGAGCAGAAGCTGCAGCTGCCCGCGCACCTTCTGCTGACCGACGAACTCCGCCAGCGACGTCGGGCGGAGCGCCCCCTCGACGGCGAGCTCGCTGTCGTCCTCGGCGAGCCCCGGGTCGCGAGTGGGATCGATCGGCGACTCAGACACGTGAGCGCTCCGTCCGGCTCGGTCCCAGCTGCGCGAGCGCGAGCTTCAGGAGCGCGGGAACGGAGGCGAGGTCGGACGCCGCGGCATCCTGCGTGATCTCGTGCACCGTCTCGGTGCTCACCCGCTCGTTCCACCCGAGGGCGACGAGCGCTGCGACGACCTGGCCGGCGATCGCGGTCGTCGCAGCGCCCGTGGCGGCGGATGCCGTCGCGCCCGGGGCCGGGGTGTGCAGCTTGCCGGCGAGCTGCACGACGATGAGCTTCGCGGTCTTGGGGCCGATGCCCGAGACGCGGCGGAACGGTGCGTCGTCCTCCGCGGCGACGGCCTCGGCGATCTGCGCGACGCTCAAGGCGGAGAGGACGCCGAGCGCCGACTTCGGACCGACGCCGGAGACGCTGAGCAGCAGGGTGAACGTCTCGAGCTCGTCGCGCTCGGCGAACCCGAAGAGCGAGAGAGCATCGTCGCGCACGACGAGGCTCGTGTGGAGGAACGCGTCCTCGCCGACGCGCAACGTCCGGGCCAGGGGTGCGGGAACGGCTACCCCGAAGCCGACGCCGCCCACTTCGACGATCGCCGACTCGGCATCCGAATGCAGCACGCGGCCGCGCAGCGAGGAGATCATCGCCCCAGCCTAAAGCCGGGTTCGGACGTTTGTTCGACCGACACGCAGGGGCTCGTGGCGAGGTCGGATGCGGTCAGCGTCGCGTGGCGCGCTCCGCGTCGGCCCACGCACGCTGCGCGGGAGTCAGGGTGGTCCCGTCGACCGCGGTGCCGGGCGCGCCGCGCCGCCACGCGTGGCAGAGGGCGATCGCCAGGGCATCCGCCGCGTCGGCCGGTTGCGGCAGGGCGTCGAGGCGCAGCACCCGGGCGACCATCGTCTGCACCTGACGCTTGTCGGCGGTGCCGTACCCGGTGATCGCTGCCTTGACCTCGGAGGGCGTGTGCGTCGCCGCGGGAAGGCCATGCTCGGCGGCGACGAGGAGCGCGACACCGCTCGCCTGGGCCGTTCCCATCACGGTGTTCCGGTTCTGCTGCGCGAACACGCGCTCGACCGCGACGACGTCGGGGCGATGCTCGCCGACGATCGCGCGCAGGCCCCCCGCGATGAGGGCGAGGCGCTCCCCGATCGGTAGGTCGGTGCCCGAGCGCACCACACCGACGTGCACGAGCGACGCCGACCGGTCGGCGCGCACGTCGACGACGCCGACGCCGCAGCGGGTGAGGCCGGGGTCGATGCCGAGGACGCGAAGAGCGGATGCCACTCCCCCACGCTAGGCGTGGTGTCGTCGGCATCCGCTCTGCGAAACGCGCGCGAGGCGAACTGCGTCCGGGCGAGCCCCGGCGGCGATCACTCGTCCTCTTCGAGCTCCGCCTGCACCTCGGGCGTGAGGTCGAAGTTGCTGTAGACGTTCTGCACGTCGTCGCTGTCTTCGAGCGCATCGATGAGACGGAAGATCTTGCGCGCCGTGTCGGCGTCGATCTCGACCTTGAGGTTCGGGACGAACTCGACGTCGGCCGACTCGTACTCGATCCCGGCATCCTGGAGCGCCGAGCGCACGGGGACGAGGTCGGTGGCCTCCGTGATCACTTCGAACCCGTCGGCGTGCGGCTCGACCTCTTCGGCGCCGGCCTCGAGAACCGCCAGCATGACGTCATCCTCGGTCGTGCCCTCGCCCGAGACGACGATGACGCCCTTGCGGGAGAAGTTGTACGCAACCGAACCCGGGTCGGCCAGCGTGCCGCCGTTGCGGGTCAGGGCCGTGCGCACCTCGGCGGCGGCGCGGTTCTTGTTGTCGGTCAGACACTCGATCATGAGGGCGACGCCATTCGGGCCGTACCCCTCGTACATGATCGAGGTGTACTCGACCGACTCGCCGCCGATACCCGCACCGCGCTTGACGGCGCGGTCGATGTTGTCCTTCGGGACGGAGGTCTTCTTCGCCTTGAGGACGGCGTCGTACAGAGTCGGGTTGCCGGCGAGATCGGGGCCGCCGAGCTTCGCCGCGACCTCGATGTTCTTGATGAGCTTCGCCCACGACTTGGCACGGCGTGCGTCGATGACGGCCTTCTTGTGCTTGGTCGTGGCCCATTTGGAGTGTCCGGACATGGATGCCAGTTTACGGTGCGCGACGGACGTCCATGCGAGACGTCGCGCTCACGCGGCGCGCACGAGGTCCAGGAACAGTTCGTGGAAGCGCGTCTCGCCCGAGACCTCGGGGTGGAACGCCGTCGCGAGCAGCGGCCCCTGCCGGACGGCGACGATGCCGCCGCCGAGGTCGCCGGGTAGCGTCGCGAGCACCTCGGCATCCGATCCGGCCGCCGTGACGAGCGGGGCACGGATGAAGGCGGCGTGGAGGGGCGCGTCGAACCCGGCCACGGTGAGGTCGGTCTCGAATGACTCGACCTGCCCCCCGAACGCGTTCCGCCGCACCGTGACGTCGAGACCGCCGAAGCTCTCCTGACCGGTGATCGGGTTCTCGATGCGGTCGGCGAGGAGGATCATCCCGGCGCACGTGCCGTAGACGGGGAGGCCGCCCGCGATCGCCTCCCGGATCGGCCCCTGCATGCCGAACGAACGGGCAAGTTTGTCGATGACGCTCGACTCACCCCCCGGGAGGACCAGCCCGTCGACCGATCCGAGCTCGTCGGGGCGCCGGACGAGCATCACCTCGGCGCCGAGCGCCGTGAGCACGCGGGCGTGCTCTCGGACGTCGCCCTGCAGGGCGAGCACGCCGACCCGCGGCGTCATCGCCGGCCACCGAAGCGGTTGAGTCGTACGGAGCGAGACGGCCGTGACGTCTCAGAGGTCACAGCAAGTATCACCCGTCCCACGCTCCATACGACAGGGACACCCACACCGCCACCACGGACCGCGGACGTGCGCATCACCAGCCGCGCTCGGCGAGGCGGTGCGGTGCGGGGAGGTCGGTGACATTGATGCCGACCATCGCCTCGCCGAGACCGCGCGAGACCTCGGCGATGACCTTCGGGTCGTCGAAGAAGGTCGTCGCCTTGACGATCGCCGCGGCGCGCGCCGCCGGGTCGCCGCTTTTAAAGATGCCCGACCCGACGAACACGCCGTCGGCTCCGAGCTGCATCATCATCGCGGCGTCCGCCGGGGTCGCGACGCCGCCCGCGACGAACATGACGACCGGGAGCGTGGCGGTCTCGGCGACCTCGACGACGAGGTCGTAGGGCGCCTGCAGCTCCTTCGCCGCGACGTAGAGCTCGTCCTTCGACAGTGATGAGAGAGCGGCGACCTCGCTGCGGATCTTCCGGATGTGCTTCATCGCCTCGGAGACGTCGCCTGTCCCCGCCTCGCCCTTGGAACGGATCATCGCCGCGCCCTCGGTGATGCGGCGAAGCGCCTCGCCGAGGTTCGTCGCACCGCACACGAACGGCACGGTGAAGCCCCACTTGTCGATGTGGTTCACATAGTCGGCGGGCGAGAGCACCTCGGACTCGTCGATGTAGTCGACGCCGAGCTCCTGCAGCACCTGGGCCTCGACGAAGTGGCCGATGCGGGCCTTCGCCATGACCGGGATCGAGACCGCCTCGATGATCCCGTCGATCATGTCGGGGTCGCTCATCCGCGACACCCCGCCCTGGGCGCGGATGTCGGCCGGCACGCGCTCGAGCGCCATGACGGCGACGGCGCCGGCGTCCTCCGCGATGCGGGCCTGCTCGGGGGTGACGACGTCCATGATGACGCCGCCCTTCAGCATGTCGGCGAGACCGCGCTTGACACGCGAAGATCCGGTGGTGGCGGTGGACATCGGGCATGCTCCTCGGAGAGATGAGAGTGTCGTCGCCGACACGATTGTTTGACCTAGGCCAAAACGTAGCATGGCCTGTCACATAGACTGCACGCAGGACGCGAGAGGAGACGGAGTGTGACGACGACGACGTCTGCGCACGGCGTGCCCGTGCACCGCGCGATCTCCGGCGCTTCGGCCACGGACATCGCCGACAGCGTCCGCGAGCGCGTCGAGCGCGGCGTGTTCGCGCCCGGAGATGCGCTGCCGCCGGTGCGCGCCCTCGCCGACGAACTCGGCGTGAACCGGAACACCGTCGTCGCCGCGTACCGCCTCCTCACCCAGGCCGGTCTCGTCGAAGCGCGCGGGCGCGCCGGCACCCGCGTCGCCGCGCAGACCCCCATCGCGCAGGAGGGGTTCGCGGCCGGCACGGTTCTGCGCGACCTCGGCACCGGGAACCCCGACCCCACCCGCATCCCCGACCCGACTGCCGCCCTCGGGCGCATCGTCGGGCGTCCTGTCCTTTACGGCGAGCCGGTCATCGACCCCGACCTCGACGCGTGGGCCACCGACTGGATGCGCGCGGCGGTCGGCCCGGAGCGCGGTTTCCGCCTCACGATCACCTCGGGCGCGTCCGACGCGATCGAGCGGCTCCTCGCCCAGACCCTCACGCGCGACGACGCCGTCGCCCTCGAGGACCCGTGCTTTCTCGCGAGCCTCAACACGGTCCGCCTCGGCGGCTATCGCCCCGTCCCCGTGCCGATGGATGCCGAGGGGATGACCGTGGACGGGCTCCGCGCGGCGCTGGATGCCGGGGCCCGCGCCGTCGTCGCGACTCCCCGCGCCCAAAATCCGACCGGAGCGAGCCTCTCCGCCGCCCGCGCCGCGGAGCTGCGCGCGGTGCTGGCCGATCACCCCTATGTCCTCGTGATCGAGGACGACCACTTCTCGCTCCTGTCCGCCCGCCCCTACCAGTCGCTCATTCCGGAAGGGCATCAGCGGTGGGCACTCATCCGGTCGGTGTCGAAGTTCCTCGGTCCCGACATGGGGCTCGCGATTACGGCATCCGACCCGGACACCGCCGAGCGACTGGCCCGCCGGCTGAACCCGGGCTCGACCTGGGTCAGCCATCTGCTCCAGCGACTCGGCCACGCGCTCCTCACCGAGCCGAAGGCGATCGCGGCGGTCGAAGAGGCGTCGGCGCACTATGCCGCGCGCAACGCCTTCGCCGCCGAGAAGCTGACCGCGGCGGGCGTCGCCGTCTCCCCCGGCGACGGTCTCAGTCTCTGGGTGCCGCTGCCGGCGCCGGCGCGGGATGTGTCGGAGCAGCTCATGCGTCGCGGCTGGTTGGCCCGCCCTGGTGACGCGTTCGCGCTCGAAGACGATGCCGCCGCGCGGCACCTGCGCCTCACCGTCCACGACCTGTCCGACGCCGACCTCGAGCGTCTGGCATCCGACCTCGCCGCGGCGATCGCGGCGACCGGCTCCCCGCCACCGCCCCCGAAAGCAGGATGACACCCATGCGTATCCTCTCCATCCAGTCAGCCGTCGCGTACGGCCACGTCGGCAACTCTGCGGCGGTCTTCCCGCTGCAGCGCATCGGCGTCGAGGTCATGCCGGTCTACACGGTGAACTTCTCCAACCACACCGGTTACGGTGCCTGGCGTGGCCCGCTGATCTCGCCCGACGACGTCCGCGACGTGATCACCGGCGTCGAAGAGCGGGGCGCCTTCGCGAGCACCGACGTCGTCCTCAGCGGCTATCAGGGCAGCGAGGGCATCGGGGACGTGATCCTCGACGCCGTCGCGCGCGTGAAGGCCGCGAATCCGGATGCCGTGTACTCCTGCGACCCCGTGATGGGCAACGCCAAGAGCGGCTGCTTCGTCGCGCCCGCGATCCCCATCCTCCTCCGCGAGAAGGTCGTGCCCGCCGCCGACATCATCACGCCCAACCAGTTCGAGCTGGGCTTTCTCACCGAGACCGAGCCCTCCGACCTCGACTCGACCCTCGCGTCGGTCGACGCGGCGCGGGCGATGGGCCCCTCGACGGTGCTGGTGACGAGCGTCGAGCGCCCCGAGCGACCGGTGCTCGAAGACGGGCGGGACACGATCGAGATGCTCGCCGTCGACGACGCGGGGGCGTGGATCGTGCGGACCCCGCACATTCCGATGAAGGCGAACGGCTCAGGCGACGTCACCGCGGCCCTCTTCACGGCCCACTACCGCGCCTCCGGCAATGCGGCTGACGCACTCGCGAAGACCGTCTCGAGCGTGTACGACCTCCTGCAGACGACCTACGATTCCGGGCAGCGCGAACTCCAGCTCGTCGAGGCGCAGGAGTTCTACGCCCATCCGCGGCTGCAGTTCGCGGTCTCGCAGGTGCGCTGACTCAGCGGTACGTCTCGTCGTAGGCGGCCTGCCACTGCGGAGCGTCAGCGGGACACATGTAGCCCATGCCGTAGACCATGATGCTCGCGAGATTCGCTTCGCCGGCTGTCCGCTTCTCGCCCTCGAGGCCCGAGAGCACCGCCGCGAACAGGGGCGAGCTGCCGACATGCGCCTGGAAGTCCGCCGTGTCGATCTCGTGACCGTTGAGGATCGCCGTCTCGCACCCGTCCGCGGCGGCGGCGAGGTAGATCGACTCGGCTTCCGCGCTCCACTCGATGCCGTTCGACTCCATGTACGCGCGCTGGTTCGCGATGAACTCCTTCTGCTCGGGCGTCGTCGCCGTCAGGAGTGAGCCGTCGAGTGGCAGCTGCTGCGCGGCCATGAACGCGTCACGCTCGGCGAACCGGTCGGCCATGTCGCCGGTGTCCCCGTCTGCGCCGGCGTCGGGGCTGGGCGTCTCGACCGGCAGCGTCTTCTCCGGCTCCGAGACCGTGGGCGTCGGCGAGGCGGACGGCTCGCGGGTGGAGATGAGCGAGCAGCCGGCGACGCCGAGGGTCAGGGCGAGCACTGCGGACGCCGCGAGGGCGCGGTGAATGGCCATGGGGGGATTCCTCTCGTTCCCCCGACCGTATCGGTGATCCCGGTCGCTGTGTGGGCGCGGTCAGATCCGCCAGGCGGATGCCACGGCCTCGCGCACCTCGCCCAGTAGCTGGGGCAGGGCCTTCGTGCGCGCGATGATCGGGAAAAAGTTGGCGTCGCTCCCCCACCGCGGCACGACGTGCTGGTGGAGGTGTTCGTCGACCCCGGCGCCGGCGACGGCGCCCTGGTTCATGCCGATGTTGAACCCCTGGCAGTTCGACACCTCACGCAGGACGCGCATCGCGGTCTGCGTGATCGCGGCGATCTCCGCGACCTCCTCGACCGTTGCCTGATCGTAGGTCGCGATGTGGCGGTACGGGCAGACGAGCAGATGACCGGAGTTGTACGGGAAGAGGTTCAGCAGCGCATACGACGTCGTGCCGCGGTAGACGATGAGGCCGTCGGCATCCGACTTCTGCGGTGCCGCGCAGAAGGGGCATCCCTCGCCGCGGTTCACGTCGGCACCTGCGTTGATGTAGACCATGCGGTGCGGGGTCCACAGCCGCTGGAAGCCGTCCGGGACGCCGGCGAACGCGCTGGCCTCTTCGAGCCGCGCGTCGACGTCGTCCGGGGAGCTCACGCGAGATCCTCCGCGGTGTTCACGAGGGCCTTGCCCGCGATGGCCGCGACGATCTTGCCGATCGCCTCGTCGACCGGGATGCCGCCCAGCTGCGTGCCGTCGCGGAACCGGAACGACACCGTGCCTGCGGAGCGATCCTGCTCCCCCGCGATCAGCTGCAGGGGCACCTTCTGCGTCGTGTGGGTGCGGATCTTCTTCGGCATCCGGTCGTCGGAGTGGTCGACCTCGGCGCGGACGCCGTGGGCGCGCAGGCGTTCGACGATCGCGTCGAGGTACGGGGCGAACTCCTCCGCCACGGGGACGCCCACGACCTGCACCGGCGCGAGCCACACCGGGAACGCCCCGGCGTAATGCTCGAGGAGGATCGCGAAGAACCGCTCGACCGACCCGAACAGCGCGCGGTGGATCATGACCGGGCGGTGCTTCTCGCCGTCGGGGCCGGTGTACTCGAGCTCGAAGCGCTCGGGCTGGTTGAAGTCGAGCTGGATCGTCGACATCTGCCAGGTGCGTCCGATGGCGTCGCGTGCCTGGACCGAGATCTTGGGGCCGTAGAAGGCGGCTCCGCCCGGGTCGGGCACGAGCTCGAGCCCCGAGCCCTCCGCGACCTCGCGGAGCGTCTCCGTCGCATCGGTCCACAGCTCGTCGGGGCCGAGGAACTTGGGGTTCCCCTCCTCCTTCGTCGACAGCTCGAGGTAGAAGTCGTTCAGCCCGTAGTCACGGAGGGTCTGCAGCACGAAGTCGAGCGAGTGGGTGAGCTCGCGCTTGACCTGGTCGGGCGTGACGTAGATATGGGTGTCGTCCTGGGTCATCCCGCGGACACGGGTGAGGCCCGAGAGGGTGCCGCTCTTCTCGTACCGGTAGACCGAGCCGAATTCGCTCAGTCGCAGCGGCAGCTCGCGGTACGACCGACCGCGCGAGCGGAAGATCAGGTTGTGGAACGGGCAGTTCATGGGCTTCAGGTAATACTCCTGGCCCTCCCGCGACACGTGCCCATCGGCATCCACGATCTCATCCAGCACCATCGGGGGGTACATGCCCTCGGCGTACCACTGCAGGTGACCGGAGGTCATGAACAGGTCACCCTTGGTGATGTGCGGGGTGTTCACGACCTGGTAGCCGCTCGCGAGCAGGCGCTCGCGCATGTAGCGCTCGATCTCGTAGCGGATGATGCCGCCCTTGGGGTGGAAGACGCTGAGGCCCGGTCCGATCTCGTCGGGGAACGAGAACAGGTCGAGCTCCTTGCCGAGCTTGCGGTGGTCGCGCTTGGCGGCTTCTTCGAGGCGGTGCTGGTAGGCGCGCAGCTCGTCCTTCGTGGGCCACGCGGTGCCGTAGATGCGCTGTAGCTGGGGGTTCTTCTCACTGCCGCGCCAGTACGCTCCGGCGACGCGGGTGAGGTCCCAGCCGTTTCCGACGAGCCGGGTCGAGGGCACGTGCGGGCCGCGGCACAGGTCGCGCCAGGCGGTGTCGCCGTCGCGGGTGACGTTGTCGTAGATCGTCAGCTCGCCCGCGCCGACCTCGACCGATGCTCCTTCGGCGGCGTCCGCACCCGATCCGGGGCCGCCGGCGAGATCGATGAGCTCGAGCTTGAACGGCTCATCGGCCATCTCGGCGCGCGCCTCGTCCTCGGTCACGACGCGGCGAACGAAGCGCTGGCCCTCGCGGACGATGCGCTCCATCTCCTTCTTGATCGCCTTGAGGTCTTCGGGGGTGAAGGGCTCGTCGACACCGAAGTCGTAGTAGAAGCCGTCGGTGATCGGCGGGCCGATCCCGAGGTTCGCCTGCGGCTTGACGCGCTGAACCGCCTGCGCCAGCACGTGCGCCGTCGAATGGCGGAGGATCGAGAGGCCGTCGGCACTCTCGACGGTCACCGGCTCAACGGCATCGCCGGTCGTCACGACGGTGGCGAGGTCTTTCAGCTCGCCGTTGACGCGGAGGGCGATCACGGAGCGGTCGGGGAACAGGGCGAAACCGTCGGCGGGAAGGTCAACGTCCGCCGGGGTGATGACGTCGGTCAAGGGAATCTCTCCAGAGAGGTGGCTCGGAATCAAGGCTACTCAGCTTCGAGCGCGTCCCGCGCCCCGCCCGCTCAGGCGTGCAGCGTTCGCGTCGGACGGCACACGCCGACCATCGCGGGGTGGCTCAGCCGGTCCGGTTCCATACAGCCATGCTACTGCCCGCTCGCGCGGCACGAAGAAGGGGGCGCCGCCCACGCGGCGCCCCCTTCTTCTCTTCGCTGTCGCTCAGGCGGTGCAGAGCTCGTCGAGCTTCTTGCCCGAATCCTGCACGGCCGTGGCGGCATCCGTCATCTTCTCGGTGCGGTCGGCGAGGGCGGCCGTGTCGCCGTCGTCGATGCCCTCGAACGTCTCGCCGAACTCGCCGATCTTGTCGGAGAGGTCCTCGACCGCCGCCTTGACCTCGTCGTTGCTGAGCTTGTCGGCCGTCTCGTCCAGACGGTCCTCGAGCGCGCCGATCGACTCCGCGACCTTCGAGAAGCTGCCCGACGCGGCGTCGGACTGCACGCTGCTGAGCTGCGTCTGCACGTCGCTGAGCTCCGACTGCGCCGTGCTGCACGCCTCGGCGACCGACTGGCCGCCCGAGCAGCCGGTGAGAGCGGCGACGGTGAAACCGGCGGCGAGGAGGAGTCCGGCGGTGGTCTTGATGCGCATGGTGTTCCGTTCGTCGTGCGCCGAGGCGCGGTCGATGTCCCTATGGTTCGGCTTTGAGGCTAGCGGCATCACCGGCCGGTCGCACCTTCGCATGCGGGGGGCATGGACCATGCGATGTGGCGCTGGCATCACCTCCGGAAGCCGGTGGATCCGTCGGTCGGGACAGACCCAGCGGTTCAGAGCGCGACGTCGAGGTCGACCTGGATCTCCCCCGCGAGCTCCTCGAGCGCGCGCGTGATCTCGCCGGCATCCGCGTGGGCGGGAACGCGCACCTCGACGCTCGCTTCGAACAGGGTGCCGCCCGCCATCGGCGCGTCGAGCGTGCGGCTGCGGAACGTGTCGATCGAGAGGGCATGTGCGGCGATGGCCGCCGTCACATCGCGGACGATGCCCGGACGGTCGTTTCCCAGGACGGTGAACGCGAGAGTCCGGGATGCCTCGGGCTGCGGAGCGGTCGGTGCGCTCCCCGAGTGGATCGTGACGGTGAGGATGCCGTCGAGGCTCTCGAGCGCGGCGGTGAGCTCCGCGACGCGCGCGTCGGCGATATCCACCGCGACGATGCCGGCGAACGCTCCGGCGAGCTCTGCGAGCTCGCTCTGCCCCCAGTTGCCGCCCGCTTCGGAGACCGTTCGGGCGAGCGCGTTGACGAGACCGGCACGGTCGTCGCCGACGACCGTGAGGACGAGGTGGGCCATGCCGTGAGCCTAACCCTCCCTGCCCCTCCCCCGCCTCAGTGGGTGGGCAGGAACATGATCTGGGTGAGGCCGATCATCGCCCACACGAGAAAGACGCAGAACACCACGAGGTAGATGCCCGTCACCGCCAGGGCGACGATGGCCGGCCAGCGGGGTTGCGCGCGCCGCACCAACGCGATGATGCCGAAGGCCACAGACAGAACGAGACCCGCTATGCCCAGGATGCCGAAGGATCCGACGCCGAAGCCCATAAGGGACAGGAAGACCACCAGCGGCGCGAGGAATGCGAGACCGAACGCCCACCACCCCCAGGCTGCGGCGCGCGCGCCGGTCGGCCGGGAGGGAGCCGGCGAAAACCCGGCGTATGGCGAGGCGGGTGGGAACGCCGAGGGGTGCGGGTACGCGGGACGCTGCGGTACGGCGTGGGGGTACGCGGCAGCGTGAGGCGCAGGATATGGGTACGCGGGCGGTTGAGAGGCAGGCGGTTGAGAGGCAGGGGGTTGAGACACCCTCGATACCTATCACAGCGGCGACCGCCGTGCGGTGAAACAACGAAAGCCCCCGGGACTCCGGGGGCTTTGATATGTGCGCGATACTGGGATCGAACCAGTGACCTCTTCCGTGTCAGGGAAGCGCGCTACCGCTGCGCCAATCGCGCCTGTACAGGCGTATTCAGTTGTGACGTGAGGTGGCGACGGGATTCGAACCCGTGTAAACGGCTTTGCAGGCCGGTGCCTAGCCGCTCGGCCACGCCACCGTGTGTTCAACCACCGTGTGGTGTTTAACCACCGTGTGATTAAACCGTGTGGTTTGACCCCACGTGCCGTGATCATTCCGAAGAACGACCGCTGCACTCGAGCGGATGACGAGACTCGAACTCGCGACCCTCACCTTGGCAAGGTGATGCGCTACCAACTGCGCTACATCCGCGTGCTCCCTGGTTGTCGTCTCCGACTCCCTCAGGCGCTTGATCGACTTTAGCCGACGATCGGCCCAGCGCAAAACCGATGCGCGCCCGCGCGTGTCACGTGCGCGATTCGGCGGGTGGGGTCGGCATCCGGTAGCATCGAGTCTCGGCGCGCAGAATCTTCTCCGCGCTCACGGGCGATTGGCGCAGTTGGTAGCGCGCTTCCTTCACACGGAAGAGGTCATCAGTTCGAGTCTGGTATCGCCCACCACGAAACCCTCGCTTCGCCGGGGGTTTTCTCGTACCCCCGGGGCGACACGATCTGCAAGGGGTCGCCGACGACACGCCGCCGTGATGGCATCCGTCACGGCGTGTCCGTCCTGATCCCTTGCAGTTCGGCACCGGCGCGTCGCGCGGAGTCAGGAACCGACTGCCCAGCCGTAACGCTGCTGCAATGCGGCGGCGACGCGGGTGAAGCGATCCAGATCGAGCGCGGATGCCTCGCGGCGCATGCCGTCGCGATGCACGGTGTACACCTGCTCGATGTCGACCCATGAGGGACGACCCTGCGAGTCCCACGGGCCGGAGCCGATGGCCAGGAAGTCGCGGTCGCCCTCGTGCGCCTTGCTCGTCAGACGTACCGCGTAGACGCGGTCGGCGTTCTGGCGCGCGATGACGAGCACGGGCCGGTCCTTGCCGCGGCCGTCGTTCTCGGCGTACGGCACCCACGTCCAGACGACCTCCCCCGCGTCCGGGTCGCCGTCGCGGTCGGGCGCGTACGTGATCGTGAGGCCGCGCGCATCCGGCGGGTCGATCTCTTTCGTGGCGGTGACTCCGCTCCGTCCGCGGTGCGCCTCGGCATCCACGCCGTCCGCGCCCCAGGAAGGGGCTCCGGAGGACAGGCGGGACGACCTGCCTGTGGCCGTGCGAGACGGTGGCTCCGATGTCTGCGCGGGCCGCGTGAACGCCTTCAGCAGGCTCTGGAGCAGACCGACACCGAACCCGTCGCGACGTGCGTGCATGCGCGTCAGCCTAACAACGCCGCCCGAGGTGCGACCCAGGCGGCGCGACGAGGGGCGCCGAGCCGAAGCCCGGCGCCCCTCGGGGAACGCGATGTGCGGTCAGTCGACCAGCGCGTAGCCCTCCTCGCCGTGCACGACGGTGTCGATGCCGGCGATCTCGTCCTCGTTCTTGACGCGGAACCCGATCGTCTTCTCGATGAGGAGGCCGAGGAGGTAGGCCACGACGAAGGAGTAGATCAGCACGCCGAAGGCGGCGATCGCCTGTACGAGCAGCTGCGCCCCGTTGCCTCCGGTGAACAGACCGGTGCCGTTGGCGAAGAAGCCGAGGTAGAGCGTGCCGATGAGACCACCGACGAGGTGGACGCCCACGACGTCGAGCGAGTCGTCGTAGCCGAGCTTCCACTTGAGCTCGATCGCCAGGGCGCAGACCGCACCGGTGATGACGCCGAGCAGCAGCGCCCAGCCCGGCGCGAGGGCGGCGCACGACGGGGTGATCGCGACGAGACCCGCGACGGCGCCGGAGGCGGCGCCGACGGCGGTGGGCTTGCCGTCCTTGATCTTCTCGACGACGATCCAGCCGATGATCGCCGCGGCCGTCGCGCCCAGCGTGTTGATCACGATGAGGCCCACGGACGAGCCCTCCGTGCCGAGCAGCGAGAACGTGCCCTCGGCGCCCGCGTTGAAGCCGAACCATCCGAACCACAGGATCGCGGCACCGAGCATCACGAGAGGAACGTTGTGGGGCTTGTGGATGCCCTTCTGGAAGCCGACGCGCTTGCCGAGCACGAGCGCGAGCGCGAGCGCGGCTGCACCGGCGTTGATGTGCACCGCGGTACCACCGGCATAGTCGATCACGCTGACGTCGAGGCCCATGTTCGCGCCGAGGTTGTACACCCAGCCGCCGCCCCAGACCCACGCGGCGACCGGGAAGTAGACGACCGTCGCCCAGATGCCGGCGAAGATCATCCACGAGCCGAACTTCGCGCGGTCGGCGATCGCTCCGGAGATGAGCGCGACGGTGATAATGGCGAAGGTCGCACCGTACGCGGAGACGACCAGCCCGTCACTGCCGGTGTTCGCCAGGCCGAAGTCGCTGAAGGGGTTTCCGGCGAGGAACTGGTTCTCGCCGTCTGCGATGGCGGTCATGTTGGAGCCGTACAGGATCCAGAGCACGCCGACCAGGCCCATCGCGCCGAAGCTCATCATCATCATGCTGACGACGCTCTTGGCCTTGACGAGGCCGCCGTAGAAGAACGCCACACCCGGCGTCATAAAAAGCACGAGGGCTGTCGCGGCGACAGACCACGCGAGGTTTCCGCTGTCCATGAAGGTCCTCACTCGGGGTTGTGTAACTCAAAGCCCCTCCCCTGCAGCGTTTCGGGTCGCAGCGGTCCGGGCGAGACCCAGTGTGGCGACGTGCGGTTTCCTCCGCCGTGCGCAGCGTGTTTCGCGTCGGTTACATGCCCCCGCGCGATGTGAACATCACGTTTCGCGCTCCTGCGTGTCGCGGGCGGATCCGCTCAGGAATGCGTGAGCGCGTTCAGTCGCGAGATGGCGCGCAGGTACTTCTTGCGGTATCCGCCGGCGAGCATCTCAGGCGCGAAGACCTCGTTGAGGCCGAGCCCGGTCGCGCGCACGGGGATCTGCGCGTCGTAGGCGCGGTCGACGAAGGCGACGAAGCGCAGCGCCGCCGATTGGTCCTGCAGCTCCGCGACATCCCGCAGCCCGATCGTGTCGAGCCCCTCGATGAGTCGGATGTAGCGCGACGGGTGCACGGAGGCGAGGTGGCGGATGAGTCCGTCGAACGCGTCGTCGGATGCCGTGCCGGAGGCGTCGGCATCCGTCAGCGCCTGCGTGTACGCCGCGTCATCCAGGACGACGGCGTGCCCGTCGATCGCGCGCTGGCGGTAGTCGGTCCCGTCGATGCGGATGGTCTCGAAGCTCGCGGACATCGCGTGGATCTCGCGAAGGAAGTCCTGTGCCGCGAAGCGACCCTCGCCGAGCGCGTTCGGCGGCGTGTTCGAGGTCGCAGCGAGGCGTGTACCGGTGGGGACGAGCTCGCCCAGAAGGCGCGTCATCACCATCGTGTCGCCGGGGTCGTCGAGCTCGAACTCGTCGATGCACAGGAGGTCGGCGCCGCGGAACAGCTCGACGGTCTTCTGATAGCCGAGCGCGCCGACGAGGGCGGTGTACTCGATGAACGAGCCGAAGTACTTCCGGCGCGCGGGCATCGCATGGTAGATCGAGGCCAGCAGGTGGGTCTTGCCGACGCCGAACCCGCCGTCGAGGTAGACGCCCGGCTTCATCTCGGGCGCGCGCTTGGCCCGGCGGAAGAGTCCCCCGCGCTCGGCCGGAGCCCCCCCACGGCTGAACGCCGTGAGAAGGTCTTTCGCCTCCTGCTGAGACGGGTAGGCCGGGTCGGCGCGGTAGGTCTCGAAGCTCGCGCCGTCGAACTGGGGTGGCGGCACGAGCGCCGCGACCATCTCGTCGCCGGATACCTGAGGGTTGCGCTCGGTCAGATGGACGATCGTCACTGGATGCTCACAGGGCGCTCTTTTCGGCGGGGAGGAGGTCGTGTCGGCGGAGCCAGTCGTCGATCGCGTCGGTCCAGCGCTGCTGGTCGTAGTTCCACAGCTTGGTGTGGCGTGCGGTCGTGAACGTCTGGAGTTCGACGAGGTCGGGTCGGGCCTCGGCCAGGGCATGGGACGCGGTCGACGGGACGAAGCCGTCGTCATCGCTGTGCAGGATGAGGATCGGATGCCGCAGCTCGCCCGACCGCGCGACGAGATCGAGCCGATCGAACGGGATGCCCTCATCGGCGCGCGTCGCGGGCGTCGCCCAGTCGGCGGACAGGGTGCCGATCGCGAGGTCGGTGACGGGGGCGGGCAGGCGGAGCGCCCGGCCCTGGTACTCGAGGACCGTGCGCCAGTCGACGACGGGGGAATCGAGCACGAGCCCCGCGATCATCTCGCGGTGCGCGGAGCGGAGCGCGAGCTGCAACGCGATGGCGCCCCCCATCGACCACCCCATGAGGACGATGCGACGTGCGCCCCGGTGCCGCGCCCAGGAGATGGCGGCGTCGACGTCACGCCACTCCGTCGCGCCGAGGGCGTAACTGCCGGTGCGGGTGTGCGGCGCGTCGCCGTCGTTGCGGTACGAGACGACGAGCGACGTCAGACCCAGCGCGTGGAAGACGGGCACCGCGCGGAGGCACTCGGAGCGGGTGGTGCCGCGGCCGTGGATCTGGATGACCCACGTGTCGGCCGTGCCCTCGGGGCCGCTGCCGGCGGGGAACAGCCACGCGGGGCAAGGGCCGATCGGCGCGGCCACGTGCACCTCTGTGTACGGCAGGTGCAGTTCGTCGGGGGTGCGGTAGTACCACCCGCTGAAGGCGGCGTCGGGGGTGAGCTGCGTCTCGCCGTCGACCTCCGTCAGGAGCTTGCGGGTGACGCTCGCGGCATCGCTCGAGAGCACCGACCCGATCTTCAGATAGTCGGCGGCGCCGGTCGTGAACAGCCCGTATCGACCAGGCAGCTGCGTGTCGGGGGTGCGCGAGAGGGTCACCGTCTGTGCGGCGACGTCGACCCCCAGGATGCGCGTGTCGACGGCGCGCGCGGCGGGCATGACGACCCGACGGGCGACGCGCACCGTGACGACGGCGAGAGCTGCGGAGACGACGGTGAGTGCGGAGGCCAGGGCCAGCGCGGTGCCCCGCAGAGCGGCCGCGGACGCGGAAGGCGCCGAGCCGGATCGTGAGGCGCCGAAGGCGGCGCGCCTGGATGCCTTCATCGTCTGTGCATTCTAGTCTGACGGCGTGGATGAACCCCGTCCCCTGGCCGGCTCTGCGGCGATGACCGGCGTCGTGGATTCCGTGCGCGCGCTCACCTTCCGCCCCGACTTCTCGGTGCGCGAGATCCCCGCACCCGCCTCCCTCGCGCCCGAGGCGTACGCGATCGCCGGTGATGTGCGCCCCGAGAGCGACGGCGCCGATTCCGAGTACGGCACCGGGCGCCTCATCGTGCTCCACGACCCCTCCGAGCCGGACGCGTGGGGTGGTCCGTGGCGCATCGTCTGCTTCGCGCAGGCTCCCCTCGAGCCGGAGATCGGCACCGATCCGCTCCTCGCCGACGTAGCCTGGTCGTGGCTCGTCGACGCGCTGGAGGCCCGAGGGGCGGCGTTCCATTCGGCATCCGGCACAGCGACGAAGACCCTCTCGAAGGGATTCGGGGGTCTCGCCGGCGAAGGCGACGGCGCACAGATCGAACTGCGCGCATCGTGGTCGCCTGCGGGAGGCAGTGGTGGAGACGGGGACATCGCCGCACAGGTCGACATCGCCGCACAGGTGGACGCGTGGGCAGAATTGGTGTGCATGCTGGCGGGTCTTCCGCCGGAATCGGAAGGGATCGCGGTGTTCAGAGGTCGCAGGTCGACGCGTGGCTGAGTACGACGTCATCGCCGATGCGGGCGGGCTGGATGCCGCGGCGCGCACGCTCGCGGCGGGAACGGGTCCCGTGGCCGTCGACGTCGAGCGCGCCTCGGGGTTCCGCTACTCGCAGCGCGCGTACCTGGTCCAGGTGTTCCGCCGCGGGGCGGGCGTGTTCCTCTTCGACCCGCCGGCGATCGGCGACATGACGGCGCTTCAGCGCGCGATCGGCGAGGAGGAGTGGATCCTCCATGCCGCGAGCCAGGACCTGCCTTCGCTGCACGAACTGGGCCTCACCCCGCCGTCGATCTTCGACACCGAGCTCGCGGCGCGCCTCTTGGGCCACGAGCGCGTGGGACTCGGAGCCGTCGTCGAGGACACCCTCGGCATCACGCTGGCCAAGGCGCATTCGGCGGCCGACTGGTCGACCCGCCCGCTCCCCCAGCCGTGGCTCGAATACGCCGCGCTCGACGTGCTGCACCTGGTCGATGTCTACGACGCCCTGGTCGCCGAGCTCGCCGAGCAGGACAAGACCGACCTCGCTGCGCAGGAGTTCGAGGCTGTTCGCACCCGCCCCGAGAAGCCGCCGCGCGAAGAGCCGTGGCGCCGGCTCAGCGGTCTCCACACCGTGCGCGGGAGGCGTGCGCTCGCGATCGCCCGCGCGCTGTGGCAGGCCCGCGAGGACTACGCCCGCGAGCAGGACACGGCCCCGGGTCGCCTCGTGCCCGACCGCTCCCTCGTCGCCGCGGTGCTCGCGAACCCCGCGAGCAAGCAGGAACTGTCGCGGGTGAAGGACTTCACCGGGCGCGCGAGCCGCACCCAGCTCGACCGCTGGTGGGCCGCGATCGAGACAGGCCGGACCGACCCCGCGCTTCCTGTCGAGCGGGTCCCCGGCGACGGCATGCCGCCCGTCCGGGCGTGGGCCGACCGCAACCCGCCCGCCGACCTTCGCCTCAAAGCGGCACGCCCGCTCATCGAGCAGCTCGCGCGCGATCTGAACATGCCCACGGAGAACCTCCTCACGCCCGACACGCTGCGCCGGGTGGCGTGGGAGGCACCCGACGAGATCGACAGTGACTCGGTGGGCGCCGCCCTCGCCGCGCGCGGCGCGCGCCCCTGGCAGGTCGCCCTCACCGCTCCCGTGATCGCGCAGGCGTTTGTCGAATCCGTGCAGGCTTCCGAGGACGCTCCCGCCGACGCCTCGTAGAATCGGACCAAGCGGCTTCGCGAGACTGAGTGTCACGTTAGGCTGTACTCAATCTCATTTACCTTGGAGGCAGTGTGGCCGAGATTTCGGACGTCTACTTCGTCGATGGCATGCGGACCCCGTTCGGTCGCGCCGGCGAAAAGGGCATGTATTGGAACACCCGCGCCGATGACCTCGCGGTCAAGGCGACCATCGGACTCATGGAGCGGAACGCGGACGTGCCCGCCGACCGGATCGACGACGTCGCGATCGCCGCGACCAGCCAGACCGGCGAGCAGGGCCTCACCCTGGGGCGTTCGGTCGCGATCCTCGCGGGTCTCCCGCAGACGGTTCCCGGCTTCGCGATCGACCGCATGTGCGCGGGCGCGATGACGAGCGTCGCCATGATGGGCGGCGCGATCGGATCGGGCATGTACGATCTCGCCCTCGCCGGCGGCGTCGAGCACATGGGTCACTACCCGATAGGTGGCAACGCCGACCCGAACCCGCGCTTCGTCTCGGAGCGCATGGTCGACCCGGGTGCGCTGAACATGGGCGTCACGGCCGAGCGCATCTTCGACCGCTTCCCGCAGCTGACCAAGGAGCGCTCCGACCGCTTCGGCATGCTGAGCCAGCACAAGGCGCAGGCCGCGTACGAGGCCGGCAAGTTCCAGCCCGACCTCGTGTCGGTCGCCGTGAAGGATGCCGAGGGCAGCTGGGGCCTGGCCACCGAGGACGAGGGCCGCCGCCCGCAGACCACGATGGAAGACCTCGCCGCGCTGAAGACCCCCTTCCGCCCGCACGGCCGCGTCACCGCCGGCACCTCCTCGCCCCTCACCGACGGCGCGACGATGTCGCTGCTCGCCGGAAAGCACGCCGTGAAGGAGCTCGGTCTCACGCCGAAGATGCGGATGGTCTCGTTCGCGTTCGCCGGCGTCCAGCCCGAGATCATGGGCATCGGCCCGATCCCCTCGACCGAGAAGGCGCTGAAGAAGGCCGGCCTGAAGATCGAGGACATCGGCCTGTTCGAGCTGAACGAGGCGTTCGCCGTGCAGGTGCTCTCGCTCCTCGACCACTTCGGCATCGCCGACGACGACCCCCGCGTCAACCAGTGGGGCGGCGCGATCGCGCTCGGACACCCGCTCGCGGCATCCGGTGTGCGTCTGATGATCCAGCTCGCGGCGCAGTTCGCCGAGCGTCCCGACGTCCGCTACGGCCTCACCGCCATGTGCGTGGGCCTCGGCCAGGGCGGGTCGGTCATCTGGGAGAACCCGCACTACAACGGAAAGAAGCGCTGATCGCGATGACGAACTACGACGAGATCGACTTCTCCCCCATCCTCGCGCTCACCGACGACGAGGTGATCACACACTCGCGCGTGCGCGACGTGACGCTGCGCTCGGGCAAGGTGCTCGCGCTCATCACGCTCGACAACGGTCGCGACCACACCCGCCCGAACACGCTCGGCCCGGCCACGATGACCGAGCTCGGCGAGACCCTCGACACCCTCACCGCGCGCGCCGCGGCGGGTGAGATCGACGCGGTCGGCATCACCGGCAAGCAGTACATCCTCGCCGCCGGCGCCGACCTCTCCGACATCACGAAGGTCGGGTCGAAGGACAACGCCAAACTCGTGGCCCAGCTCGGCCACAAGGTCTACAGCAAGCTCGCCACCATCGGCGTGCCGACCTTCACCTTCACGAACGGCCTCGCCCTCGGCGGCGGCCTCGAGATCGGCCTCAACTCGCACTACCGCACGGTGGATGCCTCGGCGGCCGCGATCGCCCTTCCCGAGGTCTTCCTCGGCATCATCCCCGGCTGGGGTGGCGCCTACCTGCTGCCGAACCTCATCGGCATCGAGAACGCCCTCGAGGTCGTGATCTCGAACCCGCTGAAGCAGAACCGCATGCTGAAGCCGCAGCAGGCGTACGACCTCGGCATCATGGACGCGATCTTCCCCGCGGCGACGTTCCTCGAGGACTCGCTCGCGTGGGCGGACGGCGTGCTGACCGGGGCGATCAAGGTCGAGCGCAAGAACGCGCCCGGCAAGATCGAGCGCACCGTCAAGTGGCCCGTCGCCATCAAGATGGCGCGCAACATGCTCGAGTCGAAGATCGGCACGGTTCCCCGCTCGCCGTACGTGGCCCTCGACCTGCTCGACAAGGCCAAGAGCGGCACGAAGGAAGAGGGCTTCGCCCGCGAGGACGACGCCCTCGCCGACCTCGTGACCGGTGACCAGTTCGCGGCGTCGATGTACGCTTTCGACCTCGTGCAGAAGCGCGCGAAGCGCCCTGTCGGCGCGCCCGACAAGGCCCTCGCGAAGAAGGTCACGAAGGTCGGAATCATCGGTGCGGGCCTCATGGCGAGCCAGTTCGCCCTCCTGTTCGTGCGTCGCCTCAAGGTGCCCGTGCTCATCACGGACCTCGACCAGGCCCGTGTCGACAAGGGTGTGGCCTACATCCACGACGAGATCTCGAAGCTCGAGCAGAAGGGTCGCCTCGACGGCGACACCGCCAACCAGCTGCGCGCGCTCGTCACCGGCACCACCGACAAGAGCCTCTACGCGGACTGCGACTTCGTCATCGAGGCCGTCTTCGAAGAGGTCGGCGTCAAGCAGCAGGTGTTCGGCGAGATCGAGCCGATCATCGCGGAGGACGCGATCCTCGCGACCAACACCTCGTCGCTGTCGGTCGAGGAGATCGGGTCGAAGCTCGCCCACCCCGAGCGGCTCGTCGGCTTCCACTTCTTCAACCCGGTGGCGGTCATGCCGCTCATCGAGATCGTGAAGACGCCGGAGACCTCGGACGCGGCCCTGTCGACGGCGTTCGTCGTCGCGAAGGGCCTCGGCAAGAACGCGGTGCTCACCGCCGACGCGCCGGGCTTCGTCGTGAACCGCCTGCTCGCCAAGGTCATGGGCGAGGCCGCCCGCGCCGTCTACGAGGGCACGCCCGTGGCCGACGTCGAGAAGGCGTTCGCGCCCCTCGGCCTCCCGATGGGACCGTTCCAGCTCATCGACCTCGTCGGCTGGAAGGTCGCCGCGCACGTGCAGGACACGATGGTGCGCGCCTTCCCCGACCGCTTCTACGCGAACGAGAACTTCCACGCGCTCGCGGAGCTGCCGGAGGTCGTTGAGAAGGACAAGGGCGGCCGCGTCACGGGCTTCACCAAGGAGGCCCAGAAGGTCATCAAGGGTCACATCGGCTCGACCCCGACGCCCGCCGACACGATCCTCCGCCGCGTGCAGGACGGTCTCGCGCAGGAGATCAAGATCATGCTCGACGAGGGCGTCGTGCCCGAGGTCGAGGACATCGATCTGTGCCTCATCCTCGGAGCCGGCTGGCCCTTCATCGACGGCGGCGCCTCGCCGTACCTCGATCGCGAGGGTGCGTCGGAGCGGGTCTTCGGCGGCACCTTCCACGACCCGCGCATCGTGGGGATCGGCTCCTGAGCCGTCCTTGAGGCCGATCCGCTGTCGCGGATTCGGAGAAGCGCCACAGAATCGGATGCCGCAGCGCGCGGCATCCGATTCTGCGTTTCAGCTCCGAACCTGCGGGTGGAGGGGAGGGTGCGGGTCTGCGCGCGTCCGGTTGCGGAACACTCGGTGACGCGACGGCGAAGACTCCGTTCCGCTGACTGCCGCAGGCGGCCGGATGCCGGATGGCGCGGCATCCTGGTGTCGTGATCGAGACCCTGACTTCGCTCGTCGGCACGGGTGGGATGAACGCGCTCATCAAGACCGGCGGGGCGGTGCTCACGGTGCTCCTGGTGGTGCCGGCGCTCTTCAAGCTCCTGATGGTCACGATCGACGAGGGCGAAGCCGCGATCCGCACCCGCAACGGCAGGCCGATCGTGCGACGGCGTGCAGGCCGGGGACATGAGGCCGGAGAGGTCGTCGTGCTCGGCCCGGGCACGCACGCCGTGTTCCCGGTGCTCGCGTGGTACCGGCGCGTCGACACGCGCGTGCGTTCGACAGATCTCCCCGCTCGGCAGCTGACGAGCGGCAGCGGACGGCAGCATCTCGTGCACGCCTCGTTCGACTGGCGTCCGTTCGTCACGGGCACCGATCTTCGGGTCTTCGAGCTCGAGGTCGCGTACGTCGCCGAACGGACCGGGAACATCGTCGGGGCGGCCCTGCGCGACCTCGTGAGCGATGAGGCGGCGCCCCGGCTCCCCGAGAACGCGGCGCTGTCGGCATCGGTACTCGCAACGTGCAGCGACCGGGTGCGCGCCGCCTGCGGAATTGAGCTGCTGTCCGTCGTCATCACCGGCGACGCGACGACCGACGGCTACCTGCTCGCCGAGGCGATCGCGGGGCGACACCCCGCCGGGTCCGCAGTGGCAGGGGCGGATGACTGGGCTGGCGCCGTCGCCGTGCTGCGGAGCGTCTGAGCCTCTCGAGCCGGACCGCGCGATGCGCTAGAATCTGAACATGTTCAGTTCTGATGATCGAGCCGCGACGACGAAGAGCGAGCGCACTCGCGGTCTCCTCCGTGACCTCGCGCTCCGCTCGTTCCGCGAACGCGGGTACGACGCGACGACGATCCGCCTGATCGCGCAGGAGGCGGGCGTCTCGGTGGGGACGACCAACTACCACTTCGCCTCGAAGGCCGACCTCGTGCAGGAACTCTACCTCGAGGTGCAGGAGCGGCACCGCGCCGCCGCCGCGCCGCTGCTCGGAGGGTCGGCCGACCTCGTCGAGCGCCTCCGCATCGTCTACACGACGGGCCTCGACGAGCTGGAGCCGTACCACGACCACGCGGCCGAGTTCGTGTCGGCGGCCCTTGCTCCGCGCTCGTCGCTGAACCCGCTGTCGCACGACTCCACCGCCGCGCGCGACGTCACCGAGGGCCTGTTCGCCGACGCGGTTGCGGGTGCGAAGCGCTCCCTCCCGGTAGATGTCGCCGCAGCGCTCCCCTCGGTGCTGTTCGTCGCGTACCTCCTGCTCGCGCTCTACTGGGTGTACGACGACTCCCCCGCGCAGGAGCGCACGCGGCGGCTCCTCGACCGTGGCCTGGCGCTCCTGAAGCTCACGCTTCCGCTCGCGCGCCTCCCCCTCGCCCGGAAACCGCTCGCCGAGCTGCTGGCACTCGTGGGCGAGGTCCGCCCGTGAGCGGGGCGGGAGTGCCCGGCTCACCGCGGACGGCGGCCGAGCCGATGGCGTTCACCGCCCGGGAGTTCTGGTGGGGCGCGTTCTCGGCGGTACGGTGGTTCTCCCTCGCCTCATTGCTGTTGTGTCTCGTCATGACCTTCTTCGGCGAGAGTCCCTATGCGATCGCCTTCTTGCTGTACGCACTCCCGGTCTCCGTGCTTATCGCGCTCGTCGAGATGCTGGTCTGGGCCGGTCCGGCGTGGGCTCTCGCCCGGTCTCTTCGCCGGGTCCCCTCCGAACCTGTGCACCTCGCCGCCTTCGCGGTCCTCGGCATGGCGGTGGGCGTCTCGACGATTCTGGTCCTGAACTACAGCATCACAGGCGGCTTCGACCTGAGCCTTTCGCTCGTCCTCTCCGTCTTCGCCGTGGCCGCCGCGATCGTTGTCCCGCTCGGACGGTTCCGAGCCCGCCGCCGTGCGCTCAGAGCAGACAAACTCAGAGCAGACCAGCTCCGGGCAGACCAGCTCGAAGCCGACATGATCAGGGCATACCGGCTCCGGGTGGACCAGCTCGAAGCCGACGGGGTCGAACAGGTCGGGCCTGGTGCCGTCAGGGCTGAGTCGCCCGAACCCGGATCTCCCGCGCCAGGTGATCCCGCTGCTCGATGACGAGGCGGCGCAGCGCGCCCGGCGCGTCGGCGTGACTGTCCAGCCACGCGTCGGCCAGGTCGAGTGAGGCGGATGCCGGGAACAGCCCGACGACGAGGCGCCGAGCGATCTCGATGCTCCGCGCCGACCAGGCCGGTGCGATCCGTGCGAAATACTCCTCGTCGAACGGAGCGAGGAGGTCGCGGTGATCTCCCGCGCGGACGCCGGCGATCGTCGCGCTCAACTGATCGTTCGTGAGGCTCTCGTCGTCCCATGGCGCCTGCCAGGCGTCGGCGCGCACCTCGGCGTCGGGGCGGGCAGCGAGCACCGTGAGGCGCGCGGCGCGGCCCTGCGAGGACGGGTCGCGAACGAGCTCGGCATCCGCGTCTGCGACGCTCGCGTGTCCGGTCGCCGAGAGCGCGACGAGCCACGCCCACCGCAGCTCGGGATCGAGCGCGAGTCCCTCGGGTGCGGCGGCGTCACCGGAGAGGATCGCGCGGATGTCCTCCGCGCGGCCGTCCGCGCGCGATGCCGCGGCGCCCAGTGCGCGCGCCCATGCCAGCTGCGCGTCTGATCCCGGCTCCGCCGCCCACAGCGTCGCCCAGACGCTGTCGAGCCAGTCGGCGGCGAGCCGGGGCCGATCCGCGTCCGTCGCGTACCGCCCGATCGCCTGGTCGGCGCGCGCGAGCGCATCCGCCAGGAGTGCGACGTTCGTCTCTGCGGGAGCGTGGCGCAGCGCCATCCCGAGGTAGCGGGCGACGGGCAGGTCGCCGTCACGCGTCGCGTTCCACAGGGCAGCCCAGATCACGGCGCGCGTCACGGCGTCGTCGATCGTCGAGAGGCCGCGCTCCACGGCATCCGTCGACGCCGGATCGAGCAGCACCTTCGCATAGGTGCGATCATCGTCGTTCGGGACGATGAGGTCGGATGCCGGAAGGACCAGCACCTCGATCGGGGTGCGCTCGCCCGTGATGTCGAGGTCCACGCCGCCCCGGCGCACGAGCCGATCTCCCTCGAAGCCGTACAGCCCGACGGTGAGGCGGTGCGGACGAGGGTCGGTCTGCACGAGCGTCAGAGCGCCGTCGGTGCCACGTGAGACCGAGAGCTGCGACATCCCGGTCGTCTCGAGCCAGGCGCCGCTCCAGGCGGAGAGGTCGCGGCCGGAGGCGCCGGAGAGGGCCGTCAGGAGGTCGGGCAGCGTCGTGTTGCCGTAGGCGTGGTCGGCGAAGTAGCGCCGGGCGCCGTGGAAGAAGGCATCCTCCCCCACGAACGCGACGAGCTGCTTCAGCACCGACGCGCCCTTCGCATAGGTGATGCCGTCGAAGTTCAGCTTCGCCGCCTCGAGGTCGGGGATGTCCGCGACGATCGGGTGCGTCGTCGGCAGCTGATCCTGCACATACGCCCAGCCCTTGCGGCGACTGGCGAACGTCACCCAGGCCTCGGGAAAGCCGCCGGCGACGACCGCCGCGTGGGCGCCCATGAAGTCGGCGAACGACTCCTTGAGCCACAGGTCATCCCACCAGCGCATCGTCGCGAGGTCGCCGAACCACATGTGGGCCATCTCATGCAGAATCGTGTTCGCGCGCCCCTCGTGCTGCGCTGCCGTCGACGCGCCGCGGAAGATGTAGGCCTCCGTGAACGTCACGAGGCCCGGGTTCTCCATGGCCCCGAGGTTGTACTCCGGCACGAAGATCTGATCGTAGGTGCCCCAGGGGTAGGCGAGGCCGAACGCGTCGGCGAAGAACGTGAGCCCGCGCCGGGTGATCTCGAGGATCTCGTCGGCGTCACCGGTGCCCATGAGGTGCGGCGCGAGCGAGGCGCGGCAGAGGACCCCGAGCGGAACATCGCCGTCCGGGCCCTCCCACACCCCGTCGACACGCGCGTACGGACCCGCGGCGACCGCCGTGATGTAGCTCGACAGCGGCAGTGTGCGCGCGAAGGTCACGCGCACGCCGCCGTCGACCGCGTCACGTCCGGTCTCGGCCCCGTTGGAGAGCACCTGCCAGTCGGCGGGCGCGGTCACCGTGAAACGCCAGCGGGCTTTGAGGTCGGGCTGCTCGAAGCAGGGGTAGACGCGGCGGCAGTCGGCCGGCTCGTACTGGGTGTACAGGTACACCGCGTCGTCGACCGGGTCGCGGAAGCGATGGAGCCCCTCACCCGACGTGCTGTAGCGCGCCGTGCCGCGTATCACGACGGTGTTGTGGGGCTGGAGGCCGGTGAGGCGCACCCGCGCGCCGTCCCAGTCGACCGGCTGCGCGACCCCGTTGATCGTGACCTCGTCGACCGATGCGCCCAGGAAGTCCACCCACGTCTCGTCGACGGCGGCGGTGAAGACGAGGGTCGATGCCGTCGCGAAAGTCTCGGCATCCGTGCGCGGTGCGCTCCGCAGATCGAGGTCGACGTCGACGGTCTCGAGGCGGATGCCGGCGGCGCGGGCGGCGGTCTCATCACGGGTCAGGTTGGCGGTGGAGCTCATCCCTCCATGCTGTCACGCCGCCGTCGGCGTTCGTCTCGCAGGAGATCTCGACTCCGCGGCGCGAAGGAGGCCCGCATGCGGGCGTGCGGACGCGAATCTCCTGCGAGACGAACGCGCGACCGCGCGCACCGGCCGTGCCGACGCGCGCTCAGCGCTCCTGCGGCTCGCCGTCGTGCTCGGGAAGGCGCTCTGCGAGACGCTCCGGCTCCGGCGCCGAGACCGTCCAGATCGCGCCCGTGTCCGCCGACGGGCGAGCGACGGGGATGCGCGTTCCCAGCACCTGCGAGACGACGTCGTGCGCGATCTTGGTCGCCGTGAGCCCGGCATCCTCGAGGATCTGCTCGCGTGAGGCATGGTCGATGAACGCGCCCGGAAGGCCGAGCTCGTCCACCGCCGTGTCGACGCCCGCCTCGCGGAGCACCTGGCGCACCCGCGTGCCGACACCGCCGACGCGGATGCCGTCCTCGATCGTGATGACGAGGCGGTGGGTTGCCGCGAGCTCGATGACGCTCGGCTGCACCGGGATCACCCAGCGCGGGTCGATGACGGTCGCGCCGATCCCCTGTGCGCGAAGGCGCTCGGCGACCTCGACGGCGAGGTGGGCCATCGAGCCGATGCCGACGAGGAGGACGTCCTCGCTCCCCTGCCGCCACAGCACGTCGGTGCCGTCGGCGCGGCGCTCGATCGCGGGCAGGTCAGGGGCGACGGCGCCCTTCGGGAACCGGATGACGGTGGGGCCGTCGGAGACCTCGATCGCCTCGTCGAACTCCTCCCTCAGGCGCGCCTGGTCGCGAGGGGCGGCGATGCGGATGCCGGGAACCAGCTGCAGCATCGCGAGGTCCCACACCCCGTGGTGGCTGGGGCCGTCGGGGCCGGTCACGCCCGAGCGGTCGAGGACGAACGTGACCCCCGCCTTGTGCAGCGCGACGTCCATCAGCACCTGGTCGAAAGCGCGGTTCATGAACGTCGCGTAGATGGCGACGACCGGGTGCAGGCCGCCGAAGGCGAGCCCCGCCGCGGAGGCGACCGCGTGCTGCTCGGCGATGCCGACGTCGAGGACCCGGTCGGGGAAGCGCTGGGCGAACGGCTGCAGACCCGTGGGGCGGAGCATCGCGGCGGTGATCGCCACGATGTCCTCGCGTCGCTCGCCGGCGGCGACGAGCGCCGCGGAGAAGGCATCCGTCCATGCGACGGCATCCGACGATCCGATCGGCTCCCCCGTTGCGGGATCGATCTTTCCGACCGCGTGGAACTGGTCGGCCTCGTCGCGACGGGCGGGCTCGTAGCCGCGCCCCTTCTCCGTGATGACGTGGACGATGACGGGCGCACGGTACTCCTTGGCGAGGCGCAAGGTCTCTTCGAGCACAGGCAGGTCGTGACCGTCGATCGGGCCGAGGTACTTGATGTCGAGGTTCGAGTAGAGCGCCTCGTTGTTGACGAAGCGCGACAGGAACCCGTGCGTGCCGCCGCGCAGCCCCCGGTACATCGCACGCCCGGGAGGGCCGAACAGCCGGGCGAACGACGCCGAGCCGCGGCGCAGGTTCTCGTATCCGTCGGTCGTCCGGACGCGGTTGAGGTAGCGGGCCATGCCGCCGATCGTGGGCGCGTAGGAGCGGCCGTTGTCGTTGACGACGATGACGAGGTTGCGGTCGTTGTCGTCGGAGATGTTGTTGAGCGCCTCCCACGTCATGCCGCCGGTGAGCGCGCCGTCGCCGACGACCGCGACGACATGGCGGTCGGTGCGGCCCGTGCGGGTGAGGGCGCGGGAGATGCCGTCGGCCCAGCTGAGCGAGCTGGAGGCGTGCGATGACTCGACGACGTCGTGCGGGCTCTCGGAGCGCTGCGGGTAGCCGGCGAGGCCGCCGCGCGAGCGCAGCTTGTCGAAGTCCTGGCGGCCGGTGAGGAGCTTGTGCACGTACGACTGATGGCCGGTGTCGAAGATGATGGGATCGGCGGGCGAGTCGAAGACGCGGTGCAGCGCGATCGTCAGCTCCACGACGCCGAGGTTGGGGCCGAGGTGGCCGCCCGAGCGGGCGACGTTCTCGACGAGGAAGTCGCGCACCTCCCGGGCGAGCTGCTCCAGCTGCGCCGGGGTGAGCGCATCGAGGTCGCGCGGTCCGGTGATCGATGCGAGCAGACTCATCCCCTGAGTCTACGCCGCCCGGGCCTGCGCACGCCCCAGGCGGGGGTCTGGCGGGCCGCGGCCGCGCGCGGGAGGATCGGGGGGAACGAGGAGGACGAGATGACTGCGGAGATCGACCCCGAGGTGCCGCCGAGCGGCGACGGATGCCTGGACTGCGACGCGACAGGCGGTTGGTGGCTGCACCTGCGCCGCTGCGCCGCCTGCGGGCACGTCGGATGCTGCGACCAGTCGCTCTCGCGGCACGCCCGCGCGCACGCGGCCGAGACGGGCCACTCGATCATCCGGAGCTTCGAGCCCGGCGAAGACTGGTTCTACGACTTCCGGACCGACGACTACACGACCGGCCCGGCGCTCGCGCCGCCCGAGAGTCACCCCGCCGATCAGACGGTTCCCGGCCCCGCCTCGCGCGTTCCCGCCGACTGGATGCTCCGCCTCTCCCGGCGCTGAGCGCGCGCGGCCCGTGCGGCGTGGGCCGCGCGGCGGCCGGATGAGGCCAGGGTGGGACGACGCGAGCCCGCCCCCAGACGGGGACGGGCTCGCGAGGCGGCGCCGGCTCAGACGAGCGAGCGCAGCACGTACTGCAGGATGCCGCCGTTGCGGTAGTAGTCGGCCTCACCGGGCGTGTCGATGCGGACCTTGGCGTCGAAGACGACGGTCTCCTTGCCCTCGGGCGAGAACTCGCTCGGGGATGCCGTGACCTTGACGGTCTTGGGGGTGACGCCCTCGTTGAGCTGCTCGAGACCCTCGATCGAGACGATCTCCGTGCCGTCGAGGCCGAGGCTCTTCCACGACTCGCCGTCGGGGAACTGCAGCGGCACGACGCCCATGCCGATGAGGTTCGAGCGGTGGATGCGCTCGAAGCTCTCGGTGATGACGGCCTTGACGCCCAGGAGCGAGGTGCCCTTCGCCGCCCAGTCGCGCGACGAGCCCGAGCCGTACTCCTTGCCGCCGAAGACGACGAGCGGGGTGCCCTGGGCCGCGTAGTTCTCGCACGCGTCGTAGATGTACGACTGCGGACCGCCGGCCTGCGTGAAGTCGCGGGTGTAGCCGCCCTCCACGATCTGGCCGTCGTTGACGGCGGCGACGAGCTCGTTCTTCAGGCGGATGTTCGCGAACGTGCCGCGGATCATGACCTCGTGGTTGCCGCGGCGCGAGCCGTAGGAGTTGAAGTCCTTCTGCGCGACGCCGTGCTCGGTGAGGTACTGCGCTGCCGGGGTGCCCGCCTTGATGTTGCCGGCCGGCGAGATGTGGTCGGTGGTGACCGAGTCGCCGAGCGTCGCCATGACGCGGGCGCCGGAGATGTCGCTGACCGGGGTCAGTTCCATCGACATGCCCTCGAAGTACGGGGCCTTCCGGACGTAGGTGGAATCGGCATCCCACTCGAAGACGGGGCCTTCGGGCGTCGGCAGGCTCTTCCAGCGCTCGTCGCCGTCGAAGACGGTGGCGTACTGGGTGATGAACTGGTCGCGCGAGATCGACGCGTCGATCACCTGCTGCACCTCTTCGGGGGCCGGCCAGATGTCCTTCAGGAAGACGTCCTCGCCGTTCTGGTCGGTGCCGAGCGGGTCGGTCTCGAAGTCGAAATTCATCGACCCGGCGAGGGCGTACGCGACCACCAGCGGCGGCGACGCGAGGTAGTTCATCTTCACGTCGGGGCTGATGCGGCCCTCGAAGTTGCGGTTGCCGGAGAGGACGGCCGTGACGGCGAGGTCGTTCTCATTGATGGCGGCCGAGACCTCTTCGATCAGCGGACCGGAGTTTCCGATGCAGATGGTGCAGCCGTAGCCGACAGTGTAGAAGTCGAGGCCCTCGAGCGCCTTGTCGAGGCCGGACTTCTCGTAGTAGTCGGTGACGACCTTCGAGCCCGGGCCGAGGGTCGTCTTGACCCACGGCTTGCGCTTGAGGCCCTTGTCGACGGCCTTCTTGGCGAGCAGGCCGGCCGCGATCATGACCGACGGGTTCGACGTGTTCGTGCACGACGTGATCGCGGCGAGGGTGACCGCGCCGTTGTCGAGGAGGTACGCGGTGCCGTCGGGGGTCGTCACCTTGACCGGCTTGGATGCCGTGGCCGGCGCGCCGCTCGAGATCGGGACCGCGATGGTCTCGGGCTCTTCGTCGCCGGGCGCCCCGCCCGGGTCGGATGCCGGGAACGAGCCCATCGACTCGAGGTCGGCGACCTCGGTCGTCGAGGACGGCGTCGCGTAGTTGACGATGTCCTTCTCGAACTGGCTCTTCGCCTCGGAGAGGAGGATGCGGTCCTGCGGGCGCTTGGGGCCGGCGATCGAGGGCACGACGGTGCCGAGATCGAGCTCCATGTACTCGCTGAAGACGGGCTCGTTGTCGGAGTCGTGCCAGAGCTTCTGCTCCTTGGCGTAGGCCTCGACGAGGGCGACGGTCTGCTCGTCGCGGCCCGTGAGGCGCAGGTAGTCGAGCGTGACGTCGTCGATCGGGAACATCGCGGCCGTGGAGCCGAACTCGGGGCTCATGTTGCCGATGGTGGCGCGGTTCGCGAGCGGCACCGAGGCGACACCCTTGCCGTAGAACTCGACGAACTTGCCGACCACGCCGTGCTTGCGGAGCATGTCGGTGATCGTGAGGACGACGTCGGTCGCGGTGACGCCGGCGGGGATCTCGCCGGTGAGCTTGAATCCGACGACGCGCGGGATAAGCATCGACACGGGCTGGCCGAGCATCGCGGCCTCGGCCTCGATGCCGCCGACGCCCCAGCCGAGCACGCCCAGGCCGTTGACCATCGTGGTGTGCGAGTCGGTTCCGACGCAGGTGTCGGGGTAGGCGCGGAGCACGCCGTCACGGCCGGTCCGGTCGTAGATGACCTTGGCCAGGTGCTCGATGTTGACCTGGTGGACGATGCCGGTGCCCGGCGGGACGACCTTGAAGTCGTCGAAGGCGGTCTGGCCCCAGCGGAGGAATTGGTAGCGCTCACCGTTGCGCTCGTACTCGATCTCGACGTTGCGCTCCAGGGCGTTCTCCGAACCGAAGAGGTCGGCGATGACGGAGTGGTCGATGACCATCTCGGCGGGCGAGAGGGGGTTGATCTTGTTCGGGTCGCCGCCGAGGGCGGTCACGGCCTCGCGCATCGTGGCGAGGTCGACGATGCAGGGGACGCCGGTGAAGTCCTGCATGACCACGCGGGCGGGCGTGAACTGGATCTCGGTGTCGGGCTCGGCGTCGGCATCCCAGTTGCCGAGTGCCTCGATCTGCGCCTTCGTGACATTCGCGCCGTCCTCCGTGCGCAGCAGGTTCTCGAGCAGCACCTTCAGGCTGAACGGGAGCTTCTCGTACCCGGCGACGGTGTCGATGCGGTAGATCTCGTAGTCGGTGCCACCGACCGTCAGGGTGCTCTTCGCACCGAAGCTGTCAACAGTGGACACGTTGCTCTCCTTCATTGGGGTGGCTGCGGGCGCCGTCGTCGGGAACGCGGTGAAGTGCGCAGCGTGTGCGCGTCGGCGCCGGCCCGTCATTCCATCTTCCCCGCCCATTGCGCCCGCGGCTAGTGAGGCCTGCCTTACTCGGCCGCCTCACCGGGAGAGCGCGACCCGGGGGAAGAATTTATCTTGATGTCAAGATAAATCTATCACGAGGCGGGGCTGTCGCCGGCCTCGACGCGGGGCGGGTATACCGCGCGGACGGCGAGCCAGGTGACCGCAATGAGAGGCGCGAACAGCGGTAGACCCATGACGAGCTTGAGGGTCCCGAGGGTGGTGACGTCTCCGGCGAAGTAGAACGGCAGCTGCACCGCGAGGCGCGCGAAGAAGAGACCTGCCCACGCGATGGCGAGCCAGAAGAAGACGCGGCGCTTCTTGGCATCCTTTCGCCACGCCGTGCCCTCGTTCATGAGGAACCCGACCGCGAGCCCGATGAGCGACCACCCGATCAGCGCCGAGACCAGGAACGCCGTGCCGTACGCGGCGTTCGTGATGAGGCCCGGGACGAAGTTGTCCTGCCCGCGCCCGGTCCACAGGGCCAGGGCCGCGGCGACACCTGCGGCGATCAAGCCGCCGAGGGCGGCCGAGATCGTCGAGCGCTGCACGAGGCGGATGATCGTGAAGACGGCCGCGAGCCCGACCGACACCGCGAGGGAGAGCGGCAGGTTCTGCGTGAAGGTGAAGAGCAGCACGAACGCGAGACCGGGCAGCACCGACTCGAACACGCCGCGCCACCCGCCCATCGCCGACCACACGACATGCCCGGTGTGCGCCTCCTTCGCGGGGTCCATGCCCGCGCGGCGCGCCGCGGAGCCGAGGGCTTGACCGAACAGGTCGGATGCCGTGGGCTGGCGCTCCCCGTCAGCTGTCGGCTTCGGCGTCTGAGGTGGCTCCAGCGCCTCCGGCGTCTCGTCCACGGGGCGGCCGTCCGTGTCGCTCATGCCGTGCCGGGGGCGGCGGGCATCTTCAGCGGGATGAGGTCGCGCGGGGGCATTGGCGTGCCGCCTCGGACGACGACGATCGAGCGGAAGAGGTCCTCGATCTGTGCCGCGGCATCCACATCGCTCGTCGCCGCTCCCCCGATGACGCCGCGCAGGAACCAGCGCGGGCCGTCGACGCCGACGAAACGCGCGAGGCGCTTGCCGGGCGTCGCGTCGGGGCCGGCCGCGACGGGCACCTCGGCGAGGAGTTCCGGGCCGAGCGGGCCCTCACGCTCCTCGACGCGCCCGCCCTGCTGACGGATCTGCTGACGGATCTGCTCGCGTGTCTCGTCCCACAGACCGGTCGATCGCGGCGCGGCGAACGGCTGCACCTGCAGCGTCGAATCGGCGTAGTCGAGGCCGACGGCCACGATGCGCTTGGACTGCTCCTCGACCTCGAGGCGGAGGTTCAGGCCCTCGCGGGGCAGCACCTTGATGCCGCCGAGATCGATGTAGGGGCGGACGGGGTTCGCCTCGGACTCGTCGAACGGTCCGCTCGATGCGCGGTCGTCGGGGGCGGACTTTCCTGCGGATGCGTCGCTCATCGCGCCTCTCCTGTCTGGTAGCCGGTGGAGCCGAATCCGCCCTCTCCTCGGGGGGAGTCGGGCAGTTCGGCGACGGGAACGAAGGTGACCCGGGGAACGGGCATGACGATCAGCTGCGCGATGCGGTCGCCGACGGCGATGTCGTACGGCTCCGCACCATCCGTATTCAGCAGTGAGACCTTGATCTCGCCGCGGTAGCCGGCGTCGACCGTGCCGGGAGAGTTGACGATCGTGATGCCGTGCTTCGCGGCGAGGCCGCTGCGCGGCACGACGAACGCCACGAAGCCGTCGGGCAGGGCGATGCGCACGCCGGTGCCGACGAGGGCGCGCTGGCCCGGCGCAAGGCGGAGCGCCTCGGTCGAGACCAGATCGGCTCCGGCATCGCCGGGGTGGGCGTACACGGGAACCTGCGACGCGATAATGGGAACGTCCACGGATTCGATCACCAGACGAGGCTAGTGCACGCCCCCATGAACACCGACGTGAATACCGACGCTCCCGCGCGCTCAGCGGCACCCGCGGCGCCCACCTACCGCGAGCGACTGAGTCCGTCGTTGTGGACGCTTCTCAGCGCCGCCGTCGCCGCGCCGATGGTCTCGCTCGTGTTCGTGCCGTTGGATGCCACGGTCGCGCTCGTCGCGGGAGTCGTCGCCGCCGCGGTCATCCTCACCGCGCTGATCCTGCTCTGCCCCGTCATCGAGGTGCGCGGCGGTGAACTGCGGGTCGGACGCGCGCACATCCCGGTGTCCTACCTGGGAGATCCCGCAGGATTCGTCGGCGAACAGGCGCGTGCCATCCGCGGGCCGGGACTGCCGGCGACCGCGTGGCACGCGCTCCGTGGCGGCATCGACGGGGTGGTCGTCGTGCCGGTCGACGATCCGCGCGACCCGGTGACGGCGTGGGTGTTCTCCACGCGGACGCCCGATCGCGTGGTCGCGGCGATCCGACGGGCGCAACGCGGCTGAGCCGCCGCCGAGCGTCGAGACGTCCGGCCGACGGCGCTCGGCGCCGGTGACGACGTCGGCCTCAGGCGGCGCACTCGACGCAGATCGCGCCGATGGAGGACTCGTGGTCGATCTGGGTGCGGTGCTTGACGAGGAAGCACTCGACGCAGGTGAACTCGTCCTCCTGCGGAGGCAGCACGACGACGTCGAGCTCGAGGTCGGAGAGGTCGGCGCCGGGCAGTTCGAAACCGGACGGGTTGTCGGCGTCTTCGACGTCGACCGAACCGGACATCTTGTCGGGGACGCGCTCCTTCAGGGCCTCGATCGACTCGCTGTCGTCTTCGGTCTTGCGGGGGGCGTCGTAGTCGGTCGCCATGCTCTCACTTCCAGGATCTGACGGGTTCGTCCCCCGCTTCTTGGGCGAGGGGCGGCCATAGTTTGCACGAGCGCGGAGCTTTTCGCAAATGCGCGTCGTGAGCATCCCGCCATCCGACGGGTGCGACGACGAGAACTCGCGGCGCGCCCGCGTTATTCCCGGTGCTGAGCCCGGGCCGTGACACCATGACGAAGGCACTGTATTCGGTGCCGACGCAGGGATCTGGAGGCATGTCTCGCATGGAGCAGCTCAAAGTCATCGGAATCGAAGAGGGCGTGCTGGTCGTCGCCACCGAGACGGGTGAGCGTTTCGCGCTGCCGGTCGATGAGACGCTGCGCAGTCAGCTGCGGCGCATCGAGCGCGATGCCGAGCCCCGCACGGTGCGGCCGAGCCCGAAAGACATCCAGGCCCACATCCGCTCGGGGCTCTCGGCCGCCGAAGTCGCGGAACTGCTGGGCGCGCGCATCGAGGATGTGCAGCGATTCGAAGGACCGGTCCTCGCCGAGCGCGAGCACATCGTCGGGCAGGCCCTCGCGGTGCCCGTGCTGATCGCGGGAGAACTCGACCCGGGCGCGCAGCCGACCTTCGGCACCGCGGTGCGCACGAAGCTCGCCGATGCGGGCGCCGTGGGCGAGCGGTGGACGAGCTGGCGCGAGGAGAACGGCTGGATCGTCAAGCTCGAGTTCACCGCGAATGACGTCGACCACGACGCGCGGTGGAGCTTCGACCCGCGTCGCTCGACGCTCTCGCCGCTGAACTCCGACGCCACGCAACTCTCGCGGCAGGGCGCGCTCCCGGAGGGTCTCATCCCCCGTCTGCGCGCGCTCGACGCCAACCCGATGAAGGACTCGACGCGCTTCGACTCGGGCGCCTTCGGACCGCGCCGTCTCGACGTCGACCCCGAGCCCGTCGCTCCCGAGGAGCGCTCACCCGCGACCGCCGCGGTTCAGGAGGCGGCGATCAAGCGCGCCCCGGATGCCGCGGTCACCTCCGCCGAGACCGCCGACCTCCTCGAGGCGCTGCGCCGCCGTCGCGGGCAGCGAGAGCCGATGCCTCTGGAGGAGCCCGAGGAGCGCGCGCACAACCCGGTCGCCCTGTTCGACGCGCTCGAGCCGGGCTACGACGAGGCCCCGCCCGCGGAGCCCGAGGAGCCCTCGGCCGATGTGGGCTCCAGTGACGGTGCGCGGCGCAAGGGTCGCACCTCGATGCCCTCCTGGGACGAGATCGTCTTCGGCGCGCGCACCGAGGACGGCTGAGCGGGATCTCGATACACGCCGCTGCGCCGGCGTACTCGATCACCGATGGGTGCGTATGCGGCAGACGCGTCAGGCGCGCGCGAAGGCGCCCAAGCGGATGAGCGGGACGATCCGCTCCTGATCGGTCAGCGAGCCGTGTTGCCCGATCATACGCTGAGCGCGTTTGTCGGCGAGCCGGTCGTCATAGTAGGCGACCGTGCCGCGCGCGGCGATCAGCACGTCCCCGATCCGCGGCAGCACCTCGGCATCCACCACGGGCCCGTACAGGCCTGCCGCCACCGCCTCCGCGCGCGTGAGCACCCACGATCGTGACGCCTCCGAGGCGCGCCAGCGTTCCGCGACCCGCTCGGCGGCGCCCTCCACCGCATCGTCGCCCACGTAGAGCTGCAGCAGGCGCGGCTCGCCTGCGACGAGTGCGACCTCGTCGAGAAGCGCGTCCCCGTCCCGCAGCAGCACCTGCCGGTCGGCAGGCACGTCGACCATGCCGTGATCCGCGGTGACGACGATGCCGGTCTCGGGTGCGGCACGTTCGGAGAGGCGGCGGATGCCGGCATCCACGGACTCGAGGCCGTGCACCCACGCATCGCTCTCCCACCCGCGGGCGTGCCCGATCGTGTCGAGCTCGGGAACGTAGACGTAGACGAGCGCGCCGGGGTGGGTCGCGGCCGCATCGGCGGCGGCGGCGAACCGCTCCTCGGCCGTCTCGGCGGGAAGGAAGGTCGCGCCCCGCTGGATCGCTTGCGTGAACCCCGTCGCCGCGTACTTCGGCTTCGATACGACGAACACGGGGCGCCCCGCGGCCGCTTCGCGTTCGAACAGGGGCTCGGCGCGTTGCCAGGTCAGCGGGTCGAGTCCGTCGGTCTCCCAGCCTTTGAGCTGGTTCGGGGCGCTGAGAGTGCCGGGCACGCGGGCGCGGTACCCGACGATGCCGTGGATGCCGGCATCCTCCCCCGTCAGCAGGCTCGTGAGCGCCGTGGCCGTCGTCGCCGGGAAGACGGTGCGCGCGGCATCCTTCTTCGTCATCTGCGACGTGAGGAATCGCGCGTGGCCCCCGCGGGCGGTGAGGTTGCTGCGGCCGAGGCCGTCGACGACGACGACGATCGCCGATCGCGCCGTCGGGAACCAGTCCGGTGCGCCGGAGAGCGACCCGAGCACCTGCGGCACGACACCGGTGAGGCTCCGGGCCAACGGGGGGTCCGCGGGTAGGCTGAGTGACATCGGGGCCAGTCTCGCACACGGCGATGCGGCCCATCCGGTCCCACCACTCCGACTCTTACCCGAGGTCCACTCAGTTCCATGGCAGGTTCGCGCTCCGAGTCCATTCCCGAAGGTCACGGCCGCATCGAAGACGTCGACGTCTCCGCGGAGATGCAGGACTCGTTCCTCGAGTACGCCTACTCGGTCATCTACTCGCGCGCCCTCCCCGATGCCCGCGACGGTCTGAAGCCCGTCCAGCGCCGCATCCTCTTCCAGATGGCCGACATGGGCCTGCGCCCCGACCGCGGTCACGTCAAGAGCGCCCGCGTCGTCGGCGAGGTCATGGGAAAGCTCCACCCGCACGGGGATTCCGCGATCTACGACGCCCTCGTGAGGCTGTCCCAGGCGTTCGCCCTGCGCGTGCCGCTCGTCGACGGGCACGGTAACTTCGGTTCGCTCGACGACGGGCCCGCCGCCGCGCGGTACACCGAGGCGCGTCTGGCGCCGGCCGCGCTCGCCCTGACCGAGAACCTCGACGAGGACGTCGTCGACTTCATCCCGAACTACGACGGGCAGTTCCAGCAGCCCGAGGTCCTCCCCGCAGCCTTCCCGAACCTGCTCGTCAACGGCGCGACCGGCATCGCGGTCGGCATGGCGACCAACATGGCGCCGCACAACCTCATCGAGGTCGTCGCCGCCGCGATCCACCTGCTCGACAATCCCGAGGCGACGACGGCCGAGCTCATGGAGTTCGTGCCGGGACCCGATCTCCCCGGCGGCGGCATCATCGTGGGGCTCGACGGCATCACAGAGGCGTACGAGAGCGGCCGTGGCACCTTCCGCACGCGCGCGAAGGTGTCGGTGGAGTCGCTCGGCCCGCGTCGCACCGGCCTCGTCGTCACGGAGTTGCCGTACATGGTCGGCGCCGAGCGGGTGATTGAGAAGATCAAGGATGCCGTCAACGCGAAAAAGCTCACGGGCATCGCCGACGTCACCGACCTCACCGACCGGAACCACGGCCTGCGCCTCGTCATCGGCATCAAGACCGGTTTCGACCCGAACGCGGTCCTCGAGCAGCTCTACCGGCTGACGCCGCTCGAGGACTCCTTCGGCATCAACAACGTCGCCCTCGTCGACGGCCAGCCGCAGACCCTCGGGCTCAAGCCTCTCCTGCGCGTCTACCTCGACCATCGCATCCAGGTCGTCACGCGGCGCAGCCGCTTCCGTCTGGCGCGCAAGCAGGAGCGCCTCCACCTCGTCGAGGGGCTCCTGATCGCGATCCTCGACATCGACGAGGTCATCCAGGTCATCCGCGCCTCCGACGACGGCGAGCAGGCACGCACGCGCCTCATGAGCGTGTTCGACCTGTCGCAGCAGCAGGCCGAGTACATCCTCGAACTGCGTCTGCGTCGCCTGACGAAGTTCTCCCGCATCGAGCTCGAAGCCGAGCGCGACCAGTTGAAGGCCGAGATCGCAGCGCTCGAGGAGCTCCTCGGCAGCGAGGCGCTCCTGCGCGCCCAGGTCGCCCGTGAGCTCGACGCCGCCGCCGAGACCTTCGGGACACCCCGGCGCACGCTCCTTCTCAACGGCGGACCCGTAGCCGCGCGGTCGCGGTCGGCGGCGCCCGCCGACCTGCAGATCGCGGACGAGCCGTGCCGCGTCTTCCTCTCGGCGACCGGTCGCATGGTGCGGGCCGCTCTCAGCCCTGAGGGCGGCGTTGTCGCCCCGACGCGGCGCGCGAAGCACGACGCGATCCGCAGCGCCGTCGACACGACGACCCGCGGGGATATCGGCGCGGTGACGAGCGCGGGCCGCCTCGTACGTTTCTCCCCCGTCGACCTGCCGTCCGTGCCTGCAGGCGCCGTCCAACTCGCGGCGGGCACCAGGGCCGATCAGTACCTCGGGCTCGGATCCGGCGAGCACGTCGTCGCGATCGTCCCGCTCAGCGACCACGTCATCGCCCTGGGCACCCGTCACGGCACGGTCAAGCGCGTGTCGACGGCGGAGCTCGCGGCCGGAAAGCACGACATCGAGATCATCGCGTTGAAGGACGGCGACAGCGTCGTCGGTGCCGGGCTCAGCCGCGACGGCGGGGAGCTCGTCTTCGTCGCGTCCGACGCGCAGCTCCTGCGCTTCGACGCCGACGCCGTGCGCCCGCAGGGCCGGGCGGCGGGCGGCATGGCCGGCATCCGCCTCTCGCCCGGAGCGGAGGTCATCGCCTTCGCGACGGTCTCCGCCACCGCGTCGACCTCCTCCGACACCGTCGTCGTCACGATCGCGGGCTCCACGCAGGCGATCGCCGGCACCGATGCCGGAAGCGCCAAGGTGTCGGCCTTCACGGAGTTCCCGGCCAAGGGCCGCGCGACCGGCGGCGTGCGCGCGCAGCGCTTCCTGAAGGGCGAGGACGCGCTCACGATCGCCTGGGTCGGCGCCGACCCTCGCGCGGTCGGCGCGGACGGCTCGGTGCGCCAGCTTCCGGCATCCGGCGCGAAGCGGGATGCCTCGGGCCAGATGCTCGACGCCGTGGTCGGCGCCGTCGGCGCGCCCATCGCGTGATCGGGGCCGCGGCCCGGTCAGGAGCGTGGACGCGTGCCTCCGCGCGTCTCAGCCGATCGTGACGAGGCCGAGTTCGGCAGCCCGGATCAGTACCTGGATGCGGTCGCGCACGCCCCACTTCGCCGTGATCCGCCCGAGGTGCGACTTCACCGTCGCCTCCGACACGAACATCGCGGCGCCGATCTCGGCGTTCGATTTGCCCTGAGCGAGCAGTTCGACCACTTCCAGTTCCCGCTCGGTCAGCTCTTCGTCGCGTCCGAGGGACCGCGATGGAGGCGCCTTCGAGGTCTCCACCGACGAGATGAGTTCCTTCGCGACGCGCGGCGAGAGCACGTACCCGCCCTCGTGGGCGAGTCGGGCAGCATCCAGGATGCCGTCGGGGGACGTGTCCTTGACGAGGTAACCGGACGCCCCCGCGCTCAGCATCGGCACGATGACGCGCTCGGCGGAGAACGTGGTCAGCGCGACGACCTTGATGCCGGGGAACTCGTGCGTGAGCCGGCGCGTCGCCTCGATGCCGTCCATCGTGGGCATCTGCACGTCCATGAGGACGACGTCGGGTGACACCGCGCGGACGAGGGTCACCGCGTCGGCGCCGTTATCCGCCTCGCCCACGAGCGCGAAGTCGGGCGAGGATTCGATGAACACGCGCAGCGCGGCGCGCACCAGCGACTCGTCGTCCACGATGATCACTCGAATCGGCTCGGTCACATCGCCATCCTACGGACGCTCAGCGGTGGTCTCCGCCGCACGCCGCTGCTCGGATTCGACGAAAGTCGCAAGTGGTCTCGACCTTCGTCTCTCGTGCGCGAAGACGTCTGTTTGAAGAATCGATTCGAGCACTTGAAGGAGGTGACGACATGAGTGTATGGGACATTATCGGCCGCATGATGGGCCTCTGGAAGTGAGGACGCACGAGATAATCGCGTTGTGACATTGATGCGTGCGACCCTCACCCGCTACGCGCGTGCGCCGTTCTGGAGCTACGAGCCGCTGCGCCCTGTGGTGCGCCGCGTCCTCATCGTCATCGTCGCGCTGCTCCTCATTCTCGACTCGCTGTTGCGCGCGACCAGTGGCACACAGACAAGCCTGTCGCGAGCGATCATCACCACGAGCATCACAGTCGCCGTCGCACTCTTCGTGTGGCGTCCGCCGATCGCGACAAGCGTCCTTATCGTCGCGATGATCCTCGCTGCGGCATCGGGCGTAGCTCGGGACAGTCTGCTTGCGTGCGCCGTGGCCTTCGGTCTCGTCGCGCTTACCTGCAGTGCACGCCTCTGCGCGGTCTATGGCATCGTGTGGCTCGCGTGGCTCGGGGTGGAAGTGTGGCGGCCAGAATCGGGACTTGACCTTCTCCCCTCGGTCGTCATTTCCGTCGTCGCCCTGATCAGCCTCGTCATCGGCGCCGCGATCAGGCAACAGAACGATAGGTCGAAAATGCTGGCACGTCAGCTCGAGGAGAGCGAACGCGAAGTCGCGGAACAGCTGAGACACGAGCGTGACCTCATCGCGGACGAGCTGCACGATATCGTCGCCCACGAGATCACGATCGTCGCCCTCCACGCCGCCGTGCTCGAACGCACCGAGGACGCCCAGACCCGCACGCAGTCGCAGACGGCGATCCGCGAAGCCGCGGTACAAGCACTGACCGACATTCGCCGAGTGCTGGGCATGGTGCGCGGCGAAGAGAACCTCTCCCCCGAACGCATCCCCTCGCCCGACAGCATCGACGGCACGATCGCGGCCGTCCGCAGGGAACTCGCGCGGGCCGGCGTCACGGTGACCGCCGATGTGCCCGAAGAGATCCGCCTTCCGGGCGCGTCGCTCGTCGCCCTGACGCGCGTCATCCGAGAGAGCGCGACGAACGTGCTCAAGCACGCGACCGGTGCCGAGAACGTCCGCATCACCCTGACCGTCGAGCGCGGGTGGGCCCATCTGGAGTTCGCCGACGACTCGCCTCCGGCCCGCACCGCCGGTCTGCCGTCGTCCGGGTATGGCATCGTCCGTCTGCAGGAGCGCTTCCGACTGTTCGGCGGCTCGTTCTCAGCGGGGCGTCGCGCGGAGGGATGGGTCGTCACCGCGTCGCTGCCGCTGTCCTCCTGACCGCCGCGATGTAGACGAAAGTCGCAAGCGGACTAGCCGTTCGTCGGGCGCAGGCGGGCGCGCGTCTGCTTAGTCTTGAAGAGCCGAAGAACCGGTCCCCAGTCGGTTCTTCACTGAGCGCCCGACGCACGGTCGTGATTTCGGGGACGATGGTCCGCGATCTGCACCGTCGTCATCACGATGTTGCGAGGGCGCCGCGGCGATGGCCCGAAACCGATCCCCCCAGCTCGGTTTCGGGCCCCGCGCGTTTCCGGGCTCATATCAGCGCTCGCGAATCACCGCCGCTTTCGCGAATCACCCGTGATTGCGCGCGAAAGCAGCGGTGACTCGCGCAACGAGCGGTGATTCGCGAGCACGTGGGGCGCGCGTGGGCGCGTGAGGCGCGGGATGCCGGGGCTCAGGCGTCGATCGACTCGCGGTCGAGGCGGTCGCTCGACGTCACGATGAAATCGCGCCGCGGCGCCACGTCGCTGCCCATGAGCAGCTCGAACACGGTCGACGCGGCCTCGGCATCCTGCACGCGCACGCGGCGGAGCGTGCGCCCGACCCGGTCCATCGTCGTCGTCGCGAGCTGATCGGCATCCATCTCGCCGAGGCCCTTGTACCGCTGCACCGGCTCCTGCCAGCGCCGACCCGACTTCTGCAGCCGTGCGAGGAGGGTGTGCAGCTCCTTCTCGGAGTATGTGTATACGGTCTCGTTCGGCTTCGAGCCGGGATTGACGATGATGACGCGGTGCAGCGGCGGGACGGCGGCGTAAACGCGCCCTTCCTCGATGAGCGGCCGCATATAGCGGAAGAAGAGGGTGAGCAGAAGCGTCCGGATGTGCGCGCCGTCGACGTCGGCGTCGCTCATCAGGATGATCTTGCCGTAGCGCGCCGCGTCGAGATCGAACGACCGACCCGATCCGGCGCCGATGGTCTGGATGATCGCCGCGCACTCCGCGTTCGAGAGCATGTCGCTGATCGACGCCTTCTGCACGTTCAGGATCTTGCCGCGGATCGGCAGCAGCGCCTGATACTCGCTGTTGCGCGCGTGCTTCGCCGTGCCGAGGGCCGAGTCGCCCTCGACGATGAAAAGCTCCGACTGCACGACGTCGTTCGTGCGGCAGTCGGCGAGCTTCGAGGGCAGCGACGAGGACTCGAGCGCGTTCTTGCGGCGCTGGGTCTCTTTGTGGGTGCGCGCCGAGATGCGCGCCTTCATCTCCGAGACGACCTTCTCGAGCAGCTGAGCGGTCTGCGCCTTGTCCTCGCGCTTGGTCGACGCGAAGCGTGCGGTCAGCTCCTTCGCCACGACGTTCGCGACGATCGCGCGGACCGCGGGGGTGCCGAGCACCTCCTTGGTCTGGCCCTCGAACTGCGGCTCGGGGAGGCGCACCGTGAGCACAGCGGTGAGCCCGGCGAGGATGTCGTCCTTTTCGACCTTGTCGCTGCCGACCTTGAGGCGGCGCGCGTTCTGCTCGACCTGGCTGCGGAGGATCTTCATGAGACCCTGCTCGAAGCCGGCCTGGTGCGTGCCGCCCTTGGGCGTCGAGATGATGTTCACGAACGAGCGGGTGATCGTGTCGTATCCAGTCCCCCACCGCACCGCGATGTCGACCTCGCACGTGCGCTCGACCTCGGTGGGGACCATCGCGCCCCCGGGCTGGAGGACGGGGACGGTTTCGGTGAACGTGCCGGATCCGGTGAGGCGCCAGGTGTCGGTGATCGCGGCATCCGGCGCGAGGAACTCGGCGAACTCGGAGATGCCGCCGTCGAACCGGTACACGGTCGTGCGCGCCTCGTCCGCCGCCTCGGCGTCGGCCGACGGGCGCTCGTCGGTGATGTCGATCTCGAGGCCGGGGACGAGGAACGCAGTCTGACGCGCGCGCTGCTCGAGCTCGTCGAGGTGGAACGCGGCCTCCTTCGTGAAGATCTGCCGATCGGCCCAGTAGCGGATGCGCGTTCCGGTGACGCCCTTCGCCGCCTTGCCGACGACGCGGAGCTCGGATGCCTTCTCGAACGGCGTGAACGGGGCGTCGGGGCCGGGGCCGGCGAACACGCCCGGCTCGCCCCGGTGGAACGACATGGCGTAGGTCTTGCCCGCCCGATCGACCTCGACATCGAGCCGCTCGCTGAGCGCGTTGACGACGGACGCGCCGACGCCGTGGAGCCCGCCGGAGGCCGCGTACGATCCCCCGCCGAACTTGCCGCCCGCGTGCAGCTTCGTGAAGACGACCTCGACGCCCGTGAGGCCCGTTCGTGGCTCGACGTCGACGGGGATGCCGCGGGCGCGGTCGCGCACCTCGACACTGCCGTCGGCGTGCAGGAAAATGTCGATCTGCGAGCCGTACCCGGCAAGAGCCTCGTCGACCGAGTTGTCGATGATCTCCCACACGCAGTGCATGAGGCCGCGCGAGTCGGTCGAGCCGATGTACATGCCGGGGCGCTTGCGGACGGCCTCGAGCCCCTCGAGAACCTGGAGGTGATGGGCGGAGTACTCGGCGGTCACAATCTCCAAGCGTAAGCCGGGGGGCGGACACGACGGCGCCGACACACGGCGTCACAGGGTGGCGCAACGCGGCCGACGCATTCTCGACACGCAGCCCCGTACGCGTACAGCGAAATGTGACCGGATCGCGGCATACCTGCAACATTCACGTGGTTGTATGTCAGAGAACCGCACGCGATCGCATGTACCGAGGAGGAACCGAAATGAGCATGTCGACCACCGCAGAACCGGGCGTCCTCGAGTACCGACTGACGGCCACCGACCGTTGCGACTCCTGCGGCGCGCAGGCCTACATCGCCGCGGAGGTCAACGGCAGCGAGTTGCTCTTCTGCGCCCACCACGGCCGCAAGTACGAAGAGAAGCTCCGCGCCGTCGCCACCTCGTGGCACGACGAGACGGCGCGCCTCTCCCAGGCAGTCTGATCCCAGGCCGTCTGATCCCAGGCCGTCCGACACTTTCCGACGAGACTCCCATCCGCCGCGGACACTCCGCGCCGGGTGGGAGTCTTAGTCTGGAGAGCATGACGCGCAACAGCCCTCCCCCGGTCCACTCGCTCTCGGGCGACCGGCCGCAGGCTCTGTGAGCGGCGCACGCGCCAGCGCGACGATCGCCACCGGGACCATGGTGTCCCGTGTCACCGGCCTCGTCCGCACGGTCGTCCTCGTCGTCGCGCTGGGCTCCCTGGAGACGCCCGCCGGCAACGCGTTCGCGATCGCCAACCAGCTTCCGAACAACATCTTCGCCCTCGTCTCGTCGGGGCTGTTCGCGGGCGTCCTCGTCCCCCAGATCGTCAAGGCGGCCGCGCACCGTGACGGTGGGAGCGCCTTCGTCTCCAAGCTCATCACGCTCGGCACGGTCGCGGTCGGCGCCGTGACGCTGCTGGCGGTGTCGCTCGCGCCCCTCATCGTCCTCATCTACAGCGGACGGATGTCGTCCGACGCGATCGCTCTCACCCTCGCGTTCGCCTACTGGTGCCTGCCGCAGCTCTTCTTCCTCGGGCTGTACGCGCTGCTCGGCGAGATCCTCAACGCCCGCCGCGTCTTCGGCCCGTACGCGTGGTCGCCGGTCGTCAACAACATCGTCTCGATCGTGGGGTTCCTCGCCTTCATCGCCGTATTCGGCCCGACCCGCAGTGCCATCGGGTGGACGCCCGGGATGATCGCGCTGATGGCGGGGACAGCGACCGCGGGTATCGCCGTGCAGACCATCGTGCTGCTGCTGTTCTGGAAGCGCGCGGCCCTCACCGTCCGCCCCGACTTCCAGTGGCGCGGCATCGGCCTGCGTCAGATGGGACGGCTTGCCGGGTGGACCTTCCTCATGGTCGTCGCCGGTCAGATCGCGGGCGCCGTGCAGGTGAATCTCGTCGGCGCCGCGTCGGAGGCGGGCGCCGCCAGCGCCGCCCTGCAGTACGCGTGGGTGGTGTTCATCCTCCCCTACTCGGTGATCGTGCTCTCCATCGTCACGCCGTACTACACGCAGCTCAGCGAGCACGCCGCCGCGGGCGACGGCGCCGCCGTCCACACCGACCTGCGCACCTCGGGCCGGATCATCGCGATGTTCATCGTCGCGGCGCTCGCGGCGATGCTCGTGGCGATCCTGCCGATCTCGCGCGTCTTCACCGACAATGCCTCGCAGTCCGGCCAGTTCGCGGCGATCCTCGCTGCCTACCTGCTCGCCCTCATCCCGCTGGCGATCCAGGCGCCCCTGACGCGCGCGTTCTTCGCCTATCACGACACGTTCCACCCGTTCGTGTTCACGCTCGTCCAGTGCGTCCTCGTCGTGATCACGGCGCTCATCGCGGCAGCCACCCTTCCCCTGGTCTGGCTCGCCTTCGGTATCGCTCTCGGCCAGTCGATCTCGAACATCGTGCAGGTCGTGCTCGCGGCTCTGCTGCTCCGCCGCAAGATCGGCGCGACCGGGGTGCCGGCGGCGCTGCAGGCGTATGCGTCGTTCGGCATGCGCGCGCTTCCTGCCGCTGCCGCGGGCGCCGGCGTGGCCGCCGCGCTCGGTGGCTTCGGGAACGGGACGGGCTGGGCGCTGTCGGGCATCGCGCCGGCGATCATCGCGACCGCGCTCATCGGCGGCACCGTCGTCGTGGTCTACGCGCTGACGCTCATCGTGACCCGGACACCCGAGATGCGTCCGATCGTGCAGAAGCTCCGCGCCCGGCTGGGGCGCTGATCCGGCGAGCGAGCCGCGACGCAGCGGCCGCGTACGACACGCGCGAGGTCAGAACGACACGGCGTCCTGATACGTCTTGAGCAGGCCCGTCCGGACTCCCGACGCCGAGGGCTTCGGCTGGAAGACGCTCGAGTTGTGGTTCCCCTCGATGACGACCGGGCCCGACTCGGTGATCGCGAGATCCCAGCCGACGTAGGGCGCTTCGGGCGTGCGCCGCGCGAGGCTCTCCGCCAGGGCGACGACCTCGTCGTACTTCGGCACCTCGAAGCCCACGATCGGAACCCCGGTGACGGGGTGGACGTCGTAGACGTTGCTGTTCTTGTCGACGCCCGGGTAGAGGGCGCGCCCCTCGGCATCCAGCATCGTGTACATGCCGCCGGAGGCGAAGTTGTCGATCGATCCGCCGTTGCCGATCCGCAGGACCGCCGCGAGCAGGCGCACCTCACCGTCGGGGCGGAGGAACGTGATGAGGCGGACGGTGTTGACGCTGCCGGGGTAGACCTCCGACATCCGCGGGTGCTGCGTGATGAACTCGTCGACCACGCTCTGGCCGGCTGCCATCACCTCGGCGCGGAACGCTGCGGCATCCGTGTCGGGGGCGACCTCGCGCACGGTGATGCCGCCGCCGCCCTGGCCGTCGACCTGCTTCGTGATGACCTTGGGATGCCGGGCGAGGAACGCGCCGAGCGTCGCGTCGTCCACGTCGCGCAGGTCGATCGTCTCGCGGCCGAGGAGGTCCGCGTACTCCACCGCGAACCGGCGCTTGTCCTCGAGCTTCGCCCGCCCTTCGGGTGTGTTGTGCAGGCGCGTGATGCGGAACGACTTCGGGTGGGTCATCCACGTCGCCCGCTCGGCGCGGTTCAGCAGGCGGATGTCCCACACGGCGTAGTCGCGGAAACCCATGTCGTACTTCACCGAGCACCACAGCATGTCCGCGACGATCACCGGTGTCGGCGCCTTCGAGACGCGCCCCACCTGCTGGGCGAACTCGAACAGGTTCCGCACGCGGATGTTCCGCGCACGGTCGATCAGGTAACCGAGTCGGACGTTGGCCATGCGGGGTTCTCCTCGTGGATCGGACAGCGCCGGGTCAGAATCTCATCGCGGCCCGGTACCGCGGCAGGAGACCCTGGCGGATGCCCGACACCGAGGGCTTCGACTGGAAGACGCCCGAGTTGTGGTTGCCCTCGATGACGACGGGGCCGTCGGGGGTGATCGCGATGTCCCAACCGATGTAGGGCATCTCGGGGACGCGCCGGGCGAGCGTGTCGACGAGAGCTTTGACCTCGTCGAACAGCGGCACCTGGTACCCGGTGATCTCGACGCCGGTCGAAGGATGCACGGCGAACGCGTGCCCCTCCTCGTCGCTCGCGGGGTGCAGGGCTCGGCCATCGTCACCGAGCATCGTGTACATGCCGCCGTTGCTGAAGTTGTCGATGATCCCGCCGTTGCCGATCTTCAGCACCGCCGCGAGGATGTGCACCTCGTCATCGGGGTCGCGATAGGCGACGACCCGCAGCGAGTTGACGCTCCCGGGGTAGAGCCTGGCCATGTCCTCGTGCTGGACGATGAGCTGCTCCGCGAGCACCTGGCCCGCATCGGTGAGCGTCCGCCGGGCATCCGCGGCGGTGCCGAGGTCGGCGCTGTCGCGGATCTGGATGCCGTTGCCACCGACTCCCGAGGGGTCCTTCGTGATGACGCGGTCATGACGCGAGAGGAACGCGGCGAGGTCGTCGTCGGATGCCGAGCGGATGTCGATCCACTCGCGCCCCAGCTCGCCCTGGAACCGCCCGGCGAACTCGATCTTGTCGTCGAAGGCGGCACGCACGGCGTCGTCGTTGAGGCGGCGGGAGAGGTGGAACGACTTCGGGTCGGTCATGTACGTCGACCGTTCCCGCCCGGAGAGGATGCGGAAGTCCCACTCCGAGTAGTTCTCGAACGTCGCCTCGTACCGCACGGCGCACCAGGCCATGTCGAGCGTGACCCACCACAGCGGGGCCTTCGAGAGCCGCGCCGACTGGCGCGCGAACTGCACCACCCGCTCGCGATCGAACGAGGTCACACGCCGGACGAAGAAGCGCGCCTTGCGATAGGCGCGGTCGAGCGCGCCCACGCTACGCCTTCCGGACGATGCCGAGCGGCGTGGACTGGTGGCCCTGGCCCAGCGGGTTGTCACGCAGGATGCCGACGAGCTGCTGCTCGCCCTGGGCGTCGAGCGTCGAGCCGAGGATGTTGCCGCCGATGTCGTTGATGTCGACGACGGCGACCTCCGCGCCCGTTCCGAGGAGCGCCTTCAGGTGCGCCGAGACCCCGTCGGGGTCTTCGGGGCCGAGGACGACGGCCTTGTTGTACGGCGGGATGGTGCCGGAGGTCGGCCCGTCGATCGCGCGCGCCTTGTCGCCGGCGATGCGGTAGAAGTCTCCGCGTCGCCCGAAGACCTTCGTCACCGCGCTGACGCCGGCGGCGAAGAGGATGCGCGGCGTGCCGCACTCGCGGAGGGCCATCTCCATCGTCTCCGGCATGCCGAGGCCGATCCCGTAGGGGGTGCGCGTGACGTACTTCGAGAGGAAACGCGCGAGCGGGCGCGGCGTGATCTCGTCGAGCGTGTACGAGCGGCCCTGCGTGATGGCGACGATCTTCTCCGTGACGAATAGCGTGTCGCCGGGCTCGGTCAGCCCCGTCGCGTACTCGGTGATGAACGCGTCGAGGTCGTCGCCGGGCAACACGACGCGCGTGCGGATCGGGATGCGCTTGAACGTGCCCGCGTCGGTCGTGACCGACAGCACTTTGCCGTCGTTGGGGGTCTCGCTCATTCGAGGTAGTCCCGCAGCGACTGCGACCGCGACGGGTGGCGGAGCTTGGCCATGGTCTTCGACTCGATCTGGCGGATGCGCTCACGCGTCACCCCGAACGTGTCACCGATCTGGTCGAGCGTCTTGGGCTGCCCGTCGCCGAGGCCGAAGCGCATGCGGATGACGCCCGCCTCGCGCTCGCTGAGCGAGTCGAGGAGCGACTCCAGCTGACGCTGCAGCATCGTGAAGCCGACGGCGTCGGCCGGGACGACGGCCTCGGTGTCCTCGATGAGGTCGCCGAACTCGCTGTCGCCGTCCTCGCCGAGGGGCGTGTGCAGCGAGATCGGCTCGCGGCCGTACTTCTGCACCTCGATGACCTTCTCGGGGGTCATGTCGAGCTCGCGGCTGAGCTCCTCGGGCGTGGGCTCGCGGCCCAGATCCTGCAGCATCTGACGCTGCACGCGGGCGAGCTTGTTGATGACCTCGACCATGTGCACCGGGATGCGGATGGTACGCGCCTGGTCGGCCATGGCGCGGGTGATCGCCTGGCGGATCCACCACGTGGCGTACGTCGAGAACTTGAAGCCCTTGGTGTAGTCGAACTTCTCCACGGCGCGGATGAGGCCGAGATTCCCCTCCTGGATGAGGTCGAGGAACTGCATGCCGCGGCCCGTGTAGCGCTTGGCGAGCGACACCACGAGGCGGAGGTTCGCACCGAGCAGGTGGCTCTTCGCGCGCTGACCGTCGCGGGCGACCCACTGCAGATCGAGGCCGAGCTGGCTCGACTTCTCGGCGGCGGACATGTGCGAGAGCTTCTCCTCGGCGAACAGGCCCGCCTCGATGCGCATCGCGAGCTCGACCTCTTCGGCCGCGTTCAGGAGCGGCACCTTGCCGATCTGCTTCAGATAGTCCTTGACCGGGTCGGCGGTCGCGCCGGTGATCTGCGTCGAGTAGACGGGCACGTCGTCCTCGTCGCTCGACGAGATGACGATCGCCCCGGTCGGGAGCGGCTCGGTGAACGCGGGCTTCGTGGTGCCCTCGTCGTCGTCCTCGTCGTCCGCGTCGTCGCCCGACTTCTTGGCGTCCTTCGGCGCGGCGTCGTCGCTGTCGTCGCCGGCATCCGTGTCGTCGCCGTCGTCGGGCGTCTCGAGCTCTTCGTCGTCGATCTCGACGTCCTCGTCGTCCTTCTTCTTCTTCGCGGTGGGCTTCGCCGCTGCGGGCTTCTTGGCTGTCGGCTTCTTCGCGGCGGGCTTCTCCGCCGCGGCTGCAGCCTTCTTCGCGGGAGCCTTGGCGGCGGTCTTGCGCGCTGCCGCAGGGGCCTCGACGGTCTCCTGCGCGGTCGTTTCGGTGTCGTCCGTCTTGCGCGTACGGGTGGTCTTCGTGCCGGAAGTCACGTCTCGCCTTTCACCGACGGGGGCGCCGGGGGGTTTCGGACACTAGTAAGACCCTTGTCAAGTCCGGCGTAGCGATCCGCGAGGGATGCCACACCGTGAAGACAACGGGTCGGGTGTCCTATTGTCGCATACCTCAGCCTGCGAACCTGCCCTCAACCTGCGAAGCTGCGGCGGGCCGATGCGTGCGTCGGACCTCAACGACAACGTCGGCGGCGGCCCTGGCATTCCGCGGTACGTGCGAACGCGCTCAGCGCCGCCCGCGCTTGTCGTCGCCGTCGCGGCGGTCGGCGAGGAACCGCTCGAGTTCGGCGGCGAGCTCGTCGGCGCTCGGCAGGTCACCCGTGTGGATGATCGGCTGGGCCTGGGTCGACCCCGCCATGTACGCGTCGTAACGTTCTTCGAGGGTGTGGAGCATCGTCGTGAGCTCGGCGTTTCCCTCGACCTGGTCGTCGACCTTCGCGAGATAGTCGCGGTTCTCCTCGCGGATCTCGTCGCCGTCGAACACGAGCCCCGTCGCCACCGAGACGCTGTCGAGCCCCGCCAGGGCGGATGCCGGGTAGTCGGTGTCGGCGAGGTAGTGGGGCACGAGGAGCACGAACCCGGCGGTGGTGTGGCCGCTCTCGGAGAGGCGCAGCTCGAGGAGGTGCCCCATCGTCGCGGGCACCTGCGTGTGCGGCTTCCACACCGAGTGCGCCTCCGTCAGCTCCGCGCGGTTGCCGCTCACCGTCGTGCCGATCGGGCGCGTGTGCGGGACCGGCATGGGGATCGCGTGCACCCACGTGACCGATGAGACCTGCAGCCCCTCGGCGAGACCGACGACGGTATCGGCGAAGGCATCCCACGCGAAGTCCGGTTCGTAGCCGGCGAGCAGCACGAAGGGCTGTCCCAGGGTGTCATGGGCGAGCGAGAGCTCGAGCCGCGGCGGCCGGTAGTCGACCAGGTGATCGCCGTCGAACGTGACGGCGGGACGCCGGGCACGGTAGTCGAGCAGCACGTCGGCCGAGAACACGACGACCGGCGACGGATCGAGGTCGTCGCGGAAGAGGTCGATCATCCGGGAGACCGCACCCCCGGCATCCGTGAAACCGGTCAAGGCGATGACGAGCGGAAGCCCCGCGGGCACGGGAGGTGCCGACGCGACGCGCTCGTACAGGGGACCGCTCAAGGGCATGCATCAACTCTACGAGCCGCAGCGGAAGGTGGGGCTCGGTCGCGCTGACAGCGAACAGCCGACCGCGGCGCGGGCCGCGGACCGCTCCTAGGATGGGGGCATGGCGTTCCCCGAGCTGTCCACGTCCACCGCCCTCCTCTCCGCCGCCGACGCCGATGTGCTGGTGCTCGCGCTCCCGCCGCTCGATGACGCGGCGGATGCCTTGGCCGACTGGCCGGGACTGCGCTCCGTGCTGGAGGGTGTCGGCTTCTCCGGCTCTCCGGGCGGGACCGTCCGCGTGCACGTACCGGAGGCCACGCCCCTCCCCCTCTTCGTCGTCGGCACCGGCTCCGCGCCCGACGCGGCGACGCTCCGGGAGGCGGTCGGCGCGGCCGTGCGGACGACCACCGGGTTCGCCCGTCTCGCCGTCGCCGCTCCGGCGGTCGCCGATGACAGCAACACGGCGGATGCCGCCCTGTGGAGCGCCGCGGCAGAAGGTGCCCTGCTCGGCGGATACCGCTTCGACGATTACAAAAAGAACGCCGGTGCCGCTCGCGCCGACGTCGTCACCCTGCACTGGCCCGCCGAGCCTGCGCCCGCGGCAGTCGCACGCGCTGTCGCCGTCGCCTCCGCCGTCGCCCTCGTGAAGGACCTCGTCCACACCCCCGCGCAGTGGCTCGGCCCGCAGGACGTCGCCGACGCCGCCCTCGCCTCGCTCGAGGGCCTTCCCGTCGACGTCGAGGTCTTCGATGAGCACGCGCTCGAGGAGCAGGGCTTCGGCGGCATCCTCGGCATCGGCCAGGGATCCGAGCGGCCGCCGCGCCTCGTGCATCTCGACTACGCGCCGGAGGGTGCGACCGCGCACGTCGCGCTCGTCGGCAAGGGGATCACGTTCGACACCGGCGGACTCTCGCTGAAGCCCCCCGCAGGCATGGTGGGCATGAAGTTCGACATGGCGGGTGCCGCGAGCGTCCTCGCGGTGGTGCGCGCCGCCGCGGTGCTGGGCGTTCCCGTGCGCGTCTCGGGTTGGCTGTGCCTCGCCGAGAACATGCCGTCGGGCCGCGCCCTGCGCCCGGGAGACGTGGTCCGCATCGCCGACGGCACGAGCGTGGAGGTGCTGAACACGGATGCCGAAGGCCGCGTCGTCCTCGCCGACGGTATCGTCGCGGCGAGCCGCACCTCCCCCGACCTCATCGTCGACATCGCGACCCTCACCGGCGCGATCATCGTCGCCCTCGGTCACCGGCACACCGGCGTGATGGGCGACGACGATGCCGTGGCGGACTATCTCGAGGCCGCGGCAGGCGCGGGCGAGCCCGCGTGGCACCTGCCGCTCCCGGCGCACATGGAAGACGAGCTCGACTCCCCCATCGCCGACCTGCAGAACGCGAAGATCGGCGACACCTCCGGCGGCTCGCTGTTCGCGGGGCTGTTCCTGCAGCGGTTCGTGGGCCGGACCGGCGAGGATGCCGACGCGCCCCGCATCCCGTGGGTGCACCTCGACATCGCCGGCAGCGGCACCGCGAAGTCGGCGTTCGGTGCGACGGAGAAGGGCCCGACGGCGGCGACCGTGCGCACGCTCATCGACCTCGTCGAGAGTCGCGCAGCGGAGCCGGGCGCACGCGACGGCGCGGAGGGCACCCGATGACCGACCACGCCGTCGACGTCGTCGTCCTCGGCGGGGGCAGCGGGGGCTATGCCGCAGCCATCCGCGCGGTCGAGCTCGGCAAGAGCGTCGTCATCGTCGAGAAGGACAAGGTCGGTGGGACGTGCCTGCACCGTGGGTGCATCCCCACCAAGGCACTTCTTCACGCGGCCGAGGTCGCCGACCACGTCCGCAGCGCCGGCTCGGTGGGCGTCACGGCCTCCTACGAGGGCATCGACATCGCCGGGGTCACGGCCTACCGCGAGGGCATCGTCGCGAAGAAGTACAAGGGACTCGAGGGGCTCCTCGCAGCGCGCGGCATCACGACCGTCACGGGCGCCGGTCGCCTGTTGCCCGACGGCGGCGTCGCCGTCGGCGCCGACGTCTACCGCGGCACGGACGTCATCCTCGCGACCGGGTCGTACAGCAGGTCGCTCCCCGGACTCGAACTCGGCGGCCGTGTCCTCACGAGCGAGGAGGCGCTGGCCCTCGACGTCGTCCCCGAGCACGTCGTCATCCTGGGCGGCGGGGTGATCGGCGTCGAGTTCGCAAGCGTCTGGCGCTCGTTCGGCGCCGAGGTCACGATCGTCGAGGCTCTCGACCACCTCGTCCCGAACGAGGACATCGCGCTCAGCAAGGGCCTGGAACGGGCGTTCCGCAAGCGCGGCATCACGGCGAAGCTCGGCACCCGGTTCGCCGGGGTGACGCAGACGGATGCCGGAGTCCAGGTGTCGCTCGAAAGCGGCGAGACCCTCGACGCGGACTACCTGCTCGTCGCCGTCGGCCGTGGCCCGGCGACCGAGGGGCTCGGCTTCGCCGAGGCGGGCGTGACGCTCGACCGCGGGTTCGTGAGGGTCGACGAGCGCCTGCAGACGAGCGTGCCGCACGTCTGGGCGGTCGGCGACATCGTTCCGGGGCTGCAGCTCGCGCACCGCAGCTTCCAGCAGGGCATCTTCGTCGCCGAGCAGATCGCAGGGCTCTCCCCCGTTTCGGTGCCGGGGGCATCCATCCCCCGCATCACCTACTCGAGCCCCGAAGTCGCCTCGGTCGGCCTCACCGAGGCGCAGGCGCGCGACGCGCACGGCGATCGCGTGCGGACGGCCGAGTACAACCTCGCCGGCAACGCGAAGAGCGAGATCATCGGCACGGGCGGGCTCGTGAAGGTCGTCCGCGTCGAGGACGGACCGGTCATCGGCGTGCATCTGATCGGCGACCGCGTCGGCGAGCTCATCACCGAGGGCCAGCTCGTCGTGGCGTGGGAGGCACACCCCGAGGACGTGGCCCCGTACGTTCATGCGCACCCCACCCAGAGCGAAGCGCTCGGTGAGGCATTCCTCGCCCTCGCCGGCAAGCCTCTGCACGCGCTCTGATGCGCGCCACGGCACCCCCCGCAGTGCGGGGTCACTAAGCTAGAACGACATCGGACTTTCTGAAGGAGACACAGTCATGAGCACATCCGTGGTCCTCCCCGCGCTCGGCGAGAGCGTCACCGAGGGAACGGTCACCCGTTGGCTCAAGAACGTCGGAGACACGATCGAGGCCGATGAGGGCCTGCTCGAGATCTCGACCGACAAGGTCGACACCGAGATCCCCTCGCCCGTCAGCGGCGTGATCGAGGAGATCCTCGTGCAGGAAGACGAGACCGTCGAGGTCGGCGCCGTCCTGGCGAAGATCGGCGACGGTTCGAGCGCACCCGCGGAGGGCGCCGCGCCCGCCGCCGAACAGCCGGCCGCGGAGGCGGCACCGGTCGCGGAGCCCGAGGCGGCACCTGCGCCGGCCGCAGAGGCCGCGCCCGCCGCCGAGCCCGCGCCCGCGCCGGCCGCTGAGGCCGCGCCCGCCGGCGCCGACGCGCAGGACATCGTCCTGCCCGAGCTCGGCGAGAGCGTCACCGAAGGCACCGTCACGCGCTGGCTCAAGCAGGTCGGCGACGACGTCGCCGTCGACGAGCCGCTCCTCGAGATCTCGACCGACAAGGTCGACACCGAGATCCCGTCACCGGTCGCCGGCGTCCTGCAGGAGATCGTCGTCTCCGAGGACGAGACGGTCGCCGTGGGTTCGGTGCTCGCCCGCATCGGTTCCGGTGCGTCCGCCGCCGCTCCGGAGGCTCCCGCAAAGCCCGCCACGGAGGCTCCTGCGCCCGAGGCTCCGGCGCCCGACGCCCCGGCTCCCGCCCCCGCCGCCGGGGCCCCCGCACCGGCAGCCCCGGCGCCCGCTCCGGAGGCGCCCGCCCCCGCGGCGGAGGCCCCCGCAGCGCCGGCCCCCGCGGCGTCCACCCCAGCCGCCCCGGCCGACGACGACGTCACGACCTATGTCACGCCGCTCGTGCGTCGGCTCGCCCAGCAGCAGGGCGTCGACCTCGCGAGCGTCACCGGCACCGGTGTCGGCGGACGCATCCGCAAGGAGGATGTCCTGAAGGCCGCCGAGGCCGCGAAGGCCGCGCCCGCCGCTGCCGAGGCACCCGCCGCATCGCAGGCCGCCCCCGCCGCCCCCACCGCCCCGGCACTCGAGGTCTCGCCGCTGCGCGGAACGACCCAGCCGATGTCCCGCCTGCGCAAGGTCCTCGCCGAGCGCGCGGTCGCCTCGATGCAGCAGACCGCTCAGCTCACCACGGTGGTCAAGGTCGACGTGACGAAGGTCGCCGCGTACCGTACGGCCGTCCAGAGCGACTTCGTGGCGAAGACGGGCGGCAAGCTCTCGTTCCTGCCGTTCTTCGTGCTGGCCGCGGCCGAGGCGCTGCAGGCGTACCCGGTGATCAACGCGACGGTCAACGGCACCGACATCGTCTACCCCGCGACCGAGAACATCTCGATCGCGGTCGACACCGAGCGTGGCCTGCTGACTCCCGTGCTCCGTGACGCGGGCGACAAGACGCTGGCCGGCATCTCGAGCGAGATCGCCGACCTCGCGGCGCGCACGCGCGACAACAAGCTGAAGCCCGATGAGCTGGCCGGCGGTACCTTCACCGTCACCAACACCGGCTCGCGCGGTGCGCTGTTCGACACGCCCGTCGTCTTCCTGCCGCAGTCGGCGATCCTCGGCACGGGCGCGGTCGTGAAGGAGCCCGGCGTCGTGAAGATCGACGGTGTGGACGCCATCGCCGTCCGCTCCTACGTCTACCTGGCACTCTCCTACGACCACCGCATCGTCGACGGCGCGGACGCCGCCCGCTTCCTCGGCGCGGTGAAGTCGCGTCTCGAGGCGGCCGACTTCGAGGGCCAGCTCGGGATCTGACCCGCGGCGGCGCCGGGACGCACCGGTATCGGAGACACTCACGGCTGGTCCGCGACGTCGTACACGTCGCGGACCAGCCATGTGTCGTGAGCGCCGCTGACGATCACGAGAATCTGCGCGGGGATGCCGGGCTCCCCCACGGCCTCGATACGGAAGACCGCGACGCCCCCGTACTCGTCGAGAAGCGAGGCGGTGCGCTCGATGCCCGGAGACGACGCCACGCCGGCGGGAACGAGGGCGCCGTCCGTCTCGAGGACACCCGGGCACGGCTGCCCCTCTCCGCAGGCGGTCAGGGCAGTGAGCGCCGCGCCGGCTGCCGCCGTCAGCGTGTCGCCCCCGGTGGCGTCAGGCGTCGGCTCTCCGGCATCCGCCTGCGTCGCAACGTCCGCAGTGTTCTCGCCGTCCGTGTCGGGCGCGTCCTCCGCTTGTGCGGCCTCGGCCGTCTCGACTCCGCCGGTCGTCGGCGTGATGCTCGGCGTCGGCGCGGAGCCCGCCTCCGCGGAGGGCTCGGGCCACATCAGACCGGCCACCAGGATCGTCGCACCGAGCGCGGCCGCGACGAGGATCGGTGCGCGGCGCCGCCGGGCGGGCGACTCATCGCCCGAGCGACGTGGAGCCGCGGTGCTCCGCGGGGACTCGACGCGGGAGCGCGCGGCTCGGCGCTCGCGCAGCGCCTCCGCGAGGAGCGCCGGCCCGCGGAGGGTGCCGCGCAGCGCATCCGCGACGCGTGCGGCCCACCCGGCCTCGGTGAAGCGGGCGATCCAGGTCTCGCCGCTTCGCACGGCCGCGTCGCGGCGACGGCCCGAACGGGCCTCGCCGCACTCCCCGCGCAGACTGTCCGAGCGCCGCGGCCGCAGATCCTGACGGGCGGCGGCATCGTCGCTGTGGCCCTCCGAGCGGAGCGCGAGCGGCTCGGCGGCGTCGAAGAGCGCGTCTTCCGCGGCGGCCGCATCCGCGCGCGGCCACCGCGGCGCCGCGAGCACCGCGGCCGCGTCATCGAGCGCCGCGGCAAGCTGCCGCGGCGCGCCGGCCGCCAGAACCTCCAGCAGGTCGAGGGCTTCGTCCGCCCAGTTCGCCGCACCGGTGAGGGCGAGGACCGGACGCCCCGAGGCATCCACCCACCATGCACCAGCGTCCTCGGCGGGCACGAGCCCGAGCGCCCGCGCCTCCGCCGCAGCACGCAGGAGGCTGACGGCGATCGTGACGGCCTCACCGGCCGACGCGGTGTGCGCGCGTTCGACGAGACGGTGCGGGCAGTGCGGCACGACCGCCGCGTGGCCACCCTCGGTGCGGAAGATGTCGGACGGCACGAGGAGGTGGCCGTCCGGCGCCGCGCGCCAGAGGACGTCGGGAACGAGGTCGAGCGCGACGTGGACCGTCGGCGGGTCACCGGGGTCGAGGGCGGGCAGGAGCGCGCCTGGCCACGGCGCTTCGTCCGCGCGCAGGCGTCGCAGCGGCGGGGCGGGGGAATCGAGGAGCGACATGAGCCGATTCTGAGCGGAGCGTGCGCCGTGCGGAGGCCGAACGGAGCGATCTGTGGACGAATCGCTCGATCGGCCTGTTGGGGAGGAGGCGGTGATGAGGTCGAGGCGCCGACGGTAGGCTATGTGGCATGGCATCCCGCAGTTCCGCTCCCGAGAAGCGCCCCGGATTCTTCGCGCAGCTGCGCTCCCTGTTCACCTTCACGAAGGCCGAGTTCCCGTGGCTCCCCTGGGCCCTCATCGGCATCGTGGTGCTGGGTATCGGCATCGGCGTGCTGATCGGCTTCCTCATCCAGCCGGTCGCGGTGTGGAGCGTCATCCTGTGGAGCCTTACCGGGCTGATGTTCGGCATCCTCGGGGCGATGATCCTCCTCACGCGCCTGTCGACGCGCGCGATGTACAAGAAGCTCGACGGCATGCCGGGCGCCTCGGGTCACGTCCTCTCGACGTCGCTCGGCCGCAACTGGGTCGCCTCCGACATGCCGGTCGGCATCAACCCGAAGACGCAGGATGCCGTGTACCGCGTCATCGGCCGCGGGGGCGTGGTCATCGTCGCCGAAGGCTCGCGCGGTCGCCTCACGCGGCTCGTCAACGACGAGAAGATGAAGGTGCAGCGCGTCGCTTCGGGCGTGCCGATCCAGGTCGTTTACGTCGGCCACGGCGAGGGCGACGTGCCCATCTCCAAGCTCGCCTCCACCATCAAGTCGCAGCCCAAGAAGGTCGACCGCGCCACCATGGCGGCCGTCGTCAAGCGCGTCGACTCGGTGTCGCAGTCAGTCACCTCGCTGCCGATCCCGAAGGGCATCGACCCGACGAAGGCGCGCGCCCCTCGTCCTCGCTGACTCGGGAGATCCGAGAGGTCAGGCGCGCAGCAGCACGGTGCCGGCGGCCTTGTCGTGGAGGCCGCGCTGGTCGGCATCCCAGATCACGGCGGGGATGACGAGGCACAGGAGCGCGGTCCGGATGATGGGGCGCCAGAGGCCCACCCATCCGCCCGTCACGAGCTGGAGGCGCATGCCGAGCAGGCGATGTCCGGGACTCCCGCCGAGCGTCGGCAGGAAGACGATCTGCACGATGGCGAAGATCGCGAGGGTGGCGAGCGAGTCGTAGGAGAAGAAGGCGACCGAGAGGACCACGGCGCACGCCCAGTCGATCGCGAGGGCGGCGAGGCGCCGGCCGGGACGGGCGATCGAGCCGGAGCCGGCCGGCGGAAACCCGAGACGTTCGCCGGGATAGGTGTTCTCGCTTACGGCATCCGTCACCCGCTGATTCTACCGAGCACCGCGTAACACGCCCGAAACACGCGAGATACTGGGGGGCAACCCCTCGCCGATAGCGTCGGGCACGAGCCTGCCACCGACAGGCGCGTTCCACACCCGATCTTGGAGACTCCATGTTCAAAGATTCATCCGAGGTGCTGAAGTTCATCCAGGAAGAGGACGTCAAGTTCCTCGACATCCGTTTCACGGACCTTCCTGGTGTGCAGCAGCACTTCAACATCCCCGCCTCGACCGTCGACGAGGAGTTCTTCACGGTCGGGCAGCTCTTCGACGGCTCGTCGATCCGCGGCTTCGCGAACATCCACGAGTCCGACATGCAGCTCATTCCGGATGTCTCCACCGCGTACATCGACCCGTTCCGCGAGGCGAAGACGCTCATCATGCTCTTCGACATCTACAACCCGCGCAACGGCGAGATCTACTCGAAGGACCCGCGCCAGGTCGCCAAGAAGGCGGAGAAGTACCTCGCCTCCACCGGCATCGCCGACACCGCGTTCTTCGCCCCCGAGGCCGAGTTCTACATCTTCGACGACGTCCGCTACGAAGTGAAGCAGAACTCCTCGTTCTACTCCGTCGACTCCGAGGAAGGCGCCTGGAACACCGGTCGCGCCGAAGAGGGCGGAAACCTCGCCAACAAGACCCCGTACAAGGGCGGCTACTTCCCGGTCTCCCCCGTCGACAAGACGGCGGACCTTCGCGACGACATCTCGCTGCACCTCATCGAGTCGGGCCTCGTCCTCGAGCGCGCACACCACGAGGTCGGCACCGGCGGTCAGCAGGAGATCAACTACCGCTTCGACACGATGGTGCACGCGGCCGACGACATCCTGAAGTTCAAGTACATCGTCAAGAACGTCGCCGAGCAGTGGGGCAAGGTCGCGACCTTCATGCCGAAGCCGCTCTTCGGCGACAACGGCTCGGGCATGCACACGCACCAGTCGCTCTGGCTCGAGGGCAAGCCGCTCTTCTACGACGAGAAGGGCTACGGAGGGCTCTCCGACACGGCGCGCTGGTACATCGGCGGCCTGCTCGCGCACGCCCCCGCGGTCCTCGCCTTCACCAACCCGACGCTGAACTCCTACAAGCGCCTGGTCAAGGGCTACGAGGCTCCGGTCAACCTCGTCTACTCGGCGGGCAACCGCTCGGCGGCCATCCGCATCCCGATCACCGGATCGAACCCGAAGGCCAAGCGCATCGAGTTCCGCGCCCCCGACGCCTCCGGCAACCCGTACCTCGCCTTCGCCGCGCAGATGATGGCGGGCCTCGACGGCATCAAGAACCGCATCGAGCCGCACGAGCCCGTCGACAAGGACCTCTACGAGCTGCCGCCCGAGGAGGCCAAGAACATCCCGCAGGTGCCGAACTCGCTGCTCGACTCGCTCGAGGCGCTCCGCGCCGACCACGAGTTCCTGCTCGCGGGCGGCGTGTTCACGCCCGAGCTGATCGAGACGTGGATCGAGTACAAGATCGAGAACGAGATCAAGCCGCTGGCCGCGCGCCCGCACCCGTTCGAGTTCGAACTGTACTTCGGAGTCTGACGCACCCTGACGCGAGGGCCCCGGCATCCCTGTGCGGATGCCGGGGCCTTCGGCGTTGCGGTGATCTCAATACACCGCCGCTGCGCGCCAGCGCGCGATCGGGCGGGGCGCTCAGCCGTAGAAGAGGCGCTCGTAGTCGCGGCGGGCGCGGCGGGCGGTGCGGAGCCACTCCTCCTCGACGAGCGTGGCCGAGCGGGCCGGGTACTCGAGCAGCCGTCCGATGCCGTCGAGTTTCGCGCGGTCGGTCGGGAGCACGTCGCTCGTCTGCCCGGAGAGGAGCGTGTTCGCCGAGCGCAGGCGGCTCGCGAGCCGCCACGACGCCGCAAGGCGCTCTGCCGCGGCATCCGGCACGAACCCCGCCTCGCGTGCCGCCTCCAGCGCTCCCAGGGTCGAGGTCGTCCGCAGCGCCGGGATCTCGTGCGCGTGCTCGTGCTGAAGGAGTTGCACGAGCCACTCGACGTCGCTGAGCCCACCCGGGCCGAGCTTCAAGTGCCGCGCCCGGTCGACCCCCTGCGGAAGCCGCTCGTTTTCGACGCGTGCCTTGATCCGTTTGATCTCCCGCAGATCCTGCACGGCGACGCGTTCGGGGTAGCGCACCTCATCGGCGAGGGCCATGAAGCGACGGATGAGCTTGACGCTCCCCGCGATGCCCCGCGCGCGCAGGAGCGCCTGCGCCTCCCACGACAGCGACCAGCGGCGGTAGTACTCGGCGTACGATTCGATCGACCGGACGAGCGGGCCGTTGCGGCCCTCGGGTCGGAGGTCCGCATCGAGCTCGAACGGAACGCGCTGATCCTCCGAGTAGGTGCGCAGGCCCGCCACGATCTTCTGGGCGAGCTCGTTCGCTCGCTGGGGATCGAGGCCGTTGGCGTCGTAGACGTAGAGGACATCGGCATCCGAGCCGAATCCGAGCTCTCGCCCGCCGAACCGTCCCATCGCGATCACCGAGAAGTCGAGCGCTTGATCCTCCGGCGGGACGACTTCGCGGCGCACGGCGCGAAGCGTCGCCTGGATCGTCACTTCGCTGATCGTCGTGAGGCCTTCGGCGAGCTCCTCGATCGTGATGGTTTCGAGCACCGACGCGAATGCGAGACGCAGGAGTTCGCGTCGGCGCAGCGCACGGACGGCGCTCATCGCCTCACCGATCGTGTCGTGGCGTGTCTGAATGGCCCGCGCCTCCTCCTGGAGCGCGACCCCGCTGCGCGGCCGCAACTGGTCTTCGGCGTCGAGCCACGCGACCGATTCGGGGATCCACTCCATGAGCTCGCCGACGAAGCGCGATCCGGACAGGACGCGCGTCAGCCGCTCGGCCGCGCCGGCCGAATCGCGGAGCACGCGTTGGAACCACGGCGTCTCCCCCAGGCGTTCGCTGACGCGGCGGAACGCGAGAAGCCCGTAGTCGGGATCGACGCCGTCGGCGAACCACCGGATCATGACGGGCATGAGGTGCCGCTGGATCGCGGCCTTGCGGCTGATCCCGCCCGTCAGCGCCCCGATGTGGCGGAGGGCCCCGGCCGGATCGCGGAAGCGGATGGCGGCGAGGCGGTCGCGCGCCTGCTCGGTCGACAGCTTCTGCTCCTCCGCGGGGAGCGCCGCGACCGCAGAGAGGAGCGGACGGTAGAAGAGGCGCACATGGATCTCGCGCACCTCGCGCTTGATGCCCTCCCACACCGCCCAGACACCCGCGCCGTCGGGAGCCAGCCGGCTCGCCCGCGCGAGGTTCCGCAGGCCGTCCGGGGTCTGCGGCATGAGGTGCGTGCGCCGCAGATCGCGTAGCTGCACGCGGTGCTCGAGCACCCGCAGCATGCGGTAGTCGCGTGCGAACGCCGCGGCATCCGCCCGCCCGATGTACCCCTCGGTGACGAGGGCGGACAGGGCGTCGAGCGTGCCGCGCTGCCGAATGCGCTCGTCGGCGAGCCCGTGCACCAGCTGCAGGAGCTGGACGGTGAACTCGATGTCGCGGATGCCGCCGGGCCCGAGCTTCAATTGATACGGCACCTCGTCGGCGGGGATGAACTCCGTCACCCGCTCGCGCATGCGCTGGACGCTGTCGACGAAGTTCTCGCGCGCGGAGCTCGTCCAGACCTTGGGCTGCACCGCCGCGACGTATGCCTCGCCGAGCATGCGATCTCCCGCGAGCGGGCGGGCCTTGAGGAGCGCCTGGAACTCCCAGCTCTTCGCCCACCGGTCGTAGTACGACAGGTGCGAATCGAGGCTGCGCACGAGCGCCCCCTGCTTCCCCTCGGGGCGGAGGTTCGCGTCCACCTCCCACAGTGGCGGCTCGACCTCCATGCCGGAGATCCCGCGCATCGTCTGTACGGCCAGCCGCGTCGCAATGTCGATGACCCGGCTCTCGCCGATCTCCGCGGTGAACTCGTCCGATCCTCCGCCGACGAAGATGACGTCGACGTCGCTCACGTAATTGAGTTCGCGCGCCCCGGTCTTGCCCATGCCGATGATCGCGAGCTGTGTCGCGGCGACCTGAGAGCGGGGGAAGAGTCCGGCGCCCGCCGCGCCGCCGGAGACACGCGTGCGCGCGACGCTCAAGGATGCCTCCAGCGCCGCGCCGGCGGCATCCGCGAGCGCGGCGGCGACCGAGGGCAGTGCCTCCACCGGGTCGGGCGCGCTGAGGTCGTATGCCGCGATACGGGCGAGGAGGCGCCGGTAACGCACGCGGAGCGCGACCCACGCGCTCTCGTCGCCGGTCGCGGCGAACCCGTCGTCGTCGGCCGCGACGGCATCCTGCAGCTCGGCGACGAGCTCGTCGGCCGTCGGCAGGTCGCCGCCGGGTTCTGGCAGATGGGCGAGCTCGCCCGGATGCCGCAGGTAGAAGTCCGCGAACCCGTTCGAGGCCCCGAGCAGCAGCCACAGGGTCGGTCCCACCCGACGAAGCGCGGCGGACAGCGCCGCGGAGTCACGACGCGCGATGCGCGCCAGCCCGCCGAGCGCCGCATCGGGATCAGCCGCCCCGTCGGCGCCCACCAGGATTTCGGGGCGCGTCAGATCGAGCTCGCCGGCCAGTTCGGTCAGCAGCGCGTCGGCCGCATCGATGTCACCGAACCCGTCCCGCGCCAGCGTGGTCCGGACCGAAGTGCGCTGGCCGGCCGACATGGCGCTTAGAGCATCTCCAGGTTGCTCTTCAGCTCGAACGGCGTCACCTGCGCGCGGTACTCGTGCCACTCGCGGCGCTTGTTGAGGAGCACGTAGTTGAAGACCTGCTCGCCCAGTGTGTCGGCGACGAGCTCGGAATCCTCCATGTACTCGAGCGCGTGGTCGAGGCTCGCGGGGAGCTGCGCATAGCCGAGGGCGCGCCGCTCGGCATCCGTCAACGACCACACATTGTCCTCGGCCTCGGGCGGGAGCTCGTACTCCTCCTCGATGCCCTTGAGTCCGGCCGCGAGCATCAGCGCGTACGCGAGGTACGGGTTCGCCGCGGAGTCGAGTGCCCGGTACTCGACGCGCGTCGACTGCCCCTTGTTGGGCTTGTACATCGGCACGCGGACCAGTGCGGAGCGGTTGTTGTGGCCCCAGCAGATGAAGCTGGGCGCCTCGTCGCCGCCCCACAGACGCTTGTAGGAGTTGACGAACTGGTTCGTCACGGCGGAGATCTCGTTCGCGTGGGTGAGGAGCCCGGCGATGAACTGACGACCGACCTTGGAGAGCTGGTACTGCGCGCCCTCCTCGTAGAACGCATTCTGGTCACCCTCGAACAGGGACATGTGGGTGTGCATGCCGCTGCCGGGCTTGCCGGAGAGTGGCTTCGGCATGAACGTCGCGTAGACGCCCTGCTCGATCGCGACCTCCTTGACGACCGTGCGGAACGTCATGATGTTGTCGGCCGTCGCGAGCGCGTCCGCGTAGCGCAGGTCGATCTCGTTCTGCCCCGGGCCGCCCTCGTGGTGGCTGTACTCCACCGAAATGCCGAGGTCCTCGAGCATCCGGACGCTCCGGCGGCGGAAGTCGTGCGCCGTCCCGCCGGGCACGTTGTCGAAGTAGCCGGCCGAGTCCACCGGCTCGGGGCCGTCGGGGCCGTAAGTCGACGACTTCAGCAGGTAGAACTCGATCTCGGGATGCGTGTAGAAGGTGAACCCGGCATCCGCCGCCTTCGCGAGCGTGCGCTTGAGGACGTTCCGCGGATCTGCGACCGCCGGCTGGCCGTCCGGCGTCGTGATGTCGCAGAACATGCGGGCAGTGGGGTCGATCTCCCCGCGCCAGGGCAGCGTCTGGAAGGTCGTGGGGTCGGGGTGCGCGAGCAGGTCCGACTCGTACGAGCGCGTCAGGCCCTCGATCGCCGAGCCGTCGAAGCCGAGGCCCTCCGCGAAGGCGCCTTCGACCTCCGCCGGCGCGATCGCGACCGACTTGAGCGTGCCTATCACGTCGGTGAACCAGAGGCGCACGAACTTGACGCCGCGCTCCTCGATCGTGCGCAGTACGAAGTCCCGCTGCTTGTCCATCGCGTCCTCTCACCTGCGCTGCGCAGATCCCGTGAAACGCCGCGACTTCGCCAGAAGCACGGCCCTGATCAGACTATCGGCCCGGGGCCGAGTCTCCTTCATTCCCGGTGGCCGCGCCGCCCTGGCCGGCGTCATCGACCCACGCGTCCTCGGCGGCGTCCTCGTCCGCCCACGCGCGAGAGCGCTCGGCGAGGAGCTTCGGCGCGTTCGCGGCCTCCTCGGCGGTGTCGAACGGACCCGCCCGATCGATCGCGGGCGACTCGAAACCGCGCTCGACGGTTCCCGTCGTGAGGTTGTACCAGTACTTGTCTTCACCGCTGGACATCGTGTTCCCTCCGTTGGATGTGTCCGATCCTAACGACCGGGAGTGGGTGTCTGGCTATGCTGTGGCCATGACGGAGAACGTGACGCGTGCGGTCGGTGTGGACATCGGCGGCACAGGCATCAAGGGTGCGGTGGTCGACCTCGAAGCGGGGGCGCTCGTGAGCGAGCGCGTGAAGGTGGCGACGCCCTCCGGTGCGGAGCCGGACGACGTGCTGACCGCCGTCCGCCAGGTGCTCGCGACTCTCGAGGTGAACGACACCGACATGCCGCTCGGGGTCGCGTTCCCTGCGATCGTCAAGCACGGCAAGACGCTGTCGGCCGCGAACGTCGCCGACACGTGGATCGGCTTCGACGCCGAGAAGTTCTTCGAGGAGGGTCTCGGCCGCCCCATCCACTTCGCCAACGACGCCGACGTCGCCGGGCTCGCCGAGGCGCGCTACGGCGCGGCGAAGGGTGTCGAGGGCCTCACGATCCTCACGACGCTCGGCACGGGGATCGGCACCGCGATCCTCTACGACGGCCACCTCATCCCCAACTCCGAGCTCGGTCACCTGCAGCGCGCGAACCACAAGAAGGATGCCGAGGAGTGGGCCGCGTACTCGACCTTCGAGCGCGAGGAGCTCTCCTGGAAGGAGTGGGCGAAGCGCCTGCAGTGGTACTACTCGTACCTCGAGTTCCTCCTCAGCCCCGACCTGTTCGTCGTCGGCGGGGGCGTGTCGAAGCACTCGGACAAGTTCCTGCCGCTGCTCGACCTCAACACTCCGATCGTCCCGGCCACGCACCGCAACAACGCCGGGATCATCGGCGCCGCGTCGCTGTCGATCGTCGACGCCTACTGACTCCGGTCGCGCGGCTCGCCGCACAGGAGGGCTGAGACGGTGCGGGTCGAGAAGGCGAATGGGCCGGCCTGTACGCCGGGTTCTGTCCGGGGGCCTCGGACGGTGAGTCCGAAGCCCCGTGGACGGTCATCTCTCTCGGCGACACGTTGCCGTGCCGCTCCAGCGGTCTACCCGGGGACTCGGCGGGCCGCGTCGGCATCCCCTGTCTGACCTTGCTCCGGGCGAGGTTTACCGTGCGGGTCGTGTCACCACGACCCCGGTGGTCTCTTACACCACCCTTTCACCCTTACCGACTCGCGTCGGCGGTCTGCTCTCTGTGGCACTGTCTCGCGGATCACTCCGGGTGGGTGTTACCCACCGCCCTGCCCTGTGGAGCCCGGACGTTCCTCGGTGCGGGCGAACCCGCAACGCGACCGTCCAGCCGACCCATTCGCGCGCTCGAGTCTACGCGGGAGCGCGGGCCGCTCACTTCGCGGCGTCGTCGGTGATGCGCAGATCCAGCGGAAAGTCGATCGGGAAGCGGCCGAACAGCAGCGTCGCGGCGTTCGCGGCGGAGCGCGCGACCGCCTCGGCGACCTCGTTCGCCTGGTCGGTCGGCGTGTGCACGATGATCTCGTCGTGCAGGAAGAAGCACAGGTGCGGACGGCGTGAGAAGGCGGCGCCGGATGCCGCGGCAGCACTGCTCGGGGAGGTTTCGGGCATCGCGAGGAGCGCTCCCCGCAGATCGGCGAGCCACGCGAGTGCCCACTCCGCTGCGGTCCCCTGCACGACGAAGTTGCGCGTGAACCGCCCGCGGTCGCGCGCGGACCGCCGCGCCGAGCTCTGGTCGGCGGCCGTCGCCTCGGGGGCTCCCGCGCGGCTCTGCGTCTCGCGCCAGTCGGCGGAGGACGCCGGGCTCGTGCGGCCGAGCCAGGTGCGGACGGTGCCGCCCGCCTCCCCCGCCCGGGCGGCGTCGTCGACGAGGCCCATCGCGCGCGGATACGTGCGGCGCAGTGCGGGCACGAGGCGTCCGCTGTCGCCGGTCGTCGCGCCGTACATGGCTCCGAGCATCGCGATCTTCGCGTCGGCGCGGGTGGGCACCGCACCGCCCGCGACGATGCCCTCGTAGAGGTCGCGTCCCCGCGCCGCGTCGGCGAGGGCGGTGTCGCCGGACATCGCCGCGAGCACGCGCGGTTCGAGCTGGGCGACGTCGGCGACGACGAGTGTCCAGCCCGGGTCGGCCCGCACGGCGGCGCGCAGCTGGCGGGGCAGTTGGAGCGCGCCCCCGCCTGATGACGCCCAGCGGCCGGTGACGACGCCGCCCGGCACGTAGACGGGGCGGAACCGGCCGCCCCCCGCCCACTCGTCGAGCCACGCCCAGCCGTTCGCGCTCGCCAGGCGCGTGAGCTTCTTGTACTGCAGGAGCGGGGCGATGACCGGGTGGTCGTACTCTGCCAGCTCCCACCGGCTGGTGGATGCCGCGGTCACCCCGACCCGGTGGAGGCTCCGCAGGAGCTTCGGCTGCGAATCGAGGCTCGCGGCCGGGTCGCCGAGCGCGGTGCGGATCGCGGCTGCGAGCTCCTGGACGCGGGGCGCGTGCGTGCCCGGCGCGGGCCGCGCTCCGAGAGTTCGCTCGAGGATCTCCTCGTGCACGGCCCGGCTCCACGGAAGCCCCGCCGCGTGCATCTCCTCCGCAAGGAGCGCGCCCGCCGACTCTGCGGCGAGCAGAAGGCGCAGCCGACCGGGCTCCGACGTCTCCGCGACAGCGCGCTCCTCGCGCCGGAATTCGGCGAGCACGGCGTCGATGTCGTCGGGGACGCCGACCCGACCGGATGCCTCCCCCAGGTCGAACAGCGCGGGCGCGGCCGCGGTGGTCGGCGCGGAAGGCGGGGCATCCCACTCCTCGGCAGCGCGGAGATCGTGCGCGTCGGTGACGAGGTCGCTCGCGCGGAGGATCGCGTGGCTGAGCCTCAGGTCATGACACCGCGCGACGATCACGCCGGCGGCGAGGAGCGCCTGGTACCAGCGCGTCGTGTCGCTCCACACCCAGCGTGCGGGCACGTCGTCGGCGGATGCCTCGATCTCGGCGACGAGCGTCGCCCAGGCGTGGGCGGGCACGCGCCGTCGTGCGAGCTCGCCGAGATCGGCGGCCACCTCGACGATGACGATCTCCTCGCCGTCGCGTCCCACCGCCCGCCAGCGCGGACGCGCGGTCACGGCCGCCGTCGGATCACAGCCCGGACTCGGCGGTGCGGACGAGGATCGCGCCGCACTCGGGGCAGGTCACCACGTCGTCGTCGGCCGCTTGGCGGAGCGACGACAGGTCGGTGCCGGAAAGAACCATGTGGCACGCCCCGCAGGTGCGAGCGCGGAGGAGCCCGGCACCGACGCCGCGCGCGGCGATGCGGTCGTACACCGCGAGCAGGTCGCCGGGGACCCGCTCGGCGATCGCGGCGCGGTCGCGGGTCGCCGACTCCCACGTCGCAGTCGCACCGGCGACGGCGGCCTTCCCCTCGGCGCTGACCCGCGCACCCTCGTCGTTGGTGGCCGCGATGACGGCTTCCTGCGCGGCGACCGCGGCATCGGCGGCCTCGAGCCGCTCCATGATCTCGAGCTCGGCGTCTTCGAGCGCACTCTTGCGCGCGGCGAGCGAGGCGAGTTCGTGCTCGAGCCCCTGGGCCTCCTTGACGTTCGAGGTCGCGGCCAGGCGCTCGGTGTCGCGCGCCGCACGGGCGTCGACGAGGGCGACGTCTGACTCGAGGCGGGCGAGCTCGGCGCGGGCGTCGTCGCGGTCGCCGAGAAGAGTCGTGAGCTCCGCGGACTGCGCCTGCCGCTGTGCGACGAGCTCGGTCACCCGGGCGCCCTGCGGGGGGTTCCGCCGCGCGGTGTCGGCGGCGCGGATCGTGCCGTCGAGGCGGGCGAGGTCGATCAGAAGGAGCTGGTCGGCGGGGCGAGCTTTCACGAGACCAACCTACCGCGCGCCGCCCGCAGCGGTCCGGCCACAGCCGCACCATCTTCCGCGGCGCCGCCGACAGCGGTACGGGACGTCGCCGCTCCGCCGGGATCGTAGACTCGAGGGATCAGGGCCTTTAGCTCAGCTGGTAGAGCGCCACGTTTACACCGTGGATGTCGTCGGTTCGATCCCGGCAGGGCCCACCGCTTTCTCCCGCTCCTCGGCGAGCCCGTCGGGTCCGGATGTGACTAGGCTGATCCAGGATGCGTTGTCGCCGCCTCACAAAGCCGCGCGCATTCTCAGCCCCGAACCTGGCATGATCTGCCAGACGACGAAAGGTCTCCCGTGACGGTCAACGATCAGGATCCGTATTCGCAGGGTCCCCAGGACAGCGACCCAGAAGAGACGGCGGAGTGGGCGGAATCGCTCGACCAGCTGGTTCAGGCGAAGGGCGCAGGGCGTGGCCGCGAGATCATGCTGAGCCTGCTGAACAAGTCGCACGAGCTGCAGCTCAACGTGCCGCAGGTGCCGGTCACCGACTACATCAACACGATCGCCCCCGAGAACGAGCCCGACTTCCCCGGTGACGAGGAGCTCGAGCGACGCTATCGCCGCTGGATCCGCTGGAACGCCGCCGTCACGGTGCACCGCGCCCAGCGCCCCGGCATCGGCGTGGGTGGCCACATCTCGACGTACGCCTCGTCGGCATCCCTTTACGAAGTCGGCTTCAACCACTTCTTCCGCGGTCCCGACCACCCCGGCGGAGGCGACCAGATCTTCATCCAGGGGCACGCCTCCCCCGGCATCTACGCGCGCTCGTTCCTCGAGGGGCGTCTCTCCGCCGACCAGCTCGACGGCTTCCGCCAGGAGAAGTCGAAGGCGCCGCTCGGCCTTCCGTCCTACCCGCACCCCCGGCTCATGCCGGAGTACTGGCAGTTCCCGACGGTGTCGATGGGTCTCGGACCGATCAACGCCATCTACCAGGCGATGACCAACAAGTACCTCACCAACCGGGGCATCAAGGACGTCTCGGGTTCGCACGTGTGGGCGTTCCTCGGCGACGGCGAGATGGACGAGGTCGAAAGCCGCGGTCAGCTCCAGGTGGCCGCCAACGAGGGTCTCGACAATCTCACCTTCGTCGTCAACGCGAACCTGCAGCGTCTCGACGGCCCGGTGCGCGGCAACGGCAAGATCATCCAGGAGCTCGAGGCGTTCTTCCGCGGCGCGGGCTGGAACGTCATCAAGGTCGTCTGGGGCCGCGGCTGGGACCAGCTCCTCCAGCAGGACCACGACGGCGCGCTCGTGCGCCTGATGAACACCACTCCCGACGGCGACTTCCAGACGTACCGCGCCGAGGACGGCAAGTTCATCCGCGACCACTTCTTCGGGCGCGACGAGCGTACCGCCGCGATGGTGAAGGACCTCTCCGACGACTACATCTGGGGCGGCCTGCGCCGCGGCGGTCTCGACTACCAGAAGCTCTACGCGGCCTACAAGGCGGCGACCGAGCACAAGGGGCAGCCGACCGTCATCCTCGCCAAGACGATCAAGGGCTACGGGCTCGGGCATCACTTCGAGGGGCGGAACGCCACGCACCAGATGAAGAAGATGACGCTCGATGACCTGAAGCACTTCCGCGACTCGATGCGCATTCCGATCAGCGACGCGCAGCTCGAGGAGAACCCGTACCTGCCGCCGTACTTCCACCCGGGCGCCGAGGACGAGACGATCCAGTACATGGTCGAGCGACGCCGTGCGCTCGGCGGCTTCCTGCCGGAGCGCCGCACGCACCACGTGCCGATCACCCTCCCCGATGACAGCGCCTACTCGCTGCCGAAGAAGGGGTCGGGCACCCAGGAGATCGCGACGACGATGGCCTTCGTGCGCCTCCTGAAGGACCTGCTCCGCTCGAAGGACTTCGGCAACCGCATCGTCCCGATCATCCCCGACGAGGCGCGCACGTTCGGTGTGGATGCCTTCTTCCCCACCGCCAAGATCTACAACCCGCACGGCCAGAACTACACGTCGGTCGACCGCGACCTGCTGCTCGCCTACAAGGAGAGCCCGCAGGGCCAGATCATGCACGTCGGCATCAACGAGGCGGGCGCCGTCGCCGCGTTCACCGGCACGGGTACGGCGTACGCGACGCACGGCGAGCCGCTCATCCCGGTGTACCTCTTCTACTCGATGTTCGGCTTCCAGCGCACGGGCGACGCCCAGTGGGCGGCCGCCGACCAGATGGCGCGCGGGTTCTTCATGGCCGCCACCGCCGGGCGTACGACGCTCACCGGGGAGGGCCTGCAGCACGCCGACGGGCACTCGCATCTGCTGGCATCCACCAACACCGCGACGATCTCCTACGACCCCGCCTACGGGTACGAGATCGCCCACATCGTGCGGTCTGGTCTCGAGCGGATGTACGGCGGGAACCATCCCGACCCGAACGTCACGTACTACGTGACGTTGTACAACGAGCCGATCATCCAACCCGCCGAGCCCGAGGGTGTCGACGTCGAGGGCATCGTGCGCGGCCTCCACCGCATCTCCGAGGGCGAAGGCGAAGGCCCTCGCGTTCAGCTGTTCGGGTCGGGTGTCGCGGTGCCGTGGGTGCTCGAGGCGCAGCAGCTGCTGAAGGATGACTGGGGCGTCGTCGCCGATGTCTGGTCGGTCACGAGCTGGACGGAGCTGCGCCGCGACGGGCTCACCGCCGACGAGCACAACTTCCTGCACCCGGCCGACGAGCCGCGCACGGCCTACCTCACCGACAAGCTCGCCGGCACCGAGGGCCCCGTCGTCGCGGTCAGCGACTACATGCACGCGGTGCAGGACCAGATCCGGCAGTGGGTGCCGCGCCGGTATGCGACGCTCGGCGCCGATGGTTTCGGCTTCTCCGATACGCGGGCCGCGGCACGCCGCTTCTTCAAGATCGACGGTCCGTCCGTCGTCGTGCGCGCCCTGCAGGCGCTCGCGGAGGACGGCGTCGTCGATCGTCACCTCTCGGCGCAGGCGATCGAGAAGTACCGCCTGCACGACGTGACCGCCGGCACCACCGGGAACGCCGGCGGCGAGAGCTGATCGACTCGATGCCCGCCCGCCCCACCCCGCAGGAGAAGGCGGAGACCCTCGCCTGGCTGCGACGGATCTCCGGAGACCTCGCGACGACGACGATCAAGCGGCTCGAAGAGACGCTGCCGTGGTACGCCGACATGCCGCCGGCACGGCGATCGGCGGTGGGACTTGTGGCGCAGGCGGGCATCGCCTCGTTCATCCAGTGGTACGAGGACCCCACCTCGACACCCTGGATCGCGGCCGACATCTTCGCGGCGGCGCCGCGTGAGCTGCTCCGGAGCGTCAGCCTGACGCAGACGCTGCAGCTCATCCGCGTGACGGTCGCCGTCACCGAGGAGCGCGTCGCGGGCCGCGCGGAGGACCTGCGCGAGAGCATCCTGCTGTTCTCGCGCGAGGTCGCCTTCGCCTCCGCCGACGTGTACGCGCGGGCCGCCGAGGCGCGTGGACTCTGGGACGCGCGCCTCGAGGCCCTCGTCGTCGACTCGATCCTCACGGGCGAGGCCGACGAGGAGCTGCCGAGCCGCATCGCCGCCCTCGGGTGGCACGGCCACGGCGAGGTCGCGGTGCTCGTGGGCACCACTCCCCCCCAGCTCGACGTCGATCAGCTGCGCCGCCTCGCGCGCAAACTCGGCGTCGACGTCCTCATCGGCGTGCAGGGGTCGCGGCTCGTGCTCGTCATCGGTCGTGCTGACGCACCCGTGGGCGACGAGGCCCCGGCGGAGCTGGCGTTCATCGACATCGCCAAGCGACTGGAGCCGGGCTTCGGGGCGGGGCACCTCGTGCTCGGGCCGACCGTGCCGGCGCTGATCGACGCGAGCCAGAGCGCTCGGGCCGCCCTGGCCGGATTCGCGGTCGCGGGAGCCTGGCGCAATGCGCCTCGTCCGGTCGAGGCCGACGATCTCCTCCCCGAGCGTGCGCTCGCGGGCGATTCCGCCGCGAAGGCGACGCTCGTCGAGCGCATCTACCGCCCCCTGCTGGCGCACTCCTCCGATCTGGTCACGACGCTGTGGGCCTACCTCGACAACGGACGCTCCCTCGAGGCGACGGCGCGAGAGCTGTTCGTGCACCCGAACACCGTGCGCTATCGCCTGAAGCGCGTCTCCGACGTGATCGGTTGGGACGCGACGGGACCGCGCGAGGCGCTCATCCTGCAGACCGCGCTCATCATCGGCTCCATCGGCACGGAGGTCACCCGGCGGCGGTCGGCGGGCGCGCGCCGAGCGGGTTGATTGTGGGACACACACAGAGCATTCCGGCTTTGTTGTGACACCACCCCCAGCGCGCGGCGCGAGATCTTGGCAGGATAGAGCAGTGATCATCACCGTCTTCCCCGGACAGGGCTCGCAGACCCCCGGGTTCCTCACCCCGTGGCTCGCCGTCGACGGCGTCCGCGAGCGGCTCGAGCGCTACTCCGCCGACAGCGGCGTCGACCTCATCGCCGCCGGCACGGAGTGGGATGCCGACCGCATCCGCGACACGCAGGTCGCCCAACCCCTCATCGTCGCCGCGAGTCTCGTCTCGTACGCGGCGCTGCTCGAGACGGCGGACGGGACGACGCCGGGAGGCGTCGCGGGCCACTCCGTCGGCGAGGTCGCGGCGCTGGTCGCCGCCGGCGTCCTGACCGACGACGAGGGGATGCGCCTCGTCGGCATCCGCGGTCGAGCGATGGCCGAGGCCGCCGCCGCGGCCGAGACGGGCATGAGCGCGATCATCGGCGGAGACCGGGATGCCGTGCTCGCCCGCCTCGACGAGCTCGGTCTCACCCCTGCGAACCACAACGGCGCCGGTCAGATCGTCGCCGCGGGCGCTCTCGACTCTCTCGCGGCGCTCGCGGAGAGCCCCGTCGCCGGCACACGGGTCATTCCGCTGCAGGTCGCGGGAGCATTCCACACTTCGTACATGGCTCCCGCCGTCGATACGTTGCGCGCGGCGGCCACGGAGGTCGAGGCATCCGAGCCCGCTCTCACGCTCTGGACCAACAGCGACGGATCGACCGTCGCGGACGGACGCGCCGCGCTCGACCTCCTGGTCGCGCAGGTCGCCTCGCCGGTCCGATGGGATCTCGACATGGAGTCCTTCGCGGCGCATGAGGTGACGGGCATCATCGAACTCGCGCCCGCGGGCACCCTCGTCGGACTCGCCAAGCGCGCGCTGCGCGGCGTGCCGACCGTCGCGGTCAAGACGCCCGACGACCTGGCGGCCGCGGCCGCTCTGCTGACAGGAGAAGACGCGTGACCGCCACCCTGACCCAGTCCACCGGAGCGGCGCACACCCGCATCTACTCGTACGGCGCCGCGCGCGGTGAGAACGCCGTGCCCAACGACGACCTCGTGGGTCCCATCGACTCGAGCGACGAGTGGATCCGCCAGCGCACCGGCATCGTCACCCGCACCCGCGCGAACGCCGAGACCTCCGCGCTCGACCTCGCGGCCGAGGCCGGCGCCGAGGCGATCGCCCGCTCGGGGGTCGCCGCCGACCAGATCGACGCCGTCATCGTCGCGACGATCTCGAACCCGCGGCAGACCCCGTCGATGTCGGCGGTCGTCGCCGACCGCGTGGGGGCGAACCCCGCCGCCGCGTACGACCTCAACGCCGCCTGCGCCGGCTTCGCCTACGGCGTCGCGCAGGCCGATGCCCTCATCCGCTCCGGCGCGGCACACTACGCCCTCGTCATCGGCGCCGAGAAGCTCAGCGACGTCGTCGACCCGACCGACCGGTCGATCTCCTTCCTCCTCGGCGACGGTGCCGGCGCGGTGGTCGTCGGCCCGAGCGACACCCCGGGCATCGGACCCACCGTGTGGGGCTCGGACGGCTCCAAAGCCGACGCCGTCGGCATGGACCACACCCTCATCGAGTTCCGCGACGGCACCGCGCCGTGGCCGACCCTCCGTCAGGAGGGGCCGACCGTGTTCCGCTGGGCCGTGTGGGAGATGGTCAAGGTCGCCCGTAAGGCCCTCGAGGCAGCGGGCGTCGAGGCATCCGATCTGGCGGCCTTCGTGCCGCACCAGGCGAACATGCGCATCATTGACGAGTTCGCCAAGCAGCTGGGCCTGCCCGAGACCGTCGTCATCGGACGCGACATCGAGACGACGGGGAACACCTCCGCCGCCTCGATCCCCCTCGCCACCCACCGTCTGCTCGAGGAGCACCCCGAGCTCAGCGGCGGCCTGGCCCTCCAGATCGGCTTCGGCGCAGGACTCGTGTTCGGCGCGCAGGTCGTCGTGCTCCCGTGAGGGTGCGCACCCCGCACCTAGACTGAACCCCGACCCGGGCAGGGCTCCTGCCCGAACCACCCGATACACCGCCAACACAAGGAGAATCCCATGGCATTCAGCAACGACGAGGTCCTCGCCGGGCTCGCCGAGCTCATCACCGACGAGACGGGCATCTCGGCCGACGAGGTCGCGCTCGAGAAGTCGTTCACCGACGACCTCGACATCGACTCGATCTCGATGATGACGATCGTCGTGAACGCCGAGGAGAAGTTCGGCGTCACGATTCCCGACGAAGAGGTCAAGAACCTCAAGACCGTCGGCGACGCCGTCACCTTCATCACCACCAACCAGGCCTGAGCACCGCTCTCCTGACACCCGCCCCCCGGTGGGGGCTGCCACGCCCCCACCGGAGCAGCACGAGGACATCATGAGCACTCCCCGCATCGTCGTCACCGGCATCGGCGCTTCGAGCCCCATCGGCGGCACGGCCCCTGACAGCTGGTCGGCACTCCTGGCCGGCGCGTCGGGCGCCCGCACCCTCGAGTACGACTGGGTCGAGGAGTACAGCCTGCCGGTGACGTTCGCCGCGCAGGCGGCCGTCCGGCCCGACACCGTCCTCGAGCGCCCCGTCGCCAAGCGCCTCGACCCGTCGTCGCAGTTCGCGATGGTCGCCGCGCTCGAGGCCTGGGAGGACGCCGGAAGCCCCGAGGTCGATCCCGAGCGGCTGGGTGTCGACTTCGCGACCGGCATCGGCGGACTCTGGACGCTGCTGGATGCCTGGGACACCCTGCGCGAGAAGGGTCCGCGCCGAGTGCTCCCCATGACCGTCCCGATGCTCATGCCGAACGCGGCCGCGGGGAACCTCTCGCTCCACTTCAATGCGCGCGCCTATGCCCGCACCGTGGCGAGCGCGTGCGCCTCGAGCACCGAGTCGATCGTCAACGCGATCGAGCACCTCCGCGACGGACTGGCCGACGTCGTCATCGCCGGTGGCACCGAATCGGTCATCCACCCCGTGACGATCGCGTCGTTCTCCTCCATGCAGGCGCTCTCCAAGCGCAACGACGACCCGGCGACCGCGTCGCGGCCTGGCAGCATCGATCGCGACGGCTTCGTCATGGGCGAGGGCGCCGGCGTCCTCATCCTGGAGACCGAGGAGCACGCGCGCGCCCGCGGTGCGAAGATCTACGCCTCCGTCGTCGGCGGCGGCGTGACGGCAGACTCGTACCACATCACCGCCAACGATCCCGAGGGGACGGGCGCGGCTCGAGCCGTCCGCCAGGCCCTCGAGATGGCGGGGGCCTCCCCCGACGACGTCACGCACGTCAACGCCCATCTGACGTCCACGCCCGTCGGCGACCCCAACGAGTACACCGCGCTGAAGGGCGTGTTCGGCGACCGGGTCGAGGAGATTCCGGTGTCGGGCACCAAGGCATCCACCGGTCACCTCCTGGGCGGCACGGGTGCGCTCGAGGCGATCTTCACCGTTCTGGCCCTGCGTGACCGCCTCGCGCCGCCGACCATCAACCTCACCGAGCAGGACCCGGCGGTCCCCTTCCGTCTTTCGGGCGAGCCGATGCCGTTGGGCTCGGGCGACCAGCTCGCGATCAGCAACTCGTTCGGATTCGGCGGGCACAACGCGGTCGTCGCGTTCGCCTCGGTCTGATCGAGCGACCTAGCGCCCGCACGTCCGCACGCGTGACAGACGCCCCCGGATCCTGGCGGATCGCGGGGGCGTCTGTCGTGTCAGGAGCGATGCGCTCTCTCGGTGTCCGGGAAGCCGTCCGAAGCCGGTACCGGCGCCTCACCTCCTGAGTCTGTGCGGGGGTCGCGGCCGACGGGGTCAGCCGACCTTGTGGAGCCAGACGACGGGCGCGTCGTCGCTCGCGTGACGGAACGGCTCGAGCTCCTCATCCCAGGCGGCCCCGAGCGCGACCTGCAGCTCGCGCTGCAGCTCCGTCATGTCACCGGCGGCGATCTCCATCGCGTAGCGGATGCGGTCTTCGCCGATGACGACGTTGCCGGCGGTGTCGGTCTGCGCGAAGTGGATGCCGAGCCCGGGGGTGTGCAGCCAGCGCCCGCCGTCGGAGCGCGGGGTCGGGTCTTCGCTCACCTCGAACCGCAGGTGCTCCCAGCCGCGGATCGCCGTCGCGAGGGCAGCCCCGGTACCGACCGGGCCCTCCCAGTAGAACTCCGCGCGGCGACTTCCGGCGAGCACCGGCTGGTCGGCCCAATCGAAGTTCACCGCGCGCCCGAGGGCGCGCCCGACCGCCCACTCGAGGTGGGGGCACAACGCTCGCGGCGCGGAGTGGATGAAGATCACTCCGCGCGCCAGTGTGGTCGACGTCGTCGCCATCGTTCTCTCCGTTTCTTCAGGTACGTCTTCCCCTACGACCTGAACGGACCGACCCGTGGCGACTATGCAGTTGCGTGTGCGGTTATGGGGCCATTATGACCGACCGAGGCCCGGAATGACAACTGTGTGATTCCGGATCTCGTCACGGTAGGGCGGGTAGGACTTGAACCCACGATCGTCGGTCTGCGGCTCAGCCTTCGATCTGCCCTGACCCCGCCCGCCCGCGCGCACGACGGCGACGCCGGCTTCGACTTGTGTGGCAACGAGCATGTCTTCCTCGAGGTGGGCGCCCACGCCCTCGTCTGCACCGGTGTCTCGATCGCACCCCTGCCGGCACCGCGGAGCACCCGGCGATCGCCGGGGCGCTGGATCGTGCGTCGGTTCTCGGCGCCGACGATGAGGTCGAGGCGGCCGCGTTCGGCTTCTACGGTCAGGGCGTCCAGTCCGTGCGCGTCGCACGCCGCGCGTTACCGGAGCGCGTCGCTCGGCGGTGTGTTCCGCCGCTTCGCGAACGACCCTGAGTTGGAGGCGGCGCTCGTCTTCCCTCGCGGCTGAGAGATCCTCTGACGAGTCTCGGTCGGCGCGCTGAGGGTGGAGCGCTCCGCACGGTCCAGCTCACGCCGCAGGCGCGCGGCACGGTCAGCGGCCTCGTCGACGATCCGGGCGGCAAACTCGGCGTCCCCGTCGGTCAGGTCGGCATCCGCGGCCGCATCGGAGTAGGCGTCTGCGAGGCCGTCGACGATGCGGGACGCCTCGCCGCGTACCCACTCGTCGTCGAACCCGCCCCTCGCGCCCTCATCGAAGAGGTGGCGCGGTTCGATCTCGTGCTGAAGGTAGTGCTTCCCCATCGACATCGCCAGCTTCGCCTTGCGGTTGTTGATGTCCGGGTACGGCAGGGCGGTCGTGATGTCGTAGAGGGGCGCGAGCCTGGGACCTGCGTCTGCGTCATGCAGCAGTGAATAGTTCTTCGCGTGAGCGTCGGTGCCGAGCGCCGCCCAGTTGAACAGGACCGCCTCGAAGAACCTGTTCGCGCTCCCCCGGTCACGTCCGCGCGCGGACCGAATGATCTGCGTCACCCGCTGGAACCCCGGTCCGCCCTGGTTCTGGTACTTCACAGACGGGTGGATGCCCGTGGCCTGCGCCATGTCCTCCTGGTGGATGCGACGCACCGTGCCGTCGGCATCGACCGTCCGGTCGTACCGCTCGACGACGATCACGGTCTCTTCCTCGAACCGTTCGATCGCGGATCCCGCAACCTCGAGCCCCAGCCGCCCTGCGGCGGACAGGGACAGGTGCTCGTTGAGGTCGCCGCGGTCAAGACCGCGGATGCCCGGTTTGAAGATGTGTGTGGATGCGGCACGCCCCGTCGGTACAGCCCACCCGTCACCGGACCGCGCGAGCGCGAACTTCGACTGCGCACCAGCGAGCGAGAAGTAGCCGTCGCCGTGCCCAGCGATCAGCCACGCTTCCGGGTCATCGCGTAGCAGCCGAATGTGCGCGGCGATCTCGGCCGTCGAGATCGGGTCGAGCGCACCGGCCGCATCGAGGGTCGGAGCGTCCTGCACGCTCAGCTGCACCGCGCCCGCGGTGTCCATCCCGACATGTTCGAGGAGCGCCATGGGATTGCGGAGACTGACCTGGAATCGCTGCCCCCACCGCTCCAGGACAGCCTCGCTGTCCGGCAGGAGGTTCCAGAGGAAGTTCGCCGGCGCGTGCCCCTCATGGTGCTGGCGGCTCTTCGGCATCGACAGCGACAGCTCCATGCGTCGAGCGCCGCGACGCCAGTCGTCGTCGAAGGTGAAGTCGACCCGGCCGCCGTCGCTCGCGAAACGGCCGACGCGGCGACCGTCGATGTAGGCGGTCAGCGCGGTGCTCACGGGGCCGCCGTCAGGTCGATGTCGAGGCGGAGTTCGTCGGCCAGGCGGACAAGATGTCCGATGGTCGCGGTGGCCGCACGGCCGCCCTCGAACCCGACAACCCACTGGCGGCTCGTGCCGATGCGCTCAGCGAGCTGCGCCTGCGTGAGCCCCAGCTCGACGCGGCGGTCCCGCATGATGTTGCCGAAGTCGACTTCGGTGACAGCAATCATGCTCACCTCCCGTGTCCGTCAAGCCTGACACGATCAGGCATGTCCGTCAAGACTGACATGGGCTTTGCGTGTCAGGTTTCTCTGACGCTCACATACCCGGCGGGGATCCGCCCGGCGCTGTCCTCCACCCAGGACGTGGACCTGGACCGGCCGCTTCCCAGGTGTGCTCTCAGCTCATTCATCGCAATCTCCCGCGTACTTCCACGGGAGAACGGGAGATCAGTCGTAGGGCGGGTGGGACTTGAACCCACGATCGTCGGGTTATGAGCCCGCTGCCTTGACCAGCTTGGCCACCGCCCCGCGCCGGAAGCCCGGCGAGAGAGAGTTTACCGGGGTCGGTCGCCGTCGCCCGCCTCGCTGGCCTTCGAGCCCGGTTCGCGGTCGCGGACCGGTGGGTCGGGCCACACCCGCGCGACGGCGTCGGTGAGACGCTCCGAGTTCGACCGCGGTGTGTCTCCGTCGGTGCCGGAGCTCCCGCGGGTGATGGGCAGCTCCTGGCTGTTGCTGACCACCTCCGGGTGGTAGCGCGCGAGCTGGAACACACCGACGACCGCGAGCGCCCCGGCGAGGGCGAAGCCGACGTAGGCGAGCCACGGGGCGTGCTCGGCCTCGCGCAGCACGATGAGGCCGATGAGCACCGCGACGATCGGGTCGATGACGGTGAGCCCCGCGATCACGAGGTCGGGCGGGCCGGAGGCGTAGGCGGTCTGCACGAAGTACGCCCCGATCGCGGTGCCCGCGATGAGGGCGACGACGCAGATCACCGTGAGCCACTCGACGTCGCCCGAGTTGATGCGACTGATGACGACCTTCGCGAGGGTGGCCACGAAGCCGTACATGACGCCGGCGGCGCAGATGTAGAAGAGCGCGCCGATGCGGCCGCGCCGCCAGACCCACAGCCCCGTCAGGGTCAGGGCGACGACGGCGAGGATGACCAGGATGATGAGGATCTGCTGGTCGCTCACGGGCGTCTCGGTCGCGTAGATGGCCGCGATCGTCACGAAGAAGAGGATGCCGGCGATGCACAGCACGATCGCGAGCAACGAGCGCCTCGTCGGCTTGTGACCGCTGATCCGCGCGTTCAGGAGCGTCGTCAGCACGAGGGAGACGGCGCCCAGCGGCTGGACCAGGATGAGCGGTGCGAAGGAGAGGGCGGCGAGCTGGCAGACGATCGCAAGGCCCAGCATGACGGTGCCCGCGACCCACGAGGGCCGACGCAGGAGGTTCCAGATCTGGGCCCCGGTGAGCCCCGAGCCGCCGTCGGTCTTGGTGAGCCGCTCGACCTTCTGCACGCCCCGGTGCTGGTACTGCGCACCGAAGGACATGAACACCGCGCCGAGGAGGGCGAGCGGGATGCCGATGAGGATCGCGGGGTCCTTGAAAACGCCGACCAGCTGGTCGGTGACGTCATCGAGTGACAGGCCCACGGCATCCACCCTCCGACACTAACGCCACGGGTCCTCGATAGGCTCGAGGCGTGGCCGTTCTTCCGATTCGCATCATGGGCGATCCCGTCCTGCACGCTCCCGCCTCCCCCGTCGCCGAGATCACCGACGAGATCCGCGAACTCGTCGCCGACATGTTCGAGACGATGGATGCCGCACCCGGTGTCGGTCTCGCCGCCCCCCAGGTCGGCGTCGGCCTGCGCATCTACACGTACACGTACGCCGACGATGACGGCGCTCCGTGGCGCGGTGTCGTCATCAACCCCGAGCTGTGGATGGTGCCGCTCGAGCCGGGCGCACCCGACCCCGACGAGGAATCGGAAGGGTGCCTGTCGTTCCCCGGTGAGCGGTTCCCGCTGCGGCGCTCCGATCGGGTGATCGTGACCGGGACCGACCTCGACGGCTCACCTGTCCGCATCGAGGTGGACGGCTGGCGCGCGCGCATCATGCAGCACGAGTTCGACCACCTCGACGGCATCCTCTACATCGATCGTCTCGATGACCGCGACTGGAAGACCGTGCAGAAGATCGCCCGCAAGCGCGGGTGGGGGCGTCCGGGCGCATCGTGGACCCCGGGAATCGACGACCTCGACGCCTGAGCGCTCGCCCGCTCGGACCGACGCCTCCGGCGCCTCACGCGGGCGGCGGGGTGGACGGTGCGGGCGCGTCCGTCGGCTCTGCCACGTCGTAAAAGAGGGTGCGCGCCGGCGGCGCGACGAGCGGGCGCCGCTGGCGCTGCACCCACAGGACGGGTCTTCCGGCCGTGTCGCGTGCCAAGGTGTAGCGCCGTTCGAGCTCGACCCCGCTCTGCGGTACGGCGGAGGGCATGAGCCGGTGCACGGCGCCGTCGGCGGCGCGAAGCGTCTCGGCGCGCCACCGGCGTTGTCGCGTTCTCCCCCTGGGTCTCGCCGAGCTGCCACTGCCGGGCGAGGAACCACAGGGGGTCGTGGACGACAGCGGCCACGGCGTCGTCGATGTGCGGCTCCGTGACCGCGGAGATGCTGCGGCGGGCAGTGGGCGAGGTCGTCATGGCGTGACCAGCCGGGAGATGTAGGCGCGGCCGGAGAGGATGTCTACGGGGAGGGATGCTGGCAGGCGCCCCGGGGAAGAAGGTCGCCGAGCTCCGCGAGATCTTCGCCCGTCGCCGTGCGGGCCACCAGCAGCTCGCGCGTCTCGGCGAGGATCTCATGCAGGAGGTCGTCCTCGAGCCTGACGCCCTCCGACGGCGGCACGGCCACGAGAATCGCCTGCGGAGCGCGCGCAGCCGGTGCGTTGAATCCGAACGCGGCGTTCGTGGTGCGCTGGGGCACGGGAACCATTTCGGTATAGGCGTCGACGACGCCGACGGCGACGCTCGTACCGTCGAACGCGGTCGGCGGCCCGAACGCCGCACGGAATCGGGGTGTGGGCGTCTGCTCGATCGGTTCCGTTGCGCGCGCCACCTGCACGGCTGAGATCTCGTCGACCAGCCACGGGTCCGGGCCGCTCGCCCACATCGTCAGCGGCGCGGCACCGCCTCGGAGCGCATCCAGCTGCACGGCCTCGATACGGGCGAGGGGCGGACGGACGGCGGCGGCGATCGAGAGCCAGGCCTCGTCGAGTCCGGGGCGCGGCTGCGGAGCGATGCCGGTGGCCTCGTTCAAGCGCGCGAGGCTCCACTCGATGAGGATCGGGAGGTTTCCCTGTGGAGCGGCGAGCGTCGAGAGCGCACGCGCCAGGGAGGGCACACCGTCGGGGATCCCGGTCGCACGCCGGTCGACGGCATCCTCCTTCTGCGGGGTCGCCATCTTCGCGGGACTTCGGAGAGACCCCGGGCTCGGCGCCGCGGCGAGGCGCTCCGCGAGCACCGAGCGCACGGTGCGGGTCAGATCACGGAGCGAGGTGGCGCCTGGCGGGACCGGTTGTCCGCACATCGCCGCCCGGAAGGTCGCGGCATCGGCGGGGTCGGAGTCCGGGGTCACACCCCACTGCGCCGCGACGCGGATCGCGGCTCGCTGCGCGCCCGCGCCGCCGACGCCGAGCGCCGCGGCCGACCCCGCTGCCGTGCGTGCTGCTGCCAGGGCCGCGAAGACTGCCCGGTACCGGGCGACGAGCGTCGCGTACGCCGCGTCCGTCGCGGGAGCCGGCGAGCCCGGCACCGCCAGATCCCGCTCGCTCGCCGGTGAACCCAGCGCATCGCAGAAGGCGCGCGCGCCGCCGAGCTGTGGGGGCGGGACCACACCGATCACTTCGGGTCGTCCCGCGGCGATGCGAACGAGCCGATGCAGGTCCGCCGGGTCTGAGGCATCCGCTGTCATGAGCGATGCCGGCACCATCGCCACGGGCTCTCCGACGGAGCTCCAGGGCGTCCACAGACGTGCGTCCTCCGGCGGCGCCTGTACCTCCACGGCGGATGCCGGCGACAGCCCGGCCGCGGCGATCACGGCGGTCCGCACCTGCCTCTCGGACTTATCGGCGAGACGCGACGGCGGCAGGGGAAGATCCACGCTCGACACCGTTGCGCTGGCGCCGGACGGATCGCGCACCGCCCACACCCGGATCTCCTCTTCGCGGACGGCGAGCGGCGGACCGCCGACGGCGACGAGTTCGTCGAGCTGTCGTGTCGACCAGGTCAGCGCGTGCACGGGTTCGAGCCCCAGCTCGTCCAGACCTACCGTGCGCGTCGATCCGTCCTCGAGCGTCGCGACGAACGCCCAGTCGTCGCCGAAGCGGGCGACGAGAGCGGCGGCGACCTCGGGCGACGCGAGCGCTCCGCCCTGCGCACCGGGCGCGGCCGCCGCGGCGGGGAGCACGGAGAGCACGGTGGTCTCCGTTGCGAAACCGCTGGGATCCGTGCGGGGAAAGGCGAGCTCCGGCATGATCGCCTCCCCCGCCGCGGCATCCATGGCGCCCGCGGCCCGCCCTAGGGAACGGTCGACCGCGTGCACGAGCCCGTCGGCCGCGAGGAGGTCCGCGAGCGCATCGAGCGCGTCACGAAGCTGGAGCAGGCGCTCGGACTCTCCCGCGCGCAGGGGAAAGAGCGGGTCGGGCGCGGTGCCATCGTCGGGGACGAGTGCGGCGAGGGCCGCCAGCCCGTCGCAGACCCGAAAGGGCGTGGGCCGGTCGGCGTGTACGGGGAAGGCGGCGCGCAGGCCGCGCACGCGCGCATACGCATCGGGGCCCTCCCCGATCAGGCGCTCCACTTCGGCGCCGACGATTTCGGTGAGATCGCCGCCGAGACGCAGGTCGTCGGCGAAGGCATTCGCGAGCCGTACGTGCGCGCTCGTGAGCCGCATGTCCCAGGGCTCGGTGCCGCGCTCGTTGAGCTCGCCGCTCTCGGCCGCCGTGCGGTACTTGTCGCGCAGGATCGTCGCGACGGTCGTCTTCGCCGGCGACGGCGTGTGCAGCAGGCCCGAGGGCGTCGGGCCGGGCGTGCCGACGAACGTCCCGTGCGCCCACCCGTACGCGCCGAGCCGTCGCCGGGCGGTCACGGCCGGGTTGCCGACGGAGCTCAAGGTCGCCCAGGCGAAGGAGGACACCCAGGGGTCGATGCGCGTCGTGACCGCGTCGAGCGTGGCGCCGAGCGCCCTTTCCAGCCGCGCGCGCAGGCCCTCGTCCATGTCGAACGGCACCGCGGGCGTGTCCGTCGAGGCGACGAAGGGAGGGACCCCGTCGGCGGAACGCATACCGCCCGGATCGATGAGGGTCGCGAGCCGCCAGCTCGCTTGTGTCTGCGCGTCGGCGCTGCCGGGATCTCCCTGCGGCGGTGTGATGATCCGGCGGACGGCGAGGTCTCCCAGCTCTCCGCCTCCCTGACGGATGCGCCAGGCGTTGGACGTGAGTGCGGACTGCACCAGGAGCCGGATGAGAAGCGAGTCGGGCAGGACGCGGAGCCAGCCCTCGACCGCGTCGTCCGGCGCAGGTCGGTCATCGATCGGCACGGGATCTCCCCGGTAGACCGCCTGCGGCACGAGCGTCACCGGCTCGTAGGAGCGGAAGTACGCCGCCGCGAGGGTCGTGAGCCGCCCCCTCGTGTATCCCTCGCGCTGAAGGAGCACGTCCATGAGGAGCGGAAGCGGGAAGGTGTACCACTGGTTTTCCGCGTAGACCCACAGCCCCCTCCACGGTGGCTGCACGAGAGGAAGCAGGGCGGGCATCGCCGCGCCCGAGGGCAGCCAGACGCCCGCGGGCCCTGCGATGCGCGGGAGTTTCAGCTGCAGGACGCGGACGAGAAGTGTCTCGCGCAACGCCGCGTCGTCGAGCAGGGAGCGAAAGCGTGACAGCCACGCGTCGAACGACGCGCCGTCGAGCGTGACATCCCCGAGCTTCGCGACCTTGGCCTCGGTCCCGTTGAGGATCGTCGGGAGCGGTCGCCGGGTGTCGCCGGGCGCCACGGCATCGGTGAACAGTGCGACGAGCCTCGTCAGAAAGTCCACGATCCCCCCCATACGGATGCACTGTCGGTGCGCCCGGCGATCATCCGCGCGCTGTGCCGCGCGGTCCCCGTGCACCACGTTCCCGTGGCGCGCCCATGAGCGTAGCGAGCCGGGAGTCGATGCGGGTGGGGCGCGTCCCGCTGAGTGAGACGGCGTCGCGGTGTGCCGTGTCGGCCGCGCGCCCGCATGCGTCGAGAAGGAGCATGCGGGAGGGGCACGAAATGGTGGCGCAGGACGGGGAGTCGGCGCGACAATGGGGTCCTCCCGAAATGAGAGCCGATCGAGCGGCCTCCGGCGGGCAGATGGGACGGCAGCACCGGAGCGATCGGAGCGCGCACATGGGAGACACATCGATGCTCGGGCGCATCCTCGCGGTGCCCGACGGATGCCTGGACTCCGCCGCACCTGTACGACTGTCCGATCTGGTACGTGCGACGGGTCTGCCCAGCGCCACCGCCTGGCGGATCGCGGCGGGCCTCGTCGAGGCGGACCTGCTCGCGCGCACCGACGACGGCTATGTCGTCGGCCCGGGCCTGATCGAGCGCGGCGATCGCGCCGCTCACCAGAGGGCACTTCGGGCGATCGCGCTGCCCGAGCTCGTCGAGCTTCACCACCGTACCGGGGGCGCCGTCTGGGCGGTGGATGTCAGTCGCGAAAGCGGGTGGACGATCATCGGTCAGATCTACGACCGCGCGGCGCTGCAGAATCAGTACTCCGAGCAGTGGGCGCACGATCCCGCGAAACCGGCCATCCTGGCCACCGCCCTCGGGTACATCGGGCTCGCCGATCGGCCGGACCTTGTGGACCGGCTCCTCTCCCGCGGGGTCCCGCGCCTGACGCCCTATACCGAGACCGCTCCGCTCCGGGTGATCGCGACGCTCGATCGCGCTGTCGGTGAGAGACAGCTGATCGAGCACGGACGCGTGTGGCCCGGGTGGTCCTGCCTCGCGGTGCCGATCGCCGACCGAGCGACGGGGCGCACCGTCGCCGTCGTCGGCGTCATCGACCGCACCCCCCGCTTCGTCGACGACCGGGTCTCGCGCGCGGCGCGGGCCACAGCGGCGCACCTGCAGAGTCAATGGCCGGCGACGGCGACCACTCGCGCGCGTACGCACGAGAGGTCGGTGTCAGCGGAGCGAGACGACGCAAAACGCCCCAGGGGTGGAGCCCTGGGGCGTTCGCTCCCCGGCTTGGACTCGAACCAAGAACCTGCCGGTTAACAGCCGGCTGCTCTGCCAATTGAGCTACCGAGGATCAGTCACCCGCGAGCGGGCAACCCGTCCATACTAGCAAAGCCGCAAGGGTGCTCGTGCACATCGGCACCCCCTCGATGAACCCCTCAGGAGGCGAGGCGCGTTCCCCCGTCGGGCGTCCACAGCACGTCGGACGTGCCGTGCCCGAAGCCGACGGGATGGCCGGCCCGGAGCACGAGGACGTCGGCGTCGAGCTCGCCGATGGCGGGCGCGTCGTTGGTGACGAGAAGAAGGGCCATCCCCTGCTCGTCGCGGCGTCGCAGGAGCGCGTCGCGGGCTGCTTGGCGCACCTCGAGATCGAGGTTGGAGTACGGCTCGTCGCCGATGAACAGGCGCGGGTGCAGCACCAGGGCACGGGCGAGCGCGACGCGCTGACGCATTCCGGAGCTCAGCTCGTACGGGTACTTCGACGCCGCGCCCAGCGGCAGCTGCAGCTCATCGAGGAGCCCCGCGATCTGGAGGGAGAGGGCGCGCTGGTTGACGCGACGGTCGCGCGAGGTGACCGGTTCGGCGATGACTTCCCCCACCGTGAGACGAGCGGGCAGGTCGCGTCCGCCGTTCTGCGCGAGATAGCCGGTGAGGTACTCCCGGGTGCGGCGGGCGCGCCCGCGCTTTCGGACGGGGATGCCGTGCACGGCCGCATCGCCGCCCACGACGGAGAGCGTCGCGTCGTCGGCGCCGGCGAGGAAGGCGGCGAGGCTCGACTTCCCCGAACCCGTCGCGCCCATGAGCGCGAGAGCGCGGCCGGCGCCGAGGCTGACGGTGATCCCCTCGACGACGCGGGTGCCCGACCGGGCGACGGAGAGGTCATCGGTACGGACGACGACGTCGGTCGGAGTGGATCGGGCCATGCCGATCATCCTGCCCGGTTCGCGCGGCGGACGCCAGCGACAGGGACAGAACCGGCGCAGGGTCAGAACGCTTCGGTCAAGGTTCGGCGCAACGCGTCGAGGTCCCGCAGCCGCAGGCGCACGGCACGACCCTCTTCGGAGTCGGCGGGCAGTCGCTGGATGGCGCCGATGAGCTCGTGCTTGTCGCGGTCGACCGCGCGCACCCGCAGCCGCCGCGCGAGTGAGCGGGTCGAAACCTGCGCCTCGGCCTCGGTCAGCGCGGGGAACGAGGCGGTGAGCAGTTCGACAGCGAGCGACCGGTAGGGCTCTCGCACCGACTCGGCGGCCTGCGCCGCCCATCCGACGCGGACGCGATCGGGCTGTGCCTGGAGCGTCTGTCGCACGGCGTCGAGCGCGGGCACCTGCATCGGCAGCGCGAGCGCCGCATCGATCTCGGCGGCGTCGACGAGGTGCCCGTACTGCAGCACGCCCATGAGGGCGTCGCGTTCGAGAGCGGCGTCGGCCGTGCGCGGCAGCGACGCGAGCGTCACGCGCGTCGCCGGCGGGGGCGCACTCTCCTGCTCGGAGCCCTGGTCGCCTCGTCGCGCGCCGGGTGCGGCGGGCGCCTGGGGACTGCGCGCCGCCCGGGCGGCCCGCTCGACGGCCCGGTGGACCTCGCCGAGGTCCTCCCCCAGCCGGCGTGCGAGGACGTGCTCGTAGCGGCTGCGGATGCCGGAGTCCTTGATCTCGGCGACGATGGGTGCCGATGCCGCGAGAGCGGCGACGCGGCCCTCCACCGATGCCAGGTCGTGCCCGGCGATGCGCTGGTCGATGACGAACTCGAACAGCGGCGACTTGGTCTCGATCATCGAGCGGACGGCGGCGTCGCCGCGGTTCAGCCGGAGATCGCACGGGTCGAGACCCTCCGGTCCCGCGGCGACGTAGCTCTGCAGCGCTGACGTGCGCGCCTCGGCGAACGCGCGGACCGCGGCCTTCTGTCCCGCGGCATCCGGGTCGAACGTGAAGACGACTTCCCCCGTCGCCTCCGTTCCGACGATGCGGCCGACGACACGCATGTGTTCGGCGCCGAAGGCGGTGCCGCACGTCGCGACGGCGGTCGTGACACCGGCCAGGTGGCAGGCCATGACGTCGGTGTAGCCCTCGACGACGACGACGCGATGCGAGCGCGAGATGTCCTTCTTGGCGAGGTCGAGCCCGTAGAGGACCTGCGCCTTCTTGTAGATGGGCGTCTCGGGCGTGTTCAGGTACTTCGGGCCCTGGTCGTCGTCGTACAGGCGTCGCGCGCCGAAGCCGATCGTCTGCCCCGTCACGTCGCGGATGGGCCAGACGAGCCGACCGCGGAATCGGTCGTAGACGCCGCGCTGCCCCTGCGAGAGGAGCCCCGCCGCCACGAGCTCCTCGTCGGTGAACCCCTGCGACCTCAACGCGTCGCGCAGTCCGTTCCAGCCCTTAGGCGCGTACCCCACGCCGAAATGCGCCGCCGCGCCAGCGTCGAAGCCGCGCTCCCCGAGGAAGCGGCGGCCGGCGTCGGCTTCGGCCGTGGCCAGCTGCGCCCGGTACCACTCGGCGGCCGCGGTGTTTGCCTGGTAGAGGCGCGTGCGCCCGCTCGTCTCGGGAGCGGCGCCGCCGTCCTCGTAGTGCAGCGTGAAGCCGATCCGCGCCGCGAGCCGCTCGACGGCCTCGGTGAAGGAGAGGTGGTCCATCGCGCGGAGGAACGAGTACACATCGCCCGACTCTCCGCATCCGAAGCAGTGGTAGTACCCCACCTGCGGCCGAACGTGGAAGCTGGGGCTGCGCTCATCGTGGAAGGGACACAGCCCCTTCAGCGAACCGACGCCGGCGGATTTCAGCGCGACGCGTTCGCCGACGATGTCGGCGATGTTGGTGCGAGCCTTGACCTCTTCGACGTCGGCCTGGGCGATGCGCGCCATCAGGTCGCCTCGATCGGCCAGATGCCGGGGATCGGCTCGGGGAGCGCGAATCCGGGATGCGCGACGGCGCGCCCGTCGCTCGACCACAGACCCAGTTCGCGCAGGTCGACGGGCCCCACCAGACGCGCGTGCCACTCGATCGCGAAGCGGTCGGTGAGGGTCGCGACCTGGTCGACGACGACGCGCTTGCGTGCGGCATCCGTCTCGGCCGCACCGAAGTCTTCCGCGTGGACGCGGTCGAGGAGCTCGGGGCGCTCCCACAGAGCGGTCGCGAGGCGCTTCAGCACGCGACGCTGCTCCTTGTAGAGCCCCTTGCGGCCGTCGATCGAGACGACGAACGCGCCGATGATGCCTTTCAGCACCGCCATCTCGGCTTCGATGACGCGGGGCACGACCACGCGGCCGCGGTAGCGCGTCAGCGACGGGGCGGTGTAGTGCTCGCGCGTCGCGGTCGTCGCGGCGCGGGCGAAGCGCCCGATGAGGTCGGAGGTGAGGTTCTTGAGCCGCGCAACCGATGCCCGGTCGCCGGTGAACCAGGTGAGCCACTCCGGCATGCGGGTGAGACGGTACAGCGCGTCGGCGAGCTCGTCGCGGTCGAAGCCGTAGCCCACCCATGTCTGGATCGCAGTGAGGAGAGCCTCGCGCTCGCGGGGATCGGCGAGGCGCGCGGGATCGAGGTAGCCGTTCAGCACGGCGTCCTCGAAATCGTGCACGGAGTAGGCGATGTCGTCGGAGAGGTCCATGACCTCGGCTTCGATGCAGCGCAGGCGCCCGGGCGCGCCCTCGCGCATCCACCGGAACACCGGCTCGTCGTCGCGGTAGACGCCGAACTTGTCGCGTCCGCCGGGGTCGGGCACGGCGTGTTCGACGGTCCACGGATACTTGCACGTCGCGTCGAGGCTCGCCCGGGTGAGGTTGAGTCCGACGCTGCGGCCCTCGTCGTCGACGACCTTCGACTCCAGTCGGGAGAGGATGCGGAGCGTCTGCGCGTTTCCCTCGAAGCCGCCGATGTCGGATGCCCATTCGTTGAGCGCCCGCTCGCCGTTGTGTCCGAACGGCGGATGACCGATGTCGTGGCTCAAGCACGCCGTGTCGACGACGTCGGGTGAGAGCTCGAGGGCGATCGCGAGCTCTCGACCGACCTGGGCGACTTCTAGGGAGTGCGTGAGCCGGTTGCGCGCGAAGTCGGCGGGGCTCGCGGGGCTCAGCACCTGCGTCTTCGAGGCGAGGCGGCGCAGGGCTGCCGAGTGCAGCACGCGCGCGCGGTCGCGGGCGAAGCTGTCGCGGCGCGAGCGGTGGGTCTCGGGCAGGAATCGCTCGGCGTCGTGGTCGTCGTATCCGGCAGGCCGGCCGGGCGCGATGCCGACCGCGCCGCCGTCACCCGCCACTGGTGTCCAGTTCGGCGTCGGCGAGGGTCCGCGAGGCGTCGCCCGACATCTCGCGGGTCGAGAGCCACCCATCGGGCAGGGCCGGTCGCTTCGGCGTGCCGGCGCGGCCGCGCTGCCCCTCGGCCGCGGCTCCCGGGTAGGGCGCGGCGAGGTCGAGCGTCGCGATGAGGTCGTCGATCTCCGCGAGGGTCGAGACGGTGGCGAGAGCCGCGCGAGTGTCGCCACCGACGGGATAGCCCTTGAAGTACCACGCGACGTGTTTGCGGATGTCGCGGCATCCGCGCCCCTCGTCCTCGAAGAACTCGACGAGCAGCTCGGCGTGACGGCGGAAGGCGCCGGCGACGAAGCCCAGGGTGGCGTCGGGACGGATGCCGGGCGCTCCGAACGCGGTCGCGAGGTCGCCGAACAGCCACGGGCGCCCGAGGCAGCCGCGACCGACCACGACGCCGTCGCATCCGGTCTCGGCCATCATTCGTACGGCGTCGTCGGCCGACCAGATGTCGCCGTTGCCGAGCACCGGAACGCTCGTCACGGCCTGCTTCAGCTCGGCGATCGCGCTCCAATCGGCCTGGCCGGAGTAGAACTCCGCGGCCGTGCGGGCGTGCAGGGCGACCGCGGCGACCCCGGCATCCTCGGCGATGCGGCCCGCGTCGAGGAACGTCAGATGCTCGGAGTCGATGCCCTTGCGCATCTTCACGGTGAGAGGCACGTCGCCCGCCGCGCGCGCGGCGCGCGTGACGATGTCGCGGAAGAGCTCGGTCTTCCAAGGAAGCGCCGCTCCCCCGCCCTTGCGCGTCACCTTCGGCACGGGACAGCCGAAGTTCAGGTCGATGTGATCGGCGCGGTCCTCGTCGACGAGAAGGCGCACGGCGGCCTCGGTGGTCGCGGGGTCCACACCGTAGAGCTGGATCGAGCGCGGCGTCTCGGACTCGTGATGCGTGATGAGGCGCATCGTGGTCGCGTTCCGTTCGACGAGGGCACGGGTCGTGATCATCTCGCTCACGTAGAGCCCGGCGCCGTACTCACGGCACAGACGCCGGAACGCCGTGTTGGTGATCCCGGCCATCGGCGCGAGCACGACGGGGGCGTCCAAGGTGATCGGCCCGATCCGCAGCGGCGCCCCGGTGCTCAGCGACGCCGTGCTTAGCGACGCCGCGGGGGGCGCGCCGGGTACGCCGGGCGCGGAGGTGGGAGCGGTGAGCGTGGACATCCCTCCCATTCTCCCAGACTCCGTCGTGCCGGGGACGCCCGCACGGGCCTATCGTGGACAACATGACCGAGGCGACCACTGTGGACATCCGCAACATCAGCTATGTGGGCGCGGACGGCGCCGAGCACACGCTCGCCGAGTTCGGTGACAAAGCGGTGCTCGTCGTCAACGTCGCGTCGAAGTGCGGACTCACACCGCAGTACGAGCAGCTCGAGCAGTTGCAGAGGAGCTACGGCGATCGGGGTCTGCAGGTCGTCGGGTTCCCGTGCAACCAGTTCATGGGCCAGGAACCCGGATCGATGGACGAGATCCTCGACTACTGCGCCGTCACGTGGGGCGTGTCGTTCCCGATCGCCGACAAGATCAAGGTGAACGGCTCCCACGCCGCGCCCCTCTACAAGGCGCTCAAGAAGGCGAAGAACGCCGAAGGGGCGAAGGGCCCGGTCATGTGGAACTTCGAGAAGTTCCTCGTCGCCCCCGACGGCACCGTGCACCGCTTCCGGCCGCAGACGAAGCCCGACGCGCCCGAGATCATCGCCGCGATCGAGGCGAGCCTCCCGGCCTGAGCCCCGGCTCCCCGCCGGAACGGCGAAGGACAGTGTCCGCCGGCGCAGGCGGGGAATCGTTGTGCGGCTGGGGTCAGCGCGTGGGTTCCGACGACGCGGGAGCGTCGCCCGGCCCCGGCTGCTGCGGCGCCGCGGACGGCTGCCACGGAGCCTGAGCGCCCTGCGACTGCGTCGGCTGCGCGCCCTGGACCGGCGCGCCCTGGACCGGCGCGCCCTGGACCGGCGCGCCCTGGACCGGCGCGCCCTGGACCGGCGCGCCCTGGGCCGGTGCGCCCTGGACCGGTGCGCCCTGGACCGGTGCAGCCTGGGCCGGTGCGCCCTGGACCGGTGCAGCTTGAGGCTGAGCCCAGACCGCCTCGGGCTGAGCCGCGCCGTTCACCGGGGCGTTGTGCTCGCCCGTGACGGGCGCCGCCGAACCCTCCGTGCGCACCTTCGCCGCGGCGATGAAATACTGCACCGCACTGACGATCGTGAGGATCGCACCCGCCGCGAGCGGGTACCAGAACACCCGATACGTGTACTCACCGCTGGCATCCGGCTCTGCGCTGATCACCTGGAAGAACGGAATCGCCGCGCCGACGACGAAGAGGCCGGCCCAGACGACGACCATCCAGCGCATGCGCTGCAGGGAGGCCTGGTGGACGTTGCCCTTCTTGTCGGTCTTCGGCGGCAGGTACCCGCTCTGCTTGCGGGTGACGAGCGCGAAGACGAGGGCGAGCACGAGGAAGACGATCGCGATGATGAGCACCGTGAGCCACAGGCCGTACGCGGGGTCGCCGGCGGTCTTCAGGTACGCGTTGTAGTCGTCGACGGTCGACGTGTAAGCGTTGATCGCCGCCGTGAGATCGTTCTCCGCGGTGGCGAGGGCGGCGTCGTCCTGCGCGGTGAACGCATCGGCGATTCCGGCGGCCGCGGTCGCCATGTCGCCCGAGGCCGATGCGAATCTCTCCGCGAAACCCGCCACGTCGCCGCTCTGCTCGGACGCGATCTTGGTGAAGGCATCCTGCGCGTTCGTCGCCTCCGTCTCGAACGTCTGCGCGGCGGCGATGACCTCCTCGTTCGAGGTCGACTGGTCGCTGTAGACCGAGGTGAAGTCGTCGAGCGCGGTGCCGAGGTCGGCGTCGATGGCCACCATGTCGTCGTTCACGTCGGCGGATGCCGCGAGCGGAGCGCCGAGGGCGAGAAGGAGCGCGGCGAACAGGGCGATCATCGTGCGCCGGGCGTGCGTGAGGGGTGCCGTCATCGGTCACTCTTTCCGGGGGATCATCGGGATGCGCCGCGCGAACGCGCAACGCTCCGACTGTACGGCACCGGGCACGGCGACGGCCAGACTGCACCGCGGGGCGACGGCGGGGCGCTCAGCCTTGCGCGGTCTTCTCCGCCCAGACCTGACGGGCGATCTGCGCGAACGCCTCCGGGGGCTGCGCTCCGCTGACGCCGTACGTGCCGTCGATGACGAAGAACGGGACGCCCTGGATGCCGTAGGCCTGCGCCTGCGCCTGGTCGGCGCGGACGTCCGGGAGGTACCGGTTCGACTCGAGCGCGGTGCGTGCGGCATCCGCGTCGAGTCCCGCTTCGGCGGCGAGGTCGACGAGGTCGTCGATGCGACCGACATGGCGTCCCTCGGTGAAGTAGGCGGCCATCAGGCGCTCGGTCATCGCCCGCTGCGCGCCCTCGGATCCCGCGGCCTCCTGCGCTTTGGCGAAGTGCAGGAGCTCGTGCGCCTTGACGGTGTTCGTGTGCTTGAGGAGGTCGAAGCGGTACTCCAGCCCCGCGTTCGCGGCGACGCCGGTGACGTTCTCGAGCATCTCGCTGACGCGCTCGCGCGGCATGCCCTTGTGCCCGGCGAGGAAGTCGAGCTCGTCGCCGTCGAAGTCGACGGGCGTGTCGGGCGACAGCTCGAACGAGTGGAAGGTCACCTCCACCTGGGGGGCGTCCTCGTCGCTCGCGGCGACCTCCAGCCCCTTCTCGAGGTTCCGCTTGCCGATGTAGCACCACGGGCAGGCGATGTCGCTCCACACGTCGATCTTGATCTTGTCTGTCACCTCAGTGACAACCGCCGGGCGGTGCGGGGGTATTCCCGATTCACGCCGTGGGGGCGTCGACCGCGCCTCCGAAGCGGCGGTCGCGATCGAGGTAGATCTGGATCGCGTTCCAGAGGTCGACGCGAGAGAAGTCGGGCCAGAGCGTGTCGAGGAAGACCATCTCGGCATACGCCGACTCCCACAGCAGGAAGTTGGAGGTGCGCTGCTCGCCGCTCGAACGGAGGAACAGATCCACGTCGGGCATGTCGGGGACGTACAGGTGCTTGCGCATCGTCTTCTCGGTGATCGCCGACGGCTTGAGCCTTCCCGCCGCGATCTGCTCGCCCATCGCGCGCATCGCGTCGATGATCTCGTGCCGCCCGCCGTAGTTGATGCACATCGTGAGGGTGAGCACGTCGTTGGTGCGGGTGAGCTGCTCGGCGAACTGCAGTTCTTTGATCACCGAACCCCACAGGCGTGGCTTCCGACCCGCCCACCGGATGCGCACGCCCCACTCGTTGAGCTGATCGCGGCGACGGTGCAGCACGTCACGGTTGTAGCCCATGAGAAAGCGGACCTCGTCGGGAGAACGCGCCCAGTTCTCCGTCGAGAAGGCGTAGACGCTCAGGTGCTTCACTCCGGCCTGGATCGCCCCCGCGACGACGTCGAGGAGGACCTCTTCTCCGGCCCGGTGACCCTCGATGCGCGTGAGGCCCCGACGGTTGGCCCAGCGGCCGTTCCCGTCCATTACGATCGCGACGTGCCCGGGCACGCGGTTCTTGGGGAATGCGGGCGAGGACAGACCGGTCCAGTCGATCGGGCGGTAGGGGACGGCGTCGCGGTGGGTGTAGGGCTTTGGGCTCACGCGCGGCGCTCCGAACGGTTGTGGACGTGCGAGAGCGAACGGATGCCGCGCTCGAGGTGATACTGCGTGTACGCGGCGACGAGGCCGGAGGCCGCGGCGGATGCCGCATCGTGCGCGGTGTCGACGGCATCCCACTCCCCCGCGATCAGCGCCCGCAGCAGCGACCCGGTCTCGGGATGCACCCGCGCCGATCCGGCCGGTGCGCACGCGGAGCACACGGCGCCGCCGAGCTGCGCGACGAACCACTCGTGCGGGCCGGGGGCTCCGCAGCGCGCGCAGTCGGTGAGGGCGGGGGCCCAGCCCGAGAGCGCCATGGCGCGCAGGAGGTACGAGTCGAGGACGGAGCGCGGCGCGTGGCCGCCTTGCGAGAGCGTCCGGAGTCCGCCGACCAGCAGCAGGTACTGCTGCGGCGTCGCTTCAGCCTCGTTCAGGCGGTCGGCCGTCTCGACCATCGCGTGCGCCGACGTGTAGCGGTCGTAGTCGGCGGCGATGGGAGCGCCGTACGCGCCGAGCGACTCCGCCTGCTGCACGATGTCGAGGGTGCGCCCCTGGTAGAGCTGGACGTCGGCGACCATGAACGGCTCGAGCCGCGCCCCGAAGCGCGACGAGGTGCGGCGCACGCCCTTCGCGACGGCGCGGACCTTGCCGTGGCGACGGCTCAGCATCGTCACGATGCGGTCCGCCTCCCCGAGCTTGTGGGTACGCAGGACCACGACTTCGTCGCGGTATGTCGGCACCGCTCCATTATCCCCGCCCGCCCCGACACGGGACGTAGGGGCGCGGCGTTCGATCGGATACCACGACAATGGAACACGTGCCGAACGAAGTCTTCGTGATCCCCCTTTGGGCAGATCTTCTCGCCGTCGGTCTGGGCGGTGTGCAAGGTGCGCTGTTCGCGTCGGGCTTCATCGGACGCCAACGCCTCGACCTCATGGGGGTCGCGGTGATCGGCATCGTCATGGGGATGGGCGGAGGTCTCATCCGAGATTTCCTGCTGAATGTGAACCCGACCACGCTCCAGAGCAACTGGTACCTGATCACCGCCGTCGGCGCTGCGATCATCGGAATGCTGCTGGCCGGCTTCTTCCAACGCCTGAACAAGCTGATCGTCGGTCTGGACGCCGTCGTGGTGGGACTGTTCGGCGCATTCGGCACCTCCAAAGCGCTCGTCCTCGGGCTTCCCGTCGTGCCCGCCGTGTTCATCGGCGTGTGCGCCGCCGTCGGCGGCGGCATCCTGCGCGACGTCATCATGGGGCTGCCCGTGGCCATCATGCACGTGGGGTCGCTGTACGGTGTCGCCGCGTTCGTCGGCTGCTCGGTGCTGCCGTTCGCGGTCTGGCTCGGCGCACCGCTTCCGGTCGCGGCGGTGGTCACCGTCATCGTGACGACGGTCATCCGGCTGCTCGCCGTGATCTTCGACATCTCGCTCCCCGAGCAGCGCGCGCTCCACCGTCGGAAGGTCGCGATCGAGACGACCGCGATCCCGATCATCAAGCCGACCGAGGACTGACCCGCGTCGCACCGACGCGCCGCTGCGCGCGTCGCGCACCTGCCCCCAGCGCCTCTGGGCCGCCCTCCGCCCGCGAGACCGCCGGTTCTCGACGAGACCCGGCGAAGAGATCGGGGGTTTCGTCGAGAGAACGCGGTCTCGCGGGCTGGTGCCGCAGGCCGGTCTCGCGGGCTGGTGGGGCGGGGTGCCGCAGCGCGCGTCAGGCGGCGGCGAGGGCGCCGGCGCTCTCGCGGGTGCGGATTGCGCGGTTGACGCCCGACACGATCGCCTTGAGGGATGCCGTGGAGATGTCGCCGTCGATCCCGACGCCCCACAGCCGCTCGCCGTCGACCTGAAGCTCGACATAGGCCGCTGCCTGCGCGTCGCCTCCGGCCGAAAGCGTGTGCTCGACGTAGTCATACAGGGTGATGTCGAAGCCCTGCGCGCGGACGACCTCGATGAACGCCGAGACGGGACCGTTGCCGACGCCGCGGGTCGCGACCTCGCGGTCGCCGTCGCGCAGCGTGACCTCGAGCGAGACCTCGCCTGACATGTCGCTCTGCGTGCGGGTCGAGAGCAGCTCGTACCGGCCCCACTTCTCGTCGGCGACCTCGGCGGGCAGGTACTCGTCGGTGAAGGCGGCCCAGATCTGCTCGCTCGAGACCTCACCGCCTTCGGCATCCGTCTTCGCCTGCACGACGCCGGAGAACTCGATCTGGAGCTTTCGCGGCAGGTCCAGCGCGTGGTCGGTCTTCAGCAGGTACGCGACGCCGCCCTTGCCCGACTGGGAGTTGACGCGGATGACCGCCTCGTACGAGCGCCCGAGATCCTTCGGGTCGATCGGCAGGTACGGCACGGCCCACTCGATGTCGTCGACGGTGACACCGGATGCCTGGGCTGCGGCATCCATCGCCTCGAAGCCCTTCTTGATCGCGTCCTGGTGCGAGCCGCTGAACGCCGTGAACACCAGGTCACCCGCCCAGGGGCTGCGCTCGTGCACGGGCAGCTGGTTGCAGTACTCGGCCGTCCGCTTGACGTGGTCGATGTCGCTGAAGTCGATCTGCGGGTCGATCCCCTGCGTCAGCAGGTTGATCCCGAGGGCGACGAGGTCGACGTTGCCGGTGCGCTCACCGTTGCCGAACAGGCATCCTTCGATGCGGTCGGCGCCGGCCATGTAGCCGAGCTCGGCGGCGGCGATCGCGGTGCCGCGGTCGTTGTGCGGGTGCAGCGAGAGGATGACGTTCTCGCGGTGGTTCAGGTGCCGGCTCATCCACTCGATGGAGTCGGCGTAGACGTTGGGGGTCGCCATCTCGACGGTCGCGGGCAGGTTGATGATGACCTTCCGCGCGGGCGTCGGCTCGAAGATCTCGAGCACCTGGTTGCAGACGTCGGCCGCGAACTCCAGCTCGGTGCCCGTGTACGACTCGGGCGAGTACTCGTAGTACACGGTCGTCTCGGGGATCGACTTCTCGTACCGGCGGCACAGGCGCGCGCCCTCGAGAGCGATGTCGACGATGCCCTGCTGATCGGTGCGGAAGACGACCTCGCGCTGCAGGACGCTCGTCGAGTTGTACAGGTGCACGATCGCCTGCTTGGCGCCCGCGATCGCCTCGTAGGTACGGGCGATGAGGTGCTCGCGCGCCTGCGTCAGCACCTGGATCGTCACGTCAGCGGGGATCGCGCCGTCTTCGATGAGCTGGCGCACGAAGTCGAAATCGGTCTGCGAGGCCGACGGGAAGCCGACCTCGATCTCCTTGTACCCCATGCCGACCAGCAGGTCGAACATGATGCGCTTGCGCTCGGGGCTCATCGGGTCGATGAGCGCCTGGTTGCCGTCGCGGAGGTCGACGGCGCACCAGCGCGGCGCGGTCGTGATGCGGGCGTCGGGCCACGTGCGATCGGGTAGGTGGACGCGGATCTGCTCGTGGTACGGGCGGTACTTGTGGACCGGCGCGGTGGAGGGCTTCTGGTTGTTGTCCATGATGGGGTCGCTTCTCTCGTCTGCTGAGTGCGGGCCAGGGTGCGAGGGGTGCGAACCAACGCGAAGCGCCGCGACGAGGAAGGCCCTAGATCGAGGCCTCGTCGCGGCAGCTAAGAAGAAGCTGGCCGAAGCGCATGGGGACAGAGTACACCCGGATGCCGAGGGTGCAGAACCTCAGGACGCCGCGTGCGCATCCATCCGGTGCTGCGCGGCGGCGGTGCCCAGCTCGACGCGCGCACCGGGGTGGGTCCAGTAGAAGTGCAGGACGGTGTAGACGAGGTTCGGCGACGCGTCGAGTACTGAGGTGGCGATATCCCAGTGCCGGTGCGCCGTCTCGATGCGCAGGATCGGCACGTGCGCGCGGGCCTTCCGGACGGCGTTGCCCGCGTTCGTGTGTGTCGCGCGCACGGCGGTCACCTCGTTCCACGGCACGTCGACGTCCGCCTTCTGCATCCGCAGGAAGATCCCGGTCGGGCCGAGCGCCACGCACTCCCGGTTGCCCCAGGACCCGCGGGAGCGGATCGCGGTGAGCGCATTGACGAACGTCGCGAGGAAGAAGAGGCCGAGGAGTCCGAAGACGACAGCGATGACATACGGCACCGGTCCCTGCGTCGCGGCGGTCGTGCCGGCCTGGGCGAGGACCATCCACACGAGCGCGCCGAAGAACACGGCGATGACGCCCAGCGCGACAACGAGGACGATGGGCGGACGGCGCAGGAGGGCGACGTGCACCGTCCCGTCGGGGGCGCGCCGGAACGTGCGATTGAACAGTTCCGCCGGGAGTAGGAGCATCGGCTTTCGCGAGGCGCGTGGGCCCGCCCAGCCGGACGGGATCACGGGAATGCGGGGGTCGGGAAGGGCCATGTCGCTCAGAAGCCCAGCCGTCCGAGCTGCTTCGGGTCACGCTGCCATTCCTTGGCGACGCGCACGTGCAGCTTGAGGAACACCTTCGTGCCGACGAGCGGCTCGATCTGGGCGCGGGCGCGGGCGCCGACGTCACGCAGGCGCGACCCCTTGTTCCCGATGATGATCGCCTTCTGACTGTCGCGCTCGACGACGACGTTCGCGTGGATGTCGGTCATCGAGCCCGTGTCGCGCTCGGAGATGTCCTCGATCGTCACGGCGATCGAGTGCGGCAGCTCGTCGCGGACGCCCTCGAGAGCCGACTCGCGGATGATCTCGGCGATCCGGTCCTCGAGGGACTCATCGGTGACGACGCCCTCCTCGTAGAGCGCGGGGCCCTCGGGCATGAGGGAGAGCAGCTCGTCGGCGAGGACGTCGAGCTGTTCGCCCGCCACGGCGGAGATCGGGATGACGGCATCCCAGTCCTCCCGAAGGCTGTCGGCCTCCATGAGGCGTTCGGTGATCTGGTCGCGTGAGGCGAGGTCGGTCTTCGTGACGACGGCGACCTTCTTCGCGCGCGGGTATCCGTCGAGGGATGCCGCGATGCGCCGGTCGCCGGGGCCCACCTTCTCGGTGGCGGGCACGAGGAAGCAGATCGCATCGACGTCGCCGAGCACCTGCTCGACGAGGTCGTTGAGGCGCTCACCGAGAAGTGTCCGTGGCTTGTGGATGCCGGGAGTGTCGACGATGACGAGCTGGCCGCCCGGACGGTTCACGATGCCGCGGATCGCGCGACGGGTCGTCTGCGGCTTGTCGGAGGTGATCGCGACCTTCTCGCCGACGAGTGCGTTGGTGAGCGTCGACTTCCCGACATTCGGGCGCCCGACGAAGGTCACGAATCCGGATCGGAACTCCGTCATCGGTCCTCCCCTTTCTGCTTCTGCGTCGGGATGCTCCCGGTGCGCGGATGGCGTCCGCCGAACGCCGAGTCGGCGGCCTCGAGCGCGGGTGTCGCCTCGACGAAAACGGTCGCAAGGCCGCGTCCTCGTCCGCGCGAGGTGCCCCCGGTCATGAGGATGCCCCCGTACTCGGCGGTCGCGCCGGGAAGGGGGATGCGGCCGAGCTGCTTGCCGAGGAGACCGCCGATCGAGTCGACGTCCTCGTCTTCGAGGTCGATGCCGAACAGGTCGCCCACCTCGTCGAGGCCCAGGCGCGCGCTGACGCGGTAGCGCCCGTCGCCGAGGTCGACGACCTCGTTCGAGCGCGGGTCGTACTCGTCGGAGATTTCACCGACGAGCTCTTCGATGAGGTCCTCGAGCGTCACGAGTCCCGACACTCCGCCGTACTCGTCGACGACGAGGCACACGTGCACGGCATCCCGCTTCATCTGCTGCAGGAGTGTCTCGGCCTTCATCGACTCGGGCACGAAGACTGCGGGGCGGGCGATCTGCGCGACGGGCGCGTCGCGCCAGGCCGACTCGTCGCGGAACGCGAACTGCACGAGGTCTTTGAGGTAGACGACGCCGGTGATGTCGTCGGCCTCGCCGTCGGCGATCGGCACGCGCGAGACGCCCTTGTCGAGGAAGAGCCGCATCGCCTCCTGCGTCGTGTCGGCGCCGTCCATCGTCACCATGTCAGTGCGCGGAACCATGACCGAGCGGACGAAGGTGTCGGTGAAGTCGAACACGGAATGGATGAGCTCGCGGTCGTCCTCTTCGATGAGGTCTTGCGAAGCGGCCTCGTCGACCATCGACAGCAGCTGCTCCTCGCTCGCGAACGAGGCGCCACGGTGGACACCCGGCGTGACGCGGTTGCCGAGGAGCACGAGCAGGTGCGCGAGCGGTCCGAGGAGGATTCGCGCGCCGCGGATCACCGGTGCGCACGCGCGGAGAAGCCCGCGCGCGTGCTCGCGGCCGACGGCCCGGGGGCTCGCGCCGACGAGCACGAAGGAGACGACGGTCATGAGGATCGCCGCGGCGAGCATCGCGAGCCAGATGTTGTCGAAGATGAGGAGAAAGGCGACCGTGACCAGCACGGCGGCGGTGGTCTCGGCGAGGATGCGGATGAAGACGACAGCGTTGCCGTGCGCGGCGGGGTCGTCGGCGATCTTGGCGAGCGCCTGACCGTTGGGGTTCGTCGCCGACATGTCGTACAGGTCGCCGCGCGAGGTGACCCCGAGCGCCGCGTCGAGCGCGGCCATGAGTCCGCCGAGGGCGACGAGGAGCGCCGCCGCGATGAGGAGGAGGGCCTCGGTCATGCGCGTCGGCGGCGTTCGGAGGCCGCGAACGAGGCGATGAGCTCCCGCTGCAGGCCGAACATCTCGCGCTCCTCCTCGGGCTCGGCGTGGTCGAAGCCGAGGAGGTGCAGCGTGCCGTGGGTCGTCAGGAGGATGAGCTCGTCGAGGGTCGAGTGCTTCGCCGCCTGCGCCTGCGTCTCGGCGACCTGCGGGCAGAGGACGATGTCGCCGAGCAGGCCCGGGGGCGTCGGCTGCTCCTGGGTGCCGGGGCGCAGCTCGTCCATCGGGAAGCTCAGCACGTCGGTGGGACCCGGCTCGTCCATCCACTGCACGTGGAGGGCTTCCATGGCGCCTTCGTCGACGAGGAGGATCGCGACGTCGGCATCCGGGCTCACGTGCAGCTCTGCGAGGTTGTGCTCGGTGAGGCGCAGGAGCACCGTCTCATCGACGTCGACACCCGACTCGTTCGTGATCTCGATCGTCATGACATGCCTCGCTTCGGAAGGTGGTCCCGGGGGCCGCCGGGGCGGGACTGTCCGCGGCGCTCGGCGCGGTTACCCTGCCGCTGCGCGTTCATAGCGGATGCCTCGTCACGCTCGCGCCGCGAGGCGAGCCGCTGCTCGTCGTACTCCGTGTAGGCGTCGACGATGCGGCCGACGAGCGTGTGCCGCACGACATCGTCGCTCGTGAGGTAGCTGAAGTGGATGTCGTCGATGTCCTTGAGGACGCGCGTCACGAGGCGGAGCCCGGATGCCCCCTGCGGCAGGTCGATCTGCGTGATGTCGCCGGTGACGACCATGCGCGTGCCGAAGCCGAGACGGGTGAGGAACATCTTCATCTGCTCGGGCGTGGTGTTCTGCGCCTCGTCGAGCACGACGAACGAGTCGTTGAGCGTCCGCCCGCGCATGTAGGCGAGCGGGGCGACTTCGATGGTGCCGGATGCCATGAGCTTCGGCACGATCTCGGGGTCCATCATCTCGTTGAGCGCGTCGTAGAGCGGACGCAGGTAGGGGTCGATCTTGTCGGTGAGGGTGCCGGGGAGGAACCCGAGCCGCTCACCGGCCTCGATCGCCGGGCGGCTCAGGATGATGCGGCTGACCTCCTTGCGCTGGAGCGCTTGGACGGCCTTCGCCATCGCGAGGTAGGTCTTGCCGGTGCCGGCGGGACCGATGCCGAACGTGATCGTGTTCTCCTCGATCGCATCGACGTACGCCTTCTGACCGAGGGTCTTCGGGCGGATGACGCGGCCGCGCGACGAGAGGATCGCCTCGCCCAGCACTTCCGACGGGCGCTGGCCGGTGTCACCCCGGAGGATGCGCTCGCTCGAGGCGACGTCGGAGGGGTCGAGTCCGTGACCGGTCCGCGAGAGGGCGATGAGCTCTTCGACGAGCGCTCGCGCGCGCGCGACGGCATCCGCATGCCCGCTCAAAGTGATCTCGTTGCCGCGCACGTGCACTTGCACGTCGGGGTGCTCTCGCTCGACGACGCGCAGGAGCCGGTCCTGCGGCCCGAGCAGCTGGACCATCGCGACGCCGTCGGCGTAGATGCGCTCGACGACCTCGGCGGTGTCGGGCCCGGTCTCGGGAGCGTCAGCCACCCAGGCTCCCTTCGGTAAGGCCGCCGGCGAGGACATGGGCGTGGACATGGAACACCGTCTGCCCGGCGCCCTCGCCCGTGTTGAACACGAGGCGGAAATCGCCGTCGCCGTACTCGGCGGCGACGGTGTTCGCGAGCCCGACCATCTCCGTGAGGAGCGCCGGGTCTCCCGCGGCGAGCTCGACGACGTTCCGGTACTGCGGGTCTTTCGGGATGACGAGCAAATGCACCGGCGCCTTGGGCGCGATGTCGCGGATCGCGAAGACGTTCTCGGTCTCGGCGATGATCTCAGAGGGGATCTCCCCCTCGAGGATCCGGGTGAAGATCGACGGCTCGCTCATGCCTCCCAGTCTATGGGCCGGTGCCCGGCCGGTGGCGGGGCACCCTCGCTCAGCGGGCTCCGGAGCGGCGGCTACCAGCGGCCGAGGCGGGCGTTCAGGAGTGCGAGCGCGGCGGGCCCTGCCGTCGAGGTGCGCAGGACGGTGTCGCCGAGGCGTACGAGCGTAGCGCCGGCATCCTGCAGCGCGTCGAGCTCCTCCGGGGTGATGCCACCCTCGGGGCCGACGACGAGCACGATGTCGCGCTCGACGTCGTCGAGGACCAGCGTGGACAGCGGGGTGGATGCCGTCGGCTCCAGCACCAGCAGGCGCGCGTCCGCGCGCCGCGCAAGCTGCGCTGACGTGACCGGCTCCGAGACGGCGGGAACCCACGCACGGTGGGCCTGCTTCGCCGCTTCGCGCACGATCTGCTGCCAGCGGGCGACGCCCTTGAGCGCCTTCTCGGCCGACCAGCGCGAGACGCTCCGCGATGCCTGCCACGGCACGACCTCGTCGACGCCGAGCTCCGTCGCCGCCTGGATCGCGAGCTCGTCGCGGTCGCCCTTCGCGAGCGCCTGCACGAGCACGAGCCGGGGGGACGCCGCGGACACGTCCCGGCGTGCGTCGACCCGGACCATGACGCGCTTCGGCGCGACCTCTGTCACCGCGCCGCTCAGCCAGACCCCACGGCCGTCGCCGACCGTGACCTCTTCGCCGACGCGCACGCGGCGGACGACGGCGGCGTGGTGCGCCTCGCCGCCCGACAGCTCGACGGTCGAACCGGCCACGGCGCCGGCGACATGCGCCGCCTGCGCATCGTCGACGAGGAAGTGCAGCGCCATGATGTCTTCCGGGGTCAGCCGCGGAAGCGGTCGCGGAGCTTCGAGAACAAGCCCTGGTGGAACTGGGCCAGCTGCGGCGCGGGCGCCTTCGTCTTCTTCGCGAAGTCCTCGATGAGGGCGCGCGACTTGGCATCCAGCTTCGTGGGCGTCACGACCTGCACGCCGACCCGCAGGTCGCCGCGGTTGCCGCCGCGCAGCGGGGTGATGCCGCGACCCTTGATCGTGAGCACGTCGCCCGACTGCACACCCGCGCGTACCTCGAGGTCGACTTCGCCGTCGAGCGACGAGATGGTCGTCGCGGCGCCGAGGATCGCGTCGGGCATCGAGACCTCGAGCGTTGCGAGCAGGTCATCGCCGTCGCGGCTGAAGACGTCGTCGTGGGCGACGGTGATCTCGAGGTACAGGTCGCCGTTCGGACCGCCGGCGGGGCCGACCTCGCCCGAGCCGGGCAGCTGCAGGCGCAGCCCCGTCTCGACGCCGCCGGGGATGTCGACCGACACGGTGCGGCGTGCCCGCACGCGGCCCTGCCCCTGGCACGTCGCGCAGGGGTACGGGATCGTCGTGCCGTAACCCTGGCACGTCGTGCACAGCTGCGAGGTGACGACGTTGCCGAGGAGACTCCGGACCGTGCGCTGGACCTGGCCCGAGCCGTGGCAGATGTCGCACGTCACCGGCTGGGTGCCCGGCTGGCAGCACGAGCCCTCGCACGTCTCGCAGAGCACCGCGGTGTCGACCTCGATGTCGCGGTGCGTGCCGAAGACGACGTCCTTCAGGTCCAACGTGACGCGCACCAAGGCATCCTGGCCCCGCTCGCGTCGCGAGCGCGGACGGCCCTGGCGTGAGCCGCCCCCTCCGAAGAACGTCTCGAAGATGTCGCCGAACCCGCCGAAGCCCGCTGCGCCTGCGCCGCCGAACGGCGACCCGTCGCCGCCGATATCATAGCGCTGACGCTGCTCGGGGTCGCTGAGGACGTCGTAGGCGTGGGTGACGAGCTTGAAGCGCTCGGATGCGTCCGCGCCGGGATTCACGTCGGGGTGGAGTTCGCGTGCGAGACGCCGGTACGCCTTCTTGATCTCTTCGGGGCTCGCATCGCGCGAGACGCCGAGTACTTCGTAGTGGTCGGCCACGATCGCCTTTCCTGCCCCGGAGGGCACGATGGGTGTCTGTCGGGCGCGCCTGTCAGCGGGACGTGTCGTCCTCGTCGAGCAGGCGGCTCAGATAATGCGCGACGGCGCGGACCGCCGCGAGGTTGGTGGGATAGTCCATGCGGGTGGGGCCGAGCAGACCCACGCGCGAGCGGGTCCCGGCGCCGTCGTAGTCACTCGTCACGACGGATGCCTCAACGAGCCCGAACGGCGCGTTCTCGCGCCCGATCGACGCGGCGAGCCCCTGCTCGTCGGCGACCATCTCCCCCATGAGGCGAAGCAGGGTCACCTGCTCCTCGATGGCCTCCAGCAGCGGGTAGATGCTGCCGCGGAAGTCGCCCTCACGCTTGGCGAGGGTCGCGCTTCCGGCCATCACGAGCTTGTCCTGGCGGAAGTCGTCGAGCTCCTCCGCGACGATGCGGGCAACGGTGCGCACCGCCTCGTCGACGCGCGTGTGCGCGGGCGCCGAGGCCGTCAGGTCGGCGATCGCCTGCGCCGCGTCGGCGACGGGCTTGCCGGTGACGAGAGCGGCGATGGATGCCTTGACCTGCGCGACCTCCTCGGCATCCAGCTCGCCCTGTAAGAACGCGACGCGCTGTGAGACGCGCCCCGTGTCGGTGACGACGATCACGACGACGCGCGTGCCGCCCAGGTGCACGAACTCGACGTGCGACACGCTCGCGCGCGCGACCGACGGGTACTGCACGATCGCGACCTGGCCCGTCAGCTGCGTGAGCGCGCGGACGGTGCGGGTGAGCAGGTCGTCGAGGTCGACCGCCTCGGTGAGGAACGTCGAGATCGCGGCGCGCTGCCCGCCCGAGAGGGGACGGAGCTCGGCGAGGTGATCGACGAAGACGCGGTAGCCCTTGTCGGTCGGGACGCGCCCGGACGAGGTGTGCGGGGCGGCGATCAGCTCTTCGTCCTCGAGGAGGGCCATGTCGTTGCGGATCGTGGCGGCGGACACCCCGAACTGATGGCGATCGACGATCGCCTTGCTGCCGACCGGTTCGTTCGTGTCGACGTAGTCCTGCACGATCGCGCGGAGGACGCGCAGGCCGCGTTCCGAGACCATCGCTTCCTCCTCTGCACACGTGACAGGCGCCGATCTGGCACTCCAGGTGTTCGAGTGCCAATCCTAGCGCGAGCACCCTAGGATGAGCCGCATGCGCGCCGATGCCTCCCCTCGCCCTGTCGTCACGACCACCCGAGGCGACGTCGTCGGCACCACCTCCGACGGCATCGACCGCTACCTCGGCATCCCTTACGCCCTCCCGCCGTTCGGTGAGCGCCGCTTCGCCCCGCCGGTGGCTCCCCCGGCGTGGACCGAGGCGCGGGATGCCTCGGCCCACGCCGCAACCGCGCCGCAGGATCCGTACTTCGGCGCGATCGGCGAGCTGCTCGGCTCCGTCGAGATCGCGGGCGATGACATCCTGACCGTCGGCGTCTGGACCCCGTCGGGAGCGGCGCCGGGCTCGCTGCCCGTCTTCGTCTGGTACCACGGCGGGGCGCTCGAACGCGGCAGTGCGGCGCTGCCGGCGTACGACGGGACGACCTTCGCCCGCGACGGGCTTGTCTACGTCTCGGTGAACCATCGCGTCGGGGCGGAGGGTTTCTCCGTGCTCGAGGGCGCTCCACGCAACCTGGGTCTGTCCGACGCCGCTGCGGGCCTCGAATGGGTTCGGCGCGAGATCGCCGCGTTCGGGGGGCGACCCGGAGCGCATCACGATCGTGGGCGAGTCGGCGGGCGGATCGCTCGTCGCGGCGCTCCTCGCGCGCCCCGACACGGCCGACATCCCGGTCGGCGCGATCATCGAATCGGGGCCGCTGGAGGCACAGCCCGCCGAGCGTGCGGGCCGTGTGACCCGTGCGATGGCGAAGGCACTGGGCGTGCCGCCGACCCGAGACGCGTTCGCCGCGCTGTCGCCGCGTGACCTGCTCGACGCGCGCCGCCGCCTCGCGGAGGGATCCTCGCCGCTGTCGGGGACACCGGGCTACGCGCTCGCCCTCGACCCGGACAGCCTTCCCGTCTCGCCCGATCAGGCCCTGCGCACGCTCGGGATCCCTCTCGTGATCGGCACGAACACAGACGAGTACCGACTGTGGTTCACGCCCGCGCAGCTGGTTGCCATCAGCCCGTTCCGGCTCGCGCTCGCGCGCCTGGCGGCACGTGTGCCGCGCGCGGCGGTGCGCGCGTACCGCGACGCTCTGCCGGGTGCGAGTGCGGGCGAGATCCTGGGCCAGATCGTGACGGACCGCGTGCTGCGGGGGCCGGCGGTCGCGGTCGCATCCGCCCGCAGCGCGCCCACCTACGTGTACGAGTTCGCGTGGCGGAGCCCCGTGCGGGAGCTGCGGGCCGCGCACGCGATCGAGATCGGATTCGTGTTCGATCGGGTCGAGGCCTCCGACTGGCAGCAGATCGTCGGTCCCGGCGCTCCGCGTGAGCTCGCGGCCCGCATGCACGCCGACTGGGTGAGGTTCGTCGCCTCGGGAGGGCCGGGCTGGCCGCGCTTCTCGCCCGACCGTGTGACCCGGATCTACGATGTGCCCGTGCAGGACGAGCCGCTGCGCCGCGCGGCCGCGCTCGACGCGCTCGCGAGCTGACGCCCGACGCTTCTCAGGCCGGCTGACGCCCGACGCTTCTCAGGCCGTGAGGGCGCGGACGACGGCATCGGCCAGCAGCCGACCGCGCCGCGTGAGGATGACGCGCCCGCGGAGCGCCGCGGGCCCCTCGATCAGGCCGTCCGCGATGAGGGATGCCACGGCGTGGCGGCCCTCGCCCTGCAGCTCCGAGACCGGCAGCCCCTCCGCGATGCGCGAACGCAGCAGCACGCTCTCGAGCCGGCGCGCGCTCTCATCAGGGCGCTCACGCGCCGCGGCGGGCGAGTCCCCCGAGGCGAGGCGCTGCGCGTACGCCGCGGGATGCTTGACGTTCCACCAGCGCAGGCCCGCGACGTGGCTGTGCGCTCCGGGTCCGTAGCCCCACCAGTCCGTGCCGCGCCAATACGCGAGGTTGTGCCGCGATCGCTGTGCGGGCGAGGTCGCCCAGTTCGACACCTCGTACCAGTCGAAGCCCGCGGCGGCGAGGGCCTCGTCCACCAGCTCGTACATGTCGGCCTGCAGGTCGTCGTCGGGCCCCGGCACCTCGCCGCGGCGGATCTGGCGGGCGAGCTGCGTGCCCTCCTCGACGATGAGCGCATACGCCGAGATGTGGTCGGGGCCGAGGGCGACGGCGGTCTGCACCGACGCCTCCCAATCGGCGAGCGACTCCCCCGGTGCCCCGTAGATGAGGTCGACGCTCACGGCGAGGCCGGCCGCGCGCGCCGCGGCGACCGCGACGGCGACGTTCGCGGGGTCGTGTGTGCGATCGAGCGTGTGCAGCACGTGCGGCACGGCCGACTGCATCCCGATCGAGAGGCGCGTGACCCCGGCATCCGCCAGCCGCTCCGCGAGCTCACGCGTCACGGTGTCGGGGTTCGCCTCGACCGTGACCTCGGCATCCGGCGTGAGTCCGAACGTGTCGCGGACGCCGGCGAGCATGCGCGCGAGATCATCGCCGGGAAGGAGCGTGGGCGTCCCGCCGCCGAAGAAGACGGTGGATGCCGGGCGCAGCGGCCCCCTCGCGCCGAGCACGTTCTCGGACAGGGCGATCTCGCGCAGCACCTCGTCGGCGTATGCGTCCTGTCGGGCGCCGCGGAGCTCGGAGGCCGTATACGTGTTGAAGTCGCAGTAGCCGCATCGCACGCGGCAGAACGGCACGTGCAGGTAGACGCCGAAGTCGGTCGACGCGTCGACGGCGATGTCGTCGGGGAGCGCGCCGTCGACGGGCGCCGGGTCGCCGAGCGGGAGGGCGGATCCCATCAGGATGTCGCCGACATCGTGACCGGCCCGCTCACGAGCCGGTGGCGAACAGCGGCGAGATCGCCCGCAGGTATCCCTGGAACAGCTCGCGGCGACGACGCTTCACCAGCGGCGGGACGAGGCGGTAGAGGAAGGCGGTCGGCCGGTCGAAGGCGCGCACGACGAAGCGGACCTCGTCGCTCTCGTCCCACTCGATCGTGAAGGACTCCTCGCCGCTGACGACCGAGCCGCCGACGGTGCCCAGGGCGAACCCCACGCGCCGGGCCTCCTCCGTCGCGGAGATGACGCGCAGCTCGCCGTCGGCGTTCATGCCCTTGACGCGGCCGCGCACGCGGATGGTGGTGCCGGCGGCGACGTACGGGGTGCCGTCGGCGTCGAAGCGCTGATCGGCCTCGAGGCGCGACGGAGCAACCGGCGCGCCCTCGGCGTCGAAGCCCACACCGGAGTACATGGGTCCGGCGGCCGGACGCACGTCGGTGATCTGCAGACCCGCGCCGCGGAGCGCGCCCCACGACAGCAGCGCGTCGGCGGACGACTCGAAGCGCGCCTGACCGCTGCCGATCCGCCACGAGGCCTCCGCGGGGATGCTCCGTTCGGGCGGGTAGCTCATGAGGTCGTGGGCGTGCGTGGCACCCACGGCGGCGTAGTCGACCGTGTCTTCCTGGAAGTTCCCGCGGCGCATGTGCACCTCCCGTCGCGTTCTCTCGGGCCGCCTGTCACCGGGCGGCCCATGTCTGAAGGCTACTTCTTGGTCTCGACGTCTCCCGACAGGGCGGCGATGAACGCCTCCTGCGGAACCTCGACGCGGCCCACCATCTTCATGCGCTTCTTGCCCTCCTTCTGCTTCTCGAGGAGCTTGCGCTTGCGGGTGATGTCACCGCCGTAGCACTTGGCGAGCACGTCCTTGCGGATCGCCCGGATGTTCTCGCGCGCAATGATCCGCGCTCCGATCGCGGCTTGGATCGGCACTTCGAACTGCTGGCGCGGAATGAGCTTGCGCAGGCGCTCGGTCATGAGCGTGCCGTAGGCGTAGGCCTTCTCGCGGTGGACGATCGACGAGAAGGCATCCACCTTCTCGCCCTGCAGCAGGATGTCGACCTTGACGAGGTCGGCCTCCTGCGAACCGGCGGGTTCGTAGTCCAGCGAGGCGTAGCCCTGCGTCTTCGACTTCAGCTGGTCGAAGAAGTCGAAGACGATCTCGCCGAGCGGCATGTTGTACCGCAGCTCCACGCGGTCCTCGGAGAGGTAGTCCATGCCGAGGAGCGTGCCGCGGCGCGACTGGCAGAGCTCCATCACGGTGCCGACGTAGTCCTTCGGCAGCAGGATGCCGACCTTCACGACCGGCTCGGAGACGGAGGCGACGCGGCCGTCGGGGTACTCGCTGGGATTCGTGACGACGACGGTGTCGCCCGTGTCGGTCGTGACCTCGTACGTCACCGACGGCGCGGTCGTGATGAGGTCGAGGCCGAACTCGCGCGCGAGGCGCTCGGTGATGATCTCGAGGTGGAGGAGCCCGAGGAAGCCGGCGCGGAACCCGAAGCCGAGGGCGACGGAGGTCTCGGGCTCGTACTGCAGCGAGGCATCCGACAGCTTCAGCTTGTCGAGCGCTTCGCGAAGGTCCGCGTAGTCGCTGCCGTCGATCGGGTAGATGCCCGAGAACACCATGGGCTTCGGGTCGGTGTACCCGGGGAGCGCTTCGGCGGCCGGCTTGCGCTGATTCGTGATCGTGTCGCCGACCTTCGACTGGCGGACGTCCTTCACACCCGTGATGAGGTAGCCCACCTCACCGACGCCGAGCCCCTTCGTCGGGACGGGCTCCGGGCTCGACACCCCGATCTCCAGGAGGTCGTGGGTCGCGCGCGTCGACATCATCTGGATGCGCTCGCGCGGCTCGAGCTTGCCGTCGACCATGCGGACGTAGGTGACGACACCGCGGTACGCGTCGTACACGGAGTCGAAGATCATGGCGCGGGCGGGCGCCGACGCATCGCCGGTCGGCGCGGGGATCTGCTCTACGATCCGGTCGAGCAGCTCTTCGACGCCGACGCCGGTCTTGCCCGAGACGCGCAGCACGTCGTCGGGCGACCCGCCGATGAGGTTGGCGAGCTCGGCGGCGTACTTCTCCGGGTCGGCGGCCGGCAGATCGATCTTGTTCAGGACCGGAATGATCTGGAGGTCGTTCTCCAGCGCCAGGTACAGGTTCGCGAGGGTCTGCGCTTCGATCCCTTGCGCGGCGTCCACCAGCAGGATCGCACCTTCGCACGCCGCGAGCGAGCGCGACACCTCGTAGGTGAAGTCGACGTGTCCGGGCGTGTCGATCATGTTGAGCGCGTATGTGCCCGCGCCTGCGGACCACGGCATCCGGACCGCCTGCGACTTGATCGTGATGCCGCGCTCGCGCTCGATGTCCATGCGGTCGAGGTACTGCGCCCTCATGTCGCGATCCGAGACCACGCCGGTGATCTGCAGCATGCGGTCGGCCAGGGTCGATTTGCCGTGGTCGATGTGGGCGATGATGCAGAAGTTGCGGATCAGCTCAGGAGGGGTCGCAGACGGCTCGAGAGGCTTCAGGGCGCGCGGTGACATGTCGCAGGCAAGTCTACCGGCGCACGGGTGGTGCGAACGGCGGATGCCGCGGGCTCGCGCGACGCGGCGCGAACCATAACCGGCATCCGGCGGGACACGCCAGAGATCGCTCCGATGAGAAAGAGTTAACCGATCTGACACTTGCCAGGGCGCCGGGCGACGAAGAATGCTCAATCTGGCGACCGTCCTCTGCGCGATTCCCCCAGCCGCGCGCGGTCGTCACCGGAGAGACGATCGTGATGCCCGAGCACCCCGTTCCACCTGCCCTGCCCGAATCCACCCCCCGCCGCCGTTCGCGCAGCGCCCTCGCCGTGACGGCGGCGTTCGCGACCGCGTTCGCCGGCGCCGTCGTCGCCCCGACGGCCGCTGTCGCCGCCGTCGGTCCCGACGCGCCCGTCGTGATCTCCGAGGTCTACGGAGGAGGCGGCAACGCCGGCGGCGCGTTCAACCGTGACTTCGTCGAGCTCGCGAACGTCTCCGACGCGCCTGTCGATCTCTCGGCGTACAGCGTGCAGTATGCCTCGGCAACCGGAAGCGCGTGGCAGGTCACTCCGCTCACGGGCATCACCGTCCCTGCCGGCGGACAGGTGCTCGTCGGGCAGGCCACCGGTGCCGACACGACCCAGCCCGGCTTCACCGCCGACGTCGAGGGCTCGATTCCGATGTCGGGCTCCCAGGGCAAGGTCGCGCTCGTCTCCGACGCGACTGCGCTGAGCGGGGCGTCCGGCATCGCCGCCCTCCCCCAGGTCGTCGACCTCGTCGGCTGGGGCGGCGCGACGCACTTCGCCGGGGCCGCGGCGGCGCCCTCCACCGCCAACGGCACGAGCGTTGCCCGCTCCGCGTCCTTCGCGAACACCGGGGACAACCGTGCGGACTTCACCGTCGGCGCTCCGACGCCGACCGGCCTCACCGCGCCGCCCGTCGACCCGACCGACCCGCCGGTCGACCCCACCGATCCGCCCGTCGACCCCGCGATCGTCGCGATCTCCGACATCCAGGGCACCGGGGATGCGTCGCCGCTCGTCGGCCAGACCGTCACCACCGAGGGCGTCGTGACGGCGCACTACCCGACGGGCGGTTTCCAGGGCTACGTCATCCAGACGCCGGGAACCGGCGGTGCGCTCGACCTCGCCACGCACACGGCGTCGCAGGCGATCTTCGTCTACGCCCCGAACGCGACGGGCGAGGTCGCGCTCGGCGACACCGTCCGTGTCACCGGCGCCGTGTCGGAGTACTACGGCCTCACCCAGATCACCGCAGCGCCCGGCGCCGCGACACGGATCGACGCGCAGGCCGCGCCGACGCCGGCATCGGTCGGGTGGCCCGCGGATGCCGCGCAGCGCGAGAGCCTCGAGTCGATGCTCGTCGCCCCGCAGGGAGACTTCACCGTCTCGAACACGTACGCGACCAACCAGTACGGCGAGGTCGGTCTCGCTTCGGGGACGACCCCGCTGCGTCAGCCCACCGACGCCGGACGCCCGGGCTCGCCGGAGGGCGCGGCCGTCACAGCCGACAATGCGGCGCGCGGCGTCACTCTCGACGACGGTACGAGCATCAACTACCTCAGCGCCGCGAACAGCGCTCTGACGCCCGCGTACGTCTCGCTCACCGAGCCGGTCGTGGTCGGCGCCTCGGTCACCTTCACCGACCCGGTGATCGTGGACTGGCGCAACAACGCGTGGAAGCTCAACGCCACCACCCCGCTCTCCGGTGACGGGACGGGCACCGACGGCGTCGCCTTCGCGAACCCGCGCACCGCGGCTCCCGCCGAGGTCGGCGGCGACGTGCGGCTGGCGTCGTTCAACGTCCTGAACTACTTCACCACGCTCGGCACCGACTCGGCCTCCTGCGTCGCCTACAAGGATCGCTTCGGCGACGGCGTCACGGTGCGCGAGGGCTGCGACCAGCGCGGCGCCTGGGACAGCGCAGACCTCACGCGTCAGCAGGACAAGATCGTAGCGGCTATCAACGCCCTCGACGCCGACGTCGTCGGCCTCATGGAGATCGAGAACTCCGCCGCCCTCGGCGAGACTCCCGACGAGGCGACCGCCACGCTCGTCGACGCGCTCAACGCCGCCGCCGCCGGCTCCACCGTCTGGGCGTACGTCCCCTCCTCGAGCGAGCTGCCCGCGGCATCCGAGCAGGACGTCATCACGAACGCGATCATCTACCGCACCGCGGCCGTCGAGCGTGTGGGCGACTCCCGTGCCCTCGGCGACCAGAGCGGCACGGGCGAGGCGTTCGTCAACGCACGCGAGCCGATCGGCCAGGTGTTCACCGCGAAGGAGGGCGGCGACCCGTTCCTCTTCGTCGTGAACCACTTCAAGTCGAAGGGCTCGGCAGGCCCCTGGCCGGGCGACGCCGACGCGGGCGACGGCCAGGGCTCGTCCAACGAGTCGCGCGTGCGTCAGGCGACCGCTCTTCGCGACTGGGTCGCGCAGATCCAGGGCGACGTCGACACCGTCGCGCTCGCGGGCGACTTCAACTCCTACACGCAGGAGGACCCGCTCCAGGTGCTCTACGACGCCGGCTACGTCGACGCGGCGCAGGCCTTCGAGGTCGACACGTCGTCGTACAGCTTCTCGGGCCTGTCGGGCTCGCTCGACCACATCCTGCTCAGCGGCGCCGCGAAGGACCGCGCGACGGGCGCCGACATCTGGAACATCAACTCCGGTGAGTCGGTCGCCCTCGAGTACAGCCGCTTCCGCAGCCACGGCACGGAGTTCTACGCCCCGGATGCCTACCGCTCGAGCGACCACGACCCCGTGCTCGTCGGCCTGTCGGCCGAGGCGGCACCGGTCGAGCTGACGTTGCTCGGGATCAACGACTTCCACGGGCGCATCGACGGCAACACCGTCGCGTTCGCGGGCACGGTCGAGCAGCAGCGCGCCGCGGCTTCCGGACCGACGCTGTTCCTCTCTGCGGGTGACAACATCGGCGCCTCGCTGTTCGCGTCGTCGGTCGCGAAGGACCAGCCGACGATCGACGTCCTGAACGCCCTCGGGCTGCAGGCGACCGCCGTCGGCAACCACGAGTTCGACCGCGGCTTCGACGACCTCGCCGGTCGTGTGACCGATGCCTCCGACTACCCGCAGCTCGGCGCGAACGTGTACCTGAAGGGCACGACGACGCCGGCGCTCCCCGAGTATGCGCTGGTGGATGCCGGATCCCTCACGGTCGGCGTCGTCGGCGCCGTCACCGAGGAGACCCCGACGCTCGTCTCCCCCGCCGGTGTGGAGTCCCTCGACTTCGGCGACCCGGTCGACGCGGTCAACCGCGTCGCCGGCCAGCTCACCGACGGGGACCCCTCCAACGGCGAGGCCGACGTCATCGTCGCGCTCTACCACGAGGGCGCCGGCGCGGGCACGCCCGACGGCGCCACCCTCGAGGAGGAGCTCGCCGCCGGCGGTGCGTTCGCGAAGCTCGTGAACGAGACCGCTCCGGAGGTCGCCGCCATCTTCACCGGGCACACCCACAAGGAGTACGCCTGGTCTGCGCCCGTCCCGGGCACGGACCGCACACGACCGGTCGTCCAGACCGGCTCGTACGGTGCGAACCTCGGCAAGATCACGCTGTCGATCGACGGCGCGACCGGTGAGGTCACCGCGCACACCGAGGAGATCGTCAAGCGCACCACGACGCCGACCGCGGAGCTCATCGCGACATACCCGAAGGTCGCCGCGGTCGATGCGATCGTCAAGCAGGCCCTCGCCGCCGCGGCGGAGGTCGGCAACACGGCGATCGGAGAGGTCGCCGCCGACATCACGACGGCCTTCTCCGGAGGATCGTTCGTCGACGGCGTCTGGACCGGCGGCACGCGCGACGACCGTGCGAGCGAGTCGGCCCTCGCCGGCGAGGTCGGCAACATGCTGCGCGACAGCCTGTCGACCCTGCCGAACGGTGCCGACATCGGTGTGACGAACCCCGGCGGTCTCCGCGCGGAGCTCTGGGACACGCAGGCCGAGTTCGGCGCGGCCGCGGTTCCGGGCCTCCCCGACGGGACGGTCTCGTTCTCGCAGGCGAACGCGGTGCTGCCGTTCAACAACACGCTGGCGCTCGTGAGCCTCACCGGCGCGCAGTTCACCACGATGCTCGAGCAGCAGTGGCAGCGTGCCGCCGACGGCACCGTGCCGCAGCGTCCGTACCTGCAGCTCGGCCTCTCCGACAACGTCACCTACACCTTCGACGCGACGCTCCCCGAGGGGCAGCGCATCACGTCGGTGACGATCGACGGCGAGCCGCTCGACCCGCAGGCCACCTACCGGATCGGCACGTTCTCGTTCCTCGCGACCGGCGGCGACAACTTCCGGATCTTCACGGAGGGCACGGACTACGTCGACACGGGTCTGCTCGACTATGAGGCGTGGATGGACTACATCGCCGACGGTTCGCCGCTCACCCCCGACTTCGCCAAGAAGGGCTTGGAGGTGACGGGCGTGCCCGAGACGGTCACCGCCGGTGAGAGCGTCACGTTCCAGGTGGGACGCCTGGACATGACGAGCCGCGGCGCCCCGCAGAACACCTCGCTGCAGGTGTCTCTCGGCGACACGGCGCTGGGCGAGGTTCCGGTCACCGCCGGTGCCGCGACGGTCACGGTCACCCTTCCGGCGGGCCTGCCCGCGGGCGCCGCCACGCTGACGCTCACGGCGCCGGCGTCGGGGACGGTCGTGCAGGTTCCGCTGGAGGTCGAGGCCGCGGTCCCCGCCGTCACGACCACCACCCGCCTGATCGCGCTGCCCCCCGTGCACATCAACCGCCTCCTGCCGGCGACGCTCCTGGCGACCGTCCAGCAGAGCGACGGTGCCCGCGCTCAGGGCGTGGTCGAGTTCCGCGAGGGCGACAGGCTCGTCGCCACGGTGCCGGTGCGTCGCGGGATCGCGGCGTACACGCTGGGGCGACTGGATCGCGGCACGCACGCTTACACGGCGACGTTCGTGCCGGCAGACTCCGACCTCGTGTCGGCCTCGAGCAGCGACCCGGTCCGGGTGCGGGTCCTGTTCTGAGCGACGTGCGGTGCGGTCGTCGGGCGTCTCCTCGGCGATCGCACCGCACGTGTTCGTGCGCACACACCCGCCGCGGTCGCACGGCACGGCGGTGGGATGCCTAGGCTGACACCGTGACGACGACGGTGGTGATGGTGCACGGCATCCGCACATCCGCGTCTATGTGGCGCTCGCAGGTCGCACACCTGCACGAGCGCGGCGTGCGCACGGTCGCGCTCGACCTGCCGGGGCACGGGACGCGGATGGACGAGACGTTCACCCTCGACGGAGCCTTCGCGACCATCGACGCCGCCGTGCGTGCCGCCGCCGAGGAGGGTCGCGTCCTCCTCGTCGGGCACTCGATGGGCGGGCTCCTTTCGATCGACTACGTGGGAGCGGAGGACCGCCCGCCGGTGGATGCCTTCATCGCGGCATCCTGCACGGCCATCCCCCGCGGGATCGGGCTCGCGACCTACCGGGCGCTCGCGCGCGGGTTCAACCGCCTCCCGGGGCGGGGCTCCCTGATCTCCGAGTGGGTGCTCGACCGGACGCTCCCCACCGAGACGCGGGACGACTTCGGGGCCGGCGGATACGCCTACGACATGCAGGATGTCGCGCTGCGGAGCCTGTCGGTGCTCGACCTGCTCGCAGCGCTTCGCCGTATCGACGTGCCGACGTGGTTCATCAACGGCCAGTACGACCAGCTGCGTGTGAACGAGAAGCTGTTCGTGTCGCTCGTGCCGCACTCCGAGCTCGTCGTCGTTCCGCGCACGACCCATCTCGTGACGGCCATGCGCCCCCAGGTCTTCAATGCGCTCCTCGACCTCGCACTCGCGACGATGGATGCCGACGCGGGCTGACCTGCGCCGACGCGTCCCGTCCGGCTCAGTGCGCCGTGCCGGGCGGCGCGGGGTCGCGGACGGCGAGGGTCATCGCTCCCCCGATGAGAGACAGCACCCCGCCGACGGTGAACAGCAGCGAGAACCCGCCGACCGCCGCGACGAGTGCGGCGCCGATGAGCGGGCCGAGCAGCTGCCCGAGGGCGGCGGCGGTGTTCACCAGACCGAGGTCGCGGGCACTGTCCTCCGGAAAGGGCAGGAGGTCGGTCGCAAGCGCGAGACCGACCGACATGTACGCGCCGTAGCCGGCGCCGAGGAGCCCCGCCGCGACGAGGGCGACCTCGAACGTCGGCACCGCCGCGAGCAGCAGCGACGCCGCACCCTGCACGGCGGCCGCCGTCACCGTCACCGCGACGCGGTGGCCGCGCCGATCGGACAGACGCCCCGCGAGCGTCGCCGCCACGACGACCAGCACCGTGTAGACGACGATCAGGAGCAGCAGATCGTCCTCCGCACCCGCCGCCGGGCGGTGCAGTCCGTAGAGGAGGAAGAACAGGAGGAGTGACGTCCCGAGCGCGTTGCCGACGTTCACCACGAGGCGTCCCCACAGAAGCCACGCGAAGTCGCGGTCGCGGAACGCGGCGAGTCGGTCGCGTGTGCGGTGCACGGCGCGCGCCGACGCAGACGCGGCCGGGGCGGGCGGATCGGGCAGCCACACGGCCGCGGCGACGCCGCACGCGAGGAGGATGCCCGCGAGAAGGAGATAGCCGGCCGTGACACCGAGCCCGAGCAACACCACGACGCCCACACCGACCACGATGCCGAGCGCCTGCGTCGAGGCGACGGCGCCCGACGCGGCGCCGCGCTGATCGGTGAGCTGGTCGGCGATCAGCGCGGTGAACGCGGCCGATGCCACGGCGACGCCCACCGACACGCCCACCCACGCGGCTCCCACCGGCCACGGGCCTGCGGCGACCGCGAGGCCGGCGAGGGAGAGCGCGCCGAGCACGACGCCGCCGAGCGCCCACGGTCGGCGGCGCCCGAACGGTCCGCGGGTGCGGTCGCTCATGGCCCCGGCCAGCGGCGCCGCGATGACGCCGGCGAGTCCTCCCGTCGCGAGGACGAGACCGGACGAGACGATGCCCGAGATCCACCCGGCGGCGTCCTCCGGGCTGTCGAGCTGGAGGGGGATCAGCAGCTGGAGGGGCGTCAGCTGCGCCATCCACAGTGCGAGCCAGGCCAGCGAGAAGAGGGTGAACCACCGGGCGCCGGCCCGGAGGGGGGTGGTGGATGCGGACACGCGGGCTCCTCGGTAGCCTCGGTCGCCGCCCGCCCCTCCGCGGGCGGGACGCCGTGCTGATCCGATCATGGACCACCCCGGTGCGGGGAATCGGTATTGAGGGAGCGGTACGCGGGCGATTGGGGGCGACGTGGACCGACCTGGTAGAGTCGGTGATTGGCTTGCGTATGGGTCCCACCTCGTACGCGCCGGAGGCGCCCCTCTACCGCCAGTCCGGCACATCCATCGAAAACTCCGAACGAAAGAGCCGTCGAACGTGGCGAACATCAAGTCGCAGATCAAGCGCAACAAGACCAACGAGAAGGCGCACGAGCGCAACAAGGCCGTCAAGAGCGAGCTGAAGACCGAGGTGCGTCGCACCCGCGAGGCCGTCGCCGCCGGCGACAGGGCCGCCGCCGAGAAGGCGCTCGCCAAGGCGACCAAGAAGCTCGACAAGGCCGTGAGCAAGGGCGTCATCCACGAGAACCAGGCCGCGAACCGCAAGTCGGCCATCGCGAAGCAGGTCGCCGCTCTCTGAGCCGCACGCAGTGAAGAGCCCGTCCCCGGTGGGGGCGGGCTCTTTTCGCGTCGCGCGGGATGCCGGACGTCAGGCGCCGTAGGGGGCGCGCGTCGCGATGACGGTGACGAGACGTTCGACGGCGAACACGGGGTCGCGCGAAGCGCCCTTCACCTCGGCATCCGCCCGCGCCGCCGCCTGGATCGCGGTGCCCAGTGAGGCCTCGTTCCAGCCCGAGAGGTCGCGGCGGGCACGGTCGACCTGCCAGTCCTTCATGCCGAGGCGAGCGGCCAGCGCACCGGCGGGCTCGCGCGACCCGGCCACGCGCGCCATCGTGCGGAGCTTCGAGGCGATGGCCGCGACCAGCGGCACCGGGTCGGCGCCGCTCGCGAGGGCGTGCCGGAGGGCGACGAGGGCGTCGCCGTAGCGCCCGGCGATCGCCGTGTCGGCGACGGTGAACGCCGAGGTCTCGACGCGGCCCCCGTAATACCGCTCGACGACCTGCTCGGTGATGTCGCCGGGCACATCGGCGATCAGCTGCTGGCACGCGGCGGCAAGCTCCGTGAGGTCGTCGGTGAACGCGCCGACGAGGGCGCGGAGGGCGACCGGGGCGATGCGCTTGTGCGCCGCCTGGAACTCCCCCGCCGCGAAGTCGAAGCGGTCGGAGTCGCGCTTGACGGCCGGGCAGGCGATCTCGACGCCGCCGCCGGTTCCCGCGCGGATCGCGTCGAGGAGCTTCTTCCCGCGGACGCTCGCGCCGGTGTGCCGGAGGACCACGGTCGCCCCGTCCTGCGGTGCGTCGAGGTAGGCGAGAGCCTCGGTGAGGAAGGCGTCGGAGCACTTCTCGACGCCCGAGACACGGACAAGCCGCGGCTCGCCGAACAGCGAGGGAGAGGTGAGGGCGAGGAGCGTGCCCGAGGTGTAGTCGTCGGCGCGGAGGTCGGAGACTTCGAGGCTCGCATCCTCGGCGCGAAGGAACTCGCGGATGCCCGCGGTCGCGCGTTCGGCGCAGACCTCCTCCGGACCCGACACGAGCACGATCGGGGCGGGCTGCGGCGCCCGCCAGGAGATCTGCGGGATGACCGACGCGGTCCGCGACGACCCTGAAGACCCTCTGGAGGCTCCTCGGCGCGGCGCGGGTGTCATGGCATCCAGCCTATCCGTCGGGACCGACATCGCCCCCGGTCGGCGGGCCTTCGGGAACACCGCCGGCGGCCGGCGCGCGCTGCCGCCAGAGGCGCAGTCCGTCGTCGTCCCGCCAGACGAGGATCGCGCCGTCCTGGTCGGTGCGCTCGACACGGGCGCCGACCGCGACCAGCGTCGCGATGATCTCCGCCCGCGGGTGGCCGTAGTCGTTCTCGCCCACGGTGATGAGCCCGACCGCGGGTCGGAGTCGCTGGTACAGGGCGGAGTCCTGGTCGGCGCTGCCATGATGGGCCACCTTCACGACGTCGTAGCCGCTGCGCAGCACGCTCGAGGCACGGAGCGACTGCTGGGCGGTGGCCGACAGGTCGCCGAGGTAGAGCGAGGTCGGCACTCCCCCGCCGGTGACCTCGACCACGACGCTCGCGTCGTTGCCGGGCGGTGCGCCCGCCCGAGGCCACAGTGCGCGCCACCGCGCATCGCCGAGGTCGCCGCTCACTCCACTCGTCACCTCCTGGAGCTGCGCGCCCTCCGTCGCGAGCCGGTCAAGCAGAGCGACGTCGTCCGCCGTGCCGGCCGGGCCGTGCAGCACGGTTCCGACGCGCCCGACGACCGCGTCGACACCCCCGCGGTGATCGAGGTCGAAGTGGGTCAGGACGAGCAGGTCGATCTGCGGGATGCCGAGGAGGTCGAGACACCTCGTCAGCAGTGCAGGGTCGGGCCCCGTGTCGATGAGCGCCACCCCTCCGGCCGACTGGACGAGCACCGCATCTCCCTGACCCACGTCGCACGCCGCGATCGCCCAGCCGGTCGGCATCCTCGACCGATCCGTCACGTCGGCGACGGGGCCGAGGGCGAGGGCGACACCGAGCGCTCCCGCAAGGACCCAGGCTCCCGCGACCCGCACGCTCGCGCGGGCGGGGACGAGCCACGCCGCGAGGGCAGCGCCGACCACCGCGAGGGCGACGAACCCGCCGAGACCCTCCGGCCACGGCACGACGCTGCCCGGGAGGTCGGCGAAGGTCGACGCGGTGCCCGCGATCCACGCGGCGGGGAGCCAGGCGAGGGCGGCGAGTCCCGCGCCGAGGTACGGAATGCCGGCGCCCAGGCACGCGGCGAGCCCGATGATCGTCCCGAGCGGCGCCGCGGGAGCCGCCAGCATGTTCGCCACGACCCCGTAGACCGACAGTTGCGGCGAGATGAGGACGATGAGCGGCCCGCACGCGAGCTGTGCGGCGAGCGGCACGGAGACGGCGAGGGCGAGCGGCTGCGGCATCCATCTCGCCAGCCCGTCCGCGAGCGGCCCCGCGCCGACGAGCAACGCGCCCGTCGCGGCGACCGACAGCGCGAAGCCGAGCGAGAGCGCGAGCCACGGGTCGGCGACGAGGAGGACGACCACCGCCGTCGTGAGGAGCGACAGCCCCGCTCCCGGCCGGCCGAGGAGGATGCCGAGCATTGCGATCGCGGCCATGGTCGCCGCCCGCACGACGCTCGGCTCGGGTGAGACGAGCAGGACGAACGCCGCGAGGGCGCCGATCCCGCACGCGACCCGCACGCCGCGTCGCGCGCGGCACAGCGCGGCGAGGCCGAACGCGCCCGCCACCACGAGCGCGCAGTTCGCCCCCGACACCGCCGTGAGGTGCGAGAGCGACGAGGCCTTCATCGCGGCATCCAACTCGGGTGAGACGCCCGCCGTGTCGCCGACCGCGAGTCCCGCCACCAGGCCCGCACCGGGCGCCGGAAGCCCCGCGGTGACGTCGTGCAGACCGTGCCGGAGCGCGGATGCCGCCGCGAGTGGCCCCGCTGCCGGCGCGAGGACCTGGGCGTCGCCCACCGCGTCGACGACGAGCACGGCGCGCTGACCGGACTCCGTCCGCCACGCGGTGCCCGTCACGCGCACCCGCGCACCGAGATCGAGGCCCGCGGGCACGTCGGCCAGGCGCAGGACTACCGGCACGCCGCCTCCGGGGAACGCGGTGGCGCCGGCGCGGTCGTGGCCGCGCTGCACCCGCTCCACGAGCGCGTCGACGCGCCACCCCGTCGCGCTCGGCTCGATCTTGCCGACGGCTGTCGCCTCGACCGTCAGCGAGCGACCTCCGTCGATCTCGAGGGCGGCCGCGGCGGCGCGCGCCGGGTGCGCGAGCGCGACGTGCGTGACCGCGCCCGCGGCGACGGCGAGGGCCACGGCGAGGAGCGCGACGACGGTGCGGCCTGGGTCGCGCACGCGCACCGCTACGACGAGCGCGACGACGGTAGACGCCCAGAGCGCCGTGGCGGCGACACCGGCGCCCTCGGGGTGGAGGATCGCGAGGCTCGCGGCGACCCATGCCGCTGCGGCGACCGGCACGAGCCGTGCGTCGCGGCGGCGGAGACGTCGCAGGCTGGGCCGGGCCGGCACGTCACACCGTCACGAGATCGCGGAGGGAGGCGAGCATCTTCTCGCCGATCCCCGGGACCGACAGGAGGTCGTCGACGCTCGTGAACCGACCGTTCTCCTCGCGCCACTGGATGATGCGTTCGGCGATCGCCGGTCCCACGCGCGGCAGGGTGTCGAGGTCCGCGACGTCGGCGGTGTTGAGGTTCACACGCCCGTCCGACGCGATCGCGCCTCCCGCTCCCGCAGAGCCATCCGCGGGCGCCGCGCCGACGACCGGCACCTGCAGCTGCTCGCCGTCGGTCACCCGCCGTGCGAGGTTGATCGCGGTCTCGTCGGCATCGTCGGTCAGGCCGCCGGCCGCCGCGACGACGTCGATGACGCGGGCGCCGTCCTCGAGTCGGTAGAGACCGGGTTCGGCGACGGCCCCGAACACGTGGACGTAGATCGCCGGAAGCTCGGCGGAGCCGGTCGCCACGACGACGCTGCCGCCGTCGGCATCCGGCGCCTCGCCCGCCCGCACGATGCCGATGACCACCGAGACCACCGCCGCCGCGAGGACGAGGACGATCGCGGCTCCCACACCAAGGCGCCGTCGCGCGGGCCGATCCAGCGCGGCGGCGTCCTGAACGGTTCTGTCCGGCGCAGCCGTGTGCTGAGCAGCGGAGTCGGAGGGTGCGGATGCCACCCGCCCACCCTCACAGCACACCGCTTCCCGCGGTCGACGATTGGTCCGATCGGTGGACGGATGCCGAAATCAGCCGCCTGTGGAGGAGCCGATGACGCCCTCCGCGCCGGACCCGGTCGGGCCCGGCGCCGCGCGTCTCACGCGGTGGTGAAGCTCACGACCTTCGGTGCCCGGACGACCGCGCGCGCGATCTCGCGCCCGGCGAGCGAGCGGACGACCTTCTCGTCGGTGCGGGCGAGCGCTTCGAGCTCCTCCGGCGAGATCCGCGCGGGCACGGTGAGCGTGCCGCGCACCTTGCCGTCGATCTGGACGACCGCGGTCACCGAATCCTCCACGAGGAGGGTCGGGTCGGGCTGACGCCACGTCACCAGGCCGACGAACGGCTCGTAGCCGAGGCGTTCCCACATCTCCTCGGCGGTGTGCGGCGCGAACAGATCGAGGATCATCGCGAGCGCCTCGGCCGCCTCGCGGACGGCGGGGTCGCCCGCTCCGGGGCCGGAGTCGATGGTCTTCCGGATCGCGTTCACGAGCTCCATGAGGCGGGCGATGACGACGTTGAACTTCGTCTGCTCGATGAGGCCGGGAACGTCCGCCCACAGGCGGTGCGTGACACGGCGCAGCGCCGTGTCGCCCTCGGCCCAGACCACGTCGGGCGACGAGGAGACCTCGCTCGCGATGCGGAGGGCACGCGCGAGGAACTTCTGGGCGCCGGTCGTCGAGACGTCCTCCCAGTTGATGTCGTCTTCCACGGGGCCGGCGAAGACGATCGCGACGCGGCTCGCGTCGGCGCCGGGGTCGACCATGCTCGAGGCGAACTCGACGAGGTTGCCCTTGCTCTTGGACATCTTCGATCCGCCGAGCAGGACCATGCCCTGGTTGATGAGCGACGAGAACGGCTCGGTGAAGTCGATCATCCCGATGTCGAAGAGGAACTTCGTGATGAACCGCGCGTAGAGCAGGTGCAGGATCGCGTGCTCGACGCCCCCGATGTACGAATCGACGGGCGCCCACCGCGCCGCCTCGCGCTGCGAGAACGGCTCGCTCGCGTCGTTCGGCGAGAGGAAGCGCAGGAAGTACCACGAGCTGTCGACGAACGTGTCCATCGTGTCGGGGTCGCGGAGCGCGGGCTCGCCCGTCTCGGGGTCGACCGTCTGCATCCACTCGGTCGCCCCGCCGAGCGGCGAGGTGCCCTTGGGCTTCAGGTCGAGGCCGCGCGCGTCGGGCAGAACGAGCGGGAGCTGGTCGTCGGGCACCGGGACGATTCGTCCGTCCTCGGTGTGGATCATCGGGATCGGCGTACCCCAGAACCGCTGGCGCGAGATCAGCCAGTCGCGCAGGCGGTAGGTCTTCGCGGCGCGGCCGTTTCCGGATGCCTCGAGCTCCTCGACGGCCCGGGTGATGGCGTTGCGCTTGCTCAGGCCGTCGAGCGAACCCGAGTTGATCATGCGGCCGTCGCCCGTGAGCGCGATGCCCGTGCGCGCGGGGTCGACGTCGTCGAGCTGCGGACCCGGATCGATCGGCACGCCCTCGTCGTCGAGCTCGATGACGGGGATCGCGCCGGTGACGGGCGCCGTCGTGTCGACGACGATCCTGACGGGCAGGTCGAACGCGCGCGCGAAGTCGAGGTCGCGCTGGTCGTGGGCGGGGACGGCCATGACGGCGCCGTGGCCGTAGTCGGCGAGGACGTAGTCGGCGGCCCAGATCGGCAGGCGCTCCCCATTGATCGGATTGATCGCGAACCGGTCGAGGAAGACGCCGGTCTTGGGACGGTCGGTGGTCTGCCGTTCGATCTCGCTCGTCTTCTGCACGGTGTCGAGGTAGTCCTGGAAGCGCATCCGCACGTCGGCCGATGCTCCGGCCGCGAGCTCCGCCGCGAGGTCGGAGTCGGGCGCGACGACCATGAAGGTCGCGCCGTGCAGGGTGTCGGGGCGCGTCGAGAAGACGGTGACCTTCTCGCCGCGGCCCTCGATCTCGAAATCGATGTCGGCGCCGACCGAACGCCCGATCCAGTTGCGCTGCATCTGCAGCACCTTGTGCGGCCAGAAGCCCTCGAGCTGGTTCAGATCGTCGAGCAGGCGGTCCGCGTAGTCGGTGATCTTGAAGTACCACTGGGTGAGCTTCTTCTTCACGACGACCGCGCCACTGCGCTCCGACGTGCCGTCGGGCAGGACCTGCTCGTTGGCGAGGACGGTCTGGTCGACCGGATCCCAGTTCACGACGCCGTCCTTGCGGTACGCGAGGCCCTTCTCGTAGAGCTTCTGGAACAGCCACTGGTTCCACCGGTAGTACTCCGGGTCGCTCGTGTGGAGCACGCGGCTCCAGTCGTACGACGAGCCGAACTCGCGGAAGCTCTTCTTGTGCCGGTCGATGTTCGCGTACGTCCACTCGCGCGGGTCCGACCCGGCCCCACTCTTGATGGCGGCGTTCTCGGCGGGAAGGCCGAAGCTGTCCCACCCGATGGGGTTCAGCACGTTGTACCCGCGGTGCCGCCAGAAGCGCGCCACGACGTCGACGTAGGCGTAGTTCTCGGCGTGGCCCATGTGGAGGTCGCCGGACGGGTACGGGAACATCCCGAGCACGTACTTGCGGGGGCGGGTGTCGTCGTCGCCGCCCGCGCGGAACGGGTCCTGTTCGGCCCAGAGGCGCTGCCACTTCTCCTGAATGGCGTGCGTGTCCGGCGCGCCGCTGTCAGCGGCGGGGGCGGTGTCGACGGTGCTGCTCATGCGAAGGGAAAGCCAATCGTGCGGGTTCGGGAAGACGCGAGAACGCGTCTATCAATGCTACCGGAACGGCCGTTTCACCCGCCGTCGACGCCGAGCCAGGCGGCGGGGAGCCGTGCGCCGAGGGAGGCGAGCGGGCCGCGCGCCTTGAGCGCGACCTCGGCGACCTCGTCGTCGGCATCCGAGAGCCACGTGATGCCACCGCCGGCGCCGACATACGCGCCGGCGGGGTGCACGACGATCGAGCGGATCGTCATCGCGAGATCGAGCGCGCCGTGTGCGCCCACCCAGCCGAAGCACCCGGCGTACACGCCGCGGGGCCCGCCCTCGAGGCGGTGGAGGATCGTCATCGCGGAGAGCTTGGGCGCCCCCGTCATGCTGCCGGCGGGAAAGGCGGCGTCGAAGAGGTCGGCGAGACGGATGCCCGGCAGCAGCCGCCCCGCGACGGTGCTGACGAGCTGGTGCACGGCGGGATACGACTCGACCTCGAGCAGCCGCTCCGCCGCGACGGAGCCCGGCGCGCAGACCCGTTGCAGATCGTTGCGCATGAGGTCGACGATCATGACGTTCTCGGCGCGCTCCTTCTCGGATGCGGCGAGGTCGCGCGCCAGCGCGGCATCCGTCTCCGGGTCCGCGCCGCGCGGCCGGGTGCCCTTGATCGGGCGGGTGCGGACGATCCCACCCGTGACCTGCAGGAACTGCTCCGGGCTCGCGCTGAGCAGGGAGTGTGAGCCGATGCGGAGGATGCCGCCGTGGTGGGCGGGCAGCGCCGCCCGCAGGCGCAGGTAGGTGTCGACGGCGTCGAACGGCTCGTCGGATGCCGCGACGTCGAACCGCGTCGTGAGACACAGCTGGTAGGCATCCCCCGCACGGATCGCCGCCCGGCACTGCGCGATGAGAGCCGCGTACTGCCCCGGGTCGTGTCGGGCGTGCGCGTCACGCCGCCGGGCGGCCGGCGCCGGGTGCGGGCCGGCGGCCCGTGACGCGTGCGAGGCGGCGGCCTCGCTCCAGCGCCGGAGGTCCGCCGCGGCATCCGTCATCTCCGACTCCGGGGCGATCAGCCACGCCTCGCGCGCGCCGTGATCGAAAGCGATGAGCCGCGAGACGGCGAGAGCGGCGCTGTCCGGTGCCGTCGGGTCGTCATCTGCGGGTGCACCCGCCCGCCGCGCGCCGCCGTCGTAGCCCGCCCAGCCCACCCATCCGCCGCCGAACCCGCCGGGGACGCGGGTGTGCGGGTCGTCGTCGAGGAGGACGTCTCCCGGCCACCCGGCGACGCGATCACCGACACCCATCCAGCTCCACCCCGTCGTGGCGGCGGGCCCGGCGTCGAGCCAGAAAGCGTGCTCTTCGCGCGCCGGCCCGGCGAGGAACAGCGCCTCGGGATCGACCCACGCGACGCGCTCGAAGATGGGCGGGACAGTCACAGGTTCAGGCTAGGGGGTGGCAATAGTCTGGACGCGTGAACGACGTTCTGACATGGCTGTTGGATGCCGTGCAGTCGGTCGATCCCGTGCTTCGCACGATCCTCGCAGGCGTCGCGATCATGTTGGAGACGAGCGTGCTGGTGGGGCTCATCGTGCCCGGCGACACGGTCGTGATCGTCGCGGCCACCGCCGTCGACACGTTCGCCGAGGGTGCGTGGCTCGTCCTGGCCGTGATCGTGGGCGCCCTCATCGGCGAGAGCATCGGCTTCTGGCTGGGACGGTGGCTAGGCCCCCGGATCCGGTTCTCGAAGCTCGGCGCGAAGATCGGCGAACACAACTGGGCGCGCTCGGAGATGTACCTGCGCCGACGCGGCGGCCCGGCGATCTTCCTCTCGCGTTTCCTGCCTGTTCTTCACTCCCTCGTGCCGTTGACCGTCGGGATGAGTGGCTTCGCCTACCGCCGGTTCCTCGCGTGGACGGCGCCCGCCTGCGTCCTCTGGGCGGCCGCCTACGTGGGTGTGGGAGCCGCGGCCGCGGGAACCTACCGCGAACTTTCCGACCGGCTGCACTCCGCCGGATACATCTTCGTCGCGATCATCGCGGTCTTCCTCGGTCTCGCGCTGCTTGCGAAGAAGCTCATCGGCCGCAGCGAGGCCCGTCACATGCACGGCGCCGACGACGCCGCCGCGGCTGACGACGTGAAAGACTGAGGCGATGTCTGCTGAGCCCGAGCCGCGCACGAATGTGCTCTGGCTCGCCCGACTGGAATACCGCTTCCACGCGTGGCGCGAGCGTCGCGCCCGCGCGCGGGGCAACCGCCCCACCGTCGCCGCGTACCCCGGCTACGGGAGCGAGGAATGGGTGCGCGTCCTCGGCCGCGCCCTCATCGTCCCGCCGGTGCCCACGCGCAATCGCGGCGAATACGCGAGCGTCCGCGGGTGGCGGGCCTTCGCGTCGGTCCCGGTCGGCTACGCACAGGTCACCGTCACGATCGACGGCGTCAGCCACGAGGTCGTCGCCGATCGCGGCGGCGTCATCGACACGGTGCTGCCGGCGCGGCTCGCCCCCGGCTGGCAGCCGGTCACGATGTCGGTCGAGGGATCGGAGCCGACGGAGACGCGGGTGTTCGTCGTCGGCAAGGAGGTCCGGTTCGGCATCGTCTCCGACGTCGACGACACCGTGATGGTGACGGCCCTCCCGCGGCCGCTCGTCGCCGCCTGGAACTCGTTCGTCCTCGACGAGCACGCCCGCCAGCCGGTTCCGGGCATGGCCGTGCTCCTCGAGCGCCTCGTCCGCGACCACCCCGGATCCCCCGTGATCTACCTGTCGACGGGGGCGTGGAACGTCGCGCCGACGCTGCAGCGGTTCCTGCGCCGGCACCTCTTCCCGCCCGGGGCGCTGCTCCTCACCGATTGGGGGCCCACGCACGATCGCTGGTTCCGCAGCGGCAAGGAGCACAAGGAGCTGAACCTGCGGCGCCTGCAGCGGGAGTTCCCCGACATCCAGTGGATGCTGCTCGGCGACGACGGCCAGCACGACGACGACCTGTACACGGCGTTCACCAGCGAGTTCCCGGGCAGCGTGCGCGCCGTAGCCATCCGCCGGCTCTCCCCCGCCGAGGCCGTGCTCGCGGGGGGCCGCACCGCGGTCAACGACCACTCGGCGGCGGGTGTGCCGTGGGTGTCGGATGAGAACGGCGCCGGCATCCTCGAGCAGCTCGCCGACGCCGGGGTCATCGAGTCCGACTGAGGCGCGGGCTTCGTGTCGGAGGCCCCGCGTAGGCTGGCGCCATGTGCGGAAGATTCGTCGTGGCAGCCAGCGGCTCGGAGCTCGTCGGCGTCCTGAGGGTGGACGTCGAAGGCGATGACCTCCCCGCGCCGTCGTACAACATCGCGCCGACCGCGCGGGTGGCGATCGTCCTCGATTCCGCGAAGACCGAGCCTCCGACGCGGCGGCTCGAGGCGGCGCGCTGGGGGCTCGTCCCGGCGTGGGCGAAAGACCCGTCGATCGGGGCGAAGGCCTTCAACGCGCGTGCGGAGGAGGTCGAGGACAAGCCGATGTTCCGCCAGGCGCTCATCAAGCGCCGAGCGGTGGTCCCGGCATCCGGCTACTACGAATGGCACACCGAGGGCGGGGTGAAGACGCCGTACTACATTCACCCGGCGGACGACGCTCCGCTCTACTTCGCGGGGCTCTACGAGTGGTGGAAAGATGCCGACAAGCCCGACGACGACCCCAGTCGCTGGCTCCTGAGCTTCACGATCATGACCCGTGAGGCGACCGGAGCGCTCGGCTCGATCCACCACCGGATGCCGCTGTTCATCGACGCCGACTACGCCGACGTGTGGCTCGATCCCACGACCGACAACGTCGGCGACCTCCTCGACGCGACGATCGACGCCGCGCCCGACATCGTCGACTCGCTCTCGATGCGCGAGGTCGGGCGCGACGTCGGCAACGTACGGAACGACTCCCCCGCGCTCATCGAGCCGGTGGGCGGAGACTCATCGAGGGACTGAGACTCATCGAGGGACTGAGACTCATCGAGGGACTGAGGCTCATCGAGGAACTGAGGCTCATCGAGGAACTGATCGAGCCGGTGGGCCGGCGCCGAGCGCCCACCCACCGGCTCGACAGCTCATTCGAAGGTGACCGTCGCGTCTTCGTTGTTGAGGACGATCACCGGCGTCACAGCCGACAGACCTGCGGCACGGATCTTCTCCGGATCGAACCGGATCAGCGGCGTGCCCGCCGTGACCTTCTGACCGGCCTCGACCAGGGTCTCGAAACCGTCTCCCTTGAGGCCCACCGTGTCGATGCCGACGTGGATGAGCAGTTCCGTCCCGTCATCGAGCACGAGCCCGATGGCGTGGCCGGTCGGGAACACCGACGCGACGGTCGCATCCGCCGGCGCGACGATCGTGTCGCCGGTCGGGTCGACCGCGATGCCGGGGCCCATCGTTCCCGCCGCGAACATCGGGTCGGGAACGTCGGCGAGGGGCACGACCGCCCCCTCCACGGGTTGGCGAAGCGTGACAGTCGACGAGGGGGCCGCCGCCGCGCGTGCTTCGCGACGTGTCGTCGCCCGCTCCTTCTCCTCGGCGGCGGCACCGGCGGCGATCCCCGCTGAGGCCACGCTCGGAACGCCGATCATGGTCGCCGCGCCGGCGAGAGCGCCGGTCTGCGACGCCGTCGCGCCTTCGAGGGCCTCGATGCGGTCCGTACGTCCCGACATCAGGTCCTCCATGGCATCCTTCACGAACTGCACGTTGAGCCCGTAGACCACCTGCACCGAGTGACCGCCCGGCTTGATCGTCCCGGCAGCGCCCGCGCGCTTGAGCGCTTGCTCGTCGACCTTCGAGGTGTCGGCGATCTCCATGCGCAAACGCGTCGCGCAGTTGTCGAGGTCGGTGATGTTCTCCTTGCCGCCGAGGGCCGCGATGAACTGATCGGCCGTCAGGTGATAGCCCGTGAGGTCCGACGCGCGCTCGGCGGCGACCTCGAGATCGTTGTCGTCCTCGCGACCCGGTGTCTTCAGGTTGAAGCGCTTGATCACGAAGTAGAACGTGAAGAAGTAGATGAAGAACCACGCGACGCCCATGAGGAGGAGGATCCACGGGTTTTGTGCGAGCGGGTTCGTCCATTGCAGCACCATGTCGATGAAGCCGCCCGAGAAGCCGAAGCCCAATCGCGTCGGCAGCCATGCCGCGAGTCCGACCGAGATCCCGGTGAAGACGGCGTGGATCAGGTAGAGCCACGGCGCGAGGAACATGAACGAGAACTCGAGCGGCTCGGTGACGCCGACGAAGAACGACGCGACGGCAGCGGAGAGCATGATGCCGTAAGTGACCTTCTTGCGGGTCGTCTTCGCGGTCATGTACATCGCGAGTGCCGCGCCGGGCAGACCGAACATCATCACCGGGAAGAACCCGGCCATGTACTGGCCGGTGACGCCGTACACGCCGTCGCCCTTATCGCCGGCGAGGAAGTTCACGAGGTCGTTGATGCCGGCCACGTCGAACCAGAACACCGAGTTCAGCGCGTGGTGGAGGCCGGTCGGGATGAGCAGGCGGTTGAAGAAGCCGTACAGGCCGGCACCGAACGGGCCGAGGGTCGAGATCCACTCACCGAACGTGACGAGACCCGTGTAGACGAGCGGCCAGATGAACATCAGCACAACGGCGACGACGAGCGAGAGACCGGCGGTCACGATCGCGACCGAACGCTTGCCGGAGAAGAACGACAGCGCGTCGGGGAGCTTGGTGTGTTTGAACTTGTTGTAGCACCACGCCCCGATCAGACCCGCGATGATGCCGACGAAGACGTTCTGGACCTTACTGAACGCCGCATTCACGTCCTCGATGTTCTCGATGCCCATGAGCTTCTGGATGGTCGTCGGCGACAGCAGGGTCGTGATCGTCAGCCACGAGACGAGGCCCGCGAGCGCGGATGTGCCGTCGGTCTTGTTCGCCATGCCGATCGCGACGCCGACGGCGAACAGCAGCGGCATGTTGTCGAGCAGCGCGCCGCCGGCGGCGCCGAGGAAGGCCGAGACGACGTTGTCTCCGCCCGTCGCGCTCGAGATCCAGTACGAGATGCCCGAGAGGATCGCCGCGACCGGCAGCACCGCCACCGGGAGCATGAGCGATCGGCCCAGGCGTTGGAAGAACTTCATACCGACTCCACTCGTCGAACGGACGGGTGCGGTCCACCCGTCATCGATATGACGGTAGCGATGCGCGGGCAAAACGTACAGCAATCACTCAGGAAAGCCTGCGAGTCGGGGCGGTTCTCGAGACGCCGGCCCCAGGAGGGCTCAGCTGCTCAGCGCCGCCGTCGGCGGCGTACGGGCGGCGCGGACGGCGGGGTAGAGCCCCGCGATCGCGCCGATCACGAGAGTGGCGAGCACCCCGACACCCACGACGACGGGCGAGACCGCGAGCGGCCAGCCGTTGATCGCGGCGAACGTCGCCGTCACGCCGATTCCGATCGCCGCTCCGAGCACGCCACCGAGGCCCGACAGCAACAGAGCTTCCGCGAGGAACTGCCGTCGGATGTGCGCTCGGGTTGCCCCGAGCGAGCGTCGCAGACCGATTTCACGGCGCCTCTCCAGCACCGAGATGATCATCGTGTTCGCAACGCCGATGCCGCCCACGAGGAGCGCGACGGAACCGAGGCCGACGAGAAGTCCCGTGAATGCCTGATCGGCGGCATACTTCGCCGCCAGCGCGTCCGACGGCCGTGACACCTTCACATTCTGCGGGGCCTCGGGGCTGACGGTGCCGGGGAGGAGTTCGCGCACCTGTGCGATCGTCTGCTCCGTCGATCGTTCGTACACGGTCGTCGGGCTGCCGTCGAAGCCGAACAGATCCTTCGCGGCGGGGATGCCGACGAACGCGCCCATGTCGAGTTCCGGCGCGAGCGCCGACGGCTCCATGATGCCGATCACCGTGACGTACTGTCCGCCCAGCCACACCTGGGTGCCGGTCGTGACGACACCGAGGATCTTCGCGGCATCCGCCCCGAGCACCACCGTGGGGTACGTGTCGGTCGCGTCGTTGAACCACGTGCCGACGGCGAGATCGGTCGCGGTGACCTTCAGCAGGTCGAGGTCGGCGGCGCTCACCGTGCGCCGGTCGCGGCGGGGTCGGTGAGGGCCGAGCGGTAGACGTTGACGCCCTTGAGCAGGCCGGTGGATCGGTCCTTCTCAGCCTCGCAGCGTTTCGCCGCGAATGCGTCCCACGAACTGCAGACGCCGCTGGCGGCGACGCAGACGATGCTCGAGGTCGCTCTCGCCGACCCCGACGCGGATGCCGTGCAGCTGCGCGCCGTGGCGTCGCGCGTTCTCGAGACGAATCGGCGTAGCATCGAGACGGTTGCGGCCCTCCTCGATCTCGCAGAGCTCGACGAACGCGCTATCGGGCATCATCCGGTCGACGCCGTTCCGCTCGTCCGGTCCGCCCTGAGCGAGGAGCAGTCGGGGATCGAGGCGAGGAGCCTCACGGTCCTCGACGACCTGCCCCCCCTCGCTGCAGATGTCGGCGGACGCGGTCCTTCTGCGCCAGGCGGTGTCGAACTTGGTCCGTAACGCCGTGCGTCACAATCTCGACGGCGGCGAGCTACGGCTGCGGGCAATCGAGGCCGGAGATGTTCGCGTCCTGATCATCGAGAACACCGGCGTCGTCCTCACACGGGACCTGGTCGATTCGCTCGCCGAGCCGTTCGTCCGCGGTGTGGGCCGGATCGCCGGCGATCGAGGTCACGGCCTCGGTCTCGCAATCGTCAAGAGCGTTGCACGCGCCCTCGGCGGCGAGCTGCGTCTGACACCGCGCGAGGGCGGCGGCCTTGTGGTCGAGCTGGAGATGCCATCCGCACCTGAGAGCGCGACGCGCCTTCACCCATGATCCGCGCGATGTGACAGAAGGCCAGCGGCAGGAAGGCATCTCGCTGAGGCCGGCCTTGTGACGACTCGCCGAATGACCGCAGGAGACATCGTCGCGCAAACGGCCTACGAGCACGGCGAATGAGCAACCAGTATCGGCCGACGTCTTGGCTTCTCGACCCACACTGGTCTGAAGGCGATCAAGCACATGGCGAGCGAGACGTGAGTCGCGAACGCGGAGCCGCATCCACGCCCTCTGTTCGCCGGAAGTGGACAAGCTTCTCCTCCGACTCAGGAGCGATCGCGTTCAACCATCGCAGCCCGACTGGTCGCCAGCCAGATGAGGGACAGGAGCGTCGAGCAGTCAGTAGACGTCGCCGGATGCGTTCGGCTCGTCCGACGCCGGGGAGAGCTCTCGGATGAGGCGTTCCACGTGTTCCCGGATGTCGTTGCGGATGCGTCGCACGATGTCGAGCGGTTGTCCGGCGGGGTCGTCCAGGGCCCAGTCCTCGTAGCGTTTGCCGGGCACGATCGGACAGGCATCGCCGCATCCCATGGTGATGACAACGTCGGCTTGTCGCACGTCGTCGACGGTGAGTAGCGCGGGCGCGCCGGTGGTGATGTCGATGCCCTCTTCGCGCATCGCCTCGATGGCGACCGGATTGAGCTGGTCGGCGGGATCGGATCCCGCGGATCGAACATCGATGCGATCGCCGGCGAGCCCCGCGAGGTAACCGGCAGCCATCTGGGATCGACCGGCGTTGTGGATGCAGACGAACAGGACGGTGGGGCGTGACATGGTGACTCCGGAGCGTTCAGGCGGGCGAAGCGGCCGGGAGGAGCGCGACGACCGGCCCTCCGAGCGCCCCGACGAGCACGACGGCCCAGGGCGGCAGATGCCAAGCCGTCAGGAGGACGAAGCATATCAGCGCGAGGCAGAACGGGCCCGGGCCGGTGATCGCGGTCGTAAACACCGGCGTGTAGAGCGCGGCCGCCAGGATGCCGACCACCGCGGCACCTGCCCCCCCGCATCGCCGCCTGCATCCCGCGGCGTGCACGCAAGGCGTTCCAGAACGGGAGAATGCCGACGAGCAGGAGGAATCCGGGCAGGAAGCTGGCGACCAGCGCGATGACCGCTCCCCACGCGCCGCCCGGGCCGATGTCGGAGACAGCGCCGAGATAGGCGGCGAAAGTGAAGAGCGGTCCGGGCACCGCTTGCGCGGCACCATACCCCGCCAGGAACCCCTGCGGCGTCACCCATCCGGGGTCGACCACTCCGGCCTGCAGCAGCGGCAGCACGACGTGGCCTCCGCCGAACACCAGGGCGCCGGCCCGGTAGAAGGCGTCGAAGAGGCGGACGCCGCCGACCTCGGTCGCACCGGCGGCGAGCGGAGTGGTGACAAGTAGGGCGCTCCACAGCACGAGACACGCGATCGCGACCCCGCGCCGGACGGGGAATCGAAGCGATCCGAGAGGCGTGACGTCCGCGCGGCACAGGATCAGCCCCGCGATTGTGCCGAGGGCAATCGAGGCGACCTGGCCGATGGCGCCGGGGGCGGCCAGCGCGATCACCGCAGCGACGGCGGCGAGGGAGGCCCGGGTGCGGTCGGGAGTCAGGGTCCGCGACATCCCCCACACGGCTTGCGCGACGATCGCTACCGCGACGATCTGCAACCCCGCCAAAACGCCTCGCAGGGTCGGATCATCGAAGAACGATGCTCCGTAGGCGAAGGCGAACATGAGCAGCGCCGAGGGTGCGGTGAAGCCCAAGAATGCCGCGAGGGCGCCTCGGCCGCCGGCGCGATGCAGCCCGATCCCGAAGCCGACCTGGCTGGATGCGGGACCCGGCAGGAACTGGCACAAGGCGACCAGATCGCCGTAGTCGGCATCCTCCAGCCACCCTCGTCGTTCGACGAGCTCGGATCGGAAGTAGCCCAAGTGGGCGATCGGGCCGCCAAAGCACGTCAGCCCGAGCTTCAGGAACACGAGGAACACCTCGAGCGCAGAGCCGCGGGGCGCAGCGGGCGCGGGCGTCTCCGTCATCCGCGCCTCTCCCGCTCGACTGTCGTCACGGCCGGGGAGACTATCAGGTGCCGGAGAACACCGGGCGAGGGAAGCCTTTCCAGCGGGTGGGCAGCAGACATCTCACGGACTCGTTCCGAGACGATCATCGCCTCAACTCCGGTGTCCGAAAAAGCGGGTCAGGCTCCCATTGCCTGGTCAGCAGGTGAGAAGGCGCGGTCCGCAGTTCTCGCGGCGCGCCCACGGAAGCGGACGGGTGCGATCGAACCTGGTGCCGACAACCAAAGCAAACGCCCGAGCAGACACTCTCGCGTGTCTGATCGGGCGTTCGATCGGTGGACCTGAGGGGACTCGAACCCCTGACCCCCTGCATGCCATGCAGGTGCGCTACCAGCTGCGCCACAGGCCCATTCTCTGGGCGTTCACCGCTCTCGCGGCAACCCTTCGATGCTACTACATCTCGTGAGCGGCGACGAACCGGCGCTCACCCGGGCGCGTCGGCGACGACGCCCGTCTCGATGAGCGGCGTGTCTTTCCAGAGCCTCTCCAGCCCGTAGAACACGCGCTCCTGCTCGTGGAAGACGTGGACGACGAGATCGCCGAAGTCGATGAGGATCCACCGCGCTTCGCTCTTCCCCTCCCGCCGCAGTCGCTTGACGCCTTCCTCGAGCATCGCCTCTTCGACCGCGTCGGCGATCGCGGCGACGTTCCGCTCGCTGTTTCCGGTCGCGAGGAGGAAGGCATCCACCAGCGGCAGCGGATCGGAGACGTCGAAGGCGACGAGATCCTCCGCACCCTTGTCGTCGGCGGCCTTCGCCGCGATGCGGACCAGTTCGCGCGTACGTTCGTTCGCCGTCATCCGAGGGCTCCTGTCACGAGGCCGACGATCAGCACGCCGATCAGCGCGATGGCGAGGGCGCCCGCGGTGATGCCGAGGACGACCATCAGCCGACTGCCCTTCTCGGGCGCGGGCGGTTTGATGATGTCTTCGGCGCTCTTGATCGTGCTGATCGCCGAGCTCGCCGCGATCGGTGTGGGCGAGGATGCCGGGGGCAGCTCGCCGTCGACGAGGATCGCGTCGATCTCTTTGCCGTCGGAGGACCCGCGCGATGTTCCTGTCGAGCCGAACGAATCCGGCAGCTTGTACGTCCCGGTGATGAGGACCTCGCCGGTCGCAGCGATCGGCGAGGTGAACGCGCCGGTGTCGGGCGTCTGCGACAGGATGAGCGCGTTCGAGGCGCCTACCGAACCCGTCGTCGCACTTCCACGCGTCAGGAGCTGGTCGAAGGATGCCGGCAGTTCGATCTCGACGCCCTCACCCTTGAGCACTCCCGCGCCGAACGTCGGCGCGACGACGGGGCGCTCGGCGGACTCCTCGTCAGCGGACGCCTCCTCGGCAGGCGCTTCTTCAGCGGGCACGTCCTCGGCGGAGATCTCCTCCGGTTCTGCCTCGTCGGAGGCGTCGGAGGTGCCGTTGGTGACCTCGTCGAGTGTGGTCTCGACGTCGGGCGCCTCGCTTTGCGCGTCTGCGAGCTCCTTCGCGGCCTGCTCGGCCTCGACCTGGGCCTCGGCCTCGGCCTCGGCGTCTGCCTCAGCCTCGACTTCCGTCTCGGTCTCGGTCTCGGCCTCCGACCCCGGAAGCCCGGCGACGAGAGCTGGCGCACCGGCATCCTCACCCTGCGCCGCCTCGTCGGCGTCCGCACTCGCGGGGACGTCGCCCTCCGCGCCGTCCCCTGACGGAACGGCCTCGATCACCGGAACGGATGCCGTGCGCAGCCGCTCCTGCTGGCGCGCTTCACGACGCGTCAGGGCCGGCGCATCGAGGTCGACGGCGGCGGCAGCGGGAGCCTCTTCGACGACGACGGGCTCGGCGGCACGCGGAAGCGGCGCGACGACGGGCGCCGCCGTAGCTGCGGCCTCGGCTTCCTCAGGGGTGATGATGGGATTCGACGCGGTGTTGCGCAGTTCGCGCAGCTGACGCCGGGTCAGCTGCGGAGTCTCGGGCTGATCGGGTGTGCTCATGCCTCGCTCCGGTAGAGGTGGTGCTTCGCAATGTATTGGACGACACCGTCGGGGACGAGGTACCACACCGGGTTTCCCGCACGAACGCGCGCGCGGCAGTCGGTCGACGAGATCGCGAGGGCCGGGATCTCGAGGAGGCTCACGTCCTCGGTCGGCAACCCCTCGGTGCTGAGAACGTGCCCGGGGCGTGAGACAGCGACGAAGTGCGCGAGGTCCCAGAGCTCGTCATGGTTGCGCCAACTGAGGATCTGCGCGATCGCGTCGGCGCCGGTGATGAAGAAGAGCTCCGCGTCGGGACGTGCCGTTCTGAGATCGCGCAGGGTGTCGATGGTGTAGGTCGGTCCCTCGCGGTCGATGTCGACGCGGCTGACGGTGAACTGCGGATTGGATGCCGTGGCGATCACCGTCATGAGGTAGCGGTGCTCCCCCTCGGTGACCTTCTCCTTCTGCCACGGGCGACCGGTAGGCACGAAGACGACCTCATCGAGATCGAACGACTGCGCGACTTCGCTCGCGGCCACGAGGTGACCGTGATGGATCGGGTCGAACGTACCGCCCATGACCCCGATACGCGGGGCGCGAGTGGACTCCATGGGGCAGGCCTCAGTGGTGGCCGTGGCCCACCTGCGCCTGGTCGACGGGGTGCGCCTTGGCGTACGCCTCGGCCTTGGGAGAGTGACGGTTGGCGACGTTGCGGTACGAGAAGGTTACGGCACCGAGCACGAGGAAGACGACGAACGCGATGACGCCGAAGATGAACGTCTCCGCCTGGACGTTGCCGTGGTGCTCGGTCGTCTCTGCGGCGAGGGCGACGATCGTGGCGAGGGTCATGCGGGCTCCGTTCGGTTCGGGTGAGTCAAGTTTATGCGGTTCAGCCGCGGATCTGCCCGGTGCCGCGCGCAAGCCACTTGGTACTCGTCAGTTCCGGCAGTCCCATCGGACCGCGCGCGTGCAGTTTCTGCGTGGAGATGCCGACCTCGGCGCCGAAGCCGAACTCGCCGCCGTCGGTGAACCGCGTCGAGGCGTTCGCCATGACGACGGCGGAGTCGACCTCGGCGAGGAATCGCTCGGCGTTCGCATCATCGGCGGTGATGATCGATTCGGTGTGGTGCGTCGAGAAGCGACGGATGTGGGCGAGCGCCTCGTCGAGATCGTCGACGACCTTCATCGAGAGGTCGAGGCTCATGTGTTCGGTGGCCCAGTCGTCATCGTTCGCCGGGACGGCGGCGGCGACGAGGGCACGGACGGCGTCGTCGCCGTGGATCGTGACCCCGGCATCCGTCAGGGCGGCCGCCACGGGAGGGATCAGTCGCTCGGCGGCGTCCCGCACCACGAGCACGGTCTCGACGGCGTTGCAGACACTGGGACGCTGCGTCTTGGCGTTCACGACGATGTCTTCTGCCCACTCGAGGGGGGCGGACGCGTCGAGCACGATGTGGACGACGCCGGCCCCCGTCTCGATCACGGGGACGGACGACTGCGTGACCACCGTCTCGATCAGCTCGGCGCTCCCCCGCGGCACGAGCACGTCGACCAGCCCGCGCGCCTGCATGAGCGCGTTCGCACCCTCACGGCCGAAGTCGTCGACCGTCTGGATGGCCTCGGGGTCGATCCCCTCATCGGAGAGCGCTCCGCGCATCGCGTCGACGAGCGCGCGATTGCTCGACTGTGCGGCGGTGCCGCCGCGGAGGACCACCGCATTCCCGGACCGCAGCGCCAGCGCGGCGATGTCGACCGTCACGTTCGGGCGGGCTTCGTAGATCGATCCGACGACGCCGAACGGGACGGAGACCTTCTGCAGGTGGACGCCGCTCGGCAGCGTGCGCTCGTCGAGGACGCGACCGACGGGGTCGGGGAGCTCGGCGACGTCCCGCACCGCGCGCGCGAGTGCCGCGACGCGCGTCTCGTCGAGACGGAGGCGGTCGAGCAGACCCGCGGAGAGACCGTTCTCCGTACCGCGGGCGAGGTCGTCGGCATTGGCGGCGATGATGTCGGCGGAGGATGCCTCTAGTGCGGCGGCGATCGCGCGCAGAGCCCGAGCCTTGTCGGCGTCGCTCAGCAGGGCGACCGAACGGGCGGCATCCTTCGCGCGCTCCATGCGTTCGCGCGCGGTGGTCGCGGTGACAGTCATCCCGTCAGTGTATCGAGGGCCTGGAGCGTCTCGGGGCCCGGGTCGCTCAGCCGCGCGCCGGCGCCACGGGGATGGAGCCGGTACCGGAGGCGGGCACCGCGTGCGGGTCGGGGGCGAACCAGGTGCCGATCGGTGCACCTTCGAGCGCTTCGACGACGAGGTCGGCGCTCGTCACGAGCACGCCGACGCCCTCCGCCGCGGCGAGCTTCGCTGCCGACACCTTCGTCGCCGCTCCCCCGGTGCCGACGCTGTTGACGACGACGGAGCCGAACTCGAACCCGGCGAGGTCGTCGCCGAAGGCGACCGTGTCGATGGGGCGGGCGCCCGGCTCGCTCGGCGGCCTCGTGTACAGGCATTCGATGTCGCTGAGGAGCACGAGCGCATCGGCACCGATGAGCGCCGCGACCAGCGCGGCGAGACGGTCGTTGTCGCCGAACCGGATCTCGTGGGTTGCGACGGTGTCGTTCTCGTTGACGATCGGGAGGATGCGCAGGCCGAGGAGCCGCTCCATGGCGCGACGCGCGTTGGAGCGGTGCGTCGGGTTCTCGAGGTCCCCGGCGGTGAGGAGTACCTGGCCCGCGACGATCGCGAAGGGGCGGAGGGCGTCCTGGTAGCGGTAGATGAGGACGTTCTGCCCGACGGCGGCCGCCGCCTGCTGGGTGGCGAGGTCGACGGGTCGCTCATCGAGTGCGAGGTACGGCATACCGGTCGCGATGGCGCCGGACGAGACGAGGACGACCTCGGTGCCGCGCGCGTGCGCGGCCGCGAGCGCTTCGACGATCGGCTGGATCTTGCCGGCGTTCTCGCCGCTGATCGACGATGAGCCGACCTTCACCACGACGCGGCGCGCCCCGGCGATGCCCGCACGATCCGAGATGCTCACGACTCGTCGCTCTCCACCCACTCGTCGTCCCAGTCCGCCGTCGTGGCGAGTCGTTCGCTCTCGAGCTCGGCCCGGGCCTCCGCCTTGGCATCCATGCGCTCGTGATAGCGCTCACGGCGCTGCGAGGTCGTGCGGCGGGGGTTGAGGTCGAGGCGCGGATCGGTACCGCGCGGGGCCGTCATGAGCTCGGCGGCGGACGACAGCGAGGGATGCCAGTCGAACACGACCGCGTCGCCTTCGCCGATGACGACCGTCGACCCGGCGACGGCGCCGACGCGATAGAGCTCGTCTTCGACGCCGAGCTTCTCGAGCCGGTCGGCGAGGAAGCCGACGGCTTCTTCGTTCTGGAAGTCGGTCTGCTGCACCCAGCGCACGGGCTTCGCGCCGAGGATGCGGTAGACGTTGCCGTACGTTCCGCCCTCGACGCGGATCTCGAACTCGCGCTCGGAGCCCTGCGGGCGGATGATGACGCGCTCGGGGGCGGGCGCGGACTCCTGCTCGATGCGGTGCCGCGCGACGATGTCGGCGAGGGCGAAGGTCAGCGGGCGCAGGCCCTCGTGACTCACGGTCGAGATCTCGAAGACGCGGTAGCCGCGCTCTTCGAGCTCGGGACGGACCAGATCGGCGAGATCCTTCGCCTCCGGAACGTCGACCTTGTTCAGCGCAACGAGCTGGGGGCGCTCGAGCAGCGGGATCTGCCCTTCCGGCACGGGGTAGTTGCCGAGCTCTTCGAGGATGACGTCGAGGTCGCTCAGCGGGTCGCGACCCGGCTCGAGGGTCGCGCAGTCGAGGACGTGGACGAGCGCGGTGCAACGCTCGACGTGGCGGAGGAACTCAAGGCCCAGACCCTTGCCCTCGCTCGCGCCCTCGATGAGGCCGGGCACATCGGCGACGGTGTAGCGCACGTCGCCGGCCTGCACCACGCCGAGGTTCGGGTGCAGCGTCGTGAAGGGGTAGTCGGCGATCTTGGGCCGCGCGGCGGAGATCGCGGCGATGAGGCTGGACTTGCCCGCCGACGGGTAGCCGACGAGCGCAACATCGGCGACCGTCTTCAGCTCGAGGACGACATCGCCCTCCCAGCCGGGCGTGCCGAGCAGCGCGAAGCCCGGGGCCTTGCGCTTCGGGTTCGCGAGGGCCGCGTTGCCGAGGCCGCCCTGCCCGCCGGGCGCCGCGACGAACCGCATGCCGGGGACGATCAGATCGGCGAAGGTCTCGCCGTCGGCATCCTTCACCACGGTGCCGACGGGAACGGCGAGCTCGAGGCTCTCTCCCATCGCACCGGAGCGGTTGTCGCCCATGCCGAAGCCACCGTTGCCGGCGGAGCGGTGCGGCGAGTGGTGGTACGAGAGAAGGGTCGTCACCTGCGGGTCGGCGACCAGCACGACGTCACCGCCGTGTCCCCCGTTTCCGCCGTCGGGGCCGGCGAGGGGCTTGAACTTCTCGCGGCGCACCGAGACGCAGCCGTTGCCGCCCTTGCCGGCACGCAGGTGCAGCGTCACTCGATCGACGAACGTGACCATGAGCTCTCCTTCGCGGTCGGGGCGGTTCTGGCCGTCGGGTCTCCCCCACGGTCCGCCTATGAAAAAGTGACGGGACGGGTCATCGGAGGATCTCCGATGGGGCCCGCCCCGTCACGAATGCTGTGTGTGCGTGAGCGCAGTGACTACCGTGTGCGCGTACGCGGGGTCACTCGGCGGTGACGATGTTGACGATCTTGCGGCCGCCCTTCGCGCCGAACTCGACCGCACCGGCGGCGAGGGCGAACAGCGTGTCGTCGCCACCGCGGCCGACGTTCGCGCCGGGGTGGAAGTGCGTGCCGCGCTGACGGACGAGGATCTCGCCGGCGAGGACCTGCTGGCCGCCGAAGCGCTTCACGCCCAGTCGCTGGGCGTTGGAGTCACGACCGTTACGGGTGGAGCTTGCGCCCTTTTTGTGTGCCATCTCTGCGCCTTTCGAGACTTACTTGATGCCGGTGATCTTGACGCGCGTGAGGTCCTGACGGTGGCCCTGGCGCTTCTTGTAACCGGTCTTGTTCTTGAACTTCTGGATCACGATCTTCGGGCCGCGCTCCTCGCCGAGGACCTCGGCGGTGACGGTCATCTTCGCGAGCTTGTCCGCGTCGGTCGTGACGGTGTCGCCGTCGACGAACAGCACGGCGGGCAGCTCGAGCTTCTCGCCGACCTTGGCCTTCTGACGATCGAGAACGACGATCGTGCCGACCTCGACCTTCTCCTGCCGGCCGCCGGCGCGCACAACTGCGTAAACCACTTCACACCTGTTTCTTCTGTGGAGCGCACGGCTCCGGTTGTCCTGCGGAACGGAAAGTCCCTGACGAGTCTGCGAGCGCGGAGGCAGAACCTCGACGCACCAAGCGACTACTCTACCGGATGCCGGGGCAAGGGGCAAAAGCGCGCCCCGGGCGTGTCGCGGGTTCGTACGATGGAGGGATGGCGATCCTTGTCGATGACGCGCGCTGGCCCGCGCACGGCCGGCTGTGGGCACACCTGGTCACCGACACCGATCTGGATGAGTTGCACGCCTTCGCTGCGGCGAACGGCATTCCTCGACGCGCGTTCGACCTCGATCACTACGACGTGCCGGGCGATGCTCTCCCCCGCCTCGTCGCCGCCGGCGCTGAGCATGTCAGCGGTCACGAGCTCGTCCGCCGCCTCATCGCGTCGGGGCTGCGGGTGACGGCCCGCGAGCGTCGCGCACCCCGCCGCTGATCGAGTGCGCCGGCGGGGTCGCGCATCCCCTGGCTGATCGAGATCGCCGCGGCGGGACTACGCCTCCGACGGGCCCGACTCGCCGGGCGTCGCGGCGACCGGCGTGCCGCTGAGCGCCGCCGTCGTCACGCGGCGACGGCCGCGACCCTGACCGGGCGCCTTGGGCTCGGGCAGCGCGCTGAGGACGGAGTCGAGCAGCAGGTCCTTCTCCGTCTTCGGAGCGGATGCCGAGGCATCCGCCTTCTCTCCGCGTGCGCCGCCTTGGCGGCCCTCGCCGCGCTTGCGACGCGGCTTCTTGACGGGCTCGGCGGGCGTCTCGGCCACCTCGACGACGCCGGCGTTCACGGCGTCGACCTCATCGGCGGGGGTGTGGATCGTGGAGGCCGCGATCGCCGCGAGGGCCGACTTCGCGCCCTCGGTGATGACGTGCGTGCCGCCGTTACCCGAGCCGTTCGACCCGGAGGGCGACGAACCCTGCCGGGAGCGGCGACCGTTACCCGAGCCGTTCGACTGCGCGGGGCCGCGGTGCTTCACGACCGGGTCGTGGTGGACGATGACACCGCGACCGGCGCACACTTCGCACGGCTCGCTGAAGGTCTCGAGGAGCCCGAGACCCAGCTTCTTGCGGGTCATCTGGACGAGCCCGAGCGAGGTGACCTCGGCGACCTGGTGCTTCGTCCGGTCGCGGCTCAGGCACTCGATGAGGCGGCGTAGCACGAGATCGCGGTTCGACTCGAGGACCATGTCGATGAAGTCGACGACGATGATACCGCCGATGTCGCGCAGCCGCAGCTGGCGGACGATCTCCTCGGCCGCCTCGAGGTTGTTCTTCGTGACGGTCTCTTCGAGGTTGCCGCCCGAGCCGACGAACTTGCCCGTGTTGACGTCGACGACCGTCATCGCCTCGGTGCGGTCGATGACGAGCGAGCCGCCGGAGGGCAGCCAGACCTTGCGGTCGAGCGCCTTCTCGATCTGCTCCGTCACGCGGAAGCGGTCGAAGGGATCCTGCTCGTCCTCGTACTTCTCCACGCGCTCGAGGAGGTCGGGGGCGACGGCGGCGAGGTAGGACGTGATGGTCTGGTAGGCATCCTCGCCCTGGATGAGCATCTTCGAGAAGTCCTCGTTGAAGACGTCGCGGACGATCTTGACGAGCAGATCCGGCTCGGAGTGGAGGAGCGCCGGCGCCTGGATCGACTCGACCTGGCTGGAGATGTTCTCCCACTGCGCGGTGAGGCGCTGCACGTCACGCGTCAGCTGCTCTTCGGTCGCGCCCTCGGCCGCGGTGCGGACGATCACGCCGCTCGACTCGGGGAGCACCTCCTTGAGGATGCGCTTGAGGCGCGCGCGCTCGGTGTCGGGAAGCTTCCGCGAGATGCCGTTCATCGCTCCGCCGGGCACGTACACGAGGTAGCGGCCCGGAAGCGAGATCTGGCTCGTGAGGCGGGCGCCCTTATGCCCGACCGGGTCTTTGGTGACCTGGACGAGGACGCGGTCGCCGGACTTCAGCGCGAGCTCGATGCGACGGGGTTGGTTGCCGGTCTCGACGGCATCCCAATCGACCTCGCCGGAGTAAAGGACGGCGTTGCGCCCCCGGCCGATGTCGACGAACGCGGCCTCCATCGAGGGGAGCACGTTCTGAACGCGGCCGAGGTACACGTTGCCGATGAGCGAGGACTCCTGGCTGCGCGCAACGTAGTGCTCGACGAGCACGTTGTCCTCGAGCACGGCGATCTGGATGCGCCCGTTCTTCGAGCGCACGATCATGTCGCGGTCGACCGCCTCGCGGCGCGCGAGGAACTCCGCCTCGGTGACGACCGTGCGGCGCCGGCCCGCCTCACGGCCGTCGCGGCGACGCTGCTTCTTCGCCTCGAGACGGGTCGAGCCCTTGATGCGCTGCGGCTCGGTGATGAGCTCCACCGCGCGCTGACGCGGCTGACGACCCCCGCGGGCCTCGCCGGACTCATCACCGTCGGATGCCTGTCCCCCGCCGCCACGGCGACGGTTGCGGCGACGGGCGCTCGACCCGGACTCACCGCCCTGCTCGTCGCGTGCGTCGTCGCCCTGACCCGGGCGGGCGGGGAGGGCCACGACTTCGGGCGCGTAGAACATGAGCTGGGTCGACACCTGCGAGACGAACTCGGCAGGGAGCAGGCCGAGCGAGACCGCCGTGAGCGGTTCCGGCTCGGCGGGAGACTCGGGCTCGGCGGGACGCTCGGGCTCGGCGGCCTCCGCATCCCGAGTCTCGGGCTCGGCGGCCTCCGCAGTCGCGTCGGCGACGCCCGCGGGAACCTCGGTCAGGGCGTCGAGCGCCTCGTCGACGAGGGCGTCGGGCGCGATCTCCACGTCGACCACGGACTCGTCGATGATCTCCTCGCCGGCGACCAGCGCGTCGGCATCCGCCTGCGCGTCGTCCGCACCGGAGGCGGGCACGCCGTCGGTCAGCTCAGCGGAGCCGTCGAGGTGTGCGGGATCCGTGTGTTCATTGTGCTCATCGGCCATCTCTGGCTTACTCCTAGCGGGCGGCTCCGCGGGCCTGCCCGGGCAAATCTGGCGGTGACGCTCCGGTCCGGAGGTACCGCGAACTCATACGGTCTGCAGCCTCACCCGCACCGTGGCGGGGGTCGTGCTGCCAAGGGCGTTCATCGCCCGAAGTCTTCTGTGATGCCGGCTCTGCGGAGCGGCCGCGAGGAGCATCGGCCCTCATTATTCCACTATCGCGCCTGAAATGCGCAGATCACGACCGCTCGGCGGCGGCATAGGGAGCGGATGCCATAATCGCGGCATGCCTCCCCGCACCATCGACGCGCGCCCCCGCGGCCTCGCCGTCTGGCTCGTCATCGCCGGCGTCATCGGCTGGATCGCGGCCTTCGCGCTGACCGTCGAGAAGTTCCACGCCCTCGCCGACCCGAACGCGGGGCCGGCATCCTGCGATTTCAGCATCATCGTGCAGTGCACCGCGAACCTCGACTCGTGGCAGGGCAGCGTCTTCGGATTCCCGAACCCGATTCTCGGTCTCACCGGGTGGGTCGCGCCGATCGTCGTCGGAATGGCGGTGCTCGCCGGTGCGCGCTTCGCGCGCTGGTTCTGGTGGCTGTTCGCGGCCGGCATCACGTTCGCGTTCGGGTTCGTGCTGTGGCTCATCAGCCAGTCGATCTACGTGCTCGGGACCCTTTGCCCCTGGTGCATGGTGACGTGGCTCGTGACGATTCCGACGTTCTACGCCGTGTGGGTCTTCATGTTCCGCGCCGGCGTCGTGTCCGACGCGCCCAAGACGAGGGCCGCCGGGCGCGCGATGACGCCGTGGGTGCCGCTCATGGCGCTCGTGTCCTACGCGATCGTGCTGCTCCTCGCGCAGTTCCGCCTGGACGCCATTCCCCAGCTCATCGACGTCATCTTCTGACCCGTCGACGTCTGAGTCGGCGGCGCAGATCGCGCTGTGCGCGGGAAGGGTCGGCGCACATCGTCGGCATCCACCGTGGTGACGACGATCTGCGCCGACGAGACCCTGTCGGCGCCTCTCGGCACAAGGCGCCGACGGGTGTCAGAACCAGATGGCCAGCTCGCGCGCCGCCGACTCCGGGCTGTCGCTGCCGTGCACGAGGTTCTGCTGGACCTTCAGGCCCCAGTCGCGGCCGAAGTCGCCGCGGATCGTCCCGGGGGCGGCGGTCGTCGGGTCGGTCGTGCCCGCGAGGGAGCGGAAGCCCTCGATGACGCGGTTCCCCGCGAGGCGGATGGCGACCGACGGACCGGACATCATGAATTCGACGAGCGGCTCGTAGAACGGCTTGCCGGCGTGCTCCTCGTAGTGCTGCTCGAGGAGTTCCCGGTCGGGCTCGACGAGCTTGATGTCGACGAGCGCGTAGCCCTTCGCCTCGATGCGGGCGAGGATCGCGCCGGTGAGGCCGCGTGCGACGCCGTCAGGCTTGACGAGGACGAGAGTCTCTTCGGTGGGCATGTGTCAGTCTCCGTTCGTTGCGGCGCGCGCCGCGTTGCGGCGGTCGAGCGCTCCGCCTTTGATCGTCGCATACGCGTACATGGCGCCGAAAATGAGGCCCACGAGCCCGAGCGCGGGCACCCAGATGGCGCCGAGCACGACGACGAGCTGCCAGAACCACCCGAGCGCGATGCCCCACCGATACCGGAGGACGCCCGTCGTGGCGATCATGAGGACGGCCAGGACGCTCCCCAGCACGATTCCCCACCAGGCGGGGATGCCGGCGGGCAGCGCGTCGAGCCCGTAGAGCGCGAGGCCGCCGAGAAAGACGACGATCGCCTCGAAACCGAGGACGACCGAAGCGAGAGACTCCGCGGCGCCGCGGGCGCGACGCGAGCGCCGGACGGGTCGCCCGGCGGCTGCGGCAGGCCCGGATGCCTGGGGCGCGTCGGATGCGTCGCTCACGCCTGCCACCCGTCCTTCCAGTCCTCGTCCGCCGCAAGCTGCATCGCTTGACCGGCAAGAACGACGCTGCCCGCGATCACGACGGCCCGACGATCGGACGACGCTGCCCACTCGCGCGCGGCGTCGGCGGCGTCGGCGAGGTCGCGGTGGACCGTGACTTGCGCGCCCGCTGCCTCGGCGAGGTCGGCGATCGCATCGGGCTCGGCGGCGCGCTCGGACTCCGGCGCGGTGGCGAAGAGGTGCGTCGCGACGGGCGCGACGGTCTGCACGATGCCCGCGAGGTCCTTGTCGGTGAACGCGCCGAGGACGATGCCCCACTCGTCGAAGTCGAACGAGTCGGCGAGGGCCGCGACCAGTGATCGTGCGCCGTGCGGGTTGTGGGCGCTGTCGACGAGCACGGTGGGTGCGACGCCGACGAGCTGGAGGCGGCCGGGCGAGGTGACCTCGGCGAGGCCTTCGGCCACGGCATCCGGAGCCAGTCCCTGCTCCGCCCCGCCGATGAGCGACTCGACCGCGACGATCGCGAGCGCCGCGTTGTGCCCCTGGTGAGCGCCGTAGAGCGGCAGGTACAGGTCGTCGTACCGACCGGCGAGCCCGCGCACGGAGATCTGCTGACCGCCGACCGCGAGGCGCTGATCGGTGAGCTCGAACCCCTGCCGCGGGCCCTCGAACGCGACGGAGGCGTCGACCTCCTGCGCGCGGGCGAGGATCGCGCGGGCGGCATCCGGGTGCTGCACGGCGGAGACGACGGCGGCACCGGGCTTGATGATCCCCGCCTTGACCGACGCGATCTCGCCGATCGTGTCGCCGAGCCGGTCGGCGTGGTCCAGGTCGATCGGAGCGAACACGGCGACGTCGCCGTCGGCGGTGTTCGTCGAGTCCCACGACCCGCCCATCCCCACTTCGATCACCGCGACGTCGATGGGTGCGTCCGCGAACGCGACGAAGGCGAGCACGGTCAGCAGCTCGAAGAACGTCAGGGGCGCGTCGCCGGATGCCTCGAGCTCCGCATCGACCAGGCCGACGAACGGCTCGATCTCCTCCCACGCCGCGGCGACGAGCGCGTCGTCGATGGGCTCGCCATCGATCACGATCCGCTCTGTGAAGCGCTCGAGGTGCGGGCTCGTGAACAGGCCCGTCCGCAGGCCGTGCGCGCGCACGATCGATTCGATCATGCGCGCCGTCGAGGTCTTGCCGTTGGTGCCCGTGATGTGGACGACGCGGTAGGTCTTCTGCGGGTCGTCGAGCAGTTCGAGGACGCGCTGCGTGCGCTCGACGCGGGGCTGCACCCACTGCTCCCCCTGCCGCAGGAGGAGCGCCTCGTAGACGGCGTCGGCGCGGGAGCGATCGCTCATGCGGTGTCTCCGATCCGGGTGACGGCGACGGAGAATCCGCCGGCATTGGCGTAGGTTCGTGCGGCGACGGATGCCGTGTACTCCGCATCGACGGTCTCGGCCGCGGCGAGGAGCGAGCCCTCGCCGACGAGCGCCTCGCCGCCGGGGGCGACGACCGCGTAGTCGAGGGCGAGCGTCTCACCCGCGACGTCGGCCGCGTCGAACGCCGAGGCGACGGCGCGGGCGTCGTCGTCGTCGTCGAAGAGCAGCTGCAGGCGGATACGGTCGCTGACGTCGAAGTCGGCGGCGCGGCGCGTCTCTTGCACGGCGCGGATCACGTCGCGCGCGAGACCCTCGGCCTCGAGCTCGGGCGTCGTCGTCGTGTCGAGGAGCACGAAGCCGCCGTCCGCGAGAAGTGCGATGGCTGTTCCCTCGGCGATGTCGCCGGCCTCGAGGGTCAGATCGTACTCGCCTTCCTCCAGCGCGACGCCGTCGACGACGACCACGCCGTCCTCGACGCTCCAGACACCCGAGCGGGCACCCGCGATGACGTGCTGGACCTGCTTGCCGAGGCGCGGGCCGGCCGCCCGCGCGTTGACCGAGAGGCGCTGGCTGATGCCGTACTGCTCGGCGAGACCGTCGGTGAGCTCAACGAGGCGCACTTCCTTGACGTTGAGCTCGTCGCGCACGATGTCCTCGAACGGCGCGAGGGCATCGGCGTCGTGCACGGCGACCGTGAGCTGCGGCAGCGGCAGCCGCACGCGCTTGCCCTCCTTCTTGCGGAGGGCGTTCGCGACGCTCGACACCTCACGGACGGCATCCATCGCGGTACGGATCTCGGGCGAGGCGGGGAACGCTGAGGCATCCGGCCAGTCGGTCAGGTGGACGCTGCGGCCGCCTGTCAGTCCCTGCCAGATGCGCTCGGAGACGAGCGGAATGAGGGGGGCTGCGACGCGGGTCAGCGTCTCGAGCACCGTGTAGAGCGTGTCGAAGGCCTCGGCGCTCGCGGGGTCGTCGGTCACCCCCACCCAGAACCGGTCGCGGGAGCGGCGGATGTACCAGTTCGTCAGCGCTTCGGCGAAGTCGCGCAGGCGCGCGGCCGCCGTCGTCGAGTCGAGCGCGTCGAGGTCGGCGGCGACATCGCGGACGAGGTCGCCGAGGAGCGCCAGGATGTATCGGTCGAGGACGTCCGTCGAGTCGGTGCGCCACTGCGCTTCGTAGCCCGAACCGTCCGAACCGCCGGCGGCGTTGGCGTACGTAGCGAAGAAGTACCACGCGTTCCACACCGGCAGGAGGAACTCCCGTACGCCCGCGCGGATGCCCTCCTCCGTCACGATCAGGTTGCCGCCGCGGAGGACCGACGAGGCCATCAGGAACCAGCGCATCGCGTCGGAGCCGTCGCGGTCGAAGACCTCGCTCACATCGGGGTAGTTCCGGAGCGACTTCGACATCTTGAGCCCGTCGCTGCCGAGCACGATGCCGTGGCAGGCGACGCCCGAGAACGCGGGGCGCCCGAACAGCGCGCCGGAGAGCACGTGCATGACGTAGAACCAGCCCCGCGTCTGCCCGATGTACTCGACGATGAAGTCGGCGGGCGAATGCGTGTCGAACCACTCGCGGTTCTCGAACGGGTAGTGCACCTGCGCGTACGGCATGGAGCCCGAGTCGAACCACACGTCGAAGACGTCCTCGATGCGGCGCATCGTGGACTGGCCGGTCGGATCGTCGGGGTTCGGCCGGGTCAGCTCGTCGATGAACGGACGGTGCAGGTCGACCTCGCCCGCCTCGTTCGTCGGCAGGCGGCCGAAGTCGCGCTCGAGGTCGGCAAGGGAGCCGTACACGTCGACGCGCGGGTGCTCGGGGTCGTCGCTCTTCCACACCGGGATGGGCGAGCCCCAGAAGCGGTTGCGGCTGATCGACCAGTCGCGCGCGCCCTCGAGCCACTTGCCGAACTGCCCGTGCTTGACGTTCTCGGGCGCCCAGGTGATCTGCTCGTTGTAGGCGAGCAGGTCGTCCTTGATCTCCGTGACGCGCACGAACCAACTCGACACGGCCTTGTAGATAAGGGGGTTCCGGCAGCGCCAGCAGTGCGGGTAGGAGTGCTCGTAGGATGCCTCGCGGAGCAGGCGCCCTTCGGCCTTCAGCAGTCGGATGAGCGGGCGGTTGGCATCCATCCACAGCTCGCCGGCGACGTCGGTGACCTGCGGCAGGAAGCGTCCGCCGTCGTCGAGACTCATGATGAGCGGGATGCCGGCGGCGCCCGTCACCCGCTGGTCGTCCTCACCGTAGGCGGGAGCCTGGTGGACGATGCCCGTGCCGTCGGTCGTCGTGACGTAGTCATCGACGAGAATGCGCCACGCGGTGCCGGTGCCCCAGACGTCCTCGTCCGCGTAGTAGTCGAAGAGCCGGTCGTAGTGGACGTCGGCGAGCTCGGTTCCGAGGAGCGTGCGCTCGACGGCATCCGCCGCCTCGGCCGCGCTCTCGTAGCCGAGCTCCTTCGCGTGGCCCGCGAGGAGCTCGGCGGCGAGCAGGTAGCGGTGCGCGGCGGCGGACTCGGTGTCGTCGCCCGCGGGGACGTCTGCCGCGCCGAGCGGGCCGGCGGGCACGACGACGTACGAGATGTCGGGGCCGACGGCGAGGGCGAGGTTCGTCGGGAGGGTCCAGGGCGTCGTGGTCCACGCGAGCGCGCGGACGCCGGTGAGGCCGAGCGCCTCGGCCTTCTGCCCGACGAGGGGGAAGGTGACGGTGACGGACGGGTCCTGACGCATCTTGTAGACGTCGTCGTCCATGCGCAGTTCGTGGTTCGACAGCGGGGTCTCGTCACGCCAGCAGTAGGGCAGCACGCGGTAGCCCTCGTAGGCCAGGTTCTTGTCCCACAGGGTCTTGAACGCCCAGAGCACCGACTCCATGTAGGTCACATCGAGCGTCTTGTAGCCGCGCTCGAAGTCGACCCAGCGCGCCTGGCGGGTGACGTAGTCCTCCCACTGCTCGGTGTACTCGAGCACCGACTCCTTCGCCTTCTCGTTGAACGCGGCGATGCCCATCTCGACGATCTCGTCCTTCTCGGTGAGCCCGAGCTGCTTCATCGCCTCGAGCTCGGCGGGAAGCCCGTGCGTGTCCCACCCGAAGACGCGATCGACCTTCTTGCCGCGCATCGTCTGGAACCGCGGGAAGAGATCCTTGGCATACCCGGTGAGCAGGTGTCCGTAGTGCGGCAGGCCGTTCGCGAACGGCGGGCCGTCGTAGAAGACCCACTCCTCGGCGCCCTCGCGCTGCGAGATCGACGCGCGGAACGTGTCGTCCGCCGCCCAGAAGGCGAGCACCTCGCGCTCGATCTCGGGAAAGCGCGGGCTCGGCGAGACGCTGTCGGCGGCGGGACCGAAAGCGGAAGTCGAAGGGCGAGGGTAGGTCATGTCACTCCAGCAGGTGCATTGCGTGCGTTCCTGCGAGGACGATCCGTGCTTTCGCGCCGACCGCGGTACCACCCCGCTTGGCGGATGTCGAGGCATCCACCCGCTCTCCTGCGGCTGTCACGGGCCTGCCCCGCGCGGTTCTAGTGACCCGGTCGTCGTGACCCGGACGTTCTTCCGCGAGCTCCCCGGTGATGGCCGGATCGCAGCTGATCCGCCCATCATACCGGTGGCGCATGCGCGTAGGGTCGGAGGATGCCTCGACGCAGTGACTCTCCCGCGGGCTCCCCCGCACCGCCGCGCGCCGTGACCCCGGACCTCCCGGACGACCTCGACGATCTCGACGATCTCGAGGGACTCGCGGCCCGTGCGGATCTCATCGGCGTCCGCGTCACCGCACTCGCGGGCGGCGTGTCGGCCGCCCACTCCCGCATCGCCGAATCGCGCATCGATTCCCCCGCCGTCGACCGTCTGGACCTCACGGGCTCCACCTTCTCCGACGTCGTCCTCGCCGAGGCGCGCGCTGCGGAGCTCATCGTGCGGGACGCGACGTGGCGGAATGTCGAGCTGACCGGCGGGCGGATCGGCACGTTCGACGCCCTGCGCGCCGCATGGGACGGTGTCGTGCTCCGCGGCATCCGCATCGACTATCTGACGCTTCCCTCGGCCGATCTCGTCGACGTGCTCTTCGCGGACTGCACGATCGGCGCGCTCGATCTGCCCGAAGCGACGCTCACGCGCGTGCGCTTCGTCGACTGTCGCGCCGATGAGGTCGACACGCGCGGGCTGCGCGCCGCCGACCTCGATCTTCGCGGCCTCGAGGCGCTCTCCTACACCGACCCGCGCGGACTCTCCGGGGCGACGCTCGAGGCGCGGCAGGCCGAGGTGCACGCCGTCTCGTTGGCGCACGCGCTCGGCATCCGGGTCGCGCCGTGATCGTTCAGACTGCGCGCCTCGAGCTGCGCGAGATGACGGATGCCGACCTGCCCGCTCTGCGCAAGGTCCTTCACGACCCCGTCGCGATGACCGCATACGAGGGCGCCTTCACCGACGCCGAGTCGGCGGACTGGCTGCGCCGCCAGCAGGAGCGCTACCGCGACGACGGATTCGGCCTGTGGGCGGTCGTGCTCAGGGAGAGCGGCGAGATGATCGGGCAGTGCGGCATCACGCGGCAGCGCATTGACGATGACGAGGTGATCGAGGTCGGCTACCTGTTCCAGCGTGCGCACTGGCATCGCGGGTATGCGGTGGAGGCGGCATCCGCCTGCCGCGACTGGGCGTTCGAGACTCTCCCGATCGACGAGCTCTACGCGAAGGTACGCTCGACGAACGTCGCATCGATGAACGTCGCGATCCGCCTCGGGATGACGGTGCGCCGCACCTTCACGACCCACTACCGCGGTGTCGACATGCCCCGCCTCGCGTTCGCGGTGGCGCGCCGCGAGTGGGAGGCGCTCACGCGTCGGTGACGCGGCGGTAGCCGTACATGTCCTCGTAGGCGCCGTTGATCCAGAGCCGCCAGCCCTCGGGTGTCGTCACGAGCGCGGTGCGGTTGTAGGCCTCATCGTGGACGTCGGCGTCAAACCCCACCGTCGCCAGCCGCTCCGTGAGTGCATCGAGGTCGCCGGTCGACGACATGCCCAGGACGACGCCCGCCGTGTCGCCCCGATGGAACGCAATCGATCCGCCGCCCGGGGCGCGGAACTCGATCCACGCGCCCGAATCGGCCGCGATCGTCTCCACGAGACCGAACGCCGTGAGCACGGGGCGCACGGTCGCGACGTCGGTGTCGTACCAGATCGGCTGGACCACGGTGCCGTCTGCTGCCCGCCGCAAAGGCTGCGTCGCCGACACGCGTACTCCCGAGGCGGAGGTCGCCGTGAGGAGCGGACCGATGTCGTCGAGCACGGTCCGCTCGTTCGGTATGCCGGCTGCGCCGAGAGCCCGCTCGACGGCGTCGAGGTCATCGACGAGGAGATGGAGCTCCGTGGTGTCGGCCGCGGCATCCCCCGTCTCCACAGCATGGACAGCGAGGATGCCGTCGCCGTCGAACTCGCTCCACATGTGCTGCGGCACGCCGTGCGGCGCGAGTCCGATCGCCTCTGCGAGAGCGTGCCAGCGCTCGGGCTGGGTCGTGTAGTGGATGGCTTGGACGGTGTTCACGATGCCTCCTCCAGGTAGCTCGTCAGGGCTCGCTCGACCAGCGCCGACAGTGATACGCCGTCGTCGATCGCGCGATGTTTGACCTCTCGGATGAGAGTCGGCGGCAGGTACACGTTGAATTGCGCCTTCGCCGCGGCGCCGCCTGACTCTGCTTGCATGCTAGCAAGATAGCATACAGAAGCCTGTTGTGGGGAAGAGCCGGTGTACACGACTCCGGAGATGCGAGGTGCGCCGAGGCGCGGGCCGCGCCATCGCGCGAGGTCCTGCCGCCGCGAGCACCGAATCTCCGGAGTTGTGAGCCGGGGGCGACGGAGCTTACGACGACCGGCGGCGGCGGCGACGACGGCCGTCCGAACACAACTCAGGCAGATCTGCACGCCACGCGCCCCCGAACGGCCGGAGCGCGGATTCTGCCTGAGTTGTGAACCGGGATCGCGCGCACCGGGCAGCGCCCGCCGCCACCGCGTGCGGGGCGGCCCGGTAGACTGGGCGCACAACCCACACTCAGGCACGCTCACACAGTGCCGCACATATCGCTCGAGGAGACCCATATGTCGAACGCGCAGATTCCCGACAAGCCCGCCCTGGAAGGCCTCGAGCAGAAGTGGGATGCCGCGTGGACCGCGGACGGCACCTATCTCTTCGACCGCGATGCGGCCAAGGGCACCGGGCGCGGTGGCGTCTACTCGGTCGACACTCCGCCGCCGACTGCGTCGGGATCGCTCCACATCGGCCACGTGTTCAGCTACACGCACACCGATGTGAAGGTGCGGTATGAGCGCATGCGCGGCAAGACCGTGTTCTACCCGATGGGCTGGGACGACAACGGCCTGCCGACCGAGCGTCGCGTGCAGAACTACTACGGCGTGCGCTGCGACACCTCGCTCCCCTACGACGCCGACTTCGAGCCGCCGTTCCACGGCGACGCGAAGAGCCTGAAGCCGGCCGATCAGGTGCCGATCAGCCGCCGCAACTTCATCGAGCTGTGCGAAGAGCTCACGCTCGAGGACGAGAAGCAGTTCGAGGCGCTGTTCCGCCAGCTCGGCCTCTCGGTCGACTGGACGCAGACCTACCGGACGATCTCGAACGACACGATCCGCACGAGCCAGCTGGCGTTCCTCCGGAACCTCGAGCGCGGTGAGGCCTACCAGTCGCTCGCGCCGACCCTGTGGGACATCGACTTCCGCTCGGCGATCGCGCAGGCCGAGCTCGAAGACCGCGAGCAGCAGGCGAACTACCACCGCATCGCGTTCCACAAGAGCGACGGCTCGGGCGACATCCACATCGAGACGACGCGACCCGAGCTCCTCGCCGCGTGCGTCGCTCTCGTCGCGAACCCCGGCGACGAGCGCTACCAGCCGTACTTCGGTACGACCGTCCGTACGCCGATCTTCGATGTCGAGGTGCCGGTGCTCCCCCACCCGCTCGCCCAGCAGGACAAGGGCTCGGGCATCGCGATGGTCTGCACGTTCGGCGACGTGACCGACATCGTGTGGTGGCGTGAGCTCGACCTGCCGAACCGCACGATCCTCGGCAAGGACGGGCGCGTTCTCCCCGACGCGCCCGATGCGTTGACGACGGATGCCGCGAAGGCCGCGTACGCGGAGATCGCGGGTCTCACGGTGTTCAGCGCGAAGAAGAAGATGGTCGAGCTGCTGGAGGCATCCGGCGAACTGCTCGAGATCTCGAAGCCGTTCAGCCACCCGGTGAAGTTCTATGAGAAGGGAGACCGGGCGCTCGAGATCGTCTCGACGCGCCAGTGGTACCTCCGCAACGGGGCGCGCGACGAGGCGTTCCGCGAGAAGCTCATCGCCCTCGGTCGCGAGATGTCCTGGCATCCCGACTTCATGCGCGTGCGCTACGAGAACTGGACGAACGGGCTCACCGGCGACTGGCTGGTGTCGCGCCAGCGCTTCTTCGGCGTCCCGATCCCCGTGTGGTACCCGCTCGATGAGAACGGCGACCGCGTGGAGGCCGGCGTGATCGTGCCCGACGCCGCCGATCTGCCCATCGACCCCACGATCGACGTTCCGGACGGCTTCGACGAGTCGCAGCGCGGTGTGCCGGGCGGATTCGAGGGAGAGCGCGACATCTTCGACACGTGGGCGACGTCGTCGCTCACCCCGCAGCTCGCCGGCGGCTGGAAGCGCGACGAGGAGCTCTGGAACCTCGTCGCGCCCTTCGACCTGCGCCCGCAAGGCCAGGAGATCATTCGCACGTGGCTGTTCTCCACGATGGTGCGCTCCGCTCTCGAGGACGACCGCGCTCCGTGGACGGATGCCGCGATCTCGGGCTACATCCTCGACCCCGACCGCAAGAAGATGTCGAAGTCGAAGGGCAACGTCGTCACGCCCGCCGACATCCTCGACCGGCACGGCACCGACGCGGTGCGCTACTGGTCGGCTTCCAGCCGGTTCGGCTCGGACGCGGCCTTCGACATCCAGAACCCGACCCAGGTGAAGATCGGTCGACGCCTCGCGATCAAGGTGCTGAACGCGGCGAAGTTCGTGCTGTCGTTCCCCGTCCCCGAGGGTGCGGAGGTGACCCACGCGCTGGATGCCGCGATGCTCGCGACCCTCGACCAGGTGGTCCGCGACGCGACCGCCGCGTTCGAGGCGTACGACCACGCGCGGGCGCTGGAGATCACCGAGGCGTTCTTCTGGACGTTCTGCGACGACTATCTCGAGCTCGTCAAGGAGCGCGCGTACAACCAGAACGACGTCGGGCAGGCATCCGCCGCGCTCGCGCTCCGTCTCGCCCTTTCGACGCTTCTGCGCCTCCTCGCCCCCGTGCTCGCGTTCGCGACCGAGGAGGCGTGGTCGTGGTTCGAGGACGGCTCGATCCACACCGCTCCCTGGCCCGAGCCGCGGGGCATCGAGGGCGACCCGGCGGTCCTCACGGCCGCGAGCACCGCGCTCGTCGGCATCCGCCGCGCGAAGACCGAGGCCAAGGCGTCGCAGAAGACGCCCGTCGCGCGAATCGTGCTGCGGGCGCCGGATGCCGTGGTCGCGGCACTCTCCCTCGCAGAGGGCGACCTCAAGGCCGTCGGTCGCATCGAGACGCTCGAGCTCCTCACCGGAGGCGACGGCCTGACCGTCGAGAGCGTCGAACTGGCCCCTCAGCCCGAACAGAGCGGAGTCTGACATGCAGCTCGGAACGCGTTGGACGAGCGGCGACGAACCGCCCGCGGCCGTACCCGCCTCTCTCCGTCCGCAGATCGCCGCGGTCGACCGGGCGCTCCCCGACGATGACCTGGGTCAACCCCGGCACCGCTGGACGCTGACCTTCCTGGAGGGTCGCCCCATCGCCGAACTCGATGACGGGACGATCGTCGAAATGACGGCGTCGGGCGGTGTCGTCGTGCGTCACGACCAGGACGACGAGTTCGCCTGAGCGCTCTGGTGGCGTCACCAGCGCGTCACCTCGCGGTCTCGCCGCCGGCCTCCGCGTGCTCCGTCTCGCTCGCCGCCACCGCTTCGCGCGTGCCGCGCACGATGAGGCGCGCAGCGACGAGCGTCGTGACCACGATGATCGCGCCCCCGATGAGGAAGGGGACGCGCAGGTCGATGCGGGCGACCCACCCGCCGAGGAGCGCCGCGACCGGGAAGAGACCCCAGGTCAGGGTGCGACTGACACCGAGCACCCGTCCGAAGATCGGCGCCGGCACGATCTGCTGTCGCAGACTCCCCCACGGCACGTTCCAGATCGAGACGGCTCCCGCCGAGACGGCGAACGCCGCGACCGCGGTCCAGACGTTCGGGGCGAGACCCGTCAGGGCGATCATGACGCCGCTGACGAGGATCGCGACGAACATGACCTCGCCGCGTCCGAAGCGGTCGACGAGGCGCGACGCGACGAGCGATCCCGCGAGGGCCATTGCACCGATACCGGCCGTGACGAAGCCGATCGCCGCGACCGGAACACCGAGCGGTCCGAGGAGATAGAGCACCGTCGCCGCCTGGGCGAACGACAGTGAGCAGCCGATCAGCGCGGTGAACAGGACCATCGACCGCAGGTATCGGTGCCCTACCAGGTAGCGGAGAGCCTCTCGCGTGCTCACCGGGCGCGGACGTGATCCGGCATCCGTCGCCTTCGCCATGCCGCGCGCGGCGCTGAGCGGCAGGAGAAGCGCGAGGATGACGGGAACGAGGTAGCCGGCGGATCCGGTCCACAGCGGAAGGGCCAGCGAGACGGCGAACAGGACGCCGCCGATCGGGGTCGCGATGAAGTTGTCGATGGTGACCTGCGCCGCCTGCAGCCACCCGTTCGCGCGATCGAGCTGATCGCGGCGGACGACGCTCGGGATGATCGCGTTCGTGGCGTTGTCGAAGAGCGTCTCGCCGAATCCGAAGAGGAGCGTCGCGACGAACAGCGCCCACAGCGTCAGCGATCCGGTCGTCCCGAGCACCGCGAGCCACACGGCGGCGCCGCCGCGGAGGATGTTCGCGGTCGCCATGATGTAGCGCCGGTCGACGCGATCCACGATCATGCCGGCGGGGAGGCCGAAGACGAGCCACGGCACGAACGCGAGCGCGCCGATCACGGAGATCGCCAGCGGGTCCTGCGTCAGGGTGACGGCCACGAGCGGCACCGCCGTGCGTCCGATGCCGTCGGCGAGATTGCTGAACGCGGCGGCCGTCCAGAGCTTGCCGAAGTCGCGCCCCAGCGGCCGCCGCGGAGCGGAAGCCGTCGCCGCGCTCGTCTTCACGGTGCTCACGGTCGTCACGGTGCTCACGGTCAGCGCGGCAGGAGGGGCAGCGCGTGCACGGCGGAGTGATCGCGACGAGCGTCGTCGAACTGCGCCCATGCGGCCGCGTGCGCAGGAATCACTCGGGTGGAGGGGGTGGTGCGCTTCATGATGATGCTCCTTGCTCGGGGAGGGGGAAGATGTCGGCGCGGATGCTGATCGGCCGCAGTCCCTCGGTATCCGGATCCTGGTCGCGGTACGCGCGGGCGAACTCGTCGATCACGTGCTGCATGCGCGAGATGAGGTCGATCGTCTGCGGGAGGGTGAGCCGGAGGTTCGCCGTTGTGATCATCGCCTCTTGGGGGTCGACGACGCCCGAGGGGACGAGGGACGAGTTGACGTATTGCATGAGCTGCTGGTGGCGCCGCGTGAGGAACTCGCTCATCACGACTTGGGTGGCGGCGCGGCCGGACGGCGTCTTCATCGCGTCCGGGTTCGTGAAGCTGATTCCGCCGCGCGGACGCTCCCACCAACGCTCCCGGCCCGTTCCGCGGTCGGCGACCTCACGGATCAGATCGTGTTTGGCGAGCGCGCGCAGGTGGTAGCTGGTCGAGCCGGAGGACTCCCCCGTCATCGCGGCGAGGGTGCTCGCGGTCTGCGGACCGTACTGGCTCAGGATGTCGTAGATCTCGACGCGCAGCGGGTGTGCGAGAGCGCGCAACGCTCCGGCATCCAGCATCCGCTCCGCGTGCGGCATCTGCGCTGCGGACATCTCGTCGGGTCCCTCGATCTCGGTCATGCTGCAAAGATACCTTTGCAGATAGTAGGTTGCAAGCTCTTGTTTGCAACCTGCTCTTTGCAGGACGGCGGGTGCTCCAGAGGATGCGTTCGGGGGACGTACGCTGAAGACATGACGGATGCCTCGGCCAACCCCCTCCTCGCTCCTTCGACGCTCCCGTACGGGCTCCCCGACTACCGAGAGATCGCTCCGCAGCACTACCTCCCCGCGTTCGAGGAAGCGTTCGCACAGCACCGCGCCGAGATCGCCGCCATCACGGCGCAGACGGAACCTGCGTCCTTCGAGAACACGATGATTCCGCTCGAGCGCAGCGGCGACCTGCTCGGCTCTGTCGCCCGGACGTTCTACACGGTGAGCTCCGCCGACGCGACACCGGAGATCCAAGAGATCGACGAGACGCTCGCTCCGCTCATGTCCGCACACCGCGACGCGATCACGCTCGACGCAGCGCTCTACGCCCGCATCGCCGACCTGCACGCGCAGCTCGACGATCTCGACCTCGATGCGGAATCGCGCTACCTCGTCGAACGCCACTACCGCGAGATGACGCACGCCGGTGCGGCCCTCGACGACGACGCGAAGTCTCGTCTCACCGATCTCAACGGGCGCCTCGCGACGCTCAGCAACACCTTCGAGAAGCACCTGCTCGCCGACACGAACGACCTCGCCGTCGTCTTCGACACCGCGGAGGAGCTCGACGGCCTCGATGAGGGCGCGCTCTCCGCCGCCACGCAGGCCGCGGCTGACCGGGGACTCGAAGGGAAGTACGCCGTCACGCTGACGCTGTTCACCGGGCATCCCTACCTCGCGCGTCTCACCGACCGGGCGAGCCGCGCGCGCCTGTTGGAGGCGTCGCGCTCGCGGGGCGTCCGGGGTGGCGCGAACGACAATCGCGTGATCGTGCGCGAGATCGTGCGGTTGCGGGCCGAGCGTGCCGCGCTTCTCGGATACGATTCGCACGCGGCTTACATCACCTCAGACGAGACCACCGGTACGCCCGAGGCCGTCCACGCCATGCTGCGTCAGCTCGCCGCGCCGGCGGCCGCCAACGCGCGGCGGGAGCAGGCCGCGCTGCAGCAGATCATCGACGAGACCGCGGCCGACACCGGGACGGAGCCGTTCACGCTCGAAGCGCGCGACTGGGCGTACTACACCGAAAAGGTCCGCACTGCGACCTACGACATCGACACGGCGGCGCTCCGCCCGTGGTTCGAGGCCGAGCGCGTGCTCCAGGACGGTGTGTTCTGGGCTGCGACCCAGCTCTACGGCGTCACCTTCACCGAGCGGCCCGATCTTCCCGCCTACCACCCCGACGCCCGCGTGTTCGAGGTGAAGGATGCCGACGGCTCGCCCCTCGGCCTCTTCATCCTCGACCTCTACACCCGCGACACGAAGCGGGGTGGCGCGTGGATGAACTCGATCGTGCTGCAGTCGCGCCTGCGCGGCACCTCGCCCGTCGTCGTCAACAACCTGAACGTGCCGAAGCCTGCCGCCGGCAAGCCGACACTCCTGACACTCGACGAGGTCACGACGCTCTTCCACGAGTTCGGACATGCGCTGCACGGGCTGTTCGCCGTCACGACCTACCCGCACTTCTCCGGGACCGCCGTCTTCCGCGACTTCGTGGAGTTCCCGAGCCAGGTCAACGAGATGTGGATCATGTGGCCCGAGGTCCTCGCGCACTACGCGCGGCATGTCGAGACCGGTGAGCCGCTCCCCCAGGACGTCGTCGACCGCCTGCACGCCTCGGAGACTTTCAACCAGGGCTTCGCAACGAGCGAGTACCTCGCCGCGGCCTGGCTCGACCAGGCCTGGCATTCGTTGGATGCCTCAGCTGCGGCGGCGGTCGATGATGTCGCCGCCTTCGAGGCGTCCGCCCTCGCCGACATCGGCCTCGACAACCCGGTCGTCCCGACGCGGTACTCGTCGACGTACTTCGCGCACGTGTTCTCGGGCGGCTACAGCGCGGGCTATTACTCGTACATCTGGAGCGAGGTGCTCGACGCCGACACCGTCGAGTGGTTCACCGAGAACGGCGGCCTGACGCGTGCGAACGGCGACCGCTTCCGCGAGCGACTTCTCGGCGTCGGAGGCTCGAAGGATCCGCTCGAGGCCTACCGCGACTTCCGCGGGCGCGACGCCGAGATCGCCCCGCTTCTCAAGCGCCGCGGCCTCGAGGGATAGGCGCACCTCCGCGTTCAGGCGAGCGCACGGATCTCGCGTGCAGAGGGATCTCGCGTGCGAAGGCGCGCGTCCGCTCTGCGATCGCCGCGGGGACCTCAGCCACCGCGAAATGCCCGCCTTCTTCGAGCCGCTCGAACACGCGGAGATCACGATAGAAGCTGCGCGCGACCGATTCGGGGTTGTCGTGTTCGTGCCGCTGAATGAAGACCGCAGCAGGAACCTCGACCGGAGGCACGTCCCCGCCGCCGCCGTCGAAGTAGGGCCGGAACGACGTCCCGATCGACTGTGTCACCCAGTAGAGCGTCGCCTCCGTGAGGATCCGGTCGCGCGAGATGCGTCGTCCGACAGCGCTCGGGTCGCCGACCGGAGTGTCGCTCCATTCGACGAGTTTCTCGGCGATCCAGGCGAGGATCCGGGCGGGCGAGTCGTGGAGCGCTGCGGCGAGCGTGTCGGGTCGGGTGTGCTGCAGGTGCGCGTATCCGCTCATCGCGTATGCCTCGGCGTCCACGCGGTCGTAGAACGCGCGCGCATCGGCATCGGTCGTCGCTTCGCGCTCGGCCGCGCCCAGGAAGTGGGCGTGTGTCACGACGATCCCCGCGACGGTGTCGGGATGGGAGGCCGCGATGAGGTCGCTGACGTTCGCCGTCAGGTCCTCGCCGTAGGTGAGGAAGCGCTCGTAGCCGAGGACCTCGGTCATCAGGCGGTGCATGAGGTCGGCGAACCGCGCCTCGGTGATCGGCTCGTCGAGCGGCGGTGAGAAGGCGAACCCCGGGAGGCTCACCACCACGACGTCGAAGTCGGGGAGCAGGTCTGCGAAGTCGAGCTGCAGTGCGAACGTGTGGGGCCATCCGTGCATCACGAGGAGGGCGGGCGCGCCAGTTCGCTCCGAACGCAGATGGGCGAAGTGCAGAGTTGCGCCGTCCACGTCCGCAAAGAACTGCGGATGCCTGTTCAGCCAGGCTTCCCGCGCGCCAGTCGAACGCCCGCCAGGAATCGACCAGTGTGCGCAGGTAGTCCGCCGTCATCCCCGAGTGCATGCGGCGCGGGGAGTCGTCGAGGAAGCGCGTCCGCGCGAGCCGGCCGCTGAGGTCGTCGACCACGACGTCCGGAATGTCGATGGTGAAGGGTTGGATGGACATTTCGGCACGCTACTGCGGGCCTCGGACATCTCGTCCGGCCGCGTCCGCTGGCGCGGCTTCGATCGCGAAGATCAACCGCGCGAACGCGCCGACGGCCTTCGCCGACACCAGCCGCAGCCGATCGGACTCGAGCCGTCGCGGCAGAAGCGGCGCCCCGCCGGTCAGCAGCACGGGGGCGATGGAGACGGCGATCTCATCGAGAAGACCGGCGTCGAGGAACTGGCCGGCGAGGTCGCCTCCTCCGACGATCCAGATGTCCTTCTCCCCCGCTGCCGCACGGAGCGCGGGCACCGCATCGGACACGTCGCCGGAGACGAAGGTGATGTCGGCGCCTTCCGGGGCCGGAAGATCGCGCGTGGTGAAGACGAAGGTCGGGGTGTCGCCGTGGAACTCCCGCCACTTCTCCGGGTGGGCGAGAATGTCCGACTCCTGCAGCACCCACTCATACGTGGTCGACCCCTCCACCATCGCGCCGACGTTCTGGGGTAGTACTTCGTCGTCGGGGGTCGTCTCGCCGTCGACAGCGAAGAGCCAGGCGAGCGAGTTGTCCTCATCCGCGATCCAGCCGTTGAGCGAGGTCGCCGTGTCGAAGATGATCCGTGTCATGCCTGGCAGGCTACGCGGAGCCTCGGACACGGTCGGGTCGGCAGTCTTGTCGGCGCGAAACGTCCCCATTCCGACAGATGAGCGCGGAGTGCGCCGACAATCGCGTTCGAGGCCGCGTGCTGCGCCGAAGATGACGCGCCGGCGCCTACCCCGAGCGTCGGGAGCCGAGTAGCCGCACCACCGTGGCATGCTTCGCCCGGGTGTACGCTCGCCAGTCGGCGTTGTCCGACGCCGCGGCGCGCTTGGCGGCGAGGTAGTCGGCTCGCGCGCGTGCGTCGCGGCGCAGGATATCTCGGAAGGCGAGCCGTGCGACCCACATCTCTCCGCCGTGCGGGACGACGTGCACGACCGCGCCGCCCGAGGCATCCTCGCTGCGCAGATCGACCTCGGCCCACATCCATGCATGACCGGGACGGATGCCGTCGAGCTGCAACCCCGCGCGTTGCAGAGCGCTCACGGCCTCCTCAACCGCACCCGCGACGCCGACGAGCACGTCGACGGCATCCTTCGCCGGGAAGTCCGGCACCGCAGTGGATCCGATGTGCTCCACATGAGCGTCGCGGAGTGTTGCGCCCACCAGCGCCGACACCGCCGCGAATCGCTCTGCCCACGCGGCGCCACGCGGTTCGACGAGCCGCACGGGCCCGAGATCGCGGGGCACCGGTCAAGCGCTCTTGCGCTTGCGCTCCAGAACCAGGGTCGGCTCGGCCCCCTCGGTGACGGCGGCGCGGGTCACGATGACCTTCGCGACGTCGTCGATCGAGGGGATCTCGAACATGATCGGGCCGAGGACGTCCTCGAGGATCGCTCGCAGGCCCCGCGCGCCCGTCTTCCGGGCGACGGCGAGGTCGGCGATCGCCCGCAGCGCGTCGTCTTCGAACTCGAGCTCGGCGCCGTCGAGTTCGAACATGCGCTGGTACTGCTTGACGAACGCGTTCTTCGGGCCGGTCAGGATCTCGATGAGCGCCTTCTGGTCGAGCGGCGCGACCGACGTGACGACCGGGAGCCGCCCGATGAACTCGGGGATCAGACCGAACTTGTGCAGGTCTTCGGGCTCGACCTCGCTGAACAGGTCGAGCTCCTTGCCCTTCTCCTGCAGCGGGGCACCGAAGCCGACGCCGTGCTTGCCGACGCGTGAGGAGATGATGTCCTCGAGGCCTGCGAAGGCGCCCGCGACGATGAACAGGACGTTCGTCGTGTCGATCTGGATGAACTCCTGGTGCGGATGCTTGCGCCCGCCCTGGGGCGGCACGGAGGCGACGGTACCCTCGAGGATCTTCAGCAGCGCCTGCTGGACGCCCTCCCCCGACACATCGCGGGTGATCGAGGGGTTCTCGGCCTTGCGGGCGATCTTGTCGACCTCGTCGATGTAGATGATGCCGGTCTCGGCGCGCTTGACGTCGAAGTCGGCGGCCTGCAGGAGCTTCAGCAGGATGTTCTCGACGTCCTCGCCGACGTATCCCGCCTCGGTGAGGGCCGTCGCGTCGGCGACGGCGAACGGGACGTTGAGACGCTTGGCGAGCGTCTGCGCCAGGTACGTCTTGCCGCAGCCGGTGGGGCCGAGGAGCAGAATGTTGCTCTTTGCGATCTCCACCTCTTCGGCGCGCTGCTCGGCGGGCTGGATGGTGCCGTGTGCACGCACGCGCTTGTAGTGGTTGTAGACGGCGACCGAGAGCGCCTTCTTCGCGGCATCCTGCCCCACCACGTACTCCTCGAGGAACGAGAAGATCTCCCGTGGCTTGGGAAGGTCGAAGTCGGCGACGACCCCGTCGCCGGACTCGGCCATACGCTCTTCGATGATCTCGTTGCAGAGTTCGACGCACTCGTCGCAGATGTATACGCCGGGGCCCGCGATGAGCTGCTGGACCTGCTTCTGGCTCTTGCCGCAGAAGGAACACTTGAACAGGTCGGCGCTCTCACCGATGCGAGCCATGGTGCCCCTCCTCAGGAGAACTCTCGAGAATCCGCTTCGAGCCTAACCTCTGATCCCGACATCGCGGCGGATTGCGACGCGCGGGGAACACAGAAACGCCCCGCCGACCGCGGAGATCCGGGTGGGCGGGGCGTTTCAGGGCCTCGTATGTCAGGACGTGATCGCAGCGGGCGTGCGCTTGCGCGAGGTCAGCACCTGGTCGACGATCCCGTATTCCATCGCCTCGTGCGCGGAGAGGATCTTGTCACGGTCGATGTCCTTGTTGACCTCTTCCTGCGTCTTCTTTGTGTGGCGCGCCATCGTCTCTTCGAGCCAGGTGCGCATGCGGAGAATCTCCGCCGCCTGGATCTCGATGTCGGAGGCTTGTCCGTGCCCGGCCTCGCCGACGGCGGGCTGGTGGATGAGGATCCGCGCGTTCGGGAGCGCAAGGCGTTTGCCCGGTGCGCCGGCGGCGAGCAGAACGGATGCCGCGGATGCCGCCTGACCGAGGACGACCGTCTGGATCTCGGGCGAGACGTACTGCATCGTGTCGTAGATCGCCGTCATGGCCGTGAACGAACCGCCGGGCGAGTTGATGTACATGATGATGTCGCGGTCGGGGTCCTGCGACTCGAGCACGAGCAGCTGGGCCATGACGTCGTCGGCGGACGCGTCGTCGACCTGCACGCCGAGGAAGATCACGCGGTCTTCGAACAGCTTGTTGTAGGGGTCCTGGCGCTTGTAGCCGTAGGCGGTGCGCTCCTCGAACTGCGGCAGGATGTAGCGGCTCGAGGGCATCTGGAGGCCGCCGGCCGAGTGCATGGGCGTCTGCATCGGGGCGCCGAAGGCGGGGGTGTTCATTCTGTGTGCTCCTTCAGTTCCCGGGTCAGTTCGAGGTGGTGTCGGTGCCGCCGCCGCCGACGACGTCCGTCGCCGACTCGCGGATGTGGTCGACGAAGCCGTACTCGAGGGCCTCTTCGGCGGTGAACCAGCGGTCGCGGTCGCCGTCGGCGTTGACTTGCTCGACCGACTTGCCGGTCTGGGCGGCCGTGATCTCGGCGAGGCGACGCTTCATGTCGAGGATGAGCTGCGCCTGCGTCTGGATGTCGCTCGAGGTTCCGCCGAACCCGCCGTGGGGCTGGTGCAGCAGGACGCGCGCGTTCGGGGTGATGTAGCGCTTGCCCTTGGTGCCGGCGGTCAGCAGCAGCTGGCCCATGGATGCCGCCATGCCGATGCCGACGGTGACGATGTCGTTCGGCACGAACTGCATCGTGTCGTAGATCGCCATGCCGGCCGTGATCGAGCCGCCGGGCGAGTTGATGTAGAGGTAGATGTCCTTCTCGGAATCTTCGGCGGCGAGGAGGAGGATCTTGGCGCAGATCTCGTTCGCGTTCTCATCGCGCACCTCCGACCCGAGCCAGATGATGCGGTCCTTCAACAGCCTGTCGAAGACGCTCGTCGCCATCAGTGGTTCAGCCATGGATACTCCTGCTTCCGGGTTTCGGTATGCCTCGAATCTACCGATGCCCCGAGGCACCCCCGCCCGTGTTCGCCGTCGGCGGAGCGCGTGTCACCGCGGGGCGCCCGAAGATGCGGCAAGGGCCGGATGCCGAGGCATCCGACCCTTGCCGATCTCGATGGTCGAGCGCCCGCACCGGAGGTGCGGGGTGATCGCGGCTTACTCCGCGGCATCCTTCTTCGCGGCCGGCTTCTTGGCCGCCGGCTTCTTGGCCGCCGGCTTCTTGGCCGCCGGCTTCTTGGCGGGCGCCTTCTTCTCAGTGGCCTTCTTCTCAGTGGCCTTCTTCGCGGGCTTGTCGGCCTCGGCCTCTGCGTCGGCGGCCTCGTCGGCGATCTCCTGAGCCTCCTCGACGACCTCCTCCTCGAGGGCGGCCTCGTCCTCGGGGGCGATGAAGCCGGTGAGGTCGACGGGCTTGCCGTTCGCATCGACCACGGTGACCTTGCCGAGGGCGATCGCGAGCGCCTTGTTGCGGGCGACCTCACCGACCATGAGCGGCAGCTGGTTGCCCTGCTGCAGCGCGTCGACGAACTCCTGCGGCGCCATGCCGTACTGCGCGGCGGACTGGATGAGGTACTGGGTGAGCTCGTCCTGCGAGACCTGCACATCGAACGCCTCGGCCAGCTTGTCGAGGATCATCTGCGTGCGGAACTGCTTCTCGCTCGCCTCGGTGACTTCGGCGCGGTGCTCGTCGTCCTCGAGACGACCCTCGCCCTCGAGGTGCGCGTGCACCTCGTCCTCGACGAGCTGGGCGGGAACGGGGATCTCGGCCTTCTCGATGAGTGCCTCGACGAGCTTGTCGCGGGCGGCGGCACCCTGGACGAACACCGACTGCTCCGAGACGCGCTCAGCAAGGCTGTCGCGGAGCTCGGCGAGGGTGTCGAACTCGGAAGCCATCTGCGCGAAGTCGTCGTCGGCGTCGGGGAGCTCGCGCTCCTTGACGGCCATCACGGAGACAGAGACCTCGGCCTCTTCGCCGGCACGGTCGCCGCCGACGAGGGTCGAGCGGAACGTGGTGTCCTCGCCCGCGGTGAGGGAGTCGATGGCCTCATCGATGCCCTCGAGCAGCTCGCCGGAGCCGACCTCGTACGAGACGCCCTCGGCGCGGTCGATCTCGACGCCGTCGATCGTGGCGACGAGGTTCAGTTCGACGAAGTCTCCGGTCGCCGCGGGGCGGTCGACCGTCACGAGCGTGCCGAAGCGGCCGCGGAGGCGGTCGAGTTCGGCGTCGACGGCGGCATCATCGGTCTCGACCGTGTCGATCTCGACGGTCACGTCGGAGAGCTCGGGAAGGTCGAACTCGGGGCGGACGTCCACCTCGACCTCGACCTTGAGGTCGCCGGAGTAGTCCTTCTCGTTCGGCCACTCGATGACCTCGGCCGCGGGCCGGCCGACGGTGCGCAGCTCGTTGGCGAGGACCGCTTCGCGGTAGAAGCCGTCGAGCCCTTCGCTGACCGCGTGCTCGATGACGGCGGCACGGCCGACGCGCTGATCGATGATCGGCGCGGGGACCTTGCCCTTGCGGAAGCCCGGGATCTGGATGTCCTGCGCGATGTGCTCGTACGCGTGCGTGATCGACGGCTTGAGCTCGTCGGGAGTGACCGAGATGTGGAGCTTCACCCGGGTAGGGCTGAGCGTCTCGACGGTGCTGGTGACCATGCCTGTTCGTTCTCCTCGTGTTCGGCCGCGCGGGAGCGAGGCCGGGGTCTGGGTCGGATGTCGGTGGGGCCGGTGGTCGGGGCGACAGGATTTGAACCTGCGGCCTCCCGCTCCCAAAGCGGGCGCTCTACCAAGCTGAGCTACGCCCCGGGCGCGCACGCGAGCGAGCGCCGATTCACGGCCGTGGGCAAGTCTAGCCGACGAGACCTTGTAGACTCTTCCGAGTGCCGTGATGAGCGGCCTCGGGGATGTAGCTCAATGGTAGAGCTTCAGTCTTCCAAACTGACGGCGCGGGTTCGATTCCCGTCATCCCCTCCGAGAACGAGAAACCCCCGACCCGGCCGGGGGTTTCTTCGCGTTCGACGCGCGTGCCCCCGGTGTCCGAGGGTGCGCTGGTTCTTCGGAGATCGCGCGTTCTGCGGACGCATCGGGGAGGATCTCTCCGAAGAACGGCGGATCTCCGAAGAGCGGCGGATGCCGGGCCCGCACCAACCCCAGGACAGCCCCGAGGAGGGCGCGTCAGCGCGCGTCGCGCGCGTCCTCGTGGTTCGCGGTGTGTGCGCGGTAGATCTGCGCATTGTGCAGGATGCCGGCGCGCTCCTCGTCGGTGAGCTCGCGCCGAACCTTCGCCGGAACGCCCGCGACGAGCGACCCGTCGGGCACGACCGTGTCGGAGAGGACCAACGCTCCCCCGGCCACGAGGCATCCGCTGCCGATGACCGCGCCGGAGAGCACCACGCTCCCCATGCCGATGAGCGAGCCGTCGCCGATCGTGCAGCCGTGGACGACGGCGTTGTGCCCGACGGACACGTTCTCGCCGATGATGACGGGCGACCCGGCATCCACGTGCACCGACACGTTGTCCTGCAGATTGCTGCCGGGTCCGAGGGTGATCGACGCGCTGTCGCCGCGGACGACGGCGTTGTACCAGACGCTCGCGCCCTCGGCCAGCGTGACGTCGCCGACGATGCGCGCGCCGGAGGCGACGAACGCGCTCTCGTGGAGCTGCGGCGTGAGGCCGGAGACGGACAGGATCGAGGCATCGTCGGCGATGGTCATGCCCCGACGATATCGCGCCCGCCGGCACGCCTTCAGGCACGTGTAAGCCGAGCCTTGTCTTGCTTGCGGAATGCCGGGGCGTGAGTAGCGTTTAACCAGATGTGAGGCCACGGCGCCTCCACGCTCACCAGGAGGAGAAGAGACCATGGGCAAGACGCAGACGATCTCGATGACGGCGACCGGCCCCGAGGCATCCGCCAGCACGGCTCAGTTCCTGACTCCCGTCGTGCTGGGGCTGCAGGCGTTGGCGACCAACGGCAAGCAGGCGCACTGGAACGTGCGCGGAGCGAACTTCATCTCGGTGCACGAGCTGCTCGACTCGGTCGTCGCGAACGCCCAGGCCTTGGCCGACCTCGCCGCCGAGCGCATCGTGGCCCTCGGCCTGCCGATCGACGCCCGCACGACGGCTATCGCCGAGAAGATCGCCCCGACCGTCGTGCCGGCAGGCTTCGCCCAGTGGCAGGACGAGATCGTCGCGATCGTCACCGACATGGATGCGATCATCGCCGACGTGCAGGCCGCGATCGACGGCCTCGACGAGACAGATCTCAGCAGCCAGGATGTCGCAATCGAGATCAAGCGGGGGCTCGAGAAGGACCGTTGGTTCCTCTCGGCCCACCTCGCCGAGTAAGGCGCACGCGACAGACGCCGGATGCCCCGGGCCAGCACTGACTGGCTCGGGGCATCCGTCGTTCGCCCGGCGTCGCCGCGCCGGTCGCGCCCTCACGCGACGTGCGTGAGTCGCCCCTCCAGGAGCGTCGCAAGCGCGCGCGTCGCCCGCAGCGAGGGCTCGTCCGCGGTCAGCGGATCGCGGTCCACCACCGCGAGATCGGCGACATCTCCCGGGGCGAGGGTCGCGCGGGCGAGCGAGCCCTCCCCCGTCGATGCCGCGAGCGCCGTCGCGGCATCCAGCGCCTGCTCGGGTCGCCAGGCGGGACGTCCGTCGCGCGTGCGGTGGACGGCGGCGGCCATGGCGGCCCACGGGTCGAGCGGGGAGACGGGGGCGTCCGACCCGAAGAGGAGGTTCGCCGCGGCGTCCGCCAACGCGCGCAGCGGATAGGCGATCGCGGTCTGACCCGCCCAGATCGTGTCGGTCATGTCGCGATCGTCGACGGCATGCTCGGGCTGCACGCTCGCACCGACCCCCAGGCGCGCGAACCGTGGGACGTCGGCTGCGGCCACGAGCTGGGCGTGCTCGATCGTGCCGGTCGCCCCCGTGACTGTGAAGGCGTCGAGCGCGAACGAGTTCGCGACGTCTCCGATCGCGTGCACGGCGCACGAGAGCCCCGCACCCGTCGCGCGTGTCATGAGCGCGACCAGATCCTGCGGCGGCACGGTGAGGACGCCGTGGTTGTGCGGGTCGCCGGGGTAGCTGTGCGAACACGCCGCCGTACGCGTTCCGAGGGATCCGTCGCTGATCACCTTGAGCGAGCCGACGCGCGCGAGCCCCGCGGGGTCCACGGCGTCGCCGGTCTCGAGTCCCTCGGCGATCGCGCGCTCGAGCTGTGCCGGGTAGATGCCGAACCGCACCCGCACGGCGTCGAAACCCGCCGCGGTGCGGCGCGCCCAGGCATCCGCGTTCCAGGCCATGTCGAGATCGACGATGCCGACGATCCCGCGCGCGGCGGCCTTTTCGAGCGCTCGGGCGACGAGAACGTCGCCCACGACCGGGTCGGCGGCGTTGAGTCGGCGCGAGATCTCGAACGCCGGCTCCTCGCGGAGCATGCCGTCGAGGCTCGGCGCGAACTGCTCGCGCCGGAAGGCGGCGGAGTTCAGCCAGACGCTGTGCACGTCGGCGTTGATGAGGTACGTCGGGACGTTGCCGGTCGCCGCGTCGAGGAGCGCGAGCGACGGCGCGTCGGCCCACAGCGCGTCGCGAAATCCGGTGCCGATCCGTCGCCCGTCGTCGAGAACGGGCGCGCGGCCCATGTGTGCGGCGGCCTCGGCGGCGGATGCCGCGCCGCCGAGCGCCTCGCGCTGCGCGACGAGCGCCCACTGCACGGTGTGGACGTGGTGGTCCCAGAGGCCCGGGATCACCCAGCCGCCGTCGGCGTCGATGACGGGGCCGCGGTGCGCGAGGGTCCCGGCGGGCGCGATGTCCGCGATCACGCCGCCGTGGAGATGCAGGTCGACGAGGTCGTCGCCGAAGGGGTCGAGGCGGCCGGCGCCGGTCAGGCGGGCGTTCGCGATGACACGAGGCCGCTCGCCGCGCTGCGCAGAACTCCGGATCATCGGTCGCCCTCCCCCGCACGCAGGGCCGATTCAGGCCCAGCGGCCGGGGCTGATTGAGGCCCTGTGGCCAAGGCCGATTCAGGCCCTGCGGCCGGGGCTGATTCAGGCCCTGCGGCGCCGGATCTCGGGAGAACCGTACCCCGCGCAACGCGCAGCGCCTCGTGCGCCCGGCGCATCTCGCCCGGCAGGCGCGGGTCGGCGTAGGGGCTCGCGCCCTCCTCGAGCTCCGCGATGATCGTGTCGACGACCTCGTCGCTGCGGTTCTGGCTCAGCTTGCGCTTGGCGACCACCGTCGTCGGCGTGAGCCGGAAACCCACGGTCCCCCGCTCGAGGCGTCGCACGTACTCCTCGTCGTTCGGCGCCTGCCACATCATCCGCGGGGCGGGAAGGGATGCCTCGAACCGCGCGACGAGACGGTCGAGCACCCTTAGGTTCTCGTCGGGGCTCAGGATCTCGGGCACGCCGCTCAGGTGCACGGAGACGAAGTTCCAGGTCGGCACCGCCGGCACGTCGCCGTACCATCCGGGTGAGATGTAACCGTGCGGCCCCTGCACGATGACGAGGAGCTCCCGGTCACCGAGCCCGAGGATCGCGTCGTCGGGTTTTCCGACGTGGCCGACGATCGTGAGGTCGTCGCGATCCTCATCGAGCAGGACGGCGTAGTGCGACGCGACGAGCCCGTTCTCGCCCTCGGCGACGAGCGTCACCCAGGGGTTCTGGTCGATCACGCGCCGCAGCTCCGCGGCATCCGTCATCGTGAAACTCGGGTTCTGCCTCACGCGCGATTCCCTTTCGACGCCCTCACGACTGCCGCCCTCACTTCTGACAGGACGGGCACCAGTACAGCTTCCGGCTCGCCATCTCCTCGAGGACGATCTCGGTGCCGCATACGCGGCACGGCAGTCCCGCGCGGTGATAGACCCAGTGGCGGTCGTCGCGGCTCGCCATCGCCCGGCGGTACGCCTCGGGGTCGAGGTCGTCCATCGTCATCATCTGTCCCGTCTCGACGCCGATCACGAGCAGCCGCGACCAGTCGCGCCAGATATCGCGGACGACCTCCTCCGGAACGAGCTTGCCGGGCGTGTGCGGATCGAGGAGAGCCCGGTAGAGGAGTTCCGCACGGTAGACGTTTCCGATGCCGCTGACGACCGACTGGTCCATGAGGAGGAGCCCGATCGCGGTGGGCTTGCGGCGGACGACCTCGGTGAAGCGCTCCTCACCCTCCTCGGGGTCGTCGACGAGGGGGTCGGGGCCGAGCTTCGCGATCGTCGCGGCGACCTCGTCGGGCGTCTGCAGCTCGCACGCGGTGGGCCCCCGGAGGTCAGCGCACGTGACATCGGTGAGGAGGCGCAGCCGCACCTGCCCGACGACGGGCGGCGGCCATTCCTCGTCGCCCTCGTCGTCGAGACCGCGCGTCTGCTCGCTCATCCGCACCCGGCCGCGGGCGCGCCGCGGCGCCCCGATGGAACTGAGCGAGTTCTCCCCCGCGGCGTCGAAGATCGCCGCGGCGCCGGTGGCCGCAGCGTCGGTCTCCGTGACGTCGTGGAGATCGGTACCGCGCTGGTTCGTCTGTCCCATGCGCCCGTTCGCCGAGGCGATCGTCGGGTCGACGAGGATCTCGCCGGCGAAGTCCCACGCGCCGTACATGCCGAGGTGCACGCGCAACCAGAGGTCGCCCTCGAACTCGAGGAACATCTGCTTCCCGACGGCCCGAACGCTCACGACCTCGCGCCCGTCGAGCACGGCCGCGCCCTCTGCGAAGCGGCCTTGTGGGCTGGATGCCGCGACGCGCTTGCCGACGACGTTGCGATCGAACTGCCGGGCGATCCGGTGGACGGAGTGACCCTCAGGCATGAGCGGAGAGGGCCTGCGTGGAGAGCGGCATCAGCCGGCTTCGGGGTCGAACGCGTCGGAGGACTCGCCGCCGTGCGGCTGCGGTGCCACGCCGGCGCGGGGGTCGGGAAGGAGCGTCCCGTCGCGCTCGAAGTCGGCGATCTGGGCGATCCGCCGCACGTGCCGCTCCTCACCGCTGAACGGCGTCGCGATGAAGCGGTCGATGAAGGCCGCCGCTTCGTCGAACGTGTGCTGGCGCGCGCCGATGGCGATGACGTTCGCGTCGTTGTGCTCGCGGGCGAGCTCCGCGGTCGCGAGGCTCCAGACGAGGGCGGCGCGGATGCCGCGGACCTTGTTCGCCGCGATCTGCTCGCCGTTGCCCGAACCGCCGAACACGACGCCGAGCGTGTCGATGCCCGCCTCCTGGTCGCGGACGACCGCCTGCGCGGCGCGGATGCAGAACGCCGGGTAGTCGTCGAGCGCGTCGTACTCGATCGGCCCGTGGTCGACGACGTCGTGGCCCTGGGCGGCGAGGTGGTGCTGCAATTGGGTGGAGAACTCGAGGCCGGCGTGGTCGGTCGCGATGTGGATGCGCATGCGTCCATCCTAGGGATGCCGCACCGCTCCGGATCCCGAGCAGCGCTGCGCACGACGCGCGGTATGATGATTCCATCATGTCACTAGATGATCGTCAGCGACCCCTCTATGAGGTCAAGGCGGGGCTCTTCAAGGGCCTCGCGCATCCGTTGCGGATCCGCATCCTCGAGCTCCTCGTCCAACACCCCGATCGGAGCGTCGCAGACCTCCAGACGGAGACCGGACTCGAGGCATCCCACCTGTCGCAGCATCTCGCGGTGCTCCGCCGCCACCGCCTCGTCGTCTCCGACCGCCGCGGCAGCCACGTCTTCTACGCGCTCGCCGATCCGGCTGTCGCGCGCTTGCTCACCGCGGCGCGCGAGCTGCTCCTCGGCATCCTGGAGGGCGACGGCGAGCTGCTGCAGGATGCGCGCGAGCTCCCGGCCCTCGCGGCGGTGCCGGCCGGGTCATGAACGTCCGCGCGCTCCTCCCCTCGCGTCGGGACTACCGGCAGCTCCCACGCACCTGGCGTGGGGACCTGCTCGCCGGCGTCACGGTCGGCATCGTCGCGCTGCCCCTCGCGCTCGGCTTCGGCGTCAGCTCGGGGTTGAGCGCCGAGGCGGGGCTCGTCACCGCCGTCGTCGCCGGTCTGGTCGCGGCGGTCTTCGGCGGATCGAACGTGCAGGTGTCGGGTCCGACGGGCGCGATGGTCGTCGTGCTCGTCCCGATCGTCGCGGCGCACGGGGCGGGCGGAGTGGCCGTCGTCACGATCCTCGCGGGTGCGATCCTCGTCGTCGCCGGCGCCCTGCGTCTCGGACGCGCCGTGTCCTTCATCCCCTGGCCCGTGATCGAGGGGTTCACGGTCGGCATCGCCGTCATCATCTTCGCGCAGCAGATCCCGGCACTGGTCTCGGCGCACACCGCCCCGGCATCCGAGCACTCCTCCAACGCGATCGCCGCGGCGGTGCAGTCGTTCGCGGACTTCGACGGCGCCTACTTCGTCTGGGCGCTCGGGGCGGTCGCGGTCGTCGCCGCCTGCATGCTGGGCGCGCCGCGCCTGCACCGCGCGATCCCCGGCTCGCTCGTCGGGATCGTGGTCGTCACGGTGGCGACCCTCCTCCTGTCGACGCCGCTCGCCCGGATCGGCGCCCTCCCGTCGTCGCTCCCCGCGCCCGCCGTTCCGGCGATCGACCCCGCGGTGCTCGGATCGCTCATCCTTCCCGCGGCCACCGTCGCGGCGCTCGCGGCGATCGAGTCGCTGCTGTCCGCGCGCGTCGCCGCGTCCCTCGCGCCCACGGGCCCGGTCGATGCCGACCGCGAGCTCGTCGGCCAGGGCCTCGCCTCGCTCGCCTCGTCGCTGTTCGGCGGCATGCCCGCGACCGGCGCGATCGCGCGCACCGCGGTGAACGTGCGCTCGGGTGGTCGCAGTCGCCTCGCCGCGATCATCCACGCGCTCGTGCTGCTGCTCGTCGTCGTGGCGGTCGCCGGCCCCGTCGGGGAGATCCCGCTGGCGGCGCTTGCGGGCGTGCTCATGGTGACGGCCGTCCGCATGGTCGATGTGCGCACAGTGCGCTCGGTGCTCCGCTCCACGCGGGCCGATGCCGTGGCCTTCGTCACGACGGCGATCGTCACCGTCTCGGTGGACCTCATCGTCGCCGTCCTGATCGGCGTCGTCCTCGCGGGCGTGTTCGCGCTGCGCGCACTCTCCCGCGCGTCGGCCGTGCGACGCGAGGACATCGCCGGCGAACCGGAGCCGGGCGACGACCACATCGCGGTGCTCCGCTTCGACGGGCCGCTGATCTTCGCCGGCGGCGACCGGATCCTTGACGAGATCGCCGCGATGGAGGACGTCTCGGTCGTCGTCCTGCGCCTCAGCAAGATCGATCACGTCGACGCGACCGGAGCGCGCCTACTCGGCGACATCGTCCAGTCGCTCGAACGGCGCGGGGTGACCGTGCTGGTCAAGGGGATGCAGACCCAGCACGAAGACCTCTTCCGGGCGGTCGGCGTGCTCGATGCGCTCGGAGGCGGCGACGAGGAGGCACGGGTCTTCGACGCGCTGCCCGACGCGATCGCCCAAGCGCGCCGGCTCGTGCGCGGCGAAACGGCGACGGCGTAGGCTGGTGAGGTTGCCGCCGCCGCCAGCAGCGCCGCGCGTCATCCACCCCACGCCTTCACACCCTCACCCTCGGGAGTACGCCAGTGCCTGGACAGAACCTCACCCGCATCGAGGCGCAGGAGCGCCGCGCGATCGTCTCCACCGAGAGCTACGACGTCGCCCTCGACCTGACGCACGCGACCGACGAGGGTGCGGAGGTGTTCGGCTCGCGCACCGTCGTCCGCTTCCGGGCGACCGAGGGCGCATCGACGTTCATCGACCTGATCGCGCGCGACGTCCGCGAGATCACCCTGAACGGCATCTCGATCGACCCCGCATCCGCCTTCGCCGACTCGCGCATCGCCCTCGAGAACCTCGCCGCCGAGAACGAGCTGATCGTCGACGCCGACTGCCTCTACACGAACACCGGGGAGGGGCTGCACCGCTTCGTCGACCCCGTCGACGGCGAGGTGTACCTGTACTCGCAGTTCGAGGTGCCCGACTCGCGCCGCGTGTTCGCGGTCTTCGAGCAGCCCGACCTGAAGGCGACGTTCCGCTTCACCGTGACGGCGCCGGATGCCTGGAAGGTCGTCTCCAACTCCCCCACGCCCGACCCGGTTCCCGCGGCCCCCGGCACCGCCACCTGGGCGTTCGAGCCGACGCCGGTGATCTCCTCGTACATCACCGCGATCGTCGCCGGCCCCTACGAATCGGTGTTCTCCGAGCTGACGAGCGCGTCCGGTCGGGTCATCCCGCTCGGCGTCTACGGCCGCAAGAGCCTCTGGCAGCACCTCGACGCCGACTACATCTTCGACAAGACGCGTCAGGGCTTCGCGTACTACGAGGAGAAGTTCGGCTACCCCTACCCCTTCGCGAAGTACGACCAGCTCTTCGTCCCCGAGTTCAACGCGGGCGCGATGGAGAACGCGGGCGCGGTCACCTTCACCGAGACGTACGTGTTCCGCTCGAAGGTCACCGACGCCGTCAAGGAGCGTCGCGTCGTCACGATCCTGCACGAGCTCGCTCACATGTGGTTCGGCGACCTCGTCACGATGAAGTGGTGGAACGACCTGTGGCTCAACGAGTCGTTCGCGGAGTGGGCGTCGACGATCGCCACCGCCGAGGCCACCGAGTGGACCGAGGCGTGGACGACCTTCAACGCGATGGAGAAGACCTGGGCGTACCGCCAGGACCAGCTCCCCTCGACCCACCCCGTCGTCGCCGAGATCAACGATCTGCACGACGTCGAGGTCAACTTCGACGGCATCACCTACGCCAAGGGCGGCTCGGTCCTCAAGCAACTCACGTCGTGGGTCGGAATCGACGCCTTCTTCGCCGGCGTCGCGGCGTATTTCCAGAAGCACGCGTTCTCCAACACCGAGCTCGCCGACCTCCTCATCGAGCTCGAGGCCACGAGCGGCCGCGAACTCACCTCGTGGTCCAAGAAGTGGCTCGAGACGGCGGGCGTGAACACGCTGGCGCCCGAGCTGAAGACGGATGCCGACGGCACCATCACCCGATTCGCGATCGTCCAGACCGCCCCCGCCGACTACCCGACGATCCGCCCGCACCGCCTTGGCGTCGGCTTCTACTCGCTGGAGAACGAGGGCCACGGCGCCGCACTCGTGCGCACGCACGACATCGAGCTCGACGTCGACGGCGACCTCACCGAGGTGCCGGAGCTGGTCGGCCTCGCCCAGCCCGATCTCGTCCTGCTGAACGATCAGGACCTCGCGTACGCTAAGATCCGGCTCGACGAGCGCTCCCTGCGGACCGCGATCGCCCACCTCGGCGACATCAGGGACCCGCTCGCCCGCTCGCTCGTCTGGGGAGCGTCATGGGACCAGACGCGCGACGCGGAGGCCGCGGCATCCGACTACGTCGATCTCGTGCTCCGCAACATCGGTGCCGAGACCGAGTCGACGACCGTGCGCACGACCCTCGGGCAGCTGCAGCTCGCCGCGAACAGCTATGTCGTACCGGGCAAGCGCGCCGCGACCCGCGAGAAGGTCGCCGACGGGCTCTGGGCGCTCGCCCAGGCCGCGGAGGCCGGCAGCGACAGCCAGCTGCAGTTCGTCACCGGGTTCGCGAGTGCGGCGGCGACGCCCGCTCAGTGGGCGCAGGTGCGGGCGCTCCGCGACGGTGAGACGGTGCTCGACGGGCTCGAGATCGACGCCGACCTGTCGTGGGCGCTGCTCGTCTCTCTCGCGGCCGGCGGCCTCGTCACGGCATCCGACATCGATGCGGCCCTCGCCGCCGACAACACGGCGAAGGGCGGAGAGTTCGCCGCGCAGGCGAAGGCAGCCCTTCCGGGCGTCGAGGCGAAGAGGACCGCGTGGGCGTCGCTCGTCGAGTCGTCAGACCTGCCGAACACCGTGGTGCGCTCCTCGACGCTGGGCTTCACACATCCGGCGACCGTCGACGACCTTGGAGCGTTCGTCGGGCCCTACTTCGACATGCTCCTGCCCGTGTGGAGCAGCCGCACCTACCACATCGCGGAATACCTCATCACCGGCCTCTACCCGGCACCGCTGGCGAACGTCGATCTGCGCGACGCGACGCGCGCCTGGCTGGACTCGCACCACGACGCCCCGGCGGCACTGCGACGCCTCGTGCGCGAGAACCTCGCGGGCGTCGAGCGGGCGCTCACCGTCCAGGAACGGGACGCGCAGACGGACGCGGAGCACGACGAGCGGTAGCGCGACCGGCACCGGCGCACAGACACGACCGAGGAGAGGGCGCATAAGATCGGCTCGATGTCGAACGTTCCTGTCGTGACCGAGACCCCCGCCGCCGACGCAGATCCGACGATCTGGTCGCAGATCATGGCGGGGCTCTTGGCGCTGGGGTGGAATCTGCTGGCGATCGTGGCGATCCTCGTCGGCGCCATCCTCGTCTCCTGGATCCTGCGCCGAGTCATCGATCGCGTCGTCAAGCGCATCGTCGAGGGCGCCAAGATCAAGGCGAACGTCGATGACACGCAGGCGCTCGAACGGTCGCCGCTGGCGAGCGTCCGCGTGGTGCAACGGACGCGGACGCTCGGATCGATCCTGCAGAACATCGTCAACGTGACGATCGTCATCATCGCGCTCATGCTGATCGTCTCCGTCATCAACCCCGACGCGCTCGGCTCGCTGACGCTCCTGACCGCCGCGATCGGCGCGGGTCTAGGTTTCGGCGCCCAGAACATCGTCAAAGACGTCCTCAACGGCATCTTCATCGTCGCCGAGGACCAGATCGGCATCGGGGACGTCGTCGACCTCGGACTCGCGACCGGGATCGTCGAGTACGTCGCGATCCGAGTGACGCACGTCCGCGATGTCAACGGCACGCTGTGGTACGTCCGCAACGGCGAGATCACCCGTATCGGCAACATGTCGCAGGGCTGGTCGCGCGTCATCATCGACCTCGCCGTGGCCACGGATGCCGACATCGACGACGTCGAGCAGGCGATGCTCGACGCGGCGAAGTCGCTCGCGAAAGACCCCAAGTGGCGTTCGCGCATCATCGAGCAGCCCGAGGTGTGGGGTCTCGAATCGATCAGCGGCGATTCCCTCGTCATCCGCCTCGTGATGAAGACGCGCGCGAACGCGAAGGACGATGTCGCACGCGAGCTGCGCATGCGGTTGAAGCGCACGATCGACGAGCTCGGCGTCACGCTCCCGCACCTCAACACGGTCATGCTGACGGGATTGGAAGGCGCCCAGCGTGTGCGCGGCGCTAACCCGCCGCGCACCAAGCCGACACCGGTGACTGCGCAGGGCGCTCCGCAGACGAAGACGAAGAAGGGCGCGACGAAAGCCCCCGCGAGAGGCGCGAGGCCAGACGCGCGTCCCCTGTGGCGCCCCAAACGAACGGATGCGGCGCCCCCGTCCGCGCCGAGCACTTCGCCCCCGAGCACTCCGCCGCCGACGACTCCTCCGCCGGTCGCGCCGCCCGAGTCCGAGACCCCGCCGGAGGAGACCTCATGACGGATGCCCAGCCGCTGAGCTTCTACGACGAAGTGGGCGGTCACGACACGTTCGTCCGCCTCGTCGACGCGTTCTACCGCGGGGTCGCCACCGACCCCGTGCTGAAGCCGATGTACCCCGAAGAGGATCTCGCGGCCGCCGCCGAGCGGCTGACGCTGTTCCTCGAGCAGTACTGGGGCGGACCGACGACGTACAGCGAGACCCGCGGCCACCCGCGCCTGCGCATGCGGCACCTCCCGTTCCACGTGAATCCCGACGCCCGCGACAGGTGGCTCCTGCACATGCGCGCCGCCGTCGACGAGCTCGAACTGCCACCCCTCCACGAGGCGACGCTGTGGGACTACCTGCAGCGGGCCGCGTACGCGATGGTGAACACGTTCGAACCCACCCCGAAAACCTGACCCGCCCCGATCGCCCGCACTGATCACCGTATCGACGAAGGAGTCGCCGTGACCGCCATACCTCCGCACCCGAACATCCACCATGCCGATGTGCTCGTCATCGGATGGGGGCTCGCGGGGCTCGTCGCGGCCGCGGAGGCATCCGCCGCCGGCCGGAGCGTCGTGATCGTCGACCAGGAGCCGCGCACGAACCTCGGCGGGCAGGCGTTCTGGTCGTTCGGCGGCCTCTTCTTCATCGACTCCCCCGAGCAGCGACGGATGGGCATCTCCGACTCGCTCGAGCTCGCCCGGCAGGACTGGTTCTCGACGGCCGGCTTCGACCGCGACGATGACCACTGGCCGCGCCGGTGGGCGGAGGCGTACCTCGACTTCGCCCACGGCGAGAAGCGCGCGTGGCTGCGCGAGAAGGGCGTGGGGTTCTTCCCCGTCGTCGGCTGGGCCGAACGGGGCGGCTACACGGCCCTCGGGCCGGGCAACTCCGTCCCCCGGTTCCACATCACCTGAGGCACGGGCCCCGGGCTCGTCGCGCCCTTCCAGGCTGCCGTGGAGCAGGGTGAAGCGGAAGGACGCGTCACGATCCTTCCGCGCCACCGCGTGACGACGCTCACGACGGCGGACGGCACCGTGACGGGCGCGACGGGCGACATCCTCGCGCCGTCGGGGGCGGATCGCGGCGTCGCGACCTCCCGTGAGGTGGTCGGCGGGTTCGAGGTCGTCGCCGGGGCGACGATCGTCTCGTCCGGCGGGATCGGCGGCAACCACGACCTCGTCCGTGCGCAATGGCCCGAGCGACTCGGCGCCCCGCCCCAGAGCATGATCACCGGGGTCCCCGCGTACGTGGACGGCTCGATGCAGCCGGTGTTGGCCGCAGCGGGGGCGCGCCTCATCAACGGCGACCGGATGTGGCACTACGTCGAAGGCATCCAGAACTGGGACCCGATCTGGCCGCAGCACGGCATCCGCATCCTGCCGGGCCCGTCCTCGCTGTGGCTCGACGCCACGGGCGAGCGCCTCCCCGTGCCGCTCTTTCCGGGGTTCGACACGCTCGGCACGCTCGCTCACCTGCGGAAGACCGGCCACGACCACTCGTGGTTCGTGCTGTCGCAGAAGATCGTCGAGAAGGAGTTCACCCTCTCCGGCAGCGAGCAGAACCCCGATCTGACGGGCAAGGACGTTCCGCTCCTCGTGAAGTCGCGCCTCGGCAAGGGCGCGGCGAGCCCGGTACAGGCCTTCCTCGACCACGGCGCCGACTTCGTCGTCCGGCGTACGCTCGACGAGCTCATCGCGGGCATGCAGGCGCTTCCCGGCGGCGAGGCGCTGGATGCCGACCGCGTGCGACGCGAAGTGGAGGCGCGCGACCGCGAGCTGGACAACGACTTCACGAAGGACGCGCAGGTCGCGATGCTCCGCTCCGCGCGGGCGTATCGGGGCGACAAACTCATCCGTACCGCCGCACCGCACAAGATCCTGGACCCGGCGAACGGTCCGCTCATCGCGGTGAAGCTCCACATCCTCACCCGGAAGTCGCTCGGCGGCATCGAGACGGATCTGTCCTCGCGTGCGCTGGGCGCCGATGGAGCGCCGATCCCCGGGCTCTACGCGGCGGGCGAGGCGGCCGGGTTCGGAGGGGGTGGCGTGCACGGATACCGCGCGCTCGAGGGGACGTTCGTGGGCGGATGCCTGTTCTCCGGCCGTATCGCCGGCCGCGCGGCCGCCGCGGGCGTCTGAGGCGGGTTCCCCGCCGCGATCAGACCGCGCCGGTCGTGCGAACGGCGGTGAGACCCGACCGCACGGTCTGACGCACGAGCACGTGCCCGCGTGCGAGGCTGAGCCGCGTCCACGGCCCGGCCCGGCGGATCACGGCATCCTCCTCGCCGGCGATGAAACCGAGCGCGAACGCGGCGAATGCGGCTCCACGCGGCAGCCCCGTGAGCTCGTCGTCCGCCTCACCCCAGACCGCCGACCGCACGGCGTGGACGGCGTCGTCACCGGCATCCTTCGGCACCGCCTCGGCGACGGCCGCGATGCCCCACTGCGCACGCGCAGCGAGGGTGGCGGCGGGGAGCGCACCCACCTCGCTCCAGCCCGCACGCGGCGGTGAGACGCCCGCCCACGGCGCCGTGACGGCGACATCTGGAAGCGTGATCGCGAGCGGATCGTCGGATGCCTGCAACGTCGACGCGTCGACGACGAGATCGCACACGAGCTCCGGATCGGTCCGGACGACGCGCATGCCGACGACCGTCGGGGTCGACTCGAGGAGCGTCCGCGGCGCGAGAGGCGCCGAGGTGAGCGCCATCGCCCCGTCGCGGGCCTGCAGGCGCACGGATCCGTCGCCGAGTGAGACGGCCCGCCCCGCGAAGACGAGAACGTCGGAGACGGTGGCGGGATCGGGGAAGAGGAGGCGCTGCGACATCCGCCCTAAACTACCAAGCGAGCCCGCGCACGCGGAGCGCGCCGCAGACAGGAGCACCGTGACCGACGCCGACCCGCACCGCGACGAGACCGATGTCGCGGCTCCGCTGGACACCGTCGGTCTCATGCTCGACGTCCTCGACCTCGACGCGAGCGCGGCACGGACCACCGAGGACATCTTCACCGGCGCGTCCTACCCCATGCCGACGGGGCGCGTGTTCGGCGGCCAGGTGCTCGCCCAGGCGATCGCCGCCGCCGATCGCACGACGGGTGACGACCGCGTGCCCCACTCGATGCACGGATACTTCCTGCGCCCCGGCGACGCCACCCAGGGGGTGACGCTGTCGGTCGACCGCATCCACGACGGCCGATCGTTCTCCACGCGACGCACGCAGGCCTACCAGAACGGCGTGCCCATCTTCTCGATGATCGCCTCCTTCGAGCGCGAGGACCCGGGCCTCGAGCACCAGTCGACGCCACCCGAGGGCGTCGCATCTCCCGAAGAGGCGCTGCGCCGCTCCAGCGGAAGGATGCTCCACCCGCTGTCGCAGCGCCTGCTCGACGACAGCGCGATCGAGGTCGTCCACGCCGAGGGGCCGATCTACGAACGGGTCGAGGGACCGCACGTCGCGTCGCAGAACGTGTGGATGCGTACGCGCCGCCCGATCGGCGACGATCCGGTCGTGCACCGCACGGTCCTCGCGTACATGAGCGACCTGACCATCCAAGAGCCCGTGCTCCGGGCGCACGGCATCGCGTGGGCGCACCCGGGGCTCAAGGTCGCGAGCCTCGACCACGCGATGTGGTGGCACCGCTCCGCGCGGGTGGACGAGTGGCTGCTCTACGCGCAGGAGTCCCCCAGCGCACTCGGCGGACGCGGGCTCGCGAGCGGCCGCATCTTCACGCGCGAGGGCGAGCTGGTCGCGACCGTCGCGCAGGAGATCATGATCCGGGTGCCCGAGACGGCCTGAGCGGTCCGCGGGATCTGTGCGTGAGTCCGTGCCCCTGCGTGTAGGTCCGGGTCAGCGGCGTCGGAACGTGACGGGCTCGCCGACGTAGGGGGCCCAGGCCTCCCGCATCGCGTCGCTGAGGCGCGACGGACGGAACGTCTGAGCGTCGACGAGCACCACGGTGGAGGATGCCTTCGCGTACAGCGTCTGCGGGTCATCACCCGCCGGGCTGTAGACCTCGTAGTACACCTCGACGCTCGATCCGCCGAACCTGCCGAACCACAGCTGGACGTCGAGGGGCTCGCGACGGTAGGGCACCGGCGCGAGGTACTCGATCTCCTGGTGTGCGATGAGGGTGAGAACCGCGGCATCCGTGCCGACGTCGATCACCGCGGTCTCGGGGGCCTCGTCGCCGACGACGGGCGTCCAGAAGACGCGCACGCGTGCCTCCTCGAGGAGTTTCAGCATCGTCGCGTTGTTGACGTGGTTGAACGCGTCGAGGTCGCCCCATCGGAGGTGGATGGGGACGTGCATGCGGCGCCCGGCGGGTTCGTTGCCGCCGGGCGCCTCGTGCTGCGTTCGGTCAGTCACGCGTCAGCTTGCGGTGCGTCGAGCGATGCGGGTTCGCCGCGTCGGGACCGAGGCGCTCGATCTTGTTCGCCTCGTACGCCTCGAAGTTGCCCTCGAACCAATACCACTTGTCGGGGTCTTCGTCGGTGCCCTCGTACGCGAGGATGTGCGTCGCGATGCGGTCGAGGAACCACCGGTCGTGGGTGATGACGACGGCGCAGCCGGGGAATTCCAGCAGCGCGTTCTCGAGCGAGCTCAGCGTCTCGACGTCGAGGTCGTTCGTGGGCTCGTCGAGAAGCAGCAGGTTGCCGCCCTCTTTGAGCGTGAGCGCGAGGTTCAGACGGTTGCGCTCACCGCCGGAGAGGACGCCGGCCTTCTTCTGCTGGTCGGGTCCCTTGAACCCGAACTTCGACACGTACGCGCGCGAGGGGATCTCGGTCTTGCCGACCGTGATGATGTCGAGACCGTCCGACACGACTTCCCACAGGGTCTTCTGCGGGTCGATGTTGGCGCGGCTCTGGTCGACGTAGCTGATCTTCACCGTCTCGCCGACCTTGAGGTCGCCGCCGTCGAGCGGCTCGAGGCCGACGATCGTCTTGAAGAGGGTCGTCTTGCCGACGCCGTTCGGACCGATGACGCCCACGATGCCGTTCGGCGGAAGGCTGAAGCTCAGTCCGTCGATGAGCGAGCGGTCGCCGAAGCCCTTCTGCAGCTTCTTGGCCTCGATGACGACGTTGCCCAGGCGCGGACCGGCGGGGATCTGGATCTCCTCGAAGTCGAGCTTGCGCGTGCGCTCGGCCTCGGCGGCCATCTCCTCGTACCGCTGCAGGCGCGCCTTCGACTTCGTCTGGCGACCCTTCGCGCTCGAGCGCACCCACTCGAGCTCGTCCTTCAGGCGCTTGGCGAGCTTGGCATCCTTCTTGCCCTGGATGTCGAGACGCTCGGCCTTCTTCTCGAGATACGTCGAGTAGTTGCCCTCATAGCCGATGAGCCGGCCGCGGTCGACCTCGGCGATCCATTCGGCGACATTGTCGAGGAAGTACCGGTCGTGGGTGATCGCGATGACCGCGCCCTTGTACGACTGGAGGTGCTGCTCGAGCCACAGGACGCTCTCGGCGTCGAGGTGGTTGGTCGGCTCGTCGAGGAGCAGGAGGTCGGGCTTCTGCAGCAGCAGCTTCGCGAGTGCGACGCGGCGACGCTCACCACCTGAGAGCTTCGTGACAGGCTCGTCGCCCGGCGGCGTGCGCAGGGCGTCCATCGCCTGCTCGAGCTGCGAGTCGAGGTCCCACCCGTCGGCGGCGTCGATCTCCTCCTGGAGGACGCCCATCTCGGCGAGGAGGGCATCGAAGTCGGCGTCGGGGTCGGCCATGAGCGCAGAGATCTCGTTGAACCGGTCGAGCTTCGCCTTGATGGCGACCCCGTCCTGGATGTTCTCGAGGACGGTCTTGGTCTCGTCGAGCTCGGGCTCCTGCATGAGGATGCCGACGGTGTAGCCCGGCGTCAGCTTGGCCTCGCCGTTCGACGGCGTGTCGAGCCCGGCCATGATCTTGAGGATCGTGGACTTACCGGCGCCGTTCGGACCGACCATGCCGATCTTCGCGCCCGGCAGGAACGACATCGTGACGTCGTCGAGGATCAGCTTCTCGCCCACTGCCTTGCGGGCGCGGACCATGGAGTAGATGTATTCGGCCATAACGAGCCAAGTCTACGCGGGCGGCCGGGCTCACCAGTCGATCGGGCGCGTCTGTCCCACCAGGCACGTGCCGCTCGGCGTCAGCGGCAGCACGAGCGCCGTCGGCACCGGCGTCGAGGGGCCCACCTGACCGACCAGGCACTCCTCCCCCCACTTCACGGAGAACTGGATGGAGTCGGCGGGGTTCCCGACCGTCGTCTGATCGTTCGTGACCTCCATGGCGGCTTTGTCGAAGCCGGCGGCGACGAGTGCGTCGACGTACGCGCGGCCCTGCGCACGGGCGTCGGTGGCAGCAACCTGGTCCATGACCGCGGTGAACAGCGGGAGGTTGTCGGCCGCCGACCCGTCGGGTACGAGCACCGGTCCGGTCGGGGTCGGGGTGGCGGAGGGGGCCGGCGCGGCCGTCGACGCCGATGTCGACGGCGACGGCTCGGGCGTCGGGGTGCAGCCCGCGAAGAGGAGGATGCCGGCGACGACCGCGACTGCCGTCATGCTGCGGAGCGGGCGGGAGGCGGAAGGACGCACCCGTCGAGTCTAGGTCAGCACCCGAGCGCGTCCGGCCGCCCCGCGCGGCCGCCGGGGCAACGCTCATCCTCGCTCAGAACGGCGTCGTGTCGCTGCCATCCGGAGCGTCCCAGCCTCCCTCTCCGACACCCGCCGCGGCTCCGACGAGCGCGCCGGCGCCGTCCCGAACGCCGGTGCCGTCGCCCGCGGGGTCGCCGCTGGTGCCTGCGGTCGGGGCCGGCGACGATCCGGGCGCGGCCCACCCGGTGCTCTCGGAGTGCGACGGGTGGACGCCACCGCTCTGCGCCGCGCCGCTCATCTCGGCATCCTTCTCGAACGTGGTCGTGCCGAACAGCAGGTCGGGACCGACGGCGGTGGCATCGAGGTCGGCGCTCACTCCCGAGCGGCCGTTGGCCTCCCATTCCTTGAGGCGAAGCCGCCCGGCGACGATCACGCGCTGACCCTTCGTGAGCGAGGCGAGCGCATGCTCGGCGAGCTTGCGGTGCGTCGAGACGCGGTAGAAGTTCGTGTGCACGTCGATCCATCTGCCGCCGTCGAGTCGCCGTTCGGTGCTCGCGACGGTGAACGTGGTCATCGCGGCGCCACTCGAGGTGGTTCGCGGTTCGGGGGCGGCCGTCAGGTTTCCGGTGACGACGATGACGTCTTGCATGGTGGTGATCCTTTCGATGGCGGGCCGCGGAATGGCGGTGACGCGGTGGGCGTCTGCTCCGGCGCCCGCGTGCCCGTTCGGACGCCGGAGCACTGCTCATCCTGTCGTCGCGTGGACCGGACATGGCCGGAGAGGGGCCGATCTGTGGATGGATCCCGAAATCGGTCACCTGGGGAGGAGGCGATGAGATCGTCCGCCGCACGCGATGTCGGAGGTCGCACCTATGTTCGAGGCCGGAACGATTCAGGAGGTGATCGGATGACCATCGGAACGGTGCCCGCGCCGACGGTACGCGGCGTGGTGCTGCGGGCCGTCTCGGCGCATCGGTGGCGTGTCCTCGACCGGATGGGACGCGTCATCGGCCATCTGCGCGCGGAATCGGAGCGACGCGGCGTGCGCTTCTACGCGGAGCGGTTCGATCTCGCCGGTGCGCGCATGCGCGAGCTCGGCGCGTTCTGGAGCGCCGACGAAGCCGTCGACTGTCTGCGGTACCTGCGGTGAGGCGTGGGGAACCGGCGCGCGACCCGGCGATCGGACGGGGGCTCAGACGAGCGCGTCGAACACCTCGCCCCCGATCGTCGGCGCGGCCGCGAGGACGTCGGGCCACAGCTCCGCGAGCACCGCGACGCCGCGGGCGAGGTCGGCGGTCGGGGCGGTGAAGGGAATGCGGAGATGACGGTCGTGCGCGCCGTCGACGGCGAATCGAGAGCCGGCGGACAGGTACACGCCACGGGAGCGGGCCGCGATCACGAGACCGGAGCCGAGCGGCGCATCGAGTTCGACCCACATCGCGACGCCGCCGGCCACGTCGGGTACCCGCCATGACGGCAGCGACGCCTGGAGCGCTGCCATCAGCGCGTCACGCCCCGCGCGCAGGACCGACGCGCGCTGCTCCAGGACGTCGGGCATGCGCTCCATCACCCGCACCGCCACCGCCTGCTCGAACTCGGGCGTTCCGAGGTCCCTCGGCGGTCGGGCCGCGATGAGGCGTGCGATCAGCTCGGCATCCGCTCTCACCCACCCGATCCGGAGGCCTCCCCACGCCGTCTTGCCGAGAGACCCGACGCGCACGACCCCCGCCCCGGCACCCATTCCCGGCGCGGCCACGCGCGCGGTGTCGATGTCGTCGATGGCGAGGTCGGCGGTCGTCTCGTCGAGCACGAGGATCGTGCCGGCGCGCGCTGCCGCGTCCGCGATGACGCGCTCGTCGTCGGGCGTCATCGTGCGTCCGGTCGGGTTCTGGAAGCGCGGCATCAGGTACGCGAGCCGCGGACGGGTGTGGGCGAACGCCTGCACCGCGCGATCGAGGTCCCACCCGCCCGACGTCGAGACGGGCACGCCCACGAGGCGTGCACCCGCTGCGCGCAGCGCCTCGGCGGCGTGCGGATAGGTGGGCGTCTCGATGAGCGCGCGATCGCCGCGACCGAGCAGGGTCTCGGCGAGCAGGTGGAGTGCGGACTGCGCACCCGTGGTCACCAGGATCTCGTCGGCCTCGGTCGGCAGTCCGGTGGCGCTGTAGCGCGCCGCGATCGCCGTGCGGAGTGCGAGGGAGCCCCGCCCGTCGTACCCCGACCGCGCGACGAGGGTCGCGGCATCCGCGGCGACCTCGCTCATCACGCCCGCGAGTCCCGGCCAGGCCGCGGGGCTCGCCTGCTGCAGGTCGATCGCTCCCTCGACGGCATCCACACGCCCGGGTTCACGCACCGGGCGGGGCAGCGTCACACTCCCCGAGCCGCGGAGACTCTCGATGTGCCCGGTGTCGCGGAGGCTGCGATAGGCCGCCGCCACCGTCGTGCGGCTGAGCTGGAGTACCGCGGCGAGCTCCCGCTCGGCGGGAAGCGCCGTGCGCGCGGCGATGCGGTTGTCGAGGCACAGCAGGCGGATGCCGTCGGCCAGCGCCTCGTAGGCCGGTTCGCGCGTGCGCCAGCCGCCGAGCGCATGGGCGAGCGAGCGCGCGGAGATACGGGAGTCCATCGGGCCACGATAGCCGAATTGGACTGTTCAGCAAGGTCCAATTCCTCACAAGTGTTCCGGACATGACCCTCCGCATCCTCCGGCTCCTCGTCGGCCTCATCGCGTTCGGCGCCGGGTGCGCCGTGATGGTCCGCGCGGGCATCGGCCTCGACCCGTGGACGGTGTTCGCGCAGGGCATCGCGCTGCAGACGGGCATCGGAATCGGATGGGTGACGAACATCCTCGGATTTCTCGTGCTGCTCGTTTGGATTCCACTGCGTCAGCGCCCCGGCGTCGGCACCGTCGCGAACATCCTGCTCGTCGGCACGAGCATGCAGGCGACACTCGCGGTGGTGCCCGCTGTCGAGGGCTTCGCGCTGCAGCTCCTGACCTTCATCGGCGGCATGCTCGTCGTCGCGGTCGCCTCCGGGCTGTACATCGGCGCGGACTTCGGTCCCGGCCCTCGCGACGGCCTCATGACCGGCATCCACGCGCGCTTCGGCACGCCCATCTGGGCGGCGCGGTTCGGGGTCGAGGCGACGGTCCTCCTCGCCGGATGGCTGTTGGGCGGCACCGTGGGGATCGGCACGGTCCTGTTCGCGGTCGGCATCGGACCGCTCGTCGACCGCACGCTGCCGCTGCTGGATCACCGTCGCGGTCTGCGTGGACGCGCGGCCATCGCCGCCGTCGTCAATGCTCGGTGAAGCGCGGCCAGTCGGACCCCGCCGGCAGATGCCCGTGCAGCGCGCTCTTCGCGATCTCCATCGTCGGATACGTGCCGAGGCTGCTGTCGGCGTCGGCGATGGTGGCCGTGTAGCCGTCGTCGCCGCGGCGGATCGTTCCGACGACGCTTCCCTCCGAGCCGTAGGCGACCCACAGACCCGATGTCGATGTGCTCATGGTGACTCCTTCGTCGATTCGACGGTACGCCGCCGAGCGCACTCGCGCCAGGGACGCACCGGCGCGGCGAGATGTGGCGACGCACGGCGTCGAGAACGAAGAGAGTGTGCCCCCGGCAGGATTCGAACCTGCGACCAACGGATTAGAAGGCCGTCGCTCTTCCACTGAGCTACGGAGGCGCCCCTCCAGCGTACTGTCACCACCCGCCGTGTCGGAGCCGCTCGTTAGGATGATGATCATGGTGAACGCCGCGGAGAACGACCGACTCGTCTGGATCGACTGCGAGATGACGGGCCTCGACCTCGAGGTGGACGAACTCGTCGAGATCGCGATCATCGTGACCGACTTCGAGCTCAACCCGCTCGATGAGGGGTACCAGATCGTCATCAAGCCCGACGACTCCGCGCTCGAGCACATGAACGACTTCGTCACCGAGATGCACCGATCGTCGGGTCTTCTCGACGAGATCCCGGGCGGCGTCAGCGTCGCCGAGGCGGAGTTCGAGGCGCTCGAGTACATCCAGCGCTTCGTCGTCGAGGGCAAGGCCCCGCTCGCCGGCAACACGATCGGCACCGACCGCATGTTCCTCGCGAAGTACATGCCACGCCTCGACCGCTGGCTGCACTACCGCAACGTCGACGTCTCGAGCGTCAAGGAGCTCGCCCGCCGCTGGTACCCGCGCGCCTACTTCAACGCGCCCACCAAAGACGGCGGACACCGCGCTCTCGCCGACATCCGCGAATCGATCCGCGAACTCGCCTACTACCGCCAGGCGGTCTTCGTGCCCGAGCCCGGCCCCACGAGCGACCAGGCGCGCGCGGCAGCCGAAGCGGCCGTGTCGTCATACGCCTCCGGCGTGTAATAGAATCGTCTGGTTGCCCGGAAACGGGAGCATGGTGGCTATAGCTCAGTTGGTAGAGCACCGCGTTGTGGTCGCGGGGGTCGCGGGTTCAAGCCCCGTTAGCCACCCCACTCACTTCCCCGTCGGGAGGTTCGCATGATCGAGATGGATGCCGAGGCGTTCGACGCCCTCGTCACGGACGAACTTGATCTGCTCCCCGACGAGATGATCGACGGACTCGACAACGTCGTGTTCGTCGTCGAAGATCGCCCCGAAGACGGGTCGCTCGACCTGCTCGGACTCTACGACGGGCTGGCGCTCACCGAACGCGACCGCTACGGCATCGGCGAGCTCCCCGATCGCATCATCGTCTACCGCGAACCGCACCTGCACGTCTGCGACGACGTCGCAGAGCTCCGCGACGAGGTGCACACCACCCTCGTCCACGAGATCGCGCACTTCTACGGCATCGACGATGCGCGTCTGCACGAGCTCGGGTGGGCATGATGGATGCCGTGGCCGCGACCCTCCCCCTCGAAGACCTCGACCTGGACTCGGCATCCGCCACGTCCGGCCCCTGGCAGACCGTCGTCTGGAACGACCCGGTCAATCTCATGAGCTACGTCGCGCACGTCTTCCGTACGTACTTCGGCTTCTCCCGGGAGCGGGCGCAGGCGCTCATGCTCGCCGTGCACAACGATGGTCACGCCGTGGTCGCGGAGGGCGCGCGAGAGCAGATGGAGCTGCACGTCCAGGCGATGCACGACTACGGGCTGTGGGCGACGGTCCGCGAGGCCGGCGCATGAGCGCAGTGGTGCTGGAGCTGTCGGTCATCGAGGCGGCGCACCTCTCCGACCTCGTCGCGCAGTTCCAGACGCTCCTCGACGAACCGATCGACGACGAGCGGATGGATGACTCCGCTCTGGCTCGCCTGGTGCCCGATGCCTATCGCGACGATGTCGATGCCGCGAGCGAGTTCCGCCGCCTCACCCAAGACGATCTCCTGGACCGCCGCCGGGACGATGCCGCCACGGTCGCCGCGACGCTCCTGTGCGACGGCGAGATCCTCCGGCCCGACGCCGTCACCGAAGAGAACGCGACGGACGAGTTCGAGATCACCCTCGATGATGCCGCGGTCTCCGCGTGGCTGCGCACCCTCACCGCCCTCCGCCTGGTCCTCGCGACGCTCCTCGGCATCGCAGACGACACCGACCGCCTCGATCATCCCCGGTTCGGCATCTACAACTGGCTCGCCTACCGCCTCGAGGGGCTGCTCGAGGCGATCGACGACTGAGCGTCCGCGCGGGCAGGCGTCATCGTGGCGCGCTCAGTTCACGGCACGTCGACGACGATGTGGGCATGTGCGAGCGGGTCGTCGTCGGCGAGGTGGCGCGTCTCCTGCGCCGCCCAGCGGTCCCAATGCGGGCGATACGCGTCGCCGTCGCGTCCCAGCGCTCTCGCCCGGCGCTGCGGCTCGGGCGATTCGAGCCACACCGTCACGGAGGCGAGGGGCGCCGATTCGGCCGTCAGCACACCCGCTCCCTCGACGATCAGCGTCCGGTCGGCGGGCGTGACGACCTCGTCGCCGGGAGCAGAACGCGCCCAGTCCCACCGACGCCACCGCGCCGCGCGGCCCGCACGGATCGGGGCGATCACCTCGGATCGTGCACGGCCGGCACCGTCGGCCAGACCGTCCCACCCGGGATAGATGTCGTCGAGCGCGACGACTTCCGCCCCGCCCGGGAGCCGCTCGGCGAGCATCGCCGCGAGGGTCGTCTTGCCCGACCCGGAGCGACCATCGATCAGGATGATCGCGGGGCGCGCGGAAGCATCGAGCGCGGCCACGGCATCCTGCACCCCCGCGGCCGCCCGCTCTAACGCGGCACCGACCTCGTCAGCGCTTGAGTGCACGGATGACGCGACTGAGAGCGCGTCCGGCGACCCAGATGAACGGGATCCCGACGGCGAGAAGCGAGATGATGTTCGGCTCGAAGCGCAGATCGTCGCCCTTCCGGATGTACGCGCCGATCGGGGCGGCGTAGCCGCCGCCCCCGCCGCCACTCCCCTCGGGGCTCTCACCGGCCCCGAAGCCGCTCCACGAGATCGCGACGGGCACGAGGCGCACCCCGTCGACGTCCTGCTGTTCGCCGTAGACGCTGTTCACGCCGAGCGATGCGGTCTGCTTGCCGAGTTCCAGTGCGAGGTTGGGCATGCCCCCACCGTAGCCGCTGCGGTCAGCTCTCGCGAGGGAGTCGGGGGTTCGTCGGCAGCGCCCCGACGTCGCGGCGCGGTCCGAGCACGCTCGCCCGGGTGACCGCGCCGCCGCCGAAGCGCTCGCGGGCGTCGTCGAGCGCCGCGTCGACGCGGCGCCAGTCCTCATCGTCGTCCCACAGGGCGAGCGCCGCGCCCCCGCCGGGACGCAGCTTCTCGGCCCGCACGCCGATGAGCCGCACCGGCTGCGAGAGCTCCACGGCGTCGAAGAGCCCGATCGCGACGTCGCCGATGCGCTGGCCGACGTCCGTCGGCTCCGGGAGCGTGCTCGCGCGCGAGATGGTCGTGAAATCGGCGTACCGGAGCTTCAGCGAGATCGTGCCGGCTTCCCACCCGCCGCGGCGCAGGCGCCCGGCGACCCGGTCGGCGAGCCGGCGCAGCTCGCTGCGCAGCATCGCGGCATCCGCCACGTCTTCGAGGAACGTCTCCTCGTGACCGATGCTCTTCTCGGTGCGCTCGGTCTCGACCTCACGGGGATCGTTCCCCTGCGCGAGCTGCCAGACACGCGCTCCGCCGGCGCGTCCGAGCGCGCGCTCGATCACGGGGCGGGGCGCGGCGAGGATGTCGGACACGTACCGGATGCCGCGGCCCTCGAGCGACTCGGCGGCCTTCGGTCCCACGCCCCACAGGGCGCGCACGGGGAGACCCGCGAGGAAGGTCTGCGTCTCGGGGGCGCTGACGATGAGCAGTCCGTCGGGCTTCGACAGCGTCGACGCGATCTTCGCGACGTGTTTGGTCGCGGCGACGCCGACGCTCGCGACGAGCCCCGTCTCCTCGCGGATGCGTGTGCGGAGCCCCCGCGCGATCTCGCCGGGACTCCCCCATAGTCGCCGAGCTCCGGACACGTCGAGGAACGCTTCGTCGATCGAGAGCGGCTCGACGAGCGGTGTGATGTCGTGGAAGATCCCCATCACCTGGCGCGAGAGCGCGGCGTAGCGCTCGAAGTGCGGCGGAACGACGATCGCCGTCGGGCACAGGCGCAGCGCCTGGGCGACGTTCATCGCGGAGCGGACCCCGTACCGGCGGGCCTCGTACGTCGCACTCGAGACGACGCCGCGGCCCTCCATGCCGCCCACGATGACCGGCTTTCCGGCGAGCGTCGGGTCGTCGAGCACCTCGACCGACGCGTAGAACGCGTCCATGTCGACGTGGAGGATGCGGGTGCCGGTGTCGTCGGCATCCGGCGCCGACACGCGCCTGCCCGATCCGTCGCCACGACCCACACCCCCATTGTCCCCCACCCCACCGACACCGCTCCCTTCCCGCGCGCACACTCCCGCGAGACCGCCTGTTCTCGACGAGACCCGCGCTTCTTGCGGCGGGTCTCGTCGAGAACAGCGGGTCTCGGGGAGTGGAGGAGCGAACTCGGTGTCCGGGCGCTGCGCGAGCGCGGCAGCGCAAGGCTGCGTCAGCCGGCGGCGCGCTCCAGGATCAGTTCGCGGACGCGCGCGGCATCCGCCTGACCCTTCATGGCCTTCATGACCGCGCCGATGACCGCACCGGCGGCCTGCACCTTGCCGTCGCGGATTTTCGCGAGGACGTCCGGCTGCGCCGCGAGGGCCTCGTCGATCGCCGCGATGAGCGCACCGTCGTCGGAGACCACGGCGAGTCCACGGGCGTCGACGACCTCCTGCGGCGTGCCCTCGCCGGCGATGACGCCCTCGAGCACCTGGCGGGCGAGCTTGTCGGTGAGGGTCCCCGCGTCGACGAGCTGCTGCAGGGCGGCGACGGATGCCGGCGAGACGAGCGACGAGGCCTCGACGCCCTGCGCGTTCGCGACGCGCGAGATCTCGCTCATCCACCACTTGCGCGCGGCCGCCGGTGAGGCTCCCGCCGCGACCGTCGCCTCGACCTCGTTCAGCAGACCCGCGTTGACGACGCCCTGGAAATCGATGTCCGCGAAGTCCCAGTCGTTCTTCAGCCGCTTGCGGCGCACCGCCGGAGGCTCGGGGAGCGCAGCGCGGAGGCTCTCGATGAGCTCCACGGGAGGCGCGACCGGAAGAAGGTCGGGCTCGGGGAAGTACCGGTAGTCGTCGGCATCCGACTTCGGGCGCCCGGGCGAGGTCGTACCGGTGTCCTCGTGCCAGTGCCGGGTTTCCTGCGTGATCGCACCGCCGGCGGCGAGGATCGCCGCCTGACGCTGGATCTCGTAGCGGACGGCCCGCTCGACCGAGCGCATCGAGTTGACGTTCTTCGTCTCGGTGCGCGTGCCGAGCTTCTCCTGCCCGCGGGGACGGAGCGACACGTTCGCGTCGCAGCGGAGGTTCCCGCGTTCCATGCGCGCCTCGGAGATGCCGAGCCCGATCACGATGTCGCGGATCGCCCGGACGTAGGCGGCGGCGAGCTCGGGGGCGCGGTGCTCGGCGCCGAAGATCGGCTTCGTGACGATCTCGACGAGCGGGACGCCGGCACGGTTGTAGTCGACGAGCGAGTACTCCGCGCCCTGGATGCGGCCCGTGGAGCCTCCGACGTGCGTGAGCTTGCCGGCGTCCTCTTCCATGTGCGCACGCTCGATCGGGATGTCGAACGTGGTGCCGTCGGAAAGCTCCACCTCGATGCGTCCTTCGAACGCGATCGGCTCGTCGTACTGCGAGATCTGGTAGTTCTTGCCGAGGTCGGGGTAGAAGTAGTTCTTCCGCGCGAACCGGCTCGAGGGCGCGATCTCGCACCCGAGCGCGAGACCGAGGCTGATCGAGTAGCGGACCGCCGTCTCGTTGACCACGGGGAGCGCACCGGGAAGACCCATGTCGACCGGGGCGACGAGGGTGTTCGGGCCCGCGCCGTGGTTCTTCTCGTTCGCAGGATTCGGGGCGGCCGAGAACATCTTGGTCTCGGTGTTGAGCTCGACGTGCACCTCGAAGCCGAGGACGGGCTCGAAACGTTCGAGCGCCTCGTCGAAGTCCATCAGGGCATCCTTCGCCATCAGCGGTCCCCTCCCTGCGTGTTCCCCTGCGATCTCCCCGAGCTCGACGCGGCACCCAGCTCGGGCGCCCGGTCGAGGAGCGGTCCCCCCCACTGGTCGACGAGGAGCGCCTCCAGCGCCGCCCCGACGCGGTAGAGCCGGGCATCCTCGCGCGCGGGCGCGACGAACTGGATGCCGACGGGCAGCCCGTCCTCCTCCGCGAGCCCGGACGGAATCGAGATGCCGGGGACGCCCGCGAGGTTCACCGGGATCGTGGTCACGTCGTTGAGGTACATCTGGATCGGGTCGTCGACCTTCTCGCCCAGACGGAACGCGGTCGTCGGGGCGGACGGCGTCGCGATGACGTCGACCTGGGCGAACGCGTCGGCGAAGTCGCGCTGGATGAGGGTGCGCACCTTCTGGGCGCTGCCGTAGTAGGCGTCGTAGTAGCCAGCCGACAGCGCGTACGTGCCGAGGATGATGCGGCGCTTGACCTCGTCGCCGAAGCCGACGTCGCGCGAGCGCGCCATCACGTCTTCGACGGTGCCACCCGGAACGTCGACGCGGAGCCCGAAGCGGACCGAGTCGTACTTCGCGAGGTTGCTGGATGCCTCGGCGGGGAGGATCAGGTAGTACGCCGCGACCCCGTACTCGAAGTGCGGGGCGCTGATCTCGACGATCTCCGCGCCGTGCGCTTCGAGGAGCGCGAGCGACGCGCGGAAGGACTCCGCGACGCCCGGCTGGAAGCCCGTGTCGGGGAGTTCGCGGATGACGCCCACCTTGAGCCCGGCGAGGACCCCGCCCGTCGCGCCCTCGCGCGCGGCGGCGGCGAAGGAGGGCCAGGCATCCTCGAGGGAGGTCGCATCGTGCCGATCCCACCCACCGATGACGTCGTGGAGGAGAGCCGCGTCGAGGACCGTGCGCGCGACGGGCCCGACCTGATCGAGGGAGGATGCCAGGGCGATCGCGCCGTAGCGGCTCACCCCGCCGTACGTGGGCTTGATGCCGACGGTGCCGGTCACGTGGGCGGGCTGGCGGATCGAGCCGCCGGTGTCCGAGCCGAGGGCGATCGGCGCCTCGAACGCGGCGACGGCGGCGGCCGATCCACCGCCCGAGCCTCCCGGGATGCGGTCGAGATCCCACGGGTTGCGTGTCGGCCCGTACGCCGAGTACTCGGTCGAGGAGCCCATCGCGAACTCGTCCATGTTCGTCTTGCCGAGAGGCACGAGACCGGCCGCACGCGAGCGGGCGACGACCGTGGCGTCGTACGGCGACATGAAGCCCTCGAGGATCTTCGATCCGCTCGTGGAGGGCATGTCGGTCGTGACGAGGACGTCCTTGATCGCGAGGGGCACGCCGGCGAGTTCGCCGAGGTCTTCTCCGTCGGCGCGACGACGGTCGATCGACGCCGCGACGTCGAGGGCGTGGTCGCTGACGTGGAGGAAGGCGTGCACGTCGCCGTCGACGGCGGCGATCCGGTCGAGGTGCGCCCGGATCGCCTCGACGCTCGACACCTCACCGGAGGACAGCTTCGCGGCGAGGTCGGCCGCGGACAGGCGGGTCAGGTCGTCGCTCACTGCTCTTCTCCGAGGATCGCGGTGACCTTGAAGCGGTCGTCGGTCGCGTCAGGGGCGTTCTGCAGCACCTGTGCGACGGTGAGGGTCTCTCCCACCACGTCGGGACGGAAGACGTTCTCGAGGGCGATCGGGTGGCTCGTCGCGGGGACGTCGGGGGTGGCGACCTCGGACACCTTTGCGATGTTGTCGACGATCACGGAGAGCTGGCCGGTGAGCCGCTCCACCTCGTGGTCGTCGAGCTCGATCCGGGCCAGCACGCCGAGATGGCGGACGAGATCAGGGGTGATTTCAGACACCCCGATACTCTACCGGCGCACCCGCGGACCCCTCGAACGCCCCTGCCCGGGGCGCACGGTGGCGCGTGATCACGGGGTTAGGCTGACCTCCGTGACTTCGTACGACCCACCCCGCCCTTGGACCCGCAGCTACGCCGCTGGAGTCCCCGAAGACCTGACACCGGTGACAGGCTCCCTTCTCGACATCGTCGAGGCATCGGCCCGCGACTACCCGGATGCCCCGGCGCTGCAGTTCTTCGGACGCACCACCTCGTATCGCGAGCTCCTCGCGGCGATCGAGCGCGCGGCATCCGCCCTGAAGGACCTGGGTGTCGGGAAGGGCGACACCGTCGCGATCGTCCTCCCCAACTGCCCGCAGCACATCATCGCGTTCTACGCGATCCTGCGCCTGGGCGCCGTCGCGATCGAGCACAACCCGCTCTACACGCCGAGGGAGCTGCGCAAGCAGTTCGAGGACCACGGCGCGAAGACCGCGATCGTGTGGAGCAAGGTCGTCTCGACCGTGCAGGAGTTCCCCGCCGACCTCGCCGTCACCAACGTCGTCAGCGTCGACATCACGAAGGCCATGCCCGCATCGCTGCGGTTCGCCCTGCACCTTCCGGTCGCGAAGGCGCGTGACTCGCGCGCGCAGTTGACCGAGCGCACGACGGGCGCGATCGCGTGGGAGAAGCTCGTTCAGGCGAGACCGTTGCCGTCGTCCTACCCGAAGCCGACGACCGACGACCTCGCGATCATCCAGTACACGAGCGGAACGACCGGGTCGCCCAAGGGTGCGATGCTCACGCACCGGAACCTCCTCGCCAACGCCCGCCAGGCGCTGGCCTGGACCCCGTCGATCACGCGCGGCAAGGGGTGCGTCGTGTACGCCGTGCTGCCGATGTTCCACGCGTACGGCCTGACGCTCTGCCTCACGTTCGCGATGTCGATGGGCGCCCGGCTCGTCCTCTTCCCGCGCTTCGAGCCGGCGATGGTGCTCGAAGTGACCAAGAAGCACCCGGCGACCTTCCTCCCCCTGGTCCCGCCGATCGCCGATCGGCTGCTGCGCGCGGCGCAGGCCGAGGGCGTCTCGCTCGCCGGCACGGAGATCGCGATCTCCGGCGCGATGCCGCTGCCGCACGAGCTCGTCGTGCCGTGGGAGAAGGCGACCGGCGGTTACCTGGTCGAAGGCTACGGCCTGTCGGAGTGCTCCCCGGTGCTCATGGCCAACCCTGTCGCCGACAACCGCAAGCCCGGCACCGTCGGACTGCCGCTCCCCGGTACGGAGTGCCGCGTCGTCGATCCCGATGAGCCCACGCAGGACGTGCCGGCGGGCGAGCGCGGCGAACTCGTCGTGCGCGGGCCCCAGGTCTTCCAGGGCTACTACGGCAAGCCCGAGGAGACCGAGCGCGTGTTCGTGAACGGCTGGTTCCGCACCGGCGACGTCGTGCAGATCGACGACGACGGCTTCGTCAAGATCGTCGATCGCATCAAGGAGCTCATCATCACGGGCGGCTTCAACGTCGCACCCACGGAGGTCGAGAACGCGCTGCGTCAGCACCCGCGGGTCGTCGACGCCGCCGTTGTGGGGCTTCCGAGCGACCACTCGGGCGAAGAGGTCGTGGCGGCGGTCGTCGTGGACGGCGACGGCGCGGTGGATGTCGAGGAGATGCGCGACTTCACCCGCGGCATCCTCACCCCCTACAAGGTGCCCCGCCGGATTTTCGTCGTCGACGAGCTGCCGACCTCGCTCATCGGCAAGGTCCTGCGCCGTCAGGTGCGCGACTCTCTCATGAGCGTGACCCAGCCCGAGAGCTGACCCCCGCGCACGATCTCAGCCCGCGTCGGGGTCGAGGGCGTCGAGCGCCGCGGGGCCCTGCTCGACGAGGATGCGGAACTGATCGGCGTCGATGATGCGGATGCCGAGCTCCTCCGCCTTGGTGAGCTTCGATCCCGCCCCCGGGCCGGCCGCGACGAAGTCGGTCTTCTTGGAGACGCTCGAGGCCGCCTTGCCGCCCGCGGCCATGATCGCCTCCTGCGCTCCCTCGCGCGTGTATCCCTCGAGCGAGCCCGTGGCGACGACCGTCACGCCGTCGAGCACCCCGCCCGCGGCCACCGCGGCGCCCGGGCCGGGGTGGCCGGGGATCTCGAGGCGCGCACCGGCGGCCTGCCAGCGCGCGACGATCTCCTGATGCCAGTCCACCTCGAACCACTCGATGAGAGAGTCGGCGATGATGCCGCCGACGCCCTCGACCGCGGCGAGCTCGTCTCTCGTCGCGGCACGGATCGCGTCGATCGAGCCGAACCACTGCGCGAGCGCACGCGCAGCCACGGGGCCCACGTGGCGGATGCTGAGAGCGACCAGGAACCGCCAGAGATCCTTCGTCTTCGCCTTCTCCAACTCCTCGAGGAGCGTACGCGCCTGCGCCGAGGGCTGCGGGCCGGTGAGGCCGTCCTTCTTCTCGGCGGCGGTCGGGTTCCGGCGGAACGGGGCACGCCGCACCGGCTCCCCGGTCTTCTCGTCGATCTTCTCCTCGCCGGTCTCGGCGTCACGGACGATCACTTCGATCGGGACGAGCTCGTCGAGCGTCAGCTCGAACAGCCCGGCCTCGGTCTCGAGCGGCGGTTCGGCAGGCACCGAGGGCTGCGTGAGGGCGGCGGCCGTCACCTCGCCGAGGGCCTCGATGTCGAGCGCGCCGCGTGACCCGATGTGCTCGACGCGTCCGCGCACCTGCGCGGGGCACGACCGCGTGTTCGGGCAGCGCAGGTCGATGTCGCCCTCCTTCGCGGGTGCGAGGGTCGCGCCGCACGAGGGGCATGCCGTCGGCATGACGAAGGCGCGCTCTGTACCGTCGCGGAGCTCGACGACCGGACCGAGGACCTCGGGGATCACGTCGCCCGCCTTGCGGAGCACGACGGTGTCGCCGATGAGGACGCCCTTCGCCTTCACGACCTGCTGGTTGTGCAGCGTCGCCTGACGGACGACCGAACCTGCGACCCGCGCGGGCTCCATGACGGCGAACGGTGTCGCCCGGCCGGTGCGCCCGACCGAGACGACGATGTCGAGGAGCTTCGTGTTGACCTGCTCGGGCGGGTACTTGTAGGCGATCGCCCAGCGCGGGGCGCGACTGGTCGCGCCCAACTCGTCGTGCAGCGCGAGCTCGTCGACCTTCACGACGACGCCGTCGATCTCGTGTTCGACGTCGTGGCGGTGCTCGCCGTAGTAGGCGACGAAATCCTGCACGCCCGCCGCGTCGTCGGAGGTCCGGAAGTACGGGCTGGTCGGCAGACCCCACTGGGAGAGGAGGCCGTACACCTCGCTCTGCGACGACACGGGAGGGTCGGGCCACGCGCCGATGCCGTGCACGAGCAGCCGCAGCGCGTCGAGCCGCGCCTGGCCGGCATCCCGCTCCAGACCGGACTTCTTGTCGAGCTGCTGGCGCAGTCCGCCGCTCGCCGCGTTGCGGGGATTGGCGAACGCGGGAAACCGCCGCGCGGCGCTGCGTTCGGCGCGCTCCTCATCGACCCCGCGCCCCCGCATCTCGGAGACGACGGTGTCGCGCATCTCGGCCTGCAGCTCATTGAGCCGGTCGAATGCCGCAACCGGAATATACACTTCGCCCCGGACCTCGACGAGCGCCGGGTGACCGGAACCCGCGAGGCGCGTCGGGATGCCGGCGACCCGCACCGCGTTCATGGTCACGTCCTCGCCGACGCGCCCGTCTCCGCGCGTGGCGGCAGAGGTCAGCACGCCGTTCTCGTAGCGGAGGCTGAGCGCGAGCCCGTCGATCTTGAGCTCGAGGAGCCAGCGCACCGCGCGCCCCGCCGCGGCCTGCGTCTTCGCACACCACTCGTCGAGCTCCTCGGGCGAGAAGACGTTGTCGAGACTGAGCATGCGCTCGGCGTGCTCGACCGGCGCGAACATCGAGGACTCGGCAGCCCCGACGCTGAGCGTCGGCGAATCCTGACCCTGCACTTCGGGGAACGCCCGCTCGAGCGCCTCGAGGCCGCGCATCCAGCCGTCGTACGTCGCGTCGTCGACGAGCTCGGCGTCACGACCGTAGTAGGCGTCGCGGGCGTCGAGGATGAGGCCGGTGAGCCGGTCGGCCTCCGCACGCGCCTGGGCGAGAGTGAGGTCCGTCGGGAGTGTCTCTGTCACCGGTTCAGTCTACGAACCGCCTCCGACATCCGCCGAGGTCTGCGCGGCGCTTCAGGCCGGGACGGGCACGGCCGATACCGTCCGCGCGATCGTGAACTGCCCGATGACGCGGGTGCCGTCGTACAGGACGGCGGTCTGCCCGGGCGCAACGCCGTCGAACGGCACCTCGGGGGTGACGGTGACCTCCCCGTCCGCGAACACGGCGGTCGCCGGAACAGGCTCCGCGTGCGCCCGGATCTGCACGTGGCAGTCGAAGGACCCGTGCGCGGGAGCGCGTCCCGCCCAGCTGTACCGGGACCCGGCGATCTCGGCGGTGGCGAGCGCCTCCTTCGGCCCCACGACGACCGTGTTCGAGACCGGTCGCACCTCGAGGACGAAGCGCGGCTTGCCGTCCGGTGCGGGCACGCCGAGCGACAGTCCACGGCGCTGTCCCACGGTGTACGCGTGCGCGCCCTCGTGCTGCCCGACGACCGCGCCGGAACGGTCGATGATCTCGCCCGGTTGGGTGCCGACCTTCTCGGCGAGCCAGCCGCGCGTGTCGCCGTCGGGGATGAAGCAGATGTCGTGACTGTCGGGCTTCTGCGCGACCGTCAGCCCGCGCGCCGCGGCCTCGGCGCGGACGAGCGCCTTCGACGGCGTGTCGCCGAGGGGAAAGTACGTGTGCGCGAGCTGCTCCGCGGTGAGGACGCCGAGCACGTACGACTGGTCCTTCGCCTCGTCGCTCGCACGGTGGAGCTCTCGCCCCTCCGGGCCCTCCACGAGGGTCGCGTAATGGCCGGTGCAGACGGCGTCGAAGCCGAGCTCGAGCGCACGCTCGAGGAGAGCGGCGAACTTGATCTTCTCGTTGCAGCGCATGCACGGGTTCGGCGTCCGGCCCGCCTGGTACTCCGAGACGAAGTCGGCGATGACGTCCTCACGGAAGCGCTCGGAGAAGTCCCACACGTAGAACGGGATGCCGAGGAGGTCGGCAGCGCGCCGGGCATCCATCGCGTCCTCGATCGTGCAGCACCCGCGGCTGCCCGTGCGGAGAGTCCCGCCCGCGCGGGAGAGCGCCAAGTGCACACCGACGACGTCGTGCCCCGCCTCGACGGCACGAGCGGCCGCCACGGCGGAGTCGACGCCGCCGCTCATCGCCGCCAGGATCCGCATCGGTCCAGTCTACGAGCGTGCGGCTGTGCGAGCCCCGGATGCCCGCGCGTAGGCGTCGGGGAGCGCGCGGAGCACGGCATCCACGTCGTCGCCCGTCGAGCTGCGACCGAGGGTGAAGCGCAGCACCGAGCGGGCGTCGCGCTCGGACCGCCCGAGCGCCATGACGACGTGCGACGGCTCGGCGACCCCCGCCTGGCACGCGGACCCCGTCGACGCGGAGATACCCGCGCGGTCCAGGAGGAAGAGGAGCGACTCCCCCGCGGCGCCGGGAAAGAGCGCGTGCACGTTGCCGGGAACCCGATCGACCGGGTCGCCGAGGATCTCCGCGGCCGGCACGGCGGCACGGATGCCGTCGGCAAGACGTGCGCCGAGGGAACGCAGGCGCTCCTGCTCCCCCGCGAGTTCGTCGGATGCCTCGCCGAGCGCGGCCGCGAGGGCGGCGGCGCCCGCAACATCAGGGGTGCCGGAGCGGAGACCCCGCTGCTGCCCGCCGCCGTGGAGGACCGGAGTGAGCGTCGCGTGCCGCGACACGACGAGGGCGCCGGTGCCCACGGGCGCCCCGAACTTGTGCCCCGACAGGCTCAGCACCACAAGTCCCACCGGGCCCGAGGCGGCACCACGCCACCCCGCGAACGAGACGGGGAGGTGTCCGACGGCGCCCACGGCGTCGAGATGGAGGGGCACCTCGGCATCCGCCGCCGCGGCGGCGAGCCCCGCGGCATCCTGGACCGTGCCGACCTCGTTGTTGACGACGAGCGCCGTCGCGAGCGCCGCGCCCGCCGCATCCACTGCGGCATCCGCGCCGCGGAGCGCGTCGCCGAATGCCGGCACCGGAATCCGGCCGAGGGGATCGAGGGCGACGGGACGCACCTCGGCGCCCTGCGTCCGCAGCCACTCGACCGTGTCGAGCGTCGCGTGGTGCTCGCCGTCGGGCAGGACGATGGCTGCACGGCCCGCCGGACGCGACCACCAGAGTCCCTTCAGAGCGAGGTTGATCGACTCCGTACCGCCGCCCGTGAAGACGACCTCGATGGGCTCGCAGTCGAGCAGCGCGGCGACGCGCTCACGGGATTCTTCGAGCACGCGACGCGCGGCCTGGCCCGCGCCGTGCACCGACGAAGCGTTTCCTGCGGGCGCGGACGCGGCGAGCCATGCGTCGCGGGCCACGGTGCGCAGCGGCGTCGACGCGGCGTGGTCGAGGTAGATCATGGCGTCCGATCCCCTCCACAGCTCGCGGCACGCAGGCGTGCGCCGATCACTTCGCCGCATTACTACTGTAGATCGCATGGCACGCCCGAAGCCGTCCTCACCCGCCGCTCCCTTTCTCGGCGCCGCCTACGACCGGATGGGAGTGACCCTCGGCCCCGGCGGCGGCACGCTTCGCGTCTGGAGCGAAGCGGCGACGAGCGTCGAACTCGTCCTGGTCGATCCGACCGACCTCGACTGGATCATCGCCGCGCACCCGCTCACACCTGTCGGCGCAGACGTGTGGGAGGTCACGACGCCCGACCTCGAGGCGGGCTCGTGCTACGCCCTGCGGATCGACGGCCCTCCGGGTCCGCAGAACACCTTCAACGCCGAGACGCTCCTCATCGACCCCTACGCGCGCGGTCTCGTGCCGGTGCGGCTCGGCGAGTGGCGCTCGGTCGTCGTCGACGACGCGTACGACTGGGGCGAGGCGGAGAAGCCCGCGACGCCACTCGATCACACGGTGATCTACGAGGCGCACCTGAAGGGACTGAGCAAACGGCATCCCGACGTGCCGCCGGCCCTCCACGGCACGTATGCCGGGCTCGGCCACCCCGCGATGATCGAGTACCTGGCCGATCTCGGCATCACCGCCGTCGAACTCCTCCCGATCCACGCGTTCGAGACCGAACCCCGGCTTCTGAACCACGGCCTGACGAACTACTGGGGCTACAACACGCTGAACTTCTTCACGCCGCACGGCGCCTACGCGACCGCCGAATCTCTCGCCGCAGGCCCCGACGCGGTGCTCCGCGAGGTCAAGGACATGGTGAAGGCGCTCCACGCCGCGGGTATCGAAGTGCTGCTCGACGTCGTCTACAACCACACCTCCGAGCTGGAGATCGGCGGACCCCGGTCGAGTTTTCGCGGCATCGACAACGCCGCCTACTACCGGCAGACGAAGGACGGCGTCTACATCGATGTCACCGGCTGCGGCAACTCCGTGAACACGGCGACGGATGCCGCGTCCCGCCTCATCCTCGATTCCCTCCGCTATTGGGCGAACGAGGTCCGCGTCGACGGGTTCCGCTTCGACCTCGCCCCTACCCTCGGGCGGAACGCTCGCCACGAGTTCGACCCCGACCACCCGCTGCTGCGCGCGATCGCCGAAGACCCCGCGCTCGCGGGCGTCAAGATGATCGCCGAGCCGTGGGACGTCGGGATGGGCGGGTGGCAGACGGGCAGCTTCGGGGCCGGGTGGAGCGAGTGGAACGACCGCTACCGCGACCGCGTGCGGAACTTCTGGCTCAGCGACGTCGACTACGCCCGCCGCGCATCGACGCCACCCGCCGGCGTCGGCGGGTTCGCGACGCGCCTCGCGGGCTCGTCCAACACGTTCACCCCCGAGCGCGGACCGCTCGCCTCGATCAACTTCGTCACGGCTCACGACGGCTTCACGCTGCGCGATCTCGTGTCGTACGACGTGAAGCACAACCTGGGCAACGGCGAGCAGAACCGCGACGGTGCGGACACGAACCGCTCGTTCAACCACGGCGCGGAGGGCCCGACCGACGACCTGCGGATCCTCGCGACCCGGCGGAAGGCCATGCGGAACCTCCTCGGCACGCTCCTGTTGTCGGCGGGCGTTCCCATGATCACCGCGGGCGACGAGTTCGGCCGCACCCAGCGCGGCAACAACAACCCCTACTGTCATGACTCGCCGCTCACGTGGCTCGACTGGCAGCACGCGGAGTGGCAGGAGGATCTCCTCGCCCACGTGCGCCGCCTCATCCGGCTGCGTCACGAGAACCCTGCCCTGCGGCCGATCCGCTTCGCCCACGCCGAGATGTCGGTGCCGAGCGCATCGGTGATCGACTGGTACGACGCCGGCGGACACACGATGGCGCACGACCGGTGGAACGACCCGTCCCACCGCACGCTGCAGTACGACGCGCAGTCCACGCCCGAGCACGAAGCACCGAACCGGATCCTCCTGGTCGTACACGGCAATGAGGCGCCTGCGGACGTGACCCTCCCGCAGATCGAGGGCATCGAGCGGTACGTCTCCCTGTGGTCGAGCGTCCCCGAGCGCCCGGACGAGGACGAACCCGTCTTCGCTCCCGGAGCGACGGTCACCCTCCCCGGCACGGCACTGCATCTGTTCCGCATGGAGGGAGCGCGGCGGTAGGTTCGAGACGTGGCTTCGACAACGCGCCCCGCATCCCCGCCGGACTCCGCCCCGCACGCGCCGACGCTCCGCAGCACGTCGGAGATCCCGGTTCGGGCCGCGTCGCCGTGGCAGACCGCGCCCGACACACGCACGGGCCGGATCCCGCTGTCGCAGCCCCACCCGCGGGCCACCGATCCGGGTTTCCGCCCGTCGGCGTTCTCCGGCGAGGCCGTGCCGTTCTCGGTCACCGCGTTCCGCGAAGGTCACGATCTCATCGGGGTGCACGTGCGGCTCACCTCCCCGTCGGGCGCCGTGTCGCTCCACCGCCTGACCGCCGTGAACGACGGCTACGACCACTGGCGCACGCTCGTCGCCCCGCTCGAGGAAGGTGTCTGGACGTTCCGCTTCGAGGCCTTCGCCGACGACTACGCGACGTGGGAGCACGCGGCCGAGCTGAAGATCGCCGCCGGGGTCGACGCGCCACTGATGCGCGAGGAGGGTGCGCTGCTGTTCGAGTGCGCCGCCGCGGAAGGCGATCGGGATGCCGCGGAGGTGCGCGCTCTGACCGTTGCCGCCGCAGGCCTGCGCGATGGCGCCACGACCGACGAGGCGGCGCTCGTCATCGTCCGCGACCCCGAGCTCGCCCGGTACCTCGCCGATCGCCCGGTGCGTTCGCTCGTCACCCTCGGCCCCGATCTCGAGCTGCTCGTCGAGCGGGAACGCGCGGGCGTCGGCGCCTGGTACGAGTTCTTCCCGCGCTCCGAAGGCGCCCGCCGGCTGAAGGACGGGACGGTCAAGAGCGGAACCTTCCGCACCGCGATGAAGCGCCTGCCCGCCGTCGCCGCGATGGGCTTCAACGTCCTCTACGTGCCCCCGATCCACCCGATCGGCGAGGTGAACCGCAAGGGCCCGAACAACACCCTCGTCGCCGGTCCCGGCGATCCTGGATCGCCCTGGGCGATCGGGTCGTCCGCGGGCGGTCACGACGCCGTGCACCCCGACCTCGGCACCCTCGCCGACTTCCGGGCGTTCGTCCGCGCGGTGCGCGCCGAGGGGCTCGAGCTCGCGCTCGATCTCGCCCTCCAGGCGGCCCCCGACCACCCGTGGGTGACCGAGCACCCGGAGTGGTTCACGACCCTCGCCGACGGATCGATCGCGTACGCCGAGAACCCGCCGAAGAAGTACCAGGACATCTACCCGATCAACTTCGACAACGACCCCGACGGCATCCGCGCCGAGGTCCTCCGGATCGTCCGGCACTGGATCGCCCAGGGCGTGAAGATCTTCCGCGTCGACAATCCGCACACGAAGCCCTTGCAATTCTGGGAGTGGCTGATCGCGACAGTGAACGCCGAGCATCCCGACGTCGTCTTCCTGGCCGAGGCCTTCACCCGCCCGTCGCCGCTGCTCGCGCTCGCACAAGCGGGATTCCAGCAGAGTTATTCCTACTTCACCTGGCGCAACACCAAAGCCGAGCTCGAAGAGTTCTTCACCTGGATCTCGGGCGAGACCGCCGACATCATGCGTCCGAACCTCTTCGTCAACACGCCCGACATCCTCACCGAGTATCTGCAGTACGGCGGCCGCCCGGCGTACAAGATCCGGGCCGCCCTGGCCGCGACCGCCGGCGCCTCCTACGGCGTGTACGCCGGGTACGAGCTCATCGAGAACGTCGCCCGTCCGGGGTCGGAAGAGAACATCGACAACGAGAAGTACGAGTACAAGTTCCGCGATTGGGCGAAGGCGGATGCCGACGGCACCACGATCGCCCCGTACCTCACGCGCCTGAACGAGATCCGCCGCGCGCACCCGGCGCTGCGCCAGCTGCGCGGGCTCGACGTGCACTGGAGCGACGACGACGCGATCCTCGTCTACACGAAGCACATCGACGGTGCTCTCACCGCCGACGGCCGCCCCGACACGATCATCGTCGTCGCGAACCTCGACCCGCATTCGGCGCGGCAGACGACCGTGCACGTCGACACGACGGTGTGGGGCCTTGCGCGCGGCACGGAGTACGAGGTCGAGGACCTCATCACGGGGGCGCACTGGACCTGGAACCAGGACGCTTTCGTCCGCCTGGACGCGTTCGTCGAACCCGTCCACATCCTGCATGTCAAGGAGAACCGATGAGCACCGTGTCCGACGACATCCTCGACGCGGTCGCCGCCGGTGCCTACCACGCGCCGCACGACGTCCTCGGGGTGCATGAGCAGCCGGACGGAACTTGGGTCATCCGCACCCGCAGGCCCCTCGCGAAGACCGTGACCGCCGTCACCGACATCGGCGACGAGATTCCGCTCGCGCACGTTCGCGGCGGCATCTGGGAGGGCGCGACCGCGTCACCGCCGCTCGCATACGAGATCGTCGCGACGTATGACGACGGGTCCGCCTACCGCAGCGACGACCCGTACCGGCACCTGCCGACGCTGGGCGAGGTCGATCAGTACCTCATCGGCGAAGGGCGTCACGAGCAGCTGTGGCGTGTGCTCGGCGCCCACGTGCACCACTACAACGGCGTCACCGGCGTGTCCTTCGCGGTGTGGGCGCCCGACGCGCGCGCGGTGCGCGCCGTCGGCGACTTCAACGGCTGGGACGGCGCGTCTCACGCGATGCGCACGCTCGGCTCGAGCGGCGTGTGGGAGATCTTCGTCCCCGGCCTCGGAGCCGGCACCGTCTACAAGTACGAGATCCTCACGCCCGACGGGGAGTGGATCCTCAAGGCCGACCCGATGGCGAACTACGCCGAGGTGCCGCCGGCGACGGCATCCATCGTCACCGAGTCGTCGTATACCTGGGGCGACAGCGCCTGGATGGACGCGCGCGCACGCCGCTCCCCCACCGACCAGCCGATGTCGACGTACGAGCTGCACTTCGGGTCGTGGCGCGAGGGGCTCTCGTACCGTGACGCCGTCGACCCGCTCATCGCCTACCTCACCGAGGTCGGCTACACGCACGTGGAGTTCCTGCCGCTCGCCGAGCACCCCTTCGGCGGGTCGTGGGGGTACCAGGTCACGGGGTACTACGCCCCGACGAGCCGGTACGGCACGCCCGACGACCTCCGCTATCTCATCGATCGGCTCCACCAGGCCGGCTTCGGCGTGATCATGGACTGGGTGCCGGGGCACTTCCCGAAGGATGCCTTCGCCCTCGCCCGCTTCGACGGGCGCCCCCTTTACGAGCACCCTGACCCGCGCCGCGGCGAGCACAAGGACTGGGGCACGCTGATCTTCGACTACGGGCGCAACGAGGTGCGGAACTTCCTCGTCGCGAACGCGCTGTACTGGTTCGAGGAGTTCCACGTCGATGGTCTGCGCGTCGACGCCGTCGCCTCGATGCTCTACCTGGACTACTCGCGCAAGGACGGCGAGTGGGAGCCGAACATCTACGGCGGCCGCGAGAACCTCGAGGCGATCCGCTTCCTGCAGGAGGTCAACGGCACCGCCTACAAGCGCTACCCGGGCATCGCGATGATCGCCGAGGAGTCGACGAGCTACCCCGGCGTCACGGCGCCGACCTCCGCGGGCGGACTCGGATTCGGCTTCAAGTGGAACATGGGCTGGATGAACGACACGCTCGTCTACTTCCAGCGCGATCCGATGTACCGCGCGCACCACGAGGGCGAGCTGTCGTTCTCGTTCGTGTACGCGTTCAGCGAGCGGTTCGTCCTGCCGATCAGCCACGATGAGGTCGTGCACGGCAAGGGCACCCTCTTCTCCCGCATGCCGGGCGACCACTGGCAGAAGCTCGCCAACATGCGCGCGTTCCTCGCGTACATGTGGGGACACCCCGGCAAGCAGCTGCTGTTCATGGGACAGGACTTCGGGCAGATCGGCGAATGGTCCGAGAGCCGCAGCCTCGACTGGTGGATCCTCGACCAGCCGCCCCACCGTCAGCTCCTCGATTTCGTCGGGGCGCTCAACCGCGTGTATCGCGAGCACGCCCCGCTGTGGTCACGGGATGCCGACGAGAGCGCGTTTCGGCGCCTCGGGGCTCCGAACTGGAACCCCAACGTCATCGCGTTCTCACGCGACGACCACCACGGCAACACGGTCGCGGTCGTCTGCAACTTCTCCGGCGAGCCGATCCACGACTATCCCCTGGATCTGCCCGCCGGCGGCGAGTGGACGGAGCTGCTGAACTCGGATGCCGAGGCCTACGGCGGCTCCGGCGTCGGGAATCTCGGGTCGGTCCACGCCGATGCGAACGGCCGTGCGACGATGGTGCTGCCGCCCCTCGGTGTCCTCTGGCTCAGCCGCTCCTCCTGACCCTCGCTGATCGAGTGCCGCGGCGCAGCCGCGGTGTAGCACCGCAACCAGCTTTTCACCTCACGGGTCAGAACAGGAGGCTCGCGAGGCGTCCGCGCGCGCGGATCACGCGTGCGTCGGTGTCACCGACGAGGCCGAACAGCTCGAGAAGGCGCTCGCGCACGACCTGACGCTCGTCATCGGGCAGCGCGGCGAAGAGGTCGAGCAACCGGCCGAACGCGTCGTCGACGTGCCCGCCGGCGAGGTCCAGGTCGGCGACCGCGAACTGGGCCTCCGGGTCGAGCGGAGCCGCCGCCGCGGCATCCCGCGCCTGCTGCAGGTCGAGGTGCCGCACGCGGTCGAGGAGTTTCACCTGGCCGAGTCCGGCGCGTGCCTCATCATCCCGCGGGTTCTCGGCGAGGGCCGCCTCGTACGCGGTGACGGCGCGAGCGTAGTCACCCGCCTCGATCGCGTCGTACGCCTCCTGGTGCAGCGGCGGAAGGGCGGGCTCCTCGGGCTCGGGAGCCTCGCCGTCGGCACCGCCGGTGGGCACGGTCCCCGTGACCCCCTGCTGGGCGGCGAGCTGCAGAAGCTGCCCGAACACCTCGCGCACCTGCTGCTCGGGCACCGCACCGGTGAACAGCGGCACCGGCTGGCCGGCGACGAGCGCGACGACCATCGGGATCGACTGGGCACGGAAGCCCTGCGCCAGCTGCGGATTGGCGTCGACGTCGACCTTCGCGAGCACGAGGCGCCCCTGCAGCTCGACGATGACCTTCTCGAGGACGGGGCTCAGCGTCTTGCACGGTCCGCACCAATCGGCCCACAGGTCGACGACGACCGGGACCGTCTTCGACAGCTCCAAGACCTGGCCGAAGTTGGCGTCGGTGGCATCGAAGACGAGCGAGGGCGCAGCTCCCGAGCCTTCGGCCGCGGCAGTCGACCCAGAGGCGACGGGCGCGGACGCGCGCTGACGGAGGGCGGACAGGTCGACGGCGCCGCGGAGGACAGCACCCGGACGGGGATCGCTCATCAGCCGACCACCTTTGCGTTGAGAATGTCGGACGAGAACCCGAGCAGGCGGATGCGCTCCTTGGAGCTCTTGCTCGGCACGAAGAAGTACAGCTGGTTGTCGTAGGTCGTCTCGAAGCCGGATGCCGACTGCGTGACCCCCGCCAGCGTCTGGACGACCGGGTTGCCGTCGACCTTGATCACCGCATCGGTGTTGGTGGGCGTGACCGTGTCGAGGTCCTCGACCGCGACCGCGACGATCGCGCCGGAGTCCAGCGTCGCGAGCGCGATGGGCTCGGGGGAACCCGGTCGAGCGGAGAAGGCGAGCGAGCCCGTCTGGGCTCCCGTCTCGTTGAAGGATGCCAGACGGCTCGCCCGGTTGTCGGCGAGAGAGGTCTGGAACGCGTCGTCGTCGGCGTCGAACAGGCTCGCGAACTCGCTGTCCGCACCCTTGTCCAGGACGTCGGCGTACGCCGCTGCCAGGTTCTCCGGGGCGATCGCGAGGAAGGGCGAGTCGGTCGGGATCGAGATCGCACCGACGTAGGTCGGAGCGAGCTTCAGGTCGATGTCCGACGTCACGGCGGCATAGTAGGTCAGCTTGTAGGGCGCCCAGGCATCCTGCTGCGTCATGCTCATGACGACCGACCCGCCCCCGTCGCCTTCCGCCGGCGCGACGGCGAAGAAGGTGCGCGGCCACTCGTCGTTCGCTTCGGGCAGCGTCACCTCGAGGGATCCGGTCGGCACGGCGGGCAGCGCCTTCTGCTCCGGGATCGCGGCGCGCAGGCGGTAGTTCGTCTCCCGCACGGCGAGGGCGGCACCGTCCAGCCGGTTGGCCGCCGCCGCGGCATCCTTCGCTTCGTCCGCCGCTGCGACGTCGTCGGCGATGCGCGAGACGATCCGCGCCGCCTGCGTCTCGGTGACGACCGGGGTCTCCTGATCGTCGGGGGCGACGACCGTGGTCGAGGCGGTCGGACTCGGAGTCCCGGCGAGATCGGGCCACGCGTCGGCGGTGCATCCCGTGAACAGCAGTGCAGACACCCCGAGGGCCGGCACGGCGAGCAGCGCCTTCTTGCCGCCGCCGAGGCGTCGACGGGGCGGTGAGGCCGTGATCACGCCCTTCTCATCGTCCCGCTCGGAGATGTCGATCGGCTCGGTGACCGGAACCGGGACGCCTTTGCGACGCGGTCCTCGCGAGCGCCGCGCGTGCCGCACGCCGAGGGCGTAGAGCACGATACCGACGAGGAGCAGAAGCGCACCCGCCACGATGAGCGGCCCCGCCCACGGCGTCGTGCTGTGCACGGGCCAGGTGATCGTGAGCGCGCCCGGTGCCGGCTGGATTCCGTCGGACGCGATCAGCACGCTCATGTCCGCGGGGAGCTGGAGCGGCCGGATCAGGACGTCCTCGCTCGTGAACTGATCGAGCCACAAGTCGGACGTCTGCGGTGTGATCGCGCTCTCGCCGTCGGCGAGGGGCACGGATGCCGCGATCGACTGCGACGAGACGGCGTCACCGTCCATGCTCACCGCCGTGTAGTCGGCCTTCGTCAACCAGGCCTTCAGATCGGCCGTCCGCCCGTAGGCGGCGAAGATGTCGCCGTCGCTCTGCACACGGAGCGTCTGCGCGCCGTCGTGGCTCGCGAGGACGCCGCCGTCGAGGAGGACGTACGGCGCATCGCCAGCCACATCGATGGCCTGGCTCTGCGACGTCGGCCCCTCGAAGACCGTCCGCTGCGCGATTCCGGCGCCGATCAGGAGTGCGGCCAACACGAACGCGGCCACGGCCCAGACGAAACGCACGATTCCCCTCCCTGCGCGCCGGGGCGATCTCCCGTACGCATACGACGTTCCAGACTAGCGACAACGACCTGTGCGTGGCGTGGGAGGCGCCACTTCCCGCGCGTCCCCCCGCAGGATGCCTGCACATGCGTATCCTGACAACCACGGTCCCGTCGCTGCTCGACAGCGCTCGTCACTTCCGGAGGCAGGCGTGAAGCTGCAGCATCCTTTCCGCACGGCGCTCATCGCGACGCTCGGCGTCGGCGTCGGCATCCTCATCATCTCGAGTGTTCAGTCGCTGTCGACGATCCTCCTGTACGTCGGGACGGCGCTCTTCCTGGCGCTCGGCCTCGACCCGGCGGTGTCGTGGCTCGAGCGGCGCGGGCTGCCGCGTTGGGCCGCCCTCCTGATCACGTTCGCGGTCGTCCTCGCCGTCTTCGCCGCCATCATCCTCATCGTGATCCCCGTGCTCGTGCAGCAGATCGCGCAGCTGGTCACCGAGATCCAGAAGCTCGTCCAGTCCGCCGTCGCCGGCGACTGGAATCCCGTCCAAGCCGCCGGCGATTGGCTCCACGGTCTGTTCCCGGCCCTCGACGTCGACGCGGTGTTCACCTACATCGAGAACTGGTACAAGTCGCTCGACCTCGGCGAGATCGGCGGCGCGGCGACGGCTGCGATCATCAACCTCGGCGCCGGGATCGTGGCAGGCTTCACCGGCGCGATCATCGTGCTGATCCTCACGATCTACTTCACGGCGTCGACCCCGAACCTGAAGCTCGCCGTCGCGCAGCTCGTACCGGCATCCAAGCGGGCCCGCTTCGTCGACCTCGCCGACCAGATCACCGCGTCCGTCGGCTACTACGTCATGGGGCAGGTGACGCTCGGCGTCATCAACGGTGTGCTGAGCGCGATCTTCCTGACGATCATCAAAGCCCCGTTCCCCGCCGTCCTCGCCGTGATCGCGTTCTTCTTCTCGCTGATCCCGCTGGTCGGTACCCTGACGGGTTCGACGATCATCGTGCTCGTCTGTCTCATCCCGGGACTCGGCTCGTCGGCGACGGCGCTTGCGGCGCTCATCTACTACGCGATCTACATGCAGGTCGAGGCGTACATCGTCTCGCCGCGCATCATGAACCGCGCCGTGTCGGTGCCCGGCGCTGTCGTCGTGATCGCCGCCCTCGCCGGCGGCTCGCTGCTCGGTCTTCTCGGCGCGCTCGTCGCGATCCCCGTCGCGGCGAGCATCCTGATCATCTACCGCCAGGTGATCGTGCCCCGTCAGAACGAACGCTGACCGGGCCCGCCACGGTTGGGCGGCAGGTCACTCGCGGGCTCCTCGTCCCAGTCGGTCGGAAGCGGCAGCGCGTCGGGGTTCACCACCGCGACGATCTCGGTCAGCACCCGCCGGGTCTGGGTCTCCCCCACCCATAGGTGCTTGCCTCCGTCGACGGCGATGATCGTGGCATCGGGCACCGCCGCGAACCGTGCGCGGGCCTCGTCGGGGCGCAGGTAGTCGTCGAACTCGGGTACGACGACGACCATGCGCCGAGGGTCACCGGCCCAGGCGGCCAGCTCGCCGGGCGTCGTCCGGTGAAGCGGCGGCGAGAGCAGGATCACGCCCTCGAAGTCGTGGTCGCGGCCGTACTTGAGGGCGAGCTCGGTGCCGAAGGACCAGCCCACGAGCCAGGGCCTCGGAAGCCCGCGCTCCCGCACGAGGTCCATCGCCGCGGCGACGTCGAACGCCTCGGCGGCGCCGCCGTCGAACGCGCCCTCACTGGTTCCACGCGGCGACGAGGTGCCGCGCGTGTTGAAGCGGAGCACCGCGAGATCGGCGAGGGCGGGAAGTCGGCCGGCGGCCTTGCGGAGGATGTGGGAGTCCATGAACCCACCGGCCGTCGGCAACGGGTGAAGCGTCACGAGGGTGGCGACGGGGTCGACGGATTCGGGAAGCGCGAGCTCGCCCACGAGGGTGAGTCCGTCCAGGGTGTGCAGCTCGATGTCCTCGCGCCGTGCGGGGAGCAGAACCGCTCCGCGGATCTCCATGTCAGCTGATCCTCCAGCAGCTCGTGTGCCAATGCCGGCGCGCGGCCAGATCGGCCTCGTCACCCAGAACGCCGTCTGCGCGCCAGGCCACCAGATGCGCGACGCCGGGGTCGACTGCGCGCCCGCACCCGGGACAGGTGTAGGTCTTCTGCGCCTGCGCGCCGCTGACCGGCTGCACGGTCCAGGTCACACCGCGCCGCACCTCGGTGCGCTTCCACCCGGCGAGGAGGCGATCGAACGAGGTGTCGTCGGGGTCCGGACGACGCCTCCCACGGCGTGGCATGCGGTCAGTACCAGCCCTTGGCCTGCGAGTGCCCCCACGCGCCGCACGGGGTGCCGTAGCGGCCGCTGATGTACCCCAGGCCCCACGCGATCTGAGTAGCCGGGTTCGTCTCCCAGTCGGCGCCCGCAGAGGCCATCTTGTTACCGGGAAGCGCCTGAGGGATGCCGTAGGCACCGCTGCCGGCGTTGTACGCGTTCACGCGCCAGCCGGACTCCTTGCTCCACAGCGCCACGAGGCACGCGAACTCATCGTCGCCCCAGCCGTTGGCCTGCACCATCGAGTAGGCGACCGACTGCGCCGACCCGGGATCGGGATTCACGAACGGCGGCGCCCAGGAGACGCGTTCGCTCGAAGCGCTCTCCCCCGCGACGGTCTCGGTGGGCGTCGGGGTCGGCGTGGGCTTCGGCGCGACGTACACGGTGTAGACCATGCCACCCCGGTCGAGCGCGGCGTCGCCGCCCGTCTCGGCCGAGAAAGCCTGGGCATCGGGCCGCGTGTGCGCGTACAGCGACACGGAGATGGGCTGCGCGGCCTCGGCCTGGGGAGTGACGGCGCTGAGCGGCCCGACATAGGCGGCGCCGAATCCGGCGACCGCGAAGATGGCGAACACGCTCATCACGCCACGGCGCCGCGACCACCGTGCGGGCGGCGCGGCCGCCGGGCGCGCGACGGCGACGGAACGCGGCGAGATCTCGCGTTCGGCCGTCGGATGCAGCTCAGCGTCTGATGTCACAGTTCTGCGAGTCTATCGGGCCGCGGCGGCTCAGACCACCGCGAGCATGACCTTCACGACGGCGTCGAGTACGGCATCCACCTGCGTCTCGCTGTAGCCGCGCCGCTGCATGCGGAAGGCGACGCTGCGCACCTGCTCGACGGTGACGGGCTCCCCCTCCTCGAGGAACCGGGCGATCTTGTCCGCGACGAGGTCGACCTCGTCGATCCGGTAGCCGAAGCGGAGCATCCCCACTCTCCGGAATCGCTTGCCCTCGGGCCGGGTGAGGCGGTCCAGCACCTCCTGCGCGAGCTTGCGCGACTGACCCACCCACGAGCGCGCCCCCGCGCGAGAGAGCGCGTACTCGCGCTCGCGCGCGGCGAACGCGTCCTCGATGCGCCCGAGGGCAGCATCGACCGCCGCGATCTGGTAGCCGCGGCGGACGAGCGGGAACGCCACGGTGCGGACGGCCTCGGCGTCGAGCTCTTCGTCACCCGGCGACGCCTCGAACGCTGCGCGCGCCCGTGCGAGGAAGTCGTCGACGTCCTCCGGGCGGTACCCCTTGCGGCGGCCCGAGGTCCGGGGGAACGGCGTCGCCTCGGTCGTGGTCTCGTCAGTCATGCATCATCCGGATCAGGAGACGGTCAGGGGGAAGAACAGCAGGTACAGCGCGAGCGCGCCCGCGGCGGAGGGCAGCAGCGAATCGAGCCGATCGAGCACGCCGCCGTGCCCGGGGAGCCACGAACTCATGTCCTTGATGCCCAGGTCGCGCTTGATCATCGACTCGCCGAGGTCGCCGACGGTGGCGCACCCCAGGAAGACGAGGCCGCTGATCGCCCCCGCCCACCACGGCAGGTGCAGCACGAACATGCCGTAGAGGATGCCGACGAGAAGCGCGGCGAGGGCGCCTCCGGCAAACCCCTCCCACGTCTTCTTCGGGCTGATGCGCGGGGCCATCGGGTGCGAGCCGAACGCGAGTCCGCTCGCGTAGGCGCCCGTGTCGACCGCCACGACGGCGATGATCATGCCGAGCACCCACAGCTGGCCCTGCTCGCGGCTCAGCACGACGAGAGCGAGCGACGCGAGGAAGGGCACGTAGATCGGCACGAAGCCCGACACGAGCACGTCGGAGAGCACGTCGTCGGCGCGCCGACCGTCGGAAGCGACCATCTGCGCCAGAAGACGCCAGATCAGGATGAACGCGACACCCGCGAACACCAGCACCCAGAGGGTCCACCCGTCGAGGAAGGATGCGGCGAGCATGATGACCGCACCGGCGCCCAGCTGCGGGGCGATGTCGATGCGCCGACCGGACGTCTGCAGGGCGCGCGCGAACTCGAACACGCCGAGCAGACACACCGCGATCGCGAAGATCATGAAGCCCCACGGCAGGAACAGGAGCATCGCCAGGACGCCGCCGCCGACCACGAGACCGATCGCGATCGCCATCAGCAGGTTGCGACCGGTGCGCTCGTTGATCCGGTCGTTCACCTGCTCGAAGTCGGCGCGCGCGCGATCGATCTGGTGCTCGAACTCGCTGCGCGCGGCCCGCACGTGGTCGTGGAAGGCCGACGCGTTCTCCGCCGCCCGCCGCGCTGCCGCGCGCGAGTGCGGCGCATCCGTGGGTGGTTCGCCGGAGGGGTCGGTCATCGCTCAGACCTCGAGGAGCTCTGCCTCTTTGCGTTTGAGCGCCTCGTCGATCTCGTCGACGTGCGAGCGCGTGATCGCGTCGAGCTCCTTCTCCGCACGCACGAGCTCGTCTTCGCCGACCTCGCTCTTGAGCGCATCGAGCTCGTCCTTCGCCTTGCGACGGATGCCGCGCAGGTGCACCTTCGCGTCTTCGCCCTTGCTGCGCACGAGCTTGACGTACTCCTTGCGGCGCTCCGCCGTGAGCTCGGGCATGGTCACGCGCACGATGTTGCCGTCGTTCGTGGGGTTCACGCCGAGGTTCGGGATGTCGCGGATCGCCTGCTCGATCGCCTTCAGCGCCGACTTGTCGTACGGCGTGACGACGAGGCTGCGCGCTTCGGGAGTGTTGAGCGAGGCGAGCTGCGCGAGCGGCGTCGGGGTGCCGTAGTAGTCCACCAGGACCTTCTGGAAGAGCGCGGGGTTCGCGCGCCCCGTGCGCACGGTGGCGAAGTCGTCCTTCGCGGCTTCGACGGCGCGGTCCATGCGCCCGGACGTGTCTGCCAGAGTCTCGGCGATCACGGTCACTCCATTCGTTGTTGCGTCAGTTCACGATTCTAGTGCGGGCCGCTCGCCGCGCCGGGGAGGCGGGGGGCAGCGGCACCGCGGCGGCCTCTCAGACGGAGACCAGCGTCCCGATCGGCTCGCCCAGCAGTGCGCGCGTGACGTTCCCCTCGGGTTCCATGCCGAACACGCGCATGTCGATGCCGTTGTCCATGCAGAGGCTGAACGCCGTCGAGTCGACGACCTTGAGGCCGCGCTGCAAGGCATCCTGATAAGTGATGGTGTCGATCTTGGTGGCCGAGGCATCCTTCTTCGGGTCGGCCGTGTAGACCCCGTCGACGCCGTTCTTCGCGACGAGCACCTCGTCGGCGCCGATCTCGAGCGCGCGCTGCGCGGCGACAGTGTCGGTCGAGAAGTACGGGAGCCCGGCACCGGCGCCGAAGATCACGACGCGGCCCTTCTCCATGTGCCGCTCCGCACGGCGTGGGATGTAAGGTTCGGCCACCTGGGTCATCGAGATCGCCGACTGCACGCGGGTCGCCGCCCCCGCCTGCTCGAGGAAGTCCTGCAGGGCGAGCGCGTTCATGACGGTTCCGAGCATGCCCATGTAGTCGGCTCGTCCCCGGTCCATACCGCGCTGGCTGAGCTCCGCTCCGCGGAAGAAGTTGCCGCCGCCGACGACGATCGCCACTTCCACGCGGTCGACCGCGGCCGCGATCTCGCGGGCGATCTGGCCGACCACATCCGGGTTCACGCCGAGTTGACCACCCCCGAACGCTTCGCCGGACAGCTTCAGCAGGACGCGGCGGCGTCCGGTGTTCTCATCGATCACGGAGGGTCCTCTCGTCGGGATGCAGACTATCGAAAAGCAGGCACGGAAAAGGGGTCCGCATCCGGTGAGAATGCGGACCCCCTCGCGCTGTTACGCGCCGACCTTGAAACGGGCGAAGTCCTCGAGCGTGATGCCCGCGTCGCTCGCGACCTTGGCGACGGACACCTTGTTGTCCTTCGCGTAGTCCTGGTCGAGCAGGGCGACCTGCTTGAAGAACGCGTTGACACGGCCCTCGACGATCTTCGGCAGGGCGGCCTCGGGCTTGCCCTCGTTGCGCGAGATCTCGGTGACGATCTGACGCTCCTTCTCGACCTCGTCCTCAGGGACCTCTTCGCGGGCGAGGTAGGTCGGGTTCGCGAACGAGATGTGCTGCGCGATCGAGCGCGCGGTCTCGGCGTCGTCACCGACGTAGGCGAGCACCACGCCGACCTGCGGGGGCAGGTCCTTGCTGGTCTTGTGCAGGTACACCTCGAACTTGTCGCCCGAGAGCGTGCGCACACGACGGAGCTCGACCTTCTCGCCGATGATCGCGGCCTCGTCAGAGATGAGCTCGGCGACCGTCTGCGAGCCGGCGGGGGCCGCGAGGGCCTCCTCGACCGAGTTCGCGTCGACGGCCGAGGCGGCCTCGAGGACCTTGTCGGCCAGCGCGATGAAACGCTCGTTCTTCGCGACGAAGTCGGTCTCGGTGTTGAGCTCGATGATGGTGACCTTGTCACCGTGCTCGGCGGCGGCGACGAGGCCCTCGCTGGTCGAGCGGTCGGCGCGCTTGGCGTTGCCCTTGGCGCCCTTCAGGCGCAGGATCTCGACGGCCTTCTCGAGGTCGCCGTCGGCCTCCTCGAGGGCCTTCTTGGTGTCGACCATGCCCGTGCCGAGCTGCTCGCGCAGCGCCTTGATGTCGGCGATCGTGAAGTTTGCCATGAGTGGCGACTCCTCCTGTTGTGGACCCTCGGTCGGATCCGGATGTCGTACGGGGGGTGTGCCGCGGCGGAGCCGGTGCGCGGACGCACGGCTCCGCCGCGGCGACAGGGTGTTGCTCGGTGCCTTACTCGGCGGTGGCGTCCGCCGCGACGGCGGCGGCGTCGCCCTCGGCCTTCGCCTCGGCGCCGGCCTCATCGGCGGCCGACTCGGTCGCGATGGTCTCGACCTCGGCGACGTCGGTGACGACGGGCGCCTCGAGGAGCTCGCGCTCCCAGTCGGCGAGGGGCTCGGCGTCGGCCGACTCGTCGGTCGGCTGGTGGCGCTGGATGAGGCCCTCGGCGGCGGCGTCGGCGATGATGCGGGTGAGCAGGCCCACCGAGCGGATCGCGTCGTCGTTGCCGGGGATCGGGTACTGGAACTCGTCGGGGTCGGCGTTCGTGTCGAGGATGCCGATCACGGGGATGCCCAGCTTCTTGGCCTCGTCGATCGCGAGGTGCTCGCGCTTGGCGTCGACGACCCACAGCGCCGACGGCGTCTTCTGGAGGTTGCGGATGCCGCCGAGCGACTTGTGCAGCTTGTCGAGCTCGCGCTTCTTGAGGAGGAGCTCCTTCTTGGTGAAGCCCGAGTCGGCGGGGTTGTCGAAGTCGAGCTCCTCGAGCTCCTTCATGCGCGCGAGGCGCTTGGAGACGGTCGAGAAGTTCGTGAGGAGACCGCCGAGCCAGCGCTGGTTGACGTAGGGCTGGCCGACGCGGGTGGCCTGCTCGGCGATGACTTCCTGCGCCTGCTTCTTGGTGCCGACGAAGAGGATCGTGCCGCCATGGGCGACCGTCTCGCGGACGTACTCGTACGCCTTGTCGATGTACCCGAGCGACTGCTGCAGGTCGATGATGTGGATGCCGGAGCGCTCCGTGAGGATGAAGCGCTTCACCTTCGGGTTCCACCGGCGGGTCTGGTGCCCGAAGTGGACGCCGCTGTCGAGCAGCTGGCGGATCGTGACGACGGCCATGGCCGTTCTCCTTTGTTCTGGGTTGTTCGCTCGGCCGGTCGGCCGATGCTCCTGGCGCCCGGCGCACACCCGCCCGCCGCCGGAGCGGGGAGACCTCTGGGTGTGGATGCCACGCGGTCGAGTGGAACTCGACCTGCGCTCTGGGCACGCGTAGTCACCTCGACGTGCGAGGTGCTCATCCAGTGTATCAGCACGCGTCCGCCCGAGCGGTCCGGCGGCGGGCTCATCGACTCCTCCCCCGCGTGCTGTTTTCCGGCATCATCCACAGATCGCACGGTGGGCGCCCCGCGGGCGGATCCTGGCCGCGAGAGTGGACGGATGCCCCACACTCACGCCCTCTCCCGCGGCCGGCTCGCAGCCGCCTCTGCGGCGCTTCTCCTCGCGGCATCCCTCGTCGGCGCGCCGAGCGCCGCAGCGACGGCCGCCACCGCCGGCGCGCCTGCCGCCGATCCCCCGGCGCCGCACGTGACACTCGACGACTGGGTGTGGCCGGTCTCGCCGGCGGAGGTGACGGCGGGATTCGCCGCGCCCGCCCACGAGTACAGTCCCGGACACCGTGGCATCGACCTGCGGGCGGCACTCGGGACGGAGATCGCGAGCCCGGCCGCGGGCGTCGTGGCCTTCGCGGGGTCGGTCGCCGGGCGCCCGCTCGTGACGATCGACCACGGCGCGGGTCTGGTCACGACGCTCGAGCCGGTCCGTGCGCTCGTGCCGGTCGGGGCGGCCGTGACGGCGGCTCAGACCGTCGGGACGGTGGATGCCGGCGGGCACACGCCGCCGGGCTCGGCGCACTTCGGCGTGCGCGAGCACGGCGCGTACATCAACCCCATGCTCCTGTTCGGCGAGGTCCCGCGCGCCGTGCTCCTCCCCTGCTGCTGAGGCGCCGCGCGCGCACCGGGTCAGCGCGTCTCGAACCGGTTCCGGTCGCCCGCGTCGTCGATCGCGCCGAGCACCGCGGCCTCGACCTCGTTGTCGTTCCCGGCGACGGCGATGGCGCCGACGGTGCCGTCGAAGTCGAGCTCGTTGCGGTCGCCGCTGATCGCGAGCGATCCGGCACCCTGACCGTCCCACTCGTTCTCGGTGCCCTCGATCGACAGGGCCGAGACCGACACGGCTTCGACGTCGTTCCGGTCGCCCCGGACGACCACCTCGTCGTACGTGGCGGCGCGGAGGGTAACGTCGAGGTCGGTGCCGCTGATCTCGACGCGCGGGCAGGTTCCGGCGAGGGTGAGGTCGAGGTCCGACCCGGTGAGGCGCGCGACACCGCCGACGCACGCGGGGTCGACGTCGGCGGCGTCGCCCGTGACGGTCGGCACGGGGACGGGCGTCGCCGGAGCGGTCGCGGGCGGCTGCGCCGTGAACGCCGGTTCCGCCGCGCCCGTGCAGCCCGCGAGAAGGACCGCGAGAGCACAGGTCCCGATGAAGACATGGGCGATGCGGGGACGGGTGTGACGGGTCGTCCGCCCAGGCTACCGGTGACCGTCGCAGCTCACGCCCGAGGGTGCGCGAGCCGGTAGGCGGCGGTGAGCTTCTCCGCGGAGACGTGGGTGTAGATCTGGGTGGTACCGAGGCTCGCGTGTCCCAGGAGCTCTTGGACACTCCGCAGGTCGGCGCCGCCGTCGAGGAGGTGGGTGGCCGCGGAATGGCGGAGGGCGTGGGGACCCACGGTCTCCGCGCCGATCGCGGGCGCGACCGCGCGCGAGACGATGTCGTAGGCGGCGCGCGTGCCGAGCCTGCCGCCGCGGACGCCGAGGAAGAGGGCGGCGCTCCCCTCCCCACGCGCGACGAGTGCGGGGCGCCCGCGCACGAGGTACGCGTCGAGCGCCGCCGCCGCGGGTGCTCCGTAGGGCACCACGCGCTCTTTCGAACCCTTGCCCACGACGCGGATGGTGTGTCGATTCCGATCGAGGTCGTCGACGTCGGCGCCGCAGAGCTCCGCGACGCGGAGCGCCGCGGCGTAGAGCAGTTCGAGCACGGCGGCGTCGCGGAGCGCGACGGGGTCGCCTTCGCCGGCACGATCGGCAGCGGCCGCGAGCACGCCGTCGAGTGCGGCAGGGGTCGCGACAGCGGGCAGGGAGCGTCCGCGCTTGGGGGCGACAAGGCGCAGGCTCGGGTCGACGGCGAGCACGCCCTCGTCGACGAGCCACGCGAAGAAGCCCCGCGTCGAGGCCGCGCGCCGCGCGATCGTCGCCCGCGCGTCGCCTCGCTCGGTCGCGCGCCACAGCCAGTCACGGAGCATGTCGAGGTCGATGTCGACAACGGGCGGGTCGGCCGTCGCCGCCGCGAGATCGCGCAGATCCGCCCCGTAGGCGCGGACGGTCGCCGGCGACAGGCGCCGCACCCGGGTGAGGTGCTCGCCGTACGCCTCGGCGGCAGCGGCCAGTCTCATCCGTCCAGCATGGCGCGCTCCGAACCGAGGTGGGGCGAGGTCACCAGAGTGTCGCCGCGCCCGGCTTCGCCTGCACCCACCCGGTCGGGCGCCGCTGCGCGCTCCCCTCGAGCGCAAGGAGTCCGAGAATCCCCGCCGCCTCATCGACCGCGAGGCCGGCGCGTCGTGCGATGTCGTCGACGACACGCGCCGAGCGGCTGCTGAGCGCATCGAGCACGCGTGTGCGATCGTCGGTGCGCTCGGATGCCGCAGCCCCGGCGCCGGCGGCGGCGTTCGTTCCCGCGCCGCCGACCCCTCCCGCACCGCCGACACCGCCGACACCGCCGACACCGAGGTAGTCGCGCACATCCGCGATGCCGGTGATGCAGATCGCATCACCTTCTTGAAGGAGCCTGTGGCACCCCATCGAGGCGGCGCTCGTCACGGGGCCTGGAACCACCCCGACGGGGCGACCGATCGCCTGAGCGTGGTGGGCGGTGTTCTGCGAACCGCTGCGCCACCCCGCCTCGACGACCACCGTCGCGTCCCCGAGGGCTGCGATGACGCGGTTGCGCGAGAGGAATCGGTGCTTGGTGGGTGCCGTCCCGCATGGAGTCTCGGAGATGATCGCCCCGCGGTCGACGATCGCGTCCAGAAGCTCGATGTGCCCGACGGGGTACGCCCGGTCGACGCCGCCCGCCATGATCGCGACCGTCGCTCCGTCCGCGGACAGGGCGGCGCGATGGGCCGCGCCGTCGATCCCGTACGCCGCGCCGGAGACCACCGTGATGCCTGCAACGGCGCACTCGGCACCGAGTTCCGCGGCGACGGTCTCGCCGTACGCGGTCGATGCGCGCGCCCCGACGATCGAGAGGGACGGGGCGCCCGCGAGGTGCCGTGGCTCCCCACGAACCCACAGGCAGAGCGGCGCATACGGACCCAGATCGTTCACCGGCGTCGGCCAGTCCGCGTCTTCCGGCGTGATGAGGCGCGACCCGGCGCGTCGGCCGCGCGCGAGCGCATCGTCGATGTCGCCCCGACGCGGCCGCCACCGTGCGCATCCCTTCGCGAGTTCCCCGGGGGCGAGGCCGGCGACGGATTCGTCGCCGCTTCTTCCGTCGCCGGACAGCGCGATCTCCAGCGCGCGCACGGGTCCGAATGCCTCGACGAGCGCTCCCGCCACGCGGTCGCCCGGTTCGACGAGCGCGCTCCATGCGGCGCGGGCGTACGCGATCACGAGATCGTCGTCGTCCGCGGCATCCACGAGCGCCGCGAGCTCGCCACGGGCCCGCTCGGGGCGCAGGTCCAGTCCGCTCATGCGCGGGTCCCCCTCTTCAGGTAGAGCGCACGGCCGATGTCCTCGACCGTGAGGCGATCGCGTCCGGCGAGGTCGGCGGTCGTCCACGCGACTCGCAGCACCCTGTCATAGCCGCGCAACGTCAGCGCGCCCCGCTGCAGAGCGTCGTCGAGCGGTCGTCGGATCTCGGGCGCGGGAGCGAGCGGGCCGTCGCGCAGCCACGTGCCCGCGACTTCGGCGTTCGTACGCCAGGGAGTGTCTGCGAGGCGGTGCACGGCGCGCGCACGGGCAGCGACCACCAACCCGCGCGCCTCGGCGCTCGAGACCCGCGACTCGTCCCCCGCCCGCATCCGCGCGACGGCCACGCGCTGCAGCGACAGTTCGATGTCGATGCGATCCAGCAGCGGTCCGGAGAGCTTGCCCAGGTAGCGCCGGATCGCAAGCGACGGACACCGGCACTCCGCCCGCGGCACACCGTAGTTTCCGCACGGGCACGGGTTCGTCGCCAGCACCAGCTGGAACCGCGCGGGGAACACCGCGCGGAACCCGGCGCGATGGATCTCGATGCTGCCGGACTCGAGCGGCTGCCGGAGGGCGTCGAGCGCGGAGCCGGCGAATTCACCGGCTTCATCGAGGAAGAGGACGCCGCCGCTCGCGCGCGCGATCGCCCCCGGCCGCACGGTGCGGCTTCCACCCCCGATCAGAGACGCCACGGACGCCGAATGATGCGGCGCTTCGAACGGCGGCGTGCGCTCCAGCGTGTGCACCGGCAGTCCCGCCAGTGAGCGAAGCGACGCCGTCTGCACCGCGTCGTCGTCACCGAGATCCGGGAGGATGCCGGGAAGGCGCCGCGCCAGCATCGTCTTGCCGGCCCCCGGCGGCCCGCTCATGAGCACATGGTGTCCGCCCGCCGCCGCGAGGACGAGCGCGTCGACGGCATCCCGCTGTCCGATCACGTCGTGCAGGTCGGGGATCGACGCGTCCGCGACGGGCTCGGCGGCAGCCAGCGGAACCGGCGCGACGTCGATGGCGTCGAGGTCGATCCCGTGGCGGCGCACCGCGTCGCGCAACGTGACGGCGCCGACGACCTCGACGCCGGGGACGAGGGCTGCCTCGTCGGCGTTCGCGTGCGGGACGATGACGCGACGGATGCCGGCGCGCACGGCTGCCGCGACGGCCGGAAGGACGCCCGGCACCGGTCGCACGCGGCCGTCGAGCCCGAGTTCGCCCAGATGCGCCGTCGCCAGCAGAGAGGCGGGATCCATCGGCGCCTCGGTCGCGAGGGCTGCGACCGCGATCGCGAGATCGAGCCCCGAACCGTGCTTGGGGAGGCTGGCCGGCGAGAGGTTCACCGTGAGCTTCCGTCGCGACAGTGGGAGCTCGCTGTTGGCGCACGCATTGAACACGCGCTGATGGGCCTCGCCGATCGCCTTGTCGGCGAGACCGATGATCGAGAACCCCGGAGTCTGATGAGAGAGATCGGCCTCCACCTCGACGAGATCGCCCTGGAGGCCGGTGAGGACGACGCCCCACGTGCGGGCCACGGTTCCCGTCGCGCTCATCGGAGGTCCTCGAGGTGCTCGAGAACGGCCGTCCGAGGGTCCTCACCGATGATGCCGATCACGTCGATGCGCAGACGTCGATGCCGGGCGGCCTCCGGGTGCGCCGCCGCCCACGCGCACGTCAAGCGCCACAGCCGGTCGCGTTTGCGGGCGTCGATCGCCTCGAAGGGATGCCCGAAACCGTCGCTGCGCCGGGTTTTCACCTCGACGACGACGAGGTCTCGCCCGCGAGCCGCCACGATGTCGAGTTCCCCCTGGCGGCACCGCCAGTTGCGGTCGAGCACCTCGTAGCCCGCGTCGCGCAGGTGCCGCGCCGCCCGTTCTTCGCCCGCGCGCCCGCGGATGTCCTTTTCAGCCATGCGCGCAAGCGTGCCCGGCCGCGCGCGAGCGTGGAGGACAGATCAGCGCATCGGTGGAGAGATCCGGAAAGAGGCCGGTTGTGGAGAGGTCGATGAACTCACCGCGCGGCGCGCGTCAGGAGTCGAGCGAGAGCTCTTCGGGAAGCTGGAAGTCGCGGCGCGGTAGCTCTTCGACGTTGACGTCCTTGAACGTGAGGACGCGGACCGACTTCACGAAGCGGTCGGCGCGGTAGATGTCCCACACCCAGACGTCCGTCATCGAGATCTCGAAGTAGAAGTCGTGCTCGGTGTCGCGCCGCACGACGTTGACGTCGTTGGCGAGGTAGAACCGCCGCTCGGTCTCGATGACATAGGCGAACTGCGACACGACGTCGCGGTACTCCTTGTACAGAGCCAGCTCGAGCTCGCGATCGTAATCCTCGAAGACTTCGTCATCCATGGTGCGTCCAGTCTAGGCGCGTCCTCGTGGGCGGGATGCCCGTCAGAAGAGCGTCGGGGCGTCGGCGATCGCCCACGACGCACGATGGTGTGTACTGAGCCCGACCGAGCGGATCGCGGCGCGGTGCTCGGCGCTGGCGTAGCCCTTGTTACGCGCCCACTGGTAGACCGGTTCCTCGTCGTGGAGGGACACCATGACCGCGTCGCGCGCCACCTTGGCGAGGACCGAGGCGGCGGCTGCCGATGCGCAATCGCGATCGGCCTTGACGATCGGCTGGACCCGGAGATCTGTGCCGCCCGCGGGCGTGATGTAGTCGTGGTTGCCGTCGAGGATCACGATCGCCTCTTCCGGGACGACGCCCGCGGCGCGGAGGTCCGCGATCGCCCGCAGTGCCGCCAGTCCGAGTGCTCGGATGATGCCGACCTGGTCGATCTCGGCGGCACTCGACCATCCGATCGCCGAGGCGCCGACCCACGCGGCGGCGCGCTCCGCGACGGCGGGGCGACGATGCTCGGCGACGAGCTTGGAGTCGCGCAGGCCGTCGGGGACGCGGCGGCGGGCGCCCGCGGCATCCATCGCCACCGCGCCGACCGCGACGGGTCCCGCCAGCGCGCCGCGCCCGACCTCGTCGCAGGCGATGACGACGGCGTGCTCGCGCAGCAGCCGTCTTTCGACGGTCAGACGCGGAGCGACGACGGTCACGGCGCCGTCCCCTCCGGCACGCCGGCGAAGACGTCGTGGTGGAAGTCGATCGGACCGAAGCGGTTCAGCGGCCACGTGATCAGGAAGGCGCGTCCCACGACGTTCTCCAGGGGTACGAAGCCCTGCGAGGGCTGCTCCGTGTGATAGCGGGAGTCCTGCGAGCGGTCGCGATTGTCACCCAGGACCCACAGCGACCCCTCGGGCACCGTCACGTCGTAGGGCACCGGCTCGGGCGCGCTCCGGCCGTCCGGCAGGTTGAGGTAGGCCGTCTCGTCGATGGGGGTGCCGTTGACCGTCACCTGGCCGAGCGCGTTGCAGCACACGACGTGGTCCCCGCCCACCCCGATGATCCGCTTGATGAGGTGCTCGTCGCTGTCGGGCGAGGTGAGCCCCACGAGCGACAGCAGCCAGTCGAACGCCTCGGCGACCGGCGCGCGATCGACCTTCGGGCTGACCGGCAGCCAGCCGCCCGGGTCGCGGAAGACGACCACATCGCCGCGCTCGTATCCCGAGAAGCGCGGCGTGATCTCGTCGACGAGGATGCGATCCTTCACGAGGAGGGTCTGCTCCATCGACCCGGAGGGGATGTAGAAGGAGCGCACGAAGAACGTCTTGATCACGAACGAGACGAGCACGGCCACGACGATGATCACGAGGACGTCCCGCACGAGCGGCCAGAATCCCCGCCGCCGACGCGGCCGAGGGCGCAGGCCCGTGTCGGGCACCCCCGCCGACGGGGAGGCCAGGTTCTCCGAGCTCATGCACGTCCTTCTCGCCGGCGCGCCGCGAGTCGTCACGCGCCCCCTCAAGAATCCCACACTCGCGCCGCAGTTCCGCACGACGCCGCGCCGCCGAGCGCGCCCGGGAACGACGAAGGCCCCGGGCGGAGCGAACCGTCCCGGGGCCTTCGGATGAGCGCGTCAGTTGTCGCGCTTCTCCTTGATCTTGGCCTTCTTGCCGCGGAGCTCGCGGAGGTAGTACAGCTTCGCGCGGCGCACGTCACCGCGAGTGACGACCTCGATGTGGTCGATCACCGGGGAGTGCACCGGGAAGGTGCGCTCGACGCCGACCTGGAAGCTGATCTTGCGGACCGTAAAGGTCTCGCGGACGCCATCGCCCGAACGGCCGATGACGACACCCTGGAACACCTGGACGCGCGAACGGCTTCCTTCGGTGATGTTCACGTGCACCTTGACGGTGTCACCGGGGCCGAAGGAGGGGATGTCGCTGCGGAGCGATGCCGCGTCGACGGAGTCGAGGATCTGCATGATCGTCACTTCCTGCGACCGCCACAGGTCGATCGCGAGATGAGTTGGGAAAAGTGGTGTGTGCCCGAGGTGTCGGATGCCGGCACCGTACTCCCCTGAGGCAGAGCCTGGTCAGGGCACGATCAACCATTCTGCCATGCCGGGGGCACTCCGACCAAAACGTGCGCCCGACGCGCGGCGGCCCGTCAGGATGCCGGAGGATCGCTCTTCTCGCGGACGACGATGACCTCGGCATCCTGGGGCGTGGCGCCCTGCCGCGGGGTCGCCTGCGCGGGAATGTATCCGACACCGTTCGAGGCGCGGAGGACGCTGCGCGACCCCGCCTCCTGCCAGAGCTGCCAGAGCACGCTCCACAGAGCCCCGAGCCCGACCGCGATCGTCAGGGCGAACAGGCCCCACCACCACGGGTTCGAGAAGAAGCCGAGGGTGACGATGAGCACGTTCCAGCCGCCGATCAGCCATACGTCCTGCCACGAGGCGGCCTGCTCGGCGCGCGCGGTGCCGCGGGCGCGGACGAGGAGTGACAGCACGAGCTGGCCGACGAAGACGATCGGCGCCGAGATCAACACCCACAGCAGCGACAGCGCGCTCGCCCCCGACACGATCCAGCCGATGAACAGCCACAGCGGCAGCACGAACGCACCGGGGATCATCCATCGATAGAACGCTCTGCGCAGGCCCATGTCCTCGATGGTACGCCGACGCACCAGAATGGAACCTGAGGAAAGGATCACGATGATCGAACTGCGCACCCCGGCCGAGATCGAAGCGATGCGGCCCGCGGGCCGATTCGTGGCGGAGGTGCTCGCAACGCTCCGCGACGACACGAAGGTCGGGACGAATCTCCTCACGATCGACAAGCGCGCGCACGACATGATCCGCGCGGCCGGCGCCGAGTCCTGCTACATCGACTACCACCCCTCGTTCGGCGCGAGCCCGTTCGGCAAGGTCATCTGCACGTCGATCAACGATGCGGTCCTGCACGGTCTCCCCCACGACTACGCCCTCCGCGACGGCGACCTCGTCTCGCTCGACTTCGCGGTGTCGGTCGACGGCTGGGTCGCCGATTCGGCGGTCTCGTTCGTCGTCGGCACGCCGCGCGACGAGGACCTCGCGCTCATCGACACGACCGAACGTGCACTGGATGCCGCGATCGCCGCGGCCGTGGCGGGGAACCGCATCGGGGACATCTCGCACGCGATCGCAACCGTCGCCCACGCCGACGGCTATTCGATCAACACCGACTTCGGCGGGCACGGCGTCGGGCGTGTGATGCACGGCGACCCGCACGTGCCCAACGACGGCAAGCCGGGCCGCGGGTACCCGTTGCGCCCCGGCCTCGTCGTTGCGCTCGAGCCGTGGTTCCTGCAGACCACCGATGAGCTCGTGACCGACCCCGATGGGTGGACGCTCCGGAGCGTCGACGGCTCGCGCGGCGCGCACGCCGAGCACACCGTCGCGATCACCGCCGACGGCCCGATCATCCTCACCGACCGCTCGTTCCTCGGCGTCCGCTGAACCTGCGTGCCGTGTCGGCGAGAGGGCGGCGGTCAGCGCAGGAGGTCGGGGCGACGCTCGCGCGTGCGGGCGACCTGCTGGTCGTGGCGCCACTGCGCCACCTTGCCGTGGTGGCCGCTGAGGAGGACGTCCGGCACGTCGTACCCTCGCCAGGATGCCGGCTTGGTGTACGACGGGTATTCCAGGAGCCCGTCCTCGTGCGACTCCTCGACGAGGCTCTCGGGGTTTCCGACGACACCCGGCACGAGGCGTCCGATCGCCTCGATCATCGCCATCGCCGCGACCTCTCCCCCGTTGAGGACGTAATCGCCGAGACTCACGAGGCGTACCTCGCCGAGCGTCCGCGCGTAGTCGAACACCCGCTCGTCGATGCCCTCGTAGCGCCCGCAGCCGAACACCAGGTGCGGCGTCTCGGACAGCTCCCGCGCCGTCGCCTGTGTGAAGACCTCGCCGGCAGGAGAGGGGAAGACGAACACGGGGCGGATGCCGTCCGCCGCGGCGGCGGAGGCGATCTCGTCGAGCACCTCGCCCCACGGCTCGGGCTTCATGACCATTCCGGCGCCGCCGCCGTACGGTGTGTCGTCGACCGTGTGGTGCCGGTCGTGGGTGTGATCGCGGAGGTCGTGCACGCGCACGTCGAGAAGTCCTGCGCCGCGCGCCTTGCCGAGGAGGGACACCTCGAGGACGTCGAAGAAGGTCGGGAAGATCGTGACGACGTCGATGCGCACGTCAGTCCTCGGACGGTTCCGCTGGGGCGCCCTCGACGTCGCGGTCGTCGCCGGCATCCGGCTCGACGGTCGCCGAAGCGTCCGTCTCGTCCTCTGCCAGCTCCTCGAACAGGCCCGCGGGCGGGGTGACGACGACGCGTCCGTGCTCGACGTCGACCTCGGGGACGATCGCCGCGACGAACGGGACGAGGATCTCGCCGTCGCCGCCGAACGGGCGGACGATCAACAGGTCCTGTGCGGGGAAGTGATCGACGCGGATGACGCGGCCGACGCTCTTCCCGTCGCGCACGACGTCGAGGCCGACGAGCTGGTGATCGAACCAGGCATCCTCTTCGGCCGGAGCGTCGTCGTCTTGGTCGATCCAGAGGATCGCGCGGACCAGTGACTCCGCGCCGTCACGGTCGTCGACGTCGTCGAAGAAGACGACGGGGTGGGAGTTCATCCAGCGGAACTCGCGCACCGTGACGGTCTTGCCGTGCCACGGCGACGACGCCGGCACCTGCAGGGTGAAGACGGCACCGGGGACGAAACGCCCGTCCGGGTCGTCGGTGTACAGCTCGAGCTTGAGGGCGCCCTTGAGCCCGTGCGCCTTGACGAGGCGCCCGACGCGCAACTGGGTGCGGGCGGGTTCGGCGGCGGCCACGTCAGTCGTCCGCGACGTCGACGCGCACGCGCGTGCCGTCGGCGAGGGCGGTCACAACGGTGCGCAGCGCCTTCGCGGTGCGCCCGCCGCGCCCGATCACCCGTCCCCGGTCGTCGGGGTGCACACGCACCTCGAGCACCTCGCCGCGGGGCGAGGTGGACGAGCGGATGACGACGTCGTCCGGGTGATCGACGATCCCCTTGACGACGTGTTCGAGCGCGGCGGCCAGCACCGGGATTACTCGGACTCGGTCTCGGCGTCGGCCGCGGGGGCCTCGGCCTCGTCGGCGGTCTCGGCGACCGGCTCTTCGACCTTCTTCTCCGCCTTCGGCTTGATGACCGACTTCTTGGCGGAGTCGGCGACGAACTCTTCCTTCTCGCCCGCGACCTTGACGGTCGAGACGGCGTTCTTGTCGCCCTTGAACTTGCCCCAGTCGCCCGTGAGCTTCAGCAGCGCGGTGACCTGCTCGGTCGGCTGAGCGCCGACGGAGAGCCAGTACTGCGCGCGGTCGGAGTCGACCTTGATGACCGAAGGCTCCTCGGTGGGGTGGTACTGGCCGATCTCCTCGATCACGCGACCGTCGCGCTTGGTGCGCGAGTCGGCGACGACGATGCGGTAGTAGGGCGCGCGGATCTTGCCGAGGCGCTTGAGACGGATCTTGACAGCCACAATTCTCCTGAATGGTGTGAGTGAGGTGATGAACGTCGCCTGGAGCGTGGGGTGCACACCCGGCGGAAGCTCTGCGGTGGACCGGCTTCGCCGGATAGAGGGTCGAGCGACGCGGTCCAACCGTCCATTTTGCCAGATTGTGACGGATGCCGCGAACCCGGCGGCCTCTCGGCGCGGCGCAGCGCCGCGCGCGTGTCAAACTGACGCCATGACGGTGCCCTTCGCGACCTCCGCCCGCTCCTCCGTGGGGATCGAGTGGGAGCTCATGCTCGCCGACCGCGACAGCGGCGACCTCGTCGGCCGCGCCCCGGACATCCTCCCCGACCTCGAGGAGAGAACGGAGCACGAGCGCTACACGGTCACCGGCGAACTCCTCACCAACACGATCGAGGTCACGAGCGGCGTGGGCGACACGGTCGCCGCCGCCGTCGACGACATCGCCGACGCGATCGGGCAGGTGCGCGAGCTCACGAACCCGAGCGGCATCGAGCTCCTGTGCGCCGGCAGTCATCCCTTCGCGCAGTGGTTCGACCAGGAGGTCACCGACAAGACCCGCTACCACACGCTCATCGAGCGGACGCAGTGGTGGGGGCGGAACATGATGATCTGGGGCATCCACGTGCATGTCGGTGTCGAGGACGTGAACAAGGTGCTCCCCATCATCGGCGCACTCTCGACGTACCTCCCGCACCTGCAGGCCCTGTCGGCGTCCAGCCCGTTCTGGGCGGGCGAACGCACGGGCTACGCGTCGAACAGGGCTCTCGTGTTCCAGCAGCTCCCGACGGCGGGGCTCCCCTGGCCGCTCGAGGACTGGGCGCAGTACGAGGCGTTCCTCGACGACATGGTGCGCACCGGCGTCATGGCCGATCCGACGGAGGTGCGCTGGGACATCCGCCCCGCTCCGCACTGGGGAACGATCGAGGTGCGCGCGTGCGACGGCATGTCGACGCTTCCCGAGCTCGCGGCGGTGGCCTCACTCGTGCAGGTGCTCGTCGAGCACTTCTCCCGTGTGCTCGACGAGGGCGGCTCGCTCGAACGCCTGCAGCCGTGGTTCGTGCGCGAGAACAAGTGGCGCGCGGCGCGCTACGGCCTCGACGCCCGGGCGATCGTCGACCGCGACGGCACCGAGCGCGCCGTCGTCGACCATCTCGAGGAGACGATCGAGACGCTCCGACCGGTCGCCGAGGAGCTCCACTGCGCGCGCGAGTTCGCCGGTCTCGAGACGATCCTCGCGCGAGGTGCGAGCTATCAGCGTCAGCTCGCCGTCGCCGATGCGTCGGACGGAGACCTCCGCGCCGTCGTCCAACACCTCATGCGCGAGTTCCGCGAGGGTCCGAGCCTGCGCGAGCACCTCGCGGTACCCGCGTAAGAGGCATCCGCGCATCCGGGGACATTCGCTCATCCGGGGATCGGATGCCTGCCGCACGTCGGCGACCGGATGCCTGCCGCTCAGCCCTTGCCGAAGAGCTTCTGGATCTCGGCGAGGTCGGCCTCGCTCGGCTGCGCGCCGGCACCGCCGGCACCGAGCCCGAAGCCCGATCCGGCGGGAGCGGTCGTCGTGGCGGCCGCGGCGAGGCCGGCGTTCTCTGCCGCGCGCTTCGCGGGGTTCCCCGACCGCGATCCTCCCGACGACTTTTTCTTGGCGCCGCGCTTGCTGGACGCGCCGGGCTTGCCGCCGAGCGAGCCCATGCCGGGCACCGAGGGCACCCCGCCGCGCGCGACGGTCTTCATCATCTTCGCGGCCTGCTCGAATCGCTGCACGAGCTGGTTGACGTCGGTGACCGTCATGCCCGAGCCGCGCGCGATGCGCAGACGCCGCGAGCCGTTGAGGACCTTGGGGTTCCGGCGCTCCCCCGGCGTCATCGAGCGGATGATCGCCTCGGTGCGGTCGATCTCCTTCTCGTCGAAGTTCTCGAGCTGCTGCTTCATCTGACCCATGCCCGGAAGCATCCCGAGCATCTTCTTCATCGACCCCATCTTCTTCATCTGCTGAAGCTGGTCGAGGAAGTCCTCGAGGGTGAACTGCTCGTTGGCGAGCTTGTCGGCGACCTTCCGCGCCTCCTCCTCATCGAACGCCTGCTGGGCCTGCTCGATGAGGGTGAGGATGTCACCGAGGTCGAGGATGCGGCTCGCCATGCGGTCCGGGTGGAAGGCTTCGAGGTCGTCGAGGTTCTCGCCGGTCGACGCGAAGATGATCGGCCGGCCCGTGACGGACGCGACCGACAGCGCCGCACCGCCGCGGGAGTCGCCGTCGAGCTTCGACAGCACGACGCCCGTGAAGTCGACGCCCTCCTGGAAGGCCTTGGCCGTGTTCACGGCATCCTGTCCGCTCATCGCGTCGATGACGAACAGCACCTCGTCGGGGTCGGTGGCCTTGCGGATGTCGGAGGCCTGCTTCATGAGCTCCGCGTCGACACCGAGGCGGCCGGCGGTGTCGATGATCACGACGTCGTGCTGCTGGCGGCGCGCCGTCTCGACGCCGTCGCGGGCGACCTGCACGGGGTTTCCGACCCCGTTCCCCGGCTCCGGGGCGTAGATCGCGGCGCCCGCCTGCTGGGCGACGACCTGGAGCTGGTTGACGGCATTCGGACGCTGCAGGTCGGCGGCGACGAGGAGCGGGGTGTGCCCGTCCTTCTCGAGCTGCTTCGCGAGCTTGCCGGCGAACGTCGTCTTACCCGAACCCTGCAGGCCCGCGAGCATGATGACGGTCGGCGCGGTCTTCGCGAACTGCAGCCGACGCTGCTCGCCGCCGAGGATCGCGACGAGCTCCTCGTTGACGATCTGCACGACCTGCTGCGCGGGGTTGAGCGCCTTGTTGACCTCATCACCCAGGGCGCGCTCGCGCACCTTCGCGGTGAAGTCCTTGACCACGATCAGCGCGACGTCGGCATCCAACAGCGCCCGCCGAATCTCACGGACGGTGCCGTCCACGTCCGCGGGCGTGAGCTTGCCCTTGGTGCGGAGGTTCTTGAAGGTCTCTGTGAGCCGGTCGGAGAGGGTGCCGAAAGTCGCCATGATGCGACGATTCTACGGGAGCACCTCGACCTTCATCGCGCCGACCGCGGCCGCACCGGCTCCGAACCCGTTCCTCCCGAGCGGAGGGCTGCGCCGGTCGGCGGACCTGCACGACGCGTCCGGGTGCGGGTCAGGGCAGGGTGGATGCCGCGGCGTCCAGCGCCTCGTCGAGCAGCGGGCCGAGAGGGGCCTGTCCGGCGCCGGCGCGCGCCCACGCCTCGATGGCGGCGAGCACCGCACCGGCGTGGGCTGCGCCGGCGACCTCGGCGGAGATCGCCGCGGCGCCGTCCAGCCGCAGCCGCGCGGCGACGGCGGACGCGATCCGCGAGCGGCGGACCCCAGCCTCGCGCACGAGCTCGTCGCCGAGTCCCATCGCCTCGGCGTGCACGAGCGCCAGTGCGAGGCTGTCAGGTGCGAAGGCATCCCCCAGCACCTGCAGCGACTCGCTGACGGAGGCGCCGCCGGACAGCCGGTCGGTGAGCGTCTCGATGCGTGCGTCGAGCCCCGCCCAGAGGACGTCCGCCTTCGAGGAGAAGTAGTTGAAGAAGCTCGAACGGCTGACACCGGCGCGCTGCGTGATGTCGGCGACGGTCGTCTGGGCGTAGCCCTGCTCGAGGAACAGCTCGCTCGCCGCCTCGGCGATCGTGTCGCGCGACGTCGCGCGAGGCCGGCCGGTGCTCATGCCTTCACTGTAGCGAGGGCGTATTGTTGGACGCGGTACAGTAACTCTCACCCCGACTCGACACCGAAGGAGCGTCATGCTCGACGTGCGCACGGTGGGCCTGGCGCCCGACTACGTCCCCTATACGGATGCCTGGGCGCTCCAGCGCGAGGTGCACGCCGGCGTCGTCCAGGGCGAGCGACCCGACACCCTGCTGCTCCTCGAGCACGAGCCGGTCTTCACCGCCGGCGCCCGCACCACGCCCGACGAGCGCCCCACCGACGGCACCCCCGTCGTCGACGTCGACCGCGGAGGCAAGATCACCTGGCACGGGCCCGGCCAGCTCGTCGGGTACCCGATCGTGCGGCTCACAGAGCCGGTCGATGTCGTCGCCCATGTGCGGCGGATCGAAGGCATCCTGATCGATCTGCTGCGCGAAGTCGGCGTCGACGGATACCGCGTCGAGGGTCGGAGCGGCGTGTGGGTGCGGCGGATGCTGTCGGAGGACAAGATCGCGGCGATCGGCGTGCGCGTCCAGCGCGGCGTGACCATGCACGGATTCGCGCTCAACTGCGACAACTCCCTCCTCGCCTTCTCGCAGATCATCCCCTGCGGCATTGCGGATGCCGGGGTCACGACAATCAGCGAGGTGCTCGGCCGAGACGTCTCTCCCGCCGACCTCGCCGATGCCGTCGCGGAGGCGTTCCGCGACTCGTTCGCGACCTCGGCCGTGCCCGCCGGCGCTGCGGCGGTCGCCGTATGAGCGCCTGCGGCACGGGCGGCGCGTCGTCGGCATCCTCTTCCGTCGATACCGGAGGCCGGAAGCTTCTGCGCCTCGAGGTGCGGAACGCGCAGACCCCCATCGAGCGGAAGCCCGAGTGGATCCGCACGAAAGCGAAGATGGGGCCGGAGTACCAGGCGCTGCAGTCGCTCGTGAAGGGCGAGGAGCTCCACACCGTCTGCCAGGAGGCGGGCTGCCCCAACATCTACGAGTGCTGGGAAGACCGCGAGGCGACGTTCCTCATCGGCGGATCGCAGTGCACGCGGCGGTGCGACTTCTGCCAGATCGACACCGGCAAGCCCGCGGCGTACGACACGGACGAGCCGCGCCGCGTCGCCGACAGCGTCCGGCGCATGCAGCTGCGGTACGCGACCGTCACGTGCGTCGCACGCGATGACCTCCCCGACGGCGGCGCGTGGCTGAACGCAGAGACGATCCGCCAGATCCATGCCATGAACCCCGGGACCGGCGTCGAGCTTCTCGCCACCGATTTCAACGGAGACCCGGCCCTTCTCGGCGAGGTCTTCGCGGCGCGACCCGAGGTGTTCGCCCACAACGTCGAGACGGTTCCCCGGATCTTCAAGCGCATCCGCCCCGGGTTCCGCTATGAGCGCTCGCTCGACGTGCTGACACAGGCGCGAGCTGCGGGGCTCATCACGAAGTCCAACCTGATCCTCGGCATGGGCGAGGAGGCCGAAGAGGTCGTCCAGGCGCTGCAGGACCTGCACGATGCGGGCACCGACATCGTGACGATCACGCAGTATCTGCGGCCGACACCACGCCACCTGCCGGTCGCGCGCTGGGTGAAGCCGCAGGAGTTCGTCGAGTTCAAAGAGCAGGCCGAGCGCATCGGGTTCCTCGGCGTCCTCGCGGGGCCCCTCGTGCGCTCGTCGTACCGGGCCGGGCGCCTGTGGGCGCAGTCGATGCTCTCGAAGGGCCGGGAGATCCCCGCACACCTGACGCACCTCGCGCGAGACGCCGAGTTCGCCCAGGCGGTGTGACTCCCCCGCTCCCGGCAGGGGTGGGGTGTGGGGTGCGGCTACTCGGCGCTCGTCACCGACTGGACGCTGCCGTCGCTCGTGAGGTTCACGAGGAGGACGTCGTCGGCGGCATCCGCGTCGAGGGCGTACTCGAGCACGGCGAACGGATCGGATCCGCCGTGTTCGTCGGCGAGGATCGTCATCGACACGAGTTGCAGCGACCGGATGATGTCGATGTGCACGTCGCCGGAGATGTCGACGAGAAGGTCGGCGATCTCCTCGCCGAACTGCTCCTGCTGCTGCAGCAGGTACTCGGTCACCTCGCTCGTGCGGTCGTCGAGCTCCGAGACCATCGCGTTGCGCGCCGTGAGGTCGATCTGTTCGAGCGAGGAGATCATCGCGGCGGCCACGTCGAGCGCATCTTGCGACACGTCGTCCTGGTCGGGCGCGGTGAGGTCGACGGTCACCCGTTGGTCCGCGAAGTCGACGGACTCCGACCAGAAGATCGATCCGTCGGGTCCCGACTCCAGCAGTCCGAAGTAGTCGTGCTCGATCGCCATGGATCTATGCAACCACCCCGGCGTGTTCGCGTCCACCGACGCGGCCCGACTCAGCCGACGAGCGCCTCGACGAACACGTGCGGAGTGAAGCCGGTGAGGTCGCCGATGCCCTCGCCCTGGCCGAGGAGCTTGACCGGGATGCCGGTGCGTTCCTGCACGGCGAGGACGAATCCGCCCTTGGCCGACCCGTCGAGCTTCGTGATGACGAGGCCGGTGACACCCGCGTGCTCGAGGAACGCCTCGGCCTGCATGACGCCGTTCTGGCCGGTCGTCGCGTCGAGGACGAGCAGCACCTCGCTGATCGGCGCCTGCTTCTCGATGACGCGGCGGATCTTGGTGAGTTCGTCCATGAGTCCGCCCTTGGTGTGCAGGCGCCCGGCGGTGTCGACGAGCACGATCTCGGTGCCCGACTGCTTCGCGTAGTCGATGGTCTGATAGGCGACGGATGCCGGATCCTGACCCGCCTGCTGGGGACGCACGATCGTCGCTCCCCCGCGCTCGGCCCACGTCGCGAGCTGGTCGACGGCCGCCGCGCGGAAGGTGTCTGCGGCGCCGACGACGACCGAGCGGCCATAGCGCTGGAGGAACTTCGCGAACTTGCCGATCGTCGTCGTCTTGCCCACGCCGTTGACTCCGACGACGAGGACGACCGCGGGCCGCTCCGTGAGGCGGAGGGTCGTGTCGAACTTCGCGAAGTGCTCTTCGAGCGTCTCCTTCAGCATGCGCTGCAGGTCGCGTGGGTCGGTCGTGCGGTAGCGGTCGACCTTCTCGTGCAGTTCGTCGATGATCCGCTCGGTGATGTCGGGGCCGAAATCGGCGGTCAGAAGCGCCGTCTCGAGGTCTTCCCACGTCGTCTCGTCGATCGTCGGTTTCACGAACATGCCGCGCAGCGCGCGGCCGAGCGACCAGGAGTTCTCAGCCATAGCCCCAGCCTAGTCAGCGCGACGCGGCCCGACCGGCGCGCGAGCGCCGAGAGGCCTCACGCGCTCTCGCGCTCGCGGACCCGCTGTCCGACGACGGCGGAGACGCCGTCCTGTCGCATCGAGACGCCGTAGAGGGCGTCGGCGATCTCCATCGTGCGCTTCTGGTGGGTGATGACGATGAGCTGACTGGACTGCCGCAGCTGCTCGAACACGCCGAGCAGGCGCCCGAGGTTCGCATCGTCAAGCGCGGCCTCGACCTCGTCGAGGATGTAGAAGGGGCTCGGGCGCGCCTTGAAGATGGCGGTGAGGAGTGCGACGGCCGCGAGCGAGCGCTCTCCGCCGGACAGGAGCGACAGCCGCTCGATCTTCTTGCCGACCGGACGTACGGCGACCTCGATACCGGTCGTGAGCGGGTTGTCGGGGTCGGTGAGCGAGATGCTCCCGGAGCCACCCGGGAACAGGATCGGGAAGACCTCGCCGAAGGCGGTCTTGGTGTCGTCGAAGGCCGCGAGGAAGATCGTCTGCATGCGCTCGTCGAGTTCGGCGATGATCGTCTCGAGGTCCTTGCGGGTCTGCACGAGGTCGGCGAGCTGCTCGGTGAGGAACGCGTGCCGCTGCTCGAGCGCGGAGTACTCCTCGAGGGCGAGCGGGTTGACGCGTCCGAGCTGCGCGAGCTTGCGCTCGGCGTCCTGCAGCCTGCGGCGCTCGACGGTCCGATCGAAGGTGCGCGGCTCCGCGTCGTCGGACTCCCCGGGCACCGGCTGATCGGGACCATATTCCGCTACGAGAATATTCTCGTCGATGCTGAGCTCCGAGGAGACGCGTTCGAGCAGACTCGTCACGTGCAGGCGCTTCTCGTGCATCTGCAGCTCGATGCCGTGCACGGATTCGGTGAGCGCCGCAAGACGCTCGCGAACGGCGGCATCCTGCGTCCGGAGCTCGGCGAGCTCCGCGCTCAGCGCCGTCCGCGCCTGCTCGGCGAGGTGGAGCTCGACACGTGCCTGGGTGACCGAGCGGTCGACCGACTCGAGCACCGGGGGCAAAGTGTCGGCGACCTCCGCGGCCAGCTCTCGCTGGGCGCGGCGGATGACGGCGCGGCGGGCGGCTTCGGCCGCGGCGGCCTTCTCGCGCTCGCGCTGGCGAACCAGCTGGTCGACCCGCGCTTCACCGGCCCGTACGCGCTCCTTGAGCGTCTCGACGTCGAGTCGGGCGCGCATCTCGGCGTCTCGCGTCTCCTCGAGAGCGGCGAGGAGTCCGTCGCGCGCCGACGCGTCGAGGATCGGACGCGGCGCCTCCTGCGCCGCCGTCAGCGCTTCTTCCGCGGCGCGCGCCGCCTTCTCCGCTTCGGCGACCGCGCCCTGCGCCGGCGCGAGCGCGGCCTCGAGCCGCTCGCATTCCGCCACCGCCGCCTCATGACGGACGGTCGCCCGGTTCACCTGCTCGGTGTGCGCGGCGAGGGCGGCGTCGTGCTCGCGCAGGCGCTGCAGGGTGTCGCGGGTGTGCGCCCGCGCCGCATCCCACGCGCGTTGCGCATCCGCGAGGCCGTCACGCAGCGAGTCCGCCACGACGGTGATCTCGGCCAAGCGATCGGCCGCGCCGTCGCGCTCGGCGGAGAGCTCCAGCCGCGAGCGGCCGCCTCCCGACCCCGCGCGGACGGTGTGCTCGGTGACCACTTCGCCCGCTCGCGTCACGATCGTGACGGGGCCTCCGACCTCCCGCTCCGCAAGCGCGCGCCCGGCGGCGTGGGCGGCCGCGAGATCGTCGACGATCGCGGTGTAGGCGAGGACGCCCTGGATGCCGGACGGCGCCGACGCGACCTCTACGGCCGGGACCACTCCCGGAATGCCGGCGAGCGTCGGGGTCATCGTCGGCGCGCCGGCGATCGCGATGTCCACGCGCCCGAGGTCGGCCTCGGCCGCCGTGCGCGCGAGTGCGAGCGCGGCGTCGACGTCGTCGACGAGCACGCCCTCCGCGAGGGCACCGAGCGCCGCGGCGATGGCGGCCTCGTAGCCGGGGGTCACCTTCACCGCGTCGCCGACCAGACCGCGGATGCCGTGCCCGCCCCGTTCGATGAGCGCGGCGGCGGCGTTCCGCACGTCGAGGGCACGACTGAGGGCGGCCACCTGTGCGGTGAGCGATTCGATCTCCCGTTCCGTGGCGTGCAGACGCTCGCGGATGCCGGAGACCTCGCCCTCGGCCGCCGTCGCGTCCCGCTGGGCGCGCTCGTACGCGGCCGCATGCTCCGCCGACGACGCCTCGGGGGCGAGCTCCGTGTCGATGCCCGCCAGCTGCTCTTCCGCCTCGGCCCGGCGCTGCAGGGCGGCGTCGAGCGCGCGCTGCTGGCGTTCGACGCCGGCGCGCACGGCGTCGAGGCGCGACGCGGCGGCCTCCGCAGTGCCGCGGAGCTTCGTCAGCCGCATGTCGTGCTGGGAGACGAGCGCGCTCTGCTCGGCGATGTCGACATCGAGAGCGTCGAGCTCCGCCCGGGCACGGATGACTTCTCGACCGGCGTTCGCGGCGGCATCCTGCGCATCACCGAGCCCTGCCGCGATCTCGTCGATCTCGGCGCGCGCCTCGTCGATCGCCGCCTGGCTCACCGTGGCGACCTCGATCGCGAGCGTCCCGTCGTCGTCGAGGAGCGCGAGGCGCTGCCCGGCGAGGGAGGCGAGGCTCCGCAGACGCTCCTGCACCCGTTCGAGCGCGAACGCCACGGCGCGTGCGCCGTCGACGGCCTCCGATCGCTGCTCGGCCTCGAGCGCGTCGATCCGGAGCTTCACCTGCTCGGCCTGATCCTGCAGGACGACCCTTTCGGCATGGCGCTCCTGCTCGCCACGTGCGTGGTCGGCGAGCTGCGTGCGCAGCGTCACGAGCTCGTCGGCGTAGAGGCGCGCCTTCGCATCGCGGACGACGGCGGCGATCGTTGCCGCCTCGCGCGCGATCTCGGCTTGCTTGCCGAGCGGCTTCAACTGCCGTCGGAGTTCGCCCGCCAGGTCGCTCAGGCGCGTGAGGTTCGCCTCCATCGCCTCGAGCTTGCGAAGCGTCTTCTCCTTGCGGCGCCGGTGCTTGAGGATGCCGGCGGCCTCTTCGATGAAGCCGCGGCGGTCCTCCGGCGAGGCCTGCAGGACACTGTCCAGCCGCCCCTGGCCGACGATCACGTGCATCTCGCGGCCGAGTCCGGAGTCGCTCAGCAGCTCCTGCACGTCGAGCAGACGGCAGCTCTCCCCGTTGATCGCGTACTCGCTCGTCCCGTTGCGGAAGAGCGTGCGACTGATCGTCACCTCGCTGTACTCGATGGGCAGCGCCCCGTCGGAGTTGTCGATCGTGAGCTGCACCTCGGCCCGGCCGAGCGGCCCCCGCGTCGAGGTGCCGGCGAAGATGACATCCTCCATCTTGCCGCCGCGGAGGGTCTTGGCGCCCTGCTCCCCCATGACCCACGCGAGGGCGTCGACGACGTTCGACTTGCCCGATCCGTTCGGCCCGACGATGCACGTGACGCCCGGCTCGAGAGCGAAGGTCGTGGGCTGCGCGAACGACTTGAAGCCCTTCAGCGTCAGGCTCTTCAGGTGCATGCATCGTCCTTCGCGGGCAGGGTGTCCCGTCCACGCTAGCGGAATGCGCATCGAGAACCCGCTTGACGCGCGAGGTCGGACGGCGCTAGTGTCACTCATCGCGTCAGAAGTACGAAAGGAGGTCCCCGAAATGATGATGCAGCTGAACACCGTCGGAGCGAACACTCAGGCTCCGGTGCGCGCACGCGCGGGGATCGTCCGCGTCGGCGCGTTCCCGGCAGCCCGCTGAGCCGCACACAGGAGAACTCCGCCCGTCCCTGGGCTCTGAGTCCCTGGGCTCTGAGTCCCTGGGCTCTGAGTCCCTGGGCTCTGAGTCCCTGGGCTCTGAGTCCCTGGGTTCTGAGTCCCTGGGCTCTGAGTTCCTGGGCCTGAGTGTCTCTTCCGCCTCCCGCCGCTCGCGCTCTCTGCGCACTCGGCCACGCCGCAGCCCGGCCACCTCCGTTTCGGGGACCATCGTGTCCCCTGGCACTCGAAAGACAACACCATGTCCGGCTACTTCGCCACCCGCCATCCGCATGCTCCCGATCCCGATCGCCGCCGCATCCGCCTCTCCCAGCGCGAACGCGACGCACGCGAACAGGACTGGCAGCTCCGCCGGATGATCCTGCCCCTTTTCTGAACCCGAGTCCGCGTCGCGGACTCACCACTGACGCGCGGCGGAGCGGCCCGGCCCCGGAACAACACGGCGGCCGGCCGCTTCTCCCGAAAGGACACCTCCATGTCGAACACTCTCACCGAGGTTGAGTTCCGGCCTCTCACCATCCCCGCATCCATGGATGCCGCTGACGCGGACGAGTTCCGCGAGTTCACCCGCGTACGCAACGCGATTTACCGCGAGATCACCGGCAACGACGACGACGCGATGACGCCCGAGGCACTTCTCCCCCATTACCACGACGACCCCGACGAGATCAGGTACGCCTGGGTGATCGTCAAGGACGGGGAGATCATCGGACGCGTCGGCGTCGATCTTCCGCAGGAGGACGGCTCGCTGAACGCCTTCTGGCTCGTCGAACTGCTCGGCGCCCACCACGGGCTCGGCATCGGCTCGGCCGCCTATCCGCTCGTCGAGAAGACGGCCCGGGAGCACGGCCGGACCGTCCTGCAGTCGTGGGCGCAGCACGTCGAACCCGAAGAACCGGGCGAGCGGCTCGACCCGCCGACGGGCTTCGGCACGATCCCGCTCGACCGCGCCGCGCGCTTCTTCCTGCGGCACGGCTACACCCTCGAGCAGGTGGAGCGGCAGAGCAACCTCGACCTCGCGGCATCCGCCGAGCACGTCCGTGAACTGCTCGCCGAGGCTGAGGACGCGTCGGCGGGCTACGAGGTCGTGCAGTGGTTGCTGCCGACTCCGCCCGAGCTCGCCGACGACTACGCCTGGGTGAAGTCGCGCATGTCGACCGATGTTCCCGCCGCAGCCCTCGTCTTCGACGAGGAGGTGTGGGATGCCGACCGCATCGCCCGTCACGATCAGCGCTACGTCGACGGAGGGACGACCGCTCTCGTGACCGCCGCCCGCGAAAGAGCGTCCGGACGGCTCGTCGCCTTCAACGAATTGACGATCGACGACCACGGCGGCGCCGACCCCGCGGAGCCGAGCCACCAGGAGGACACGCTCGTGCTGAAGGAGCACCGCGGCCACCGGCTCGGCCAGCTCGTCAAGTGCGCGGGCCTGAAGCGCTGGCACGAGGAGATCGCTCCCCTCTCGCCGAAGGTCATCACCTACAACGCCGAGGAGAATCGCCCCATGCTCGACATCAACGAGCGCATCGGGTTCTTCCCGGTCGGATACGAAGGCGCGTGGAAGAAGGTGCTTTCGTGAGCGAGACGCTCACCCTTCGGCCGCTGCGCCGGGCGGACGGACCGGACGGTCCCTCCGACCTCGATGCGGTGCGCGAACTCCGGAACGCCGACATGCGCGTCGTCCACGGTTCGCACGACTACGACTCGTCGGCGGAGGAGATCCGTATCGCCTGGACCGACGATGAGGACGCGCGCCAGCGCGGCGTCATCGCGGAGGACGGCGGCCGCGTGCTCGGTTTCGCGGCCGTCGTCGTCCCGCTCGACGCCGGCGCCGCGTCGGTCTCGCTCAACGTCCGTGTGCGCGCGGACGCGCGTCGCCGCGGCATCGGCGGGTTGCTGCTCGCGGCCGCCGAGCAGATCGCCGCGGACGAGGGCCGCTCCGTCCTGCAGTGCTGGACGGAGCATCCGCCCGCCGACCTCGCCCGCGAGCCGGCGATCAGCGGGTGGGGTTCGGTCCCCCGCGACGCGACCACGATGTTCGCGCGCGATCAGGGCTACGCGCTCGAACAGGTCTACCGCAAGAGCCGATTCACGATCGACGCGCAGAGCCTTGCCGAGGTCGAACGCCTCGCGGGGCCGGCGCGCGCGGCGGCAGGTGACGCGTACGTCTACGAATGGTGGGAGACCCCGACCCCGCCCGAGAATGCGGACGACATCGCCGAGCTGCACGCACGCATGTCGACGGATGCCCCGTCGGCCGGCGTCGAGGAGGACGCGTCCGACTGGGATGCCGCACGTGTCGCGCGATGGGAGGAGATGTCGCGGACGAGCGGTTATCGCAAGATCATCGGCGCTGCGCGCCATGTCGCGTCGGGCCGGCTGGTCGCGTTCAACGAACTGTCGGTGCGGGGCGAGGAGACGACGGCGCATCAGAATGACACGCTCGTCCTCCGCGAGCACCGCGGGCACCGCCTCGGCATGCTCGTGAAGTGCGAGACGCTCCTGCGCCTGCACGATCTCTTCCCCGCTGTCACGCGCATCGAGACCTACAACGCGGAGGAGAACCGCCCCATGCTCGATATCAACGAGGAGATGGGGTTCGCACCCCTGCAGTACTCGGGGATGTGGCAGAAGAGGGTCGCGTCAGACGGCTCAGAGTTCGTAAGCACGCGCGTAGGCAGCGAGGTAGTCGGACCCGAGGCGTAGCCGCACGTAGTCGTCGATCGTCGCGAGGGCTGCCGTCACTTCCTCCCGTGTCCCGCAGAGCGTCAGCTTCCTGCCGAGCACCCGGGACACGGACACGTCCCCTCCCAAAGCGATGCTGAAACCCCAGCTGCCGCGCCCGTAGTCGTCGAACGCGCCCTGGACGGCGAACGCGTCGTACAGCACGAAACCCAGCTCGACATCCGAGCGCTTGCGCGCCTGCGTCGCGGCGGGCAGGTGAGCGTCGATGAGGTCGAGGACGTCATCCGCTGTCAGATCATCGTGTGGCATTCTCGCTCCTTAGCGCGATCGCAGAATCGCCTGCATCTTCGTGGCGTCGAATCGGTATCCGTGGCTCTCCAGGAAGTCGAGCTCATCCGCCAGCGCGCTTCCCGGGTAGTCCAGTGGATTGTGAGAGAAGGTGATCGGCTTGCCTTCGGCGATGACCCGCTCGAGGAACGGCACGTTGAAGGAGTCGAACATGTCGCGGTCCGTCAGCTGGTGCGCGTCGGCGATCGTTTCCCAGTCGTCACCGAGGCTGAAGTACGTGGCCGGCGGCACCTTGCCCTCAGCCACGTCGATGTAGCTGGCGGTTCCGGGAACCCGGAATTTGCCCAGGATCGCCTCGAGGCCGTCCGGGTTGTGCACGCTCGCCTGGAGGATGTCGACGTACTCCTGGTCGTCCATCCCCGGCGGCTTGCGCGTCGCATTCGGCACGTACGGCCGAGACGATGACCCCGGCCCCGGCACGCCGTGGCCGTGGAAGACGTCTTGCGCTCTGACCCGCCGGATGAGGTCTTCGAGGTGATCTGCGAGGTTGTCGGCGACCTGGTGGAGCTTCTCCTTGGAGTGGGCCATACCGTCGAGGGTGGCTTGCCGCAGTTCACGCAGGACGACTTTGATCGAACTCATCGGCTTCATCCTTCCATGGAGGGGAGGATGCCGACGTCATCGGCGGCGTGCGACCCGCACGTCGCCCATCGCCGAACCCGGCCGCAGCCGCTGACAGTGCGGGCAGTAGTGGCTCGAGCGATTCATGAACGACGCGCGGACGAGGGGCCGCCCGCAGCGAGGGCAGGGCTGCCCGTCACGTCCGTAGGCGTTGAGGGAGTGGGAAAAGTAGCCCGCCTGCCCGTTGACGTTGACGTACTGCGCGTCGAAGCTCGTGCCGCCCTCGGCGAGGGCCTTCTCGAGCACGGCGCGGATCTCCGCGAGCAGCCGCGTCACGGCGCGGGAAGACAGCGCCTCCCCCGCGGTCTCGGGATGGATCCGCGCCGCCCACAGCGACTCGTCGGCGTAGATGTTGCCGACTCCACTGATCACGGTCTGGTCGAGGAGGATGCGTTTGATCGCGGAGCGCTTCGCACGGACGATAGCCGAGAACCGGCGGTCGGAGAAGGCGGGGTCGAGCGGATCGCGGGCGATGTGGGCGACCTGGGAAGGCACTTCCGCGGCATCCGCTCCCCATCCGGCGGCTGCACCGTCGGGCGTCGGCACGAGGTGGTCGAGGGCGAGGGAGCCGAAGGTCCGCTGGTCGGCGAAGACGACGGCGATATCGCCGTGATCGGGGTGGGCGATGTCGAGCCGGATGCGTTCGTGGCGCTCGGGCGGCGCACCGGAGGGCCGAAGCAGCAGTTGCCCGCTCATGCCGAGGTGCCCGACGACGGCATCTCCGCCCGCCGCCACGGCATCCGCCTGGGGGCGCGGGCGGAGCGGCAGCCACAGAAATTTCCCGCGGCGCGCCGCGGCCGCGATCGTCCGTCCCGTCAGGGCTGTTTCGAAGGATGCCGCGTCGCCCGGATGCCGGGTGAGGGCACGGTCGTCCACGACCGTGACGGCCGCGATGCGAGCGCCGACGACGGCGGGCTCGAGGCCCGCGCGGACGACCTCGACCTCGGGAAGCTCCGGCATGCGCGCTCAGCCGCGCTCGGAGAGCGCGTTCCACACGGCGAGGGCGCCGGCCATCTCGGCCTGCTTCTTACTCGAGCCGGTGCCGGTGCGCGACACGTCGCCGACGGTCACCGATGCCGTGAACACGCGGTGGTGGTCCGGGCCTTCGGACGAGACCGTGTACGTCGGCGGCGCGAGCGAGAGGCGCGCCGCGAGCTCCTGCAGGCTCGTCTTCGGGTCCATCGCTGCGCCGTACCGCTCGGGGTCGGCCATGAGCGGCGCGACCAGGCGCAGGACGAGCGCGGTGGATGCCTCGGGTCCCGCCGACAGGAAGGCCGCGCCGATGACCGCCTCCATCGTGTCGGCGAGGATCGAGTCCTTGTCGCGGCCGCCGGTCTGGTCTTCACCGCGACCGAGCCGGATGTGCTCGCCGAGACCGATGCCGCGGGCCACCTCGGCGAGTGCGACCGTCGAGACGACGCTGGCGCGGCGCTTCGCGAGCGCACCCTCTTCGAGCTCGGGGTGCGTCGTGAACAGGTGGACCGTCACGGCCTGGCCGAGGATCGAGTCGCCGAGGAACTCGAGGCGCTCGTTGTGCGGCGATCCGCCGTCCTCGTAGGCGAACGAGCGGTGGGTCAGCGCCAGCGACAGAAGCTCGGGGTCGATATGGACCCCGAGCTTCTCGGTGAGGCTGGGCTTGCCGGTGAGGCTGGGCTTGCCGACGACAGAGCGAGACGCCATCGGCGTCTCGCTCTCGATCTGTGCGTCCGTCACGAAGAGGCCGCGTCGATCAGATGTCGGCGACCTTGCGGCCCTTGTACTCGAGGAAAAGCTCGGTGCCCTGCGAGTCGGTGACGACCTTCGCCTGGTGCGGGCGGCTGTAGACGACCTTACCGTTCTCGACGGTCTTGACGAGAGCGGGAGCCTCCGCCTTCCACTGGGCGCGACGCGAACGCGTGTTGGAGCGGGAGACCTTCCGCTTCGGGGGGTTACCTGCCATGATCAGCTCTTCTCTGTGTGGGAGACGTCGGGGCGCGCGCCCTCGTCGTCGTGGTCTGGTGGGGTGATGGTGTTCAGTGCGGCCAGCGCACTCCATCGCTCGTCGATCGGGGTTTCCCGCACGGTTCCTGCTGCCAGCTTCTCGCCCGTCACCGGATCGAGGCCGGGGCAATCCGGCTGGCACACCGGCTGGAAGGGAAGCGACAGGACGATCGAATCCCTGACCAGATTTTCAAGATCCACGTGGTCGTCTTGAACCTCGAAGTCGATCGCTTCCCCCTCAGAATACCCGAAGAGCTCCTGAAACTCGACTTCGACGCTCTGGGCGATGTCGGTGAGGCACCGTCCGCAGACGCCGGTGTAGCGGGAGCGGACGTCCGCCGTGACGAGGATGCCTTCATGCACCGCCTCGAGGCGCACGTCCAGATCGACGGGTTCGCCCTCCGCGACCGCGACGAGACCCTCGCCCCACTTCTCCGGCGCCGGCGCGACGACTTCGAACTCGCGCATCTCGCCCGCGCGGTGCGCGATGTCGCGCACAGGGAAAGCGAACGGACCGCTCACATGCTTTCTGACCACGTTTCCATGGTACCGGCGGACTGAGCGGCATCGGCGCGCGCGGTGACACGGGCACACCCGCGCGGACGTCAGCCGCGCGGTGCGCTTCCCGCGCCGGTGTCGAGGAAGCGTGCGACGGGACCCGGGACGAACGGCGAGACGTCGCCACCGAGCGCGGCGACCTGACGCACGAGCGAGCTCGACACGAGGGCGTGGGCGGGGTCGGGCAGGAGGAACACGGTCTCGATCTCGGCGAGGTGGCGGTTGACGATCGCCATCGGCGTCTCGTAGGCGACGTCGACCTGCGAGCGGATGCCCTTGACGAGCACGCCGGCGTTCACGTCCTGCGCGTAGTCGACGAGGAGACCGACGCTCCACGACGCCACGATCACGTTCCCCACGACGCCCTCTTCGGCGATGGACTGCTCGAGCAGCGTCAGACGCTGCGCGATCGGCAGCATGGCCTCTTTGCCGGGGTTGTGGACGACCAGGACGTGGAGCTCGTCGTAGAGCGCCGCCGCCCGGCGGATGACGTCGATGTGACCCAGCGTCGGCGGGTCGAACGAACCCGGGACGACCGCGATGCGGTTGTTCATGGCATCCAGCCTATCGGTCGGTTCCGGGTCAGTTCTTCGCGAGCGCGGCCCGCTCCTGCTGGCCGAGGCGTCGTCGCAGAGCGTCGGACAGACCCGGATGCCGCGAGAGGGCGGGGTCGTCGGCGAGGAGCCGTTCGGCGCCTTCGCGGGCCGTCTGGATGAGGTCGGCGTCGGCGACGACCCGCAGGAGGCGGAGCGATGAGCGGGCGCCCGATTGGGCGTCGCCGAGCACATCTCCCTCGCCGCGCAGCTCGACGTCGACCTCGGCGAGGGCGAAGCCGTCGGTGGTGGACGCGACCGCCTCCACGCGCGAGCGCGCGGGCGTGCCAGCAGGCGCCTCCGTCACCAGCAGACACAGGCCCGGCACCGCGCCGCGACCGACGCGTCCGCGCAGCTGGTGCAGCTGCGAGACGCCGAACCGATCGGCCTCGAGGATCACCATCGCCGAGGCGTTGGGCACGTCGACGCCGACCTCGACCACGGTGGTGGCCACCAGGACGTCGACCTCGCCCCGCGCGAACGCCTGCATGACGGCATCCTTCTGCTCGCCCGGCATCTTGCCGTGGAGGATCTCGACCCGGATGTCGGCGAAGGCGGGGTGGGATGCCAGAAGCTCGCGCACCTGGACGACGCCCCACCGTGTGCGCGGCTGTTCGCCCTCGAGCACGGGCGCGTCGTCGGGGGCGTCGACGTCCTTCTTCGTCGCCTCGGCGTCGATGGCGGCGCACACGACGAAGACCTGATGGCTCTGCGCGACCTCTTCGGCGACGCGTTCCCAGACCCGACCGAACCATCCGGGCTTCTCGGCCAGTGGAGCGACGAACGTCGTGATGCCCGCGCGCCCCGCCGGGAGTGTCCGGATGGTGGACACGTCGAGGTCGCCGAACACGGTCATCGCGACCGTGCGCGGGATCGGGGTCGCAGTGAGGACGAGCACGTGGGGCGAGGTGCCCTTCGCGCGGAGGGTCTCGCGCTGCTCGACCCCGAAACGATGTTGCTCGTCGACGACGACGAGGCCCAGATCGGCGAACGTGGTCGTTGCGCTGAGGAGCGCGTGCGTACCGACGACGATGCGCGCCTGCCCCGACGCGGCACGGAGCGCGGCCTTCCGCCGTTCGGCGGCGGGGAGCTGACCGGTGAGGAGCGTCGGCATGAGTTCGGGCGCGAGCTCGGGGCCGAGCATCCGCGCGATCGAACGCACGTGCTGAGCGGCGAGCACCTCGGTCGGCGCGATGAGAGCGGACTGTCCGCCCGACTGCGCGACCTGCAGCATGGCGCGGAGGGCCACCAGGGTCTTCCCCGACCCGACCTCGCCCTGGACCAGCCGATTCATCGGCCACGCGCCCTCGAGATCGCGGGAGATGACATCGCCGACGGCGACCTGGTCGTCGGTGCGGGTGAACGGGAGCCGCGCGTCGAAGCGCGCCAGGAGGTCGCCCGCCGGGCGGGAGGTCGCCGACATCGCACGCACGAACTGCCGTTGCTGCAGCAGCGCGGTCTGGAGGACGAACGCCTCCTGCGCGCGGAGGGTGTCGCGCGCCGGCTCCACGTCGCCGAAGTCGTGCGGCGCATGCACGAGGCGGAGGGCCGCATTCGCATCGAGCAGCGCGTGCTCACGGCGGAAGCCCTCCGGGAGCGGATCGGCGACCGGCGCGAGGCGAGCGAGCACATCGCCCACGGCCTTCTGCACCTGCCAGCTCGCGACGGTGCTGGTGGCGGGGTAGATCGGGATGGGCGTGTGCTGGCGCTCGGAGGCGTTCAGGCGTGCGGCATCCTCATCGTCGAAGAGCTCGTAATCGGGGTGCGCGAGCTGCTGCACCCCCTTGAACTGCCCGACCTTGCCGGAGAAGATCCCCTGCCGGCCCACGGTCAGCTGGGTCGCCCGCCACTTCTGGTTGAAGAAGGTGAGCGTCAACGCCCCGACGCCGTCGCTGATCACGACCTCGACGATCGAACCCTTGCGTTGACGCATGGGACGCTCGGCGACCGAGCGCACCTCGGCGACGATCGTCACCTGCTCGCCCAGCGGGAGCGACGCGATCGGCGTCAGCTCGCCGCGACGCGCGTAGCGGCGCGGATAGTGGGTGAGGAGATCGTTCACGCTCTCCATGCCGAACGCCCGGTGGAAGACGCCGGCCGTCTTCGTGCCGAGCGCGTCGTCGAGCGACGTGTCGAGCGTGAGCGAGGGCATGCGACGAGTCTAGGCACCGCCTCGGACAGCGGTGCCGGTGCGCGCGTGCATACGCCCGGCATACGCCCGGCGCGGCATATGCGCCCGGATACATTGTCAGCGTGATCCGCCGCCTCGTCGCCCGCATCTTCTGGTTCTTCAGCCGGTGGGAGCTGCGCACGGAACCCGCACCGACGCGCCCCACCGTGCTCATCGGCGCCCCGCACACGTCCAACTGGGACTTCGTCCTCATGCTCGGGATCGCGTGGCGTCTCGGCATCCCCGTGCGGTGGCTCGGCAAGGCGAGCCTGTTCTCCGGATGGCGCGGCCCGATCATGCGGGCGCTCGGCGGCATCCCGGTGCAGCGCGATGATGCCAGCCGCGTCGTCGACGAGGTCGTGGCGCGCGTCCACTCCGGCGAGGTGTTCGGCCTCGTCGTGACCCCCGACGGCACGCGCGGCGGGAACACGCACTGGAAGAGCGGCTTCTACCGCATCGCCCGCGAGACGGGCATGCCCGTCACCCTCGGCTACGTCGACCGCACGACGATGACGACCGGCCTCGGCCCGACGATCGAGCTCACCGGCGACGTCTCGGCCGACATGGACCGCATCCGCGCGTTCTACGCCGACAAGGCGGGGCTGCGCCCCGAGCGGCGCACCGAGCCGCGCCTGGCGAACGAGAGCGACGCGACCGTCTGAGGGCGCCTGATCGCCGGCCGCACGAATCGCCGCGCCAACGAATCGCCGGGCAAACGAATCGGTAGGGTGACCGTGTGACGCGCATCATCGCCGGGGCCGCGGGCTCGTTGACCCTGACCGTGCCGGATGCCGGCACCCGCCCGACGAGCGACCGCGTCCGCGAGTCGCTGTTCGGAGCCCTCGACTCCGCCGATCGCCTGCGCGCCGCGGCGGTTCTCGACCTCTACGCCGGCTCGGGGGCGCTCGGGCTCGAGGCCGCGAGCCGCGGCGCCGCGTCGGCCGATCTCGTCGAGAAGTCCCCGCGCGCGGCATCCGTCGTCGAACGGAACGCACGGGCCGTCGCGCGCGCCGTCCCGAGCGCGGTGATCCGCGTGCACCGTGCGGCGGTGGATGCCTACCTGCGCACCGCCAGCGCGACCTACGACCTCGTGTTCGTCGACCCGCCGTACGACCTCGACGATGCCGCCCTCGGCACGGCGCTCGAGCTGCTCGCTGCGCGCCTGCGCCCCGACGCGCTCGTGATCGTCGAGCGCGCCACCCGCTCAGGGCCGCCGACGCTGCCGCCCGGGCTCGAGCCGGTGCGCGACAAGCGGTACGGCGACACGACGCTCTGGTGGATCGCCCCGTCCGAGGAGTGAGCGCGGGCGGACTCAGCCGCGCCCCGCATCCCAGTCGCGGTGCGGGTCCCACCCGAGATGGCCGGTGACCGGTGCCCCCGCGATCGTGACGGGCGCCTCCCCGCGAGCGCGAGTGAGCCCGATCGCGCGGAAGCCCGGCGGTAGCTCCGTGCCCGCCGGGAACGCCGCGAGGAGCGCGTGGTCCTCTCCCCCGCGCAACGCGTCGTCGTCGAGGCCGGGGTCCAGGTCGAGGGTGACGCCGGAGGCGTCGGCGAGCCGCGTCGCGTCGAGGAGCAGACCGTCGGAGACGTCCATCATCGCCGTCGCGCCCGCGCGCGCGGCCATGACGCCGAGGTCGATGGGCGGCGACGGGCGCAGCTGCGCCGCCAGGTCCGCGCGCTCAGCGGCACCCAGAACCGCGTCGTCGACCGCGACGGGGGTTCCGGATGCGTCTCGGAAGCGGTCGAACAAGATCCGCAGCCCGCGCGCTGCCGCCCCGAGCGTCCCTGCGACCGCCAGAGCGTCACCGGGCCGGGCGCCCGAACGGAGGACGGGCGGATCGTCTCCGAGGACACCGAGCGCAGTCACGGCGATCGTGAGGGTGTCGGATGCCGTGAGGTCGCCGCCCTCGACGGCGCACCCGGGAGCCAGCGCGTCGCACGCGTCGCGGAGCCCGCGGGCGAGGTCGTCGACGACGTCGGCGCGGGTGTCGTCGGGCAGGGCGAGCGCGACGAACAGCGCCGTCGGCGCCGCTCCCATCGCGGCGATGTCGGCGAGGTTGACGGCCGCGGCCTTCCAGCCGAGGTCGTAGCCTCGGGACCAGGCGAGGCGGAAGTCCGGCCCGTGCACGAGGGTGTCGGTCGAGACGACCACGCGACCGCCCGGTACGGCGAGCACCGCGGCATCGTCGCCCGGACCGACGTCGGCGCGCGAGCTTCCCTCGAGGGCGGTGAAGATCCTCGCGAGAAGAGCTCTCTCCCCGAGGTCTCCCACGGTCGTCGCGCGTTCGGCATCCATCCCTCCACGGTAGCCTGGAGAGGTGATCCGCCCGCGTCTCGCCGCTCTCCTCGTCCTCGGCGCAGCCGCCCTGTCTCTCACATCCTGCAGCAGCACGGTGTCCCTCACGCCGGCGAAGGACGCCAACGATCCGGCGTGCGCCGAGGTCATGACCGCCGCAGGCTTTCCCGGTTCGATCGACGGCAACGAGCGCCGCTGGACCGACGCGCAGGCGACGGCCGCGTGGGTCGACGACGCGGGCCGCGTGACGGTCGTCATGAGCTGCGGCGTCGAGGTCCCGGGGCCGTCGACGCTCCCCTGCCAGACGGCCGGCGGCGTCGACTGGCTGATCGACGACAGCGAGGCGCCGAACTACCGCTTCACGACCTTCGGTCGCGAGCCGGCCGTCGAGGTCTACCTCGACTCCGACGTCGTGAGCGGACGCGCCGCCCTCGACGCGCTGGGTTCTGCGGTGCAGCAGCTGCCGCCGACCGGCGCGGTCTGCACGGAGCGGTCCGCGTCCTGACGGCGACCCGGATCCTGACGACGCGTCAGCCTCGGCGTTCGATCGCGAGGTCGATGAGTTCGCTGATGAGGTCCGGGTACGACAGGCCCGACGCGATCCAGCACGACGGGAACATCGAGATCGGCGTGAAGCCGGGCATCGTGTTGACCTCGTTGACGAAGAAGTCGGTGCCGGTGAAGAAGAAGTCGACGCGGGAGAGCCCCTCGCCGCCGACCGCGTCGAAGGCGCGCGCCGCGATGCGCTGCATCTCGGCGAGTTCTCCCTCGCGGAGCTCCGCCGGGCACACCAGCTCCACCCCGGCGGCGCCGAGGTACTTCGCCTCGAAGTCGTAGAAATCGCGGCCGGAGACGACGATCTCACCGGCCACACTCACCCGCGGCGGCGCGCCGTCGCGGCCCTGCAGGACACCGCACTCGACTTCGCGGCCGACGACGGCCTGCTCGACGAGCACGGTCTCATCCTCCGCGAAAGCGACATCGAGGGCACCGTCGAGCTCGCTCCACTCCGACACCTTCGAGACGCCGACGCTCGACCCCGCGCGTGCGGGCTTGACGAACACAGGCAGTCCGAGCGAGCGGACGCGGCGCTCCCACAGGGCACGGTCGTGCTCGAGCGCCCGCCGCGTGAGGGTTACCCACGGCACGACCGGAACGCCCGCCGAGGTGAGGATGCTCTTGGTGGTGTGCTTGTCCATGCCGATCGCAGACATGAGCAGACCGGCGCCGACGTACGGCAGGTCGAGGAGCTCGAGGAATCCCTGGATCGTCCCGTCCTCGCCGAACCGGCCGTGCAGGATGGGGAAGACGACGTCGACGTCGCCGAGCGAGCGGATGCCGTCGGCATCCGCGACCTTCAGTTCTCGGGTGAGGACCGAATCGGGCCAGATGATGCGCGTGCCGTTGTCGACGACTTCGGGCAGGCGCGCGGGGTCGAGGGCGAACTTGTCGGGGTCGTCTTCCTCGAGGATGAACGCACCGTCGCGGGTGATCCCGACCGGGATGACGTCGAAGCGCTCGCGGTCAATCGCCCGCAGGACGCCTCCCGCCGTGGCGGAGCTTATCGAGTGCTCGCTGGAGCGACCGCCGAAGAGCACCGCCACCACCGTTCTGTCCATCCTGGGTCCTCTCACCGGTGGGCTTGTCGTCGTCGGTCGTCAGGTGCGGCGCGATCTCGCGCGGGTTCATCGTGCCGTCGAGAACCATCTTCACCTGCTCGACGATCGGCATCTTGACCCCCGCGGCGTGGGCGAGGTTCAGAACCGGCGCGACGGAGGCGAGACCCTCGGCGGTCTGGTTCATCTGCTTGACGACGTCTTGGAAGCTGTAGCCCTGCCCGAGGAGGCGCCCCGCGGTGTTGTTGCGGCTGAGGGGCGACTGGCAGGTGGCGATGAGGTCGCCGAGGCCGGCGAGCCCCTGGAGCGTCTCGGACTGGGCACCGTAGGCGACGGCGAAGTCGGTCATCTCGACGAGGCCGCGGGTGATGATCGACGCTTTGGTGTTCTCGCCGTAGCCGACGCCGTCGACGATCCCGATCGCGACGGCGATGAGGTTCTTCAGGACGCCGCCGAACTCGGTGCCGATGACGTCGGTGTTCACGAACGTGCGGAAGTAGGCGTTCCGTGCGCGCCGCGCGACGGCCTCGGCGGTCTCGCGGCTCGTCGACGAGATGACGGCGGCGGTGGGCTGCTCGCGCGCGATCTCGAGGGCGAGGTTGGGGCCGGATGCCACGGCGATACGGGCCGGGTCGCAGTGCAGCTCCTGTTCGAGCACCTGACTCATGCGCAGTCCCGTACGCTTCTCGACGCCCTTCATCAGCGAGACGATGGGGGCATCGGTGGCCGAGATGAGCGGGCGGACGGCTTTGAGGTTCTGTCGCAGCGCCTGACTGGAGATCGCGAAGTAGACCTGCGAGGCGCCGTCGAGCGCTTCGGCGAGGTGACTGGTCGCCGACATGTTGCGGGGCAGGTTCACGCCCGGGAGGTACTCGCTGTTGCGGTGCCCCTCCTGGATCTCCTGCGCGAGCTCGGCGCGGCGCGCCCACATGACCACGTGCGCGCCGCCGTCGGCGAGGACCTTGCCGAAGGTGGTCCCCCAGCTTCCCGAGCCGATCACGGCGACGCGAGGCATCCCGGGTTCGTGCTTACGACTCAAGGCGCCCCGTCTCGCTCTGGCCGTGGACGGCCGGGTCCCAGCGCTCGGCGGGCGGCTGCTCCTGGCGCAGGTCGCCGAGAAGCCCCGAGATCGCCGCCATCACGATGTCGGTGGAGGCGGTGAGGTTGGCGTTCCCGTGAGGTAGGGCGCGGTAGGCGTCGAGATCGACTGCGGGCCCGACCTTCACCCGCACGCGCTTGCGCGGCGGCCAGAGGCTCAGCTTGCCGTAGCGCGGCAGGATCTGCTGCACCCCCCACGTCGCCATGGGGATCACCGGGATGCCGCCGGCCAGCGCCAGGCGGACGGCCCCGGTCTTGCCGCACATGGGCCAGAGGTCGGGGTCGCGCGTGAGCGTGCCCTCGGGGTAGACGATGACGCCGCGGCCGTGTGCGACGAGGTCGGCCGACTGGGTGATGGTCTGCTTGGCGGAGGAGGCCGACGCGGAGCGCGCCACCGGCACCATCCCGGTCGCGCGCAACGCGGCGCCCAGCACCGGCACGCGGAACAGGCTCTCCTTCGCCATGAACCGCGGCGCGCGCCCCATCCGCCACGTCGCGACGGCGACGATGATCGGGTCGAACTCGCTGTAGTGGTTCGGGGCGAGGACGTAGGGGCCTTCGATCGGGAGGTTCTCTGCGCCCTCGATCTCGATCTTCGTGATGAATCCCGCCAGCGGGACGACGATGGCCGCGAGGGGCCAGAAGACGCTGGGGCGGCGCTTCTCCGCCGACGCGCGACGGCGCGGACGCGGCGCCACCGTGGTGCTCTCGTCCACCGGGTCAGCCGACGACATCGAAGTCGGCGCCGAGGGCGGTGAGTTTGTCCAGGAACTTCTCGTAGCCGCGGCGGATGATCTCGACGTTGCGAACGGTCGACTCCCCCTCGGCGGTGAGGGCGGCGATGACGTAGCTGTACCCGCCGCGGAGGTCGGGCACCACGACATCGGCGCCGTGCAGCGGCGTGGGGCCGTTGATGACGGCGGCCTGCTCGAGCGCGCGGCGGGCGACGCGACGCTCGGGGCTCGCGATGCCCTCGGGGTGCACGACGATGTCGGCGCCCATCTTGTTAAGCGCCTGTGTGAAGCCGAGACGGTTCTCGTACACCGTCTCATGGACGGTGGACGTGCCATGCGCCTGCGTCAGCGCGACGATCAGCGGCTGCTGCCAGTCGGTCATGAATCCGGGGTGGACGTCCGTCTCGACGACGACGGGCTTCAGCTCGCCGCCCCGGCGGAAGCGGATACCGTCCTCTTCGATGTCGAAGTCTCCCCCGACCTTCCGGAAGACGTTGAGGAAGGTGAGCATCTCCTGCTGCTTCGCGCCGCCGACGAAGATGTCGCCGTCGGTCGCGAGCGCGGCGCACGCCCATGACGCGGCCTCGTTGCGGTCGAAGATGCTGCGGTGGTCGTACCCGCGGAGGGAGTCGACGCCCTCGATGAAGATGACGCGGTTGGGCTCGTACGAGATGATCGCGCCCATTTTCTGGAGCACCGCGATGAGGTCCATGATCTCGGGCTCGATCGCCGCTCCGCGCAGCTCCGTCGTTCCCTTCGCGCGCACGGCCGTGAGCAGCACCTGCTCGGTCGCCCCGACGCTCGGGTAGGGAAGGCTGATGTCCGCTCCGTGCAGGCCCTCGGGCGGCGCCGACAGCCGGATGCCGCTCGGCAGCTTGTCGACGGTCGCGCCGAAGGCGCGCAGCGCGTCGAGGTGGAAGTCGATGGGTCGGTCGCCGATCCGGCATCCGCCGAGGTCCGGGATGAACGCCTGCCCCAGCAGGTGCAGCAACGGCCCGCAGAAGAGGATCGGGATGCGCGAGGCGCCCGCGTGGGCGTCGATCTCCTCCATGTGCGCCGAGACGGCGCCGCGCGGGTCGAGCCGCAGCACGCCGTCGCCGTCGTCCTGGATCGCGACGCCGTGGACTTCCAGCAGCGAACGCACGACCTTCACATCGCTGATGTCGGGCACGTCGCGCAACACACTCTCGGTCTCACCGAGAAGAGACGCGACCATCGCCTTGGTGGCGAGGTTCTTCGCCCCCTTCACCTCCACACGCCCGACGAGCGGCCGCCCCCCACGGATCACGAGCAGCTGTCCCGCGTCGTCCTTATCGCCGGGCTGAGACGCTGCCGAAGCGCTGAGGAGGGTGTTCATTCGATGGGACCTCACATTGTGTATCGAGGGCGGGCCTGCTCTTCCCCGGGTGCGGGGCTGCCGGGCTCGGGCTAGCGAACGGGGAGCGTTCGCGGCCGCCACGCCTCTCGGCGCGCCTCGAACTGCGCGATCTTGTCTTCGCTGCGCAGCGTGAGCCCGATGTCATCGAGCCCTTCGAGGAGCCGCCATCTAGTGTAATCGTCGATGTCGAACGGGACGCGGAGGTCACCCAGCGCGGCGGTGCGCTCGACGAGGTCGACCGTCATCTCCACGCCCGGGTCGGCCGCGATCGCCGCCCACAGCGCCTCGACGTCGCTCTCGGAGACGACACCCGTGACGAGCCCCTGCTTGCCGGCGTTGCCGCGGAAGATGTCGGCGAACTTGGGGCTGAGCACCACCCGGAAACCGTAGTCGCGAAGCGCCCAGACGGCGTGCTCGCGACTCGAGCCGGTGCCGAAGTCGGGGCCGGCGACGAGGATGGATGCCGAGGAGTACGCCGGCTGGTTGAGGACGAACTCCGGGTCCTGTCGCCAGTTGGCGAACAGGGCGTCCTCGAAGCCCGTCTTCGTCACGCGCTTGAGGTAGACGGCGGGGATGATCTGGTCGGTGTCGACCGCCGAACGGGTCAGCGGGGCGGCAATACCGGTGTGCGTCGTGAACTTCTCCATGTCAGGCCTCCACCGTCTCGCGGGCGGGCAGATCGGCGGGGCTCGCGAGCCGGCCCATGACGGCGGTCGCGGCGGCCACGAGCGGCGACACGAGGTGCGTCCGTCCGCCCTTCCCCTGGCGACCTTCGAAGTTCCGGTTGCTCGTCGACGCGCAACGCTCGCCGGGAGCGAGCTGGTCGGGGTTCATGCCGAGGCACATCGAGCACCCGGCGAATCGCCACTCGGCGCCGAAGTCGGTGAAGACCTTGTCGAGTCCCTCGGCCTCCGCCTCGAGGCGCACGCGCGCGGAACCCGGCACCACCATGACGCGAACACCATCGGCCTTCGTCCGCCCCTCGATCACCGACGCGAACGCGCGGAGGTCCTCGATGCGACTGTTGGTGCAGGAGCCCATGAAGACGGCATCCACCGGCACGTCCTTCAGCTTCGTACCCGGGGCGAGGTCCATGTACTCGAGCGCGCGCTCAGCGGCGGCGCGCTCGTTCGCGTCGTCGAAGGATGCCGGGTCGGGCACGACGTCGCTCAGCGACGCACCCTGCCCGGGGTTCGTGCCCCACGTGACGAAGGGTTCGAGCTCGTTCGCGTCGAGGAACACCTCGGCGTCGTAGACGGCGCCCTCGTCGGAGGGGAGCGTGCGCCAGTAGGCGACGGCGTCGTCCCAGTCCTGACCGGTCGGCGCGTGCGGGCGACCCTTCACGTAGGCGAACGTGGTCTCGTCGGGGGCGACCATGCCGGCGCGGGCGCCCGCCTCGATCGACATGTTGCACATCGTCATCCGGCCCTCCATGGAAAGGGAGCGGATCGCGCTGCCGCGGAACTCGAGCACGTACCCCTGGCCGCCGTTGGCGCCGATCTTCGCGATGATCGCGAGGATGATGTCCTTCGCCGTCAGGCCCGGGCGGAGCTCTCCCTCGACGGTGATCGCCATCGTCTTGAAGGGCTTGAGCGGCAGGGTCTGCGTCGCGAGGACGTGCTCGACCTCGCTCGTGCCGATGCCGAACGCCATCGCCCCGAACGCGCCGTGGGTCGAGGTGTGACTGTCGCCGCAGACGACGGTGATGCCGGGCATCGTGAGCCCGAGCTGGGGGCCGACGACGTGGACGATGCCCTGCTCCTTGTCGCCGAGGGAGTGCAGGCGCACGCCGAACTCCTCGGCGTTGCGGCGCAGGGTCTCGATCTGCGTGCGGCTCGTGAGGTCGGCGATCGGCTTGTCGATGTCGAGCGTCGGGGTGTTGTGGTCCTCGGTCGCGATCGTGAGGTCGAGGCGGCGCACGGGGCGTCCTTCGGCCCGGAGGCCGTCGAACGCCTGCGGGCTCGTGACCTCGTGCACGAGGTGCAGGTCGATGTAGACGAGGTCGGGCTCGCCGTTCTCGCCTTTGACCACGAGGTGGTCGTCCCAGACCTTCTCGGCGAGGGTGCGCGGGCGATCGGGAAGCTCGTGCGGGCGATCAGAAGTGGAAGTCATGTCGGTCTCGTTCTCCAGGAGTGGGGATCAGCCCAGCGCGAACTCCGCGACGAGAGAGGGCTCAGAACGAGATCTCGCCGCGGCCGCTAAGAAGGAGGCGAGCGATCCGCATGGCAGTCACCTTACCACCGGTCCCGGGGGGCTCCTTCCCCCGCACGCCCTCGCACCCTCCCCCACACGCGAGATCACGCGAAGGGTCGCGACACGCGGCGCGCACGCTCGGCTCGGCCGCGTGTCGCGACCCCTCGCGGTGCGTAGGTGAGGTGTGAGGGGATCGTCAGGGGCCGTCGACGGTGGGCGGCGTGCCCTTCTCGTCGGCGACGGCTTCGGCGGCCTCGACGGGAGTCGAGGGCACCTGCCCGGCAGGCGCGGCGCGGCGCTCGCGGCGCGCGGCGATGAGGCTCGCGACGGTCGCGACGATCATCGAGAGGATGATGACGCCGAGCGACATCCAGGTCGAGATCTCCGGCGCCCATTCGATGTGCTCGCCGCCGTTGATGAACGCGAGCTCGTTGACGTGCATCGCGTGGAAGAAGAGCTTCACGCCGATGAAGGCGAGGATGAACGCGATGCCGTAGTGCAGGTACTTGAGTCGGTCGAGCAGGTCGCCGAGGAGGAAGTACAGCTGGCGGAGGCCCATGAGCGCGAACAGGTTCGCGGTGAACACGATGAAGGGGTTCTGCGTGATGCCGAAGATCGCCGGGATCGAGTCGATCGCGAAGAGGAGGTCGGTCATGCCGATCGCGACGAAGACGATGAGCATGGGCGTGAACATCTTCTTGCCGCCCACGACGGTGCGGATCTTCGAGCCGTCGTAGCCGTCGCTGATGTCGATCGTGCGGCGCAGCTGCCGGACGATGAAGGACTCCTTCTTCACTTCGTCGTCGTGATCGTCTCCGGGGAACGCCTGACGCCACGCGGTCCAGATGAGGAAGGCGCCGAAGATGTAGAACACCCAGCTGAACTGCTCGATGATCGCGGCACCCAGGAGGATGAAGATGCCGCGGAGCACGAGGGCGATGATGATGCCCACCATCAGGACTTCCTGCTGGTAGCGGCGGGGCACCGCGAACTGGTTCATGATGAGCACGAACACGAAGAGGTTGTCGATCGAGAGGCTGTACTCGGTGAGCCATCCGGCGATGAACTGCCCGGCGAATTCGTGGCCGGCGAACACCCACAGGAGCCCCGCGAAGATCAGGGCCAACGCGACGTAGAACACGACCCAGAGGGTCGACTCCTTGGTCGAGGGGATGTGCGGGCGCTTGAGGATCAGCAGCAGGTCGGCGGCGAGGATGAGCACCAGCACGATGAGCGATCCGACTTCGAACCAGACAGGGAGCTCCATGCGGGCCTTTCGGAGGGGACGGGTCAGGTCGAAAGTCTCTCCCCCGCTCGACGATGGCCGACGCGGCGCGCACCCGGGGCTGCGACGACGGAGCCCGTCCTGACGGATGCGCGATACGGGATACTCCCTCTCGCTCGACAAGAGTACTCCCCGGACAGGACGCCGACACGCCCTCGGCCCTCGCTCCCCCGCACCCGCCCCGCACGCACCTGAGACGATGCCGGGGAGCGGGACACTGACAGGGTGGGAACAGACGAGGAGAGCATGACGGAGACGACCGCGCCCAGCGACGCCGAACTCGTCGCCGCCGCAGCCGGCGGCAGCGACGACGCGTTCCGTGCGCTCTACCGCGCGTACGCGCGCCCCGTGTACTGGCTCGCGCACTCGCTCGTGGGAACGGCGGCGGATGCCGAGGACGTGCTGCAGGAGACCTTCTTCGCCGCCTGGCGGAAGCTTCCCGGGCTCGAACTCGCCGGGGAGTCGCTCCTCCCCTGGCTCGTGACGATCTGCCGCTTCCAGAGCGCCAACCGCATCCGCAGGCAGCACCGCGACCGCACCCGCACGGCGGCCGCGGTGGACGAGACGATCCCCGCGACCGTCGACGTCGAGAAGCAGGTCGTCGACGCCGCTCTCGTCGAGCGCGTGATCGCCGAGGTCGGCACGCTGAGTCCACTCGACCAGCAGATCTTCCGCCTGTGCGCGGCGGAGGGGTATGCCTACCAGGCTGCCGCCGATGAGCTCGGCGTCTCGCACGCCGTCGTCCGCAATCGTCTGTCCCGCATCCGCACCCGTCTGCGCACCACCATCGAACCGGAGTCGACATGACCGGAGGAGACATGAACATCGACGACATCACCCTGCCCGAACTGACGGACCTGCGTCTCGACGAGATCGAGACGGAGCTGTTCGCCCGTATCGCCGACGAGCGCCGTGACGCGCGCGCCGAGCAGGAGGCGGCGCGCCGCGTCGCAGATGCCGAGAGGGCGCGGGCGCGTGCCGCCCGCCGGGGCCGCATCTGGATGGGCGCCGCCGCTGCGGCGGCCGTCGTCGCCGTCGCGGCGATCATCGCCCCCCAACTGGGCGGCGGGTCCGTCGTGGGCACCGCCTCGGAGCCGCTCGTCCTCAACGGCGCGCGCGGCGACGCGTACTCGGTACCCGAGGTGGGGAGCGAGGACGCGCCGCTCGTGGCGACCGGCGCGGCCGCGACCGCCGCCGGCGCGAAACGTGAGATCGTCGCGACCGCGAGCGCGAGTCTCACGGTGGACGACACGAAGGATGCCGCCGACGCGATCACCGATGAGGCGACGACCGCGGGCGGCTACGTCGAGGCGCTCAGCCTCGGCGGCGGCCAGGCGGTGACACCCGAGGGCGCCCTCGTCGACACGTCGAGCTACCCGGCGCCCACCGGCGCTTGGATCTCGGTCCGGATCCCGGCCGACCGCCTCACCGATGTCCTGTCGGGGCTGTCGAAGCTCGGCGAGGTGACCGCCTCGCAGGTCGACCGGCGGGACGTCACGACCGAGGCCGTCGATCTGCGTGCGCGGGTCGATGCGCTCCAGGCATCCGTCACCCGTCTCACCGAGCTCGTCGCGCAGGCGTCGTCGACCTCCGATGTGATCGCGGCGGAGTCGGCGCTGTCGGAGCGGCAGGCCGAGCTCGACTCTCTGCGTCAGCAGCTCACCCTGCTCGACGACCAGGTGGCCATGTCGACGCTCACGGTCTCGCTCACCGAGCCACAGCCTGCCGCCACCGCCGATCCGGCCGGGTTCGGCGACGGGGTCGCCGCCGGGTGGCACGGTCTCGTCGCGACGCTCAACGGCCTCGTGATCGCGCTCGGCTTCCTGCTCCCCTGGCTCGCGGTGATCGCCGTGCTGGGCGCTGTGGTGTGGGGCATCCGCCGCGCCCTGCGGCGCCGCCGCGCGCGGAGCGTCGAGGTCTCCGAAGAGGCCTGACGAACGAAGAAGCCCGGTCCGAGTGGACCGGGCTTCTTCCGTGGTGACCCCAGCGGGATTCGAACCCGCGTTACCGCCGTGAGAGGGCGGCGTACTAGGCCGCTATACGATGGGGCCGTACTTTTTCGCTGCGTAAGCAACCGTTCGATTATGCCATGGCGTGCATGCCCGCGCCAAATCGAGGCGGCGGCGCACCGCGCGGGGCTTGCGAGGGCGGCCCCCCGCGCGTTGACTGTCGCCATGCGCATCACGAAGCACGAGCACGCCTGCCTGCGACTGGAGCTCGAGGACCGCGTCGTCGTGATCGATCCGGGCTCGTTCACCCTCCCCCTCGAAGACATCCACGGCCTCGTCGCGGTGGTCATCACCCACGAGCATCCCGACCACTGGACGCCCGAACACCTCGCGCGCATCCGCAAGCGCTACCCCGAGGTGCCCGTCTACGGCACCGCGGGGACGGCAGCGGCGGGCGACGACATCATCACCGTCGCCCCTGGAGACACGGTGACCGCCGGGCCTTTCACGATGACCTTCCACGGCGGCACGCACAACGTCATCCACGAGTCGATCCCGACGATCGCGAACGTGGGCGTGCTCGTCAACGACGACTTCTACTACCCGGGCGATTCGTACGCCGTGCCGAAGGACGCCGACATCCGCATGCTGGCCGCGCCGATCGGCGCGCCGTGGCTGAAGATCGGCGAGGCGATGGACTTCGTCCTCGCTGCGAAGCCCCACCGCGCGTTCGGGACGCACGACATGACCCTCTCGCGCATCGGCCTCGACATGCACCGCGCGCGGCTGAAGTGGGCGACCGAGCAGCACGGCGGCGAGTTCGTCGTGCTCGAACCGGGCCAGTCGGTCGAGGTCTGAGCCCCGCGCCCGTTCCCGGGCCGGAACAACGGATGCCGCGGCGCCCGGTGTCGGGCGGCCGCGGCATCCGTGTGTCGCGAGAGGACTCAGGCCTCGGCGTCGTGATCCGTCTCGAGGAACTGCACGAGCGTGTCGAGGGCCTCGTCGGCACCGTCGCCCTCGGCCTTGAGGGTCACGACAGTGCCCTGCGTGGCGCCGAGACCCATGAGCGTGAGGATGCTGCCCGCGTTGAGGTCGGGGCCGCCCTCGACGGCGATGGTGACCGGCACGCCGGTCTGCTGGACCGCCTGGACGAAGAGCTTCGCAGGGCGGGCGTGCAGTCCGGAGCTGCTGGCGACGGTGGCCTGGCGTTCTGCCATGGGATCATCCTCCATTGATGAGAGACGAGTGTTTCGTGGGACGAGGGTCGTCGGTTCGAGACTATGCCGTCGCGACCGCAGGCGATAGCGATTCGGCGCCGGAGGTAACGGCATCCGGCGTGCGGCGCCGCGCGAACCGCTTGAGGGCGACGACGGTGAAGGCCGAGACCACGGTGCCGGCGGCGATCGCGACGAGCCAGAGCCAGAAATTGTCGATCGCGAAGAAGACGAACACGCCTCCGTGCGGCGCCTTGCTCGTCACGGCGAAGGCCATCGACAGCGCACCGGTCACCGCTCCCCCGACCATCATCGCGGGGATGACGCGGAAGACGTCGGCGGCGGCGAACGGGATCGCGCCCTCGGAGATGAACGCGGCGCCCAGCAGCCACGCCGCCTTGCCGTTCTCCCGCTCGGGCTCGGTGAAGATCTTCCGGTCGATGACCGTCGAGGCGAGCGCCATAGCGAGCGGCGGGACCATGCCGGCCGCCATGACCGCGGCCATGATCTGCAGATAGCGCTCGTCGCCCGCGATGCCGGCGGCGAGGTTGGCGGTCGCGAAGCCGTACGCCACCTTGTTGACCGGCCCGCCGAGGTCGAAGCACATCATGAGGCCGAGGACGATGCCGAGGATGACGACGCCGACGCCGGTGAGGCTCGAGAGCCAATCGTTGAGGACGCCCATGAGCCACGCGATCGGTCCGCCGAGGACGAGCAGCATGAGTCCCGCGGCGAAGATCGAGGCGAGGAGCGGGATGATCACGACCGGCATGAGGCCGCGCAGCCAGCGCGGCACGTCGAGGCTGTTGAGCCACCATGCGGCAAGACCCGCGAGCAGACCGCCGACGATGCCGCCGAGGAAGCCCGCACCCATGAACGCGGCCACCGCACCCGCCGCGAAGCCCGGTGCGATGCCGGGGCGATCGGCGAGACCGTACGCGATGTATCCGGCGAGGGCGGGGACGAGGAAGCCGAACGACAGTCCACCGATCTGGAACGCGGCGGCGCCGAGGTAGTAGCCGAGGCCCTCGGGCGGCAGGTTCCACAGCGTGTAGTTCTGCAGGGTGGCGACCGCGTTGGAGACTCCGTCGGCGTTGCTGAGCGCGATGCCGTAGCCGGCGAGCAGGAACCCGAGGGCGATCAGCAGACCGCCACCCGCGACGAACGGGATCATGTAGCTCACGCCGGTCAGGAGCGACCGCTTGATCGCGCCTCCGACCGACGACGAACCACCCTCGGAGCGTGCGGCAGCGGCGGTGTCGGCGTTGCCGCTGACGTGGGCGGCCAGCGGATCGTCGACCGCGGCGACCGCCTCTTCGATGAGCCGCAGCGGCTCCTCGATACCCTTCTTGACCGGCACGCACACCACGGGCTTCCCCGCGAACCGCTGCTGGTCGCGCACGTCGACGTCGACCGCGAAGATCACGGCATCCGCGTCGTCGATGACCGCCTGCGGGAGTGCCTTGTACCCCGACGAGCCCTGCGGCTCGACGACGAGATCGACACCCGCCTTCTGGCCGGCTGCCGTCAGCGCGTCGGCGGCCATGAAGGTGTGCGCGATGCCCGTCGCACACGCGGTGACCGCGACGATGCGGGCGGGGCGCCCGTGGACGGAGAGGCCGGCGTCGGCGGATGCCGCGGCTGCAGCGGCCGCGGCCGGTGCGGCCGACGGTGCGGGAGCGTCGGTGACGGCGGCCTGCACGAGGGCCACGACCTCCTCCGGCGTCGCTGCGGCCCGAAGGCCCGCGGTGAAGTCGTCACGCATGAAGGCGCGGGCGAGGCGGGAGAGGACGGCCAGGTGCTCCTCCGCGGCGGTGTCGGGCGCCGCGATCAGGAACACGAGGTCAGCGGGGCCGTCGGGGGCGCCGAAGTCGACGCCCGGCTTCAGGCGCGCGAAGGCGAGGGTCGCCTCGCGGACCGCCGGGCTCTTGGCGTGCGGGATCGCGATGCCGCCGGGCAGTCCCGTCTCGTCGGTCTCCTCGCGCTTCCACGCATCGGCGGCGAGGGCGACGGCGTCGGTCGCGCGTCCGGTCGCGGCCACGCGGGCTGCGAGGGCGTCGATGACCGCTCTCTTGTCGGTGCCGAGCGGCTCGTCGAGACGGACGAGCTCCGGCGTGATGATGTCGGACACGGTGACCTCCAGTGGTCGTTCTCGGTGGTTCTCGCTACTGCGGGAGAAGGGAGCGCACGGGCACCTCGCCGGTGGGAAGTTGGGCGCGAGTGGGAGCCTGCGTCCCCGGGAGTGCCGCGGCGGCGGAGCCGTAGCGGATGCCGGAGCGCAGGCATTCCTCGGGGCCTGCGCCGCGACTCTCGGCGAGCAGGAACCCGGCGAGGGCGCTGTCGCCCGCGCCGACGGTGCTGCGGACGCGGGTGGGCGGGGCTTCGCCGAACCAGGCCCCGGCGGCGGTGACGAGCACGGCACCGGCCCCACCGAGCGTCACGAAGGCCGCGCCGACCCGGCTCGGGACGAGATCCGCCGCGATCGACGCGACGGCGCCTGCGAGCGGCACGGCGGGATCGAGGCGTCGTCCGCTGAGCTCGGCCAGTTCGTCGTCGTTGGGCTTGATGAGGTCGGGGGTACCCTGCGCGACGACGGCGTCGAGCGCGGCACCCGACGTGTCCACGGCGATCCGCGGTGCGACCTCACCCGCTCGCGCGCTCGCGGCGCGGACCGCCGAGATGACGTCGACATAGAAGCCGTCGGGCAGCCCGGGCGGGAGGGACCCGGCGAGGACGAGCCACCGCGCCCCTGCCGCCGCGGCGACGACCGCGTCGATGAGCGCGGCGCCGTCGGATGCGTCGCGAGGGACGCCGGGGAGATTGATCTTCGTGGTGACCCCAGCCGGGTCGGCGATCGTGAGGTTCGCGCGGGCCGCGCCGCGCAGAGGCACCGGTGCGAACGGGATCGCGCTCGCGCGCAGCACGAGGGCGAAGGGGTCGTCCTCGGCGAGGGGCAGGACGGCGAGGCTCTCCTCGCCAGCGGCGCGGATCACGCGGGTCACGTTGATGCCCTTGCCACCGGCATCCTCGCGTGCGGACGCCGCGGGCTGCACCTCTCCCGCCCGGAGCGACGCCTCGAGGGTCACGGTGCGATCGAGCGAGGGGTTGGCGGTGAGCGTGACGATCATGCGAGCCACACCTCCGCATCGGCGAGGCGGAGCGCGTCGTCGAGGTCGCTGCCGGGCGCGGCGTCGGAGACGAGCACGTCGATCTCGTCGACGGCGCCGAACGAGACGAGCAGTTCCGCATCGAGCTTCTCGGCGTCGGCGAGCACGATCGTGCGGCGGGATGCCGCGATGATCGCCCTCTTGACCGCTGCCTCGTCGGGGTCGGGGGTGCTGAGCCCGAAGGATGCCGACAGGCCGTTCGTGCCGATGAAGGCGATGTCGGGGCGCAGGCGAGAGATCGCATCGACGGTCTGCGCGCCGACCGCCGCGGCGGTGAGTCCGCGCACACGCCCGCCGATCGCGGTCAGGGACAGGCCGGGAGCGCCGGCGAGAAGGTGCGCGACGGTCATGGAGTGCGTGACGACCTCGAGCACGCCCGCGCCCTGCGACCTGCGACCGAGGAGCGTCGCGAGGGCGGCGGTCGTCGTACCGGCGTCGAGGTACACCGAGCCCTCGAATCCCGCCGGCAGGGCGTCGAGTGCGCGGGAGGCGATGGCGAGCTTCGCTTCGCTCCGCCGAGTGCCGCGCTCAGCGAGGGAAGTCTCGGCGGTGCTCGTGCGGGTGCGGGCGACGGCACCTCCGTGCACGCGGCGGATCGCTCCGGTCTGCTCGAGCTGGTCGAGGTCGCGCCGGACCGTCTCGGTGGTCACTCCGAAGCGGCGCGCCAGGTCGACGACCACCACGCGACCCTCGGCCGCGATGAGGCTCTCGATGAGTTGCTGTCGCTCCGTCGCGTACATGACGCCCTCCTTCAGACATCCACACATTACAACACAGTTCAACATCTGCACAAGCATTCGCAGATGGCCGGCAGTAGCCTCTGTGTCCAGACCCTGAGCGACTGTGTTGTGGGATGCCTACAAGACACCCAGACTCATCGCGGATGACACTTGGTGTCAGCCGGAAGATCCTGACGCGTTCCCGGAGGATCACGCGCGGTGCTGTTACCGTCATGACGCTCTCCCGACGCATCTGGGACGCGGACCATCCGACCGCGGCGCCAGAGAGGACTTCACCAGGTCCGCCGTCGCCCGGCGCCCGCCGGAACACACACAGCACGCCTGCACTGTCGCAGGCGCGAGACAACGGAGTTCTCAATGACGAGTACCGGCACACACACCCACGGCGTGGGTATGCGCGTCGCGGTGATCGTGCTCAGCCTGCTGCTGGCCGCGATGACCGCACTGTTCCTGATCACCGCGGCGAAGCTCGACGACGGCGCGACGCGTCTCAACGACGGCGCCGCCAAGGCCGCCGACGGGTCGAAGTCGCTCGCCGTCGGGGCCGAGACCCTCGCCGGAGGCACCGACGACCTCGCGGCCGGGGCCGACAAACTCGAAGCCGGCGCGGCCGCAGCGTCGACGGGTGCGACGACCCTGTCGACCGGCGCCGACAGCGCCGCGACGGGTGCGCAGACCCTCGCGACGGGCGCGGGCACACTCGCGACCGGAGCCGAGACGGCCGCCACCGGCGCCGCCAAGGTGCGCGACGGCGCAGCATCCGCTGCCGCCGGCGCCTCAAAGCTCTCGGCAGGCGCGCAGAGCGCCGCGACGGGTGCGAGCGACCTCGCCACGGGCGCGAGCAAGGCGGCCGAGGGCGGCAGCCAGCTGTCGACCGGCGCGGGCAACCTCGCCGCCGGTGTGGTGGGTGCCGACACGTACACGCGTGGCGTACTCGAGAAGGTCAAGGGCTTCCAAGCGAAGGCCGAGGGTGCCGAGGCGCTGTTGAGGAGCAAGTTCCCCGCCGAAGCCGCACCGCTCGCGACCGAGGCGGGGGCATCCGCAGTGACAGCGAATGCGAATGCGGCCACGGCCGGTGCCGCAACCCTCCTGGCAGACCTCACCGCGGCGTCGACCAGCACGACGGTCGACTGGGCAACCCTTCAGCGGCAGGCAACTGTCCTGCAGGCTCAGGTGAACGCCATGTCGAGTCATGCGAAGGCCGCTCCGGGTCTCGCAGCGGGCCTCCAGCAGGCCATCGGCGGTTCCGAGCAGCTCGCGGACGGCGCGGCGCTGGTGACCGGCGGAGTGTCGAACATCATCAACGGTGACGCCGCCTTCGGGTGGCCGGGGACCGTGGCTCTCGCCGACAAGGAGAAGGGTGCGCCTTATCTCGCCGCGAAGGCTTCGGAGCTCTCGCAGGGCCTGAACACCCTTAGCGCCGGAGCATCCAAGCTCGCGGGCGGCACGAGCGAGCTCGCCGCAGGTGCGGGCAGCCTCGCGACGGGCACGCAGACCCTCTCGACCGGCGCGCTGTCGCTCAGCTCGGGGACGCAGAACCTCGCCACCGGCGCGGGCAACCTCTCGGCCGGCGCGACCTCGCTCGCCGAGGGCACGCAGAAGCTCGCCGAGGGCGCCGGCTCCCTGAAGACGGGTCTCACCGACCTGTCGACCGGGTCGACCGACCTCTCCGACGGCGCGACGCTCCTGGCCGACGGTTCGGACAAGCTCTTCGCGGGCGCCCAGACCCTGTCGTCGGGCAACTCCGAGATCGCCGCGGGTACGACCGAGCTGAAGTCGGGCACGTCCGGCCTCACGCCGATGGTCCTTCCCTGGATCTTCGGGACGCTCATCGTCGCGCTGATCGCCGGGGCCGCCTGGGCCGCGCACCGCGTGTCGAGCCGCAACCGCGCGTACGCGACCGCGTAAGCGAGGCGCCTCGCACAAGAGAAAAGAAGAAGAGGGTCCCCGCCGATCGGCCGGGACCCTCTTCCTCGTCGTGCTTTCGTCGCGACGGTGAGGCGTCAGGCCTCGCTCATGACGTTGACCTCGCGCTGACCGCGCGCCGCGAGAGCGGCGGCGCGGGCGGCGATGCGACGCTCCTGCTCGACCTGGCCGGCGTCGAGGACCTCCTGGTCGACGGGGAACGACTCGACACGGTTCACACCGTGGTACTTCTCGATGTAGGCATCCAGCTCCGGGCCCGACTCCCACGAGGTGATCAGGCAGTAGCGGGGCTCGTCGCCCGGATGGGTGGCGGCGTGCCACAGACGCTGCGTGTCGACGATCAGCTGGGCGCCGGCCGGCAGCGCGATGCGCGTCTCCTCGCTCGGGTCGGTGCGGTTCTCGCGCAGCACGAAGTAGCTCGTCTTGTCGTCGGTGAGGTTGAAGAAGCCGCGCACGACCCAGCCGGTGCCGTCGGGGTTCAGACGGTTGTTGTCGTCCTGGTGCAGGTTGTAGAGGCAGTCGGCGTACGTGTTCGGCTGCAGCTCGATGATGCGGCAGCGGCCGACGTTCGCACCCGGCTCGAGCGCGCGCTCGGTGAGGGTCGGGGCGATGGCGGTCTGCGAGTCGATCCAGACGCCGTCCTTGTCGGTGCGCGGCGGTTTGTGGTTCCAGAAGCCGTTGCACTCGATCTCGCCCTTGGCGGACGCGAGCGGAGCGAAACGCGTGTCGCCGGAGGACTTCCAGTCGACGTACTCGACGTCGAGCCACTCCTTCGGATCGATCGGCTTGTTGTACATGTCGAGGACGACGTAACCCGTCTCCTCCAGAGCGGCGCTCTTGATGTAGCCCATGGGGGTTGACCTTTCCGTCGGGCGAGCGAAGTTTTTACAGGCCCGACTTAGGCCAGCCTACCTAGGCGTTCTCGTGGCGCCGATAGACTCGTGCGGGGTTTTCGAGGAGTGATTCCAACGAGTATGAGCAACGCCACGAACGTCGACGCGACCGCAGTGGGCACGATCGGGTGGCTCTCGGCATCCGACACGACGATCGTCGTCCCCGTCTACCAGCGCCAGTACCGATGGGACATCGGGGCCTGCGAACAGCTTCTCAAGGACGTGCGCGCGGTCTCGTCGGCCGAGCCCGGCGACACGCACTTCCTCGGCTCGATCCTGTCCACGGCATCCGCCGACGACAGCGACGACGCGCAGCTCGTCCTCATCGACGGCCAGCAGCGCATCACGACTCTGATGCTGCTCGTCGCCGCCCTCCACCACACGCTCCGCATCGACGATCCGGCGCTCGCGAGAGAGCTCCAGCGCGTGCTGGTGCGCGCCGACGACCCGACGCGCACGAAGCTGCGCCCGCACGAGGCGTGGGCGGAGGTCTTCGAGGACGTCGTCCTCGACCGGCGCCCGGCCGACGGGGGTCCTCGCGAGTCGCGCTTCGACGACAACTACGCGTTTTTCCGCAGTCAGATCCGCCCCGACGAGGCCGCACTCATCTGGCAGGGCCTCCAACGCCTCGAGCACGTCTCCATCACTCTCGGGCGCGGCGCGAACGCCCAGCAGACCTTCGAGAGCCTGAACTCCACCGGGGCGCCGCTGCGAGATCATGAACTCATCCACAACTACGTGCTGATGGGCCTCACGCACGCGCAGCAGACGGCGATCGAACACGACTACTGGATGCCGATCGAGCGCGCGACGGGCGAGCAGATCGGCTCGTTCTGGCGGCACTACCTCGTGATGCTGACCGGTCGCGAAGTCACGATCCCCGGTGCCCGCGGCGTGTACGACGCGTTCCGCGAGCAGTTCCCGCGCCTCGGCTTCGACACGCTGCAGACGCAGGCGGCGCAGTGGCGCGAGTACGCCGAGATCTACGGGGCGCTCCTAGACCCGACGACGGTGGAGGATGCCGGCATCGCCCGCGCCTTCGCCCAGCTCGGCACTTTCGGCCGCGGAATGTACCCCCTCGTCATGCGCCTGTACCGCGACCAGCGGCACGGCGTCCTCGACCGCGCCGAACTGCTGACCTCGCTCGACCACCTGCAGTCGCTGCTGCTGCGCCGGACGGTGCTGGGGCTGTCGACCGAGCGCCTCGTGGCGCGCCTGTGCCGCGCGGCCGATGGAGGCCGCGACGACCTCGTGCGCGCGATCGCCCGCATCACCCCGTCGGATGAGCGCACGCGCGTGGGGCTCAAGTACGGAGCACTCCCCCACACGGCGTACGTGCTCGGACGCCTGGCGGACGTCGCACCCGACGCACCGACCGGTGCCGATCTCGTCGTCGAGCACGTCGTTCCCCTCGCGCCCTCGGACGACTGGTCGCCCGGCGGCGGCGAACGCTGGGCCGACCTCTCCGACGATGAGCAGAACAGCTTCCGCGCCCTCGCAGCGACCCTCGGCAACCTCACGCTGCTCGACGAGCCCACCGCCGACCGCGTGTTCGAGGCGTCGTATCCCGCCAAGCGGGCCGCGTACGCGCAGAGCCCGCTCGCGATGACGCGGGAGATCGCGGATGCCGACCGGTGGAGCACCGCCGCGATCGCCGCGCGCACCGCCGAGCTCACGACCTTGTTCCTGTCGGTCTGGCCGCGGCCGGCGGTCGTCAGCATCGACGACGACAACCTCACCCCGATCCTCGACGCGCGCGTGCGCCGCGGGTGGCCGCGCGGCTGGGAGCGCGAGTTCGACTACGTCGAGTTCCGCGGCGAGCACTGGGAGGTGAAGGACATCCGGTACCTCTTCCACCGCATCTTCCAGCGGCTGTGGGCGGAATCGGAGGCATCCCGTCAGGCCGTCGTCGACTTCAGCGCGCGCCGCGGCGGACCGGTCTACCCGGAGATGGCGTGGAACGGTCATTGGGACGAGATCGCACCCGGTCGGTACCTCTACCTCGGCTGGGATTCGCGCTACATGCTCTCGGCCGTGCAGGGCGTGCTCCGCGAAGCGGGCTGGGATTCCGAGGTCTTCCTCAAGTACAGCTACATCGGCGACGCGATGGCGTAACGGTGCGGCGCGCTTGCCCGGTACCGCCGCACGCGGATAGAACGGAGCACATGGCCCGCGCATCGGCGAAACGCTCCGTCTCCACCCTGTCACCCGAAGACGCGCGACGCTGGCGAGGGGTTCGGCGCCAGGTGAATGCCCTCGACACGGCGATCTACGATGCCGTGGCGAACACGAAGAGCCCCCTCCTCGACGCGACGATGCCGGTGCTGACGCGTGCGGCGGACAAGTCGAAGCTGTGGATCGTGATCGCCGGCATCCTCGCCCTCACCGGTCGTCCACGCGCGCAGCGCGGCGCCGTCCGCGGGCTCATCTCGATCGCGATCACGAGCCTCGTCGCGAACCAGGTCTCCAAGCGCATCCACCGTCGCCCCCGGCCACCGATCACGCAGGTCCCGGTCCAGCGACTCGCGCACCGCATCCCGACGTCCACCTCGTTCCCGAGCGGTCACTCCGCGAGCGCGATGGCGTTCGCGGCGGGCGCGTCGGCGGAGTGGCCGGTGCTGTCGGTGCCGCTGCGGGTGCTCGCGAGTCTCGTCGGCTTCTCCCGCGTCGCCACGGGAGCGCACTATCCCTCCGACGTCCTCGCGGGCTTCGCGCTCGGCGAGACCATCGCGTGGCTCACGACGAAGGTCGTCCCCGTCGAGCACGTCGACGCCACCCTCGACGACCTCACCGTCCGCGCCGGAAAGCCCACCGCCGACGGCGAGGGCATCACGCTCGTCATCAACCCGCAGTCCGGCTCCGGCCGGGCGGGGAAGATCCTTCCCGAGGTCCGCAAGGCGTTCCCGAAGATGCGCATCGTCGAACTCGGCGGCGAAGGCTCGGGCCGCGACTACGGCGAGACGATCGACGAGGCGGCGACGACCTGCGACGTGCTCGCCGTCGCGGGCGGCGACGGCACGGTGCAGCGCGCCGCGTCGGCCGCGATGAGCCAAGGCATCCCGCTCGCGGTCTTCCCCGCGGGAACCTTCAACCACTTCGCGAAGGACCTCGGGATGTACCCGCTCAAGACGGCCATCGAGGCGATCCACGCGGGAACGGTCGCCAAGGTCGACCTCGGCGAGGTCAACGGCAAGATCTTCGTCAATACGGCGTCCGTCGGGGCATATACCGACTTCGTCGCGATCCGCGAGAAGTACGAGCACCGCATCGGCAAGCCGCTCGCCGCCGTCTACGCCGCCATGAAGACCCTCGGCCGGGCGAAGGCCGTGCACGTGCGCGTCAAGGACCTCGACGGTCAGCCGGTCGACGCGCGCTTCAGCCTCATGTTCATCGGCAACGGGCGCTACGAGCCGCGCGGCTTCGCGCCGGTGCACCGCGCGACCCTCGACGACAGCCGTCTCGACCTCCGCGTACTGGGCGTGACTCGGTTGGCGTCCCGCGCCCGGGTGATCCTCGACATGTTCACGGGACGCGTCGCCCGCAACAAGCGCTACCAGCAGTTCTCGGATGCCGAGTACGAGATGGAACTGCCCGACGGGCCGTACCGGATCGCGCGCGACGGAGAGCTCGGCGAGGAGATCGATCATCTGAGCGCGAAGGTCCTCCCCCGCGCCCTCACCGTCATCACGCCGGCGCGTCGGAAGAAGCGCTGACCCGGCGCCAGAGGCTCCATACGACCGTCACCCACACGACGCCGAGACTCGCGCCGGCGGCGACGTCGCTCAGATAGTGCACCGCGAGCGCGACACGCGCCGTGCAGACGAGGACGACCGCGGCGACGGCCACGACGGCGACGACCCCTCGCACGCGCTCCGACCCGGCGGCGGCGAGGGCGATCGCGAAGCCTGCGGCCGCCGTGACGGCGAACGCGTGCGACGACGGGAACGACGACTGCAGCGCATCGACGAGAGCCCCGGTAGGGCGGGGCCGATCGACGATGGCCTTGACGGCGACGGGCACGAGCCCGCCGACGAGGACAGCTGCCGCGGCGACGACGAGGTCGGCGGATGGCCGGGAGGGGGCGAGCGTCGCGGTGCGCCGCGCCCGGGACCTCACCGCCCAGGAAATCGTCGCCCACAGCAGCACGCCCAGCGCCACGATGCGGAAGGCTCCCGGTCCGAGGACGAGCGAGATCGTCACCCACAGCGGCGTCCACCACGGGTACGCGAGGCCCCGCTCGGCACCCCAGACCGACACCGTGAGGTCGACCGAGCGCAGCGGCGTCCAGTCGGTCACGACCGCGACGAGGATCACGGTGAACAGCGCTGCGGCCACCGCGCCGACCACCACGGCGCGACGCGGCGGTGCGGCGGCATTCGGCATCCTCCACGTCTACCAGAAGACACGCCCGAAGACGCGCCTGCACGAGCCGCGCGGCGCGGAGGGGATGCCTGACACCATGAGGCAGTGGGCACCATCCTCTCCCGCGATGACCTCGACTTCCTCCTGTTCGACTGGCTCGATGTCACGTCGTTGACGTCCCGTCCGCGCTTCGCCGAGCACTCGCGGGAGACCTTCGACGAGTTCCTCACGGTGTCGGAGCAGCTCGCGGAGCGCGAGTTCGCGCCGCACAACGCGCTCAGCGACCGCAACGAGCCGACGTTCGACGGCGAGCGGGTGACGATCATCCCCGAGGTCAAGCGCGCGCTGGACGCGTACGCGGACGCGGGTCTCATCGGCGCGGCGCTCGACGAGCGCGTCGGCGGGCTGCAGCTGCCGAAGACGGTCGAGCGCGCCTGCCAGATGTGGTTCCAGGCGGCCAACACCGCAACGGCCGCCTACCCGCTGCTGACGGTCGGCGCGGCGAACCTGCTCGTGGCGCACGCGTCGCCGGAACTCGTCGACCGGTATGTCCCGGCGCTCGCCGAGGGACGTTTCTTCGGCGTCATGTGTCTGTCGGAGCCGGATGTCGGCTCGTCGCTCGGCGACGTGACGACACGCGCCGTGCCCCAGGGCGACGGCACCCACCGCGTCTTCGGCACGAAGATGTGGATCTCGGGCGGCGAGCACGACATGGCCGAGAACATCGTTTCGCTCGTCCTCGCCCGCTACGACGGCGGCCCCCGCGGGGTGCGCGGACTTTCGCTGTACGTCGTGCCGAAGTATCTGCTGGATGCCGGCGGCGACCCGTCCGAGCGGAACGCCATCGAGCTTGTGGGCGTCAACCACAAGATGGGCTACCGCGGCACCGTCAACACGGTGCTGCAGTTCGGCGGCGACGTCCACCGTCCCGGCGGCGCGCCGGGCGCCGTCGGTTACCTGATCGGCGAGGAGGGCAAGGGGCTCGCCTACATGTTCCACATGATGAACGAGGCGCGCGTCGGCGTCGGCGCGGGTGCGGCCGCTCTCGGGATGACGAGCCACCTGCACGCGGTCGCGTACGCTCGCGAACGCACGCAGGGTCGGCTGGCCGGCCAGGACCCCGCGAGCGCGATGGTGCCGCTCATCCGCCATGCCGACGTGCGGCGCATGCTGCTCGCGTCGAAGGCGTACGCCGAAGGTGCGGTCGCCCTGGTGATGTACGGAGCGCGCCTGCTCGATGACGAGCTGACCGCCGAAACGTCGGAGGAGCGCGCCGCCGCGGCGCTGCTGCTCGACGCCCTCACCCCGATCATCAAGAGCTGGCCCTCGCAGTGGTGCCTCGTCGCCAACGACCTCGCGATCCAGGTGCACGGCGGCTACGGATACACCAGGGAGTTCCCCGTCGAGCAGTTCTACCGCGACAACCGGCTGAACCCCATCCACGAGGGCACGTTCGGCATCCAGGCCCGCGACCTGCTGGGCCGCAAGGTCGCGCAGGGCGGCGGGGCGGGCCTCCGGGGCGATCACGTCCGCGATCCGGGCCACCCTCTCCCGCGCCGCGCGCGAGCATGCCGCCGACGCGGCGCGGCTCGAGGAGCTCGTCGCGCGCGCCGAGGTCGTGACGGCGGAGGTGCTCGCGGTCGACGACCCGGAGGCGAGGCTCGCCGACTCCGCGGCTTACCTCGAGGCGATGGGGCACCTCGTCGTCGCCTGGCTGTGGCTCGACCTCATCACGACCCTGGACGGCCGAGAGGATGCCTTCGCCGAGGGCAAACGCGCGGCGTGCTCCTACTTCTTCGCCTACGAGGTGCCGAAGATCGCTCCGCTGTTCGATGTCGTCGCGGCGCGCTCGCGGCTGCTGGTCGACCTCGACGACAGCGTGCTCTGAGCGCTTCCGGGAACGAGAAAACCCCCGCTCAGGCGGGGGTTTCATCTCGCTGGGGTACCTGGACTCGAACCAAGAACAACTGAACCAGAATCAGCCGTGTTGCCAATTACACCATACCCCAAGGGGGTCAGACCGAAGTCGTACCGAGGGTCAAGCTTAGCCCACCCGTCAGAGGTCGCCAAACCGGCCCGGTCCGGGCGCGTCGGCATCCATGCCCCTGCCGGTACCGGCATGCGGCGGACGCCTTGCGCCCCCGCACGCGGCTCGACCACACTGAACGGGTGACCGTCGCCCGTTCTCTCGCCATCGCCGCCGTCGTCGTCGCGGCGACGCTGAGCCTGAGCGCGTGCGACGGAACGTCCGCGCCCGTCGATGCGTCGCCGAGCGAGACGCCCGCCGCTCCCGCGACCGAGTCGACGCCCACCGGAGAGGATGGCGACGCCGCCGCCGACTCCGGCTGCACCGACGCGATGCTGTCGTTCATGGACCAGAACGGGTACGCCGACCCGACACCGGCCGACGTCGCCGACTTCTCCCTGCCCGAGGCGGGTCCGACATCCGTCGAGCCGGCCTGCTACGTCGCCGACGACATCGGCGGCGCCGTGCGTAAGGGCGCGATCTACACCGGCGACACCGACGCGGCGATGGCCTCGATCCGCGAGACCCTCGACGCCGCGGGATACGCGCAGTCCGACGCGTACGGCGCCTACGTCTGGTGGCTCGGCGGCGACGGCCCGACCACTGCCACCTACGCGGTGGGCGCCGGGCCCACCGATATCGGCGGCGAGCCCGTCGTCTGGATGACCTGGGCAACCCAGTAAGGCGCGACGCCGACCCCCGGCAAGCGAGAGGTGCGGCACCGCACCGAGATCAGCCGATCTTCTGGACGAGCGCGCCGACCCGCCGGATCGACTCCTCCTTGCCGAGCAGTTCCATCGACTCGAACAGCGGCGGCGAGACGCGCCGACCGCTGATGGCGACCCGGAGCGGCCCGTACGCGACCCGCGGCTTGAGCTTCAGATCGTCGATGAGCGCCTTCTGCAGCTCAGCTTGGATCGCGGCGGCCGTGAAGTCCTGCGCGGGTACCAGCTCCAGCGCGCCGGCGGAGGCGACGAGGATCGGTCCTGCGTTCTCCGGCAGGCTCGCGAGGGCATCCTCCTCGTAGACGACCTCGTCGCGGAAGAGGAACCCGAGGAGCCCGACCGACTCCCCCAGCAGCTGCATGCGCTCCTGAACGAGAGGGGCTGCGGCATCCAGCGTCTTCTGCTGATCGGGCGTCGGCGGCGTCTCGACGAGGGCCGCGGCGGCGAGATAGGGAACGAGGCGTGAGGCGAAGTCGGATGCCTCGAGCATGCGGATGTGGTCGCCGTTGATCGACTCGGCCTTCTTCTGGTCGAAGCGGGCCGGGTTGGGGTTCACGTCGGCGATGTCGAACGCCGCGATGAACTCCTCGAGGGTGAACACGTCACGGTCGGGCGCGATCGACCAGCCGAGGAGGGCCAGGTAGTTGAGGAGCCCCTCGTGGATGAAGCCCTTCTCGCGCTGCAGGAAGAGGTCAGCCTTCGGGTCGCGCTTGGAGAGCTTCTTGGTCCCCGTCTCGCCCAGCACGAGGGGCATGTGCCCGAAGCGCGGCAGGAAGTCGGTGACGCCCGCGTCGATGAGCGCCGTATACAGCGCGAGCTGACGCGCGGTGGAGGGCATGAGGTCCTCGCCGCGGATCACATGCGTGATGCCCATGAGCGCGTCATCGACCGGGTTCGTGAACGTGTAGAGCGGCTGCCCGCCCGCGCGCACGACGACGAAGTCGGGGAACGATCCCGCGGGGAAGGTCACCTCGCCGCGGATGAGGTCGACGTAGGTGAGGTCGTGATCGGGCACGCGCAGGCGCCACGCGGGCTCACGCCCCTCCGCGCGGAAGGCGGCTTCCTGCTCGTCGGTGAGGTCGCGGTCGTAGTTGTCGTAGCCGAGCTGGCGGGCGCGGCCGGCCGCGTCGTTGCGCGCGTCGATCTCTTCGCCCGTTGAGTACGACTCGTAGACCGCACCCGAGGCGATGAGCTTCTCGAGCACCTCGGCGTAGATGGGGCCGCGCTGCGACTGCCGGTACGGCTCGTGCGGCCCGCCCTTTTCGACGCCCTCGTCCCAGTCGATCTCGAGCCAGGTGAGCGCGTCGACGAGCTGGCGGTAGCTCTCCTCGCTGTCACGGGCGGCGTCGGTGTCTTCGACGCGGAAGATCAGCTTGCCGCCGGTGTGCCGCGCGTACCCCCAGTTGTAGAGGGCGGTGCGCACCATCCCGACGTGCGGCAGCCCCGTCGGCGAGGGGCAGAAGCGCACGCGGACGTCGCTGCCGGAGGCGGTGGTGGTTCGGGGATCGATCGCTGCAGACATCCTCACCAGTCTAGTTCTCGGGCCGCCGCCGCACGGGGCGCGGCGATGTCGATGCGCGCGTGTTCACCGTGTGCCGATCGCGAGGATCGCGTCGTGCGGAAGGGCGAGAAGGCCGGATGCCTCGACGCGCGCGTCGGTCTCGCGCTCGAACGCGGCGCGCATGCGCTCCTGCGCGGCGGGGTCGACGCGCCGGTAGAGGTTGCCGATCGTCGCGATGCCGCCCTCGACCGCGTGCCACAGGACGCCGGGCGCGACCTCCCACATCCACGCGGGCCTGGTCGTCTGCACGTCTGTGAGCGATGCCGCGGCGAGGAGCGCCGCGAGGCCCTCCTCCGTCCGCGGGAAGTCGTGCTCGGGAGGCAGCGCGTTCGCGAAGGGCGGCGCGCCCGCGGCACCCGCCATCGCCTCCCAGACGGGACGGAGGGGGCTCGCGCCGGTCGGCCAGATCGTGACCGCGACCACACCGCCCGCCCGCGTCACGCGGGCGAGTTCCCGCACCGAGGCGCGCGGGTCGGCGACGTGGTTCACGACGAAGTTCGCCGCGACGACGTCGAACGAGCCGTCGTCGTATGGGAGGTGCGGTACCGATGCCGCCGCGACCTCGAGGTCGGGATGGGCGGCGCGCAGGACCGCGCGCATGGATGCCTCGGGCTCCGTGGCCCGCACGTCGTAGCCGCGGGCACGCGCCGCGTCGGTCAGCACGCCGGATCCGGCGCCGACATCGAGGAACGCTCCCCCGGCGACGCGCGCGCGACGGCATCCAGAAGCGGCGCGACCGCGCCCGCCGTCAGCTGCGCGAACGACACGGCGTACGCCTGGCCCGTCCCATCCCATTCCGACACGGGCTGAGACTATCGGGAGGGACTATCGGGGCGGACTATCGGGATGCCGCGAGCACCGCCCCGAGCGCGTCGAGCGCCGCGCCCAGCGACGGCACGCGCTCCGCGCCCTGCGCCGTGACGACGTGGAGGCGTCGGGCCTCGGCGGCGGGGAGCGGTGCGGTGACGATGCCGGGCAGCAGCGGGAACGACTCCACCGCCATGCGCGGCAGCGTCGCGACGCCGATGCCCTGAGCGACGAGACCCTCGACGGCGGCGACGTTGTCGGTCTCGAAGCCGATGCGCGGGGCGAATCCCGCGCGTTCGCAGAGCTCTAGGAGGTGTCCGCGGCAGCGCGGGCAGCCGGCGATCCAGGTTTCGTCCGCCAGCTCGGCGAGATCGCCCACCGCCCCGTGCCCGCTCGGGAGGACGAGCATGAGGTCGTCGCGACCGGCACTGCGCACCGAGAGACCGCGTGCGCTCGACCGGTGCGGGTCGTCGCGGTCACCGGGGTAGCTGAAGGTCAGGGCGATGTCTGCGCGGTCCTCGCGGATCGCCTCGACGGCCTCGGGCGGCTCGGCCTCGACGAAGGTCAGCGTCAGCCCAGGATGAGAGGCCGCGAGGGCGGCGATCAGGCGCGGCACGATCACGGGAGACGCGGACGGGAACGCGACGAGGCGCACGACGCCCGTCCGCAGGCCCCGCAGCTGCGCGAGCTCCTCCGCCGCCGCGTCGACCGCGAGCGCGACGGTCGGAGCGTGCTTCGCGAGCACGCGCCCCGCTTCGGTCAAGCGCACGCCGCGCCCGACGCGCTCGACGACGGCCACACCGAGACGCTGCTCGAGCCGCCGCACGTGCTGACTGATCGCGGGCTGGCTGTAGCCGAGGCTGTCGGCAGCGCCCGTGATGGACCCCGTGTCGGCGATCGCGCGGACGATGCGGAGGCTCTGCAGGTCGAGATCGAGAGGGAGGTCGTGCGAGGCATCCGGCATCCATTCATCATCGCACCGCATGTGTTTCATGCGATACCTGCCGTAGACGTATGAGTGTCCATCAGCGACCGTGGATGCCGTGATCACCACCCTCGCCCCCGATCCCCTGCTCGACCTCCGCGCCGAGTTCGCGGACGCGGCCGGCTACCTCGCCGCCTGCACGGTCGGTCTGCCGATGGCTGGCACGCGCGCCGCGGTCGCCGCGGACCTGGCCGGTCGCCCGGACGTCACGGCGTACTCGCGCGCCGTCGAGGCGTCGCGCGCGTCCTTCGCGTCGCTCGTCGGCGTCGACGCCGCGCGTGTCGCGATCGGGTCGCAGACCTCCGTGCAGGTCGGTCTGCTCGCGGCGGCGCTTCCCGACGGCTCCGAAGTGCTCGTGCCCGAGGACGAGTTCTCGTCGCTCGTGCTGCCGTTCGTGCACGCGGGACGCGGCATCCGGGTGCGGACCGCTCCCCTCGCTTCGCTCGCAGCAGCCGTGACCCCCGACACCGCACTCGTGGCGTTCTCGCTCGTACAGTCGGGGTCGGGAGAGGTCGCCCACCTGGGCGCGATCTGCGCGGCGGCCGCCCGCGTCGGGGCGCGCACGGTGTGCGATGCGACGCAGGCCGTCGGTTGGATGCCGGTGGATGCCACGCGCGTCGACGCGCTGCTCTGCCACGCGTACAAGTGGCTGTGCTGCCCGCGCGGGGTCGCGTTCCTGACCCTCCGCGAGGACTACGCCCGATCGCTCCGCCCCGTGCAGGCCGGCTGGTACGCGGGCGATGACCCCTGGTCGTCGTGCTACGGCGGCGACGCCGACCTCGCGGGGTGCGCGCGCCGCTTCGACGTGTCACCGGCCTGGCAGGCGTTCGTCGGGGCGCGGCCGGCGCTCGCGGCGTTCGCCGCCGCCGACCTCCACACGGTGCACGCGCACGTGACGGAGCTCGCGGCATCCTTCCGCGCCCGCCTGGGCCTTCCCGTCCCCGCGCTGCCGAGCGCGATCGTGACCTGGCCGGATGCCTCGGGCTGCGACCTCGCGCGCCTCACCGCGGCGGGAATCGTCGCGTCGGGGCGCAACGGGCGCGCACGGGTGGCGTTCCACGTCTTCAACGACGCGGACGACGTCGACCGGGCGGCGCGAGCGCTCGGCAGTTAGGTTCCGGAGTCGCGGAAGGCGATGTCGGACCCCCCGAGTAGCGTCGGGGGTATGGATCAGGTCGAGACGGTCACCGCCGAAGAGGCGATGGGGTACGTTCTCGATGCGCTCACGCCGAGCCGCATGACCGAGAACCAGGCGGCCGCTCGCCTGGCGTCGGGCATCGCGGGCGCGCTCGATTTCGCGACGCGCAATCCGCACATCTACACGACGGACGACGGCGACGACGGAGAGCGCGCGGCCGAGCGCGCGGCGTTGCTCGAGATCACGCTGCGCCTGCGCATCGCCGAGGGCCGACTCCGCGATCTCGCGCACGTCGCTCGCACGGCCGACGCGTCGCTTCCGCTGCTGTGGCAGCGGGCACGTGACGGGTTCGCCCCGTTCGCGCTGGTCGAGGCGACGACCGACGCCCTGCTGCGGTTGCGTCCGCGATACGGCGCCGACGAGGCGGAACTCACGGCCTCGCGCGCGGCGATCGCGCTCGTCGATCAGCAGACGTCCGACTGGGTACTCTCGCTCACGGCAGGGGCGTTCCGACGGAGGCTCCGGACGCTCGTCGACCGCCTCGACCCGCACACGATGACGGAACGGCATGCCGATGCCCGCGTGAGTCGTCGGGTGATCGTCGACGACCCCGAGGACGGGATGGCGTGGGTGCACGTGCTCGTCCCCGCGATCGAGGCGATCGCGATCAAGCGGCGCCTCAGGAGCACGGCGAAGAACGTGCAGAAGGATGGGCGCGACGGGCGCTCGCGCGATCAGATCCGCGCCGACCTCGCCTCGGCGTGGCTGCGCGGCGAAGGAACGCCGGCAGCGACGAAGGTGAAGGTGTTCGTGACGGTGCCCGTGGGACTGCTCGGCGGGAGAAGGGGCGACGCGCACGGGCACTGCGCGCTGTGCGGCGGATCGGGACTCGCAGAGCACGCGCGCATCGTCGGCGGACCCGACCTCGACCCGTTCACGGCGGCACAGCTCTTCCTCGACGCCGACGCGTACCACCGGCTCATCGTCGACCCCGTACGGAGCGTGCCCGTCGACCTCGACCGTCGCAGCTATCGGCCGAGCCGCGCACAGCGCGATCTCCTGGTGCTGCGGCACGGCACGTGCGCGCGCGACGGCTGCGACCGACTCGCCGCGGACTGCGACGTCGACCACATCATCGAATGGGCGCGGGGCGGTCCGACCGACCTCCGACAGCTCCGGCCGCTCTGCCCGCCCGAACACAGCTTGCGACACGGCACGCGGATCTGGTTCCGATCGAGACCCGACGGATCGGTCGAGGTACGCACACCGACAGGCTTCGTCAGCGAGTCGCCACCTCCGTTCTGACGCGCTGTCCGCACGCGCGACGCCCTCACGGTCGCGCAGCCGCTCGGACGCCTCGGCAGGCCCGACGACATCGCTGCACTCGTGTCGTTCCTCATCTCCCCCGGAGGTCGTTGGGTGTCGGGGCAGCTGATCCACGCCGACGGCGGGTTCTCGGCCCGCTACTGAGCGCGTCCTCCGGCCCGACGGCGCGCGCCGCTCGCTAGGATCGAGGGGATCGCACGGGCGTCCCGCGTGCGATGTCCGCATCGCGGGCGAGGTGCAGCGGGACCACGCCCCGCGAAACCCTTCGAAAGCGCCGCCGTGACCTCCTCCCCCCGCCTCGTCGTCCGCGGCGGCGTGCTCGTGGACGGCACCGGCGCCGACCCGCGACCCGCCGATCTCGCGATCGAGGGCGGCCGCATCGTCGAGGCGGGGCACGTCAGCGCCGCATCCGGCGACGACATCCTCGATGCCACGGGACGGCTCGTCTTCCCGGGGCTCATCGACGCGCACTCCCACGCCGACGGAGCCGTCTTCCGGCCCGACGTGCAGCTCGCGCTCCTCCGACAGGGCGTCACGACCGTCATCGCCGGCCAAGACGGCGTGTCGTACGCTCCCGGCGACGGCGTCTGGGCATCCCGCTATTTCGCCGCGATCAACGGACCGCACCCGACCTTCCGCGGCGGGTCCGTCGCCGACCTCCTCGCGACGTACGACGATGCCACGCCCCTCGACGTCGGCTACCTCGTGCCCGCCGGCACCGTCCGGCACGCCGTCATGGGGATGGATGCCGGACGGCCGAACCGCGAACAGCTCGCCGCGATGGTCGACCTCGTCGAGGCGGGTCTGCGCGAGGGGGCGCTGGGTCTGTCGACAGGCCTCGACTACGTTCCCGGCCTCTTCGCCGACGCGACCGAGCTCGCCGCCCTGTGCGAGCCGGTCGCGGCGGCAGGCGGACTCCACGTCACGCACATGCGCGGCGGCTACGAGACGAACACCGCCGCCGGCCTCGCGGAGATCGCCGAGATCTGCCGCCGCAGCGGCGTCCGGGCGCACGTATCGCACTACCACGTAGAAGCCGCGGCCGGACGGCGGCTGCTCGACGACCTCGCCGCGACGGGCGCCGACATCAGCTTCGACATGTACCCGTACACGCGCGGGTGCACCCTCGTCGCGATGGCGCTCCTCCCGCCGGAGTACAGCGCCCACTCGGTCGATGAGGCGACCACGCTCCTCGCCGACCCCCTCGAACGTCGGCGCCTGCGCACCGGCTGGTTTCCCCTCGTCGCGCTGAAGCCGAGCCTCGGCCCGGAGTGGCCGACGATGGTCACGGTCGCCCACGCGCCCGCGACCCCCGACGCCCCGGGGCTCACGCTCGCCGCGCTCGCCGAGCGCCGCGGCGTCGACGTCGAAGACGCGACCCTCGATCTCCTGATCGAGACCCGTCTCGAGGTGAGCGCGGTGATGGCGGTGCGCGACGAGCGCCCCGTCGAGAACCTCGCGCACCTGTTCGCGCACCCCGCGCACACGGGCGGCTCGGACGGCATCTTCATCGGTGACGTTCCGCACCCACGCGCGTGGGGCACGTTCGCGCGGCTTCTCGGGACCTTCGTGCGTGAGACACGAGCCTTCTCGTGGGCCGGTGCGGCGCAGCACCTCGCCGCGCGTCCCGCCGCGCGGTTCGGACTGCACGATCGCGGCATCCTGGTCCCGGGCCGCCGCGCCGACGTCGTGCTCGTCGACCCCGACACCGTCGCCGACACCGCCACCTACGCCGAGCCGACCTCCCTCGCCGTCGGCATCGACGACGTGCTCGTCGCGGGCTTCCCCGTGCTCGCCGGCGGCGCCCTCACCGACGCCTCCCCCGGCCGGGCGGCCCGCCCCGCCCCGCTCTGACCACCCACCGAAAGGAACATCCCATGCCCCGCACCGCCGTCACCATCCCGAACGCCCCCGTCCCGGCGGGTCCCTACAGCCACGGCGTCGTCGCCGGCGGCTTCCTGTTCACCGCCGGTTTCGGTCCGCAGGACCCGGCGACCGGCCAGGTCGTTCCCGGCGGCGTCTACGAGCAGACGCAGCAGGTGCTCCGGAACATCCAGAACGTCCTCGCCACGAGCGGCGCGACGATGGACGATGTCGTCAAGGTGACGGCGCACCTCGAGCACCTCGACCGCGACTTCGCGGAGTACAACCGCGCCTACGCCGAGTTCTTCACGGCGCCCTACCCGGTGCGGACGACGGTCGGCTCGCGCCTCGCGGACATCCTTGTCGAGATCGACGTCGTCGCGAAGCTCCCCGAGCAGTCCGGCGAGACGACCACCGGCGCCTGAGCATGACCTGGCAGCGCACGCCCACCGGCCGCATCCTCCGCGCCGAGGACAAGGCGCTGCCCGCGTGGGCTGCGGGCACGGCGGCCGAGGACTTCCTCGCCCGCCGCCCGCGCCTGTCCGATCTCTGGACCCCCGCACTCGTCCTCGACGAATCGGCTCTGGCCGGGAACGTCGCGTTCCTCGCCGACTGGATCGCCGGGCGCGGCCTCGAACTCATGCCGCACGGCAAGACGACGATGGCGCCGCAGCTGTGGCGCTGGCAGCTAGATGCCGGAGCCACCGCGATCACCCTCGCGACACCTTGGCAGGTGCGGACCGCGCGCGCCGCCGGCATCCACGACATCATGCTCGCGAACCAGCTCATCGACGAGGCCGCGGCAACCGCCCTGGCCCACGACCTGCAGGAGAACGGCGGGCGCCTCTGGACGTGGGTCGACGACCCGGCCGCCGTCGACCTGCTCGCCGATGTCGCCGCGCAGCCCGAGCTCGGCGGCTACACGACGTTCGACGTGCTCGTCGAGCTCGGACGGCCCGGCGGGCGCACCGGAGCGCGGAGCGTCGACGCCGCCCTCGCCCTCGCGGCGCGCGTGCTCAACACCCCCTGCGTCCGCCTCGCCGGCGTCGCCGGGTACGAGGGCGCGATCGCCCACGGACGGTCGGACGACGCGCTGACGGATGCCGGAGAGTTCGTCCGCGACCTCGTCGCGCTGCACGAATCGCTCCTGCCCGCCTACGACGATGCCGACGACGCGATCGTGACCGCCGGGGGCAGCGCCTTCCCCGACGTCGTCGCCGACGTGCTCGCGGAGGCCGCCGCGCGGCTCCCCGGCCGGTTCGTCATCCGCTCGGGCGCATCCCTCATCCACGACGAGGGCTACTACCGGTCGGTGTCGCCCTTCGAGGGCGCCGGGCTCCGCCCCGCCGCGCGCGCCGTCGCCCGCGTGGTGTCGGCGCCCGAGCCGGGCCTCGCCCTCCTCGACGCCGGAAAGCGCGACGTGCCGTACGACCTCGATCTGCCCGTCCCGCTCGCGCTCAGCCGCTCCGGAGGCCCCTGGCAACCCCTCGAGGGCGAGATCGACGCCGTCAACGACCAGCACGCGTTCCTCCGCACGACGGACCCCGGCGCGGCCGGCCCCGCCGTCGCCGTCGGCGACCGGGTGCTTCTCGGACTCTCGCACCCGTGCACGATGTTCGACAAGTGGCGCCTCATCCCCGTGGTCGATGACCTGTCCGCAGCAGACCCCGTGGTCGTCGGGCTCGTCGAGACGCGGTTCTGACCGCCCGCTCCGCCTCGCGCGGCCTACGCCTCGCGCACGGCCAGCACCCGTGCGTACGGCGCGAGCACCGACACCGCGACGACGACGAGGAGCGCGACGAGGGCGAGTCCCCCGTAGCCGATCCACGCGAGGACGACGCCCGCGAGCACTGACCCGACGGCGGCGCTGAAGGTCATGATCGTGTCGCTGAGGCCCTGCCGTTTCGGGCGGAGCGCGGTCAGCGTGCTCTCGGTGAGAAGAGCCGCTCCCGACACCGTAGCCGCACTCCAGCCCGCTCCCAGCAGGAACAGCGCGACGAGCACCGTCCACTGCGAGTCGGGGGCGACCGCCGCGAGGACGAGGGCCGCGGCGAGCAGAGCCTGCCCGAGCAGGATCGTCGCGATGCGCCCCCACCGGTCGGCGAGCATGCCGAACAGCGGTGAGAGGCCGTACATACCGAAGACGTGCAGGGCGATCGTCGTCCCGACGACGAGTGTCACGTGGTCGGGCGCGAGATGCGCGAGGTGCACGGGCGTCATCGCCATGACGGATGCCATCACAACGTGCGACCCGGCGACGGCGAAGATCGCGTAGCGCGCCGTCAACGGGCGGTCGGTTTCGACGATGTGCTCCCGGCGCGCTTCGCCGCCCCGCGCGAGGCGCTGCGCCACGAGCAGCGGGTCGGGCCGGAGCGCGATGACGTAGAGCACGAACGCAGCGACCTGCGCCACGATCGAGTAGGCGTAGGCGCCGGTGAGCGGCGGCATGCCGATCGCCTGCCCGAGCGCCTCGCCGGGCGTCAGCAGGAGCGGCCCCAGCACACCGCCGACCGTCGTGGCCCAGACGACGACGCCGAGGTCGCGGGCGCGGCGGTTCGAGACCGCGAGGTCGGTCGCGGCGAAGCGCGACTGCAGGTTGCCCGCGTTCCCCGCCCCGATGAGGATGACGCCGACGAGGAGCAGCGGGAAGACACGCAGCGCCGCCGCCGTGATGACGACAGCGATGCCGACGAGCGCGAAGAGGTTCCCCAGCGTGAGCGCCACCCGCCGTCCGCGGCGCGCGGCGAGGCGGGCGAGCGGAATGGCGCAGAACGACGCGCCGAGCGTGACGGATGCCGTCGCGAGGCCCGACAGCGCGTCCTGCCCCGACAGGTCGGCCGCGAGCAACGCCCCGAGCGACACGGTGGCCCCGAACGCGATCCCGCCGAGCACCTGACCGGCCGCGAGCACCCCGACGGTGCGGCGTTGGAGGGCGGCGACCTCGTCGGCGGTGGTGACGCTCACGCGTCGCGGACGGTGTTGCGGAGGATGCCGAGGCCCGTGATCTCCACCTCAACCACGTCGCCGGCGACGAACGGCCCGACGCCCGCGGGCGTACCGGCGAGGATCACGTCACCTGGGAGGAGCGTGAACGCGTGCGACGCGTACGAGATGAACGACGCCACGTCGTGCACCATCTCGCCGAGCGTGCCGTCCTGGCGCACCTCATCGTTCACCCGCGTGACGATCCGTACCTCGGGTGCGGGGTCGAACTCGGTCTCGATCGCGGGTCCCAGCGGGCAGAACGTGTCGAAGCCCTTCGCGCGCGCCCACTGACCGTCGGTCTTCTGAAGATCGCGCGCCGTCACGTCGTTGCCGATGGTGTAGCCGAAGACGTAGTCCAAGGCATCCTCGGCCGAAACGTTCTTCGCGACGCGGCCGATGACGGCGGCGAGCTCGCCCTCGTAATCAGTGCGCTCCGACTCGCTGGGTCGCACGATGGCGTCACCCGGGCCGATGACCGACGTGTTGGGCTTCAGGAACATCATCGGCGCCTCGGGCACGGCGTTGCCGAGCTCGGCGGCGTGATCGCGATAGTTCCGGGCGATGCCGATGATCTTCGAGCGCGGGATGACGGGTGCGAGCAACGCGATCTCGCCGAGCGGGATGCGCTCCCCCGTCGTCTCGAATCCCGCGAACATCGGGTCGCCGGCGAGAACGACGATCTCGCCCTCGTCGACGATGCCGTAGCGGATGGCGTCCTGGTGGCTGAAGCGCGCGATCCGCATCTCACGCGTCCAGACGCACGAGCCAGCTGTGCACGTCCTCGCGGCGCCCGTACTGGATGTCGGTGAGCTCCTGGCGCAGCGACAGCGCGAGCTCTCCGAGGGGCTGCTCGTCGATGAAGTCGCGCCCCTTGAGCACGCCGATCGGCGCGACGACGGCCGCCGTACCGCAGGCGAACACCTCGACGATGTCGCCGGACGCAACGCCCAGGCGCCACTCGTCGATCGAGACGGCGCGTCCCTCGACCCGGTGCCCGCGGTCGGCCGCGAGCTGCAGGATCGAGTCGCGCGTGATGCCCTCGAGGATCGAGTCGGACTGCGGGGTCACGATCGTGCCGTCCTTGTAGACGAACACGACATTCATGCCGCCCAGTTCCTCGACGTTGCGCTCCTGGTCGAGGAAGACGACCTGATCGCACCCCTGTTCGTAGGCTTCTGCCTGCGGCAGCAGGCTGGCCGCGTAGTTGCCGCCGGTCTTCGCTGCGCCCGTGCCGCCCTTGCCTGCGCGCGCGTAGTCCTCGCTGAGCCAGATCGAGACCGGCTTCGCGCCGCCCTTGAAGTAGGCGCCGACGGGAGAGGCGATGACGTAGTAGCCGACCTTGTTCGCGGGACGGACGCCGAGGAACGCCTCCTTGGCGATCATGAACGGGCGGAGGTACAGACTCTGGTCGTCGCCGGCAGGCACCCAGGCGCCGTCGACGGCGATGAGCGCCTTCAGCGATTCGATGAAGTACTCGACGGGCAGCTCGGGCAGCGCCAGGCGGCGTGCGCTGCGCTGCAGCCGCTTGCCGTTCTCGGCGGGGCGGAACGTGTGGATCGAGCCGTCGGCGTGCCGGTAGGCCTTGATGCCCTCGAAGATCTCCTGACCGTAGTGCAGCACAGCGGCCGCCGGGTCGAGTGAGAGCGGTCCGTACGGCTGCACGCGGGGGCGATGCCAGCCTCCGCGCACCGACCAGCAGATGTCGACCATGTGGTCGGTGAACGTCGTGCCGAAGGCCGGATCGGCGAGCAGCTCGGAGCGTTCGGCATCCGTCTTCGCGGCGAGGTTCTTCGAAACGGCGAACTCCAGCGGGGCGAGTCCGGCGTCGGGGTCGTAGGTGAGGCTCATGCGTTCTCTTCTTTCGTGCGTCGCGGTGCCAGCCTATGCCTGCATGGCACGAGCGATGGCGTCGCCGACCTCGGCGGTGCTGCGGGGCGCGCTCCCCCGACCCGCGATGTCCGCTTCGACCGCGCGGGTGACGCGTCGCGCCTCGTCCTCGAGCCCGAGGTGGTCGAGCATGAGGGCGACGGAGAGGATCGCGGCCGTGGGATCGGCCTTCTGCTGCCCCGCGATATCGGGCGCCGAACCGTGCACGGGCTCGAACATCGAGGGGAACGCGCCGTCGGGATTGATGTTCCCCGAGGCGGCGAGGCCGATGCCTCCGGTGACGGCGCCGGCCAGGTCGGTGAGGATGTCGCCGAAGAGGTTGTCGGTGACGATCACATCGAAGCGGCTGGGGCTCGTGACCAGGTGGATCGTGGCCGCGTCGACGTGCATGTAGTCTACGGCGACCTCGGGGTGCTCCGATGCCACGGCGTTCACGATCCGCTGCCACATCCCGCCCGCGTGGACGAGCACGTTGGTCTTGTGCACGAGGGTCAGCTTCTTCCGCCGCCGCTCGGCCTGCGCGAAGGCGTAGCGGACGACGCGCTCGATGCCGTAGGCGGTGTTGACGCTCGTCTCGTTGGCGACCTCGTGCGGCGTGCCGGTGCGGATCGACCCGCCGTTACCGACGTAGGGGCCCTCGGTGCCTTCGCGGACGACCACGAAGTCGATCTCGCCCGGCTCCGCGAGGGGACCGGCCGCGCCCGGGTACAGCGTCGCGGGGCGGAGGTTGGCGTAGTGGTCGAGCGCGAAGCGGAGCTTCAGCAGCAGCCCTCGCTCGATGTTGGCATCCTTCAGGCGCGGGTCGCCGGGCACGCCGCCGACCGCGCCGAGGAGGATCGCATCGTGCGAGGCGATCGCCGCGAGGTCCTCGTCAGGCAGAGTGTCACCCGTGTCGAGGTAGCGCGCCGCACCGAGCGAGAAGCGCGTCTTCTCGAAGACCGTGTCGGAACCGGAAGTGACGGCATCCAGCACCTTCTCCGCCTCGGCGACGACCTCGGGGCCGATCCCGTCACCGGGTATGACTGCCAATCTGACCACGCGCGACATCGCTCTCCTTACGGTGGGGTGTGGTCTTCAGCGTAGTGGCCGCGATGACGGCGGCCACGACGACCAGACCCGCCCCGACGAGCGAGGTCACGACGACGCCCGAGTCGAACGCGTGGGCCGCCGCGAGGCGCAGTTGCGCGCCCACCTCGCCGCCGATCCGGTCGGCGATCGTCATCGCGCCGGCGAGCGTCTCGCGCGCGGCGCCGGCGAGCGTCGCGTCGAGGCCCGCCGGGAGGACGATCCCGGTGCGGAAGAGCGAGGTGAGGATGCCGCCGAGGACGGCAGTGCCGAGCACGGCGCCCAGCTCGTACGCGGTCTCGGAGACCGCGCTCGCCGCGCCCGCCTTCTCCGGCGGGGCGCTCGAGAGGATGAGGTCGTTCGACACGGTCTCGGCCGCTCCGATCCCGAGCCCGAGGAGCGCGAAGGCCGCGATGAGGAGGCCGAGGTCGGCGTCGGTGGCCGATAGCGCCACCATGATGTAGCCCGCGACGGAGAACGCGAGGGCTACCGGCACGATGATGCGTGCGTCGACGCGCGAGGCGATCGGCACGATGCCGAGACCTGCGACGATCATCGCGGCCATGCCGGGGACGAGCGCGAAGCCCGCCTCCATCGGCGACAGTCCGACGATGAGCTGCAGGTGCTGCGCGACGAAGAAGAGGAAGCCGACCAGGGCGATCACGCTCAGGAGGTTCACGAGGAGCGCTCCGGTGAACGTGCCGCGCGCGAACAGGCGCATGTCGAGCATGGGCTCGCGCAGCCGCAGCTGACGGCGCACGAACAGCGCGCCGAACGCGAGGCCGATCACGACGAGCGCCGGAACCTGCAGGCTCCAGCCGTAGACCGCGAACTCCTTGATCGCGAAGACGATCGGCACCATCGTGAGCACCGACAGCACGATGCTCTTCGGGTCGATGCGGCCCGGGTTCGGGTCGCGGCTCTCGGGCACGAGGATCGGCGCGAGGACGAGCAACGGCACGAGGACCGGCACGGCCATGAGGAAGACCGATCCCCACGAGAAGTGCTCGAGCAGGAATCCGCCGACGATGGGGCCGAGCGCGGCGCCCGCGGAGAACATCGCAGCCCAGACGGCGATGGCGATGCGGCGCTGCTCGCGGTCGGTGAAGATCGAGCGCAGGAGCGACAGCGTCGAGGGCATGAGCATGGCGCCGAAGACGCCCATCGCGGCGCGGCCGGCGATGAGCCAGCCCGCGGCCGGCGCGAATGCGGCCAGGGCCGAGACGACCGCGACCCCCGTGGCGCCGATGAGCAGCATGCGGCGGCGGCCGAACCGGTCACCGAGGGTTCCCATGGTCACCAGGAGCGCCGCGAGCACGAGCGGATACGAGTCGATGATCCAGAGCTGCTGCGCGCTCGTCGGGCCGAGGTCCGCGGCGATCTCGGGCAGCGCGAAGCTCAGCACGGTGTTGTCGACCGAGACGAGCAGCACGGGCAGCATCAGCACGACGAGCGCGGCCCAGCCGCGCCAGCCGACGCGCACGCCGTTGCCGTCGGCGATCCGGATCTGTTCCGTGAGGGTGAGTGTGTTCTGAGAAGTCATTTGTTTACCGTCTAGCCGGTATAGTATCAGAAGACGGCGTATGCCGGAAGCTGCCCGCGCCCGGATGCCTCGCGCTCAAATGGAAGGATCGGACCATGAGCAGACCCCCGCGCGCCCGCGACCTCGTCCTCGACGCGTTCGAGGCGCTCCTCATCGACGAGGGCGAACGCGCGGCGACGATGGATGCCGCAGCCCGCGCGGCGGGAGTGTCCAAGGGCGGTCTTCTGTACCACTTCGCCTCGAAGGAGGCGCTCGAACTCGCCCTCATCGAACGCCTGGTGGTGCTCGCCGATGACGACCTCGACGAGATGATCGCCTCCCCCGATGGCGCCGTCGCCTTCTTCCTGCGCACGTCCGTCATGGACGACGACCCGCTCGACCGCGCCCTCATCGCCGTCGCGCGACTCGCGCAGGGCGGCAGCGCCGCGGCATCCGATGCCCTCCGCGCCGTGCGCCAGCGCTGGGCTGACGCCCTGCGTGGGCACGTGCGCGACGAGACCGCGCTCGATCTCGTGCTGCTCGTCAGCGACGGACTCTATTACAACAACGCGCTCGGCGAAGCCGCCGGGGCTTCCGGCCCCGTGCCCCGCGGTGAGGCGCTCGACGCGCTCGTGGCCCTCGTGGAGCGCAGCGTCAGTCCTCGGTGATGTCGATCTCGCGGAAGAGGTCGGCGCCGACGGCGTCGCGCATGTCGTCGAGGATCTCCTCGGGCACCGGCTGATCGACCGTCAGCACCGACAGCGCACGGCCCGATGCGTCGGGCTGGGCGACGAACAAGCCGGCGATGTTGATGCCCGCCTCGCCGAGCTTCTGCCCGTAGATCGCGACGATGCCGGGGCGGTCGGCGTAGCGCATGACGACGTGGTGCTGCTCGATCGGCACCTCGATCTCGTAGCCGTTGATGCCGACGATCTTCGGCACCATGCGGGTACCCGCGAGCGTCCCCGCGACCGTCAGCACGGTGCCGTCGGCGAGGGCGCCGCGGAGGATCGTGATATTGCGGTAGAGCGGGCTCTCGGCCTCGACGATCAGGCGCGTCTCGATGCCGCGCTGCTCGGCGAACAGGGGCGCGTTGACGTACGAGACGTTCTCGCTCACGATCTTCGTGAAGATGCCCTTGAGCGCCGCGAGGCGGTAGACGCTCACGTCGTACGCCGCGAGCTCGCCGCGCACCTCGATGTCGAGGCTCGTGAGCGCGCTCGTCGCGAGGCCGGAGAACACCTGGCCGAGCTGCTCGACGAGGGCGATGCCGGGGCGGACGAACGGGTCGATGACCCCGCCCGCGACGTTCACCGCGTCGGGGACGAGATCGCCCTCGAGGGCGAGCTTCACCGAGCGGGCGACCGAGATGCCCGCCTTCTCCTGCGCTTCGTCGGTCGAGGCACCCAGGTGCGGCGTGACGACGACGTTCGGGAGCGACAGCAGCGGAAAGGCGGTGCCGTCCTCCTTGGGGGGCTCGGAGGTGAAGACGTCGAGGCCCGCACCGGCGATCTCGCCGGTCGTGAGCGCCGTGTAGAGCGCCTCCTCGTCGATGAGACCGCCGCGGGCGACGTTCACGATGTAGGCGGTCGGCTTCATGAGCGCGAACTGCGCAGTGCCGATCATGCCGGTCGTCTCGGGCGTCTTTGGCATGTGGATCGTCACGAAGTCGCTCTGCGCGAGCAGATCGTCGAGCGACAGGAGGGTCACGCCGAGCTGCTGGGCGCGGGCGGGGGTGACGTACGGGTCGTAGGCGACGACCGAGACGCCGAAGCCCTGGAGGCGCGCCGCGATGAGCGCGCCGATGCGCCCGAGGCCGATGATGCCGACGGTCTTCTCGAAGAGCTCGGTGCCGGTGAACGAGCTGCGCTTCCACGCGCCGCCCGCGAGCGACGCGTGCGCGGCGGGGATGTGGCGCGCGAGGCTCAGAATGTGGCCGACGGTGAGCTCGGCGGCGGAGATGATGTTCGAGGTCGGGGCGTTCACGACCATGACGCCGGCGGCCGTCGCCGCCTTGATGTCGACGTTGTCGAGCCCGACGCCCGCGCGTGCGACGACCTTGAGCTTGGGAGCTGCGGCGATCGCCTCGGCATCCACCTTCGTCGCCGAGCGGACGAGGATCGCGTCCGCGTCGGCGATCGCGGCGAGCAGCGCCGGCCGGTCGGTGCCGTCGACGTTCCGGACGTCGAAGTCGGGACCGAGTGCGTCGATCGTGGCGGGAGAGAGTTCTTCGGCGAGGAGGACGACAGGCTTGGACGCTGACTGGGACACTGACTGGGACACAGGGCAGACCTTCGGTGTTCGCGCGGACGACGCGTTCGGGTGGGATCGACCGCCAGCCTACTCGCCGCGCGGAGGCGTCGATGACCGTGTGACGACTCGTCGCCGCCGGGCGGACGGCGCGCTGTCAGCCGAGCATCGACGAGCCCGACGTCGCGCTGTACGCGATGACGTCGAGCCAGAAGACCGCGGTGACGGCGAGACCGGTCAGGAGGACGAGCGAGAACTCCCACCACGTGCGGCGCCAGCCGATCGCGAACGCCGTGCCGAACGCGATCAGCGGGAAGACGACGGCGAACAGCAGCACGAACCAGCCGTATGCGTTGAGGGGCACCGTGCCGCTCGCCTGCGCGATGAGGAACTCGACCGCGTTCCAGACGAAGTAGGCGTAGAAAAGCCCGAAGAACACCGAGAGCGTGACGATGAGCCACGTCGGCATGATGCGCGGCTTGGCGGTCTTCTCGGGCGTCGGGGACACGGACACAGTCTCCGCCCGGCCCTTGTGCTCCTTGCGCGCGTTCACTGACCCACCGCCCCCACCATCACGAACGGCCACGGGATGAGGACGACCAGTCCCGCGATGAGCCACACGATCCGCACCCAGCTCTTCGACGCCCGCGTGAGCAGGTAGGTCGTCAGGAACCACAGCGCCGGAGCGGCCACGGCCAGCCAGAACGACACCTGGTAGCCCACGGGGCTCACGAGGAACTGGGCCGTACCCTGCAGGCGGATGCCGCCGATGATCCAGCCGATCGTGAAGAGAAGATAGGCGCCCGCGAGGATGCCGAGGGTCACGAGCGTTCCGTTCGACATCGGCTGCGCGTCCCCGGGCATCGTGACGGTGCCGTCCGACTCGATGTGCCCGACCTTCTCGCTCCCCTTGCCGACCGCCTGGTACCCGTCGGGCAGGGCCAGGGGTTCCGACGTGTCGGCGGCGCCGCGCTCGGGGTCCGCCTCCGGCAGGGAGCCGACGTCGAGCGTCGGATCGTCGTCGCCGTCCCAACGGAGGGCGTCGTCGTCGCGTCCTGTGCTCACGCGCTCAGCGTAGCGTCATCGGTGTGGCACGCGGCCTCCGCCGCTCGCACGACGGTGATGTCGGTGACATCGTGCCCGGCGGTCCCCCCGCCCGGCCCCGAGGGCTCGTCCTCGCCGGCGAGAGCCCGCGCTGAGAGGTGCACCGCGCCGACGCCGGTCGCGACGATGGCGGGGATGTCCTCGACGCGCACACCGCCGCCCGCCATGATCTCCGCGCCGCCCTCGGCGATCTCGACGAGGCGGGCGAGCGTCTCGAGCCCGTCGATCGCCCGCGTCGCCCCGCCGGAGGTGAGCACGCGGTCGACGCCCGCGCCGCGCAGCTGCTCGAGCACCGCGACGGGGTCGGCCGCGGCGTCGATCGCGCGATGGAAGACGAGGGTCGCCTGTCCTGCGGCATCCCGCCACCGACGCACCGTCGGGACGTCGGCGCGGCCGTCGGAGGTGAGCGCACCGATCACCACTCCCCCGACGCCGGCGCGGACGGCCGCCGAGATGTCGGCGGAGACGAGGGCGATCTCGCTCCGGTCGTAGACGAAACCGCCCGCACGCGGCCGGACCAGCACATTGACGCGCGCACCGCCGACGGCGGCGACGGTCGCCTCGATGAGGCCGATCGAAGGGGTGACCCCACCGACGCCCAGGGCCTGGCAGAGCTCCAGCCGGTCGGCGCCGGCGGCGATCGCGTCGCGCGCTCCGGCAGGGTCTTGGACGGCGATCTCGAGGGCTGCGGTCATGCGTTCACTCTAGTGAACGAGAAGGGCCCGGCCCCCTGGTGTGGGGGCCGGGCCCGGTGGCTTGGATCAAGCCGTACCCGGCGGGTGGCCGGGAATCTCAGCGAGGATCAGCGCGCGGCCGAACCCTCGACGTAACCCTCGTCCTGCTGCTTCCACGCGAACAGGGCGCGCAGGTCCTTGCCGACGGCCTCGATCGGGTGCTCGGCGGCCGCGGCGCGCAGCGCCTGGAACTCGGGCGCCCCGGCATCCTGATCGCCGATGAACCGCTCGGCGAAGGCGCCGGACTGGATGTCGGCGAGGACGCCCTGCATGTTCTCCTTGACACGCGGGTCGATGACGCGCGGGCCCGACACGTAGTCGCCGTATTCCGCCGTGTCGGAGACCGACCAGCGCTGCTTGGCGATGCCGCCCTCCCACATGAGGTCGACGATGAGCTTCAGCTCGTGCAGCACCTCGAAGTAGGCGATCTGCGGCTGGTAGCCCGCCTCGGTGAGCGTCTCGAAGCCGTACTGCACGAGCTGCGACACACCGCCGCAGAGGACGGCCTGCTCGCCGAAGAGGTCGGTCTCGGTCTCTTCGGTGAAGGTCGTCTTGATCACGCCGGCACGGGTGCCGCCGATCGCCTTCGCGTACGCGAGGGCGGTACCCCAGGCGTTGCCGGAGGCATCCTTCTCGACCGCGATGATGTCGGGGATGCCGCGGCCGGCCACGAACTCGCGGCGCACCGTGTGGCCGGGGGCCTTGGGGGCGACGAGGATGACGTCGACGCCCTCGGGCGCGTCGATGTAGCCGAAACGGATGTTGAAGCCGTGCGCGAAGGCGAGGGTCTTGCCGGGCGTCAGGTTCGGCAGGATCTCGTCGGTGAAGATGCCGCGCTGGTGCTGGTCGGGCGCGAGGATCATGATGATGTCGGCCCACGCGGTCGCGTCGGCGACCGACATGACGGTGAAGCCGTCCTCCTCGGCCTTCGCCTTGGACTTCGAGCCCTCCTTGAGCGCGATGACGACCTCGACGCCGGAGTCGCGGAGGTTCTGCGCGTGGGCGTGGCCCTGCGAGCCGTAGCCGACGATCGCGACCTTCTTGCCCTGGATGAGCGACAGGTCGGCGTCGGAGTCGTAGAAGATCTCGGCCATGGTGTTGTGTTTCTCCTTGTATCGGGTGGTCTAGCCGCGCAGGACGCGTTCGGTGATGGACTTTCCGCCGCGGCCGATGGCGACCATGCCGGACTGGGCGAGCTCCTTCACGCCGAAGGGCTCGAGGGCGCGCAGGAACGCGTCGACCTTGCCGCGGTCGCCGGTCACCTCGACGACCAGCGCGTCGGTCGCATAGTCGACGATCGACGCGCGGAAGAGGTTCACGACCTCGATGACGTTCGAGCGCGTCTGGTTGTCGGCGCGGACCTTGATGAGCATGTGCTCGCGCTGGACGGATGCCGCCGGCTCGAGCTCGACGATCTTGATGACGTTGACGAGCTTGTTGAGCTGCTTGGTCACCTGCTCGAGCGGGAGGCCCTCGACGTCGACGACGACCGTGATGCGGGACAGGCCCGGCACCTCGGTGACGCCCACGGCGAGCGACTCGATGTTGAAGCCCCGGCGGGCGAACAGGCCCGCGACGCGGGTGAGCAGGCCCGGCTTGTCCTCGACGAGCAGGCTCAGGACGTGACGGCTCATCTCACACCTCCTGATCGAAGCTCGGCGCGTGGTCGCGGGCGTACTGGATGTAGCTGTTGCTGACGCCCTGTGGGACCATCGGCCACACCATCGCGTCGGCGGAGACGACGAAGTCGATCACCACGGGGCGGTCGTTCGTCGCGAGCGCGGTCTGGATCGCGGCATCCACGTCCTCCTCCTTCTCGACGCGCAGCGCCAGGCACCCATAGGCTTCGGCGAGCTTGATGAAGTCGGGGATGCGGATGGTGTCGTGCCCGGTGTTGAGGTCGGTGTGCGAGTAGCGGCCGTTGTAGAACAGCGTCTGCCACTGGCGCACCATGCCGAGCGAGGAGTTGTTGATGATCGCGACCTTGATCGGGATGTTGTTGATGACGCAGGTGGCGAGCTCCTGGTTCGTCATCTGGAAGCAGCCGTCGCCGTCGATCGCCCACACGGTGCGCTCGGGCTCGGCGACCTTCGCGCCCATCGCGGCGGGGACCGAGTAGCCCATCGTGCCGGCGCCGCCGGAGTTCAGCCAGGAGTTCGGGCGCTCGTAGCCGATGAACTGCGCCGCCCACATCTGGTGCTGGCCGACGCCCGCGGCGTAGATGCCCTCGGGGCCGGTGAGCGCGCCGATGCGGCTGATGACGTACTGCGGTGACATGAGACCGTCGGTGGGCGCCGTGTAACCGAGCGGGAATTCGCTCCGCAGCCCGTCGAGGTACGACCACCACTCCTCGGTGTCGGGCTCCCGGCCCTCCGCGACGCCGCGATAGGCAGCGTCGAGGTCGATGAGCACCTCGCGCACGTCACCGACGATCGGAACGTCGGCGGTGCGGATCTTCGAAATCTCGGCCGGGTCGATGTCGACGTGGACGACCTGCGCGTTCGGGGCAAACAGCGCCGCCTTGCCCGTCACACGGTCGTCGAACCGCGCGCCGAGGGCGACGATGAGATCGGCCTCCTGGAGGGCGAGCACAGCGGGCACCGTGCCGTGCATGCCGGGCATGCCGAGGTGCTGCGGGTGCGAGTCGGGGAACGCGCCGCGAGCCATGAGGGTCGTGACGACGGGGGCACCGGTCGTCTCGGCGAGGCTCAGGAGCTCCTTCGACGCGCCGGCGCGGATGACGCCGCCGCCGACGTACAGGACCGGCTTCTGCGCGTTCGCGAGGAGCGTCGCGGCGGCCTGGATCTGCTTGCCGTGGGCCTTCGTCACGGGGCGGTAGCCGGGAAGGTCGTAGCGCGGCGGCCAGACGAAGGGCGCCTCGGCCTGCTGCGCGTCCTTCGTGATGTCGACGAGGACGGGACCGGGGCGGCCGGTCGAGGCGATCTCGTACGCGGCGGCGATGGCACCGGGGATCTCTGAGGCATCCTTCACGAGGAACGAGTGCTTCGTGACGGGCATCGTGATGCCCACGATGTCGGCCTCCTGGAAGGCATCGGTGCCCATGAGCGTCGAGAAGACCTGGCCGGTGATCGCGAGCATCGGGACGGAGTCCATGTATGCGTCGGCGATCGCGGTGACGAGGTTCGTCGCGCCCGGGCCGCTCGTCGCGATCGCGACGCCGACCTTGCCGGATGCCGCGGCGTAGCCTTCGGCAGCGTGCCCCGCGCCCTGCTCGTGACGGACGAGGATGTGGCGGAGCGCCGTCGAGTCCATGAGCGGGTCGTAGACGGGCAGGATCGCCCCGCCGGGAAGACCGAACACGTCGGTCACTCCCAGGAGTTCGAGCGAGCGGACGACGGCTTCCGCGCCGGTCAGGATCGGAGCGGAGGCGCTGCGTGCGGGCGGCCGAGGAACGGCCGCAGCGGTGTCGAGTGACATGAGGGACCTATCGAGCAGGGTGTCTGATGTGCGTGGAAAGCGGGGCCTAGCCCGTCGTCGCGCCCTCCGCGGCGGAGCGCACGAGCTTCGAGTACTTGGCCAGAACGCCACGGGTATAGCGCGGGGGAAGGGGCTCCCAGCCCTCGCGGCGGGAGCTCAGCTCGGCCTCGTCGACGAGTAGATCGAGAGTGCGAGCCGCGATATCGACCCGTATCAGATCACCATCGCGCACGAAGGCGATGGGACCTGAGTCCACCGCTTCGGGTGCTATGTGGCCGATGCACAGGCCGGTTGTGCCGCCTGAGAATCTGCCGTCCGTCAAGAGTAGTACATCTTTTCCGAGGCCCGCGCCCTTGATGGCCGCGGTGATGGCGAGCATCTCGCGCATGCCGGGGCCGCCCTTGGGGCCCTCGTAACGGATGACGACGACATCGCCCGCGGAGATCTCCCCCGCCTCGAGGGCGTCCATCGCGGCGCGTTCGCGCTCGAAGACGCGCGCGGGGCCCTCGAAGACGGCGGCGTCGAACCCGGCGGTCTTCACGACCGCGCCCTCGGGGGCGAGCGAGCCGTGCAGGATCGTGATGCCGCCGGTCGCGTGGATCGGGTCGTCGAAGGTGTGGATGACGGTGCCGTCGACGGGGTCGGGGGCGAGGTCGGCGAGGTTCTCGGCGAGCGTCTTGCCGGTCACCGTGAGCGCGTCGCCGTGGAGGAGCCCTTCGTCGAGCATCGCCTTCATAATGACCGGGATGCCGCCGTGACGGTCGACATCGTTCATGACGTACTTGCCGAACGGCTTCATGTCGGCGATGTGCGGCACCTTGTCGCCGATGCGGTTGAAGTCGGCGAGGGTCAGGTCGACCTCGGCCTCGCGCGCGATGGCGAGCAGGTGCAGCACGACGTTCGTCGAGCCGCCCAGGGCCATCGCGAGGGCGATCGCGTTCTCGAACGCCTCGGGGGTCAGGATGTCACGCGTCGTGATGCCCTGGCGCAGCAGGTTCACGACAGCCTCACCGGAGCGGTGCGCGAAGTAGTCGCGGCGACGGTCGGCCGACGGCGGCGCCGCCGAACCCGGCAGCGAGAGTCCGAGGGCTTCGGCGACCGAGGCCATCGTGTTCGCGGTGTACATGCCGCCGCACGCGCCCTCACCCGGCGCGAACGCGCACTCGATGCGCTTCAGGTCGGCCTCGGTCATCTTGCCCGCCAGGCACGCGCCGACGCCCTCGAAGGAGTCGATGATGGTGATGTCCTTCTCGGTCCCGTCCGAGAGCTTCACCCAGCCGGGAGCGATGGAGCCCGCGTACAGGAAGACGCTCGAGAGGTCGAGACGCGCGGAGGCCATGAGCATGCCGGGGATCGACTTGTCGCAGCCGGCCAGGAGCACCGTGCCGTCGAGTCGCTCGGCCATGACGACCGTCTCGACCGAGTCGGCGATGACCTCTCGGCTCACGAGCGAGAAGTGCATGCCCTCGTGCCCCATCGAGATCCCGTCGGAGACCGAGATCGTGCCGAACTGCAGCGGGTATCCCCCGCCCGAGTGCACACCCTCCTTCGCCCCCTGCGCGAGCCGGTCGAGACTGAGGTTGCAGGGGGTGATCTCGTTCCAGCTGGACGCGATGCCGATCTGGGGCTTGTCCCAGTCCTCGTCACCCATGCCGACGGCGCGGAGCATGCCGCGGGAGGTCGTCGCCTCGATGCCGTCGGTGACGGCGCGGCTACGGGGTTTGATGTCGATCGACGGTGAAACGGTGTCCTCGGGCTCAGGCATTCTCGAAGTCTATTCCCGCGCGGCGCCCCGCTCGTGCGCGAGGCGGGCGAGGAGCGCCGCAAGCTCGGCGATGTCCGCGACGCGGACGGATGCCGCGGTCTCCCCCGCCCCGACACGCACGCCCACGTCTCCCGGGCGGAGGCTCCGGAGCGCGTCCTCGTCGGTCACGTCATCACCCGCGAAGAGCACCGCGGTGGCCCCTGTCTCGGCGCGGAGCCGCTCCACCGCGGCATCCTTCCCCTCCTGACGGAAGGCGAACTCGAGGATGTCGCGCCCGGCGCGGCGGCGCCAGGCGGGCGCCCGGTCGGCGACGAGCGCGTCCACGGCATCCTGCACGTCCGGCGCACCGTCGCCCGCGAGGCGCGTGTGCAGCGCGAAGCCGAACTCCTTCGGCTCGATCCACGCGCCCTCGGCGCGGCCTGCGATCTCCTCCGCCCGGGCGCGCAGCTCATCGCGGAGCGCCCGGTCGGCGGCGTCGTCCGGCGACGCCTCGACGGGCGGCCACTGCTCGGCGCCGTGCGATCCGGCGAGCAGGACGGGCGAGTCGTCGTCGTGCTCGGCGATGATGCGGAGGTCGTGCAGCGTGCGACCCGACACGAAGGCGACCGCCGTGTCGGGTGCGTCGAGGAGGGCGTCCACGGCGTCGGCTGCGTCGGGCGTCATGCGCGCGTTCATGGGCTCATCGACGAGCGGGGCGAGCGTGCCGTCGAAGTCGAGCGCCACGAGCAGCCGCGGGGTGCGCGCCAGTGCGGAGATCGCGGCGATCGCCGACGGATCCTCGGGTCCGACCGCGCTCACGAGCGGCGCTCCCGGATCGATGCGAGGTCGGCGAGAAAGGTGCGCGACCAGTCCGCGACGTCGTGGTCGCGCACGCGGCGGCGGAGCGCCCGCATGCGCTTGCGCTGTTCGTCCACGGGCATGTCGATAGCCGTCTCGATCGCGTCCTTCAGTCCGTCGATGTCGTGGGGATTGACCCGGATCGCCTGAGTGAGCTCGTCGGCCGCGCCGGTGAACTCACTGAGAACGAGGACCCCGCGCCCGTCGACGCGGCTCGCGACGTACTCCTTCGCGACGAGGTTCATGCCGTCGCGGAGCGCCGTGACGAGCATGACGTCGGCGGCAAGGTAGAGGGCGACCATCTCCTCCCGCGGATAGGAGTGATGGAGGTAGCGGATCGCGGAGTGCCCCACCGTGTCATGGTCGCCGTTGATCCGCCCCACCGTCAGCTCGATCTCGTCGCGCAGCTGCATGTACGCCGCCACGCGCTCGCGGCTCGGGCTCGCGACCTGCACGAGGGTCACGTCCTCGACGTCGAGCCGGTGATCGGCCAGGAGTTCGCCGAACGCCTTGAGCCGATGCCCGATGCCCTTCGTGTAGTCGAGGCGGTCGACGCCGAAGAGCACGGTCTTCGGGTTGCCGAGACTCTCGCGGATCTCGCGCGCACGTGCCTGGACGTCGGGCCGGCGCGCCAGCTCGTCGTAGACGGCGGCGTCGATCGAGATGGGGTAGGCCTTCGCGATCGCGGTGCGGACGGTGCCGTCCTTGTCGGGGACGCGGATCGACCCGGCCTTCGTCTCGAACCCGAGCTGCCGACGCACGGCGCGTGCGAAGTTCCCGGCATCCGCCACGCGCTGGAAGCCGATCACGTCGGCCCCGACGAGGCCCTCGAGCACCTGCTTGCGCCACGGCAGCTGCGCATAGATCCCGTATGCGGGGAACGGAATGTGATGGAAATAGCCGATCACGAGGTCGGGGCGGAGTTCCCGCAGCATGCGCGGGACGAGCTGGAGCTGGTAGTCGTGGACCCAGACTGTCGCGTCCGGCGCGGCGACGGATGCCGCAGCCCGCGCGAACCTCTCATTGACGCGGACGTACGCCTCCCACCAGAGACGGTGATACGCGGGCGGGGAGATGACGTCGTGGTAGAGCGGCCAGATCGTGTCGTTGGAGAAGCCCTCGTAGAACAGCTCCACGTCCTCCGCGGACAGCACGACGGGCACGAGGCTCATGCCGTCGAACTCGAACGGATCGATTTCGAGGCCGGGCTGCCCCGGCCACCCCACCCACGCGCCGCCCGTGGACTGCAGGACGGGCTCGAGCGCGGCGACGAGGCCACCGGGTGAGCGGCGCCACTCGTCGTCGTCGGCAGAGCGGTCGACGGGTAAGCGGTTGGAGACGACGACGAAGTCGGCCGCGGGGGTGGTGTCCATGATGCTCCAGGCTAACGTGGACGCATGCGCATGCTCCTCGGCTCCGGACTCCTCTCCTCGCTGACCACCGGTCTCACGCTTCTGCGCGGCGCGCGCGGCGACGTCCCCTTCACGTGGCGTCAGGCGCTCGCGTGGATCAGCTGGGGCATCACCCTCGCCCTCGCGATCGGCACGATCGTCGACACGCGGCGCGCGTCGCAGGGGAAGCTCGTCGCGACCGACTCGCCCGTGCACGGCAAGGAGCAGAAGCTCCTCGCCCGGCGCCTCAAGGACTGACGCGCGCTCCGGCCGCGAGCGGGCCGGGAGTCCCGGTCAGAGCTCGATCTCGTAGTGGATGAATCCCGTGCGCGTCGCGACGCGGTCGTAGAGGCGCCGCGCCGTCTCGTTCGACTCCTCGGTGAGCCAGTAGACCTTCTCGGCGCCTGCGGCCTCAGCCGCATCCCGAACGTGCGCGATGAGCGCGCCGCCGACCCCGCCGCCGCGGACGTCGGGGGCGACGAAGAGGTCTTCGAGGTAGCAGGAGGACGACGTGGTCCACGTCGAGGGGTGGAAGAGCCAGTGCACGAACCCGACGGCGCGCCCCGTCTCGTCGCGGGCGATCGCGCCGTGCAGACCGTCCTCAGAGGTCAGGCGCGCGAAGACGTCGTCGGTGACCTCGGGGGCGAGCTCGCGGCGGTAGAAGACGAGGTAATCGGCCCAGAGGGCGTCCCATTCGGAGCGATCGGAGACGGCGAGGGGCGAGATCGTGGTCACGATCCCGAGCCTAGCTGCCTGCCGACCCCATTCCGAGGTGCGCGGCCCCTCAGCGCGTGAGGATGAGGGCCTCGCCCTGACCGCCGCCGCCGCAGAGTCCGACGGCCGCCGTGCCCGAGCCTCGGCGGACGAGCTCGTGCACCGCGTGGACGACGAGACGCCCGCCGGAGGCGCCGATGGGGTGGCCGAGGGCGATGCCGCCGCCGTGAATGTTCACGACGTCCTCGCCGAGGCCGAGTTCCTCCTCCGAACGCACGACAACAGCGCCGAAGGCCTCGTTGATCTCGACGAAGTCGAGATCGGACACCTCCAGGCCCTGACGCTCGAGCGCCTGCGCGATGGCGCGCGCCGGCTGGGCGTGAAGAGAGTTGTCAGGTCCTGCGACCTGACCGGCCGCCCCGACGACGGCGAGCACCGGCCAACCTTTCTCGTCGGCGTGCGCGCGGGTCGTGAGGACGACCGCCGAGGCACCGTCCGAGATCTGCGACGCGTTGCCTGCGGTGATCGTGCCGTCCTTCGCGAAAGCCGGACGGAGCTTCGCCAGGGTCTCCTCGGTCGTCTCCGGACGGATGCCCTCGTCGGCCGTGACGCGCACGGGGTCGCCCTTGCGCTGCGGCACCTCGACCGTGACGATCTCCGCGTCGAACAGGCCGTCCTGCTGCGCCGCGGCGGCCCGCTGGTGCGACAGCGCCGCGACCCGGTCCTGCGCTTCGCGCGTGATGTGGAACGTCGGGTTGAGCCGCTCGGTCGACGCTCCCATCGACTCCTTGTCGTAGGCATCCGTCAGCCCGTCGTACGCCATGTGGTCGAGCACCTCGACCGAGCCGTACGACCAGCCCTCGCGCGAGCCCATGAGCAGGTGCGGGGCGCGGGTCATCGATTCCATACCGCCCGCGACGACGACGGTCGCGTCTCCCGCGGCGATCATGCGCTTCGCGTCGATGATCGCGGTGAGACCCGACAGGCACACCTTGTTGACGGCGGATGCCGGGACGTCCCATCCGAGACCGGCCGCGAGCGCAGCCTGGCGCGCCGGGTTCTGGCCGGAGCCGGCCGGGAGCACCTGACCGAGGATGACCGCGTCGACCTCCTCCGCCGGGATCTGCGCCTTCTCGAGCGCGCCGGCGATGGCGAAGCCGCCCAACTGCGGCGCGGTGAACGAGCCGAGCTGGCCCTTCAGCCGCCCCTGCGGAGTGCGGGCGGCGGCCACGATCACGATGTCGTCGGTGCTCATACGTGTTCCTTCAGATCGTCGGAGATGGTGAGTGCCGGTTCGGTCGCGGCGACCACCTCGTCGACGGTGACGCCGGGGGCGAGCTCGACCAGCACCAGTCCATCATCGGTCACATCGATGACCGCGAGGTCCGTGATGATCCGATCAACCACGCCTCGGCCGGTGAGTGGCAGCGAGCAGGCGTCGACGATCTTCGCCGAGCCGTCGCGGGCGACGTGCTCCATGAGAACGATGACGCGCGCCGCGCCGTGGACGAGGTCCATCGCACCGCCCGGGCCCTTCACCATCTTGCCGGGGATCATCCAGTTGGCGAGGTCACCGGTCGCCGACACCTGCATGGCGCCGAGGATCGCCGCGTCGATCTTGCCGCCGCGGATCATGCCGAAGCTCGTCGCCGAGTCGAAGAACGAGGCTCCGGGCAGGACCGTCACGGTCTCCTTGCCGGCGTTGATGAGGTCGGGGTCGACGTTCTCCTCGGTGGGGTACGGGCCGACGCCCAGGATGCCGTTCTCCGACTGCAGGACGACCGTGACGCCTTCGGGGACGTAGTTCGGCACGAGCGTCGGCAGGCCGATGCCGAGGTTGACGTACGAGCCGTCGGCGAGTTCGGCGGCCGCGCGCGCGGCCATCTCGTTGCGGGTGAGTGCCATGATCAGGCTCCTTCAGGGACGGGACGGCGGAGGGCTTCGTCGACGGACACGGTGCGACGCTCGATGCGCTTCTCGATGCCCGTGCCGACCTCGACGACACGGTGGACGTAGATGCCCGGGAGGTGGATGCTGTCAGGCTCGAGGTCGCCGGCGGGGACGAGCTCCTCGACCTGCGCGATGCACACCTTGCCGGCCATCGCCGCGAGCGGGTTGAAGTTCCGCGCCGCCTTGTTGAAGACGAGGTTGCCGTGCGTGTCGCCCTTCAGGGCGTGCACGAGCGCATAGTCGGTCACGATCGCCTCTTCGAGGACGTACTCCCCCTCCGTCCCACCCGGGGCGAAGGTGCGGACATCCTTCTGGGGCGAGGCGACGGCGATGCCGCCCTGCCCGTCGTACTTCCGCGGCAGGCCCCCCTCAGCGACCTGCGTTCCGACGCCGGTCTGCGTGAAGAACGCGGCGATGCCCGATCCCCCGGCGCGGAGCTTCTCGGCGAGCGTCCCCTGCGGGGTCAGTTCGAGCTCGAGCTCGCCGGAGAGGAACTGCCGCTCGAACTCCTTGTTCTCCCCCACGTAGGACGAGGTCATCTTGCGGATGCGCTTCGCGTTCAGGAGGACGCCCAGGCCCCAGTCGTCGACGCCGCAGTTGTTGGAGACGATGGACAGGTCGCTCGTGCCCTGGGCGAGGATCGCCTCGATGAGGGCGATGGGGTTGCCCGAGAGTCCGAAGCCGCCGACGGCGAGCGAGGCCCCGTCGGGGATGTCGGCGACGGCCTCCGCAGCCGTCGCGTAGGTCTTGTCGATCACGTGTACTCCTTCGTGTTCCGTGCACGACCATCGTGCGCCCCGCCGCGCGGCTCACGCACGCGGCTGTTTGCCATGTGAACGATCGGCGCAGTAGTGTCCACATCATGGACAGCGTGGTCGGAACCAGCGTTCCCGGAGCCCAAGCGATCGCGCGGGCCGCCGCACTCCTCCGACTCGTCACCGGCGCCGGCGACGCGGGCGTCACGATCGCGGACCTCGCCCGGCGCGCCGACCTCACGCGACCCACGACCCACCGACTCCTCGCGGCCCTGCGCCAAGAGGGCCTCGTCGATCACGACGAGACGACGCATCGCTGGATGCCGGGACCCGAGCTCTACCTCATGGGGACCGTCGCCGCCTCGCGCTATGACATCACTGCGATCGCGCGCGACATCGTACGGTCGCTCGCCGTCCGCACCGAGGAGAGCGCGTTCCTCTCGGTGCGGCGCGGCGACGAGACGGTCTGCCTCATCCGCGAGGACGGCAGCTTCCCGATCCGCTCGTTCGTCCTCTCCGAGGGGACGCGCTTCCCCCTCGGCGTCGCCTCCGCGGGCCTCGCGATCCTGGCCTTTCTGCCGCCCCACGATGTGGACGCCTATTTCGAACGGCATCCGGAGCTCGGCGATCGTCACGGCAGCGCACACGCGGAATCGCGCCTGCGCACACGCCTGCGTGAGACGCAGGAGCGCGGATTCGCGCTCAACCCCGGGCTCATCGTCGAGGGCAGCTACGGACTCGGCGCCGCGGTCTTCACGCGATCCGGGCACCCGCAGTGGGCACTCAGCCTCACGGGAGTCGAGTTCCGCTTCACGCCCGAGCGCATCCCCGAGCTCGGGCGCACGCTCCTCGCGCACGCCCACCAGCTCTCGACACGCGTCGCCGCGGCCGCGCGCTGACCGCGCCGCGTCTGCGCCGGGTGCGGACGTTGCGCACTCAGGCGACGGGCGTCGCCGCCGCGAGCGCGAGCTGCGCCGTCACGAGGCCCGCGAGCCGCTCCGCGCCCGCGCGGCTGAGGACGACGGTGTAGTGGTTGAACTCCGGCCACCGTTCGTGCTCGATCGTCGGCGTGCCGGCGAGCAGACGGGGCAGGTGCGCCTCCGCGTAGAGTCCCGGCTCCTCGTCCTGCAGGCCCCGGGGCACCGTGATGAGCACCGTCGGATGCGTCAGCGCGGCGAGGGCGTCGGAGATCGTCGACGTGGTGTTCATGTCGATCGTGTCCTCGACCGTCGTCGCATACGACGTCGCCGGGCGGAGCCGGTCCCCGTCCGGGACGAGGTCGTACGACAGGTAGCGCTCGAGCTGGGGCGTCCAGTCCGCCGCGAAGGCGGGGTGATCGCGCCAGAAGTCGAGATAGTCGGCCGGGCTGTCGAAACGCAGGTTCAGCCGTGCGGCCGTCGGCCCGAGGATCGCGGCGACGAGCTCATCCGGCGTGAGCCCCGCGGGCGCGTCGAGCGGAAGGCCTCCGTCGACGAAGACGAGACGGGAGACGAGCGCGGGATGCCGGACGGCGAACACTCCCGCAACGAACGCACCCATCGAGTGGGCGACGACGACGACGGGGCCGAGGCCCAGCGCCTCCGACACGGCGGCGAGGTCGTCGGCGTGGTTCGCCATGCCCGCGGGACCCTCGAGCGTGTTGCTGCGGCCGCGGCCGCGGAGATCGGGCGCGACGATGCGGACGCCGGGGAGGGCCTCGGCGAGGAACTCCCAGGCGAGGTGCGACGACGTGACCCCGTGGATCGCGAGGATCGTCGGGGCGTCGGAGCTCGCGGCATCCCACACGCCGACGTGCAGGTCTCCCCCCGCGACGGGGATCTCGACGGCGCGGACCGGCCGCGCGCTCGGCACGTCGGTCATCGCGCCGTCCACCCGCCGTCGATCGTGTAGCTGGCGCCGGTGACCATACCGGCGCGGTCCGAGGCGAGCCAGCCGGCCAGCGAGGCGACCTCGTCGGCCTCGACGAGACGCTTCACGACGCTCTCGGTCAGCATGATCTTCTCGACGACCTCGCTCTCGGGGATGCCGTGGACCTTCGCCTGGTCGGCGATCTGCTTCTCGACCAGTGGGGTGCGCACGTACGCGGGGTTGATGCAGTTGCTCGTCACGCCGTGCGGTCCGCCCTCGAGGGCCGTCACCTTCGACAGACCCTCCAGCGCGTGCTTTGCGGCGACGTAGGCAGACTTGAAGGCGCTCGCGCGCAGGCCGTGCGCGCTCGAGATGTTGATGACCCGGCCCCAGCCCCGCTCGTACATGTACGGCAGCGACGCGCGGATGAGAAGGAAGGGCGACTCCACCATGAGGCGGTGCATGAAGCGCCAGCGCTCCGGGTCGAACTCCTGGATGGGCGACACCGTCTGGATGCCGGCGTTGTTGACGAGGATGTCCGCCTCGAGGGTGAGGTCGATCTGCGCGTCGGTGTCGGAGAGATCGACGACCCAGGCCTCGCCGCCGACCCGCTCGGCGACCTCCTGTGCTGCGTCGCCGTTGAAATCGGCGACGATCACGTGCGCTCCGCGGGAGGCGAACTCCTCCACGCACGCCAGACCGATCCCGCTCGCGCCGCCCGTGACGAGCGCGCGCCTTCCCGCGAGGTCCTGTTCAGGCATCCGTGCCCCCTTCGTTCTGCGGCGACGCGCTGCGCGCCGCCAGCGCGTTGCGGATGAACCGCATCATGTGGTCGATGATCTCCGTGGGCATCGCCGCCGGCGCGGCGCCCTCGTCGTCCTGCTCCCAGAGCAGGTAGCGCATGCCGATGAGCTCGCCCGCGCCCATCAGCGCCCACGCGGTGACCTCGGGATCGAGGGCCTCGTCGACGTCACCGTCCTGCTGCGCGGCGCGCAGGCCCGCCTCGTAGCCGTCGACGATGCGCGTGTAGTGCAGGCGCAGCATGTCGGGCGAGACGAACTCCGCCTCGCGCACGACCCGGTACAGCGCCGGATGCGCGGCGGTGAAGCGGAAGAACCCCTCGAAGCCGGCGCGCTCGGCGTCGATGCGGCTCGTGGTGCCCGCCATCGCCTCGCTCATCGAGTGCCGCACGCGGCGGTTGAGGTCGATGACGAGCTCTTCGAAGATCTGCTGCTTGCTGTCGAAGTACAGATAGAACGTGCCGAGACCGATGCCGGCGCGCTCGGTGATCTTCACGATGGATGCCTCGTGGTAGCCGAGGTCGGCGAACACCTGCTCCGCGGCCTCGAGGAGCTTCCGGCGGGTGGCCTCACCACGCTTGGTGAGGGGCTTTCCGGTCGCGGAGAGGACCGCCTCGGTGGGAGCGTACGGATCAGCGGTGGTCATGGGTCCCCTCCTCCACGAGTGCGACGGCGCGGTCGCGCAGCCGCGCGCGGGCGAGCTTCTCGATCGTCGAACGCGGGAGCGTGTCGACGAACGCGATGCGCACCGGCACCTTGAATCCGGCGAGCTCGGCGCGGGCGTGCATGAGCAGCTCGTCCTCGCCGAGGGTCGCGCCCTCGGCGCGGACGACGAACGCCACGCCGCGCTCCCCCCAGACCGGGTCGGGGACGCCGACGACGGCGGCCTCGGCGACAGCCGGGTGCAGGCACAGTGCGCGTTCGACCTCGGCGGGCGCGACGTTCTCACCGCCGGAGATGAAGATGTCCTTCAGCCGGTCGACGATCCGGAAGACCCCCGACGCGTCGCGGTGGGCGATGTCGCCCGATCGCAGCCACTCCCCCGCCATCGCGCGCGCCGTCGCGGCCTCGTCGTGCAGGTAGCCCGCGAAGACGCTCGGCCCGCGCACCCACAGCTCGCCGGTGGCTTCGCCGTCGAGCACGAGCCCCGTCGCGGGGTCGGCGATGCAGACGTCGACGTAGCGGTAGGGGCGCCCGACCGCGCCGGGGTACCGTGCGGTGTCTCCCGCGGGAAGGCACAGGACGTTCGGGGATGCCTCGGTCAGCCCGTATCCCTGGGTGAGCGGGACACCGGCATCCGCCCACCGCCGCGCGAGGTCGACGGGAACGGTCGCGCCGCCCACGAGCGCCCGGCGGAGGGGCCCCGCGATCACCTCGGAGAAGTCCGGGTCGTCGGCGAGCAGGCGGTACTGCGTCGGCACGCCCATCATCGTCGTGACGCCCCGCTCCGCGAGCAGGTGCAGGATGCGGCGGGGTTGGAACGAGCGCTCGAGCACGACCGTCGCGCCCACCCACCAGGCGAGCAGCGGCTGGCAGTTCCACGCCGCGATGTGGAACTGCGGGAGGACCGCGAGCACCACGTCGTCGGCCGTGATCGAAAGGGCGCCGGCGAGGGCGAGGTTGTTCCAGAAGCAGTTGGCGTGCGTGAGGACGACGCCCTTAGGCGCCGCCTCGCTGCCGGATGTGTGGATGACCAGGAGCGCGTCGTCATCGCGGACGGCGCGTGCAGGGGCCGGTTCTCCGCGGCGCGCGGGGACCGACGCCTCGATCCCGGTGGTACCGAGCGCGCTCACCGGCGGCGCGTCGGCGACGGCGCGGAGGGCGTCGGCGGCGAGCCCCACGTACTCGTCCTCGATGAGCAGCAGCGCGGGCGCCGACGTGCCGACGACCTCGGCCAGTTCGCGCGGGGCGAGGCGCCACGACAGCGGCATGAACGCGATGCCCGCCTTCGCACAGGCGAAGAACGCGACGACGTGCTCGATCGAGTTGCCCGACACCGTCCCGATCCGGTCGCCCGGGCCGTAGCCGGCGGCGCGCAGCGACGCCGCGAGGCCGAACGCCCGCGCCTCGAGGTCCGCGTACCCGATCCGCACCCCCCGGTCGTCGATCGCGGTGCGATCGGGTGAGGACGCGGCGCGGTCGGTCAGCCAGCGACCGATCGTGTGTGCTCCGTCGGTCGTGGGCTCGGCATCCGCCGTCCACGCCGCGCCGCGGCCCGTCATACCTTCACCTCCACCGTGTCATCGACCTGCTGGACCTCGTCGTCCAGCTGGCGCAGCTGCGAACGGGTCCGCTCGCCGCGACGACGCCGCACCCACGCATCGAGGGTGCCGGCGATGCCGCCGGGCAGGAACATGACGACGAGGATGAACAGCACGCCGAGGATGAACAGCGGCTCGGACAGCGGGATGTCCAGCCACGCGGGCAGCTCGTCGATCCACGCGGATCGGGCGAGTACCGTGAGGCGCTGGTCGAGCATCGTGTAGAGCACGCCTCCCACGATCGCACCCCAGCGGAACCCGACGCCACCGAGGACCACCATGACGAGCACGGTGATGGTGAGGTCGGCGCCGACCGCGCTCGGCTGCGTGCCGGATTGCAGGAGCATGTAGGCGACGCCGGCGAGGGCGGCGCAGACTCCCGCGACGACGAACACGATGAGCTTCGCGACGTAGGGGCGAAGGCCGAGCACCTGCACGCGCAGCTCGTTCTCGCGCGTCGCCTGGGCGAGGTGCCCGAGACGCGATCGGTCGACCCACAGGACGATCAGGTAGACGATGACGAGGACCGCGAGGGTCACCCAGTAGAGGTTCCGGGTGTTGACCACGCCGACGAGCCAGTCGGGGACGAACTCGACGGGAAGGCGCAGTCCCTCCTCGCCGCCGGTCACTTGCTGGTTGCGTCGGACGAGCACGGAGCCGGCCTGAGCGAAGGCGAGGGTCACCATCGCGAACGGGATGCCGGAGACGCGCATCGCGATCGATCCGGTAAAGGCGGCGAGCAGGAGTCCGCCGAGGAGGGCGAGCGGGATGCCGACGATGAGCGGAACCTGCAGGAGCTTCAGGACGAGGCCGAGTCCGTACGCCCCGGCTCCGAAGTAGAGCGCGTGGCCGAACGAGAGCATGCCGGATGTGCCCAGCAGCAGGTTGTACGACAGCGCGAGCGCCGCGAACACCATGCACAGCGACAGCAGGGCGAGGCTTCCCGGGGTGTAGGTGGGGCCGGGGAGGATGCCGGGGAGGGAGACGTTCAGCAGCGGCAGGATCGCCATCACGACGACGAGCACCGCGCCCACGATGAAGGGAGCGTACTGGCCCTTGCGTCCCGCGACCAGCGTCGGGACTCCGGTGGTGACGGTCATGCGGCTTTCCTCCCCATGAGGCCGGTGGGACGCACCAGCAGGACGACGGCGAGGAGGGCGACGACGATGAAGTCTCCCGTGCCGTTGAGATAGACGTTCGCGAACTGCTGCAGCACGGCGACGAGCACCGAGGCGATCGCCGCTCCCGTGAGCGAGCCGAGCCCGCCGATGACGGTGACGATGAACGCGAAGATCAGGAGCGTCGCGCCCATGTGCGCCGACACGTACGTGTACCAGTGCATCGCGAGCACGCCGCCGATACCGGCCGCCGCTCCACCGATCGCGAACACGAGGGTGAAGCTCTTGCGCACGTCGATGCCGAGCGCGGTGACCATCGAGCGGTTCTCGACGCCCGCGCGGATGATCATGCCGTAGCGGGTCTTGCGGAGGAAGAGCACGAGACCGGCGAGCACGAGGGCGGCGGCGATCATGAGCACCCAATAGGTGTTCGGGATGCGGGCGCCGAGCACCTCGGTCGTGCCCTTCAGCCACGGCGGCCCCGCGATGTTGATCGCGTCGGTGCCCCAGATGCCCTCGAAGAGGGCCACGGCGGCGAAGGAGAGACCGACCGTCACGAGCACCTGTTCGATGTGACGCTCGTAGAGGGGCCGGATGAGGAAGAGTTCCGTGAGCGTCGCGAAGATCGCGCCGACGATCGCACCGACCAGGATCGAGACGAGGAACGACCCCCACGAGGCGGTGCCGAGGCTCTGCGCGACCCACCAGCCGATGAAGGCGCTGAGGGTGAGGAACGCGCCGTGCGCGAAGTTCAGCACGTGCATGAGGCCGTAGATGAGGCTGAGGCCCGAGGCGACGAGGAAGTACAGGGCCCCGAGGCCGATGCCGGTCAGGAGGATGAGGACGATGCTGCTCATGCGTGGGCCTCCGCGCTGACGCCCAGAAGGCGGGTGGTGAGGGCGACGTCGTCGAGGATCTCGCGCGCCGTGCCGGTGTGGACGACCCGTCCGCTCGCGATGACGATCGCGTCGTCGGCGAGGCGACGGACGACCTCGAGGTTCTGCTCGACGAGGAGGATGGGGACGATCTTCGAGGCCTCCTCCAAGGCATCCGCCACTTCGGCGACGATCTTCGGCGCGAGCCCCTTCGTGGGCTCGTCGACGAGGAGGATCCGGTTCTCGTTGAGGAGGGCGCGCGCGACCGAGACCATCTGCTGCTGGCCGCCCGAGAGTGTGCCGGCGAGCTGCCCGCGACGCTTGACGAGGTCGGGGAAGAGCTCGGCGACGAATTCACGGCGCGGGTTCTTGTCGCGCTCGGCGAGGGAGAGGTTCTCGGCGACGGTGAGACCCGCGAACACCTCGCGGTCCTCGGGGACGTACCCCACGCCGCGCTGGACGATCTGGTGGGTCTGGAGGCCGTCGATCCGCTCGCCGGCCAGGACGATGTCGCCGCGGCGGCTGATGAGGCCCAGGATGCCGCGGATCGTCGACGTCTTGCCGACGCCGTTGCGTCCGAGGACGGCGGTGATGCCGGTGGGAGGCACCTGGAAGGTGACGTCTTCGACGACCTGTTGCCCGGCGATGGATGCCGACAGGTGCGTGACGGTGAGGATGGGGTCGGGGAGCGTGGCCGGCGTGCTCATGCCGCAGTCCCGAGGTAGGCGCTCTGCACGAGCGGGTTCTCCATGATCTTCTGGGGCGTGTCGAACGCGATGATCGAGCCGGAGTACATCACGGCGACGTGGTCGACGAGGCCCATGAGGACGTCGATGTGGTGTTCGACCATGAGGACGGTGCACTGCTTGTCGCGCTGCATCTCGCGGATGTTCTCGACGAGCCCGGGCACATCGCCCGAGGCGACGCCGGCCATCGGCTCGTCGAGGAGGACGAGCTTCGCGTCGGTCGCCAGCAGCACCGCGATCTCGAGCTTGCGCTTGTCGCCGTGCGAGATGTCGCCGGCCGCCGTGTCGAGCTTGTGGGTGAGACCGAGCTTGATCAGCTGCTCGAGGGCGATCTGGGTGGCGGCATCCGAGGCCCGCGGGAAGCGCAGCAGGGAGTAGTTGCCGCCGAGACCGACCTGAGCGGCGATCCGGACGTTCTCCAGGACGCTGAGTCTCGGGAAGAGACTCGACGTCTGGAAGGTGCGACCCAGCCCCGCCCGCGCCCGCAGGGGCACGGAGGTACGGGTGATGTCCTCTCCGTCCATCAGGATGCGACCTGCGGTGGGCCGGGAGATGCCGGAGATCACGTTGAAGAGCGTGGTCTTCCCGGCGCCGTTGGGCCCGATCACACCGACGAGGCTGCCGGGTGCGATCTCGAGGTTCACGTCCTGGAGGATGGTCGCTCCACCGATCTGCAGGCCGAGGCCTTCGACCGAGAGCGCGGGCGCGATTGGGGTCGTCATGATGTGTGTTCCTCAGCCGTTCGGCGTCACTGCTTCTCGGCGGGGGCGACCTCGTCCGCGGGGACGGTGTCGACGAGCTCGGGCGTGAAGGCGCCGCCGTCGGAGACGAGCTTCACCTGGTACATCTCCTGGATGAGCGCGTGGTCGCTGGCGCGGACCGTGAGCTTCCCCTTGGGGCCGTCGAACTCGAAGCCTTCGAGCGCTGCGACCATCGCGTCGACGTCGCCCTTGCCCTCCTTGATGGCCTGAACGAGCATGATCGCCGCGTTGAAGCCGTCGGGGGTGAACAGGTCGGGGGTGCCGCCGGCCTTCTCGACCGCCTCGATCATGGTGTCGTTGACCTCATTGTCGGGAGCGCCCGGAAAGTAGTGGTTCAGGAAGCTGATCTTCTCGGATGCCTCGCCGTATGCGCCGAAGGTCGCCGAGTCGCCGAGACCGGTGACGACCGGCACCGCGTCAAAGACGCCCTGCTGGCTCATCGCCTGCCACATGGCGCCCGAGGTCGCACCGGCCCACGCCACGAAGACTAGGTCGGGGCTGCCGGCGAGCACCTGCTGCGCGAACGGCGTGAACTCGGTCACGTCCTCTGCGACCAGCACGCTGTTCACCGTCGCACCCTTGCCGCCGAGGATCGCCTTGACGGCGGCCTCGTTGCCCTGACCGAACGCGTTGTTCTGCGCGAAGACCGTGACGGTCTTGCCCTCGAGGTCTCCGAGGAACGTTCCGGCGGTCGCGACGTCCTGCGCGGACTGTCGGCCCGTGCGGAACGTGTAGTCGTTGATGCCGGTAATCGCGTCGGCGGCCGCGGGGCCGGAGAGGAAGAGGACCTTGTTCTGGCCCGCCTGTTCGGCGAGGGCCGCGGCGACGCCCGACGAGGCGCTGCCGGCGAGGATGTTGACGCCGTCGCCGATGAGCTCCTTCGCGACGCCGACCGCGGTGTCGGGGTCACCGGCGTCGTCGCGGTACTCGACCGTGATCTTCGTCCCATTGACCTCATCGGTGCCGTCGGTCGCCCACTCGAGCCCGGCCTTGAAGCCGTCGAGGTACTGCTTGCCGTAGCTGGCGAGTGGTCCGGTCTCGCTCGTGATGACGCCGACCGTGATCTCAGCGGGGCCGGCCTCGCCGGACTCCGTCGGGCTGGTCGTGCCCGTGGACGGCGCGCAGGCCGCCAGGGTGAGGGCGGCCGTAGCGATCACGGTCCCCAGGAGCAACTTCTTTGTAACCCGCATGTGCGTGCCTTTCACCATTGGAAGGGGTACCTGAAACATGATTCAGGTACTGAGAGTCTGTTCAGGTTCGCGGTCGCTGTCAAATTCGGCGGGACGCGTCGCGATCACGATCCGGTAACCATGCCGATTACATACCTTCGATATATACTGTTGGTATGCAAATGGGTGATGACATCCTCCGTCTCGTCACCGGCGCCCACGCCCTCACGCGCGTCGCGTCTCTCGAGACCCGAAACGAAGCGCCCGCCGCCCAGTGGCGCACGCTCTCCTTGCTTCGCGACCACGGCCCCCAACGCGTGGGCGACCTCGCCGCCCTGAGCCGCGTGACGCAGCCGGGAATGACGCGCCTGGTCGCGCAGATGGCCGACGCCGGGCTGCTGGAGCGGCACCCCGACGAACACGACTCTCGGGCGACCGTGGTCACGATCACCCCCGCCGGGCGCGCGGCGTTCGCCGAGTGGATGCAGGCGCTCAGCGACGCGCTCGCTCCGCGCTTCGCCGACCTCGACGAGGATGACTGGGCGGCCGTTCGCCGCGCCGCCGACATCGTCGAGCAGCGCACGCGCGTCGCGGAGGTGAGCCGATGAGCGCCCACGCTCCCGCCGAGAAGGTCAACATCTGGCGCCAGCCTGCGCAGGTCTGGGCCGTCGCCTTCGCCTGCGTCATCGCCTTCATGGGCATCGGACTCGTCGATCCCATCCTCCCCGCGATCGCCGAATCGCTCGAGGCGACGCCGGTGGAGACCGAGCTGCTCTTCACGAGCTACCTCGTCGTCACCGGACTCGCGATGCTCATCACCAGCTGGATCTCTTCGCGTATCGGCACGAAGGCGACTCTCCTCATCGGGCTCGGCCTGATCGTCGTCTTCGCGCTCCTGTGCGCGCTGTCGAACAGCGTCGATGCGATCATCGGCTTCCGTGCCGGCTGGGGCCTCGGCAACGCCCTGTTCATCTCCACCGCGCTCGCCACGATCGTCGGCGCCGCGTCGGGAGGCTCGGCCGCGGCGATCATCCTGTACGAGGCGGCACTCGGCCTCGGCATCGCGATCGGGCCGCTCGTCGGAGGCATCCTGGGCGAAGTCAGCTGGCGAGGACCCTTCTTCGGGGTGGTCGCGCTCATGGTGATCGGATTCGTCGCGGTCCTCGTGCTGCTGCGCAGCGGCGACGAGAAGCGCACCAAGATCCCGCTGTCGGCACCGTTCCGCGCGCTGCGTCAGCCGGCCCTCATGGTGCTCGCCATCGCGGCGTTCTTCTACAACATCGGGTTCTTCGTTCTCCTGGCCTTCTCCCCCTTCCCTCTCGGGTTCGGCGCGATGGGCATCGGGCTGACGTTCTTCGGATGGGGTGTCGCGCTCGCGATCACGAGCGTGTGGGTCGCCCCGATCATGCTGCGCCGCCTCCGCCGGTCGACGGCGATGATCATCGTGCTGCCGTTGCTCGCGATCGACCTGATCGTCGCCGCGATCTTCGTGGAGACCCCCGCGGCCCTCGTCGCATGCATCATCGTCGGCGGCCTGCTGCTCGGTCTCATGAACACGATCCTCACCGAGTCGGTCATGGAGGCCACCGACATGCCGCGCTCGGTCGCCTCGTCGGCGTACTCGTCGGTCCGCTTCCTCGGGGGCGCCATCGCCCCGCCGGTGGCCGCAGCCCTGTGGCACGCCACCAACGCCTCGGTGCCGTTCCTCTTCGCCGCCGTGGCGATCCTCATCTCGACCGCGAAGATCCTGTTCGGGCGGAGGGCGCTGGCACGCATCGACGCACATGAGGCGGATGCCGCGGAGGAGGCGGTCGCCGTCCTCGTCGGCGACGCCGCCTGAGCCTCACGGAGGAGCGCCCGGGCCGGACCTTATGGTCCGGCCCGGGCGCTTCTCCATCCGTCGGGCGAGGTCAGTACCCGGCGTCGCCGCCCTCTGCCGGCTGCGCCGCAGGGCGAGGAGATAGAGGCCGATCATGCCGATCCAGATCTTCTCCTGGGGGGACAGCTGAGACGAAGAATCCACGCGCCCACTATGCCCGACAGACGGTGGGGAAACGTTCGACGACGAAGAAGACCCCGGTGCACTCGCGTGCGAACCGGGGCCTTTTCTTGTGGTGCACCCCCTGGGACTCGAACCCAGAACCCACTGATTAAGAGTCAGTTGCTCTGCCGATTGAGCTAGAGGTGCGTTCCGTGATCCGCCCGACATCGCTCTGTGAGAAGCGGGGCGAACCGAGGGTCAACGTTACCATCCCGATGCCGTTCATCGCGAATCGAGCATGTGCCGGCCGCTATCGTTGAGGGGTGACCTCCCCCGCCGACTCCGTCTCGTGGAGCGCGCCTTTCGACGGCGACCTGGGTGACGATCTGGCCCTCGCCCTGCGGCTGGCGGACGCGGCGGATGCCGTTTCGATGGCTCGCTTCGATGCAGCCGACCTCGAAGTGAGCCTCAAAGCCGACGCGTCGCACGTCACGGAGGCGGACCTCGCGACCGAGCGGGCGATTCGCGGCATCCTCGCGGCCGAACGGCCGAGCGACGGCATCCTGGGGGAAGAGTTCGGAACGTCGGGCGACGTGACGAGGCAGTGGATCGTCGACCCGATCGATGGGACGGCGAACTACCTCAAGGGCATCCCGATGTGGACCACGCTGATCGCGCTCGCGATCGACGGCGTGCCGCGCGTCGGCGTCGCGAGCCAGCCCGCGCTGGGACGTCGCTGGTGGGCGGCGACGGGCCTCGGCGCGTGGACGAACGTCCCCGGCGCCGAGGCGCGCCGCCTCCAGGTCTCCGGCGTCGACCGCATCGAAGACGCGAGTGTCAGCTTCCAGTCCATCGAGCAGTGGGACGAGGTCGGTCGCTCCGACGATCTTCTCCGCCTCTCCCGCGCGGTGTGGCGCGACCGCGGCTACGGCGACACCTGGCCGTACATGCTGCTCGCCGAGGGCCGGCTCGAGTTCGTCGCCGAGTTCGGCGTCAAGGAGTACGACATCGCCGCGCTCGTTCCGATCATCACCGAGGCGGGCGGCCGGTTCACCGACATCGACGGGGCCGACTCGATCGCCTCACGCTCGTCACTCGCGACCAACGGCATCCTGCACACGCCCTTCCTGTCCCTGCTCACCTCCGCCACCTGACGTGAATCGACCGATGCCCGCACACCGCCGCTCCCTGCTCACTCTGTCCGCGCTCGGGCTCGCGCTCGCGATGCTGTCCGGATGCGCCTCTTCGCCCGAGCCCACCCCGACGGCCACCGTCGGCACCGACGCCCCGTCGGCCGATCCGTCAGCACCGGCGCCCGAGCCCACCGCTCGCCCCACCGCGACAGACGCCGCTGCGACGTGCGAGACGCTCATCGTCGGCGACCTCCTCGACGAACTCACGGCGCAGGGATGGACCGCGAAAGAGACCCCGTTCGCCGCCGGCGGCGTCACCGTCGACGGTGGACTTCAGTGCACGTGGGCGGACTACGACGTGCCGTCGGGGAACCTCATGCTCTTCGGTTGGGCTCCGATCACCGCCGACCAGGCGACGCGCATGCAGAAGGGCCTCGAGGCCGAAGGCTGGCTGCGCGAAGAGGGCTCCGAGACGTTGTACATCACCGAAGACCCCATGCAGGCCCCCACGATCGACGAGAACGGCTACGGCATGACGTACGAGTTCGGCGACGGGTGGGTCACCGTCTCCGACACGAAGCAGAACCTCCTGCTCATCTCGCGCCCCGCGAGCTGACGGCGGCGCCCGGCGCCCCCAGCACCTCCCCACGAACGACGAAGGCCGGAACCCCGATCTCGAGACGGATCTCGACGATCGATGGTTCCAGCCTTCGCACATCTCCGTGCACGACCTGCGTGACAGCGGCGTCGTGGAGCTGGGGGGAATCGAACCCCCGTCCAACGCTGAGATACTGCGTCTTCTCCGGGCGCAGTCTGTAGAGGCGTTCTGCTCGGCTCCGACCTTTGTCACAGACACCTAGGTCGACGAGCCCAGCCTCAGAAGAGTCCCGCGTGACGTCGAGGCCCCGTCACACGGCAAGATCCCTAGATGACGCCAGGGTCCGTAGCGGGATCGCCTACGGTCTGACGGACTTCAGGCTCGCTTAGGCAGCGAGGGCGAAGTCGTTGCGCTTTGCATCGGCAACTATTGGTTCGCAGAGATCGTTTACGAGATAACCCTGCATCCTCGGCCCGCTTCCCGCAGCTTCGCAGGCGCTGTCGAAACCGATCAGCCCCGTGAGCCACGTGGCCAGAGAGCCACTGTCACGCTGTGGAGTTGTGAAGGAGTGCTGCTCGGGTGCCGTTGGCATCCGAGCATTACAGTTTACCCCATGAGCGAGGTCATCATCACCGTCCGGGGGCGCAGCGAGGCGCGCGTCCTTCCCGAGCGCGCCGTCGCGCACATCGTCGCCGCCGCCGACGGTCCCGAACGCGGACCCGTCGTTGAGCGCATCGCCGCGCTCGCCGAACCGGTCCGCGCCGACCTCGACGCACGCAAAGCCGCCGGCACGATCGCCGACTGGTCGAGCCAGCGGGTCTCGGTGTGGTCCGATCGCCCCTGCAACAACGAGGGCCGTCAGCTCGACCCCATCCACCACGCCTCGGTCGAGCTCACGGCGACCTTCACCGACGTCCTCGCCCTGTCGGACTGGTTGAACGGCGTCGCGGCGACCGAGGGCCTGCAGGCCGGGAACGTCGAGTGGCAGCTGACCCCCGAGACCCGCGCACGCGTCGAGCGCGAGGTCGCGACCGAGGCGGTCGGGGTCGCGGTGGAGCGGGCGACGGCGTATGCGGCCGCCATCGGTCGCACCACCGTCACACCCGTGCAGATCGCCGATCTCGGGCTCCTCGACGGCAGCTCGCCCGAGGGCCAGCCGCGCATGTTCGCACGCGCCGCCATGGCGATGGATGCCGCACCGCCCGCGACGGTCGACTTCCGCCCCGATGAGATCGTCGTCTCCGCGGCCGTCGAGGCGCGCTTCAGCGCCACCTGATCGGCGGCGCGGCGCCGGACGCTCGCTCAGTCGCCGAGGCGGTTGCGGCTGCGCATGGCGCGCTCCGCCTCGCGCTTGTCCTCGCGCTCGCGGATCGTCTGACGCTTCTCGTACTCGCGCATACCCTTCGCGACCGCGATCTCGACCTTCGCGCGGCCGTCCGAGAAGTACAGCTTCAACGGGATGAGCGTGTAGCCGCCCGCGCTGATCGCGTGCGAGAGCTTGATGATCTCCGCCTTGTGCAGCAGGAGCTTGCGCGTCCGCTTCGAGGCATGGTTCGTCCAATGCCCCTGCGAGTACTCGGGGATGTGCACGGCGTCGAGGTACGCCTCTCCCCCGTCGATGTAGGCGTAGCCGTCGCTGAGGTTCGCGCGCCCCTCACGGAGCGACTTCACCTCGGTGCCGGTGAGCACGATGCCCGCCTCGTACGTCTTCTCGATCGCGTACTCGTGGCGCGCGCGACGGTTGGTCGCGACGACCTTCTCCCCGCGTTCCCTGGGCATGATGACTCTCCTGACGACGACCGCGACCTGCGGCCAGCCTGACAGCCTACCGCAGCCGCGCCCCGGCCGCCGAACGCGTCAGGTGCGCAGCCATCGCCGGATGGCGAAGCCCGCCGACAGCGCCGCGAGCACGAGACCGATCACGATGATCACGGGGATGACGATCGCGGCATCCTTCATGTCCACCCAGTCGGTGATGAACGTCACCCGTTCGCGCAGGTACGCGCCCACGCCGAAGTGGATGCCGGCGATGATCGCGCCTCCGGCGAGGAGCGATCCGATGAACGCCGCGAAGACGCCCTCGAGGATGAACGGGGTCTGGATGAACCGGTTCGAGGCACCGACCAGGCGCATGATGCCGACCTCGCGTCTTCGCGCATACGCGGAGAGCCGGATGGTCGTGGCGATGAGGAGGACGGCCGCGATCAGCATCAGCACGGCGATGCCGACCGCGATGTAGGTCGCGACGGTGAGGGCGGAGAAGAGCGGTTCGAGGTATTGCATCTGGTTCTTCACCGCCTCGACGCCGTTCATCCCCCCGAATGCCTCTGCGATGACATCGGAGGTCGAGGGATCGACGAGGCCGACCCAGTAGGTGTTGCCGAGCTGCGCGGGCGTCACGTACGCCTTGTACTCGTCGCCGTAGAGCGCGATGAGGTTCGCGTACGCCTCGTCCTGCGACTCGAAACGCACGTCGCGGACGAGGTCTTTGAGCGCGGGACTCTCGAGCCGCTCGGCGACCTCGGCCAGCTGGTCGTCGTTCGCGGCACCGTCGACGCAGGTCGTGACGGTGGAATCCTCGCGGCACATCACGATCGACACCTGCGCACGGTCGACCCAGTAGTCGCGCATCTCGCCGATCTGCATCTGCATGAGCATCGCGGCGCCGACGAACGTGAGAGAGACGAAGGTGACGAGGATGACCGAAACGACCATCGACGCGTTCCGACGAAGACCCGTGAGTGCTTCGCCGAGGATCAGACCGGCCCTCACGAGGTCGGCCCCACTTCGTCCTCGTCGGATGCCAGACCGAGCCGCTCCGCGACACCCAGGTCGTCGAGATCGAGGCCGTCGAGCTGGACGACGGGCGCATCGATGTGGATCGGGCGCGTGGCGGGCCGCGCGTCGTGGGCCTCGGCGCCGATGCCCCGGTCCGTGCCCGCCGCGGTCTCGACGGGCGCCGTCGTGTCGGAGGCGAGCGCCGGAGTAGCGGCGACGGCGGCGGCCACGGCGGAGGCGGCGACGGCATCCGCCGCCGCCTCGCTCACGACGGGCGGCACCGGCTCCGTGCGCGACGTGGCGATCTCGCGCTGCAGTTCGAGGACGGCGGTGAGCGCCGCCGTCGCCGCGGCCCCGCGCTCCTGCGGCGGGGCGAGCCTCGGGATCGCCGAGGTGTCGCCGTAGCCGCCATGCCGGTCGTCGCGCACCATCACACCGTTCTGCAGCTCGATCACGCGGCGCTTCATCTGATCGACGAAGCCGGCCTCGTGCGTGGCCATGACGACGGTCGTGCCGCCCTCGTTGATGCGAGCGAGCAGCTGCATGATGTCGACGGAGGTCGCCGGGTCGAGATTTCCGGTGGGCTCGTCGGCGAGGAGGATCTGCGGGCGGTTGACGAGAGCGCGGGCGATCGCCACGCGCTGCTGCTCACCGCCGGAGAGTTCGTGAGGCAGGCGCTTCTGCTTGCCGTCGAGACCGACGAGGTGAAGCACCTCGGGTACGGCCTGCTGGATGAACGCGCGCGAGGACCCGATCACCTGGAGGGTGAAGGCGACGTTCTGGAACACCGTCTTGTTCGGCAGCAGGCGGAAGTCCTGGAATACCGATCCGATGTGACGCCGGAAGTAGGGCACCTTGCTCGTGGACAGGGTGCGCAGGTCGCGTCCGAGCACGACCACGCGACCCTCCGTCGGGGTGTCCTCCCGCAGGATGAGCCGCAGGCACGAGGACTTTCCCGACCCCGATGCGCCCACGAGGAAGACGAACTCCCCGCGCTGCACGTCGAAGTCGACGTCGCTCAGCGCCGGTCTGCTCGTCCCGCGGTACTTCTTGGTGACGTGTTCGAACCGGATCATGACCCGACGAGCCTAAGCGCGCCACGGATGGATGCCGGTCGCGACACCCCGCGCGGGGATCAGTCGTCGTCGTCCTTGCGCTTACGCCAGCGGATGCCGGCGGCGATGAGGCCGTCGAGGTCGCCGTCGAAGACGACCGCCGGGTTTCCGACTTCGTAACCGGTGCGAAGGTCCTTGACGAGCTGCTGCCCGTAGAGGAAGTACGAGCGCATCTGGTCGCCCCAGCTCGCCGTGATCGTGCCGGCGAGCTCCTTCTTCTTCGCCGCCTCTTCCTCGCGCTTGAGCAGGAGCAGGCGCGTCTGGAGCACCCGCATCGCCGCGGCGCGGTTCTGGATCTGGCTCTTCTCGTTCTGCATCGAGACGACGAGGCCGGTGGGAAGGTGCGTGATGCGGACGGCGGAGTCGGTCGTGTTGACCGACTGCCCGCCGGGGCCGGACGAGCGGAACACGTCGACGCGGATGTCGCCCTCGGGGACGTCGACCTCGACGGCCTCCTCCATGACGGGGATGACTTCGACCGCCGCGAACGAGGTCTGCCGCTTGTCGGCGCCCCCGAACGGGCTGATGCGCGCGAGACGGTGGGTCCCGGCCTCGACCGACAGGGTGCCGTAGGCGTACGGGGCATCCACTTCGAACGTCGCCGACTTGATGCCCGCCCCCTCCGCGTAGGACGTGTCCATCACCTTCACGGGGTACTTGTGGCGCTCGGCCCAGCGAAGGTACATGCGCAGGAGCATCTCGGCGAAGTCGGTCGCGTCGTCGCCGCCAGCACCTGAGCGGATCGTGACGACGGCGGAGCGGTCGTCGTACTCGCCGTCGAGGAGGGTCTGAACCTCGAGCTGGCCGATGACGTCCTGGAGGTCGGAGATCTCGCGGCGGGCCTCGGCGGCCGTGTCTTCGTCGTCCATCTCCTGGGCGAGCTCGACGAGCACGTCGAGGTCGTCGAGGCGACGCTCGACGTCGGTCACGCGCTTGAGCTCGGACTGGCGGTGGCTGAGCGCGCTCGTCACCTTCTGCGCCTTCTCCACGTCGTCCCAGAGATCGGGGGCGCCGGCCTCTTCGGAGAGTCGGTCGATCTCGGCACGGAGCGCCTCGACGTCGACCACCGCCGCGATGTCGGAGAAGGTGGCGCGCAGGGCCTGGATGTCGGCAGAGGGATCGAATTCAAGCATGACACTCCAGACTAACGTGGATGGGATGACGGATGCCTCTTCCCCGGGCCCGCCCGGAGGCATCCGGGCGTTCCTGTGGCGCCTCGCCCCCGTCATCTACGGTCCTACGCTCCTGTTCGCCCTCGGCGAGGGCGCCGTCATCCCGCTCCTGCCGATCTTTGCTGCCCGCCTCGGCGCCGACCTTCCGACCGCAGCGCTCGTCGCCTCGGCGCTCGTCGTCGGGCAGCTGTGCGGGAATCTCCCCGCTGGCGCGGCCGTCGCGCGCCTGGGCGAACGCGTCACGATGGCGCTCGGCGGCGGGTTCGCCCTGCTCGGCGTGGTCGGGCTCGCCCTCTCCCCGAACCTGGGCGTGCTCACGGCATCCGTCTTCGTCATCGGGCTGAGTGCGGCGGCGTTCGGGCTCGCGCGGCACGCGTTCATGACGACGCGCGTGCCGCTCGCGTTCCGCGCCCGCGCCCTGTCGCTGCTCGGCGGCACGTTCCGCCTGGGGCTGTTCGTCGGACCGTTCATCGCCGCGGCGCTGTTGGCGCTGACCGGCGACGAGCACGCGGCGGTGTGGTTCTTCGCCGTGTGCCTCGTGGCGGCGATCGTCCTGGTCCTCGTCGGACCCGACCCCGAGACCGAGGCGGCGGCGAGCTTCGACGCGCGCGCCGTCGAAGACACCGCCTTCGAAGACACCGCCTTCGAAGACTCCGGCGAGGCGGTCACGGGCGCGATCCCGTTGATCGAGCGCGTGGGCGTCTTCCGCACGATGTGGCGCCACCGCGGCGTGCTCGCGCGGCTCGGCGTCGCCGCCGCGGCGCTGTCGGCGGTGCGCTCGGCGCGCCAGGTGATCCTGCCGCTGTGGGGCGTGTCCCTCGGCCTCGACGCGCAGACCATCGCGATCGTCGTCGGCATCTCCGGAGCGATCGACTTCGCCCTGTTCTACGCCTCGGGCCAGGTCATGGACCGCTTCGGGCGGCTGTGGGCCGCGCTCCCGGCGATAGTCATCATGGGGCTCGGGTTCGTCGTCCTGTCGTTCACCCACGACCTGCCCGAGGCGACCGGGTGGTTCGTCGCGTGCGCCGCGATCCTCGGGGTCGGCAACGGGCTGTCGAGCGGCATCCTTCTGACCCTGGGCGCCGACGTCGCCCCGGCCGCCGACCCCGCCCCGTTCCTCGGCTCGTGGCGGACGCTCACCGACCTGGGCGGCGCCGTCGCGCCCCTCGTCGTATCCGGCCTCACCGCCGCGTTCTCACTGTCGGTCGCGACGGGAGCCATCGGGCTTGTGGGGCTCGCCGGCGCGGCGGCGTTCGCCCGCTGGGTGCCGCGGTTCGTGCCTCGGCGCGCTCGCGAGTAGAGGTCGCGGCGCGCAACGAGCAGTCGGTGCTCGACTCAGCGCAGCGCCGTGCGGCTGGTCGCGGTGGATGAGATCGTGAACCCGTCGGGGACGAAGAGCGTCAGGACCGGCGGATGCCACACCGTCTCGACGCTCACGCGCGCCGAGACCCCATCCGGCGTGGATGCCTCGACGAGTGTCGCCGTGCCGAGCGCCGACAGGAGCTCCTCGGCCTGGTCGTAGACGCCGTCGTCGGTGAGGGTCGGGGTCGGCGTGCCGCCGTCGACGGTGAGCGCGAACCCGTCGGCGCCGGCGAGGGCGGCCGCGTCGGCGGCGGCATCCGCGCGCTTCTGCGTGAGGTAGAGGCTCGTCGCGTCGACGCACACGAGCACCAGGACGAGCGCGAGCACCGCGTAGCCGAGCGTCAGGAGAAGGACAGACCCCTCCTCGTCGGACTGTTCCTGCGGGCGCCGCGGGCGCATTACCGCTCCCCCGTCCAGTACCGCGACACCTTCTGCACCGACGCCGCCTCGACCGGCACGCGGGCGAACTCGTCGAGCCCGAAGATCGCCGGGATCAGCGGGAGCGGAACCGAGGTCCTCACGGTCACGGTGAGTAGAGAGCCTGCTTCCGGGCACGATCCGGGGGATGCCGACGCGCACGCGACGGAGATATCGACGGCTTCGGCATCCATCCCGTACTCCGTGACGATCGCGTCGAGCACCCGGTCGGCACGTGCGTCGGCGGTCGCCGCGTCGGGCGACTCCGCGATCGTGCGGGCGAGCTGGCGCGCTCCCGTCTCGACCCCGAGGGCCTGCCCCTGGATCGCGCCGAGCGCGATCACGAGGTACACGATCGGGACGAGGAGGATGAGGCCGACGAGGATGAACTCGAGCGCGGCCGAGCCGTCGTCGTCCGCCCGGTCCCGATCAGTCGAAGCTCTCACGCGGGGCATGCGCGGTCACCTCCAGGGCGGCGGGGATGCCGATGAGCCCCACGAGGGGCATCGTCGCCGTCACGGTCACCTCGACCTGCGGGCCCGCCGCGCCGTCGGTCGCCGACGCGCGCGCCTCGGCATCCAGTCCGTCGCCAACGGCCGTGCGGATGAGCCGTTCCGTGCGGGCTGCGCCCTCGGCGGGAGAGGTGTCGGCCAGCGCGCCGTGATAGGCGCCTTCGACCGCCGCGTCGTGGAGGACGTTCCTCACGTACACGACGAGCGCGAGCTGGACGACGGCGAGAGTCAGGACCGTGAGGAGCGTGCCGACGAGCACGAACTCGACCGGGGCCGACCCGGCCTCGTCGTCTCGCAGGCGCCGCACGGCGTCAGATCCCCGACACGCGCTCGAGTGCCTGCTGGAACAGGTCCGCGAGCGCGGGCCCCGCGAGCGTCCAGATCGCGACCACCAGTCCGGCGGTCATCAGCGTGACGAGGACCCATCCGGGAACGTCGCCGCGTTCGTCGTCGATCGTGTCCTGCACCGTGTTCTGCACTGTGTTCTGCACTGTGTTCTGCAGCGAGGAGCGCAGTCGCCCCCATACCGAGCGGATCATGTCCGCCTCCTTCCGACCGTGACCGGTCATCCGATTCCGAGCTTCAACATGACGATCCCGGGGAACACGGCGAACAGCACCGAGAGGGGCAGGATCAGGAAAACGAGCGGAAGGAGCATCCAAATCTCCTTGCGCCCGGCCGATTCGATGAGTGCGCGCTTGGCCTCCTCACGCGCGTCCACGGCCTGCTCCTGCAGCACGTGGGCGAGCGGAGCGCCCCGGTCCATCGCGGCGACGAGGTGCTCGACGGCACGCGAGAGCGCCGGCACCTCCGAGGTCCGGGCGACCGCGAGGAGCGCGTCGGAGAGGCTCGACCCGGTGCCGCTCGCCAGCACGGCGGCGCGGAGCTCTGCCGTGAGGACGCCCGAACCGACCTCCCCCACGCGGCGGAGGGCGTCGCGCAGGCCTTCACCGGCGGCGAGGCACAGCGCGAGGAACTCGAGCACCGTGGGGAGCTCCTCCTCGATCCGCGCGACGCGGCGACGGGCCGCCTGCGCGAGACGCTGCTCGCACAGGATCGCGCCGACCGCCGCGAGGATGAGCGGCAGAAGGGCTGTGAGGATGCCGCCGCGTCCGGCGAGGGTCGCGAGCACCGCGAGGACGCCGCCGACGGCGAGCCCGCCGACCGTCCAACCGAGCTGGGTCGCGCGGAACGCGATCACGTCGACGGGCGCGCCGGCCTGCCGCAGCCGCTGTGCGAGGGCCTCTCCCCCGCCCCAGCTCGCGGCGAGACGATCGCGGACGGCGCGCCAGCCCAGCCCGAGCCCGGTCGGCTCGAGAGGCGTGATGCCGGCCGGATCGGCGATGTCACGCAGGTACGGCGCCACGCGGCGACTGAGAGTGGGGGCGGCCCAGCGCGGCGCGCGCTGCGCCACCAGCAGGATGCCGGAAGCCAGCGCCGCCCCGAGGACGACGGCGCTCGCGAGAGCGGTGACGGCGCTCATCCGAACCACCTCTGTGATTCGGGTAGGCGACCGAGGCGGATCGTGAGGCGGTAGGCGAGCACAGAGACCGCCGCCCCGACGAGGACGACCACGACCCCCGCCCCACTCGAGTACGCTGCGGCGCCCTCGGGTCGCAGGGCGAGAAGACCCAGCACGATCCAGGGTGCGACGACGCCGACGACCGCGGCTCCGCGCACCCACGACTGCCGGGCTTCGACCTCGGCGCGCAGCGTCGCGTCCGCACGCACCGACGCCGACAGCGCGCGCAGCACGCTCGTGAGTTCGGTGCCGCCGACCTGACGCGCCATCCGGAGCGTCTCGAGGATCCGGTCGGCGACCGGGTCGGCGAGCCCCGCCTTCAGCCGCAGCGCGCTCGAGTCGAAGTGCCCCGACGCGGCCATGTCGTCGGCGAACCGCGCGAACGCAGGACGCAGGGCGGGCGGACCGCTCACCGCGAGGGCGGCCAGCGCGTCAGGGAGCGACATGCCCGCGCGCACCGCGGACACGAGCAGATCGCAGACATCCGACCACAGGGCGCGCCGCGACTTGCGAAGTCGCCGCCCCCGGGCGCGCAGCCACGAGAACGGCGCCGCCGCTCCGGCGATGCCACGCGACTCGAGCAGCGGGTCGATCTGTCGGTAGCGCTTCGCGAGGGCGGGGTGGGCCGCGGTGATCTCCGTGGCCGCGTCGCGCGCGTCGACCGCTTCCGCGAGCTGTGGATGCAGCGACTCGATGAGTTGCAGGGCGCCTCCCTTGGGAGCTCGCAGGCTGCGGCAGAAGTTGTCGACGATGAACGTGGAGCCCTGGTCGGGTTCGCGCCGGTTGTCGCGCTTCTGACGGATGCGGAAGATCGTCGTGTCATCGTCAGACAGGTAGCTGCGCTGCTGCGGGGTTTGCCTATGCGTTGCAGCCATGACGGCGACCATCACGAGCGCCCACACGATGATCGCGGGGGGCAGGAGCCACCACACCGGCTTCCCGAGCACGATCGTGGCCTCGCCTACAAGCGCGATCGGGACAGCGAGCCAGGAGAACAGTGCGATGGCCATTCCGCCCACCGAGGGATTCTTGAGCGCGACGAGCATCCAGAGAGACCCCCATGCGCCCATCCGTACACGGTCGCGCAGCCGAGGAGCGTGCGTGCCAGCGAGGTCGGGCAGGCTCACGACGCGCGAAGCTGGCTATGTCAACCCCACTTGGCCCCTGGCTGACGGCCAGAAGTGGACCCACCTTGCGCGAGCCCAGCGGCATGAGCGAGCGTCGCTTACGGTTCGCGCCGGAGAGCGGCGCGAGTGTCCTCCACGACAGATGCAGTCTTGGTGACGACTTCACTGAGTCCCATGTGCCCGGACGACTGCAAGACGGTGTTGGCTCTGGTCGCGAAATCGTGGGTGTCCAGGTCGAGTCGCGCCACGTCGACGATGATGCCCTTCTCGTTGGTCACCCACGACCCGGCATTGGCATGCCAGGCGTGGGCGCAGAGCATGAGCGCGGTCGAGCAGCACAGCATCACGTACGCGCTGTCGTCCTTGGGCAGGCCCTTGCGGGCGGCATCTACCAAGAAACCGGCCTGCCACAGGTTGTCGATGAACGCGACGCGCAGGGCATCGGGATACGGGTTGAGATCGGCTGCCAGCCCGGCGACGGCGCCGTCGGGGTCGGCGAGGGGACGGCACGTGGCGACCTCGCCGGCGTAGCTGACGTCGAGGAAGCCCAGGGGGTGACCGGGTTGGGGGTGGAAGGCGAACTCGCCGCGGCGGGCGCGGTCGGCCTGTTCGTGCACGCGGTCGAGGTCGCGCAGGATCCAGTCGACGGGGGTGCCGTTGACGGTTAGCCAGCCACCTCCGTTCACCCAGGGCCCCCAGCCGCCGGGCCCGACGATCTCGACCTGCCCGGTGTCACTGAAAGCGCGTGACGCACGGGCCAGGGCGTCGAGGTCGAGTCCTTCGGCGCGGTAGTACAGGCCGAGGTCGACGTCCGAGGCCTCGTGGTGGGTGCGGCGAGCTCGGCTGCCTCCCAGGACGATGGCCACGATGCCGGGAACTGATGCGAGAGCATCGGCCATCTGCTGGAGTCGCTCGTCGGTGATCACACACCAGAGTTTTGCCTAGCCCGCGTGGACCTGCCATGCCATTCGCGGCAAAGTAGTGCGTTCCGAGCACCCGCTCAGGTGCCGGCCAAAGGAGCGAGCAGCTGGCGGTAGAGGCCGGGGCCGTGGCCCGCGAGGTCCAGGGCGTGAGCGGCCACGGCCCGCTGTTCGGTGGTTCGGGTCGCGGTGGCATGGGGGAGCATGGACACCTGCACGACGGGTCGTGACAGCTGCGCAGCCCAGTACAGGGCGGCGATCGGCAGGGGCACCCGGCCGAAGATCATCCGCAGGTTGCGCGGTGTGATGCGAGCCCCCTGCGCTTCGAGGGAGTCGAAGGCCTGTCGCATGGCCCGAACCAGCAGGACAGCGCCGCGCACTCGCTGTGATCGCGTCTCCAAGGGCTGCTCCAGGACCAGGGCGGCCATGGCGGCCACGAACACCGTGTGGGTGTCCAACCAGGCGTGCATGTCCGGCTCGGTCCGCAGGTGGGGGTCGATCGCGCCGAGCAGCTGCGACGCGAACTTGGAGCCGGCTGCCCCGCCCTCGACCACGGTGGGCTGCTGCCCCACCCGGTGGGCGGTCACCTGCCCGTCCTTCACGCCGCCGCCCACACCGGAGAAGCACCAGACCAGCCGGTCGCGGCCCAGGCGATCCTCCACGTCACTGCGCAGCTCGAGGGGGTTGGTGAACATCCAGACCCACCCAGCCGGGCTGGCTGCGATGTCGTCCAGGGCCGCAGCCAACTGGTCACCGCGAACGGCGACCAGCAGGACGTCGCAGTCTGTCACTTCCGGTGACTTCGTCACGGCCACGTCGGGCGCAAGGATCCGGCCGTCGAGGCCCACGAGCAGTCCATGGCGGCGCAGGTCGACGAGTCTCGATCCTCGTGCGGTCAAGGTGACCTCGTGACCGGCGTCGGCCAGCAGCGCCGCGTAGACCGATCCAACGACACCTGCCCCGAGCACCCTCACACGCGCCATAGTGCGAGCCTATGCGCCAGGAGGTGTCAACGGCGGGTTGAAGTGAACCCTCTTGCGACGACTTAAGACGGACCCCCCGTGTGCCTCGCCTGTCGGGTCTGGTTGACTGTTTGAGGTGATCGAGATTGCTGAGGCTGACTTCGATGATCCGGGTCTGACGGTGTTCTTGCAGGAGCACTTGGATGACATTGCCCCGACGGGCCCGCAGGAGAGCCAGCACGCCCTGGATGTCGGTGCGCTACGAGGCCCCGGGGTGCGGCTGTGGGTAGCCCGTGACGGCGACGTGACGGTCGGCACGGTCGCACTGGCTGCCTTGGCTGAAGGACATGAGGAACTGAAAAGCATGCGCACCGCGCCAGCCCGCCGTGGTGCAGGGATCGCGTCCCGGATGCTGAACCATGTGCTGCAGGACGCCCAAGGTCGTGGGGTGAACCGGGTGTCGCTGGAAACCGGGAGCATGGACTTCTTCGCCCCCGCGCGTGCGTTCTACCGCAAGGCTGGCTTCACCGATTGCCCACCGTTCGGCAGTTACGGTGCCGATCCGAACAGCGTGTTCATGACGCTGGCACTGCGGCCTTCGGTTTAGAGCTTGGCGCCGGTGGCGACCGTGTAGGTGCCGAGCCCGATCTGAATGGCTCCACCGGCTGTGCGGAGCCGTCCGATGCGCCGAGGGCTTTGAGTGAACCAGGCTCGGGCGGTACCTGCTGCTATGACCCACGCGCTGTCACCCGCGACCGCTACCGCCGCGAAAATCGTTCCAAGCAGCAGCATTTGGGGGACGGTGGATGCTCCGGATGGAACGAACGCAGGTAGCAGCGCGTACAGGAAGATCAGCGTTTTGGGGTTGGTCAGCCCGACCGTGACACCGGTGCGGAAGTCGGTCAGCAGGAACTGCTGTGGGGTATCGGCAGCCTCCATGGTGACGTGACGGTGGCGGATCGCCTCGATGCCCAACCAGATCAGGTAGCAGCCGCCGGTGACCTTGATGGCGATGAACGCCCAGGTGACCGAAGCGAGTACGGTGCCGAGCCCGACGGCGATCACGACATCTTGGGCGAACACACCGACGCCGTTGCCGAGCACGGTCGCCAATGCGCTGCGCGCCCTGCGCTGAGGGCTCGGCCGACGGTGAACACAACGCTAGGCCCGGGAACGGCGACGATCAGCAAGCTCACCGGCACGAACGCCAGCAATGCCGAGAAAGAAATATAGCCGCTGCCATGCGGGCAGGATAGTTGTGATTCTGTCGGTCTCATCGGACACCGATTGTCGGCGGCCGTGAGCACCATTTGGCACCGCCGTCGGGTCGAGTGTCGACGAGATCTGACACCACCGTCCCGGGGGCCTCAGCTGGGGGCGAATGCGCCCGGCCCGGTCTCCAGGTGGGTCTCCGATGGCCAACTATTCTAGTGCTAGAATAGTTGGGTGGAATTGACTCCTGCCGAACTGACCGTGCTGGGCCTGATCGTTGAGCACCCCCGGCACGGCTACGACCTGGAACAGGTGATCGAGCGGCGCGGCATCCGACAGTGGACGGACATCGGCTTCTCATCGATCTACTACGTGCTCGCCAAGCTGGAGAAGCGCGGCCTCATCGAGGCCGCCGAGGGCCGTTCTGGCGTGAAGTCTCGGCGGGTGTTCCAGGCCACTGCGGAGGGGTGGCAGATCGCCGCAGATGAAGCCGTTGCGTTCATCGCCGATCTTCGGGCGGTCCCACATCCGGTCCTCGTCGGACTGGCCAACTTGCCGCTGGTCTCGGAGCGCGCCTACGACGAGGCGCTGCGCAGCAGGCTGATTCAGCTCGAGGCCAGGATCGCATCAGTCATGGAAGCCGAGCGGTCGCAAGCTCCCCTCCCACGCCCCGCACGGGAGGTCTTCTCCTACTCCCTCAGCCTCCTGGAGGCGGAAAGGTCGTGGCTCGCCGAACGAGTCCAGGTATCCGATGAGTGACAAGGCCGAGCTCAAACCGCCCGACAGGACGATCATCGACGGAGTCTCCACGGCCGGCGGCTCGCACTGCGAGACGACGGCGCTCGGCGTGCTCCTGCGACATGCCGGACTCGACCTCTCCGAACCGATGCTCTTTGGGTTGGGGAGCGGGCTGTCCTTCATCTACTGGGACTCGAAGCAACAGGAGCTGCCCTTCCTGGGCGGCAGGGTGAAGCCCTTCGTGCTCGCCCAGAACCTGACCCAACGGCTGGGGCTCGAGCTGCGCGTGCAGGAGACCACCTCCGCACGTAAGGCGTGGGACCAGGTCCGCTCCTCGATCGACGATGGGATCCCCGTAGGGCTACAGCTCGACAGCCATGACCTGGAGTACTTCGGATCCCGCGTGCACTTCGCCGGTCACGTCGTCGCCGTGTACGGCTACGACGCCGAGCGGGCCTATTTGGTCGACACCGCGCAGCAGGGCGGAGCCGTGTCCACGAGCCTGGAGAGCCTGGCCAGAGCGCGAGCCGCACGCGGGCCGATGTCGGCCCGCCACCGGTCCTTCACCGTGAAGGTGGCGGTGCCGAACATGGATGGCGGGCACCTCATCCCAGCGATCATCTCCGCGATCACCGCGTGCGCTGAGGACTTCCTGACGCCGGCGATCGCCAACCTCGGCAACCGAGGAATCCGCACAGCAGCCAAGCGCGTGCACTCGTGGTTCGATCGAGTCGAGGACCCCGGCCGCAACCTCACAGTCATCGCCACCCTGATGGAACGCGCGGGCACCGGAGGCGCACTGTTTCGCAACCTGTACCGAGACTTCCTGACCGAGTGCCACGGACTACTCGAAGGCAGGCCGGGCGCGGACCTCGTAGAGCAGGGAAGGGATCTCTTCGCCGAATCCGCGCTGCTCTGGACGAGCGTTGCCGAACTCATCGAGAAGGCAGGTGCCTCGGGTAGCCCGGACCATCTCGCCAAGGCGAGTCAACTGCTCGATGACATCGCGACGATCGAGACCTCCGCGATGACTGCACTCGGCTCCCTGACGAAGTCCGGGCCAGACCACTCCCCACGGCGCTCCTAGACGCTATGAGTGGTTGAGCCTGAGGCCTCCGCTCGCGTAGACCGTGGGTTGCGAGCCGGTCTTCCGGCTTCGCCTATCCACATACGTGAGGGAGGCCCCAGTTGATATCTGAGCGTACGAGTGTCGGGCTGGATGTGCACGCGCGGAGCGTGGTCGCGGCCGCCGGGTCGTGTTGGTGAGGACGACGGGCACCTCCCACAGCTGTTCCAGCACGCGATCCTCCACCACCAGCGGTGCGGTCACCTCCAGCCGGATGCCGGCAACATCAGCGGGCAGAGAAGGTGAGTTCTGGGCGCGCAGTAGAAGCCATGCCGCGAGGACGAGAGCAATCGCGGCAATCAAGAGCGCCGGCCACGAGTTGCCGGGCATCACTCCTCCGGTCTCTGCAGCAGCTCAAGCCAGCGGCGGAAGGCATCCTCCGCCGTGGCCTTGTCGAAGTGTTCTCCCAGCCGCACCCGCTGCAGCGGTATCCCTTCCATCTTCAACTCTGCCTCGACAACGATGCCCGTCGCGCCGCCCTTGTACACCGGCATCACGCTCACCAGGTGGGTCACATTCACCCACAGCTGCGGCACTCCATTGGCGTCCGGGACGGGAATCAGATGAATCACTGCTCAACCTTTGCTCGGTGCCTGGCGGCTGCTCGGTAGACCCCGCTGCGCGAGATCCGGAAAACACGGGCGAGATCCGCGGCGCTCTGCGCACCCTCATCGAGTGCCTTCGCGATCGCCGCATCCGTCTCGGCAGGGATCGACGGCTGCCGGCCCTTGAGCTTCTTCCGCACGCTCGGCCGCGCCATCCCCTCCTGTGTACGCAGACTGATCCACCCGCCCTCAGCCTCAGCGATCGCCGCGAGGAAGGTGAGGAACAGTTTCGACCACGGGTCGTGCGGGTCGTACACGGTTTGCCCCATCTGGAAGATCACGCCCCGCTCGGTGAGCTCACGCACGATCTGCAGGGTGTCCTCAACGTTGCGGGCCAGCCGGTCCATCTTCGGCACCACGAGGGTGTCACCCTCACGCACCGCCGCAAGCGCCTGGCGTAGCCCCTCCCGCTGCGCGTTCTTGCCCGTGAAGCCGACGTCGCTGTAAACCGTAGCCAGTTGCATCTGACGCATCCGTTCGAGGTACCAGAGGGCCTGCAGTGAGTCCCAATTCGGTGGCCCGTTCCCGAGCTCCAGGCTTGCATTCTGGACCGCTCAACGCAATGATGCATCTAACCAGACAATGATGCAAGGAAGGACACCGGTGCGCGGACCCGTCAACAGCGTTCAAGGAGCGCTTCCGCGCATTAATCCCGAGCATGTAGCGTGGACGGAGATGGTGCGCGGCTGGGAGCTCCAGCAGCGATCGCGCGGGTTGAGATCAGAGACGATTCGGCAGCGGGTCCAGAGCATTAGGCGCTTTCAGGAGTGGTCGGGTGAGTACCCCTGGACTTGGCGCCCACAGGACGTCGAGGAGTACACCGCACATCGCGCCTCTCGCAAGAACCTGCGCCGTACGACTCTGCGTCACGATCACGAGACGATCCGCATGTTCTGTGGGTATCTGATCGACCCTCACTACGAGTGGGTGTCCCGCTGCATCGCCGAGTTCGGGAGCGCGCCTACGCAGATTTGCTACAGCTGGAATACCACCAGGCATCTGTCCGAGTTCGAGTCCGGCGGCGAGCGACGTCCCTTCTCCGTTCCGGAACTTCAGCGCCTATTCGACTGCGCAGATGAGCGCGTCAGCGCCCTGATCCGCGACCAGCGCAAGGGCGCTCTCGGCGCGCTACGCGATGCACAGTTGCTCAAGACCACGTATGCGTTCGGGCTGAGGCGGCGGGAGGTCGTCGGGCTCGATCTAGTGGATCTGCATCCGAACCACCTCATGCCCAGCTGGGGGCCGTACGGTTCGGTGAGTGTCCGATGGGGAAAGGCATCGGCGGGCGGCGGCCCGAAGCGACGCACGGTCTTGCTCATCCCAGAGTTCGACTGGATCATTTCTGGGATGCGACAGTGGGTCGAGGAGGCACGTCCCCGGTTCGCACCCGGGGATCTGTCCGCGTTGTGGGTAACTGAGAGAAAGACGCGCATCTCGGCGCATTACCTCGATAGACGGTTCGCCACCATCCGTGATCAAGCCGGGCTACCGGAAGAGCTCACCCTTCACAGTCTCCGACACTCGTTCGTCACCCATTGCATCGAGTTTGGCTATGCAGAGCGGTTCGTGCAGGAGCAGGTGGGGCACGCCTACGCCTCCACGACGGCGATCTACACGTCGGTGAGCAACGACTTTAAGAACCGGGTGTTCCAGAGCGCCATGGCAAGGGTGCTCCCGGCAACGCCCGACGGGGAGGGAAGCTAGAAGCGATGCGCACAATCGAGACCACCTGGCACCTTCGTGAGTTGATGTCACAGCAACGCATGTTTCAGACGACAGCGCTGCAGCCGCTGCTCGCGGAGCGTGGAGTACGGCTCTCACGTGAACAGGTGTACCGGCTCGTCGCCCACACTCCGCAGCGTCTCAACATCGAAGTGCTCGGCGCGCTATGCGACATCCTCAACTGCTCCCCCGCAGATCTCATCAGCGTCCGGGCGAAGGAAGCGCTCGTCGCTGTAAATGACGGCGAGCAGACACGAACTCCGATCGGCAGCCTCCGGCCCCCACGAGCGGAGCTGCGCGATCCCGGCGCCTCATGACGGATCCCAACCCACCGTGGCGGGCGCTGATACTCGAATGCGTCTCGCTACTCGAACCGGTGGTCACGGACGTGACCGAGCAACAGCTGTTCCACGCATGCCTCGAAGTCACTAGCACCAGTCTCTACAGCGCGCAGAAGCTCAAGAAGTCCCTCACCGCGCTGCCTCCCAATCGCATCTTCGACAACGTCGAGGCCGAGCCCTGCGTTCAACGCCTTGCGATCGCGATCTGCAAGTACGGGCACTCAACGATGGCGCTCCTGCCACGATGCCCCGGCTGTGGGGACCGCGGGCTAGTCTCAGGGGTTCGCGGAAGCGAAGCGAGACTCTGCGTCGCGTGCAAGCGCGGGAGGGCTCCAGAAACCTGCTTCGCCTGCGGCGATCGTCGGCGCGTGCACGCCCGGCTCGGCCGGATCCCCTACTGCGAGGACTGCTGGACTCGCGCAGCGTTCACGAAGCTGTCGCAGCGTATCCCGCGACCGTGCCGCAAGTGCGGAGCAACCACGCGCTCCGGCGAACTCTGCCCGGCCTGCAACAAGCGACCCAGCGGCTACTGCGAGATGTGCAACATGGAGAAGAAGCACATCCGGCTGCTCCCGACCCGGACGGTGTGCGAGTCCTGCGTGCAAATGGCGATCCGCTACCCAAAGAAGTGCGATCGATGCAACCGCCCCGCCGTGTGCTTGTTCGGCCGATTCCCTGAGTGGCTGTGCGCGTCGTGCGTCGGATTCGGCAAGCCGTTCGCCTGCGCAGGCTGCGGACACGAAGACGCCGGGAGGCAAGGCAAGCGCTGCTTCAAGTGTAAGAAGCCCGCAGCGATCGACCGAATCCTCGGGCCAGACCTCGAGCGATTCGAGCCGCTCCGGCGACTCATCGATCGCCCCGGAATCCACGCGAGAGCCGTCGTCGAATGGTGCGAGGCAAGCCAAGCCGCCGACATCCTCCGACGCATGACCCACGGCGAGATCCCCGCGACACTCGAAGCACTCGACGCTATGCGCGCATCACGTGCAACCCGCCAAATCCGCGCGCTCCTCATCGAATCCGGACTGGACGAAGACGACAACCCGGACCTCGGCCAGTACCGCCGATGGTCACAGATCCACCTGCAGGAAATCGCGAGCACGAGCGATCGTCTACTACTGCAGACCTTTTCTCGATGGCATCTGGAGCGAAGACTCGAGGAATACGCACCCCGGACGCGCGGCGCCGACAACGGTCGCTACCGCCGCGCCCGCGACGAACTCATCCGCGCAACAGAGGCGGTTGGAACTCTCAGGAACGCCGGGAAGTCCCTCCAGCAGGCGACTCAACACGACGTCGACGAGCTCCTCGCCGGCCGGCCCTACCCGCGTCGGCTACTTGTCGGGTTCCTCCGGTGGGCACACGAGAACACTCCCGTGACCTACGAGAAACCGTCATTCCCGCGCCGCAATGCGCCGCACGCGAACATGAGCGCCAGCGAGCGGTCGAGGCATATTGCACGCCTTCTGAACGACCAGGCGATTCCGCTCGCGACCCGAGTCGGCGGACTATTCGTCATCGCGCTGGGCCAAACGCTCGCGCGCACCGTGGCCCTGCGGACCACCGCTCTCGCGCGCACGGACGGCAACTGGAAGGTCACATTTGGCCGCGAGCAGCTGACCATCCCCGCCGGAATGAGTGCCCTGCTGGCAACCCAAATCCGACGAGCGCACGAAACGCGCGTGGGCACGGAGCCATGGCTCTTCGTCGGGTACGCACCGGGCCAACACTTGACCTCGGGAGCACTCGGCTCGGCGCTCAATCGCGTCGGCATCAACGCTACTCAAGCCCGAAATGCCGCACTCCGAGACTTCGCTCAAGAGGTCCCCGCGCGCGTCATTGCGGACCTACTTGGTCTCTCCCCGGGCTCAGCAGAGCGGTGGGCGCAGGTCTCCGGACGCACATGGAGCAGCTACCCCGCCATGCGAGCTGCCACCTAGAGGATCAGTCGTCCAGAGTTGTCATTTGGAGTACTGAGGGTGAGGAACCAACGATGACGTTGGCTAACTAGTCGTCGTCGACAACGCCGAGATATACATGATGGATTCCGTCGCGCGCGAGTTCACGGGTGAACTCGGTCCGCAGCTTTTCGATGCCCTGGTAGTAGTCACGGAATGCCTTCGACACCCGGCCTGCCGCCTTTGAGTCTGTAGGCCAGGGAATATTGATCTCCAGATAGCGCCGCCCGACGTCCTCGCGGTTGGTCTGCATGAACACCACCCGGTCCCACTGTGACCGAACTGAGTTCAGAGAGAGCGCCCACATCAGGAAGAAGTTGTCCGCCGGCGCGAGATCTGCGGCCCGGAGGATCAGGACCTCCTTTGTCACGACGATGTCCTGCTGGCCGGGCATCAGCATGGCGAAGTCACCGATGTTCTTACTCGCGCGAACCGGGGTGATCAGATCGAACGGACGCAAGCCCGAACTCTCGCCTCGCCAGAATCGCTCCGCGACGACTAGAGGAACCATGTTGGTCGGGTTGATGTTCACCTGGCCGGCGCGAATATCCGAGACTTTGATGTATGGGAAGGTTCCGTCGCGTACATCTGCTGAGGGTGATCCGTGACCGGGGCGCGCGAGAATGAGCTTGTCCTCGATCAAGCTGCCAAGCGAGCGCACTTCGAAGCCGTCATAGCCGGGCTTACGAAGCAGATCACTTAGCTCTGCTGTGTGCCGATCGTTGTAGTAGCTGGGAACAGCGAGCGAGAAGTCGTCGTTCGGGATCCACCGTGAAGTAGCCCCGGTACGTTCACCCAGCAAAGCCTCCACGTCTGCAGCGACCTTGTCGTCGACAGTCGCAGTGCGCTTGCCAGTGGTGGAGTCGATCGCGAACAACGTGTTGCCATCCTTGTTGATACCGACAGTGTCGGCGAAGGATACGAAGACTTCTCCATCTCGGAACCAGCTTGGCTTGTGAACCATCATGCGACCTTTTCCATCACGTAGAGGTTGGTCTTGGCGCGGCAGAAACCTTGGAACGCCTCCATCGGAATGTTAACCACCCCTCGCAGGGCGAATCGGGCGTTGATCCAGTCGCGGAGGTAGGCGTAGCTGGATGAGAAGAAGTACGTCTCAGGGAGAATGATGCCGAGGCGCCCCCCGTGACGAAGCAGGCGATACGAACGCTCGAGAAACACGAGCCCCAGCTCGAGGTCCTTGTACTTATCGCCTCCGGCGGCCTTTGAGAGGGTGTACTTGTTGACTTCGCAGTCCTTGGCCGCAATCTTGAGGTTCTCGCCGAACGGGGGGTTGGTTAGCACGACCGTAAATGCCCCATCGCGCATTGCGGTGCGGAGGTGGGGATAGTCGGTCGCCCATCGATCCTCCCGCAGAGAGTCACCGATGTGGATATTGACCGAGCCGTCGCCGAGGACCATCATCATTGCGCGGGTGAGCTTGATGTTGATGCTGTCCTTGTCCACGCCATACACCTGTCGGTGCGCCCACGTTCGCACGTCAGCATCTGAGCCGATTCGGGTCGAGACGTCCCGGAATGCCTCGATCAGAAAGCCGCCTGTGCCGCAAGCAGGGTCAATGATCTGATCATCCGGCTGGATGTCCAAGATTCGGACGGCCGCTCGAACAACCCTGTCGGGAGTGAAGTACTGGCCCTCGCCGGCCTTCAGGTTCGCCCGACGGAAGACTTGAAATGCCGAGCTGACGGCTTCGGCTCCGACCTCGAGCATGTTCCAGCCTGACCACGCGTACACGATTTCCTTGATCGTGTGGTCGTCGAGGAGCAGTTGCGGCGCCTGCTCCTCGCGGAACACCTCCTGGCGACGTTCGACAAGCTGATCAAACTCGTCCCGGATGTGCGAAGCGGTTTCTGCTTCGGTAGCACGAAGCTGAAACATCAGCGGCTTGCTCCTGACGAGCTTTCCGTTGGTGTCCGACTCGAGCTTGAGAAGCAGAAGGTTGCACAGCTGGTCGAGTTGCATCTCAGACCGAGTAACGACGGAGTCGCGCGCGACAACCAGGTCAAGAAGTGCCTTGAACGAGACCCTCAGGTCGGACTCTGTAGGTACGGTGAGGTCGCGCCATGTCAGAGCGCGACCACTTGCCTGTTCGAAGTCATCTCCCGGCGTCGGGAGTCGAAGTTCGTCGTGCTTCGTGGTCTTGAACTTGCCATCGGGCAGCTTCCAAACGGTTGCCGACTTCGTGCCGTTCGTCCATACGCCGAATCTCGCACGCGGTTCACGGGCGAGATAGATCTCGAGCTGTGAGACACCTTCGGAGAGAGTCGGCTTCTTGAATTCGAACAGGCCCAGCACGTTCTGCCAGTCGGTCGGCGCCTCTGTGTCCTCGAAGAGCACGAGATCGACGGGCCAGCCCGAGAAGCCATGCCCGCCTTCCCTTCGCGCCGCGTCGCTAGGGCTTTGGGGGACGCGCCACTCCGGCTGCCACTGAATCTGCCGCTCGTCCCAGCCGAGTACGCGCAGCGCCTCCGCTACGGGCAAGCGCACCTGCAGATGCTCGGGGCCTGTGAGCGCCATGAATCTCCCTTATCGAAGGCAGGCGTGCCGATCGCGCGCCTTTCCGCAAAGCTCTACGTTACTGGCGCCAACAGACATTGCTGCCTCAATTGGCGTTCCCCCATTGCGACGGTGGCCGTTGCGGGGAGCGCTCGCGACGCGTCGCGGATCCAACCGTCTCGCAAACCCGTCTCAACAGATATCCGGATGAGGGAGCGGCAAGTGAGACAGCGCCTACGGCAGACGGCGTCGACCCGTCATGTGACAACGCCCTTCCGTGGTTGGCCTTTGGCCGCAGGAAGTTCTCGAGCGTGAAGCCTTCACCAACAGTTGGCGACCCAGTGCGCAGGTCAGCAAGCGGAGCGATCGCGCGAGGAGCTTCCATCCCGCAAGAGAACCGCGCCTGAGCGTTTTCGTCGCACCGGCCGGAGGTTCAGATCAACACTTGAGCCGTGGTCAGGCGCCGACCTGGTCTAGATGTACTGACCGGAGACATTAGTTGACGCGGGCGGGGGCGGTGGGAGCACTCGCGTCAAGGTTGCGGCATCACCAGCGACATGCACACCTTGGGCGATAGCAATGGGTAGGGGCATTGCGCCTTGCAGGAGGGCAACCAGGATCGGCCCCGGCCCTGTTATCGCCGCCAGGGGGCTGGCGTCGCGCCGACAGGGGGCCACCGTGATGGTGCCTCCGGCTGCGGTGAGGTCGAAGCCGTCGTCGAAGGTGCCGAACCGGATGACGACCGCGGGATCATCCGGTCGGTGATCCTTGAGGAGGAAGCGAGCTGGCTGGCTGAGCCAATGCATTTGGAAGATCGCGTCGCTCGGCGCATCCGGAACTGTCGGGGCACCCCACCTCAAAAGCTCACGCAGCACTCCGTCCAAGGCCCGGCCGCGGTCGGTGAGCTGGTATGTCGGCGTGCCCGAGGTGCCTGATGAGGGCTCGCGAATCACGACACCGTTCGTCTCGAGGTCCCGCAGGCGTTGGGTGAGCAGGTTCGTCGCAATGCCAGGCAGGCCGCGCTGCACTTCACCAAAGCGCAGTTCACCCCCGATCAGGAGCTCCCTCACGATCAGGAGAGTCCACCGGTCGCCGACGACATCCAGCGCGCGGGCGATCGAGCAGAGCTGACCGTAGGACTTCACGTGACCCCCTTGACTTTCTCAAGTATCTGCTTGAAAGTATCAAGCACCATTGTCACACCAAGGAGAGTCATGCCTGCCACGCTGTCTTCCGAAGCGCCACAGGTCCTCAAGGACTACTACCGGATCCTCGAGTCCGGCACCGATGACTACCAGGACGGGGCCACCCTGCGGCCCCTGCTTGGCGACCACCTCGACTTCACCGGCTCCCTCGCTGGACATCTCCCCGATGCGACCGAGGGCTTCCTGATCGGCGTAGCCGGCTTCATCGGGACGGTCCAGGAGATCGAGATCATCCATGACGTGCACAGTCCTCACGGATCGGCCGTGCTCTACACCGCAACCATGCCCGGCGGCCCGATGACCTTCGCGGAGTTCTTCACCTTCGACGGCGGGCGCATCACGTCCTTGAACCTGCACTACAGCGGACCCGAGTACATCGAAAAGGGCGGGCGATGACGGCCCAGAAGGACCTTGTCGAGCGGGTACGTGAAGCGCTAAGTGACCGCGACCCTCGCGAGGTGCCGATGTTCGGCGGCGTGTCCTTCATGGTCGAGGGACGCATGGTCGTCGCCGCGCGCCGGGATGGAGCGCTCCTGCTACGCATTGATCCCACGGCCGCGAAGGATCTGCTCGCGCGCCCCGGCTGCCACCCCGCGCTGATGGGGACAGACCGCCCCATGGGCGACGGCTGGATCAGCGTTGAGCAGGCTGCCCTCCAGGGGGCCGGGCTCGATGCCTGGCTCGAGCCGGCACTCTCCTTCCACGAAGCGCAAGACGCCAAGTAGAGCACCCTCCCCACCCCCATTCATCGGTGGCCGGCCGCAAACGCGGCCGGCCACCGATCTATTTCAGGAGACACCTTGAGCCATCGCAATGCCGCACTGACCCCACGCCATCGGAAGGTCTTCGAAGACAGACAGCCGATTCGCGTACTCGTACTGATTCCCGACTGGGAGATCGTCGGGTCGTGGCAGTGCCCGAACCAACGTGGGGTCGGGCCGCGTCCGCTTACGCGAGTCAGGCGACACTGTGGGAGCTGCCAAGCTCGTCATCAGGCTCGACAATGCGCTTCTGAAGCTCCAGCCACTGGCGCAGGTCGATGATCGGGTTCGACTCCGGCACGATGCTCAACTGCCAGTCGTCGAGCCGTACCGAGTTGGCGTCGGCGAGTCGTTTGGTGAAGTCCACAGCCAAGTCCACCAGTGCGGCGGACTGCTCGACCGAGAACTCGACTCTTATGCCGCCCTCAACGGAGTCATCCTTGATAGCGTCCAGGGCTGCAATTAGGCGGTCAAGGACGGCCGCGGTCAAGGTGCCCTCCTGGATCGCTCCAAGGTAAGCAGCTAGCGCCTCGTTGTACTCCACGACAGAGGCCGGCACCTCGGGCTCAGCTGGCTTCTTGCTCTTTGCGACAGCCCATATCGCAACAGAGCCAACGGCAATCACCGTGGCGGTTCCGAGTCCGATGAGCACCTTCGGGTTCTTGAGCGCCGCCCCGATGGCGAGCGTGGCGCCGCCCTCTGGACCAAGCTCCTTGATAGGAGGTGCGACCTCCTTGAGGTGCATGATGATTTTCGTTCCATCTCGCACCACGCTTCCAAAGCGCATGTACTCGCCCGATAGGAGCCCCGCGAGGATGTCGTCTGGAATCTCATAGGCGACAGGAACGACCGTCATCTTCTCCCCGTTTCCCAATCAGCAGATGGCGCTGAGTGTAGCGGCCTTGACACAAGCAAGTACTGAAGAAACTCGCGACCAACGCTGGTGGGCCAGTTGCTCTTTCTGAGGCCCGACCCGGCGAAAACGAGCGGCTTTTCGCCCGATCCAGCCACGTGCTACGGCGCTCTGGGGAACCCTCGCCGCACCACGCCGTGGCCGTCCTTCGACGCGTCGACGCCGTGGACCCGACCGACCGAACTGCGACGGCCGCGCTCGACCTGGAGCCTCGCGAAGCTCACGTGGCACTCCCCGATGCATGACACAACCGGACGACTGAAGCGCGCACAGGTCGCACGGCCACGCGCGTTGAGCCCGGATGCTTCGTGCGGCCTAGCTTTCACACGCTCCATGCTGACGGCGGTCTACGCACTCCGCGCCCTCCGGCAAGGATGACACCTACCGTTGCCTGCACATCCCTTGAGCTGGCCAGGGCAAGCACCAGCGCGCGCATGACATCGGTTCGCGGCACCCGCGCAACGCCAACTTGGTTGGCAACCTCGTCGGCGTACCGCGCCAAGTAGTCGTACAGCGGCTGAGCGACATCGAACACCACTCGTGCTGTCACCGGCGGATCCGCTGCGCACGAGCCGACGTCGGTATCGTCTCGCACCGATCCCTGCGTCCGCCGGTTTGGGCGTCTAGCGCGCGGGGGCGGCTGCGGCATTGGATTCAACTGACGCTCGCCTGCGCCCGAGGGCGGTGGGGCTACGCCCGCGACACTCGCGCAAAGCTCGACCAGCACCTTGTCACCTAGGCAGATACGCACCGCGCCGGCTTGGTCAGCGGCGACCGTGATCACTGCTGGGCTCGATCCGTTCTCTTGCGTCATCGGACGCATCAGCCTCACTCTCCGACGCAAGAATTCACGATGCATAACTAGTAGGGCTGACTTTAGTGCACTATTGCATGGGAATGGTCTGGTGCCGGTCCCCGCCTCTCAAACGACTCCTGAGCAGCGCTCCGCGTGGAAGGAGGCGCGAACTCTGGTCGGTCACGCAGTGCGCACCGCGCGGCTGAGTGCAGGACTCACGCAGGAGGCACTCGCGCTGGAATCCGGCGTGACAAGAAACATGCTGATTCACCTTGAGCACGGTGACCGCGGGATCAGCTTCGAGCGTCTATACGATCTCGCGAACGCGCTCGGGATCGAACCCGCCCACCTCATGCCCGCTCCCGAGCGGAATCCCGATCAGTGACGCCCTCCGTCGTCCTCGCCCGCTCGAGCTCGCGATAGACCGTCGCACGCGAGATGCCGAACAGCTCGCAGATCTCCTGCACTGAGTGAGTTTGCTTCGCGTGTAAGTCCACCAGCAAGGCTCGCTGACTTCGCGTTAGTTTCGGCGCTCGACCACGTAAGCGCCCCTTCGCCCGAGCAACCGCCATGCCTTCGCGCGTCCGTGCCCGGATCAGGTCGGATTCGAACTCAGCCACCATCGCGAGGACGTTGAACAACAGACGACCGATCGGATCGTGCGGGTTGTGCACACTGGTTCCTATCTGAAGCACGACGCCTCGAACCGTCAGATCCTCAACGATCTCCGAGGCGTCCCGAACCGATCGGGCAAGACGATCAAGTTTCGTCACAACTAGGACGTCCCCGTCACGAACGGCAGCAAGCGCCTCCCTTAGTCCTGGGCGGTCACGCGTCGCCCCCGATAGGCCGTGATCGACATAGATCCGATCAGGATCCACGCCAAGGGTGGCAAGCTCGCGACGCTGAACTTCAAGGTCTTGCTCAGCCGTCGAACAACGCGCGTAGCCCACCCGCAAGGCGCTCACGATGAACGCTCCAGGACGGGGACGGCCACGAACTGTGCCCGATCGAATATGGAACTCTGCCAGTATCGGGGATCGCGACGTGAAGACGGGACCCGTCCGGCAGCGACGCGTCGACGAACGGCTGGCTCAAGTCGATGCGCCGTCCGGTGGCGTGGAGCATCCGCTCGACGAGGTCGCGCACCGTGTCCTCGGTCAATCGCAGGGCGACGCGCTCGCTGCGTCCCGCCCGGGCGACGAAGACGGTCGCGGGATCGTTGATCCAGATCTCCTCGACCTCGGGGTCGTCGAGGAGCGCCTGGAGCGGTCCGTACCCGGACACGCGGGCGAGGACGTCGCGTACGCATCCCGACTCGTCATCGATGACCTCGAGACCCCGCGCGAGGGCGAAGTCGTTGTGGCGGCGCACCTCGGCGAGCGCGATCTGGCGGGCCCGTTCGGGCGTGCGCAGCGGGTCGGCCTCTTCGCCGCGCAGACGCTCGCGCACGCGCTCGGCGACGGCCTGGACGGCGGATGCCGCGGCGGCAGATGCGGGCGGGGGGACGGTGAGGCTCACCCCGGCATCCTGACAATGTCGCCGCCCGCCGCGCCGGAGTTATCCACAGCCTGGACGCCCGGCGGCCCTTGACGCTGTGGTCTGACCACAGGTAGACTGACGGATCGTGCTGACGATACCCGAGACCCTCGACGTGCAGGCGGATGCCGCCGTGCACAAGGCCGACGCGCTGCGCTCGCCGGGGCGCTTCCTGCTGTCGGGCATGCTCGCCGGAGCCTACATCGGCGTCGGCGTGATCCTCATGGTCTCCACCGCAGGCCCCCTGATCGCTGCGGGCGACGGTCTCGCAAAACTCGTGAGCGGTCTCGTCTTCGGCGTCGCGCTGACTCTCGTGGTGTTCGCGGGCGCCGACCTCGTCACCTCGGCGATGATGACGCTCCCCCAGGGCGCGCTCATGCGCGCCGTCACGCCGTGGCGCGCGGCGGGGACGATCGCCGCGACCTTCGTCGCGAACCTCCTCGGCGCCCTCGTCTTCGCCGGACTCATCGTCGCGTCGGGCGTGCTGCACTCCAACGCCCCCGCCGGGAAGATGCTCTCCGACATGCTCGCCGCAAAGGCGCAGGAGGGCCCCGTCGAGCTGTTCGTCCGCGGCATCCTCTGCAACCTGCTCGTTTGCCTCGCCATCTGGATGTGCGCGCGCGTGCGTTCCGACGTCGCGAAGATCCTCCTCATCTTCGCCGCGATCCTCGCGTTCATCTCGTCGGGCTTCGAGCACGTCGTCGCCAATATGACGACCTACGGAGTCGGGCTCTTCTCCGGCGACCCGAATGCCACGTGGGCACTGTTCGGCACCAACCTCCTCTGGGTCGGACTCGGAAACCTCGTGGGCGGAGCCGTCTTCGTGGGCCTCGGATACTGGATCATCGGCGGATCGCCGCGCCGCGCCCGCGCCGCCGCGGCGACGAGCACGACCGCGAGCACGACCGCGACCGAGATGCGCGACAGCGCCCCGGTAGACTGAGCACTCCTCGCGGGAGTGGTGAAATCGGCAGACACGCAGGATTTAGGTTCCTGTGCCTTCGGGCGTGTGGGTTCAAGTCCCACCTTCCGCACGGCGTGACCCCTGTGAATATCACGGACGGTCACGGCGCTCGCACAGGGATGAATCGGGGCCGCTCAGGCTACGCTCGAAGCGTCTGCGTCGCAGACCCTACCCCTGCAGACCGATGGGACCCTCGTGCACTCTCTGGCCCTCATCCCGTGGCTCGATCCCGAGAACATCATTAGCGCCGCCGGTCCCTGGGCGCTCGCCGTGGTGTGTTTCATCATCTTCGCCGAGACGGGCCTGCTCGTCGGGTTCCTCCTCCCGGGCGACACGCTCCTCATCATCTCGGGCCTGCTCACCCACACGAACGACATCTTCGGCGTCAACATCTGGGTCGTGTGCACGCTCATCGCCCTCGCCGCGTTCGCGGGAGGCGAGGTCGGCTACCTCATCGGGCACAAGGGCGGGCCGGCGGTGTTCGAACGCAAGGAATCGGGTCTGTTCAGCCGCAAGAACGTCGAGCGCACGAACGCGTTCTTCGAGCGTTACGGAGGCCTGACGGTCATCCTCGCCCGCTTCGTCCCGATCGTCCGAACGTTCGCGCCGGTCGCCGCGGGCGTCGGGCACATGCCGTGGCGCCGCTACTCGCTCTACAACCTCATCGGCGCATTCCTGTGGGGCTTCGGGCTCACCATGATCGGCTACCTCATCGCCTACATCCCGTGGGTTGCCGACCTCGTGACGAAGTACATCGACCTGATCCTCCTCGCCGCCGTCGGCGGCACCGCGCTCATCACGCTCTGGCACTACCTCTCCGAGCGCCGCAAGGTGAAGAACGAGGTCGCGGAAGGCGAAGCGATCGCGGACGACGCCGAGGCCGTCGCCGCGCTCGCGCTCGACCCCGAAGCATTCGAGGCAGCGCCGGAGGTCCACCGCGTCGCTCCCGAGGTCTTCACGGAACAGGACATGTTCGCCGAACAAGATGACGCCCCACGACCGGCCCCGCAGGGCGACGACCGCTGATCAGGACGCCGCGCCCTCCCGCGCCGCGCGACTGCGCTCGACGCTCGCCTTGAGCGCCGCCATGAGGTCGATGACCTCTTCCCCGGCATCCTTCTTCTCCGCCTGGTCACCGAACGTCTCGGACGTGTCGAGCGCGTCGCCCTTGTCGAGCTTCGCGTCGATGAGGGTCCTGAGCTCCTGCTGGTACTCGTCGACGAACTCGTCCGGATCGAAATCGCTCGAGAAGCTCTCCACGAGGGATGCCGACAGCTCCAGCTCCTTGGCGGAGATCTTCACCGGTTCGTCGAGCGAGGGGAAGGATGCCTCACGCACCTCGTCGGCCCACAGGAGCGTCTGGAGCACGAGGACGTCGCCGCGCACGCGGAGGGCGGCGAGGCGCGTCTTCTGGCGGAGCGAGAACCGCACGATCGCCGTGCGGTCGGTCTGCTCGAGCGTCTTCCGCAGGAGGACGTATGCCTTCGGCGACGTCGAATCGGGCTCGAGGTAGTACGCCTTGTCGAGCGTGAGCAGATCGATCTGGTCGCTCGGGACGAACTCGACCACCTCGATCTCGCGACTCTTCTCTGCGGGCAGCGAAGCGATGTCCTCGGCGGTGAGCACGACGGTGCGCTCACCGTCGTCGTACGCCTTGTCGATCTCGGCGTAGGGCACGACCTCACCGTCGAGCTCGCAGATGCGCTGGTAGCGGATGCGCCCGCCGTCGGCTGCGTGCACCTGATGCAGCGGAACATCGTGGTCTTCAGTTGCCGAGTACACCTTCACCGGCACGTTGACGAGTCCGAACGTGAGCGCACCCTTCCAGATCGTTCTCATGCTCCCAGTGAACACCGGCTGCGCGGGCCGGCGCCAGGGGTTGCGGCTAGCCTGGCCGCATGCCAGACCGCGGACAGCTCGTCGAGATCGACGGGCGACGGCTGCGCCTGACGAACCTCGACAAGGTGCTCTACCCCACCTCGGGCACCACGAAGGGCGAGGTGATCGACTACTACGCCCGGGTCGCGCACGTCATGCTGCCGCACCTGCGCGGGCGGCCGGTGACCCGCATCCGCTGGCCGGACGGCACCGGTGGCGACCGGTTCTTCGCGAAGGACCTCGAGGCGGGCGCCCCCGACTGGCTGCGCCGCGCGCCGATCGATCACTCCGGCGGCGCGAAGGATTACCCGCTCGTCGACGACACCGCCGGGCTCGTCTACCTCGCGCAGGTCGCGAGCCTCGAGCTCCATACGCCGCAGTGGCGCTTCGACGGCGCGGGCGACGAGACCGGAGGGCGCGGGATGCCCGATCGCCTCGTCCTCGACCTCGACCCGGGCGACGGCGTCGGGCTCGCCGAGTGCGCCGCGGTCGCCCGGTGGGCGCGGGAGATCCTGGACGGCGTCGGAATGGTGCCGCGGCCGGTGACGAGCGGGTCGAAAGGCATCCACCTGTACGCGCCCCTCGACGGCACCCGCTCGAGCGAGGACATCTCCGCGTTCGCTCGCGAACTCGCCCGCGCGCTCGAAGCCGATCACCCCGACCTCGTCGTCAGCGCCATGGCGAAGGCGATCCGCCCGGGGCGGGTCTTCGTCGACTGGAGCCAGAACAATGCGGCGAAGACGACGATCGCCCCGTACTCGCTGCGAGGACGCGATCGGCCCTGGGTCGCGGCACCGCGCACGTGGGAAGAGCTCGACGATCCCGCCCTCCGCCACCTCCTGGCGGACGAGGTGCTCGCGCGCGTCGAGCAGGACGGCGACCTCCTCGCCCCGCTGGCGAGCGACGCCGCGCTCGCGCTCCGCGCCTACGTCGACAAGCGCACCGAGGGGAAGACGCCCGAGCCCTTCCCGTCCGGGACGACGGAAAGCGCGCCCGGTCGCGGGGCGCCGCCCGGCGCCCCGCGGTTCGTCGTCCAGGAGCACCATGCCCGCCGGCTCCACTACGACCTCCGACTCGAAAGAGACGGCGTGCTCGTGAGCTGGGCGGTGCCCCGCGGCATCCCCGCCGACGGCGAACGGAACCACCTCGCCGTCATGACCGAGCCCCATCCGCTCGCCTACCTCGACTTCGCCGGCACCATCCCCGCGGGCCAGTACGGCGCCGGCACGATGACCGTCTGGGACACAGGCACCTACACGGCGGAGAAGTGGCGCGACGACGAGGTGATCTTCACCGCGCACGGGCGCGCGGGCGGCCCGCTCGGGACGGGGCGCTTCGCCCTCATCCGCACCTCCCGCGCCGGCGAGGACCCGGCGGGAGAGAAGTCGCAGTGGCTTCTGCACCGGATGGCGCTCGCCGACGACCCGCGGTCAGGAGCGGCGTCCGCTCCGCCCGCTCTTCGCCCTCGCCCGGCGCAGGACCGATCGCGCGGCGACGCGCCGATGCTCGCGGTGCCCGCCACGCCCGGTGTCGCGGCCGCTGCCGCGGCGCGCTGGGGCGACGCGGGCGACCACGGTGTCTCGGTCAACCCCTGCGCCCCATGGGTGGAGTTCAAATGGGACGGCATCCGCGCGATCGCGACGTGGGACGGTCGTCGCCTCAGCCTGCGCGCACGCAGCGGCACCGACATCACGGCGCGCTACCCCGAACTCACCTCCGTCGATGCCGGACTCGGCGAGGAACCCGCCGTCGTCGACGGCGAGATCGTGGCGATGGATGCCGCGGGACGCCCGAGCTTCTCGCGCCTTCAGGCGCGCATGCACCTGACGAAGCCCCGTGAGATCGAGCGGGAGAGCGCGCGCACCCCCGTCTCCCTGCTGCTGTTCGACGCGCTGCGCATCGGCCGCGACGACATCGCCGCACTGTCGCTCCGAGATCGTCGCGCGCGCCTGGAGACTCTCGCCGCGGGAGCGATCCCCGCGATCGTGGTCCCCCCGGTCGCCGACGACGTCGACGCCGCCCTCGCCGCGGCGCGGGAGCTCCACCTCGAGGGTGTCGTCGTGAAGGACCCGCGATCGCCGTACCGGCGCGGAACGCGGTCGGAGGAGTGGCTCAAGGTCAAACTCACCGACACACAGGATGTCGTCATCGGCGGCATCCGCCCGGGCAAGGGTGGGCGCGCGGGGTCGATCGGGTCGCTTCTCGTCGGCATCCCCTCACCGGAGGGGATCCGGTACGTCGGACGCGTCGGCTCGGGGTTCACCGAACGCGAGCTCGCGCGTCTCGACGCGCTGCTCACGCCGCTTCGGAGCGACGAGAATCCGTTCGTCGGGGTTCCCGCGGCCGATGCTTCGGACGCGCTGTGGCTGCGGCCCGAGGTCGTCGGCGAGGTCGAGTTCGCGGAGTTCACGCCCGGTGGGACGCTCCGTCACGCACGGTGGCGCGGAGTGCGGGGTGACATGTCCCCGCACGAGGTCACGGCGCCAGGGGACGGATCGTCGGCGTCGGCGTGACCGCGGGCCGGTCGTCGTGGAAGACGCCCACCGCGTCGCCACGGAGCACGAAGCTCAGCGCCGTGCCCTCCCCGAACCGTTCGCGCAGCTCCTCGGGCATCTCCCGATCGATCACGAACTCGACCGTCGCGGGAAATGAGCCGGCCGAGCAGCCTGAGTAGATCGGCCCCGAGATGGACTGGTCGGCGGAGCTGTAGGCATCCACCGGGACGACGGTGAGGCAGTCCGAGCCCGTCCCGAACATGCCGATCGGCGTCCGCACGACCGCGAGGCCGTCGTAGATCCACCCGCGGACGCTGTCATCGGTGCCGTACCACCGCTTGATCCACTCCATCCCGTCGAGAGTCGCCTCGTTCGGCGTGAGGGTGTCGACCTGCGCGGCGCCGCTCGATGGATCCACGGGGCGGATCGACGCGAGACCGAACACGACGGCCCCGACGGTGACGGCGACGACGAGGATCGAGGCCGCCCAGGCGATCATCCAGCCGCGCGCGATCGGGCGCGGAGGCGGTGGCGCGTCCGAGGCGAAACCATCGGACCCGGCATCGCGATCGGTGGCGTCCTCCCGCTCCGCGTCGGACGCGTCGGCGCCCGCGTCCGGGGCGGGTGCGGCCGAACCGACGGCAGCGGGCGCCGGCACCGTCTGCGGGGCGTCGTCGGTCACGGTGCGTCCGCGCCTCTGCATCGCCTCCAGCTCGCGCAGCCGCGCCAGCGCCGCCGGATCGTCGTCGATGTCGGCGCGCGGCCCGTAGGCGCGCGAACGGAGCGCCGCGAGCTCGTCTGCCGGGGTACTCATCCCCTGCATCGTGCCACAGGAGGCAGCATGACGCAGTCAGTGGGCGTCGTGCTCGCGATGCCCGACAGGCTCGAGCTGGAACGTCGAGTGCTCGACGTCGAAGTGCTCGGCGAGGCAGGTCTGCAGCCGCGAGAGGAGCGCGGGGGCGCGCCCCTCGGCGAGCACCTGCGGTTCCACCACGACGTGCGCGGTGAACACCGGCGCGCCGCGCGTGAGCTGCCAGACGTGGATGTCGTGCACGTCCGCGACGCCCTCGGTGCCCAGGATGTGCTCGCGGATCGTGCCGACATCGGTTCCCTCTGGTGCCCGCTCGGCGAGCACCGCGAACACCTCGCGCAGGAGCGACACGGCGCGCGGCACGATCATGACGGAGATGAGGAGGGATGCCAGGGCATCCGCCGGCATCCAGCCGGTGAGCGTGATGACGATCGCCGCGATGATCACGACGGCCGAGCCGATGAGGTCGCCGAGGACCTCGAGGTACGCGCCGCGCACGTTGATCGACGTGCGCTGCGCGGCGGAGAGGAGCCACATCGAGATCGCGTTCGCAACGAGACCCACGACCGCCACCGCGATCATGAGGGGGCCGGCGATCTCGATGCCGCTCGGGTTCAGGAGCCGCTCGATCGCCTCGACGGCGATCCAGACGCACAGGACGATGAGGATGACCGCGTTGATGAGCGCCCCGAACACCTCGGCACGCTGATAGCCGTAGGTGTTCCTCTCGTCGGCGGGCCGCCGCGCGACGAGGCTCGCAACCAGGGCGATGACGAGCGCCGAGGCATCCGCGAACATGTGCGCCGCGTCGGCGAGCAGCGCGAGCGATCCGGTCAGGACGGCGCCGACGACCTGGACGATCATGACGGTCGCGGTCAGGGACAGCGAGATCGCGAGGAGGCGGTGGTTCGCCTGCCCGCGCACCCCCGAGACCGCCGCAGCGCCGTGCGCGTGATCGTGCATACCTCGAGGCTAGAGCGGATGAACGTCCGCGCGCCGCGTTCGTGCCGTGTTCGCCGCCAGTCGGGAATGAGTCCGATTCTCAGTCGCGCCGCGTGCGGTCGCGGGAGCGTGCCGCCTCACAGCTCGGACAGGAGAGGCGCGAGCGCGCCGAACGCGCGAGCGCGGTGCGACGCCGCGTTCTTCTCCTCCGCAGTGAACTCGCCCGCAGTCCGCGCGGCACCGTCCGGCTGATCATCGGGGATGAAGATCGGGTCGTAGCCGAACCCGCCCGCGCCCGCGCGCACGGTCGCGACCCTCCCCGGCCACACGCCCTCGACGACGTGCTCACGCGGCTCCGCCGCCTCGCCGCTCGGCACGACGAGCGCGATGCTCGACACGAACTGCGCCGCGCGGCGCGGGTCGGCGATGTCCCAGAGCTGGTCGAGGAGGAGGTCGACGTTCGCGGCGGCATCCTTCCGGTGGCCCGCCCAGTACGCCGAGAACACGCCCGGCGAGCCGCCGAGCACGTCGACGCAGATGCCGGAGTCGTCCGCGAGCGCGGGGAGCCCGGTGTGCGCCGCGGCGGCGCGCGCCTTGATCAGCGCGTTCTCGGCGAAGGTCACCCCGTCTTCGACGGGTTCAGGGCCGTCATAGCCGACGACCTCGATGTCGGGGCGGGTCGCCGCGACGATCGCCGCGAACTCCTCGACCTTGTGCGGGTTGTGCGTCGCGAGGACGATCTGCCGTGCCATCAGTACCTCCGGTCGCCGACGAGCCTACCCGTTCGGTACTCCCTCACCGACAGGTGCCTTCTCGCCGAGCGCGCCCGCCTGGATGTCGCGGAGCTCCGCGCACCCGGCGAGGCCGAGCTCGAGCAGCGCGTCGAGCTCGCGCTTGTCGAACGGCGCCCCCTCGGCCGTCCCCTGGACCTCGACGAACAGGCCTCGGCCGGTGACGACGACGTTCATGTCGGACTCGGCGCGGACGTCTTCGACGTAGGCGAGGTCGAGCATCGGCTCGCCGTCGATGATCCCGACCGAGACGGCGGCGACGGAGTCGAGGAGCGGCTTCGCGTTCTTGCCGACGAGCCCCTTCGCCCGGCCCCACTCGATCGCGTCGGCGAGGGCGATGTAGGCCCCCGTGATCGCGGCGGTGCGGGTGCCTCCGTCGGCCTGTAGCACGTCGCAGTCGATGACGATGGTGTTCTCGCCGAGCGCCTTCGTGTCGACGACGGCGCGGAGGGCGCGGCCGATCAGGCGCGAGATCTCGTGCGTGCGGCCGCCGACCTTGCCCTTGATCGACTCGCGGTCGTTGCGGCTGTTCGTGGCGCGCGGGAGCATGGCGTACTCGGCGGTGACCCAGCCCTTGCCCTTGCCGGTGAGCCAGCGCGGGACGCCGCCGGTGAAGGATGCCGTGCAGAGCACCTTCGTGCCGCCGAAGGAGATCAGCGCCGACCCTTCGGCGTGCGCGCTCCACCCGCGCTCGACGGTGACGGGGCGCAGCTCGTCGACGGCGCGACCGTCGGCGCGGACGGTGACTGCGGAGGTGGAATCGGTCATGGGGTTCCCTTCGGAAGGTCGATCGCGCCGGTCTGGACGAGGCGGACGGCGGAGACACCGCGCCCCATCAGCCGGTCGGCGAGGCGGAGGAAGTCGTCGGCGGAGTCGCCGGTGGCTTCGTAGTCGTGCGTGACCACCGCATCCGGCCCGGCGAGAAGATCACGCGACACCAACTGGCGGTACACGTCCTTGGCGGTCTCGGTATCGCTCGAGACGAGCGAGACACCCTCGCCCATGACGTAGCTGATCGCCCCCTCGAGGAACGGGTAGTGCGTGCAGCCGAGGACGAGTGTGTCGACGCCGGCGTGGCGGAGCGGCGCGAGGTACTCCTCCGCGACGGCGAGGACCTCGGGCGAGTCGGTGACGCCCGCCTCGACGAACTCCACGAAGCGCGGGCACGCCTGGGCGAAGACGGAGAGGTTCGCGTTGACGCCGAGCATGTCCTGGTAGACACCCGACCCGATCGTGCCGGCGGTGCCGATGACGCCGATCCGGCCGTTCCGTGTTGTCGAGATCGCGGTGCGGACCGCGGGCCCGATGACCTCGACCACCGGGACGTCGTAGCGCTCACGCGCGTCGCGGAGCATGGCGGCGGATGCCGTGTTGCACGCGATCACGAGCATCTTCACGCCGTCGTCGACGAGCGTGTCGAGGACTTCCAGGCTGTAGCGGCGGACGTCGGCGATGGGCTTCGGCCCGTACGGGGAATGCGCGGTGTCGCCGATGTAGAGGGTCGACTCCCGTGGGAGAAGCTGCGAGATCGCGCGGGCGACGGTGAGCCCGCCGACCCCGGAGTCGAAGATCCCGATCGGCGCATCCGTCACGATCCCCCAGCCTACCGGGCCGTCGATAGAGTGACGTCATGACGCGATCCACGGCGCTGCTGACCGACCGCTACGAGCTCACGATGATCGACGGGGCCCTCCGCGACGGAACCGGATCGCGACGCTCGGTGTTCGAACTGTTCGGTCGGCGCCTGCCCGGTGCGCGCCGCTTCGGGGTCGTCGCGGGCACCGGACGGCTTCTCGCGGCCCTGCGCGACTTCCGGTTCGATGACGACGAGCTGCGCTACCTCCGCGACGAGAAGGTCGTGAGCCCCGAGACCGTCGCGTTCCTCGAGGGCTACCGGTTCACCGGGACGATCCGCGGCTATCGCGAGGGCGAGCTCTACTTCCCGGGCTCGCCCATCCTCACGGTCGAGGGGACCTTCGCCGAGGCCGTCGTCCTCGAGACGCTCGCCCTGTCGATCCTCAACCACGACTCCGCCGTCGCGAACGCCGCCGCGCGCATGAGCATCGCCGCCGGCGACCGGCCGCTCTCCGAAATGGGATCGCGCCGCGCTGCGGAGTACTCGGCGGTCGCCGCCGCGCGGGCCGCCTACATCACCGGGTTCGGCGCGACGAGCAACCTCGAAGCGGGGCGCACCTGGGGCATCCCGACGATGGGCACCGCCGCCCACGCCTGGACACTCCTGCACGACACCGAGGAAGAGGCGTTCCGAAGCCAGATCGAGGCGCTCGGGGTGAAGACCACGCTCCTCATCGACACGTACGACATCCGCGAGGGCGTCGCGACCGCCGTCCGTGTGGCGGGGACCGAGCTCGGCGGGGTGCGCATCGACTCGGGCGACCTCCCGACGGTCGCCGCCGAGGTGCGCGCACAGCTCGACGCGCTCGGCGCGACCGGCACGAAGATCACCGTCACGAGCGATCTCGACGAGTTCGCGATCGCGGCCCTCGCCGCCTCCCCCGTCGACGCGTACGGCGTGGGCACGTCCGTCGTCACGGGGTCGGGAGCTCCCACCGCGGGGATGGTCTACAAGCTCGTCGCGCGGCAGGATGCCGCAGGAGGTTGGGTCGCGGTGGCGAAGGCATCCACCGACAAAGCGTCGAAGGGCGGGCGCAAGGCCGCCTTCCGCACTCTCGATGAGGGCACGGCGACGAGCGAGCTGATCGCCGTCTCCGACGGGTTCGAGGCCGTCCAGACCGCCTCCGACCACCCCGACGCCCGCGCGCTGCAGGTGACCCTCGTCGAGAACGGTGAGATCGACACCGCATACGAAGGGCCCGACGGAGTGCAGGCGGCACGCGCGCACCACGCCCGCGTGCGGGAGGAGCTGCCCGTGAAGGCGCTCGCCCTCAGCCGCTCCGACCCGGCGCTGCCGACGGTCTACATCGACGCCTGAAGCGCCCTCAGCCCATCAGGGATTCGTAGATCTCCTTGCACGTGGGGCAGACGGGGAACTTCTCCGGGTCGCGGCCCGGGGTCCACTTCTTGCCGCACAGCGCGCGCACCGGCTTTCCGGTGATCGCCGACTCGAGGATCTTGTCCTTCTTGACATAGTGCGAGAACCGCTCGTGATCGCCCGGCTCGATGTTCTCTTCGCGCAGGAGCTCTTCGAGCTCGCGGTCGAGGGTCAGCGTGCCGCCCTCGTCAGGGCGATCGAGGGGTGTGCTCATGGCACTCGAGTCTACCGGCGGGCACCGACGCGCGGGCCGGTCACGTCGACTCGGCGAACTCCATCAGCCGCCCGCCGCTGCGGTCGAAGACGGCACCGCCGGCGAGGATGCCGATGAGCAGCACGACGAGGCCGACCCCGAGTCCCATCCAAAGGGTTGTGAGGGCGGCATCCGTATCGCCCGCGAGCGCCCGCCAGCCGTACCAGAGCGCGGGGAGGCTGAGGCCGAGCGCGCCGACGAGCACGACGCCCTGGGCGAGGCCCCCGCCGGTGCGCTGGGGCTGCTCGAACGGGCTGTCGCCCGGACGCGAGACGGGGTACGGCGCGATGACCGACGACAGCGATGACAGGCCGAGCGCGCACAGGAACAGGCTCGCGCACACACCCGCGAGCGCGGGCAGCATCGCGACGTCGCCGTGGAGAGATCCCGTCACCGGCACGGCGACGGCGAGGGCAGCGGCACCGACCAGGAAGACGGGCACGAGTCGGCCGAGGCGGTCGGCGGCTCCCCGGACCGCAGAGGCGACGTGCATCCACACCGCCGTCGAGTCGTAGGCGAGGTCGTTGTGCGGCAGCCAGCCGAAGAGCAACGCCATGAGCGGCGCGGGGACGAGCGCGATGTACGCGATCGGCACGCCGACGAGAAGGAGCGGCAGCACGACGACGATCGCGGCGATCGGCACGACGAGGAGGTTCACGAGGTGGCGCGGGTCGCGGAACCAGTACAGGAGGCTGCGCGCGGCCACGCCCCCGACGGGGGTGCCCGGGGTGAGGGCGAACCATCCGAGCCCGGCGCGCTCGCGTCCGGCGTCGGGGCGGGTCGTGGTCGTCAGGATCCTCCGCACGAGAAGTGCCCACACTCCGGCGAGCACGACGACGGTGCCCGCCGCGACGACGAGCGAACCGGTCGCCGATCCGAGGACCGACGCTCCCGGCACCGCCCACGCCGCGCCGAGAGGCGAGACGGCCAGGACGCGGACGGCCTCGGCGAGTTCGGCCGGGACCTCGCCGCGGCGCCAGTTGAGCGAGACGAGGAAGACCGCGAGCGGGACGGCGATCACGATCACGCCGACGAGCAGCAGCCCGGTCAGTTCTCGCGTGCGTCGCGCGGGGAGGATCAGGCCGGCCAGTGCGTGCCCGGTCTTCGCGGCGAGGATGACGGTGACGATGCCCAGTATCACCGCGACGGCGGTGAGCGGCGCCGCGGCGCCCTGCGCGGTCCAGAGGAGGAAGACCGCCACGCCGATGGCGATGAGCGCGAGGACGGGGACGCTGAGGAGACTCGCGAGGAGGATCACCGCCGCCGTGCGCCCGGGGCTCACCCCGAAGACGGCGAAACGCCGCGGGTCGAGCTGGTCGTCGGTGCTGCCGATGAGCGCCGCGACGAAAGCGCCGAGGACGAGCGCCGAGCCCGCGATGACCGTGACCGCCTGCGCCGCCTCGGCATCCACCGCACTCAGCCTCCGGGCGGCGACGAAGACCGCGACGACGGCGGCGATCACCGCGAGCGCACCGATCAGACGGCGGACGACGGCACGGCGATCCCCGCGGAGCGCGCCGATCAAGAGGTCGAGTCTCAGTCGGAGAACGTGTGCAACCACTCCAGGCCCTCCGCGTCGTTCGGACCGCCGGAGAGCTCGATGAATCGCTCGGTCAAGGTCCGGCCCGACCGGACCTCGTCGACCGTGCCCGCGGCGAGCACGCGCCCCGCCACGATGACGGCGACGCCGCTGCAGACGCGCTCGACGAGCTCCATGCCGTGACTGGAGAGGATGACCGTGCCGCCGTGCGCGACGTAGGCGGAGAGGATGTCGAGGATCACCGCGGACGAGACCGGGTCGACCGACTCGAAGGGCTCGTCCAGCACGAGGACGCGCGGCGAGTGGATCATGGCGCCCGCGAGCATGATCTTCTTCGTCATACCCGTGGAGAAGTCGGAGACCTGACGCCCGAGCGCGTCGGTGAGATCGAACGCGCGCGCGAGGTCGGCGGTCCGCGACTCCACGACGGCGGAGCGGAGGCCCCGGAGGACGCCGTAGTAGTACAGCAGCTGCCGTCCCGTGAGCCGGTCGAACGTGCGGAGCCGGTCGGGCAGGATGCCCATCTGGCGCTTCGCGCGCGCCGTGTCCGCGCCGAGGTCGACACCCGCGACCTCGATCGAGCCCGCGTCGGGCCGGAGGAGGCCCGCGATCATCGACAGGGCGGTCGTCTTGCCGGCGCCGTTGGGGCCGACGATCCCGTAGAACGTGCCGGCGGGGATCGTGAGGTCGAGACCGTCGACGGCGCGATTCTGACCGAAGGATTTCGTGACGCCCCGCACACGCAGCGCGGGGACCGCCTCATCGACGTCGATCTCAAGTGACGCGAGGTCATCGACGGCCGGCGCGGGATCGTCGAGGGCCGGGGCGGGGTCGTCGAGGGGCGGGACGGAGTCTTCGGCGGCCGGGGTCTCGGAATCGACCTCGGTCTCTGCCTCGGGCTCCGGCAGGGGCGGGCGCGGGGGCACGACGAGGTCGGGCGCGACGACGATGTCGTCGAGGGACGCCTGGGAGGCGCGCGCCTCGCGTTCGGCGGCCGCTTCTGCAGCCGAGAGCGCCGGGGGCGGGGGGACGACCTGGGCGACGGGAGGCGTCGCTCCCCGCGGCGCGCGGATCGCACGGGGGCGGGACGCCTGCCGGGATGCCTTCTTCGCCGGCGCCGAGGAATCCGGACGGACGTCGCCCCCGGCATCGTTCCCGAGGTCCTCGGGCAGCGGCAGTGAGGCGGTCACCCGTCCAACCTAGCAAGGGCTTCCCATCCTCGCCCGGGTGGTTCCGGCGCGTGACGATCCTTACCGCGAATGTCACGAAAAGGCAACGGACCGGGCACTTCCTGCGCCCTCCCAGGCGCCTTCGCTACCATTGCGGATGGCACGAAGGAGTGTCCGACTGTCGAACGGACAGTGAACAGAACCTCCAGGAGTACCCCGTGACGCACAAAAGCGCGACCCTTCAGACCGTGATCCTCGCCGCCGGCATGGGCTCACGCCTTGGCCGCAGCCTGCCCAAGCCGCTCACCGAGCTGAGCGACGGCCGCACGATCATGCGTCAGCAGCACGACAACATCGCTGCAGCGTTCGGGTCGAGCGCGCGGATCACCACCGTCGTCGGCTACCGCGCCGAGACGATCATCGACGCCTTCCCCCACGTCGACTACGTGCACAACGAGCGCTACGACCAGACCAACACCTCGAAGAGCCTGCTGCGCGCACTGAAGGCCACCGGTAAGGGCGGCGTGCTCTGGATGAACGGCGACGTCGTGTTCGACCCGCGGGTCCTCGGCCGCGCGATCGCCCTCATCGAGCGCGACCAGTCGTTCGTGACGGTCAACACCGCCAAGGTGAGCGACGAAGAGGTCAAGTACACGGTCGACGCCGAGGGCTTCATCAAGGAGCTGTCGAAGACCGTCAAGGGCGGCATCGGCGAGGCCGTGGGCATCAACTACATCTCGAGCACCGACAAGCGCGCGCTCATCGCGCAGCTGGGCCGGGTCGACGACCAGGACTACTTCGAGCGCGGACTGGAGCTCGCGATCGTCGAGAACGGTCTGCTGCTCGCGCCGCTCGACATCTCCGACCTCTACGCCGTCGAGGTCGACTTCGCGGAAGACCTCGAGCGCGCCAACCAGTTCGTCTGATCCGCTCTCGGCAGCGCTCGTGAACGTCCAGCGCGCGCTCAGGGGTCATCCATAGGATCGAGCGCGACATGGCAAAGGTCCCCCGCATCCACTCGATGTCCGACGATTCTTCGTGGGACGGGGGCCTTCCGCCGCCCGGATCGTCCGAACACCCACGCACGATCCGAGCGCTCGACGGCGTGCTGCGTGTGCAGCGCCCCGCGGTCGTCGCGCATCTGCGGAGCATCCGTCTGCGCCACCCTCACGCGACGAACGCGGAGATCGTCCGCATGCTGGAGCGCCGCTACCTCGCCGCGGTGACGACGACGGGTGCGACGGTCGGCGCCACTGCCGTCATCCCGGGCATCGGCACCGGCATGACCCTCGCACTGTCGGGCGTCGAGACGCTCGGATTCCTCGACGCGACGGCCCTGTTCGCGCAGTCGCTGGCGGAGTTGCACGGCATCCCCGTGGAGAACCCCGACCGTGCACGGGCGCTCGTGCTCACCCTCATGCTCGGCAAGGAGGGGGTGGACCTCGTCGCGCAGTTCGGCAAGCAGATGTCCGGGAAGGGCGCCCCCCGATCGGCGTACTGGGGCGAGATGATCACGAAATCGCTGCCCCGTGCCGCGATGGGTCCGCTCGTCGACCGGTTGAAGTCGGCGTTCATCCATCAGTTCGCCGCGAAGGGCGGCGCCTCCGTCGTCGGTAAGGCCCTGCCGTTCGGCATCGGCGCTGCGATCGGCGGTGCGGGCAACCACCTCCTCGGCCGTCGCGTGCTGGCCGGCTCCCGTCGCGCGTTCGGCCCCGCCCCGCTCGCCTACCCGGCCGAACTCGAACCCCGCCCGGGGGCGAGCCGCCTCGAGGCGACGGCGTTCGGCACCGTGCGCCGCGCGGGCTCCGCGATCGGTGCCGGAACGCGGCGCGCGGCCGGCGCCGTCGGTTCGGCGGTGGGCACGGCGGTGCAGACGGCGAAGCCGTCCCGGCGCAAGAAGTCGGCGTCCGCCGCCGAAGACCCGGACGCCGAGGCGCCCGACGACGACACCGCCGACGACGCCGCCGGAGCACAATAGGCGTATGGGTATCTTCCAGAGTCGCCCCGAGGAACCGAGCGAATGGGCGGGCCTGCCGGCCGAGCCGTGGGAGCCGCGTGTGCCCGGCGAAGTCCTGCCGCCGGATGCCGGTGACCTCGGCATCCTCTCTCCGGCGGGCATCTCGCTGAGCGTGCCGACGGAGTACACCACCATCGAGATCGACGTCGAGGCCCCGATCCCCGACGACCTGACCGAGCCCGACGACCAGGCCGAGCCCGACAGGGATTGACGCTCGCGCCACGTAGGCTCGAGACGTGACCGCGCTCCTCATCACCCTCCTCCTCGTCAACGCGGCGTTCAACGCGCTCGTCTGGCCGCGCTTCTACGGACGTGTGGCGAAGGACCCGCGGGCACGGGATGCCGAGGGCAAGCCGACGCGCTTCCTGATCGTGCACGCCGTGCTCATCGGTGTGGCGCTGCTTCTCGCCGCCGTCTCGGCGATCACCGCGATCGTCGCGCTGGCCACGGGCGCCTGAGCCCCCGCACCGACACGGCACGCGGACCGGGACCGGGCTAGCCTCGACGTATGGACACCGCACTGACGCTCCTGGCCGAGTGGCTGCCGCGTCAGCGCTGGTACACGCGATCGGCGCGTCCGCCTCGCCTGCGTCTCCTCGCCGACGACGCGCGCCCCGCCCTCGACCCGACCGCGCGCATCCGGGTCCTCGTTGTCTCGGACGACGCCGCACCGTCCCCCGTCGTGCTGCAGATTCCGATCGTCGTCCGCCGCGAGCAGGAGGCCGACGCCTCCCCCGGCGCGATCGGGACGACGGCAGACGGCGAGGTCCTCCTCGACGGGCCGCACGACCCGGCCTTCCAGGCCGCGCTCCTCGCCCGGATCGCCCCCGCGTCCGCACCGGCCGACGCCCAGGTCCTCGCCGGCGAGCAGTCGAACACGTCTATCGTGTATCGACCGGCCGCCGGTCACCCGATCATCGCGAAGGTGTACCGGCAGCTGAGTGCCGGCCTCAACCCCGACATCGAGCTGCTGACGCGGCTCTCCGCCGTCGGCTCGCAGCGCGTGCCCTCCGTCGTCGGCGTCATCGAGGGCGCGTGGGCGGACCCCCGCGATCAGGGCACGACCGCGACGGGCTCGCTCGTGTTCGCACAGGAGTTCTTCCCCGACGCTCCGGATGCCTGGCCGGTCGCGCTCTCTGCGGCCGCCGCGGGCGAGGACTTCGCCGGCCCGGCCGCCGACCTCGGAGTCACCACCGCGCACGTGCACCTCGACCTCGCACGGCTCTTCCCGACGCCCGACGCCGACGCGGCCGCGCGCCGCGCAATCACCGAGGCGTGGGAGCGGCGGCTGTCGATCGCGCTGACCGAGGTGCCGCAGCTCGCGACGCACCAGGACGCCATCCGCGCCGTGTACCGGGCGGCCGCCGCCGAGCCGTGGCCCGCACTGCAGCGCATCCACGGCGATTACCACCTCGGTCAGGTGCTGCGCGTGCCCGAACGCGGTTGGGTGATCATCGACTTCGAGGGCGAGCCGATGCGCCCCATGCACGAGCGCCGCGAACCCGACCTCGCCCTCCGCGACATCGCGGGAATGCTCCGCTCCTTCGATTACGTCGCCGGCTCGCTCGCGCAGGACGGCGACGTCGACCGGGCGCGTCGCGCGGGCGCGTGGGCGGCGGAGGCACGCGCCGCGTTCCTCGCGGGCTACGCGGGCGCCTCGGGCACCGAGCCGGCAGGGCCGGTCCTCGACGCGCTCGAGCTCGACAAGGCCGTTTACGAGGCCATCTACGAAGCCCGACACCGCCCGGGGTGGCTCACGATCCCCCTCGCCGCTATCGAACGGCTCGTCACTGCCTGAGACGCCGTCGGCGCGCACGGCGGTGCGGGCGCGGGTCTCACTCGTCGTCGAGCTCGGCCTCGTCGTCGAGAGCCTCGTCGCCGTCCACCGTCGCGGAGCGGGCATGCCAGGCATCCCACCGTTCCATGAGCGTCTCCACCGCGGCCTCGAAGCGCGCGGTCGCCGCTCCCGGCGCCGTGTCTCCGAAGTAGTGGCGCACCCAGCCGTCGAGTTTGCCGACCGCGCCGGGGTCGGAGAGGACCCGCGTGGCCTCGTCGAGGAAGGTGACGGATGCCTCGGCGCTCAGCCACTCGGCATCCGACAGGTAACCGTGCGTGTCGACGATCGCCTCGGGGTCGACGGGGCGCGTCACCATGAGGGGTTTGTCGGCCGCGAGTCGGTCGTAGACCATCGCGGAGATGTCGACGACCGCGACGTCGGCCGCCGCGAGTTGCCATCCGAGCTCCGCGCCCGTGTCGTGGACGTGCTGCGCGGTGGGATCGGCCGCGTTGGCCGCGGCGATCGCGGCGACGATCCGGTCGTTGGCGGCGCCGTACTCCTCGTCGACGACGCCCGACCGCGGGTGCGGACGGTAGATCAGGCGGTGGGAAGGCGATGCGAGCACCGCCGCGGTCAGCGCCTCGCCGTGGGTTCGGATCGACCCGTAGTGCGCCGACGGCCGGTCGCCCTCCCACGTCGGGGCGTAGAGCACGACGGTGCGCTCGTCGGGCGTGTACGGCAGTGTGCCCGAGTAGTAGTCGGCCTGCGGACGGCCGATCTCGATCGTTCGGGCGTCGAGGTCGTAATCCCACAGCACCCGCGAGAGCCGATCGCGCGCCGCGTCGCCCGCGATCAAGGCGTAGTCGTACGCCTTGAACTGGTTCGTCGTCATGTACATCTTGTCGGACTCGCCGTGGTTGATGAACACGTGCCAGCGGCGCCCGTAGCGGAACATCTGGAAGTTCCGGGTGTTCTGGTTGACGTACAGCACAACGCGGATGTCCTGCTCGGCGATCGCGTCCTCGAGGTCGCGGATGGTCGGGACGAACGCGATCGGCAGCTCGCCGTCGGCCAGAAGCGCCCGAGCACCGGTCGCCGCGCGCGCAAGCACGAGAACCGGCCACCGGGCGGCGAGATGGGCGAGCGGCTTGTACCACTGGCGGATCTGGTACATGTTGACGTCGCCGTCGGCGAAGTACACCGCCACGCGGAACCGCCCGGCGGGAAGAGCTCCCTGCTCCGCGACGCCGCGGCGCACCTCGCGGACCGCCGTGCGCGTGCGCAGCGCCTTCCGCAGGAGCGCGACCGCTTTGCGTGCGTCAGAGATCACCGGCATCCCTCCAGCCTAACGAGCCGGCCGCCGGCCGCCTGCGTCGGGAGGGCGCCGGCGTGACATGATCGACGGATGCACGAGGTCGCCCCCGGACAGCGCGACGCCCCCGTCCCGCCGCCGGGATCAGGGGTGAGCTTCGTCATGCCCGTCCTCAACGAGGAGCGCTACCTCGAGGCGGCGGTGGCGAGCGTCCTCGCCCAAGAGGTGGCCGAGCCCACCGAGCTGATCCTCGCGCTCGGGCCGTCGACGGACGAAACCGACGCGATCGCGCAGCGCCTCGCCGACGCCGATCCGCGGATCCGTCTCATCGCGAACCCCGCCGCCGACATCCCCGTCGGCCTCAACGCCGCGATCCGCGCCGCCGCCCACCCGACGATCGTGCGGGTCGACGCGCATTCCGCTCTCGAACCCGGCTACACCGCGGAGGCGATGGCGACACTCGCGCGTACCCGCGCCGCGAACGTCGGCGGAGTCATGCGCGCCCAAGGCCGCACCCCCTTCCAGCGCGCCGTCGCGCGGGCGTACAACTCCCCCATCGGCCTCGGCGGAGGTGCGTACCACTCCGGCGGCGCCGACGGACCGGCCGAGTCGGCGTACCTGGGTGTGCTCCGCCGTGCGGTGCTCGACGAGGTGGGCCTCTTCGACGAGTCGATCCGGCGCGGCGAGGATTGGGAGCTGAACCTCCGCATCCGCCGCGCGGGGTATCGCGTGTGGTTCGACCCGCAGCTCGCCGTCGCCTACTGGCCGCGGGAGCGCTGGACGCGGCTCGTCCGCCAGTTCCGCTCGACGGGGACGTGGCGCGGCGAGCTCGTCCGCCGTTACGGACGCCGCAACTCCGTGCGCTTCTTCGCCCCGCCCGCGCTCGTCGTCCTGGTCGCGCTCGCGCTCGTCGTGGCCGTGCTCCAGGCGACCGGCGTCCTGTGGGGGGGCTGGGCGCTCGCGGCATCCATCGTCAATCTCCCGCTCATCGCCTACCTCGCGCTCGTCGCCGCATACGCGCTCGGCCGGCACGCCGGTCCCGGGTGGCGGGAGCGACTGTGGGCCCTCGTCGTGATCCCCTCGATGCACCTCGCGTGGGGCGTCGGCTTTCTCATCGGCGTGGCCCGCGGGGCGCGCGAGAACGTCGACACGTCGCGCCTGCGGCGCAACACGCCGCTCCCCTGACGAGAGCGCCCGCAGCGCTCAGGCGCGGTCGACGAATCGCTGGTCGAGGATGCGCGCGACGACCCGCTCGGCGGCATGGCCGTCGTCGCGGGCGTTGAACATGTCCTGCCACTGCGCGTAGCGGTCGACGAACGCCGGGAGGACACCCTCCTCGAGCGCCGCCGTCAGCGCCGCCGTCAGGTCGGCCTGCGAGGTCGTCATCGGTCCGGGCGCGTGCGCGCCGAGGTCGAAGTAGAACCCGCGGAGCCGCTCGCGGTAGTCGGCGAGGTCGGGAGTGAAGAAGAGGATCGGCTTCCCGGTCGCGGTGTAGTCGAACATCACCGACGAGTAGTCGGTGACGAGGGCGTCGGCGGCGACGAGGAGGTCGGACACGTCGGGGTACGCGGTGACGTCGACGATGCGCGCGCCGTGGGCGTCGGACCCCGCCGGGATCGTGCGCGAATGACCGCGGACGAGCACGACGGCGCCGGTGTCCCCGGCCAGACGCTCGAGATCGAGGAAGTCGACGATCTCGTCGCGATCGTCGCGCCACGTCGGGGCGTAGAGGACGACCCGCTCGTCCTCGCCGATGCCGAGCGCACGGCGGGTGCGGTCGCCGCCCCCGCCGCGGCGGAGCGCGTCGTTGCGCGGGTAGCCCTCGACCCACACGGGGCGGCGGAGGAACGCGTACGCCTTCCGCATGACACGCTCCCCGTACGGGTTCTGCGCGAGCAGCACGTTCCAGCGGAGGCTCTCGCGCACGACCGCGAGCGCACGGCGCGGGTCGAAGCCCGGGCGGTGCAGCGCGAGGCGCTTGAGCGGCGTGCCGTGCCAGGTCTGGAGCACCACTTGGCCCGGGCGCCTTTCGTACCGGCGGCGCAGCCAGTCGTTGACGACGAGCAGACGCGCCGACCCGCGCGCCCGCCACCACGCGGGGCTCCCCTCGACGACGGGGATGCCGCCGTCGGGGACGGCGACCGAGAGGTCCACGACGCTCCAGTAGCGCGTGACGCCCGGGGCGACGCGCGCGAGCTCGCGGTCGATGGCGCGCGGGTTGCAGCTCGCGTTGCGCCCATAGAAGCTCTCGAAGAAGACGGCGTTCTCGAGCCCCGCCCGCCCGCTTTTCGGCCGCGTCGCGTAGCGGCGTTCCAGCGCCGCCTGACCCTCGGCGCTCTCGTACGCCGGATCGATCGGCGGACGGACCTCGAGGGTCGCGCCCGACAGCGACACGCGCATCGTGGGGGTCATCGTCGCCGGGACGTCGTCGGCGAGTTCCGCACCGAGATCGATCGGCGCGCCGTCAGCCCCGGTGATCTCGACCGCGTACGCGCCGGTCGGCAGCGGCAGCGCACCACCGCCCCACCGTGCGGCATGGAGCGGCACCCGCGCCGTCCACGAGACGCCCCGACCGGTGAGTCGTCCTTCGCTCGAGGCCCGACGCCCCGAGACGGTCACCGCGCGCGGGCGGGTTCCGGACCCGGTGAGAACGAGTGCGGGCGCGGCGGCGGCATCCGTGTCGATGCGGGCGGTGATCGTCATGGCATCCTCCTGGAGGGCCGTCCCGGGGTCGCCGGGATCCGTGCGCGAATCGCACGGTACACCCGCGCGGTGTTGCGTCCGTCCGCGAAGCGGTGCACGCGGGCGCTGAGGGCGCCTGCCCGTGCGACGCGGGCGGCGCGCTCGGCGGGGTCGGTCAGCACGGCGCGCAGCTGCGCGAGGAGCGCGGGCCACGTCGTCGCAGGGTCGTCGCCCGCCACCTCGGCGTAGGTGCCGTAGAAGCCACGCGAGCGCGCGTACCCGTCGAGGTCGGGAGCGAAGAAGACCGTGGCCAGTCGCGCGAGGGCGGCGTCGTAGGCGAGCGAGGAGTAGTCGGTGACGAGCGTGTCGACGCCCGGGAGAAGCGGTGTCACATCGGCGACGACGTCGCTGCCGAGGAGGCGCACCGAGCCCCCCGCGAGCGCGGCGTAGTCGCCGGCGCCGAGGTGGTGGGCGCGGACGAGGAAGACCGCGCCCGTGTCGGCCAGCACGGCGCGCAGCGCGGCCAGATCAGCGGATGCCGGAAGCCCGGGGTCCGCCGCCCCGTCGCGCCACGTCGGCGCGTACAGGACGACGGGCGTCTGCGCGTCGATGGGTCCGATGAGCGCGGCGAGCCGCGCGCGTGCGGCGGCGCGCCGGCCCGCAGCGGTTCCGGTCGAGAGGACGTCGTCGCGCGGGTCGCCCGTGACGGGCACGTGCGCGCTCGGCAGTCCGAACGCCGACTCGAGGCGGCCCCGCACGAGGTCGGACGCGGCCGGCAGGACGCGGATGCGTGCCTGTGTGCGCCGGTACAGCGCCGCGAGCGCGCGGCGGAGGAGCGGCGCGGCGAACGGCAGCGGACTCGCGGTCGTCACCGGCGCATCGAGGCCGATGCGCTTGAGCGGGATGCCGTGCCACAGCTGCACGATCACACCGCCCGTCGCCGCATACCGGTTGACGTCGCCGAAACCGTGCGTGATCACCGTGACCGCCGCGCGCGCAGTCAGCCAGAAGCCGCGGAGCGACGTCTTCGGCGCGTGCAGGATGCCGCGGGCTGCGGCATCCTGCGCCTCATCGGCGGTCCCTGTGAGCCACACCGCGCGCTCCCCCGCGGCCGACGCGTGCTGCCAGAGGGCCCAGGCCCCATCGGCGAGACCGACCGCCGAGCCGAACACCCACAGCTCGCGCGACCGTGGCACGACGGCGGTCACCGCCCGGCCGGCGACGTACAGCGGGATGCGCAGAAGCTTCCCGGCGTTGCCGGCGCCGAACGAGAAGGACGCCACCCCGCGAGCCTATCGCGGGGTGGCGTCCGTGCCGCGCCGGTGGGGCGCGACGTGGGTTCAGAAGCGTGGCTTCAGAAGCGTGGGTTCAGAAGCGTGGGTCAGTCGTCGAGCGTGCCGAGCGTGACGTCCACCGAGACGCTCTTGCCGTCGCGCTGGTAGACGAGGGGCGCGCTCGAGCCGCCTGCGAGAGCGCGCACCTGCGCCGTGAGGTCGGTCGCATCGGTGATCGGGAACCCGTTGAAGGACGTGACCACGTCACCCTTCTTCAGTCCCGCGGCCGATGCCGCGCCTCCGCCGGTGACCTCGGCGATGTACGCCCCGGCGACCGTCGCGCCCTGCTGGCTGGCCGCATCCCGCACGCCCGCGCCGAGGAGACCGTGGGTCGCCTCGCCGTTCTGGATGAGCTCGTCGGTGATGCGCTTGACGATGTTCGAGGGGATGGAGAAGCCCACGCCGATGGAGCCCGCCTGGCTCGACGCGTTCGTCGAGCCGGTGGAGGCGATCGCGACGTTGACGCCGATGAGCTTGCCCTCACCGTCGACCAGCGCGCCGCCGGAGTTGCCGGGGTTGATCGCGGCATCGGTCTGGATGACCGCGATCGAGATCGAGCTGGTCGCCGACTGCTGCTGACCCTGGCCAAAGTCGAACTGGAAGGGCGACTCGCCCTGACCGGGCGTGTCCTCCTGGGTGTCGCCGCCCTCGGGGGCGGCCGACGAGGCGATCTGGATCGAACGGTTGAGCGCGCTGACGATGCCCGTCGTGACGGTGTTCGACAGACCGAGGGGCGCTCCCACGGCGACGGTCGGGTCGCCCACGTTCAGCTTCGTCGAGTCGGCGAAGTCGATTGGCGTGAGCCCCGAGGCATCCGTCAGCTTGATGACCGCGAGGTCGTACGTCGGGTCGGTGCCGACGATCGTGGCCGCGTAGACCTTGCCGTCGGAGGTCGTGACGCTGAGCTGAGCGTCGCCGGTTTCGCCGTCGAGGGTCACGACGTGGGTGTTGGTGACGACGTAGCCGTCCTCGGTCAGGATGACGCCCGAACCCGTGCCTCCGCTCGATCCCGCCGAGGCGGAGATCGTCACGACGCTCGGGACGACCTTGTCGGCGATCGCGGTGGTCTGGTTGACCGACTCGGTGTTGTTGACGGTGACGGTCTGGGGTGAGGTCGTCACGACCGTCTGCGACTGCGGGAACAGCGACGCACCTGCCGCCGCGCCGCCGATGCCCGCGGCGCCCCCGACGAGAGCGGCGGCCACCATGATGCCGACGATCTTGCCGGCCCCGACCTTGCCGGTGGATGCCTCGTGCTCGGGCGTCGCGGACTCATCCGCGGGCGCGGAAGGCGCGGCACCGTCCGGCGCGGTCGACTGCGGAGCCGTCGACTGGGGCGCGGTCGCGTAGGCGGAGGCCCCATAGGCGGCCGTCGCCTCGGCATACGTCGGGACGCGGGGCGGCGAATACGGGGCCTGCGCCGCGTAGGGGTTCACCGGCGCCGCGGAGGTGGGGTACGCGCCCGGAGAGGTCTGGGGGTTCGCGGCGGCGTCGGCGGCCGGCTGCGCGGGAAGCGGCGGTCGCTGCGCGTTCGCGGCATCCGGCTGCTGCGGGTCGTTCGCGGAGGGGGCGTTCTCGCTCATCGGTACATCCTTCTTCCCAGGTCCGCACTCTCACGGACTCGTCCAGCATGACCCGCATTTCTGTGCGTTGCATATGGCACCGCCGGGGCGAGCCTATGCGACGCTATGTGTGTAGCGTGAGCGGGTGCGAGACATTCCCGGAGCGTGGCGACGCACGGCGCAGGGCGCCGGACTTCTCGATGCGGGCGGCGCGCCGGCCCCGACGATCTTCGCCGAGATGACCGCTCTCGCCGTGCGCACGGGCGCGATCAACCTCGGGCAGGGGTTCACCGACGAGGACGGACCGGAAGAGGTCTTGCGGGCCGCGCGGGCCGCGATCGCGGGTGGGGCGAACCAGTACGCGCCGGGGCGCGGGGTGCCGGCGCTGCTCGACGCGATCGCGGCGCACCAGCAGCGCTTCTACGGACTGACCCTCGATCCCGCCCGCGAGGTGCTCGTGACGGCGGGCGCCACCGAGGCGCTCGCGGCGACGATCCTCGCCCTGATCGACGGTCCGGACGACGAGATCGTCGTGTTCGAGCCGTACTACGACGCGTACGCCGCCAGCGCGGCGCTCGCGGGCGCGCGCCTCGTGCCGGTACCGCTGCGCTTCCCCGATTTCCAGCCCGACCTGGATCGTCTCGCCACCGCCGTCACGGACCGTACACGCCTCATCCTCGTCAACGACCCGCACAATCCCACCGGCGCCGTCTTCTCCGCCGAGGTCCGTGCCGAGATCGTGCGCCTCGCCGATCAGCACGACGCGATCATCGTGACCGACGAGGTGTACGAGCACCTCGTGTTCGACGAGCCGCACGTGCCGATCGCGACGCTTCCGGGAGCGACCGAACGCACACTCACGATCTCCTCGGCCGGCAAGACGTTCTCGACGACCGGCTGGAAGATCGGCTGGGTCTCCGGCCCGGCCGACCTCGTCGACGCCGTGCTCGCGGTGAAGCAGTTCCTCACCTACACGAACGGCACCCCGTTCCAGCCGGCGATCGCGGCGGGGCTGGCGCTGCCGGCCGCCTTCTTCACCGGCATCGCGGCGGCGCTCCGCGACAAGCGCGACCTCCTCGGCGACGGGCTCAGCGCCGCCGGATTCGAGGTGTCGGTCGCCGCGGGCTCGTACTTCACGGTCGCGGATGCGGCGCCGTTCCTGCAGGGCGCAGAGGATGCCGCGGATTTCTGCCGCACGCTCCCCGCGCGCGCCGGGGTCGTCGCGATCCCCCTGACGGCGTTCGTCTCGGAGCCGCACCGCGAGCAGTACCGGAGCCTCGTCCGCTTCGCGGCGTGCAAGCGCCTCGAGGTCATCGCCGAGGCATCCGCGCGCCTGCGCACCCTCGCCTGACGTCGCCTCCTCGCACACGCCCCCCGCTCGCGAATCACCGCCCCTTTCGCGAATCACCGCCGATTGCGCGCGAAAGCGGCGGTGACTCGGGAATCGCCCGGTGATTCGCGAGCCCGCACGTACGTCAGCGGGGCGCGGGTCAGCGCGGGACGACGCGGAAGCGGCGGAGGGCGAGAGCGGGGTTCACGCGGCGCACTCGCTCGACGACGGCGGCGTCGACGAACGCGACGGCGACGTCGGTCGCGGTGCCGACGCCCGCGATCTCGACACCCTGCGGGTCGACGACGACCGAAGCCCCGACGCCGAGGGGCGGCGGGTGGTCGGCGCCCGCGACGTACAGCGTGTTCTCGATCGCCCGCGCGTGCAGGAGCGTCCGCCAGTGGAACTCCTTGAGCGGCCCGCGCACCCACTCGGCCGCGACGAGCACCGCGTGCGCCCCCGCGTCGGCGAGCACGCGCGCGACCTCCGGGAACCGCAGGTCGTAGCAGGTCATGAGCGCGAAGCGGATGCCGCGGACCTCGAACGTCTCGGGCGCGAATGCCTCCTCGCCGATCCCACCGGGCTCGACCCAGTCCGACTCCCGCTGACCGAAGGCGTCGTAGAGATGGAGCTTCCGGTAGACGGCGCGGATGCCGGAGGCATCCACCGCGATGACGGTGTTGCGGACGCGCTCTGCCGTGCCGCGCTCGAGGAGCCCGGCGACGAGGGTCACGTCGTGCCGCGCCGCGATCTCGCGCAGCGCCGCGGCGAAGGCGCCGTCGACCTCCTGCGCGTGCGCGACGAGCGAGTCGTCGAACGGGTCGACGAAGTAGCTCGCGTACTCGGGGAAGAGCACGACATCCGCGCCGCGACCGGCGGCGCGCGCCGCGAGTTCCTCGATGGCGGCGAGGTTCGCCGTCTCGTCGGCGGTCGGCGCGAACTGCGCGACGGCGACGCCGACGCCGTCGTCGATGCGGGTGGCGGTCGTCATCCGTTCTGTCCTCTTGCTCTCAGCACCAGCGGAATCACGATCCAGAGGACGAGGACCGCCACGGCGGCGGCGAGCGCGGCCGCCCACACGGCGGGCACGCCCGCCACCACATCGAAGACGAACGTCACCACGCCGACCAGCAGGAGCGACACCGTCGCCAGCGACGTCACGAGGGCCGCGTGCCCATACGCGACGACGGTCCTCTTCTCACGCCGGCCGAAGACCATCCGGTGCAGCGCGACCGGAGCGAGGGCGACGACCGCACTGAGGGTCGCGAGCAGCACGAGCCCGAGATAGAACACCCGCTGCCGGGCGTCGAGATCAGCGAACGCCGGCTGGAAGGCGAGAGCGAGAAGGAAGCCTGTGAGGATCTGTGTGCCGGTCTGCATCACCCGGAGCTCCTGCAGCACCTCCGACCAGTTTCGGTCGGCGCGCTCGTTCGGCGTCTCGTCACGGCCATCGACCCGATCGTCGCCCTCGCCCGGGCGAGCGTCGCGAGCGGCGGCGTGCTCGACGGATTCGGACTCCATGCGACTCATCCTCCCCCGACCGTCTCGCGGGTCGCAAGGTTCGGCCGGGCCCGCGTGGCACCTCCGGTTCGCGGATGCTCCAGGACCGTGCTAGGCTATCTTCTTGCGCCGCGGGGTGGAGCAGTTCGGTAGCTCGCTGGGCTCATAACCCAGAGGTCGCAGGTTCAAATCCTGTCCCCGCAACGAAAACGAAGAAGGCGCCTGCCGATCCGAACAGATCGGCAGGCGCTTTCTTCGCGTCGGGAGGGCGGTCGGCCGTTCACTCCAGGGCCGCACTCGTCTTCTGCAGGAAGCGCACGATCGCGTCGAGCTCGTCGTCGCTGAACTCGTCCATCGCGTCGCGCATACGCCGCATCCGGACGCCGAAGTGCCGGTAGAACTCCGCGCGGGCGTGGTCGGTAATGACCACGACACGCGCCCGCTTGTCGGCGGGATGCGGCCGGCGCTCGAGGTGCCCGCTCTCGGTCAGACGATCCAGCAGCTTGGTGGTCGACGCGGTCGAGATGGACAGGTGGCTCGCGATCTCATGAGGCGAGACCCACTCCCCCCGCTGCTCGCGCACGATGAGCATCCGGAGCGCTGCGAGGTCGGTCGCGTTCATCTCCATCTCACCGCGGATGCCGCCGTGCATGCGGTCCATCGTGTCGCCGAGCGCGCGGACCGACTCGAGCGCGGACATGAGAAGCCTGTCGCGCGCTGTACGCGGCACCCATCGTTCTGTCAATGTGGACACCTCCCGGTCCCACAGGTAGTATTGCTGAAAATCGCTAGCTAAACTAGCGTTAGGAGAGATTCGCGTGACCGCCGACCCATCGACATCCGCTGCCGACCTCGTCGTCCTGCTCGACGAAGACGGGAGCGAGATCGGGGTCGCGCCCAAGGCGAGCGTCCACGGTACCGATACCGCCCTGCACCTCGCATTCTCCTGTCATGTCTACAACACCGACGGTCAGACGCTGCTCACGCGTCGCGCTCTGGAGAAGAAGACGTGGCCGGGCGTGTGGACGAACTCCTTCTGCGGCCACCCCCGACCCGCAGAACCCGTCATCGCCGCCGTGCACCGGCACGCCGAGCACGAACTCGGCCTGCGTCTGCGCGACGTCGAACTGGTCCTCCCCCTCTTCCGCTATCGGGCCGTCGATGCGAGCGGCATCGTCGAGCACGAGATCTGCCCCGTCTACACGGCGATCGTCGACGACGAGCCGCGCCCCAACCCGCGCGAGGTCGTCGAGACGCGGTGGGTTGACCCTGCGGACCTCGCCGTCTCGCTCCGGGCCGCGCCGTGGGCGTTCAGCCCGTGGCTCGTCCTCCAGTCGGAGCAGATGCACATCTTCGACGCGCCCGTCGTCGGCGCTGCCTGATGATCGCGCTGTCCGAGCAGGATCGAGCGGGCGTCGACGCCGCGATCGCCGCGTCGCTCGAACGACTGCAGGAACGCAGCGGTCCCCTCGGGGAGGGTGCCGTCGCACTCGCCGAGGCCGCCGCCGCCGCGGGCGAGAAGGGCAAACGTCTGCGCCCGGCGCTCGTCGTCGCCGCCTACCGCGCCTTCGCGCCCGTCGACGGCGAGGAACCCAACGCCGCCGCCCCGAGCGCCGCCGACGAGGCGCTGTGGCAGGTCGGGGCCGCCTTCGAGCTCTTGCACACCGGCTTCGTCGTGCACGACGATCTCATCGACCGCGACGTGGAGCGCCGCGGCGCCCCGAACGTCGCCGGCCGGTTCCGCGCCCGGGCGGCGGCGTACGGCGCGAGCCCCGACGAGATCGTCATCGTGGGGGATGCCGCCGCCGTGCTCGCCGGAGACCTGCTGCTGTTCGAGGCGACCCGCCTCATCGCCACGGCGGATGCGTCGGCGAGCGTCCGCGCGACGCTGTTCGAGATCCTCGACGACGCCATCCTCGTCTCGGCCGCCGGCGAGCTGGCCGATGTCGAGAACGCGGCACGCGCCGACGTCCCCGACACCGACGCCCTCCTGGTCGCCGCCCACGACAAGACAGCCGCGTACTCGTTCGAGGCGCCGCTCGTGGCCGGGGCGGCGCTCGCCGGCGCGTCCGTGGGCACGAGGGATGCCTTGGCGGCCGCCGCCGCCGACCTCGGCCTCGCCTTCCAGCTCGTCGACGACCTCATCGGCACGTTCGGAAGCCGGAGCCAGGCCGGACGCGAACCCGGCGCCGACCTTCGTGAATCGAAGCGGACGCCACTCATCGGCCTGGCCCGGCGGACGGGTGCGTGGCCGCGGGTCAGTTCGGCGATCGCGCTGGCGTACACGGGTCCCGTCGCCGTCCGCCGTGCGCAGGAGGAGCTCGAGGCGAGCGGTGCGCGGGAGGACCTCGTGGCGCTCGTGCGCTCGTCGCTCGAGAATGCCCGCGCGCAGGCGGCTTCGCCCGATCTGTCTCCCGCCGCCGCGGCGCTGATCGGCGACATAGCCGCCGCGATCGAGGGCCGCGTCCCGTGACCACCTCCGCCCTCTACGACCGCAGCGCACAGGATGCCGCCGCCTCGGTGATCGCGAACTACTCCACGTCGTTCTCCCTCGCGACGCGGCTGCTCGGCACGCGCGTGCGCGGGCACGTGCGGAACGTCTACGCGCTCGTGCGGCTGGCCGACGAGATCGTCGACGGCGAGGCGGAGCGCGCGGGACTTCCCGCCGACGCGCAGCGGCGTCTGCTCGACGAGTTCGAGGACGAGACGTTCCGCGCGATCGACCGCGGGTTCAGTACGAACCTGATCGTCCACGCGTTCGCCTTGGCGGCGCGCGAGTGCGGCATCGGCGAAGACCTGATCCGACCGTTCTTCGCCTCGATGCGCACCGACCTCACCGAGACGTCGCACGATGCGGCATCCCACGACACCTACGTGTACGGCTCCGCCGAGGTCGTGGGACTCATGTGCCTGCAGGTCTTCGTCAACGCGGGGCGGCCCGCGCCTGTCTCCCCCGACGCCGAGCTCGTCGAGGGGGCGCGCAGGCTCGGCGCCGCGTTCCAGGATGTCAACTTCCTCCGCGACCTCGCCGACGATCGGGGGCGCCTCGGCCGCGACTACCTCGGCATCGGTGACGGCGCGACCCGCGCCGAGGTGCTCGCGCGCATCGATCATGACCTCGACGTCGCGGCCCTCGCCATCCCGCGGCTGCCTTCCGACTGCCGCCGGGCGGTCACGACCGCGCACGGGCTGTTCGCCGAGCTCGCCCGTCGCCTGCACGACGACGACGGGGCGCAGCGCGTCTCGGTGCCCACCCCCGTCAAGGCCACGATCGCCGTCAAGGCGATGGCGGGCTTCCCCCCGCGAAGGACCGACGCATGACCGCCGCAGACGACCACCGCCCGACCCCCGCCGACCACCGCTCTCCCGCCGACGGCCGCAGGCCCACCGCCGCGATCGTCGGCGGCGGCATCTCCGGGCTCGCGACGGCGGCCCTCCTCGCAGAAGACGGGTGGGACGTGTCGCTCTTCGAGGCGCGCGACCAGCTCGGCGGGCGCGCCGGATCGTGGGAGAAGGACGGGTTCCGATTCGACACGGGGCCGAGCTGGTACCTCATGCCGGAGGTCTTCGACCACTTCTTCCGCCTGCTCGGCACCACCGCCGAGGCGGAGCTCGACCTGGTGCCCCTCACCCCCGCCTACCGCGTGTACCCGGAGCCGGATCGCGGCTCGGCGGGCCCCACCGAGCCGGTCGACGTCGTCTCGGGTCGCGACGAGGCGCGCGCCCTCTTCGAGGGCCGCGAGCCCGGAGCCGGCGCGGCACTGGATGCCTACCTCGACTCCGCGTCCGAGGCCTACGACCTCGCGGTCTCGAAGTTCCTGTACGACCCGTACGCGTCGCTCGCGGGCCTGCGCGACCGGGACCTCGTGCGCCAGCTCCCCCGCCTCGCCCCGCTTCTCACGCGCTCGCTCCACCGCCACGTGTCGGCGCGGTTCGACGACCCGGTGCTCCGGCAGATCCTCGCCTACCCCGCCGTCTTCCTCGGCACCTCTCCCTACGCCGCGCCGAGCCTCTACCACTTGATGAGCTCGCTCGACCTCGACGACGGCGTGCTCTACCCCCGGGGCGGGTTCACCGCCGTCATCGAGGCGATCGCCCGGCTCGCGCGCGAGCGCGACGCGACGCTGCAGACGGATGCCGCCGTCGCCCGCATCCTCGTGGAGGGCGGCCGGGCCCGAGGCATCCGCCTCGCGGACGGCACCGAGCACCGCGCCGACCTCGTCATCTCCTCCGCCGACCTCCACCACACGGAGCAGAACCTCCTCGGTCCCGGTGAGCGGACCTATTCCGAGCGGTGGTGGCGCAGGCGCGACCCCGGCCTCGGCGCACTGCTCGTGCTCCTCGGCGTCGACGGCGAGCTTCCCGAGCTCGCCCACCACACGCTGCTGTTCAGCCGCGACTGGGAGCAGAACTTCTCCGACGTCTTCGGGGCGGACGGCAAGATCCCCGACCCCGCGTCGCTGTACGTCTGCCGCCCGTCGGCGACCGACGACACCGTCGCGCCGGCGGGGGCGGAGAACCTCTTCGTGCTCGTCCCGATCCCCGCCGACCCCTCGCTCGGTCACGGCGGCGAAGACGGCGCGGGCGACGCGGCGATCGAGGCCGCCGCCGACCGCGCCATCGCGCAGATCGCCGACTGGGCCGGCATCCCCGACCTCGCTTCCCGCATCCGGGTGCGCCGGACGATCGCGCCGGCCGATTTCGAACGCGACCTCGGCGCCTGGCGCGGCAGCGCCCTGGGCCTCGCGCACACGCTCGGGCAGAGCGCCCTGTTCCGCGCGCGGAACGCGTCGCGCATCGACGGCCTCACCTACGTCGGCACGAACGTCCTCCCCGGCATCGGGCTGCCGATGTGCCTCATCTCCGCCGAGCTCGCCGTGAAGACGGTACGGGGCGACACGAGCGCGGCGCGCCTGCCCGAGCCGGACGCCTCCCGCGCCCCCGAGCCCGCCCCCGAGCCGTCCGGCCCCCGCTGACATGGCCGGTCTCTACCTGGCGTTCCTGCTGGTATCGTTCGCCGGCATGCTCGTGCTCGACTGGCGCTACCGCCTGGCGCTGTGGGCGGCGCCCGTGCCGTCGGGGCTCGCGCTGGTTCTCGGCACCCTGTTCTTCGTCGTGTGGGATGCCGTCGGCATCGCGACCGGCGTCTTCGTGCGCGGCGACAGCCCGCTGCTGCTCGGCATCGACCTCGCCCCGCACCTGCCGCTCGAGGAGCCGGTCTTCCTCGCGTTCCTCTGCCACCTCGCCCTCGTCACGCACGCGGCGGCGATGCGGCTCGGGGCCCGCAGGCGCCGCCGCCTCGACCGTCTCGCGGCGGATCGGCGTGCGGCGCCCGCGGAGGATGCCGGCTGATGTACGGTCTCATCGTCATCCCGTTTCTCATCGTGGCCGCGATCGTGACGCTCGCGACCGCGACGCGGCCGCGGTTCGCGCAGCGGATGGGGGTGTCGGCGATCGCCGCCGTCGTGCTCGTCGTCCTCACCGCGATCTTCGACAACCTCATGATCGCAGCCGACCTCTTCACCTACCCGGAGGACCTCATCAGCGGCATCCGCATCGGGCTCGCCCCCATCGAGGACTTCTCCTACCCGGTGGCCGCGGCGTTCCTCGTCCCGGCGATCCGGTGCCTCCTGACACCGCGCAGTACGCGTGAGGATGCCGCGGAGGGCGCAGCGTGAGCGCCGAGGCGTCCGGCGCCGAGGGCTCGGGCGGCGGCGCTTCCGGCGGCGGCTCGGGTGCCGCGGGGGCGCGCACCCCGGGCGGGACGCTCCGGCAGCTGTTCGTGGCGTCGCGCCCGGTGAGCTGGATCAACACCGCGTACCCGTTCGCGGCGGCGTACCTGCTGACGACGCGGCAGATCGACGTCACACTCGTCGTCGGGACGATCTTCTTCCTCGTGCCGTACAACCTGGCGATGTACGGCATCAACGATGTCTTCGACTACGAGTCCGACCTCCGCAATCCCCGCAAGGGCGGTGCGCACGGTGCCGTCCTCGACCGGAGCTTCCATCGGACGACGCTGTGGGCGGCGGCGCTGTCGTGCCTGCCGTTCCTCGTCTATCTCGTGATCGTCGGATCCCCGGCATCCTGGCTCGTGCTCGCCCTGTCGATGTTCTTCGTGGTCTTCTACTCCGCGCCGCCGCTGCGGCTGAAGGAGCGCCCGGTCGCCGATTCGATCACGAGCAGCATCCACTTCTTCTCCCCCGCCGTGTACGGACTCGTCCTCGCGGGCGCCGTCTGGACCTGGCCGCTCGTCGCCCTCATCATCGGGTTCGCGCTCTGGGGCGTCGCGTCGCACGCGTTCGGTGCCGTGCAGGACGTCGTCGCCGACCGCGCGGCCGGGATCTCATCGATCGCGACGGCGTTCGGAGCACGGCGGACCGTCTGGTTCGCCCTCGCCTGCTACGCGCTCGCGGGCGTCGCGATGCTCTTCGTGTCGTGGCCCGGACCTCTCGCCGCGCTTCTCGCACTCCCCTACCTCGCGACCGTGTGGCCGTACCGGAACATCACCGACGAGACCGCGGCGACCGCGACGCGCGGCTGGGACCGGTTCCTCTGGCTGAACCAGTTCACCGGGTTCGCGGTGACGCTGCTCCTCATCTGGTGGGCGCTCCTCACCGCCTGACCCCGCGTGCCCCTCACCCGCAGCGAGACATCGTTCTCGCTCCGAGACGCCGGCTCCGCGCCCGCGTCTCGGGGCAGAACCGGTGTCTCGCGGCCGACGGAACCGGCGCGGGGTCAGTCGCCGCTCAGGGAGAGGAGCTTCTGCACCGCGGCGGTGAGGCGGGCGTCGGCCTCGGCGAACTTCGTCAGGTCGCCGGCCTTGAGCGCCGCGTCGCGGTCGAGCATCGCCTGCCGCGCTTCCTGGAGAGCGGCCTGGAACTGCACATCGGTGCCGGTGCCGCCGGTCGAGCCCTCGTCGCCCCCGGTGTCGCCCGGTTCGGTCGGCTCCGGCGAGGGCGTCACGTCGTTGTCGCCGGTGTCGGCGCCGGAGGTGCCCTTGAAGAGCGAGTCCAAGGCATCCTGCAACGTGTCCTCGAACGCGATCTCGTCGCCGAAGGCGACCAGGATCTTCTGCAGCGTCGGCAGCTGCGTGCCGCCGGACGACTGCACGAACACCGGCTGCACGTAGAGCAGACCGCCACCGACCGGGAGGGTCAGCAGGTTTCCGGGGAGCACCTCGGACTGACCCTGCTTCAGGATGTTGATGAAGGACGAGACGCTCGGGGCCGCATTGAAGGTGTTCTGCACCTGTCCGGGTCCGGGCACCGGGGTGTCCGCGTTGATCTCCAGCATGCGGAGCTTGCCGTAGCCCTCGGATTTCGTCCCGTCCGTCGCGCCGGCGTCGGAATCGACGGCGAGGTAGCCCATCAGCACGTTCCGGGCGTTGTCGCCCTCGGCGGCGGGGATGAACGACGTGAACATCGAGAACGCGGGGTTGTCCTGACCGGGCATCTTCATCGTCAGGTAGTACGGCGGCTGGAGGTAGGTCTTGTTGACCGGGTCATCCGGCGTGCGCCACGCGTTGTCGCGTGAGTAGAACGACGCAGCGTCGTCGACGTGGTAGGTGCCCAGCATGGCGCGCTGCACCTTGAAGAGGTCCGTGGGGTAACGGACGTGGCTCATGAGGTCGCCGCTCATCTCGGAGATGGGCTTGAGGGTCGACGGGTAGACCTTCTGCCAGGCCTGCAGCAACGGGTCGGTCTCGTCCCACGCGTACAGCGTCACCTTGCCGTCGTAGGCGTCGACGGTCGCCTTCACGGAGTTGCGGACGTAGTTGACGTCGTCGAGAGCGACCCGCGGGTTGCTGTTGGTGGTGTCGCTGATCGCGTCGCGCAGGCTCACGATCGACGAGTACGGGTACTGGTTGCTCAACGTGTAGCCGTCGATGATCCAGACGATCCGCCCGTCCACGACGGAGGGGTAGGGGTCGTTGTCGAGCTCGAGGTAAGGCGCCACCTTCTCGACGCGCGTGGCCGGGTCGCGATCGTAGAGGATCTGCGACTTCTCGTTGATCGCGTCGGAGAGGAGAATGTCGGTCGACTGGAACTTCAGCGCGTAGATCAGGCGGCTGAAGAGGTTCCCGACGCCCGGTCCGCCGTCGCCGGTGAACGTCGTGCGGGTACGGTCCGAGCCGTCCGCGCCGCGGGGGTAGTCGAGCTCGATGTCATTGGTGCCCTCGGGGGCTCCGACGATCGAGTACGCCGGCGACGACTCGCCGAAGTAGATGCGGGGCTCGTACTTCTCGCCGTCGGTCAGGGCACCCGACACGGGGATGCCGCGCTCGACGAACACCGGGTTGCCGTCGGAGGTGCGGTCGTTGCCCTTCGCCGCCACCATGCCGTAGCCGTGCGTGTAGACGAGCGTCGTGTTGTACCACGAGGCCGCCGCGCCCAGCTGATCGAGGTTGAGCTCGCGCACCGAGACGACGGTGTCCTGCGACTTGCCGTCGATCTGGTAGCGATCGACGTCGAGCGGGTCGGAGAACTTGTAGTACGGGCGGTACTGCTCGAGCTGACGCACGGTGGGCGGGATGATGGCCGGGTCCATGATGCGAATGGATGCCGTCGTGTCGGCATCCTCGCGCAGCTGCCCCGGCTCGGCGTCGGTGACGGCTTTGAAGTCGATCTTCTCGAGGCCGTCGATGCCGTACGCCGCCTTCGTCGCGTCGATGTTGCGCTGGTAGTACGGGGACTCGAGCGTCTCCTGGTTGGGGACGACCTGGAACTGGTTGACGAGCGCCGGATAGGCGATGCCGACGATGAGCGACGTCACGATCAGCAGGGCGGTGCCGATGAGCGGGAAACGCCAACGTCCGATGACGGCGGTCACGAAGAAGAGCAGCGCCACGATGACGGCGGCGATCGAGAGGATCGTCAGGCCCGGGATGACCGCATGCACGTCGACGTAGCTCGCGCCGGTGATGCGATCGCTCTGCGAGGTGAGCGTCTTGAAGCGGTCGAGGTAGAGGCTCGCCGCCTGGACGAGGAGGTAGAGACCGGCGATGACGGCGAGCTGGATGCGCGCGGCCTTCGAGATGCGGAGCTCGCGCTGACCCACCCGCACCGAACCGTACAAGTAGGCGACGACGACGGTCACCGCCAGGGAGACGAGCAGCACCGCCGACGAGAAGCCGAGGAGCGCGCTGAAGAACGGCAGCGAGAAGAGGTAGAACCCGGTGTCCATCCCGAACTGGGGGTCGGTGACGCCCGTCGAGACACGGTTGAACCACAGCCAGACGGTCTCCCACTGCGCCGACGCGGCGAACCCGGCGAAGAACCCGAAGAAGACGGGGATGCCCCACATCGCCAGCCGGCGCAGCGGCTCGACGACCTCCTGGTAGTGGTCGAGCTGCGAGCTCAACCGCGCGTAGACGGGGCGGAGCCGGTACGCGAGCTGGATCGCGACGAACACGGGAATCGCCATCGAGAAGAACCCGACGGCGAACATCGTGACGCGGCCGACCCACTGCGTCCACAGCACGCTCGAGAAGCCGAGCTGATCGAACCACAGCCAGTCCGCGTAGAGGCTCGCGAAGACGAAGAATCCCACCACGACCACCGCGATCACGGCGAGGGTGATGCCGATCGCGCGGCGGAGCGGATTGGGCGTGGCCTGGTTCGGCGCTGAGGTCGTGGTCACCCCTCCATCCTAGGCGGCCCCGATCTGAGGAGAGCCTGGTTGCCCGGAACCGTCAGGAACAGGTAGGCAGCGCACCGAGGTCGCCGCCGGAACGGATGGCGTCGAGCACCGCGAGCGCGTCGTCGAGCTTCGCGACCGAGAAGACGCGCAGCCCGTCCGGGATGTGCCCGACGACCTCGTCGCAGTTGTCGGCCGGCGCGAGGAACCAGTCGGCGCCCTCGCCGACCGCTCCGTACATCTTCTGGCGGATGCCGCCGATCGGCCCCACAGTCCCCGCCGCGTCGATCGTTCCCGTGCCGGCGACGATCTCTCCGCCGTTGAGCTCGCCGGGAGTGAGCGTGTCGATGATGCCGAGCGCGAACATCATGCCGGCGCTCGGCCCGCCGACGTTGTCGAGCTGGATCGTCACGTCGATCGGGAAGTCGTAGTCGTGGGTCGTCGAGACGCCGATGAGCCAGGTGCTCTCGCCGCCCGAGGTCACCCGCTTGGGGGTGACCGACTCCGTGAGGGTCTCCCCGCCGCGCTCGACCGTGAGCTCGACCGGAGCACCGTCGGCGGCATTGATGATCGCCCGGAGCTCGTCGGTCTGGGTGATCGGCTCCCCGTCGGCGGCGCGGATGATGTCGTCCTTCTGCAGGATGCCTTGTGCGGCGGAGTCGTCCGTGAGCGAGTACACCCGCACCATCGGCTTCACGTCGTAGCCGAGGTGCGTGAGCGCGGCCGCGGTCGCCTCCTTCTGCGAGTCGACCATCATGACGGCGCTCTCCTGATTGCGCTCCTCGGTGGTCTTGCCCGCCGGAAAGACCTGGTCGATGGGGAGCACGGCCCGCGACGGATCGAACCATGCGGCGGCCAGCTCGAACCACGAGGGGGTGCGCTCGCGCGAGCCGACGACCTGCACGGTCAGCAGGTCGAGCGCTCCCGCGGTCTCATAGGTCTGGGCACCCGAGACCGAGATGAGGGGCACCTCGTCGCCGTCGGCGTTCTTCGCGGTGCCGAGCGTGTTGAAGACGGGCCCCGGCTGCTGGATGACGAACGAGGTCGGCAGCACCGTGAGGGCGAGCAGGCACACGAGGGCGATCGTGAGCGCCCAGATGCCGAGGGTCGTGCCCCGCGAGAACCGTCGGCGCGGGGTGGGCACGATCGTCGTCCCCTCGTCGAACAGTGCCACGGCCACCCTTCCCGGCCGGTCGTTCGCGATCGGCGTACAGACGACGCCCTCACCGCACCTGCGAAACGCGCCGCGGCGGAAGTCGTGCGACTAGCGTAGAGCGAGACGAGAACCCTCTGCTGAAAGGCGCCTGACATGGCTGACGACGACGAGGCTTCCCGCTTCGAGCCCGACGACTTCCCCGCCGACTTCCAGGAGCTGCTGCGGAACCTCCTCGGCGGCGGTGGCGGCGCGTCGATCGATCCCGCGCAGCTCGAAGGGCTCTCGCGCATGGGCGTCGACCCGGCGATGCTGCAGCAGATCATGGCGCAGATGCAGGCGGCGTTCACGCGGGGCAGCGACGACGGCATCGACTGGAGCGCGGCGAAGACCCAGGCCCTCCACCTGTCGAACAAGGACGGCCTGAGCATCAGCTCGGGCGACCGCGCGGAGTTCGAGCAGGCGTTCGCGCTGGCGACCCTGTGGCTGAGTGAGACGACCACGATCTCGGAACTGGCCGCCCCGCCCGTCGCGATCACGCGCGGTCAGTGGGTCGAGGAGACCCTCCCGGTGTGGCAAGAGCTCGCCGAACCGGTCGCCGATTCGATCGCGGGCGCCCTCACCTCGGTGATCGACGAACAGACGCCCGAGGAGATGAAGCAGCTCGTCGCCGGAGCGGGCGCGTTCATGCGCCGCATCGGAGGGTCGCTGTTCGCCTCGCAGCTGGGCGGTGTCATCGGTCGTCTCTCGCTCGAGGTGGTCTCGGGCGGCGACGTCGGCATCCCCGTCATGCCCGACGGCGTGGCCGCGATCCTCCCGCAGAACTTCGACGACTTCGGGCGGGATCTCGAGGTCACCGACGACCAGCTCGCGCTGTACCTCGCGACCCGCGAGCTCGCCCACGCGCGCCTCTTCCGGCACGCGAAGTGGTTGCGCCTGCATGTCATCTCGCAGGTGACGGAGTTCGCCCGCGGCATCCACGTCGACACGAGCGCGCTCGAAGACCTCGCCTCGCGCTTCAACCCGTCGGCGCCCGAGGAGCTGCGCGCGGCGCTCGAGTCCGGCGCGCTCCTCCCCCAGCGCACACCCGCGCAGGATGCCGCTCTCACGCGCCTCGAGAACCTCCTCGCGACGATCGAGGGCTGGGTCGAGGTCGTGACCGAGGACGCCACGGCGCGTCTGCCCGAGGCGGCACGCATCGCCGAAGCCGTGCGGCGGCGGCGCGCCGTGGGCGGCCCCGCCGAGCAGGCGATGGCCTCGCTCGTGGGCCTCGAACTTCGACCGCGACGATTGCGCGAGGCATCCGCGATGTGGCGCGCCGTCACCGACGCGGTGGGGGTCGCCGAGCGCGACAGCCTGTGGGACTATCCCGACCTCATGCCCGACGCGTCGGACATCGACGACCCGCAGGCCCTCATCGCGCGCCTGCAGGCGCGCGCGGCCGGCGAGGAGCCGCCGCGCGACGCGATGGACGAGGCGCTCGAAGAGCTCCTCGCCGAAGCCGCCGCGGGAGACGCGGCGGCGGACGAAACGGGCTCGAGGAGCAGCGACGCCGCGGCCGGCGACGACCCCGCGACGGACGACCCCGGGACGGACGACCCCGGGACGGACGACCCGCGGCCTGTGTGACCGCCCCTGTGGACAACCTCGGCGGTGCGTGGGCGTTCTCGGCAGGATCGCCTCATGCTGCGACTCGCCCCCTCCCACCCGCCGCTGTGGCGCACCCCCTCGTCGATGCAGCTCGGCTCGGACGGCGCGGTCCGTCTCGATGAGGTCACCCCGTGGCAGGAGCGGCTCCTCGACGCGCTGCGCGACGGCATCCCGGATGCGATGCTCCTCCCCCTCGCGCGGAGCCTGGGCGCCTCGGCGACGGACGCGGAGCGCTTCGTCGCCGAGATCAGCGGCGCGCTGACGACGGTTTCGGCCGAGCCGGTGCGCGTGCAGGCCGAGCTGCCGAGCGAGATCGGCTTCGCCGAGGCGGATGCCTTCGATCACGGCTGGCGTGCCGCCGGCCTCGATCCGGCATCGGTCACACGGTGGCCCGCGACGGACCCCGAGCCGGACGTCCCGATGATCCTCGTCGCGGATCTGCTGGTCGATCCGCGGCGCGCGTCGACGCTCATGGCAGCGGACGTGACCCATCTTCCCGTGGCGCTGTGCGGTGACCGCGTCGTCGTGGGACCGATCGTCGTGCCCGGGGCCACCGCGTGCCTGACGTGTCTGCACGCGCACCGTACCGACGACGACGCCGGATGGCCGCTGGTCGCTGCGCAGCTGATCGGGCGGGAGCGCACACCGACCGACACGGGGCTCATCCTCGAGGCCGCGGTGCTCGCGGCACGGATGTTGCGCGCGGCGCCGGAGTCGGCCACAGGCGAGAGCTCGGTCTCGGTGACCCTCAGCCGCGCGGACGTGCGGCGGGTCTGGCACTCCCACCGCCCGCACGCACGGTGCCTCTGCCGGTCTCCTGAAGCGCCGGCCCGATCTCCCGAAGGAATCGCGACGCCGCACGCGGACGCGCGTTCACGTTCCCCCCACGCTCCGACCACGACAGTGACAGGCTACGCGCGGCCCGCGTGATGCCGACGTAGGTCAGCCGGCGCTCCTCGTCGATCTGCTCGAACGTCGTCGCGTAGGAGATCGGCAGCAACCCCTCCGCGAGGCCGACCAGGTGCACGTGGTCCCATTCGAGACCCTTCGCCGCGTGCAGCGTCGCGAGGGTGATGGTGCGCAGCGCCGGCTCGTGCTGATCGCGACCGCGTGCGATGAGCGTGTCGGTGAACGCGCGCAGCGTGGTGCCGTCCGGCGCCTCTTCGGCGAGGCGGAGGACGGCCGCCCTCGCCTCCCACGCGTCGCGGAGCGCTCCGCCCGCCGGCGGCGGATCATCGGTGAGGCCCAGCGAGCGCAGCACGTCGCGGACGGCGGCGAGGAAGGTCGTCTCGACCGGCGCGACCGATGCGCCGCGGAGCGCGAGGACCGCCTGACGCACCTCGGGGAGGTCGAAGAAGCGCTTCCCGCCGAGCACCGTCGCCGGGATGCCACGCGCGGCGAGGGCGCCCAGGATCGGTGCCGACTGCGCGTTGGCGCGGTACAGGATCGCGATGTCGTCGGGCAGGATGCCGGAGGCCAGCTGCGCCGCGACGGCGGCCGCGACCCCCTCGGCCTCGGCCGCATCCTCGGGGTAGCCGGTGACCGTGGGGAGCGGGCCGGCCGGCCGTGTCGACGCCAGGGCGAGCGCCCCGGGCCGGCCGCGCATGAGCCCGTTCGCCGCACCCAGGATCGACGGATCGGAGCGGTAGTTGTGCTCGAGGCGCACGACCTGGGCATCCGGGTAACGTCCCGCGAACTCCAGAAGGTAGCGCGGGTCGGCGCCGGCGAACGAGTAGATGGTCTGGCTCGCGTCGCCGACGACGCACAGATCCCGGCGGTCGCCGAGCCAGAGCTCCAGAAGACGGTTCTGCACGGGCGAGACGTCCTGGTACTCGTCGACCGTGAGGTGGCGGTACTGCTCATGCACGGCCGCGGCGACGCGGGGCTCCGACTCGAGCATGCCGGCGCAGGCGAGCAGGACGTCTTCGAAGTCGAGTTGGCGTCGCTCGTCCTTGACCTTCTCGTACATGCGCATGAGGTCGGCGAGGGCTTCGGCATCCATCGCGCCGAGCCCCGAAGGATGCGCGGCCGCGTCCTCGTCGATCGTCCGCATCGCGACCTTCCGCCACTCGATGCGGCTCGCCACGTCGCGGAGGGTGGCCGCGTCGAGGCGGAGGCGGAGCGCGTCGGCGGCCTGCCCGAGAATGCGCACCTTCTTGTCGATGATCGAGGGCGCGACGTCGCCGACGAGCTGCGGCCAGAAGAAGTTCAGCTGGGCGAGCGCCGTCGCGTGGAACGTCCGGGCCGCGACGCCGTCGACGCCGAGCGCGCGCAGGCGTCCGCGCATCTCGCCCGCCGCCTTCGCCGTGAACGTCACGGCCATGACCCGGCCCGGCGAGTAGGCGCCGGTGTCCACGCCGTGCGCGATGCGGTGCGTGATGACGCGCGTCTTGCCGGTGCCGGCGCCGGCGAGCACGCACACCGGGCCGCGGAGGGCCGATGCCGCGACGCGCTGCTGCTCGTCGAGCCCGGCGAGGGCATCGCTCATGGGGTGCGCTCCACCCAGTCGACGATGAGACGGCGCGCGATGGAGGCGGAGCCGGGGAGAGCGACCTCACCGTGCCCCGCGAGCGCCGCGACGAGCTCGTCGCGCGTGAACCACCGTACGTCGACGATCTCCACGCCGTCGGGCGCGGGCGCCGCATCCGCCGCGACGCGGGCGTGGAATCCGAGCATGAGCGAGCGCGGGTACGGCCACGACTGCGACGCGCGATAGCGGCTCTCGACCACCGTCACCGCCGCTTCCTCGCGGATCTCGCGGACGATCGCGCCCTCGAGCGACTCCCCCGCCTCGACGAACCCGGCGAACGTCGAGTACACGTTGCGGCTGCGCCACAGCGCGTTCTGCCCGAGGAGCAGTCGTTCGCCGTCGTGCGAGTGGACGGCGACGATCACCGCGGGATCGGTGCGCGGGAAGTGGGTGCGGCCGCAGTGCGGGCACAGCCGCGACCAGCCGGCTTCGCGGACGCCGGTGCGTGTTCCGCAGGCGGAGCAGAACGGCGCCTCGACGAGCCACCGCCCGAGGGCCACCGCTTCGACGAGCGTGCCCGCATCGACCGCGTCGAGGTCGCCCCCGACGACGCGCAGCGGCGTCCACACCGCTCCCCCCATCGCCTGGACCGGCGCCGGCGCGTCGGCCGCCGTGGCAGCCAGGAGCACCGCGGCGCCGCCGTGCGCCCGTCCGAGGAAGGCCCACTCGGCATCGCCCGCGATGTCGCCCACCGCCACGGTGTGCACTCTCGTGCCCTCCGCCACGACGAGCCCCCGGTCGCCGTGCACGGGCACGACCCGGGACGAGGCATCGGCGCGAAGACGATCCAGCAGGTCCGGCTCGGCGCGTTCGTCGGCGGAGCGATCGATGCCCGCGCGCGCCAGAGCGGGCGGCGGCGGGGCGTCGGATCCAGTCATGCGGGACCTTCCTTGCCGGGCGTGGCGCGCACTCTGACGGGGCACCGCAGACCTACCCTGGGGGCATGGCACGCTCTCCTCTCACTCTAGCCGCGTCGGTGACCTCGGCCCTGCCCCACGCGCAGGTGGTCGGTGTGGGACCGCTGAGCGAAGGAACATCGGGACGGTACGACAGCGCGATCGCGGACCTCGACGACGGACGGCGCGTCGTCGTCCGCGTGCCCGTCGACGATGCGGCCGACGCCGACCTCGTCGCCGAGGCCCGCGCGCTGACCGCGCTGACCGCGGGCGTGCGCCGCGTGCTCCCCTTCGGCGCCCCCGACGTGCTCGGTCAGACCCGCGTCGACGGGCGGCACACCCTCGTGCAGACGCTCCTGCCCGGGTACCGTGTCGACGCCGGCCACGTGCCCGCCGGCCGCGGCATCGCGACCGCGCTGGGCGCGGCGACGGCACAGGTGCACGATCTTCCCGTCACGGTCGTCCGCGACGCGGGCCTTCCCGTCCTGACGACGGCGCAGGTGCGTCAGGAGGCCGAGAACCTCCTCGATGCCGCCGAGGCGACCGGGCTGCTCCCCTTCGGCCTGCTCCGCCGGTGGAGCACGGCGCTCGCCGCCGACGCCCTGTGGCGGTTCGAGACGACCGTCATCCTCGGCGGCGTCGACCCGGCATCCTTCGTCTTCGAGGACGACGCCGACGGCGTCCCGGTCGTGACGGGCCTGCTCGCCTGGGGCGCGCTGGGTGTCGGCGACCCGGCCGTCGACCTGCGTTGGACGGCGTCGGCGCCCTCCGCCCGCGACGACGTGCTGGATGCCTACGCCCACGCGTCGCACCGCGCTCCGGACCCGCAGCTCGCCGAGCGCGCCCGGCTGCACGCCGAACTGGAGTTCGCGCGCTGGCTCGTCCACGGGCACGCGAGCGGCGCGGGCGACGTCGTCGCCGACGCGGTCGCCCTGCTCGAGGCTCTCGACGAGAACGTGCGCGACCAGCCCGCCGTCATCCACGGTGCGGTCACCGCCGACGACGCGATCGCCGCGAGCGCGCGGGTGCCCGCCGGGGTCGCCGGGCCCGTCGACACGTCGATGCACACCGACACCTACGACGCCGACACTCTCGCCGGGTTCCTCGAGGACGAAGCCGCGCGCGCCGCGACGGAGGTCGACCCCGACGCGACTGCGCCCGTCGAGCTCTCCGCGTGGGCGGGTCTGCGCGAGGACGACGTCTTCGGAACCGGGGGTGTGCCCGCCACGGACGCCCGCGTTCCGACGAACGCCGCGGCCGAGCCCCGCGATGACGAGGATGCCGACGACGACGATCCGGGCGCGGCTGCGCGGAACGCGATGCGTCGCTGGACCGGCACCGACTGAGCGCCCCGTCGCGTCGGTCACGTCGGTCAGGTCTGTCACCTCGGCCGCCTCAGTCGCCTCAGTCGCGGATCACGAGGTCGTCCGCCACGTAGTACAGCGCGACGTCGATCGCGCTCTCGGGGATGCCCGTGCGCGCGTGGTAGGCGCGACGATACAGCCGCAGCTGCAGCAGCCGTTCCTCGCGCTCGCGGGTCGTCCGCGGCGGGGCGCCCGTCTTCCAGTCGACGATCTCGATCCTCTCCCCGCGACGGTAGACGGCGTCGAGCTTGCAGATCGCGATGTGGGGGCGGCCGTCGGGGAGGAGGTCGTCGAGGGCGACGTCGATCTCGACCTCGACCTCGACGGGCTGCAGGTCCGCCCACTCGGAGGCGAGGAAGCGCGCGATGAGGTCATCGAGCGCGCGGGCGTCGGCGGGTGAGACCCCGCTGTCCTCGTCGCTCTCCCACAGCGTTTCATCGAGCGAGGTGCCGGAGCCGGTGAGACCCGAGCGCTGCTCGACCCAGGCGTGGAAGAGGGTGCCGAGCCGCGTCTGTCGGTAGGGGCGCTCGGGCATCGGGAGCGCAAGGGACGCGACGGTGCCGGCGTAGTCGGAGACGAAGTCCTTGTAGCGCGACGCGGGCACGCGCGTCGGAGCGCTCCCCGCCGTCCGCGTCGAACGTTCCGCACGTTCAGCGAGAAGGAGTGCGAGGTCGCGCGACGGCGTCGCCGGCGGCGCCGTCTGCGCGGCGCGCACCTGCGCGGCGGCGCGCTCGACGGTGCCCCGTCGGGCGCCGAGCGCGTCGATCGGCCACGACAGCAGTCGCTCCTGATCGAGGTACGGGTTCTCTCCGGCATCCTCGGGCACGTCCAGCGGCAGCGCCAGGCTCGCGGCGATCTCGCCGAGGAAGCGGCTCGGCGGGCGGGGCGACGCCGTGCCCGACCACGCCGATCCCGTCAGCAGCAGCCGATCACGGGCGCGCGTGACCGCGACATACGCCAGGCGGCGCTCCTCGTCGAGGTGGCGGTCCTTCAGCGCCGCCTTGAAGCGCTCGAGCGCACCGCGGAGATCCTGCTGCGTCGGTGCGTCGTCGATGCTCCAGGCGAGCTGGGGCAGCCAGTGCCGGTCACCGCGGAACGGGTAGGGCAGAACGCCGAACCGCAGCCAGCCGAGCCCGTCGCGGGGCTTCGCCGGAAGCTCGTCCTCCACGAGGCGCACGACGGCGACGGCATCCCACTCCAGCCCCTTCGACCCGTGCACCGTGAGCAGCTGGACGACATCGTCCTCGGGTGGCTCGGTGCGCGGCGCGAACTCGTCCGCGCGCTCGGCGCGGTCGAGCCACGCCAGGAGCGCCGTCAGCGAACCGCTGTCGTCGGTCGCGAGGAAGCCGTGCAGTTCATCGACGAACGCCCGCAGCTGCTCCCCCGCGATGCGCGCGGGACCGCGGGCCTCGTTCGCGGCCAGCTCGACGTCCAGGCGCAGCTCGACCTCGATGAGGCGGACGAGCTCGGGGACGGGCAGCCCGGCGGCGCGCCGGAGGCCCCCGAACACCGCGGCCGCCTCCCGCAGGCGCCCCCGTGCAGCGGGGGTGAACGCCGCCAGCCAGCCGTGGTCGTCCGGCACACGACCGACGAAGTCGAGCGCGTCGATGAGCGATGCCCCTTCGTCGCCGGAGCGGCGCAGCCGGGCGAGCGTGTCGGCGTCGAGCGCCTGGAGTCCGGCGTCGTGGCGGCCGAGGCGCCGCGCCAGCGCCGCGAGGGCGCGGAGATCGGGGAGACCGATCGACCAGCGCGGTCCCGCCAGGAGGCGGAGCAGCGCCGACCCCGCCCGCGGATCGCTGATCACGCGGATCGTTGCGACGACATCGACCACCTCGGGGGTCGACAGCAGTCCACCGAGGCCGAGGATGCGATGCGGGATGCCGCGGCGCGCGAGCGCGTCAGCGAAACGGATCATGTGCTTCTTCGCCCGGAAGAGGATGGCGCCGGTCGTCTCGAGGCCCTCCCGCCGGCGCTCCGCGCGGACGTCGCCGAACCACGCGGCGACACGCTCCGCCTCCGCGTCCGCATCGTTCTCGTAGGCGATGTCCACAAGGCCGCCGGGCGCGCCGGGACGCGCAGTCAGCTCGCCGACGGGGACGGGCGTGCGGTCCGCGAGCGGGGCGAGCACGGCGTTCGCTGCGTCCAGCACCCGCGCCGAGTTCCGCCAGCTCGTGAGGAGCGAGTAGGTGCGCACCGGTCGCGCCGCACCGTCGTCGGCCGTCCCGCCGAACGCCGCGGCGAACCCGCCGAGGTTCCCGGCGCTCGCGCCGCGCCACCCATAGATCGACTGGTGCGGATCACCCACGGCCATGACCGCGGTGCCCCGGAACAGCGTTGCCAGCAGGTCGCTCTGCACGACCGACGTGTCCTGGTACTCGTCGAGGAGCACGACGCGGTATCGCGCGCGCATCTCTGCGGCGACAGCCGGGTGCGCCTCGACGATCTGCAGCGCCCCCGCGACCTGGTCGGCGAAGTCGATGAGTCCGCGGCGGCGCTTCTGGGTGTCATAGTCCCGGGCGAGCGCGGTGAGCTGCGGTAGCCACGCGACGGGCGCGACGGCGTCGCGCACGGGGGCGAGCGGACCCGATCCGCGCTGGGACGGCCGATCCAGCACCTCGGTGAGCTCTCCGGCGAAGCGCGCGATCTCGTCGAGGTCGGCGCGATTGTCGACGGCGTCGCGGGCGAACTGCAGGGCGGCGTCGATGATCGTCGACGGGCGTCGCTCGATCTGCTCGAGGCCCGGGTCGTCGGAGGCGTGCACGACGCTGCGCATGAGCAGCCACGCCGCCGACTCGCTGAGCACCGCGGACTCGGGGTCATGGCCGATCCGCACAGCGTTCTCGCGGACGAGCTGGTCGGCGAAGCTGTTGTACGTCGCGACGACCGGGCGGTGCAGGAGGGTGTCGTCGGCATCCGTCGGCGGCGCGTCCGCCGTCTCGGAGGCAAGGGCGACGTCGGCGGCGAGGGCGTCGAGAGCCGCGCGCCGCCTGGCCTCGGCCGTGCGCGCGTCGCCCCCTCGCTCGATCTGACCTCGCTCGATGGACCCGAAGACCTCGAGCGCACCGCGCCGGTGCAGATCCTCGAGGTGCGGGAGGAGTCCGCGCCGCTCGAACTCGCCCAGCCGGGCGAGGCGCCGTTGGATGCGCTCGGCGAGCTCGCCCGCGGCCTTCCGCGTGAAGGTGAGTCCCAGCACCTCGTCGCGGCGGACGAGGCCGTTCGCGACGAGCCACACCACCCGTCCCGCCATCGTCTCGGTCTTGCCGCTGCCGGCGCCGGCGACCACGAGCGCGGGCTCGAGCGGGGCGGCGATGACGGCAGCCTGCTCGGGCGTCGGCGGGAACTGGCCGAGCGCCGCGGCGATCGCCTGCGGAGACAGCGTCGCCGGCGCGGCGAACGTGCCCGGCGACGACGGCGTCGAGATCACGCTCATTCGCTCACCGGCCCGATCGTGTGGATGCGGCAGAGCCCATGCGTGTGGTCGTCGCGGCAGTGCGCCTCGTACGGCGCGAGGAACTCGCGCCCGCCCATCACCTCGACCGCCGCGCCGATGCGCCCGGTGAACGCGGCGCGCGTCTCATCGTCGAACGGGGGCTGCGCGGGCGTCGCGTAGGGCGCTCCGCGGGTGGGCTTGAGGACGAGGAGCTTGGCGCCCCCGGAGGGATGGCCGCCCGCCGCCGGGATCGCACCGTTCTCGAAGGCGAGCTGGTAGGCGCTCAGCTGCGGGTTGTCGACCGCCGCCCCGGGGCCGGTCGCCTGCGCGCGCCCCGTCTTCAGGTCGACGATGACGACGGTCCCCTCCGCGGTGAGTTCGACGCGGTCGATCGTGCCGCTGATGAGGGCCGGCTGCGCGGCGCCGGGAACGGGGAGTTCGAGCTCGAAGTGCGGCTCGGCCCCGAGGAGCGTCGTGCCGGCGGCGTGCACGTCACGGAGGTAGCGGCCGAGCCGGGCGACGAGGTCTCGGGCACGGGCCCGTTCGGTGCGTTCGATCCAGGCGGCCTCGAACTCCAGCTCGCCCCAGCGACGCTCGACCTCCGCCCAGAGGTCGTCCGCGGTCGGCGCATCGCCGTCGCCCTCTGCGTGCTCGAGCGCCGCGTGGATGAGCGTGCCGAGGCCCGCGCCCACGCTCCCGGCGTCACCGCCGAGGTCGCCGATGACCCAGTTGAGCTGGCACTCGTCGATCGCCTCGAGTTTCGACGGCGACACCCGCACCTGTTCGGTCTCGAGGTCGTAGAGCGGCCCCGTGCTCGTCGGCGCGGCCACCCCGTACCACTCGGCGGGGTCGGCGCCCGCGACGCCCGCCGCGGCGAGGAGCGCGAGCTGACCGGATGCCTCGGCGCGCGCGGCGGAACCGGATCGCCCGTCGGTCAGCGTGCGGCGGTAGCGGGCGACGAGACCGCGCAGCGACAGCGGGTGCTCCGCGTTCGCCGGTGCCGGCTCGGCGGGCGGGAGGAACTCGTACAGCACACTCGGCCCCGTGTCGTCGTCGTCGACGGCCGTGACGATGAGGCGCGTCCGCGCCCGCGTGAGCGCGCGCACGAAGAGACGCAGCTCATCGTGCAGCACCCCGCGACGCAGGTCGAGCGCATCGGGGGCACGGCCCTCGCCGATCGTCGCGAGTCGCCACGTGTCGAAGAGGCCCCCGCGGGTGCGGAGGTTCGGCCAGACACCGTCCTGGACACCCGCGATGACGACGGTGTCGAACTCGGTCCCGAGGGCCGCGGCGGGGGTCAGCACACGGACGACGCCCGTGGGCGACGGCGCTGCGAGCCGGTCCTCGGCGACGTCGGAGAGCAGCACCGACCGGATGAACGCCAGGGGCGACGTGCCGTCGGCGCGCTCGCCGTGACGTTTCGCGGCCTGGAACAGCGCGACGACGGCGTCGAGGTCGCGCCGCGCCTGATCGGCGAGGGGTCCGTGACCGCTCGCGGCTTCCCGCCACGACTTCTCCCATCCCGATCTCTCCCACGCGGTCCACAGCAGTTCGTGCGCGGTCGCCCCCTCCTCCACCTGCGCGCGCAGCTGCGCGAGGGTGTGCGAGATCCGCGCGGCGCGGCGACCCTCGCGCGTGTCGAGCAGCTCGAACTCGAGGGGATGCCGAAGCCCCGACGCGACCAGCTCCCGCCCACTCGGAACTGTCGCCGCGGCTTCTCCGTCCGTCTCCTCCGCCGCCGCCGACGCGGCGCGGACCGCTTCGTGACGAAGCGTCGTACGCAGGCGCCGCACCTCCACGGCATCCAGCCCGCCCGCGCGCAGGGCGCTCTCCGCATCGTCGCGCTCCCAGTCGTCGCGCGCGGCGAGGTCGACCAGCAGCAGGAGGTCGCGCACGGCCCGCGTCTCGCCGAGGGTGCGGCCCTGACCGCTCGCGGTCGGCACGTCGCGCGCGGCGAGCTCCGCTTCGAGGGCGGCGACCTGTCGACTGTCGTGCGCGATGACGCCGCACTGGTCCCACGGGATGCCGTCGTGCACGTGCCTCTCGCGGAGGAGCCGCGCGATCGTGTCGTACTCCTCGCCGGCCGAGCGGAGGGCGAACGCGCGCACCGAGCGGGTGGACGGGTCGGCGCTCTCCTGATCGGGTAAGTCATCGGGCAGGGCATGTGCACCCCGCGACTGCGGCGGACGCCGGTGCGCGACGACTCCCGCCGCGCCGATGCGCGCCGTGACCTCGGCGGCGAGGTCACGCAGGGCGTCCGATCCGCGATGCGCGCCGTCGAGCACGTGCAGCTGCCCTCCCGCGGCCAGGCGGGCGAAGTTCTCCGGCCGCGCGCCGCGGAACGCTCCCGACGCGACGTCCGGGTCGCCGAACGCGAGCACCGCGACGCCGCTCGCGCGGTACGCCTCCATCAGCTCGACGCCGCCGAGGGTGAGTTCCTGCGCATCGTCGACGAGAAGCGCACGCACCCGCCCGGTTCCGCCGCGCGCAGGCGAGTCGAGGGGCAGGGTCCGCGCCAGGCCGATCGCTTCCCGCACGAGGCCCGCCGCGTCGCGGTGCGCTCCGCGCATGCGCGCGCGCACCGCGAGGTAGTCGTCGGCGAACGACGCGAGCGCCGCCCACGCCTCCGGCCCGTCGTGGTACGCGAGCTCCGCGAGGCTCGGCGGGTCGATGCCGAGGTCGGTGCACTCGGCGAGGAAGGCGCGCAGCTCTGCCCGGAATCCCCGGGTCGCCCGGATCTCGGCGCCCAGCCACGACGGCCAGCGCCGGATGCCGGACACCTCGTCCTCCGCGTCGCCGTCGAGCAGCTCTTGCACGATGCGGTCCTCATCGGGGCCGGTGAGCAGCTGCGGCGGCTCGAGCCCGGAGTGCACCGCGTGCGCCCGGACGAGCTGGTAGGCGAACGCCGCCACCGACCGCGCGAGGGGCCCGGGCGTCGCGATCCGCACGGCGAGGGCGAGGCGATCCCGCAGCTCCGTCGCGCCCTGCCGCGTCGGCGTGAGCACGAGCACCTCGTCGGCGTCGAGACCCGCGGTGAGCAGCGCAGCCACACGCTCCACGATCGCGGTCGTCTTGCCCGACCCGGGTGCACCCACCACGACCCCCGAGGCATCCGCCGGGAGATCGACGACGGCGCGCTGAGCGGGATCGAGGGGCATGCCCTCCACGCTAATCGCCACCGCCGACACCGCCGCGGGCGTTCCGGTGTTCCGGCGTTCGCGCAGAGCGAGCGGCGAGCCGCCCGCGGCGGGGTCCCGACCCGCCTGCCGTGTCGTAGAGTCGAGATGCGCCCGCCGGGGCGCGACGACTTCGGAAAGGCCAGGCATCATCGTGGAGATCCGCATCGGCATCGCGAACACTGCTCGTGAGCTCAACTTCGAGTCCGCCCAGTCGGCGGATGCCGTCGCCCAGGCCGTCACGACGGCGCTCGAGTCCGGCCAGAGCGCCGTCAGCTTCGTCGACGTCAAGGGGAACACCTACATCGTCCCGACGGCGGGCATCGCCTTCATCGAGGTGGGCACCGAAGAGTCCCGCCGCGTCGGCTTCGTCGCCTAGGTCTCCCTCCGATCGGACCCTCGTGCAGATCCTCCTCGCGCTGATCTTCGGCGCCACCCTCGGCGCCGTCCTGCACTACCTCATGCCGGGACGGACGACCCGCGGCGCACTCCTCGCGCCGATGCTCGGCGCCGTCGTGGGCGGTCTCGTCTACCTGGTGCTCACCTGGGCGGGTGTGACCGCCGACAACCCGTGGCTCTGGGTCGCCGCGCTCGGCGCCCCCATCGTCGTCGTCCCGCTGACGCTCCTGGCCCTCACCCGTGCGCGCAACACGCACGACGCGGAGGAACAGCTGCGCCTCCGCATCTCCTGACGGACGGCCGCGCCCGGTCCCGCTCAGGACTCAGCGAGGACTCAGGAGTGACTCAGGGGTTGAGGCCCATCTCCGCCATCCGCCGGGAATGCCCGGCCAGCAGGTCGGTGAACACCGGCTCGACCCTCTTCTCCTCCGCGGCATCCAGCGTCTGCGGCCGTAGCGCCCCGCGAGCGATGAGCAGCGTGTCGCCGACCAGGCGCCGACCCCAGAGGCTCAGCAGGTCGCGCCACTCCTCGTCGCTCGCGATCGCCTCAGTGACGATGTCGACGAGGGCACGACGGTCCCCGCCGTGCAGGATCTGCGCCACCCGGTTGCCGGTCATCCCGTAGCTCGCCGACAGCGCCAGGTAGAAGTCGTCGAGCATGCCCGCCGTGACGTGCACGGACAGCATCGTCTCGAGCGGGCGCGCTCCATGGGTCTCGCGGCGGAAGGCATCCAGCGGCTCGCGGAACGGAAGCATGAGGTCGAGCGGATCATCCCCGCGCTCGCGGATCAGCGTCACGAGGTCGCGATGCTTGACGAGCGCCGACCCGGCGGCGAGCGACAGCGCCTCCTTGTGGGAGAGCTCGGGCGTCGGCGCGATGAGTTCACTGAGCGTCTCGAAATAGCCGAGCTGGAGGTACGCCGCCTGGCCCAGGTAGGTGTCGATGTCGGGAGCGAGCTCCTCGAAGTCGACGCGCCGGACGTCGCCGAAGTCGCCGCGCGAGCGGATCTTGAGTGTGCGGGTGGCGGGGCGACGACGCTGCCAGGGCCAAGTGACCATGACGACAGCCTAGAGGCCGGATGCCGCGACGCCCGCGGCCGCCTCCCCGACTGCGCCGTCGGGCTCTGCCGTCGCCTGCGGCGTCCTGTCGCACGTCTCCGGTAGGCTTTCCCTGTCCCGGCGATGGATCGGGACCGCCGCGCCTGTGGCTGAGTGAAGGGCGTGGACTCCCTCACCCGGCGGCTTCTCACCGCCAGACAGGCACGTATCGTGACGACATTCGCAGACATGGGCGTGGACGCCGACATCGTCGAGGCGCTCGCGGCGAAGGGCATCGAAGACGCCTTCCCGATCCAGGAGCAGACCATCCCGCTCGGGCTTCCCGGTCAGGACATCATCGGCCAGGCCAAGACCGGCACCGGCAAGACGTTCGGCTTCGGCATCCCCGTGGTGCAGCGCCTCGGTCTCGACCCCGCGCCCGGGGTCAAGGCGCTCATCGTGGTTCCCACGCGCGAGCTCGCCGTCCAGGTCTACGAGGACATGGACATGCTCACCTCGAACCGCTCGACGAGCGTCGTGGCGATCTATGGCGGAAAGGCCTATGAGGGCCAGATCGACCAGCTGAAGGCCGGCGCGCAGATCGTCGTCGGCACGCCCGGCCGCCTCATCGACCTCAGCAACCAGCGCCTGCTCGACCTGTCGAACGCGACCGAGGTCGTCCTCGACGAGGCCGACAAGATGCTCGATCTCGGTTTCCTCCCCGACATCGAGAAGATCTTCCAGAAGGTCTCCCCCGTTCGCCACACGATGCTCTATTCGGCCACCATGCCGGGGCCGATCGTCGCGCTCGCCCGCCGGTTCATGTCGAACCCCATCCACATCCGCGCCAACGACCCCGACGAAGGGCTCACGCAGGCCAACATCAAGCACCTCGTCTACCGGGCGCACTCGCTCGACAAGGACGAGGTCATCGCCCGCATCCTGCAGGCCGAGGGCCGCGGTAAGACGGTCGTGTTCACGCGCACCAAGCGCGCCGCCCAGCGCCTCGTCGACGAGCTCAACGACCGCGGCTTCAACGCGGGCGCCGTCCACGGCGACATGAGCCAGGAAGCGCGCGAGCGCTCGATGGCTGCGTTCAAGGCCGGCAAGAAGGACATCCTCATCGCGACCGACGTCGCCGCCCGCGGCATCGACGTCGACGACGTGACCCACGTCATCAACCACACGATCCCCGACGACGAGAAGACCTACCTCCACCGCGCCGGGCGCACCGGCCGCGCCGGTAAGACCGGAATCGCGGTGACCTTCGTCGATTGGGAAGACCTGCACAAGTGGGCCCTCATCAACCGGGCGCTGGAATTCGGCCAGCCCGAGCCGCAGGAGACCTACTCGTCGAGTCCGCACCTGTATGAGGACCTCGACATCCCCGCCGGCACCAAGGGACGCATCGCGAAGGCGCCGAAGACGGGAACGGTCCGCACGCAGCAGCCGGCCCGCGCGGCGGATGCCGCCGCAGAGGGCACCGGAGAGGGCGGCACCCGCCGCCGTCGTCGCCGCCGTTCAGGTGGGGCCCAGGTCGGCGCGACGTTCGCCGAGGGAACGCAGAGCGGTGCGGATGCCGCGGCATCCGCGACGGCCACCGCGGAGCGGGGCGCCGAGGGCGCGGGCACGCACGACGGTGCGGGCAAGGAGCACCGCGACGGCAACGCCGCGCCCGCACGCCGCCGCCGTCGCCGTCGCGGCGGCTCCGGCAGCGGAGCCCCGCAGGCACCCGCCGGCGCGTGAGGCGTATGACGCGCGCGTAACGTTTCCGGCCCACAGGGCCGGCACGTCACTACAGTGAGCATCAGGCGGCACCCCCCCCGCCTCTCACAGTGGGGAGCACATGATGCGTGTCATCGCGGAAGCCGTCGAATACCAGGGGTTCTGGGCATCGTTCTGGGACATCATCTGGTGGTTCCTGGCGGTCTTCATCTGCGTCGCCTACCTGTTCGCGCTGTTCGCCATCATCCTCGACATCTTCCGCGACCCGAAGCTCAGCGGCTGGGCCAAGGCGATCTGGCTGATCTTCCTGATCTTCTTCCCGCTGATCACCGCGCTTGTCTACCTGATCGCGCGTGGACGCGGCATGGGAGACCGTCAAGCCGCGCAGGCCGTCGCCTACAAGAACGCGCAGGATGACTACATCCGCTCCGTGGCGGGGTCCAGTCCCACCGACCAGATCGCGCCGGCGAAGGCCCTGCTCGACTCGGGAGCCATCACGCCCGCGGAGTACGAGAAGCTGAAGGCCAAGGCGCTCGCCTGACGATCGGAGCGTGCGCCCGGCTGTCAGGACGGGAAGACGGGCGCACCGCCGGTTGCGCCAGAGATGATGCGCGCGACCATCTCGTCGGTCGTCGTGAACTCCCCCGGCTGGTTGGGCTTTCCGGCGCCGTGGTAGTCGCTCGACCCCGTCACGATGAGGTCGCGCTGCGCGCAGAGCTGTCGGAGGCGCGACAGGGCGGGTTCCACGTTCTCGCGGTGGCCGAGCTCGAAGCCGGCGAGTCCGACATCCAGCATCTCGTCGATGACGCGCGACGGGAGCAGCCCCGCCCGGCCTGCGGGGTGCGCGATGATCGGCACGCCCCCGGCATCCGCCACCGCGGCCACCGCCGTGACGGGGTCGGGGGCGTACAGATCGACGTAGTAGTCGCTTCCCGGGTGGAGGATTCCCGCGAACGCCTCGCCGCGATCACGGACGTGCCCCTTCGCGACGAGCGCGTCGGCCAGATGCGGACGCCCGACCGTCGCGCCGACGGCGGTCTGGGAGAGGATGTCGTCCCACGTCAGGTCGTAGTCGCGGCCGATGCGGTCCGCCATCTCTCGCGCCCGGGTCAGGCGCGACGACCGGATGCGGTCGGTGAGGACGCGCAGCGCGGCGTCGTCGGCGTCGAAGAGGTAGGCGAGCACGTGCACGCTCCGCCACTCGTAGCGCGCAGAGAGCTCCATGCCGGGGAGGAACGTCATGCCGAGCGACACCGCCGCCTCGGCGGCCTCGGCCCATCCCGACGTCGTGTCGTGGTCGGTGAGCGCCGCGGTGCCGAGCCCGGCTCGGTGCGCGGCGGCCATGACGCGCGCCGGCGACTCGGTGCCGTCGGAGTGGTCGGAGTGGAGGTGCAGGTCGCTCGGACCGCGGAAGACCCCCTGATGCACCATGCTCCGAGCGTATCGGCTGGCCGGAGCCCCGGCCCTACGAGGATTCTCAGACTCGCCCCCGTAGAGTCGGGGGCGTGCTGCGACTGCTCGGACTCCTCCTGACGGTGTTGGCCGCGATCGGGGCCGCGATCGTCACCTGGCCGCAGTTCTTCCGCCTCGAGCGCACGTACCCGTTCGCGCAGATCGTGTCGTTGCGCGGCGCGATGGTGCTCGTCTGCGCGGCCGTGCTGGTGGTCGCCCTGATCCTGTGCCTCGCCCGCCCGTTGCGCGGGTTCGCGGCATCCCTCGCGATCATCGCACTGCTGGCCGGCGCGGCGAACGTCGGCATCCTCGCCATGCGCGGCGCGTCGAGCGATGCGCTCCCCACGAAGGATGCCGGGGCCCTCCGCGTCATGACGTGGAACACCGCCGGGGCCGCGACCGACGCGCACCTCATCGCGCAGACCGCCGTCGCGATGCAGGCCGACATCGTGGCGCTTCCCGAGACGACGATCGAGACGGGCGAGGCGGTCGCGATCGTGATGCGCGAGATGGGCTCGCCGATGTGGGCGCACCACGAGAACTTCGGTGAGCGCGAGGACTTCCCCGACTGGGCGTCGAACTCGACGACCCTCCTCATCTCCCCCGACCTGGGCGACTACGCCGTGATCGAGTCGACCGCAGACGGGACGAGCAACACGTCGCAGGTGCCGACCGTCGTCGCCATGCCCGTCGACGGCACCGGTCCGACGATCATCGCCGTCCACGCCGTGGCGCCCCGCAGCGACGTGATGGAGCACTGGCGCACCGACCTGACGTGGCTCAGCGATCAGTGCGCGAGCGAGAGCGTCATCATGGCCGGCGACTTCAACGCGACCGTCGACCACATGGACCGCCTCGGTGTCGATGGCGCCGACCTCGGCCGATGCCACGACGCGGCGGTCGCCACCGGCACGGGCGCGCGCGGCACGTGGTCGACCGCGTGGCCGCAGCTGCTCGGCACGCCGATCGACCACATCCTCGCGACGGATGCCTGGACCGTCACCGGCACCGTCGTCCTCGGCTCACTCGACGACAGCGGCAGCGACCACCGCCCCCTCGTCGCGCAGCTCGAGCCCGCCGCGCCCTGACCGGGGCCCCTCGCGCCCGGCATCCCGCTCGCCCCGCTTCAGCCCCCGAGACCGCGTGTTCTCGACGAGACCCTGGTCACGAACGCGTGGTCTCGTCGAGAACACAGGGTCTCGCGGAGTGGGGAACCGACCGGAGGCGGAGGGGAGGGGGCGTCGGACGGTGAGGGCGGGGGCGGGGACGCGGCGGCGGGGAAGTGCGAGACTGGACAGATGAGCACGAACGAGACCGACACGATCGCCGAGGGCGTCGCGAGCACCGAGACCGCGCAGCCGCCGGTGGAGACCCCTCCCGCAGAGAACCAGAACCGCAAGCAGCCCTTCCCTCGCGGCTTCCTCGACACGATCTCGACCGGCTGGGCCGACCGCCCCGAGCAGCTCCCGCCCGCGCGCGCGCAGGCCCCGTACGCCGCCGCCCGCCGCGATGCGGTGTCGGCGGCTTTCCCCGGCAAGCGCCTCGTGCTTCCGGCCGGCACCTACAAGCAGCGCTCGAACGACACCGACTACCCGTTCCGCGCGCACTCCGCGTTCTCGCACCTGACCGGATGGGCGAGCGACTCCGTGCCCGACTCGGTGCTCGTCTTCGAGCCGACGGGCGACCAGGGGCACGACGTCACGCTGTACCTCCGCGAGCGCGCCGACCGGACGACGGCGGAGTTCTACGACGACGCGACAATCGGCGAGTTCTGGATCGGCCCGCGCCCGGCGCTGGCCGGCGTGGCATCCGATCTGGGTCTGCAGACGGCGCACATCGACGACTTCGACGCGCGCGAGGGCGACGTGATCCTCGAGAAGGATGCCGACCTCACCCGATTCGTCTCCGAGCTCCGTCTCGTCAAGGACGACTACGAGATCGCGCAGCTGCGCCTGGCCGTCGAGGTGACCGGTCGCGGCTTCGACGACATCGTCTCCGACCTCGACCGCATCGTCGAGACGCCGCGCGGCGAGCGGGCGGTCGAGGGCATCTTCCACCACCGCGCACGCGTCGAGGGGAACGGCGAGGGGTACGACACCATCGCGGCATCCGGCCCGCACGCCTGCTACCTGCACTGGACCCGCAACGACGGCGCGGTCGTTCCCGGTGACCTCGTGCTGGTGGATGCCGGGGTGGAGGTCGACAGCCTCTACACCGCCGACATCACGCGCACCCTGCCCGTCTCAGGAACCTTCACCGACGTGCAGCGCAAGGTCTACGAGACGGTCCGCGAAGCCGCCGACGCGGCCTTCGCCGTCGCGAAGCCGGGGGTGAAGTTCCGCGCCGTGCACGAAGCGGCGATGGCTGTGATCGCGCAGCGCACCGCGGAGTGGGGCCTGCTACCGGTCTCGGCGGAGGAGGCGCTCGACGCCGACCGCGGTGGCCAGCACCGGCGGTACATGGTCCACGGCACGTCCCACCACCTGGGACTCGACGTGCACGACTGCGCGCAGGCGCGCCGCGAGATGTACTACGACGGCATCCTCGAGCCGGGCATGGTCTTCACGATCGAGCCGGGGCTGTACTTCCAGATCGACGACCTCACCGTGCCGGAGGAGTACCGCGGCATCGGGGTGCGCATCGAGGACGACGTCCTCGTGACGGAGGACGGGGTCGAGAACCTCTCCGCCGCGATCCCGCGCACCGCCGACGAGGTCGAGGCCTGGATCGCCCGCCTCCGCTCCTGACCGCCCGCGTGCCCGCTCGCGCGCGTCAGCGCAGGCGGGCGCGGAGCCAGGCGAGAACGGGCGGTGCGAGAGAGGCGCCGATCTCGTGCGGGTCGCGTTTCGCGCCCCTCACCTCGAAGGAGTGTCCGCCGCCTTCCACCCAGAAGATGTCCGCGGCGGGGCTCGTCGCGACGGATGCCTCGAAATCCGCGACGGGCTGGATGAACGGATCGCTCGTCCCCTCGACGAACAGCTGCGGCGCGGCGACCCGAGCCAGATGCGCGCCGCGGGTCGCCTCGGGCTTGCCCGGCGGGTGGAACGGGTACCCGAGGTAGACGAGCGCCGCCGGCGCGATGAGGCCGTCCGCGGCCGCCATCGATGCCATCCTCCCGCCGTACGACTTGCCCGCGGCGACCCGTGGAACACCCGGCAGGGCGCCCGCCAACTCGGTCATGACCGCCAACCAGGTGGCGAGAGCGTGGACCGCGGGCCCCGGCATCCGTCTGCCCGCCTCGCGGTACGGGAAGTCGAAGCGGAGCGTTGCGACGCCCCCAGCGCGCAATGCCGCAGCGAACCCCACGAGGAACGGGTGATCCATGCCGGCACCGGCGCCGTGGGCGAGGGCGAGCGCGGCCCACGCGTCGCCGCTGTCCGGTCGTTCGAGCCGCGCCGACACCGTCACCTCTCCCGCCGGGAGGGCGACCGTCACGCGCGTCACGGCGCGGGCGTCCCCGAGCCGGCCGGTCCCGAGTTCGGCGGCGTCGGCGCGTCCGTCGGCGGTGCGTCGGGCCCCGGCGCCGGGGGTGCCGCGGGCTGCGGTGCCGGGTCGATCCGCTCCCCGTACTGCGGCGGGGTCGTGAGGTCGACCGCCGGCGCGGCGGCCGGCGCCGCTGGCGCGACGTGGTGGCCGAGCACCTCGCGGGCGCGGTGGATGCTCGAGGGGAGCACCGTGATCTCGTACCGGTCGGCGATCACCTGCGTGACCGAGGTGTAGTCCTTGCGGCGACGCAGGATCGCGTAGGAGATGAGGCTCAGCAGCATACCGATCGCGATGCCGACGAACATCACGCCGACGAACAGCTGGATCGCGGCGTTCGGGGTTCCGAGCACGAAGATCGCCGAGAAGAGGAGCCCCAGCAGGATGCCGTTGATCGCCCCCGACCGGGCGGCCGCGGCATACCCCAGGCGGCCCGTGACCGTCTCGACCGACCGCAGCCCGTGCCCGACGATCGCGATCTCACGCGCGGGGATGTCGGCCTGGATGAGCTGCGACACTGCCTGCTGCGCGGCCTGGTAGGTGGCGTAGTCGGCGATCTTCTCGCCGTGCTGCTGCGGCGCTCCACCCATCATGCTCATCGGTCCATCTTGGCATGCGCACACTACGCTGGACTGGTGAGTACGCAGAGGGTTTTCGTGGCACGCCTCGTGGGCTGCGCCGTCTTCGACCCCGCGGGCGACCGGCTCGGAAAGGTCCGGGACGTCGTCGTCATCTACCGAAAAGACGACCCGCCGCGCGTCGTCGGCCTCGTGGTCGAGATCCCCGGCCGGCGGAACGTCTTCCTCTCGATCGGCCGGGTCACCTCGATCCAGTCCGGGCAGGTCATCACCACCGGGCTCATCAACGTGCGCCGCTTCCAGCAGCGCGGCGGCGAGGTCCGCGTCATGACCGAGATCCTGGGACGGAAGGTCTACTTCACCGACGGGTCGGGCGAGGCGATCATCGAGGATGCCGCGATCGAGCGCAACCGACTCGGCGACTGGGACCTCGGTCAGCTCTTCCTCCGGAAGCCGAAGACCTCGGCATCCCCCTTCGCCAAGGGCCCCACCACGTTCGCGGAATGGAAGGACGTGCGCGAGCAGGCCGTGCCGGGCGAAGCGCAGTCGGCCGAGCAGCTCGTCGCGACCTACTCCGAGCTGAAGCCCGCCGACCTCGCGAACACCCTCCTCGACCTCCCCGACGAACGCCTCCTCGAGGTCGCCGAGGAGCTCAGCGACGACCGTCTCGCCGATGCGCTCGAGGAGATGCCCGAAGACGACCAGGTGCACATCCTCGAGGCCCTCGGCGATGAGCGCGCCGCCGACATCCTCGACCAGATGGAGCCCGACGACGCCGCCGACGTCCTCGCCCAGCTGCCCGAGGAGCAGCGCGAGGAGCTGCTCGAGCTGATGGAGCCCGAAGAAGCCGAGGACGTCCGCGCGCTGCTGAAGTACGGCCCCGACACGGCGGGCGGTCTCATGACGCCCGAGCCCATCGTGCTCTCCGCCGATGCGACCGTGGCCGAGGCGCTCGCCCTCATCCGCCGGCACGAGCTGCACCCCGCCCTCGCAGCCGCGGTCTTCGTGACCCTCCCCCCGTACGAGACGCCCACCGGGCGCCTGCTCGGCACCGTGCACTTCCAGCGGATGCTCCGCTATCCCCCGCACGAGCGTCTCGGCGCGATCGTCGACGACGCGGCGGATGCCGTGCCCGCGACGGCGTCGGCGGCGGAGGTCGCCCGCATGCTCGCGAGCTACAACCTCGTCTCCCTGCCCGTCGTCGATCAGGCGCACCGCCTCGTCGGTGCGGTCAGCGTCGACGACGTCCTCGACTACCTGCTGCCCGAGGACTGGCGCTCGCACGACGGCGATGACGAGACGGTCGCCGCCGGTACCCCGAACGGGGCGGCCCGGTGATGGCGCGCGCCGCGAAGGAGGCCAAGGTCAGCCTCGAAGATCCGCGCGGCCGCCGCTCGGGCGTGCTGACCCGCACGCCCCGCCCGTCCCGCGACCGGTTCGGACGCTTCACCGAGTGGATCGCCCGCGCGATGGGGACCCCGACGTTCCTCCTGATGCTGACGCTCTTCTGCGTTGTGTGGATGAGCTACACCGTCATCGCGGAGCAGAACGGCTGGTGGCGTTTCGACTCGGCCGCCCTCGGCTTCACGGCGCTGACCCTCATCCTGTCGCTCCAGGCGTCGTATGCTGCGCCGCTGATCCTGTTGGCGCAGAACCGTCAAGACGACCGCGACCGCGTGCAGATCGAGCAGGACCGTCAGCGCGCCGAACGGAACCTCGCCGACACCGAGTACCTCGCCCGCGAGGTCGTGGCTCTGCGCATGGCGCTCACCGACGTGTCCGACCAGGTCGTGACCCGCGACGTGCTGCGTCAGGAGCTGAAGGCCCTGCTCGAGCAGCTCGACGAGCAGTACGGCGCGCGCCAGGCCCGGGCGGACGAACCGGCGTGAGTGCCGCCACGGACGCATCGGGGCGCGCGGGCGCGGGTGCGGATGCCGTCCGCGCCGCCGTCGGGGCGGTCACCGACCCCGAGCTGCGCCGCCCGCTCGCCGACCTGGACATGGTGCGGGAGGTCAGCGTCGACGGCGCGACGGCGCACGTCGCCATCGCCCTGACGATCGTCGGGTGCCCCGCCGCCGACCGCATCGAGCGGGACGTCCGCGCGGCCGCGGCATCCGTGCCGGGGATCGGCCTGGTCGAGCTCGAGATCGGCGTGATGACGCCTGCCGAGCGCGCGGCGCTCACCGAACGCCTCCGGGGTGGTCGGGCGGCCCGGACGATGCCGTTCGGCCCCGATTCCCTGACCCGCGTCATCGCCGTCACGAGCGGCAAGGGCGGCGTCGGCAAGTCGACGCTCACCGCGAACCTCGCCGTCGCCCTCGCCGAGCGTGGGCTGCGCGTCGGACTCATCGACGCCGACGTGCACGGCTTCTCGATCCCCGCGCTCCTCGGTCTCGTCGAGGACGACGGGCTGCCCCCGCAGCCGACCCGCATCGACGACCTCATGCTGCCGCCGGTCGCGTACGGCGTGAAGACCATCTCGATCGGGATGTTCCTCCCCCGCGACCAGCCCGCGTCGGCGGTCGCCTGGCGCGGGCCCATGCTCCACCGCACCGTGCAGCAGTTCCTCACCGACGTGTTCTTCGGCGACCTCGACGTGCTGCTCCTCGACATGCCGCCCGGCACGGGTGATGTCGCGATCTCGGTGGGACAGCTCCTGCCGCACGCCGACGTGCTCGTCGTCACGACGCCGCAGACCGCGGCATCCGACGTCGCCGTCCGGAGCGGCCTGGTCGCCGAGCAGACCGGTCAGCGCGTCATCGGGGTCGTGGAGAACATGGCGGCGATGACCCTTCCCGACGGGTCGACGCTCGACGTCTTCGGGTCGGGTGGGGGCGCGTCGGTCGCCGCGGCGCTGTCGGCGCAGCATCCGGATGCCCCGCCGGTGCCGCTCCTCGGGTCGGTGCCGCTGAGTGTCGCCCTCCGCCGTGGCGGAGACGACGGCGTTCCCGTGGTGGTCGGCGCGCCGGAGGATGCCGCCGCGCGCGCGATCTCGGACATCGCGGGCGCTCTCGCCCACGCCCCGCGCGGCCTCGCCGGCCGGACGCTCCCCTTCACGCCGCGCTGACGCGCGACCCCCGCCGCCCGCGCCCCCCGCCCGCGCGACGCGCCCGCCTGCGAGACCGCGCATATGCACGCTTCCCGCGCGGGGATCGTGACAATTGCGCGGTCTCGCGGCGGAGAAGGGCGCCGTCAGGTCGCTTCGTCGTCGTACGGGATGCCGGTGCCCGTCGTGAACGCCGCGCTGTCGAAGACCGCGGTCTCCGTCGCCGGGGACGTCGCCGCGGCGGCGGCTCCGATCGCGGCCGCCTGCACCGTCGGGACGGGCGCGTCCTCGAGCAGCGCGTCGCGGATGATCCGCCGCGGGTCGTACTGGCGGGGGTCGAGCTTGCGCCATTCGACGTCGTCGAAGTCCTCGCCCATCTCCTCCTTGACGCGGGTGCGCGCGTCGCCGAGCCACGAGCGGGCGCGCCGCGTGAGGCGGGCGAGACCCTCAGCGTACGTGGGCAGCCGTTCGGGTCCGATCAGCAGAGCGGCCACGACGAGGAGCAGGAGGAACTTCTCCATGTCGTAGCCGAAGAACATGGCTCCAGGTTACCCGTGCGCCTGCGGCGTCTCGGCCAGCGCGCACCGTACGCTGTCACAGAAGGAGTTCTCATGGCCGAATCAGACGCGATCCGCAGGTACGCCGCCGAAATCACGGTCGAACCCGAGTCGATCGAGCGTGCGCGCGCTCGCGCCGTCGAGCTCGGCGCCGACCCGATCAGCGCCGCCGTCGGCGCGCAGATCGCCGTGGTCACAGCCGCCACCGCCGCTCTGAACATCGTCGAGATCGGCACCGGCGCGGGCGTTTCCGGCCTCTGGCTCCTGCGCGGCTCGCCCCGCGCCACGCTCACCACGATCGACATCGAGCCCGAGCACCTCGCCGCGGCGCGCACCGCGTTCGCCGAGGCGAAGGTGCCGCCCGCGCGCGCACGCTTCATCACGGGACGCGCGGCCGATGTCCTCCCCCGCATGAACGAGGCCTCGTACGACATCGTGCTGGTGGATGCCGACGCGGAAGAGGTCATCGAATATGTGGAGCACGGCCTGCGCCTCGTCCGCGCGGGGGGTACGGTGCTCGTTCCGCGCGTCCTCGCGGGCGGCGCCGTGGCCGACCCGGTGCGACGCGACCCCGTGACGAGCGCCTACCGGTCGCTCATCCAGGAGACGCAGTCCTCGCCTGCCGTCCTCGGTGCCCTTTCGATCGTCGGCGAGGGCCTGCTCCAGTTGACGACGGTCGCCGCCGACCGCTGACCACGCCGCGCGGCCGGATACGCGAAACGACCGGTCCGAAGACCGGCCGTTTCTGCGTCGTACGTCAGGCTGCGTGGTGCGTCAGGCTGCGCCGACGACCTCAGCCAGCACGTCGTGGAGTTCCTTGGCCTCGTCGTCATTGACGGAGACGACCAACCGGCCACCACCCTCGAGGGGAACGCGCACGATGATCAGGCGTCCCTCCTTGACGGCCTCCATAGGTCCGTCTCCGGTACGCGGCTTCATGGCTGCCATGGCAGGCTCCCTTTCCTCATCGGACAACAGAACAAGTTTATCGGTACGCGCGCCCGCCCGCGCTCACTGTGGACATCGTCCGGCAGAGGTTGTCACACGGTGTTCACGGAATCTGCCAGAACGTCGTCCCCTGGACGAGCATCTGGTCGATCCACCACCACTGCCCGAGAAGGCCCACGGCGAGCACCCCGATGCGCCAGGCGCGGCTGCGGGGCAGGGCGAGCGCCCCGTACAGCGGCGACAGCGGCATGAGGAGGCGGAAGATGCTCGACTGCGGGAAGAACACGAGGAGCAGATAGATGAGGTAGATCGCCGACCAGAGCCGGATCTCGACGCCGAGGCGCCGCACGTGCGGCTCGAAGACGAGGAGCGCGATGAGGGCGACCACCAGGATGCCGAGTGCGACATATCCCCACGCCTCCGGCATCCCCCACACGCGGAACCAGATGGCGGATGCCTGGATGAATCCCTCGAACGGGACGAACCCGCCGTGATCACCCGTCCACCCGCGCCGCCAGGAGAGTTCCGTCTCCATGTAGGCGGAGGGATCGCCGGTGACGACGCCGGCGATCAGCGGCCACGAGAATCCGACCGCGGCCGCGAGCAGGCCGAGGAGCACGATGTGGACGATCTGAACCGCGGGGAGCGGGTCGACGCGGCGGCGGAACCAGCGACAGATGCCGTAGAGGGCCAGCAAGAGCGCGAAGGCGAGGATGCCGGGACGCGTGTATCCCATCAAGGGAATGAGGAGGTAGAGCCACCCGAAGCGGCGGCGGACGAGCACCAGGAGCGCGAGGTGGAGCCACAACAAGAAGAGCGACTCGGCGTACCCCATCTGGAAGAGCGCGGCGAGGGGGCCTGCCGCGAAGAACGCGACGGCCCACAGCGCCGCGCTCCGGTCGATGCGTTCGCGGAGCAGGTGGTAGAGCGCGAGGCTCGCACCGTAGCCGGCGACGACCGCGACCGCGATCGCGGCGATCGGGTACTGACCGGCGAAGAGGAACGAGACCGCGCGCGTGATCGCGGGGTAGACGGGGAGGAACGCCCAGGCGTTCTGGGTGACATTCCCCGCGGCATCCAGCGGCAGCTCGCTCGGATACCCTTCCACGCCGACGACCCAGTACCACTGTCCGTCCCAGCGCATGAGGAGGGAGCCGATGGTCTCGGCGCCACCGGTGCGCGAGTTCGAGATCGCAGCGCCCACGGCGACGAAGACCGTCGTGACGAGGCGCGCCGCGATGTAGATCGCCGCGACGGCGATCGCGGGGCGCGCCCAGAGGCGGCGGGCTGCGTCGCCGCGCGACGCGTGCGCGGCCGAGGCGCCCCCGACCTCGCCGCGATCGGTCACGGGGCGCTCAGCCACGCCCGCAGGCCCCGCTCCACGTCCTCGATCTGCGCGAACGAGACGCGCTCCTGGTCGTGGTGGGCGATGCTCGGGTCGCCGGGGCCGTAGTTGACCGCGGGGACGCCCATCGCCGAGAAACGCGCGACGTCGGTCCAGCCGTACTTGGGGCGCGGCTCGGCACCGACCGCCGCGACGAACTCCTGCGCGAGCGGGGCGTCCATGCCGGGGCGGGCACCGGCCGCGCGATCGGTGATCTCGACCTCGAACCCTTCGAACACGTCGCGAACGTGCGCCTCTGCCTCCTCGACCGAGCGGCTCGGCGCGAAGCGGTAGTTCACCTCGACCTCGCACAGGTCGGGGATGACGTTGCCGGCGATGCCCCCGGAGATGCCGACGGCGTTGAGGCCCTCGCGGTAGACGAGGCCGTCGACGTCGATGCTCGCGGGGCGGTAGTCGGCGAGGCGGCCCAGGACGGGAGCCGCCGCGTGGATCGCGTTCTCACCCATCCACGCCCGCGCGCTGTGCGATCGGATGCCGTGGGTGCGCACGACCGCGCGGAGCGTGCCGTTGCACCCCCCTTCGACCTGGCCGTTCGAGGGCTCTCCGAGGATGGCGAAGTCGCCCGCGAATAGGTCGGAGCGGGTGCGGGCGAGGCGCGTGAGTCCGTTGCGCTCGGAATCGACCTCTTCGTGGTCGTACCACATCCACGTGATGTCGAGGCGGGGGTCGGTGAGCTCGGCGGCGAGCTTGAGCTGCACCGCGGTGCCGCCCTTCATATCCACCGTGCCGCGGCCCCAGAGGTAGGGCTCGCCGTTCTCCTCGATGTCACGCGTGGGCACGTTCTCGTTGATCGGGACCGTGTCGATGTGTCCGGCGATCACGACGCGCTGCGGGCGGCCGAGCTGCGTGCGTGCGACGATCGTGTCGCCGTCGCGGTACACCTCGAGGTGTTCGAGCGGCTCGATCGCGGCGAAGATCGCGTCGGCGAGCGTGGTCTCGTCGCCCGAGACGCTGGGGATGTCGCAGATCGCGCGTGTGAGGTCGACGGACGATGCACGGAGGTCGAGGCGCGGCATGGGGTCGAGTCTATCCAGCGCCGCACGGTGCGCTCTTCCCGCACCGATAGCCTGGAGGGATGAGTGAACAGCGGTGGGCATGGGGTGCAGGACTCGCGACGATCGCCGGTGACGGCACCGTCCTCGACACGTGGTTCCCCTCCCCTGCGCTCGGCCAGGCCCCGGAGAGCGTCGACGCCAGCGATCTCGATGCCGCGGCCGGCCCCGACGTGCGGCGCGACGTGACCGTCGAGGTCGTCGTCGTCGAGATCGATCTCGACGCTCCGCCGCAGGCGACGAGCGACGCGTACCTTCGCCTCCACGCGCTGTCGCACCTGCTCGTCGCGCCCAACGAGGTGAACCTCACGGGCATCTTCGGGCACCTCCCGAACGTCGCGTGGACGAACGCCGGGCCCGTCCACCCCGACGCGTTCGCGCGCCTGCGGCCGGGCCTCCAGCGCGCCGGCATCCAACTGCAGGGTCTCGACAAGTTCCCGCGGCTCACCGATTACGTCATCCCGGCCGGAGTCCGGATCGCGGATGCCTCCCGCGTGCGTCTCGGGGCCCACCTCGCCCCCGGCACCACCGTCATGCACGAGGGCTTCGTCAACTTCAACGCCGGCACGCTGGGCGCCTCGATGGTCGAGGGGCGTATCTCGCAGGGCGTCACCGTCGGCGACGGCTCCGATATCGGCGGCGGCGCGTCGATCATGGGGACGCTCTCGGGCGGCGGCACGCACCGCGTGTCGATCGGCGCGCGCACGCTCCTCGGCGCGAACGCCGGCATCGGCATCTCGCTCGGCGACGACTGCATCGTCGAGGCAGGCCTCTACGTCACGGCGGGCTCGAAGATCGTCCTCCCGAACGAGACGCCGCTCCACGACGGCTCGCGCCCGATCGTCAAGGGCGCACAGCTGTCGGGCCAGAACGGCATCCTGTTCCGCCGCAATTCCCTCACCGGCGCGATCGAGGCCGTCCGCCGCGAAGGCGTCGGGGTGACCCTCAACGAGGCACTGCACGCCTGACGCCGGCTCCGACGCGCAGAGGCGCAGCGTCACTCTGCCCGGCGCCAGGGCCCCTCAGGCGCGTCGGCGACCCAGTGCACGCGCGGGCCTTCGACTTCGCGGACGAAGCCGGTGAGCCAATAGGTCTCGTCGGGGCCCCAGCCTCCTAGGACGCTCGAGAAGTCATCATCGATCACGATCTCGCGCGTCGCCGCGGTGAGGTACGCCCAGCCGGTGAGGTGTACGGCATCCCACTCCTCCGCGACGCTCGACCAGTCGGGCAGCAACCAGCGGCGATCACGCCCCGTTGTGCGATACCAGTCGTGACGTCGAGACGCGGTGACCTCGAGCGGATGCCGGCGGCACAGCTCCGCCCAGTCGTCCGCATCTCGGATCTCGAATGTGCGTCCGCCGCCGCGCACGGGAACGGCCCGCGCACGCGTCCACCCGAATCCGTCCTCGACGTACGGGATGCCGACAGGAAGCCCCGGTGGCAGTTCGCCCGTCGTGTGCGGCGCACCCGACGGGAACGACCACCACGACCCGCTCCAGTTCGCCTGCGGATCGGAGGGTCTGTCGCGACGCGCCCGCTCCTGCTCGTCGAGGGTCCCCTGCAACCACGCGTCGGCCGCGCCGGGAGCGGGGTCGAACGGCGCGCCGTCGCCGGAGGGATCGAACTTGATCGCCCACTGCTCGATCGCTCGGTCGCGACGCCACCACGCGGTGTCCGCGCGCTCGGTCAGGCCCACCGAGACCGCGGCGAGGGCCGCGCGCACCTCGGGCAGCGCCGCAATGATGTCCTCGCCGTCCGGCGCCTGCCAGTACCGCGCCGAGTCGACGGCGCGGAGCATCGCGGCATCCAGGGTCGTGGCGTCGGGATCGAGGGCGCCGACGCCGCGGATGCGCGCCGCGAGGTCGGAGACCGTCGCCTCCGTCCCGACGCGCCCGCGCGTCTCGAACGCGTTGCCCTCGTCGTCCCACCCGAATGCCACGATCGACGCCCCCGCGTCGACGTTCGCGTTGTATGCGAGCGGCCAGAGCACCTCGCCCACCCTCGGATCGGCGGCCTTCGCGATCTCGAGGACGACCCTCCGCCCGCGCGGCCCGACGGTGAGTCCCGAGGTCGGCGACATGTCGGCATCCATCCGTCGATCATGCCCGATCGCCCCGCAGTACGCTCATGACATGACCAAGCGCATGCCGAAGGCCGCCTACGAAGCCGAGCTCGCCCGCCTGCAGGCGCAGCTCGTCGACATGCAGGCGTGGGTGCAGGAGACCGGCGCGCGCATCGTCGTGATCTTCGAGGGGCGGGATGCCGCGGGCAAGGGCTCGACGATCAAGCGCGTCTCGGAGTACCTCAACCCGCGCGTCACGCGGATCGTCGCGCTACCGACGCCGACCGAGCGCGAGAAGACCCAATGGTACTTCCAGCGCTACATCACGCACCTGCCCGCCGCCGGCGAGATCGTCCTCATGGACCGCTCGTGGTACAACCGCGCGGGCGTCGAGCACGTCATGGGCTACTGCACGAACGCGCAGTATCACCGCTTCCTGCACCAGGCGCCGATCTTCGAGCGGATGCTGGTCGAAGACGGCATCCTGCTGCTGAAGTACTGGTTCAGCGTGTCGGATGTCGAGCAGGAGAAGCGCTTCCGCTCCCGCAACGACGACCCGTTGCGGCGGTGGAAGCTCTCCCCCAACGACGTCTTGTCGATCACGAAGTGGGAGGACTACTCGCGCGCGAAAGACACGATGTTCGTCCACACCGACATCCCCGAGGCGCGCTGGTACGAGGTCGACAACGAGGACAAGCGGCGCGGGCGGATCAACATGATCCACCACCTGCTCTCGCAGATTCCGTACGAGGTCGTCGAGCGTCAGCCGATCGAGATCCCCGCGCGCCCGGCATCCGGCGGCTACGAGCGCCCGCCTCGCGAGCTGCAGAACTACGTGCCCGACTACGCCGCCACCGTCACGGGCTGAGCGCCGTCACACCAGCAGCGACAGCACGAAGCTCCACACGCACACGAACGCGAGCATGCCGAGGCTGTAGAGGATGGATGCCCGGAGGATCTCGCTCTCCCGTCCGGACAGCCCCACGGCGCCCGCCGCGATGGCGATCGACTGGGGCGAGATGACCTTCGCCGTGTTGCCGCCGGCCGTGTTCGCCGCGACGAACAGCTCCGGATTCACCGAGAGCTTCTCCGCGGTCGCGACCTGCAGCGGGGCGAACAGCGTGTTGTTGTTGACGACCGACCCGGTGAGGAAGACGCCGATCCACCCGATGATCGGCGCGAGCAGCGGGAACACCGGCCCCGCCGCGGCGAGAGCGTAACCCATGGCGGTGGAGGCGCCGGCGTAGTTCGCGATGTTCGCGAGCATGAGGATCAGGGCGATCAGCACGAGGGCGCGCCAGAGCTCCCGGATGGTGTTGCGCAGCTCCCGCCAGAGGTCCGAGGCACGCAGGGCCGGCGTCGTGAAGAACGTCACGAGCACGGCGAGGAGGATCGCGGTGCCGGTCGCATTCAGCGGCGTGAAGCTCCAGGTCGCCGTCACGACGGCGCCCGAGGAGGTCGTGACCTCGCCCGTCAACCCGGGGATCGGCACGGACAGCACGGTTCCCTCGAGCGCACTCCCGGCGGCGAAGAGGTCCTTGAACGCGGGCAGGCTCCAGACCAGGATGAACGCGGTCAGGATGTAGAACGGGCTCCACGCCGCCGCGATCTCGCGCAGCGAGTGCCGTTCGGGCTCGGGCGCCACGCCTCCGTCCTCGCGGTAGATCCGCTTCGGCTGCCAGACGCGCCCGAACAGGAAGATCGCGACCATCGCCGCGAGTCCCGCGCCGAGGTCGGCCAGCTCGGGGCCGAGGAACCAGAGGACGGATGCCTGCACCCCGCTGAAGACCAGGGTGACCACGAGCGCCATCGGCCACGTCTCGCGCAGGCCCCGCCGCCCGTCGAGGATCATGACGAGGACGAACGGGATGACGAGGGTCAGCGGCTGCAGCATGAGCACCATGGCGCGCGACAGCTCGAGGACGTCGAGTCCGCTGACCTGGGCCCCGACGATGACCGGGATGCCGATGGCGCCGTAGGCCCCGGCGCCGGCGTTGGCGACGAGCGAGATCATGGCGGCCTTCACCGGCCGGAACCCGAGCTGCACGAGGAGCGCCGCGCAGATCGCGATCGGCACGCCGAAGCCGGCGGCGCCCTCGAGGAATCCCCCGAACGCGAAGCTGATGAGGAGCACCTGGACGCGCTGATCGGGTGAGACACCGCCGATGGAGGCGCGGATGACATCGAAGCGTCCGCTCGCGTCGGCGAGCTTGTACAGCCACACCGCCATGACGATGATGTACGCGATCGGCCAGACCGCGGTCAGGAAGCCGAGGAGTCCCGCTCCCGCGACCGCCGTCGCCGGCATATGGAACGGGATCATCGCGACCAGGATCTGGGTCGCCAGAGCGATGATCGCCGCGGTGATGCCGCTCAGCTTGAAGACGACGAGGCCGGCGAGGAAGACGAAGATCGGTATCGCCGCGACGAGCGCCGACAGCCAGAGGGACCCGAACGGATCGACGGTCTGCGTCCACATGGCGACCACCCCTCACCCGTGCCTCGAACCTGCGCCGCCATGATCGGCGGTGTGAGGTCAGACTAGGGCACGCGCGCGGCGCAGCGGCGAACCGGCAGAGCGCGCGTCAGACTCCCGGGTAGTCACGCTCGGCCGAGCCGACGTACAGCTGCTGCGGACGGCCGATCTTCGTCTGCGGGTCGTTCTGCATCTCGGTCCAGTGCGCGAGCCAGCCCGGCAGACGACCGATCGCGAACAGGGGCGTGAACATGCGGGTCGGGAAACCCATCGCCTTGTAGATCACGCCGGTGTAGAAGTCGACGTTCGGGTAGAGGCGACGCTCCTTGAAGTAGTCGTCGCTGAGCGCGATCTCTTCGAGCTCCTTCGCGAGGTCGAGAAGCGGGTCGTGCACGCCGAGTTCGGCGAGCACCTCGTCGGCCGACTCCTTGACGAGCTTGGCGCGCGGGTCGTAGTTCTTATAGACGCGGTGCCCGAAGCCCATGAGCTTCACGCCGTCTTCCTTGTTCTTGACGCGCTCGACGAAGCGGTCGACGCTCTCGCCGGAGTCGCGGATGCGCGCCAGCATGTCGAGGACGGCCTCGTTCGCGCCGCCGTGGAGCGGACCGTAGAGGGCGTTGATGCCGGCCGACACCGACGAGAACTGGTTCGCACCGGTCGAGCCGACGAGGCGGACCGTCGAGGTCGACGCGTTCTGCTCGTGGTCTTCGTGCAGGATCAGCAGGCGCTCGAGCGCACGCGAAGTGACGGGGTTCACCTGGTACACCTCGGCGAGGTTCCCGAAGTTCAGCTTCAGGAAGTTGTCGACGAAGCTCAGCGAGTTGTCGGGGTACAGGAACGCCTGACCGATCGACTTCTTGTGCGCGTACGCGGCGATCACGGGCAGCTTTGCGAGCAGGCGGATGGTGTTGAGTTCGACGTGCTCGGGGTTGTCGGGGTCGGACTGCCCCTCGTAGTAGGTCGAGAGCGCCGCCGTCGCGGCGGACAACACGGACATGGGGTGCGCCGTGTGCGGCAGCGACGAGAAGAAGCGCTTGAGGTCTTCGTGCAGGAGCGTGTGGTGACGGATATCGTCGTCCCACGTCGCGAGCTCGTCAGCCGTGGGCAGCTCGCCACGCAGGAGCAGCCACGCCACCTCGAGGTAGGTGCTGTTCTTCGCAAGCTGCTCGATCGGGTAGCCGCGATAGCGGAGGATGCCCTGATCGCCGTCGATGTAGGTGATCGCCGACTTCGTCGCCGCCGTGTTCACGAAGCCGTAGTCGAGCGCCGTGTGCCCGGTCTGCTTCGTGAATGTCGAGAAGTCGACGCTCGGAACGCCCTCGGTGCCCGTCAGAAGCGGGAGCTGTGCGGTCTTGTCACCGATGGTGACCGTCGCGTTCTGGGGGGTGCCCGTGTCGCTCACGAAGCCTCCTTGCACTCGATCGGGGGTGTTCTACAGCCTACTGGCCGCCGGAGCCTACTCCGATCGCCGCCAAAGGAATCAGCGATCGATGTGAGGAAATCTACGAAGAAGCCGCGTTCAGTCGCTCCGCCGCGGCGGCGATGCGCTCGTCCGTCGCCGTGAGGGAGAACCGCACGTGCTGCGGGTACCCGTCGCCGTAGAAGTGGCCGGGGCCGGCGAGGATGCCGAGAGAGGCCAGGCGGTCCATCGTGTCCCAGGCATCCTGCCCCTGCGTGGCCCACAGATACAGCCCGGCCTCGGAGCGGTCGATGCGGAACCCCGCGGCCTCGAGCGCGGGCTTGAGTACCGCGCGGCGTGCGGCGTAGCGCTCTCGCTGGGCGGCGACGTGCGCGTCGTCGCCGAGAGCGACCGTCATCGCGGCCTGGACGGGTGCCGGAAGCATCAGTCCGAGGTGCTTGCGCGCCGTGAGCAGGCGCGCGATGAGGTCGCTGTCGCCGGCGAGGAACGCGGCGCGGTATCCCGCGAGGTTCGACTGCTTCGAGAGCGAGTAGACCGAGAGGATGCCGCGGCGGTCGTCGCCGGTGACGCGCGGGTCGAGGACGCTCGGCACGGGGGCGGTCGCCCACTCCCCCTCCCAGCCGAGTTCGGCGTAGCACTCGTCGGACGCGAGAACGGCGCCGAGCTCCCGGGCGCGGGCGACGGCGGCGCGCAGCTCCGCGACGCCGAGCACGCGGCCGTCGGGGTTGCCGGGAGAGTTGAGCCAAACGAGCGCGGTCCCCTCCGGCCACTCGGACGGGTCATCGGATGCGACGGCCTTCGCCCCCACCAGCTTCGCCCCGACGGCATACGTCGGATACGCGGCGGTCGGGTGGACGACGACCTCGCCCGCGCCGACGTCGAGAAGAAGCGGCAGGAGGGCGACGAGCTCCTTCGAGCCGACGGTCGGGAGCACCTCGTCGACGCTCAACCCCCGCACGCCGCGGCGGCGCGCGTACCAATCCGCGATCGCCTCTCGCAGGCGCGGCGTGCCCGCCGTCTGCGGATAGGCGTGGGCGTCGGTGGCGGCGCGGAGCGCCTCGGCGACGATCTCGGGCGTGGGGTCGACGGGCGAACCGATCGAGAGGTCGACGAGACCTCCGGGATGTTCGGCCGCGCGCCGCGCGTAGGGCGCGACGGCATCCCACGGGTAGTCGTCGAGGTCGCGGACGCCCATCAGTGCGACTGCGGCGGGAGGGCGGCGATGATCGGGTGGTCCTTCTCGATCACGCCGACCTTGGCGGCGCCGCCGGGTGAGCCGATGTCGTCGAAGAACTCGACGTTCGCGGTGTAGTAGTCCTGCCACTCGGCGGGCAGGTCATCTTCGTAGTAGATCGCCTCGACGGGGCACACGGGCTCGCAGGCGCCGCAGTCGACGCACTCGTCGGGGTGGATGTAGAGCGATCGCTCACCCTCGTAGATGCAGTCGACGGGGCATTCGTCGATGCAGGCACGGTCTTTGACATCCACGCACGGAAGAGCGATCACATACGTCACGTGATGAGTCTAGTTCGTCGCGTCGGCACTCGCCCGATCGCCGGGGCGCGCGAAGCCGGGGCGCGCGAAACTGGGCCATCCGACGATGACGGCTGTGACGATGGGCACCGCGATGGTCCAGATGATGCCGGTCGACAGCTCGCCGTCCGCGGGCGCAGGAACGACGACCGAGCCGCCCGGTCCCTTGCCGGAGAACACCATCGTCGCGAGCATGGCCCCGATGCCGCAGGCGAGCGCCGACCAGCGATCGCCCGTCAGCATGCGGACCGCGAGCATGAGCGCGCCGACGCCGACGACCGCGACGATGAGGCCGACGGGCACAGGTCCCCACGTCGCCGCCTGCCCGATCGTGCCCGCGACGCCGTAGACGAGGCCGATGACGAGCGCGATCGCCCACGTACCGACGCGTGACCAGGAGAAACCCACGCGTCGAGTCTACGGCGCCCGCCCACCGGTCCCGCCGCGCCTGCGACCGTGAGACCGGGATTCACGAGCGATGAGTCTCGGTTTCATAACGGTGCGGGAAAATCCATGCGTTCGCTCTGTACTGTCTTGGAAACCAGTCACAGCGCCGTGACCGAAGGGGAAGCCATGACGCTGACCGTGCACAACGTCGAAGTCGTGTATGAGGATGTGATGCTCGTCGTCAAAGGCGCGAGCATCCGGATACCGCGAGAGGGGATCGTCGCGCTCCTGGGCGCCAATGGCGCCGGGAAGACGTCGCTCCTCCGCGCGATGTCGGGGCTGCTCGACGTCCACCGCGGCAAGATCACCCGCGGACACATCTCCATCGACGACGTCCCACTGAACACCAAGCGCGCCTCCGACGTCGTCCGTGCGGGCGTCTCGCAGGTGATGGAGGGCCGACGGGTGTTCGTCGAGTTCACCGTGGACGAGAACCTCCGGATCGGCGCCTACACGCGATCTCGGACCGGTCAGGCCGAGAAGCTCGACCGCATCTACGAGATGTTCCCGGTGCTCGGCCAGCGCCGCGCGCAGCGCGCAGGCTACCTGTCCGGCGGCGAGCAGCAGATGCTCGCGATCGGGCGCGCGCTCATGGCGGAGCCGGGCTACATCCTCCTCGACGAGCCGAGCCTCGGTCTTGCGCCGCAGATCGTCGACCAGATCCGCGACCTCATCGTCGCGATCAGCCGCTCGGGCACGGGGGTCCTCCTCGTGGAGCAGAACGCGGCGATGGCCCTGTCGATCGCCGACCACGGCTACGTCATGGAGAACGGGAAGATCGTGATGGATGCCCCGGCCCGCGCGCTGCGCGACGACGACGACATCCGCGAGTTCTACCTCGGCACCGGCGCGGGCGCCGGGAGCCTGCGCGACGTCAAACATTACAAGCGACGGAAGAGGTGGCTGTCGTGACGGCGCCCGCGCACACGCCGCTCCTCGCAGCGAGCGGGCTCACCCTGCGCTTCGGCGGCGCGACGACCCTCGACGGGGTCTCGTTCGACGTGCGCCACGGCGAGCTGTTCGCGATCATCGGACCGAACGGCGCGGGCAAGACCTCGACGTTCAACTGCATCTCGGGCGTCTACCGCCCCCAGGAGGGGTCGCTCGACTTCGAGGGCGAGTCGCTCCTCGGCCTCGCCCCGGACGTCATCGCCGGGAAGGGCATCGCCCGCACCTTCCAGAACGTCGAGCTCTTCGACAATCTCTCGGTGCTCGACAACCTCCTCCTCGGTCGCCACCAGAAGACGTCGTACACATGGCCGGAGGCGATGGTGTGGTTCGGTCGCTCGCGGAGGCAGGAGCTCGCCGCGCGGCGCCGCGTCGAAGACCTGATCGAGTTCCTCGACCTCGCGTCTGTCCGGTCGCTGCCCGTCGGCATCCTTCCCTACGGCATCAAGAAGCGCGTCGAGCTCGGCCGCGCCCTCGCGATGGAGCCGCGCCTGCTCCTCCTGGACGAACCGGTCGCCGGCATGAACTCCGAGGAGACCGAGGACATGGCGCGCTTCATCCTCGACATCCGCAGCGAACTGGGCACCGCGATGATCATGGTCGAGCACGACATGCGCCTCGTCATGGATCTGGCCGACCGGGTCATGGTGATCGACTTCGGCAAGCGCATCGCGCTCGGAACCCCCGACGAGGTCCAGCGCGACCCCGCCGTCATCGCGGCGTACCTCGGCGGCGCGACGCCGACCGTCCAGAACGAGGTCATCGAGACGATCGTCGAGGCAGAGACGATCGCCGAGGCAGAGACGATCGCCGAGGCAGAGGCGATCGCCGACGCAGAGGCCATCGCCGAGGCAGAGGAGGGAGTGTCGTCCCATGAGTGAACAGACCGACTACCTCTCCCGCGCGCTGCGCCGGAACGCCGACGCGTACGGTGACCGCACGGCCCTGCGCGTCAAGCAGTCGGGCATCTGGCAGGACATCACGTGGCGCGGCTACGCCGACGCGGTCGAGGAGATCGCCTTCGGACTCGCCGCGCTCGGCGTCGGCGCGGGCGACCGCGTCGCGATCCAGTCCGAGAACCGGCCCGAGTGGCTCTACGCCGACCTCGCCGCCGCGACGCTTCGTGCGGCGATCGTCGGCTTCTACCCGACCAACCCGGTCGCGGAGATCACCTACCTCCTGCAGGACTCGGGAGCACGCGTCCTGATCTCCGAAGACCAGGAGCAGGTCGATAAGGCCCTCGAGGCCGAACCCGCCGCTCCGGCACTGGAGTGGATCGTGTACCTCAACGGGCGCGGGCTCGCCGTCTACGACCACCCGAAGCTCATCTCGATCGACGAGCTCATCGAGCGGGGCGCCGACTTCCGCGCCGCCCACCCCGGGCTTCTCGACACCGTCGACGGCGAGCGCTCCCCCGACGACGTCGCAACCCTCATCTACACGTCGGGGACCACGGGCCCGCCGAAGGGCGTCATGCTGAGCGCGCGGAACGTGTCGTTCGCCTCGTCGGTGCTCGCCGCCGAAGACGGCCTGCTGGGGCGAAAGGTCGGCCCAGACGACGTGCTCCTGTCCTACCTTCCGCTCTCGCACGTCGTCGAGCGGGGCATCTCGATTTGGGCGAACGTGCCGACGCGCACCGTCGTCCATTTCGCGGAGTCGATCGATACGGTCACGAGCGACCTCGCCGAGGTGCAGCCCTCGATCCTCTTCGCCGTCCCGCGCATCTGGGAGAAGATCCAGGCGACCGTCACCATCAAGATGGCGAGCGCCAGCCGCCTGAAGCAGGCGGTGTTCCGCCGCGGCATGCGGATGAGCGAGACGATCGCGGCGGAGCGGATGAACAACGGGGGCGAGTTCACCCCGCGCGCCCGCGTCCTCTACGCGCTCGGCTACCTCCCCCTCTACCGCCCGCTGCGCAAGCGCCTCGGTCTCTCCCGCGTGCGGCACGCGATCTCGGGCGCGGCTCCCATCTCGCCCGAGGTCCTCTCCTTCTTCCTCGGGATCGGGATGCCGCTGTATGAGGCGTACGGCATGACCGAGAACGCCGCGATCGCGACGACGAACCGGCGGGGACGAATGATCGTCGGCACCGTCGGCGAAGCCCAGGACCAGGCCGAGGTGCGCCTCGCCGACGGCACGAACGAAGTCCTCACGCGGCATCCGGGCACCTTCGTCGGATACTGGGGCCGCCCCGATGCGACCGCCGACACACTCGACCCCGACGGGTGGCTGCACACGGGCGACGTCGGCGAGTGGGTGGAGGGCACGCACCTGCGGATCGTCGACCGCATCAAAGACATCATCATCACGGCGGGCGGCAAGAACATCTCCCCCAGCGAGATCGAGAACGCGCTGAAGGCCTCGCCGTACGTGAAGGAGGCCGTCGTCATCGGCGACAAGCGACCGTACCTCACGGCGCTCATCGGCATCGAGTTCGACACCGTGGCCGACTGGGCATCGCGGCAGCGGATCGAGTTCACGACGTACCGCGACCTCTCCTCCAAGCCCGAGGTCGTCGCCCTCATCCGCGACGTCGTGCAGCAGGTGAACCGCTCGTTCGCGCGCGTCGAGGCGATCCGCAAGTTCCGGATGCTCACGAAGGAGCTCGACCACGAAGACGGCGAGCTCACCGCGACGCAGAAGCTCAAGCGGCAGGCGTTCGCGAAGACGGTGCCCCATCTCATCGACGACATGTACGCCGGTTCGGATGCCTATGTCGGCGCCGACCTCGGGAGGAACGGATGAACGCGCTCATCACCTCGCTGTCGGCGGGTCTCGGCCAGGGCGCCGTCTACGCGCTCATCGCCGTGAGCTTCGTCATCATCTACCGGGCGACGGGCGTGCTGAACTTCGCCCAGCCGGCCCTCCTCATCCTCGGCGCCTTCGCGACGAGCGTGTTCGCGACCGACCTGGGCCTCCCCTTCTGGCTCGCCGTGCTCCTCGCGATGGCGACGATGGCGGCGCTGTCGGTGCTCATCGAACGCATCGCGATCCGCCCGATGGTCGGCAAACCCGCGTTCTCGGCGGCGATCGTGACGGTCGGGCTCTTCATCATCCTGCTCGTCATCGCCTTCCGGCTCTTCGACTCGAAGCCGCGCACCGTCGGCGACCCGTGGCAGCTGAAGGCGCTGTGCCTGGGCGGCGAGGCGACGGAGTCGTTCGGCGTCGCGGGCTGCTCGGGAGGCATCCAGATCTACGAGAACGCGATCGCCCGGTTCGTGATCGCCCTCGCGGTCATCGGGCTGCTCGGGTGGTGGCTCGTGCGCTCCCGCCTCGGGCTCGCGATGCGCGCGACCTCCCTCGACCAGGAGACCGCACTCGCGCAGGGCATCGACGTCGGCCGGATGTTCTCCTTCTCGTGGGGGATCAGCGGGGCGCTCGCCGCTCTCGCCGGGGCGCTGCTGGCCGCCAACGGGTCGGTCGTGCAGGCGACCGACGCGCTGTTCGCCCTCGTCGCGCTCCCCGCGATCATCGTCGGCGGTCTCGACTCGCTGAAGGGCGCCGTGGTGGGCGGCCTCGTCGTCGGTGTCGCGATGGCCCTCACCAAGACCTATCAGCCGAGCCTCGCGCCCTGGCTCGGCACGAACTTCGAGAACGTCGTCCCCTACCTGATCATGCTGCTGGTGCTGCTGATCCGGCCCTACGGCCTGTACGGCACGAAGGAGGTGCAGCGCGTATGACGCTGCTCGAGCACGAGACCACGTCGGCCGAGGCGGGCCGCGCCCTCACGGGATCGTCCCGGCACCTCGACGTCGAGGGCGTACACGGGAAGGTGTCGCGCGAGGCGAGGCGGGGGCGTCCGAAGCTCTATACGTCGTACGCGTCCGAGCAGGCGCTCCTGAACTCCCCCGCCAAGCGCTGGTGGATGCTGGGCTTCCTCGCCCTCGTGATCGCGGCGCCCTTCGCCGTCGCCGCGGACATCACCTATCTCCTCACGATGGCGGCGGTCTACGCCATCGGCGGCATCGGCCTGAACCTCCTCACGGGATACGCCGGACAGGTGTCCCTCGGTCACGCGTTCTTCGTCGGTGTGGGCGCGTACACGGCATCCGTGCTGGGAGGAAAGCCCGGCGCGACGACGTGGGGGCTCGGCCTCGACCTTGCGATCGCGATCCCCGCCGCCGCGATCGTGCCGGGGGTCATCGGCCTCATCGTCGCACCGCTGGCGACGCGGGTGCGCGGGCTCTACCTCGCCGTCCTGACCCTCGGCCTCCTCATCGTCGGCGAACACCTGTTCAAGATCCTCGTTCCGATCACCGGCGGTCAGGGCGTCGGGCGCGGCGTTCCCGAGCGTGTGCTGTTCGGCCTCGACCTCACCCGCACCTACGCGATCGGGCCGCTGCGCATCCCGCCGCACGTGTCGCTCTTCCTCATCGCGCTCGTGATCCTGGTCATCCTCGGCGTCGCGGCGCGGAACCTCGTGCGCGGCCGCTACGGGCGCGCGTTCGCCGCCGTCCGCGACCGCGACATCGCCGCCGAGGTCATGGGCGTGAACCTCCTCCGCACGAAGACCCTCGCCTTCGCCCTGTCGTCGGCGTTCGCGGGCGTCGCGGGGGCGCTCCTCGCAATCCTCGTCGGACGCATCGCGCCGGAGTCGTGGAACCTCTTCATGTCGATCGACTTCCTCGCCGTCGTCGTCATCGGCGGCGTCGCGACGATCTCGGGCTCGATCATCGGCGCCTGCTTTGTCGTGCTGCTGCCGCGCCTGCTCGAAGAACTCACCCACGTGATCCCCTGGATCACGGTGTCGGCCGGGGGGTTCATCAACGTCTTCCAGCTGCAGACGATCATCTTCGGCATCCTCATCATCGCCTTCATCACCCTCGAGCCGCGCGGCCTCTACGGCCTCTGGCTGCGGGTGAAGAACTACTTCTCGGCGTGGCCGTTCTCCTACTGACCGGCCCGCGACCACGCACAACTGAACACCCGACCCGCACCACCGAACCTGCACCACCAACGAAGGAGAACAGCATGTCCCTGCGTCAACGTAGCCGCGCGGCCCTGGTCCTCAGCGCGGCGGCCCTGCTCGCCCTCACCGCGTGTACCGCGGTCGACGAGACGAGCCCCACCTCGACCGGCGACGCCGGCGACGGAAGCATCAAGACCGGTCAGGGGGTCTCCGCCGACCCGTGCCCCGACGCCGTCAACGCCGACAACGGCTGCATCTACCTGGGCGTCCTCTCCGACCTCACCGAGGGCCCCTTCGCCGCCCTCGCCGTGCCGATCACCGACGCGCAGCGCGCCTTCTGGAAGAGGGTCAACGAAGACGGCGGCATCGGCGGCTACGACATCGACATCGACACCTACACGCGTGACACGAAATACCAGGCCGCTGAGCACGCAGCGCAGTACCAGCAGATCTCGAGCAACATCGCGGGCATCGCGCAGACCCTCGGCACCGTCAACACCGAGTCGGTGCTCCCCGACATGATCGAGCGGAGCCTCGTCGCGGTGCCCGCCTCGTGGTGGTCGGGCTACGCGTTCGACGACAACGACGGCGGAATCATCCTCGAGACCGGCTACTCGTACTGCACCGAGGCGATCGTCGGTCTCGACTGGTTCGCCGAGAAGCAGGCGCAGCCCGAGAAGGTCCAGGCGGTCGGTTACCCCGGCGACTACGGCGGCGACTCGGCAGAGGGCGTGAAGCGCTGGGCGGAGGAGAACGGCGCACAGGCCCTCACCGCCGTCGCGACCGGCCCGAACCAGGTGGTCGGCAACCAGGATGCCGTCGTCGCGGCCGTCCTCCAGGGCGGAGCCGACGTCGTCGTCCTCGCCGTCGGCCCCGCCGAGACGGCGGAGATCGTCGGCAAGCTCGCCGCGAGCGGGTTCGGCGGACGCTTCCTCGGGTCGCTCCCGACGTGGAACCCGGCACTCCTGCAGTCGGCCGCGGCCCCCGCGCTCACCGGGCTCTACCACCACCTCTCCCCCTACGAGGGCTGGGACGGCGAGTCCGACGCGCTGACCGCGATCAAGGAATCGCTGGGCGGCGAGTTGCCCACGAACCAGGGCTACATCATCGGCTGGGCGCTGAACTACCCGATGAAGGCGGCGCTCGAGGCTGCGGCCGAGGCCGGCGATCTCACCCCTGAGGGCATCGCGGCGGTGATCGACGGTCTCACGGTCGACTTCGAGGGCATGACCCAGGAGCACGTCTACGGCGGCGACCCGCAGGAGAACGCCGCGCAGGCGGTGCTCGTGTCGGTTCCCGACGAGAGCGTCGACCTGGGCCTGCGCACCGTCGAGCGGTTCTTCGAGGGCCCGACCTTCGACAAGACCGACTACTCGGCGGCCTGCGTCGCGAGCAGCTGACCGGCGTCATTCGGTTCACGCCACGAGGGGCGTTCCGCTACGGCGGGGCGCCCCTCGTCGGCGCGTGCCGTGCGCGCGGCCGAGGCGCTCACCGTTAGGCGGCGAGGCCCCACAACCGCAGCAGCGCGGCGACGAGCGCTGCCGCGACGACCACCACCAGGAACGGGGCGCGGAGCATGAGGAGGCCGGCCGCGACGAGGACGGCCGGGACCCGGGCATCCACCGTGATCTGCTGCCCGACGCCGAGAGTCTGCACCGCCACCAGCGCAGCGAGGAGGGCCACCGTCAGGAGATCGATGATCCGCGACGGCGTCGGCGCCTCGAACCACGCGGGCGGCAGCAGGTAACCGACCGCCTTCAGGGCGAGGCAGATGACGGATGCCAGGAGCACCGCGGTCCAGAGGGTCACGGCAGTCCCTCCAGGTCGCCCCCGGGCCCTTGCGGGTCGCGCACGCGCGCGTCCCGCGCCGGCAGCGTATCCGGTGGAGCCTGCGTGTCCGGTACAGTGCGGGCGCGTCCGAGCCAGTTCGTCCACCCGACCACGATCGCGACGAGGGCGGCGATGAGCACCGGCATCCCCGGCATGAGCACGGGGGTGAGCAGCGCCCCGACTACGGCCGCTGCGATGCCGACCGCGATCGGCTGCCGCTCGCGCAGCCGCGGCCACAGGAGCGCCAGGAACGCCGCCGCGGCGGCCGCGTCGAGGCCGTACGCGCGGGGGTCGCCGAGCACGTCGCCGACGAGGGCGCCGAGGAGGGTCGTGAGGTTCCAGCCGAGGTAGATCCCGATGCCCGTGACCCAGAATCCGACGGTCTTCGCCCGCGGCTCGGTCTGAGCGAGCGAGACTGCCGTCGACTCGTCGATCGTGAACGGCGCTGCGAGCGCCCGGCGCCAGGGGCTCGTCCCGACGACGGGCGCCATGCGCAGGCCGTACGCGACGTTCCGCACGCCGAGCAGGCCCGCCGACGCGATCGCCGCGGTGCCGGCGGCCACGCCCCCGGCACCGATGACGCCGATGAACGCGAACTGCGATCCGCCGGTGAACATCAGGAGGCTGAGGACGCACGTCTGCCAGACATCGAGGCCGGATGCCACCGCGAGAGCGCCGAACGAGATGCCGTAGGCGCTCGTGGCGAGCGCGACACCGACGCCGTCGCGCCACGCGCGGCGGGCCCCGGTGTCGGTGATCACCCGCCTGAGCCTACTGGCGCGCAGTAGCGTGGACGGCATGGAACGGATCTACGGCATGCCCTTCGCGAAGGTGTACCCGCTCTACGTCGCGAAGGCCGAGCGCAAGGGTCGCACCCAGGCCGAGGTCGACGAGATCATCCGCTGGTTGACCGGGTTCTCGCAGAGCGAGATCGACGCGCACGTGGCGTCGCAGGCGACGTTCCAGGAGTTCTTCGCGGATGCCTCGCTGAACCCCGCCGCGCCGTCGATCACCGGCGTCGTCTGCGGTGTACGCGTCGAAGAGATCGACGATCCCCTCATGCAGAGGATCCGCTACCTCGACAAACTCGTCGACGAGCTCGCCCGCGGGAAGGCGATGGCGAAGATCCTCCGCGCCTGAGCGCGCGGCGCCGGGGCGCGCCGGTCAGGCGTTCGCGTCCTGGCGCTTCGCGCGGGAGGCGGCACGGCCGCGCTCGGTCGCGTCGAGCACGACCTTGCGGATGCGCACCTTCTCGGGCGTGACCTCGACGCATTCGTCGTCGCGGGCGAACTCGAGCGACTCCTCGAGGGTCAGCAGGCGCGGCGGCGTCATCGACTCGAAGGAGTCGGAGGTCGACGAACGCATGTTCGTGAGCTTCTTCTCCTTCGTGATGTTGACGTCCATGTCGTCGGCGCGCGAGTTCTCGCCGATCACCATGCCCTCGTAGACCTCTTCCGTGGGCTGCACGAAGAAGCTCATGCGCTCCTGCAGCGCGATCATCGCGAACGGCGTCACGACGCCCTGACGGTCGGCGACGATCGAGCCGTTCTGGCGCGTCGTGATGGTGCCCGCCCAGTCGTCGTAGCCGTGCGAGATCGCATTGGCGATGCCGGTGCCGCGCGTGATCGTGAGGAACTCGCTGCGGAAGCCGATGAGGCCGCGCGAGGGGACGACGAACTCCATCCGCACCCACCCGGTGCCGTGGTTGGTCATCGTGTCCATGCGGCCCTTGCGCGCCGCCATGAGCTGCGTGATCGCGCCGAGATACTCCTCGGGAGCGTCGATCGTGAGGTGCTCGTAGGGCTCCTTGACCTTGCCGTCCTCCCCCTTCTTGGTGACGACCTGGGGCTTGCCGACGGTGAGCTCGAAGCCCTCACGGCGCATGTTCTCGACGAGGATCGCGAGCGCGAGTTCGCCGCGGCCCTGCACCTCCCAGGCATCCGGGCGGCCGATGTCGACGACCTTGAGCGAGACGTTGCCGATGAGCTCGCGGTCGAGGCGGTCCTTCACCATGCGGGCGGTGAGCTTGTGGCCCTTCACCTTGCCCATGAGGGGCGAGGTGTTCGTGCCGATGGTCATCGAGATCGCCGGGTCGTCGACCGTGATGGCCGGCAGCGGGCGGACGTCTTCGGGGTCGGCGATCGTCTCGCCGATCGTGATCTCCTCGATGCCTGCGATCGCGACGATGTCGCCCGGGCCGGCGGACTCGGCGGGGAACCGCTCGAGCGCCTTCGTCTTCAGAAGCTCCGTGATGCGGGCGTTCGAGTGCGAACCGTCGTGGCGCACCCACGCGACGGTCTGCCCCTTCTTCAGCGTGCCGTTGAAGACGCGCAGCAGAGCGAGACGCCCGAGGAAGGGCGACGAGTCGAGGTTCGTGACCCACGCCTGCAGCGGCGCCTCGTCGTCGTACTCCGGAGCGGGGACGTGCTCGAGAATCGCCTCGAACAGCGGCTCGAGGTCCTCGTTGTCGGGGAGCGTGCCGTTCTCGGGGCGCGTGCGCGAGGCCGCGCCCGCACGCCCCGAGGCATACACGACGGGAACGTCGAGCAGCGCGTCGACGTCGAGGTCGGGCACATCGTCGACGAGGTCGCCGGCGAGGCCCAGCAGCAGGTCGTGGGCCTCCTCCTCGACCTCCGCGATGCGCGCGTCGGGGCGGTCGGTCTTGTTGACGAGCAGGATGACCGGAAGCTTCGCCTCGAGGGCCTTGCGCAGCACGAAGCGGGTCTGCGGGAGCGGGCCCTCCGAGGCATCCACCAGCAGGACGACGCCGTCGACCATCGACAGGCCTCGCTCGACCTCGCCGCCGAAGTCGGCGTGACCGGGCGTGTCGATCACGTTGATCGTGACGGGCTCGTCGGTGTGGATGCCGTTGTAGGTGATCGCCGTGTTCTTGGCGAGGATCGTGATGCCCTTCTCACGCTCGAGGTCGTTCGAGTCCATCGCGCGCTCTTCGACGTGCGCGTGCTCGCCGAACGAGCCGGTCTGGCGGAGCATCGCGTCCACCAGCGTCGTCTTGCCGTGGTCGACGTGTGCCACGATCGCGACGTTGCGGAGGTCCGGACGGAGGGCGTGCGCCATGAAAGAGTCCTTGCGAAGGGAAGAAGAATGGGATGCGCTCGAGACGGAGCGCATCCCATTCTAGCCGTGGATGCCGGTGGTGACGGCCTGCTTACTGCTCCTGCGCGGCGAGGAGCGCGGCCCGCGCCTCGCGGCGCACCTTCTGCTCGTCGGGGTCGGGGACCGGAACGGCGGCGATGAGGCGCTGGGTGTAGGGGTCCTGGGGGTTGCGGAGGATCTCCCCCGTCGCGCCCTGCTCGACGATCCGACCGTGGTTCATCACGATCAGACGGTCCGACAGCGTGTCGACGACGGCGAGGTCATGGCTGATGAACAGACACGCGAAACCGAGGTCGCGCTGGAGGGACTGGAGGAGCTTCAGCACCGTCGCCTGCACCGAGACATCGAGCGCCGACGTGGGCTCGTCGGCGATGAGGAGCTTCGGCTCGAGGGCGAGCGCGCGGGCGATGCCGATGCGCTGCTTCTGACCGCCGGAGAGCTCGTGCGGATAGCGCGAGCGATAGCTGCGGGGCAGCTCCACGGCATCCAGCAGCTCCTGGACACGGACATCGAGGTCGCGCCCCTTCGCCACCTTCGCGAGAAGGAGCGGCTCGCCGATCGACTGCCCGACCGGCAGGCGCGGGTTCAGCGACGACGACGGGTCCTGGAAGACGATGCCGACGTCCTTGTGCACCTTGTGCAGCAGGCGGCGATCGGCGTGGCTGATGTCGTAGCCGACGACCTTGGCGTCACCCTCGGCGATCGGGAGAAGCCCGATGGCGGCGCGACCGATCGTCGTCTTGCCCGAGCCCGACTCGCCGACCAGACCCGTGACCTCACCGGGGTAGATCGAGAAGCTCGCGTGCTCGACGGCGCGGAAGGCGGGCACGCGGCCCTTCTTCGGATAGTCGATCGCCACGTCGGTGAACTCCAGCACCGGCGCGCCGAGCTTCGAGCGCCGCTCGGCATCCTGCTGCGCAGCCACCTCGGCGAGGCGGATCGTCGACGTGTCACCCGCGAGTGCGGCTGTCGTGTCGATCTCCTCGCCGCCCGTGTCACCGATGCGCGGCACCGCCGCGAGCAGCTGACGCGTGTAGGGATGCTGCGGGTTGTCGAAGACCGAATGCACGTCGCCGCGCTCGACGATCTCGCCGTTCTTCATGACGATGATGTCGTCGGCGATGTCCGCGACCACGCCCATGTCGTGCGTGATCAGCAGGATCGCCGAATCGAGGCGGTGGCGGAGGTCACGCATGAGGTCGAGGATCTCCGCCTGCACCGTGACATCGAGCGCCGTCGTGGGCTCGTCGGCGATGAGGAGCTTCGGGTCGCACGAGATCGACTGCGCGATCATGGCGCGCTGGCGCTGCCCGCCCGACAGCTGGTGCGGGTACGAGTTGTACGCCTTCAGCGGGTCGGGGAGGTCCACGAGGTCGAGCAGCTCGAGCGCGCGCGTCTTGGCCTGGCTCGGCGTCATGCCGAAGTGGGTGCGGAGCGTCTCGACGATCTGGAACCCGACGGTGAACACGGGGTTCAGCGCCGTCATCGGCTCCTGGAAGATCACGGCGATCTCGCGCCCCCGCACTTCGCGCAGCGCGTCGGGCTTGAGCCCCAAGATCTCGCGGCCCTGCAGGCGCACGCTCCCCCGCACCCGTGCGGTCGAGGGCAGCAGGCCCAGGATCGACATCGAGCTCGCGCTCTTACCCGACCCCGACTCGCCGACGAGGGCGAGGGCCTTGCCTGCCTCGATCGAGTAACTCATGTCCTTCGCTGCCGGCACCCAGAAGTTGTCGACGGCGAAGTCGACGCTCAGTCCGTCGACCTCCAGAAGCGGCGAGGAGGAGAGCGGCGCGGACACGGCACGCCCGTTCGCGGTGTTCTGGCTCATCGGATGGTCTCCACATCAGTCATGGGGAGAATGGAGGCGTGCATCACACGACCCTCCACTCTCGTTTCAATCGCATCATGGCGCTCGTCGTGGCGGCCATCGCGATCCTGCTCGTCGCGACGGCGGCCTCGAACGGCGCCGGTTCGGCCTGGATGTACCCGGCCGCGGGTCTTGCCCTGCTGTGGGCGTGGACGGCGCTGTGGCGCCCCGGCATCCGCATCGACGACGACGGGGTCGACATCGTCAACGTGACGCACACCGCGCACGTGCCGTGGGAAGCGCTCATCGGTGTGACCACCAAGTACGCACTCACGCTCGTGACGCCGCGCGGCCGCGTGGCCGCGTGGTCCGCGCCTGCGCCGGGCGCCCTGCGCGCCGCCGTAGCGGGCCGTCGGCCCGACAACCGCGAACTGCGCGCGACGGGCGGAGCACCGCGCCCCGGCGACCTCGCCGGCACCGAGTCGGGCGATGCGGCGCTGCTCATCCGCGAGGAGTGGGAGCGACGCAGCGAGGCCGGTCTCATCGAGCTGGGTGTCGCCGACGAGACCGCCGTCACCCGCCGCCCTCACGTGCTCGAGCTGTCCGGCATGGTCCTGCTGGCCATCCTCGCGGTGGTCGCACTCATCGCGGGATGGTGACGAGACGGACGTGGCCGCACCGGCTGTCGCCGTGACGGTCACGCGTCCCTCCCGTCGGCGGCGTTCGCACGCGTGCCGGCGGCAGAGCCCGCCGCATCCAGCCCGCCCATGTCGGCCGACGTCGAGCTCGTGACGACGACGGCACTCTCCGGCAACTCCTTGACCCGGGAACGGCGCACGCGCTTCTGACGCGGATCGAACGCATCGCGCAGTCCGTCTCCGACGAAGTTGACGAGAAGGGAGAGGATGACGATGAACGCGGCGGGCCACCAGAACAGCCACGGACGCGTCTGGAACGCGGCCTGGTTGCCGCTGATGAGCAGACCCAGCGACACCTCCGGCGACTTGACTCCGTAGCCGAGGAACGACAGCGAGGTCTCGAGGATGATCGCCGCGGCGATCATGAGGGTCGTCGAGACGATCACGACGCCCATCGCGTTGGGGAGGATGTGCTTGAAGATGATGCGGAGGTCGCTCGCACCGGCGACGCGGGCCGCCTCGACGAACTCGCGTTCGCGCAGCGAGAGGAACTCAGCCCGGACCAGGCGTGCGATGCCGGTCCACGCGACGAACCCGAGGAACACCGCGAGCAGCAGCGGACCGAGGTTTCCGACCGCCGTACCGACCACCGCGCCGATCACGATGAGCGGGATGATGATGACGACGTCGGTGAAGCGCATCAGCACGGCATCCACCCAGCCGCGGTAGTACCCCGCGATCGCGCCGATCGTCACGCCGATCGCCGCCGCGATGAGGCCGATGATGAACATGATGTAGGACGAGTTGACGATGCCGCGCATCGTCATGGCGAAGTAGTCCTTGCCGGGGGTGTCCTGACCGAAGGGGTGATTGCCCAGGTCGAACGGGAACAGACTCAGCGTCGGCTTTCCGGCGTTCTCGATGGCCGGCAGGTCGGCGTAGTTCCACTTCCACCAGCCGGGGATGCCGAAGGCGCCCGTCACCGAAACGGCGAAGCCGACGATGAGCACGAAGAGGATCATGCTGATCAGAGCGGGCTTGTGCGAGAGGAAACGGCGCAGGACGAGGCGACCCTGGCTGACGCCGCGGTCCTCCTTGGACATCACGTGCTGCGGACCGGCGGAGGGCTGTACCGCGATCTCGGGGACGGGGGCGGAGGGATTGGCCATCACTTGGCCCTCACTCTCGGGTCGAGCGCCGAGTATGTCAGGTCGGCGAGGAAGTTGAACGTGATCGCGAAGATCGCGACGACCAGGAAGTACGCCATGACCGGGTTCGGGTCACCGGCGCTCAGTCCCTTGTTGAACAGCGCCCCCATTCCCGAGAAGCCGAAGATCGACTCGGTGATGATCGCGCCGCCGATGATGCCGCCGACGTCGGCCGCGACGATCGTCGTGATCGGGATGAGCGAGTTGCGGAACGCATGACGGACGACGACCGTGCGCTCCGGCAGACCCTTCGCGCGCGCCGTGCGGATGTAGTCCTGGTTGAGCACCTCGAGCATGCCGCCGCGCGCGTAGCGCGTGTAGCCGGCGAACGAGATCAGCATCAGGCTGATCGTGGGAAGCAGCAGGTGCGTGAACGAGTCGATGCCGCTGATCCAGAAGTCGCCGTTTAGGTTCGGCGTCGACGAACCGACGGTGGCGATCGGGCGGCCGCCGACCTTGGGGTTGCGCACGTAGTCGTTCCAGTGGCGCAGGAACTGATCGAGGACGATCACCCCCGCGCCGAGGAAGCCCGAGAACGCGCCGATGCGCATCGCCTGGCTCTTGTCGTGTTCGCCGAAGAGCCAGCCCATCAGCATGCCGATCATGACCGCGCCGGCGAAGACGGCGATCACGCCCCAGACGTCGAACGAGGACATCACGGGCATGAGCACGAAGTAGGCGATGATCACGACGATCGCCGTCGCGCCCGCGGTGCGCCACGCGAAGCGTGCCTTCGGTCCCCCGATCAGCAGCGCCATTCCCGCCGCGAACAGCGCGATCAGCAGCGGTGCGATCACGGGCCCCAGCGACGGGTCGAGGAACCACGACGTCACCGACATGACGTAGAGGATCACGCCGGTCACGAGAGCGGACCCCGCGAAGACGATGAGGCGTCGTTGCCTGTTGCCGCCGACCATCGCCTGCCAGAAGAGGCCGAGCGCCAGGGACAGGATGATGATCACCGCCCAGGACAGAACCGGGTCGCGCAGCCAGTTGTTGAACCCGATCGCGAGGAAGACCTTCAGGAGGACACCCATGACGAACGAGGGCAGCGAGTAGAGGAAGAAGCTGAGGAACGTGAAGCCGTAGTCGACGGCGCTGTACTGACGCAGTGCCGAGATGATTCCGACCGTGATGCCGAGGATGATCGCGAAGATCGTCGCGCCCGTGACGAGCTGCAGCGTTGCACCCATCGCACGGCCGAGAAGCGTCGCCACCGGCTGGTTCTGAATCGTCACGCCGAGGTCGCAGGTGCCCAGCGGCACGATGCACTTGGCCGCGCCGACGAACCAGTTGAACCAGCGCACGGGCAGCGGGTCGTTCAAGTGCAGCCACTCGATGCGCTGTTGGATGAGCGCATCACGGTTCGGGCTGTTCGAGGCGTACAGATCCTGCAGAGGATCGCGCGCCCACGCGACCAGGATGTACATCAGGAAGGACGCGGCGACGAGGATCAGGATCGACACGCCGACGCGTCGGAGGATATAGGCGAACAAACGTCACCCCTTCTGGGATCTGGGGGTATCAGGCTCCGGGGTCGCGACGCGCGCGGTGGCGCGCGGGTGGCCCTACAGCGGTTCGGGTTGTTGCGCAGGAAGGCGACGGGCCGATCGGGCCCGTCGCCCCCCTGCGGGTCAGGGATTCAATCTCTGCAGATTACTCCGCGACCGTCCACTCCCAGAAATTCCAGATCGGACCGGTCTGGTTGCCCATGTAGGTGATGCCCTCGATGCGGTCGGTGTGGGCCTCGAGTCCGGCGCTCTGGAAGAGCGGCAGACCGTATCCGTCACCGAACAGCTGGGTGTCAGCCTCGATGGTCAGCTCGTCGATCTTGTCGGTGTCCAGCGTGACCGGGATCTCCTTGGCGATCTCGTCGACCTTGGCGTTGGCGTACTGGTTGAAGTTGCTGCCGCCGAAGCTCGCGAAGATCTGCGGGATGGTGCCGTTGCCGACGCCCGGGCTGGTCCAACCGAAGATGACGGCGTCGTAGATGTCCGAGCCGAGCTGCGAGGACCAGTCCTCGCGACCCACGTCCTCAACCGTGATGCCGGCCTGAGCCGCCGAGGCCTGGATGGCCTGGAACGACGCGACGCGGTTCGGGTTGTTGATGTTGTACATGACGCGGACCGTCGGGGTGGCACCGGCGAGGAGCTCCTTGGCACCCTCGATGTCGACCTCGTCGTACGCGTCCGAGCCGTTCGCGGCGACAGCGGCCTCGTAGGAGGACTGAGCCGGGATGAACAGCTGCGAGTCGAGGACCTTCGCCTCGGGGTTGACCGGCTTCATGAGCGAGTCGACGAGCTGCTGACGCGGGATCGTCTTGAGGAAGGCCTCACGGACGTTCTTCTCGGCGAACACACCCGCGAAGGTGAGGTCGATGTGGTCGTACGCGAGCTGGTCGCCCTGGAGGACCTTGACGCCGTCGAGACCCTCAAGGGCCGTCAGCGTGTCGGCCGAGGCCTGCGGGACGATGAGGTCGACCTCGCCGTTCTGCAGAGCCGAGACCTGCGCCTGCGGGTCGCCGATGAAGCGGATGACGACCGTCGAGAAGCTGGGCTTGAGGTCGCCCGTGTACTTGTCGTTCAGCTCGAGCGTGATCGACTGCGTGGGTTCCCACGAGGCGATCTTGAAGGGGCCGCTCGACAGGTACAGCGACTCGTCGTCGGGCAGCGACGTCATGTCGAAGCCGGTGTTCCAGAAGTCGGCGGCGGCCTTCAGCGTCTCGTTCGTCGCAGCGGGCGCGTCGACGTCGCCGCGCGGCGAGTCGAGGATCGTCTGGATGAGCTCCTCCTGGTCGACGCCGGCCTTGTCGGCGACGACGTGGACGGGCTGGTCGATCAGGCCGTTGAGGTTCCAGTCGACGAAGGGCTGGTCGTACTCGACGGTCAGCGAGAGCTTGTCGTCGGAGACCTCGGTGATCTTCGAGGTCTTCAGGCCCTCGGTCGAGCCCGCGTACTCGAAGTACTGGGTGCCCGCGGTGACGTTGCCCTCGTCGTCGAACGTGGCGTCGTCGAAGATGCCGGAAGAGACGGCCCAGCCGAAGACGAGGTCGTCGGTGTTGATAGCCTCGCCGTCGGACCAGGTGAGTCCGTCCTGCAGCGTGTACTTGACCTGCAGCGGGTCGTCGGAGACCTTCTCCATCTTTCCGAACGACTCGTCCGGCACGACGTTGTACTCGTCGTCGATGTAGTAGAAGCCGGCACGCGTGAAATACGCGACCTTGCTGTTGATGTCGAGGTTTCCGGTCGCCGAGATCGAGTTCGTGCTGGTGAACTCGTTGGTCTCCGCGATCGTGACCTGCGTGTCGGTGACGGCCTTGTCGGTCTCGTCACTGTTGCCGCCGGCCGTCGAGCACGCGGTGAGAGCGAGGGCGGCGACGCCGATTCCCGCTCCAGCCGCGAGCGCGCGCTTGCGCCACGTCATTGCTGACACTATTCCTCCTGGTGAAAGGGTGATGCGCCCGGCGATGGGGGGCCTGGGCACGGATGAATCGACCATAAGCACGCTCGGAAGGCCCGCCAAACCACCCGCACAAACCGTTACAGATCCTTTACTGAAGTACATCTGCCTGTGACAATCTGACAACGTGACCGACACAAAACCTGGCGATCCGCTTAGCCCAGACGCCATCGTCCGACACGCCCGCACGAGGCTCTGGTGGGAGATCGCGATCGTCCTCGCACTGTCGGTGGGGCGCTCCGCGGTGTATTCCGTCCTCTCGCTCGTGCAAGCGCTCACCCGGGAAGAATCCTTGGGCGACCAGTCGACGTCGCTGAATCCCGGGGCGAACGCCGAGCAGTTCTGGGACGTGCTGTACCAGTTCCTCGGTCAGTTCTTCGCGCTCGCCCCCGTCGCCCTCGCGATCTACCTGCTCTGGGAGCCGGGAGTCTCCGCCTTTCGACGCATCGGGCTCGACTTCCGCATGTTCGCGAAGGACGTCGGCGCAGGCATCCTGCTCGTCCTGGTCATCGGCGTGCCGGGCCTCGGTCTGTATGCGGCGGGACGCGCGCTGGGGATCACGGTGCAGGTGGATGCCTCGCCGCTCGGCGCCTCGTGGTGGACGATCCCGCTGCTGCTGCTCGCGGCACTGCGCGCGGGCCTCACCGAAGAGGTCATCTTCATCGGGTACCTGTTCGACCGGCTGCGGCGACTGGGGTGGGGCCCGTGGGCGATCATCCTGTCGACCGCGGCGTTGCGCGGGCTGTACCACGCCTATCAGGGCTTCGGCCCGCTCGCGGGGAACGTCGCGATGGGCATCGTGTTCGGGTGGGTGTATCAGCGGTGGGGCCGCGTGATGCCCCTCGTGATCGCGCATACCCTGATCGACGTGATCGCCTTCATCGGCTACCCCCTCGCCGCCGCCTGGTGGCCCGCCCTCTTCGCCCCCGCCTGACCCCTCCCTCCCTCCCCTCCGCTCCTGACCGCGAGACTGCATCTGTGGGTCGAGACATCGGCCAGTGACCAAGGTTTCGCCTCGCAGATGCAGTCTCGCGGTCAGGACGGGGTGGGTGGGCGGGCGTTGTCCACAGGTGGCGCGGTGTGCGAGTTGTCCACGGATCGTGGGGGCGGGGCGCACGCGGTGGGGCGGGGCCAGGCACCCTGGGGGCATGCGCCTCCTCCGTCCAGACATCGCCCCCGCTCCGATCCCGCTGGTGCGCGGCGCCGACGTCGCGCACGCGAGCCGGGAGATCGAGCGCGGAACGCTCGTACGCGTTCGCCCGGGCGTGTTCGCGGATGCCTCGGAGTGGTCGGCGCTGGCGCCGTGGAATCGGTATCTCGCCCGCGTCCACGCCGTCGCGCTCACCCGGCCGGACACCGTCTTCGCCTTCGAGTCCGCGGCCGCGCTGCTCGGGCTGCCCATCTTCAACGATCCCGGAACCGTGCACGAGTTGGCGCTCGCGGGAGGCACAGCACGGATGAGTGCCGGCATCCGCATTCACACCGGTCGCAACGATCGCTCCGTCATCATCCGCCACGGCCTGCTCCTGACCGACGTCGCCGACACCTGCGTGGATCTCGCGCGCCACCGGCATCCGGCGATCGGACTGGCCACCGCGGATGCCGCGCTCCGCCTCGCCCCTTCGCTCAGTCGCGACGTTCTGCGCGCCATCAACGAGCAACGCGCGAGCTCGCGCGGACGCGCCCGCGCACGATGGGCGCTGGAGCGTGCGAGCGCGGTCACCGAGAGCGTGCTCGAGTCGGTCAGCGTCGCGGTGTTCGAATGGCTCGGGATGCCGGAGCCCGATCTTCAGGTCTCGTTCCGATCCGAGGACGGCAGCACCGACCGCCCGGACTTCACGTGGCGACTGCCCGGTGGCCGCCGTGTGGGTGCGGACGCCGACGGCGACCTGAAGTACGACGGGCGCTATGGGACGGCACGTGACGTGATGCACCGTCAGACGCAACGCGACGCGCGGCTGCGCCGGCACCTCGATGCCATCGGCCACTTCGGGTGGAACGACGTCCTCGCTGTCGATCCGCTGCGCGGCATCCTGCGCGAAATCGGTCTGCGTCCGGCAGCCCCCGAACACGCCGCCCCGCTCCTGACCCTCCGCCGCGCACTCTCCCCGTCCACCCGCTCCACCGGCTCACCCCGCGAGACTGCGTCTGTGGGTCGAGACATCGGTCTCTAGCCGCAGTCTCGCCTGGCAGATGCAGTCTCGCGGTCAGGCGCAGGGCGGCCAGGCGCAGGGCGCTACGCGAAGGCCTCGACGGGCGGGCAGGCGCAGACGAGGTTGCGGTCGCCGTAGGCGTTGTCGATCCGGCGGACGGGGGGCCAGTACTTCGTGCGCACCAGGGTGTGCACGGGGTACACGGCATCCTCCCGCGAGTAGGGGTGCTCCCACCCGGACGCGATCGCCGACTCGGCGGTGTGCGGGGCGTTCACGAGGGGGTTGTCGGATGCCGGCCACTCCCCCGCCTGCACCCGGTCCGCCTCGGCTCGGATCGCGATCATCGCCTCGATGAACCGCTCGATCTCGCCGAGATCCTCCGACTCGGTCGGCTCGACCATCAGCGTCCCCGCGACCGGGAATGACATCGTGGGTGCGTGGAAGCCATAGTCGATGAGGCGCTTGGCCACGTCATCCACGGTGATCCCGGTCGCGTCCTTCAGCGGCCGCAAGTCGAGGATGCACTCGTGCGCGACGAGCCCTCCCTCGCCGCTGTACAGCACCGGGTAGTGGTCGCGCAGCCGCACGGCGATGTAGTTCGCCGACACGACCGCCGCGCCCGTCGCCTGCCGGAGCCCGTCGGCGCCCATCATCCGGATGTACGCCCACGAGATCGGCAGGATGGATGCCGAACCGTACGGCGCCGCCGAGACCGGTCCGCCGTCGAACACGAAGCCGTCGGCGTGCTCCGCGCGCTGGGCGAGCGGGTGCGACGGGAGAAAGGGCGCCAGGTGCGCCTTCGCCGCGACCGGGCCGACGCCCGGACCGCCCCCACCGTGTGGGACCGCGAACGTCTTGTGCAGGTTCAGGTGCGACACGTCACCGCCGAGGTCGCCGAAGCGGGCGAACCCGACGAGCGCGTTCATGTTCGCGCCGTCGACGTAGACCTGGCCGCCCGCCTCGTGGACGGCGGCGCAGAGCTCCACGACATCCTGCTCGTACACGCCGTGCGTCGACGGGTAGGTGATCATGAGCGCCGCGAGCGTCTCGGCGTGCGCCGCGATCTTCGCGCGGAGATCGGCGAGGTCGACGTTGCCCGCGTCGTCGCACGCCACGACGACGACGCGCATGCCGGCGAGCACCGCCGAGGCCGCGTTCGTGCCGTGGGCGGAGGACGGGATGAGGCACACGTCGCGCTGCACATCACCGCGCGAGTGGTGGTAGCCGCGGATCGCGAGGAGCCCCGCGAGTTCGCCCTGCGAACCGGCGTTCGGCTGCAGAGACACCGCGTCGTACCCCGTGATCTCGGCGAGCCACGACTCGAGCTGGTCGATGAGCACGAGGTACCCCGCGACGTCCTCGGCGGGCGCGAACGGGTGCACCCGGGAAAACTCCGGCCACGACACCGCCGCCATCTCGGTCGCCGCGTTGAGCTTCATCGTGCACGATCCGAGCGGGATCATGCCGCGGTCGAGCGCGTAGTCGCGGTCGGCGAGCTGCTTGAGGTAGCGCATCATCGCCGTCTCGGAGTGGTGCGCGTGGAAGACGGGATGCGTCAGGAAGTCGTCATCACGGCGCAGGGATGCCGGGAGGTGCGACAACCCGAAGACGGCGTGCAGGCCGACCTTCGACTGCGGCGTCGCACCGAAGACCCCGGCGATCGCCTCGAGCTCGGCGGGCGTCGTCGTCTCATCGATCGAGATGCCGACCGAGTCGCTGTCGCGGAACCACAGCTGGAAGCCTCGCTCCCGCGCGGCGGCGACGATCTCGCCGGCACGGCCAGGCACCGCCACGACGAGCGTGTCGAAGAAGTCGTCGTGGAGCACCTCGGCGCCCGCCTCGGTCAGCGTGCGGTGGAGCGCGGATGCCTTCGACGCGACGTCCGCCGCGATGCTCTTCAGCCCCTCGGGGCCGTGGTACACGGCGTACATCGAGGCCATGACGGCGAGGAGCACCTGCGCGGTGCAGATGTTCGACGTCGCCTTCTCGCGGCGGATGTGCTGCTCGCGGGTCTGGAGGGAGAGGCGGTAGGCGGGCTTGCCCTCGGCATCCTGCGAGACGCCGACGAGGCGGCCCGGGAGCTGTCGCTCGAGCCCGGCGCGCACCGCCATGTACCCGGCGTGCGGGCCGCCGAAGCCCATCGGCACGCCGAAGCGCTGCGTCGTGCCGACGGCGATGTCGGCGCCGAGCGACCCGGGCGAGCGGAGGAGCGTCAGCGCGAGGAGGCCGGCAGCGACGACGGCGCGTCCGCCCTGCGCCTGGACGGCGGCGATGACCTCGGACGGGTCCCACACGCGGCCGGAGGCGCCGGGGTATTGGATGAACGCGCCGAACACGTCCATGTCCGCGGGAGGCGGCGACAGATCGTAGGGGGTCTCGTGGAGTTCGATCCCCACGGCCGCGGCACGGTGCGCGAGCAGCGCCTTCGTCTGCGGCAGTGCGTCGGCATCGACGAGGAAGATGTTCGAGGAGGAGGTCGACGCGCGCCGGGCGAGGAGCATCCCCTCGACGACGGCCGTCGCCTCGTCGAGCATCGACGCGTTCGCCGTCGCGAGACCGGTGAGGTCGGTGACCATCGTCTGAAAGTTGATGAGGGCCTCGAGCCGGCCCTGCGAGATCTCCGGCTGGTAAGGCGTGTACGCCGTGTACCAGGACGGGTTCTCGAACACGTTCCGCGCGATCACCGACGGCGTGAACGTGTCGTAGTAGCCGAGCCCGATCATCGACCGGGCGGGTCGGTTCATCGCCGCGAGGGCGCGCAGCTCCGCCAGCGCCTCGGCCTCGGAGGCCGCCGGTGGGATGGCGCTGTCCGGCACGGGGGCGGCGTGGATGGATGCCGGGACGGCACGCTCGACGAGGGCGTCGACCGCGTCGTAGCCGAGCGCGTTCAGCATGATCGCCTGTGCGTCGGCATCCGTTCCGATGTGACGACTGCGGAAGGGGGCGGAGCTCACGCGGCGCCGCCGGTGAACTCGAGGTACGCCGCGTGGTCGAGGAGCGTCTCGATGTCGGAGGGGGTGACGCGGATCTTCAGCAGCCACGCGCCGAACGCGTCGCCGTTGACCGAGGACGGGTCATCGACGACCTCGGCGTTGATCTCCACGACCTCGCCCGTCAGCGGGGCGTAGAGCTCGCCGACCGACTTCGTCGACTCGATCTCGCCGCAGACCGCGCCCGCGGTCACCGCCGAGCCTGCCGAGGGAAGGTCGACGTATACGATGTCGCCGAGCTTGTCGGCGGCGTAATCGGTGATGCCGACGGTCGCGATGTCGCCGTCGAGGGCGACCCATTCGTGCTCTTCGGTGTACTTGAGAGCGGTCTGATCGGTCATGAGTTCCTCCGGTAGAAAGGCAGTGCGGTCACGGTCGCGGGGATGCGGGTTCCCCGCACGTCGATGAAGAGTTCGGTGCCGGGTGCGGCGAGGTCGCTCGGCACGAACGCCATGGCGATGGGGTGGCCGAGCGTCGGGCTGAGCGCCCCGCTCGTAATCTCACCGACGGGCTCACCGCCCTCGGCGTCAGCGAAGACGGCGTACCCGGCGCGCCCCGCGCGGCGGCCCTCCGACACGAGCCCGACGAGCACGGGCAGATCGGCGGATGCCGCGGCGAGCGCGCCCTGGCCGACGAAATCGTCCTTGTCCATCGCGACGGCCCGGCCGAGCCCCGCCTGCGCGGGCAGGATCTGATCGCTCAGCTCGTGGCCGTGCAGCGGCATCCCCGCTTCGAGGCGGAGGGTGTCGCGGGAGGCGAGGCCCGCGGGAACGACGCCGAGCGGGGTTCCCGCGGCGAGCAGCGCGTCCCACAGCGCGGGGGCGGCATCATTCGGGACGAGCAGTTCGAAGCCATCTTCACCGGTGTAGCCGGTGCGGGCGACGAAGAGCGAGGCGCCCTGGAACGTTCCGGCGGACCAGGCGTAGTAGCCGAGATCGGCGAGCGCGGGGTTCAACCCGTCGATCCCGTCGGTCGCGGTGAGGACCTCGCGGGCGCGCGGGCCCTGGACCGCGATGAGCGCGACCTGATCGGAGATGTCCTCGATGCGGGCAGCGTCAGCACCGACGACCGTGCCGAAGAACTCGGGGACGTCGGGACTCCCCGCCACGAACGCGGCGGAGATCGGCGCCCGCGCCGCGCGCTCCGAGAACGCCTCCGCGACGAGGGCGCGGTTTCCGGCGTTCGAGATGACGACGAAGTAGTCCTCGCCGGTGCGATAGACGATGACGTCGTCGATCACTCCTCCGGCATCCGACAGCAGCAGGGAGTACTTCGCCTTGCCGACCTTCATCGCCCCGATGCGACCAGCGAGGGCGTAGTCGAGGAAGGCGGCTGCTCCCGCGCCGGTCACGAGGAACTCGGCCATGTGCGAGATGTCGAACAGGCCCGCCGTCTGCCGCACGGCGTGATGCTCGGCGAGGTCCGACGTGTGGCGGACCGGCATCGACCAGCCGCCGAAGTCGGTGAACGAGGCGCCGAGCGCGACGTGGCGGTCATGGAGCGGGGTGGTGCGAAGGTCTGACATGAGTTCTCCCGGTCTCGGGCGGGCGCATGCCGGAGTCGGCATACGTGAACTCCCCCTCTGTCATGGGCCTGAGAGTTTCGCCCCGATACGGTCCACGACCGATCAGGGGGCTTTCACCGTCGGCGGACGTCGAACGCGCGGGGCTCGAAATCGCTTTCCAGAGCGGCCGGACGCGGGCGGTACGCGGACCTGAGAGATTGGCGGGGAGGCTTGCTCCTTCGGTGCTCGGCGCCCGTCGTCCTCCGGAGAGGTCGAGGGGATGCCGGGGCTCTCCCGCGCGCGTCATGCGGCCTGTCTTCAGTTGTGGGGCCAGCATAGCCGGTACGGACGCGTGCAGCCGACGTACCGGAGGATATCTCCGCCCGCGCGGGAGAGGCAGTCACCGCACGGGCGGAAGTCTCAGCCTTCGCGGGCGAGTTCTCGGCGCACCTCATCACGCAGCCGGCCGAGGTTCTCGGGCTCGGGCGCCGCGCCCAGCAGCGTCTTGGTGTACTCGTGCTTCGGGTGCAGGATCACCTCGTCGGCGCCTCCGCGCTCGACGATGTCGCCCTTGTACATGACGAGGATCTCGTCGCTGAAGTGGCGGGCCGTGGCGAGATCGTGCGTGATGTAGAGCACACCCAGGTTGTCCTCGCGCTGGAGCTCGGCGAGGAGGTTCAGCACCCCGAGGCGGATCGAGACGTCGAGCATCGACACCGGCTCGTCGGCGATGATGAACCGCGCCCCGGGCGCGAGGGCACGGGCGATGGCGACGCGCTGACGCTGACCGCCGGAGAGCTCGTGCGGGCGGCGCTCGGCGATCTTGTCGGCGGGCGTGAGACGCACGCGCTCGAGCAGTTCGAGCATGCGCGCCCGCACCTGCTCGTTCGAGAGCTCCGGGTGGTGGATGCGCAGCGGCCGCTCGATGTGGTGCGCGATCGAGTGGAACGGGTTGAGCGAGGCGAACGGGTCCTGGAAGACCATCTGCACATCGGAGCGGTACTGGGCGAGTGCCCGCCCGTGCGATCCGGACGGGTGCCCGTCGATGAGGATCTTGCCCGAGGTCGGCGTCTCGAGCTTCGCGATCATGCGGGCGATCGTCGACTTGCCGCTGCCCGACTCTCCGACGAGCGCGACCGGGCGCCCCGGCTCGAGCGTGAACGAGGCATCCTTCACGGCATGCAGCGTCCGTACCGAGAAGCCGCTGCGCAGCCGGAAGTCCTTGACGAGGTTGCGTGCCTCCAACGCCTGGCTCATGCCGCGTCCTCCTTACCGCCGGTGCGGACGAAATCGCCGCGCTCGCCACGCAGACTCGGGAAGCTCGAGAGGAGCTTCTGCGTGTAGGCGTGCCGCGGCTCGCGATAGATCTGCTCTGCCGTGCCCTGTTCGACGATCTCGCCTTGGAGCATCACGGCGATCCGGTCGGAGATCTCGATGAGCATCGGGAGGTCGTGCGTGATGAAGATCACGGCGAACCCGAGCTTCTCGCGCAACCGCATGATCTCGCGGATGATGCCGCGCTGCACGACGACGTCGAGTGCTGTCGTCGGCTCGTCCATGATCATCACCTGCGGGTCGAGCGCGAGCGCCATGGCGATCATGACGCGCTGGCGCATGCCGCCGGAGAGCTCGTGGGGGAAGCTCGACAGACGCTTCGGGTCGACGCCGACGAGGGTGAGAAGCTCTTCGGACCGCGCCTGCTTGGCCTTCTTGCTCATGCCGGGACGGTGCGTATCGAACACGTCGAACAGTTGCGCCTTTATGGAGATCACGGGGTTGAGGGAGTTCATCGCCCCCTGGAAGACCATCGAGATCTTGTCCCATCGGAACGCGCGTAGCTCTTCGTCGGCGAGAGCGACCACGTCGATGTCGTAGCCCTCGCGATCGTGGAAGACGACCTCGCCGCTCGTCATGAGCGCCGGCGGCTTGAGCAGACGGTTCATGCCGTAGGCGAGCGTGGTCTTTCCGCAGCCGGACTCCCCTGCGAGGCCGAGGATCTCACCGCGATGCAGATCCAGCGACACGTTGCGAACCGCCTTGACGGGCGGGTCCACCTCGTATCCGATCGAGACGTCACGGGCGGACAGCACGACCTCGGCGGTCATCGGGTGGCTCCTTCGGTGACGGCTGCGGTGCCTGCGACGCCCTTACCGGCCTTCTCGGCGCGGCGGACGCGGCGAGCGGCATCGGGTGCCACGCGCAGCTTCGGGTTGATGATCTCGTCGATGGAGAAGTTGACCAGCGACAGCCCTGCGCCCAGGAGGGCGATCAGCAGGCCCGGCGGCACGAACCACCACCACGCGCCGGTTCCGAGGGCCTGTCCCGTCTGGGCGTCATTGAGGACGGTGCCCCACGTGATCGAGTCGCTCGCGCCGAGGCCGAGATACGACAGGCCCGCCTCGCCGAGGATCGCGAAGATGATCGCGAAGAGGAACTGCGCGGCCAGAAGCGGCAGCAGGTTCGGAAGGATCTCGACGAAGATGACGCGGGTGGACTTCTCGCCGGCCACCCGCGCGGCGGAGACGTAGTCGCGGGATCGGAGCGACCGCGCCTGCACGCGGAGAACGACCGCGGAGCCCGCCCAGCTGGTGATGCCGAGGACGATCGCGACGAGGAACCAGCTGCGCGTCGGCGAGTAGGTCGCGATCACCATGACCAGCGGAAGCCCCGGAATGACCAGCATGATGTTCGTGATGAGCGAGAGCACCTCATCGCCCCAGCCGCCGAGGTAGCCGGCGAGCACACCGAACACGACAGAGAAGGTCAGCGCGATGAGCGCCGCGATGATGCCGACCAGGAGCGAACCCTGGGTCCCCCAGGCGATCTGGGCGAAGACGTCGTAGCCGAGCTTCGTCGTGCCGAGCAGGTGATCAGCGGACGGCGGCTGCAGCGCCGGGTTGCCGCTGAAGCGCGGATTCTGCACGAAGAACGGCGCGATGACGCCGAAGGCGACGATCACGATGACGATCGAGAGGCCGATGACGAGCTTCGCGGACCGACGCGGCATGAGCTGACGGATGCCGCGACGCGCGGCGGCCGCGTACTCCTTCTGCGCATCGACGTCGAGCGTCGTGGAGAGGGCGCCGGGGGCGACGACCTCACGGTCGACCGCGACCCCGAGCAGGTCGCTGGATGCCGGGGCGGTGTCCACCGCAGCGGCGACGTCGGGCTCGAGGGTGGGGGTATCCGAGGTCTCGGGAGCCTCGGACAGGCTGCGCGGATCAGACATTGTGGCGTGCTCTCGGGTCGATGAACCCGTAGACCAGGTCCATGATGAAGTTGGCGGCGAGGACGGCGAGGGTGATCACGAGGAAGACCCCCTGCATCAGCGCATAGTCGTTGTTCTGCACCGCCGTGAACATCAGCTTGCCGATGCCTGGGTAGGTGAACACCTGCTCCATGACGATCGACCCGGCGACGATGAAGCCGAGCGAGATGGCGAAGCCGGCGATCGAGGGGATCGCCGCGTTGCGCGTCGCGTACGCGGTGAGGATGCGGCGGGGCTTCAGGCCCTTCGCCTTGGCCGTGACGATGTAGTCCTCGGCGAGGGTGGAGACCATCATGTTGCGCATGCCGAGCAACCACCCGCCCACCGAGCCGAGCACGATCGTGATGGCCGGCAGGATGCCGTGGTACAGCGCCGACCCCGCGAATGCCCAGCTGAGCTCCGGACCGTCGGGGAACTCGAACACGTCGTACCCGCCGATGATCGGGAAGATGCCGAGGCCGACGGAGAAGACGGCGATGAGCACGAGCGCGAGCCAGAAGTAGGGCACCGACTGCAGGATCGTCGTGGCGGGGACGAGGTTGTCGACCCAGGTCCCGCGCTTCCAGCCGACCCACGCGCCCACGCCGACGCCGATGACGAAGGAGATGATCGTCGCGAGGCCCACGAGGACGATTGTCCAGGGAAGGGCCGCCCCGATGAGTTCGGTGACGGGAGCGGGGAACTTGCTGAAGGAGATGCCGAGGTCACCCGAGAGCAGACGCCCCCAGTAGCCCCAGTACTGATCCCACAGCGACAGATCCTTGTCACCGCCGAGCATCAGCTGGATGTTGTTGATCGTCGACAGGGGCACCTCGCCGCGCTGCTGGAGCTTGGCGATGAGGACGTCGGCGGGGTTCCCCGGCATGAGCCGGGGAAGCAGGAAGTTGAGGGAGATCGCGACCCACAGCGTGATGGCGTAGAACGCGAGCCTTCGTGCGTAGAACTTCATGACACGTCTTCCGTCTCTCCTGCTTCCCCGGTCTTCATGCGGTGCGGATTACTTCTGCTTCAGGTGCTGGAGGATGAAGCCTGCCGAGCCCGAGCCCCAGGAGGGCGGGAAGGCGTACAGGTCGTCCTCGGTCGGCCAGCCCGTGAAGTCCTTCGTGTTGAAGAAGGTCTGGGTGGCGTTGATGACGAGCGGGATGTACGGGAGGTCCCGGACGATCTCGGTCTGGATGGTCGCGTACGCTTCCTTCTTCGTGGCCTCGTCGTTGGTCGCAGCGGCCTTGAGCACGGCCTCGTCGACGACGGGGTTGGAGTAGCGGCTGAAGTTCCACGCGCCCGGTGCGAGCTGCTCGCCGACCTTGGTCGTCGAGGTGCCGGCGAACCAGTCCTTGTAGATCTGGAACGGGTCGGCGACCGAGGTGCCGATGACACCGCCCATGATCAGCTCGTACCTGCCCGTCTGGCGCGCGTCGGAGAACTCCTGCCACTGCACGGTCGAGGCGGTCACCTTGATGCCGGCCTCCGCAGCCTGCTCGGCGATCAGCTTGGCGGCGTCGTTGTAGTCGGTCCACCCCTCGACCGAGATGAGCGACAGGTCGATCGGCGTGCCGTCCTTGCCGTAGAACCCGTCGGAGCCCTTGGTGTAGCCGGCTGCCTCGAGGATGGCGTCCGCCTCCGAGACGTTCGGACTCTGCGGGCTCTCGGCGTTCGCCGGGTCGGCCAGCCACTTCTCGTCACGAGGCATGAGCGTGAAAGCGGGCGAGATGGTGCTCGTGAGGTTCACGAACGCCTTCTCCTTGATGGTGCTGCGGTCGATAGCGAGGTTGAGCGCCTGTCGGACGGCCACGTCGGTCTGCTCGCCCTCGCAGCCGAGGTCGACGTTCGCGCAGGTGTAGAGCACCGTCGGATCTTGCGGGGTGTTGAGCATGAGATCGTGCCGCCGGAGGTGACGTCGTCGGGGTTCGGCACGAACATGCCGGTCCAGTCGAGCTTGCCGGCCTTGAGCAGGTCCTGCGCGGACTGGTTGGCGTCGATCGCGATGTACTGGACCTTCTTGACGGCGGGCACGCCCTCGTCGCGGAAGTTCTCGTTCGCCACCAGCGTGTACGAGGAATCGCTCGTGCTCTGGACCTTGTAGGGACCGGTGCCGACCGGCTCCTCGTCGGTGAAGGTCGTGAAATCGTCGACCTCGCTCCAGACGTGCTCGGGGAGCATCCACGTGGCGCCGAGGATCTGGAACTCACGCGTGAACTGCGGCGTGTCGTAGGTGAGGACGACCGTCGCGTCGTCGGGCGCCTCCGCCTTGGTGGGCGCGTTGGCCTTGTTGCCCTCGTACTCGAAGGTGAACACGACGTCCTTGGCGGTGAACGGCTTGCCGTCGTTCCACTTCACGCCGTCCTTGAGCTTGATCGTGATCTGCGTGCCGTCTTCGTTGAACTCGTAGCTCTCGGCGAGGAGGCCGGTGGGCTCGGTGTCGGCGGTCTTGTTGTAGGCGAACAGGGTCTCGTAGACGGGACCGAGCGCGCCGTGCAGAACCGTCGGGGCGAAGGGGTTGTAGTTGGCCACGATGGGCGTCTGGCTGCCGGCCCAGACGCGCAGCGTCTTGCCGCCGTCGTCGCCACCGGCGTCGTTGGAACCACCGGCGGAACAGCCGGCGAGACCGAGAACGAGGACCGACGCCCCGATCACGGCAGCGACCGCGCCGGAGCGCTTCGCGTTGCGGATCATCTATGAACTCCTCTGGTGTGCTTCCTTGCAACAAACCCCGGGACGAGGTTTGTTAGGAAAGTAACCTAACAAACCGTCGATTTCCGGCCGGGGGCGGTTTTGTGACCATGCTGTTACGAAATCGCTCTCAACCCCGACACCCTCGGTTGCCTTCGCGTCACGATGACCCTAAGATCGGTGCAGATAGTTAGGGTCATCATGACAACAACCCGTGGACCGGTGCACGCCGCGCAGCCCGACGCGCGCGAAGACGGCATCCGTGTCGCCGTGTCGACCGTCATCTTCAGCCTGCGCCGCGACACCGGAGCCGACCGCGCGCGCGTCGTCCTCCCCCTCGTCCGCCGCACGCGCGAGCCGTATGAGAGCGCGTGGGCACTGCCCGGAGGGTGGCTGCGCCCCGACGAGAATCTGGATGCCGCGGCATCCCGCACCCTCGCCGAGACCACGGGCCTCGCCCCGAGCTTCCTCGAGCAGCTCTACGCCTTCGGCGACGTCGACCGCTCCCCCAGCCGCGTCGTCTCGATCGTCTACTGGGCGCTCGTGCGCGAGGAGGTCTCGTCGATCTCGGCATCCACCGCTGCCGCGCACGACGACAACCACGACGACGAGAACGTCGCGTGGTTCGACGCGATCACCCACCCGCCGCTCGCGTTCGACCACGACCAGATCGTCGAGTACGCGCTGTGGCGCCTGCGCAACAAGGTCGGCTACAGCCGCATCGCGCACGGGCTTCTCCCCGACCTCTTCACCCTCGCCGACCTCCGCGAGGTGTACGAGGCGATCCTCGGCCGGCGCCTGGACCCCGCCAACTTCCGCCGCCAGGTGGAGAACTCCGACACCCTCATCCCGACCGACGACTACCGCACCGGCAGTCACCGCCCCGCCCGCCTCTACCGCTACGACGAGGCTTTCGAGCTCGCCGAACGCGGGCCGCTGCCCCACTGATCGCCGTCTTTCACGAAAGGCATCCCTCATGACCTTCCTCACCATCCAGCGCCAACCGATCGATGCGAGCGTCGACCACGAGATCCAGGCGATCGTCGCGGGCGCCTCGACCGCCGAGACGTGCAACACCGACCTCGCCGCGGGGCCGTGGGACTTCGACACCCGCCCGGGCTACGGGCCCGGCTCGTCGATGGGCGATGTGATCCCCACGGGGTCGCCCCGCCAGGGCGCGCTCCCGGAGGAGTACCGCGCGGCATCCGAAGACGAGCTCCATGCCCGCATCACGGCGGCGAAGACCGCTCTCGGTGAGCGTGTGGTCATCCTCGGCCACTTCTACCAGCGCGAAGAGGTCGTGCGGCACGCCGACTACGTCGGTGATTCGTTCCAGCTCGCGAACGCGGCGCTCGAGCACCCGGATGCCGAGGCCATCGTCTTCTGCGGCGTGCACTTCATGGCCGAGACCGCCGACCTCCTCTCCCGTCCCGAGCAGGCCGTGATCCTGCCCAATCTCGCGGCGGGGTGCTCGATGGCCGACATGGCCTCGATCGACGAAGTGGAGGACTGCTGGGAGCAGCTGGAGGAGGTCTACGGACCGCTCGACAAGCCGGATGCCGATGGACTCGTCCCGGTCGTCCCCGTCACCTACATGAACTCGTCCGCCGCCATCAAGGGCTTCGTCGGACGCCACGGCGGCATCGTCTGCACGTCGTCGAACGCGCGCACGGTGCTCGAGTGGGCCTTCGCGCGCGGGCGCCGCGTGCTCTTCTTCCCCGACCAGCACCTCGGCCGCAACACCGCGAAGGCGATGGGGGTGCCGCTCGAGGAGATGCCGATGTGGAACCCGCGAAAGCCCCTCGGCGGGTCGAGCGAGACCGAGCTCGAGAGCGCCCGCGTCATCATGTGGCACGGCTTCTGCTCGGTGCACCGCCGCTTCACCGTCGACCAGATCTCCGCCGCCCGCGCCGCGCACCCCGGCGTCCGCGTGATCGTGCACCCCGAGTGCCCGATGGCGGTGGTGGATGCCGCCGACGAAGCCGGATCGACCGACTACATCCGGAAGGCCATTGCCGCCGCGACCGAGCCGACGACGTTCGCGATCGGAACGGAGATCAACCTCGTGCAGCGCCTCGCGGCGCAGTACCCGCAGCATGAGATCTTCTGCCTCGACCCGGTCGTCTGCCCGTGCTCGACGATGTACCGCATCCACCCCGGGTACCTCGCCTGGGTTCTGGAGGAACTCGTCGCGGGCGTCGTTGTCAACCGCATCACGGTGCCGTCGGACGTCGCCGACCCCGCGCGACTCGCGCTCGAGCGGATGCTGGCGGCCAAGCCGTGAACGCGGCCACCGTCGTCGTCGTGGGGTCGGGCATCGCCGGCCTCACCGTCGCGCGGCACGCCGCCGCGCGCGGATGCCGCGTCACCCTCGTCACCAAGGACGTCCTCGAGCACGCCAACACCCGCTACGCGCAGGGCGGGATCGCCGGGGTCATGTTCGACGACGACAGCTCCGCGGCGCACGTGCACGACACGCTCGTCGCGGGTGCCGGGCTCAGCGATTCGGCCGCGGTCGAGGTGCTCGTAGCCGAAGGACCGGCGCGGATCCGCGAGCTCATCGACCTCGGCGTCGCCTTCGACCGCGCCGCCGATGGAGAGTACATCAAGGGACTCGAGGCCGCGCACTCCTACCCGCGCATCCTGCACGCCGGGGGCGACGCGACCGGCACGGCGATCGAGAAGGCGCTCGTGGCAGGTCTCGCCGCGACGGGCGTCGAGGTGATCGAGCACGCGTTCCTGCTCGACCTGGTGCTCGCGCCGTCGGATGCGCACGGCGTCCCGCGCGTCGTCGGCGTCGATCTGCTCGTCGGCGACGGCCGCCGCGAGCGTCTCCTGGCCGATGCGGTCGTCCTCGCGACCGGCGGCGCCGGTCAGCTCTACGTCCACACGACCAACCCGCCGGTCGCGACCGGCGACGGCATCGCCGCCGCCCTCCGCGCGGGCGCGGCGGTCGTCGACCTGGAGTTCTTCCAGTTCCACCCGACCGTCCTCCCCGCGGCGGGCGGCGCGGAGCCTTTCCTCGTCTCCGAAGCGGTCCGCGGCGAGGGGGCGGTGCTCCGCGACGAGCAGGGACGCCGGTTCATGCTCGACGTGCATCCGGATGCCGAGCTCGCGCCGCGCGACGTCGTCGCCCGGGCGATCGCCGACGTCATGGCCGCGCAGCACGGTCGCCCGGTGCTGCTCGACGCGACCGCACTGCGAGATCGAGAAGCCCGCGGAGGGGACGGTCGCGGCGCGAGCGCGAAGCGCACGGCATCCTTCTTGGCGCGCCGTTTTCCGACGATCGACCGTGCCGTGCGCGATCACGGCTGGGACTGGGCGCGCGAACCGATTCCCGTGACTCCCGCCGCGCATTACCTGATGGGCGGCGTGACGACCGACCTCGACGGCCGGACGAGCCTGCCGGGTCTCTACGCCGCCGGCGAGGTCGCGCGCACCGGCGTGCACGGCGCGAACCGCCTCGCCTCCAACTCGCTCCTCGAAGGCGCGGTCTTCGGGGCGCGCGCCGGCGACGCGATCGCGGACGACGCCGTCTCGGGGTCCTGGCCGCCCGCGTCGGCCTTCGCGCACGGGGCGCTCCCGGCGACGACGGCCGACGCTTCGACATCGGCATCCGTTCCCGCCGCGCCGCCGTTCTCGCGCGCCGCGCTGCAGAACCTCCTGTGGGAGGACGCCGGCCTCGTTCGGGACGCGGCGGGGCTCGCGCACGCCGCCACCGTTCTCGCGGGCTGGCGCGCGGCGCCCCGCACGCCGTCGACCGAGGCGGAGTACGAGGACGAGAACCTCCTCGACGTCGCGGCCGCCCTCGTCGCCGCCGCGCAGGCGCGACGCAGCTCCGTCGGCGCGCACGCGCGCTCCGACGACCCCGCTGCCGGCGAGTCGACGTTCGTCTCGCAGGACATTTCGGCCCCCGGCCACGCGCTCGGGCCGCTTTCCGCCCTTCCTGGCGAAGATCTCCTGCGAACCGAACGGCCCCGAGCGACGACCGCGCACGCGAGCGCCCTCGAGGAGGTCCGCTGATGCTCGATCAGGCCCACATCGACCGGGTCGTGAGCGCCGCGCTCGACGAAGACGCGCCGTGGGGCGACGTCACGAGCGGGACGCTGATCCCCGAGGTCGCAAGGGCGACCGCCGAGCTCCGCGCCCGCGAGCCCGGCGTCTTCAGCGGCGGAGCGGTGTTCGCCGCGGCCTTCGCCCTCACCGATCCGCGCATCGCCGTCGACCTGCGCCTCGCCGACGGCGACCGGTTCGCCGCAGGCGACACCCTCGGCGTCGTGACGGGCCCCGCCCGCGGCATCCTCACCGCCGAGCGGATCGGGCTGAACTTCGTGCAGCGGATGTCGGGGATCGCGACCCTCACCGCCGCCTACGTCGCCGCGGCGGCAGGCTCGGGCGCGCGCATCGCCGACACCCGCAAGACGACCCCGGGCCTGCGCCGCTTCGAGCGTCACGCCGTGCGGTCGGGCGGGGGCCACAACCACCGTTTCAGCCTCTCCGACGCCGTCATGGCGAAGGACAACCACCTCGCCGTCCTCGTCGCGCGTCACGGCTCGCTGACCGCCGCTCTCGGGGCCACCCTCGACGCGCTCCCCCACACGACCCACGTCGAGGTCGAGATCGACCGCCTCGACCAGCTCGACGCGGTGTTGGCCGTGACACCGGGGCCGGGTCGCGCCCGCGGCGTCGGAACGATCATGCTCGACAACTTCTCGCTCGACGATCTGCGCACGGGCGTCGCGCGCATCGCCGGCCGAGCCACGGTCGAGGCTTCGGGCGGAGTGAATCTCGACACCGTCGCCGCGATCGCGGCAACCGGCGTCGATGTCATCTCGGTCGGCGCGCTCACCCACTCCGCGCGCGCCCTCGACCTGGGGCTCGACGTGCGCGTCGAGGAGTGACGAGGCGGTGCTGTACCTCGACCACGCCGCGACGACCCCGGTACGCCCCGAGGTCCTCACGGCGATGCTCCCCTACCTCACCGACCGGTTCGGGAACCCTTCGAGCCACCACACCGTCGGCGAAGCGGCGGCCTCGGCCCTCGCCGAGGCCCGCGCGCGGGTCGCCGCAGTCCTCGGCTTCCGCCCGAACGACATCGTCTTCACGTCTGGCGGCACCGAGGCCGACAACCTCGCGGTGAAAGGGCTCGCGATCGGCGCGGCCCTCCGACGAGGATTCAGCGGGGCCCCCGTCCACGTCGTCACGACGCCGATCGAGCACGAGGCGGTGCTCTCCTCGTGCAGCTACCTCGAGCGCGTGCACGGCTTCGCGGTCACGCACCTTCCGGTCGACGCGACCGGCACCGTCGATCCCGCAGACCTCGCCGCGGCGATCCGCACATCGTCCCTGCCGACCGCCATGGTGTCCATCGGGTACGCGAACAACGAGATCGGCACGGTGCAGGATGTCGCGTCTGTCGCGGCAGTGACGAAGGATGCCGGAGTCCCCCTCCACCTCGACGCCGTACAGGCCGCCGGGTGGCTGCCGCTCGCCGATACCGGCGCCGACGCCCTCTCGATCGCCGGACACAAGCTCGGCGCGCCGCCCGGTATCGGTGCGCTCGCGGTGCGCTCTCGCCTGCCTCTCGAGCCGCTCCTGCACGGCGGCGGCCAGGAGCGCGACCGCCGGAGCGGCACGGAGAACCTCGCCGGCGCCGTCGCTCTCGCCACCGCCCTCGAGCTGGCAGAGGCGGAGCGTGAGGCATCCGCTGCCCGTGTGGGAGCGGCGACGCGCGTGTTCATCGACCGCATCCTCGCGCTCGTGCCGCAGGCGGCGCTCACCGGGCACCCGACCCGGCGCCTTCCCGGCACGGCGAGCTTCACCTTCGCCGGGACGAGCGGCGAGGCGGTGCTGCTGGGGCTCGAGCGGCGCGGCGTCATCACCTCGAGCGGATCGGCGTGCGCCGCGGGCAGCGACGAACCCTCGCACGTGCTCCTGGCATGCGGCATCGCCCCCGAGGTCGCACAGACGGCGGTGCGGTTCACCTTCGGGCATCCGGCCCCAGGTGTAGCCGCGCCCGACCCGTCGGTACTCGCGCAGGCCGTCGCGGACGCCGTGGCGGCGGTACGATCAGGCGCGTGAGCACTCCCGCAACCCCGGTCAGCGCCCTCGTCACCGTCATCGTGCCGGGACGCGACGTCGCGGCGTTCGCCGCCGAGGCCCTCGCGTCGCTGCGCGCGCAGACGCTCACCGCGTGGCGCGCGATCCTCATCGACGACGGCTCGGTCGACGCGACGAGCGACCTGTTCGCGCAGGCGGCGGCATCCGACGCCCGCTTCACCCTCGTGCGGAACGACGCACCGCGCGGTCTCGGGGCCGCGCGGAACGCCGGACTCACCCTCGTCGACACGCCGTACCTCGGCTTCCTCGACGCCGACGACGTCATGACCCCGACCGCGCTGGAGCGCCTCGTCGAGACCCTCACCGCGAGCGGCAGCGATGTCGTCGTCGGCTCATACGTGCGCCTTCGTCCCGACGGACGCGGCGGCTACGCGGCCGGTGAGGTGCAGCCGTGGGTGCGCGCCGCGACCACTCCCGCGCGCCGTGGCGCGACCCTTGCCGCCCACCCGGAGGTCTCGGGCAACGTCGTCGCGTGGTCCAAGCTCAGCCGCGTCGAGCTGTGGCGCCGCGGCGGGCTGCGGTTTCCGGAGAACACCCACTACGAGGACCAGATCGTCGCCCAGCGCCTGTACACGCTCGCGCGGGCCATCGATGTCATCCCCGACGTCGTCGTGCAGTGGCGCGAGCGCGCCGACGGAACGTCGATCACACAGACGAAGGACACCGTCGCGGTGCTCGGCGACTACCTCGCCGCCCTCCGCGCGGGCATCGCCGTGCTGGATGCCGCCGGCCAGCGCGCCGCCGCGCGCGCCCGCGTGCGCCTCATCCTCGAGATGGACGTGCCGCCCCTTATCCGCATCGCGCAGGGGCACCCGGATGCCGCCTACCGCCGCGCCGTCGGAGCCTTCGTGCGCGACCTCACCGCGCGCGCCGACCTCGACGCGATCCTGCTCGACCCGGAGCACGCCGATCTCCGCAGCGCCGCTGCGCTGTGGTGACCCGCCTGGTGAGTGCGACGTCGCGCGGTTAGGGTGAGGCCATGAGCGACTCTCCCGAAACGACGCCGTCCGGCGGCACCCCCTCCGACGCCCCCGAGCACGACGGCACCGACCTGCATCTGCTCCGCGAAGCGATCGATCACCTTCAGGAGGTGCCCGCGCAGGAGATGGTGAGCCCCACTCCCGAGACGCTTCTCGCGGACGAGCCCGCCCCGCACCCCACCGACGCGATCGGCTCCGAGGACTGGGGCAAGGACGAGCCTGACCACAAGAGCTGAGGCGCCCCGCAAGAGCTGAGCCGCCCCGCAAGAGCTGAGCCGCCGCTCAGACGGTACCCCGCACACCTCAGTGCGACCGAGGCGACACCCCAGAGGTGGCGCGCACCCTAGCCGAGGTAGGGCCAGGCTTGCTCGTTGCTCGGAGCGTCGTCGTCCATCGCGGCGATCGCCCCCTCGGCGCCCGCCGCGCCGGCGACGAGCGCCGCGGCATCCTGACCCGCACTCCCCGCCGGCGCCCGATCGGCCCGGCGCTCGGGGAGAGACGGCGGGGCGACGGCGTCGACCGCGTCCTCGACGCCCTCGATCTTCGCGGCGGCCATCTGCTCGACCGCCAGGTCGGCGTACAGCCCGCCGAGGGCGAGGAGCTCGGCGTGGGTGCCGGACTCGACGATCCTCCCCGCTTCGATCACGTGAATGACGTCGGCACCGATCACCGTCGAGAGCCGGTGCGCGATCGACAGCGTCGTTCGTCCGGATGCCGCGTTGTCGAGCGCCTCCTGCACGACGCGCTCCGAGACGGTGTCGAGCGCCGAGGTCGCCTCGTCGAGCAGGAGCACGGGCGGGTCTTTCAGCAGCACGCGCGCGATCGCGATGCGCTGCTTCTCTCCGCCCGACAGTCGGTAGCCGCGTTCGCCGACGACGGTGTCGTAGCCGTGCTCGAACCCCTCGATGATGTGGTGGATGTTGGCCGCGGTGCACGCGGCGACGAGCTCCGCATTGGTCGCATCGGGTTTCGCGTAGCGGAGGTTCTCGCGGATCGTCGCGTGGAAGAGGTAGGTCTCCTGCGAAACGATCCCGATGTGGTCGATGATCGACTCCTGCGTGAGGTCGCGCACGTCGGCGCCGGAGAAGAGCACCCGCCCGCCCGACACCTCGTACAGGCGGGGCGCGAGGTAGAGGATCGTGGTCTTCCCCGCGCCCGACGGGCCGACGAACGCGACGTGCTGGCCGTGCTCGGCGACGAAGGAGACGCCGCCGAGGGTCGGGCGCGCATCGGGTGCGGCGTCGGGGTAGCGGAAGACGACGTCCTCGAAGGCGATCTGTCCGAGCGGACCGGGCGCCTCGGCGACGGTGATCGCGTCGACTCGGTCGGTGATCGCGGGCGTCATATCGAGGTACTCGAAGATGCGCGCGAACAGGGCTTTCGACGTCTGCAGGTCGAGGGCGACGCGCATGAGCCCCATGAGGGGCTGCAGCAGACGCGCCTGCACGGTCGTGAAGGCGACGACCGTGCCGGCGGTGATCGTGTCGACGCCGCCGGTGAGGAGATACCCCGAGACCAGGTAGATCACGGCGGGAACGGACGCCATGAGCACCTGGACGACGGCGAAGAACCCCTGACCGCTCATCGCCCGCTGCACCTGCAGACGGACCTGATTGGCGTTCTCGACGCGGTAGCGCGCCGACTCGGTGCGCTGCCGGTTGAACGCTTTCGAGAGCAGGATGCCCGAGACCGACAGCGTCTCCTGCGTGATCGCGGTCAGCTCCGACAGCGACTCCTGCGTCTGGCCCGCGATCCGCGCGCGCACCTGACCGACGCGGCGCTGCACGAAGATGAGGATCGGCATCATGAACACCGCGATCAGCGTCAGTCGCCAATCGATGAGGATCATCGCGACGAGAGCCGAGATGACCGTGACGACGTTGCCGAGGATGCTCGTCACGGTGTTCGTCAGGACGCCGGAGACGCCGCCGACGTCGTTCTGCAGGCGTGACTGGATGACGCCCGTCTTCGTCCGCGTGAAGAAGCTCAGCTCCATCGACTGCAGATGGTCGAACAGGCGTACCCGCAGGTCGCCGGTGACCTCGTTGCCGACCGTGGAGGTGAGCCAGGTCTGGGCGACGCCGAACGCCGCGCCGAGCAGGAACAGTCCGATCATCCCGAGCACGAGGCGCCAGAGCAGGCCGAGATCGACGCCCGACCCGTCCGTCGGGAAGAGCGCCTGGTCGAAGATCTGCTGCACGAGCAGCGGCGGGATCACGCCGATCGCCGCACCGGCGATGACCAGAAGACCCGTGAGGAGGATGCGTCCGCGGTAGGGGCGGAACATCTCGACGATGCGTGCCCCGAGGTGCGGGATCTCGGGCGCCTCGGCGTTGAGCTTTCGCTGTGCGGCCTCGTCGACGCCGCGGAAACCGCCGCCGCGGCCACCCACGCCTCCCCCCATGCCGCCGCTCATGCTCATGGCGTCACTCTAGTCACGCCTCCCGACACGGGGTCGGAGCCGGCGTCAGCCGATGCCCGCGACGAGGTTGATGACGCTTGCGAGGATGACGGCGCCGAAGAGATACGCGAGCATCGTCTGCGCGATGACGAGGCGGCGGAACTCGTTGGTCGTGACGTTCGTGTCGGCGACCTGGTAGGTCATCCCGAGGCCGACGGAGAAGTACCCGAAGTCGGAGTACATCGGGTCCTCGTCCTGATTGAAGTCGACGCCGCGGCGCGCACCCGCGGCGGTGCTCGAGTAGTAGCGGTGCGCGTACCGCAGCATGTAGTCGACCTGGATGAGGGCCCATGACGCCGTCACCGCGAGGATCGCGAGCGCCGCGGTGAGGAATGCGGTGAAGGGATCGTCGTGGCTGCGCACGAGGATCGCGACAACCGCGGCGAGGCTGGCAAGGCTCCCGGTGAGGGCGATCACCCGCGCGGCGGAGCGACCCGGGTCCTCGGTCGTCGCGTGGGCGCGCGTCTCCGCGGCATCCATGGGCCACAGCGCGACCAGCAGCCACACGACGTTCACGAGCGCGATCGTGGCCCACCCGGCGAGCAGGCCCGCGACGGGATCGAGGAGCGGAATCGCCACGGCGGCGACGACGATGCCTGCGACAAGAGAGATCGGACCACGCACGGCGAAGCGGGAGTGACGATGGGATGCCATGACGCGATGGTCTCACTGCGAACCGGATCGGGAAGGGATTCCGGCGGGAACGGAATAGCGTGTCCGAGACTCGGGTTACGCTCCGTTATGCCCTCCGTCGACACTGGTACCGTGACCACTTCTTCGCGCCGCGGCGCCGCGGCGCCGGGCACCCCGGCCCGAAACGCTTCCGCGGCATCCGATGTCGCCGCATCCGATCCCGTCGGAGCGAAGGAGAACCGCGTCATCTGGCTGCTCCTCGCGGCCGCGTTCGTCGCGATCCTCAACGAGACCACGATGGGGGTCGCGATCCCGCACCTCATCGGCGATCTCGGCATCACGGCGGTGCAGGCGCAGTGGCTGACGACGGCGTTCATGCTGACGATGGCCGTCGTCATCCCGACGACCGGGTTCCTGCTGCAGCGCTTCACGACGCGCGCGATGTTCGCGGCGGCGATGGGGCTCTTCTCCCTCGGCACGCTGATCGCGCTCGTCGCGCCCGGCTTCGAGGTGCTCCTCGTCGGTCGCGTCGTCCAGGCATCCGGCACCGCGATCATGATGCCGCTCCTCATGACCACCCTCATGACGGTCGTCCCCCCGCACGCGCGCGGCCGCATGATGGGGCGTGTCTCGATCGTGATGTCGCTCGCCCCGGCGATCGGACCGACTATGGCCGGCGTCATCCTCGACACCCTGACGTGGCGCTGGATCTTCGCGATCGTCCTGCCGATCGCCCTCCTCGCGCTCGTGATCGGCGTGCGGTGGATCCACAACCTCGGCGAGCAGACGCACGCGCCGATCGACCTCCTCTCCGTCGTCCTGTCGGCCCTCGGCTTCGGCGGACTCGTGTTCGGCCTCAGCCAGATCGGCGGCGGCGGTCACGGCGGATCGGATGCCGCGGCGCAGGCGGCGGCGGACACCGCGACCGTGACGCTGATCGTCTCGCTCGCGATCGGTGTCGTCGCCCTCGGGCTGTTCGTGTGGCGCCAGCTCGTGCTGCAGCGCCGCGACGACGCGCTCCTCGACCTCCGAATCTTCCGCTCGCGGAACTTCACCCTGTCGGTCGCGCACTTCGCGGTGATGTCACTCGCGTTCTTCGGCACGATCACGGCGCTCCCCCTGTTCCTGCAGGGGCCTCTCGAACTCACGACGACCCAGTCGGGCCTGGTGGTCCTTCCCGGTGCCGTCGCGATGGGTCTGCTCGGTCCGGTGATCGGGCGCATCTACGACCGTTGGGGCACGCGCATCCTCCTCGTTCCCGGCACGATCATCGTCATCGCGATCCTGTGGTCGTTCACGCTGCTGACCGAGACGACGCCCATCTGGCTCATCTTCGCCTCACAGACCGTGCTCTCCGTCGGGCTGGCGATGTCGTTCACCCCGCTGTTCACGGCATCCCTCGGTTCGCTCCAGCCGCAGTTCTATTCGTACGGCAGCGCGACGGTCTCGACCGTCCAGCAGGTCGCGGGCGCTGCCGGGGTCGCGCTTCTCATCTCGGTGATGTCGTCGCGGAGCGCGACGGCTCTCGCCGCAGGCGCAACGGAGGCGGCGGCAGGTGCGGCGGGCGCACGCTCGGCGTTCCTCCTCGCAGCGATCATGGCGATGCCGCTGCTGATCAGCGCGTTCCTGATCAAGAAGCCCGTGGATCATCCGGCAGGGGCGCACGCGCCCGCGCACTGATCCCTCACACGCGGGGATGCCTTCCCCGCACCGCTCTCAGCCGTGGATGAGCACCTTGAGCGCCATCACCACGACGCCGAATGCAGCGGTGACGAGCGCGCTCCCGATCCGCGCCCAGACGTTGGTGTTCCACCGCGCGACGACGATCCAGCCGAGCACGCCCAGGAGCACGACGTCGACGACGAGCGCGGTCCAGATCGATGTCTCATCGTCGATGAGGCCGACGACCCCGAGGGTGAGGACCGCGAGCGGGAGCAGCGCGACGAGCAGGAGCCCCTGCGAGTGGAGCGCTGCCGCACGGACGCTCGAGCGCAGGTCGCCTCGCCCGTCGGTGGCCGCGAGCCGGGCGAGCGTGCCGGCGTAGACGTGAGCGAGGAAGAAGACGACGACCGTGACGAGCACGGTCGTGAGGGCGTTGGCCGAGGTCCCGACGAGGCTGTTGGAGACGACAATCATCCCGGAGACGAGGATGAGACCGTAGATCGACTCCTCCGTCATGAGGACAGTGGCCACACGCTGTGAGACCCGCGTGGGCGGGAGGAGTCCCGGCATCTGCGTCAGTCGGTGCTGCGGTCAGGTGATGCTGCGGTGAGGTGGTGCTGCGGTCAGTTCGTGCTGCAGCAACCGCCGCCGCAGCACGAGGCGCCCTCGTCGACGACGGTGAGCAGGTTCTGCTCGCCGTCCGCGAGGTCGGTGACGGGCTGGAGCGCCGGGGTGGGGAGGTTCGAAGTCGCCATTCCTCGATCATACGACGGCACAACCACCGCGGCGCTGAGATCCGGCTCAGAGGTTTCGCCAGGCACGGCCCAGAGTGCGGAGCGGCCCAGGGCGCGGACCGGCGCGGGGCGCGGAGACGACCCCCGCGCCCCGCGGAACCCGGTCAGACGCCGAGCTTCTTGGCGGCCTTCTTCGCGGCCTTGTCGACGACCTTCCGCGAGCGGTTGCGCGCCTTCTTGAGCGACGGGTCGTCCCAGAGGTGCTTCGCGGCCTTGCTGATCTCCTTGTAGCGCGAGCGGCCCGCGCGGGCGCCGAGGATGTACGCGCCGACGCCGACCACCGCGACGGTCAACCAGAACTTGAATCCGGACATGGGTGGAGTCCTCCCCTGTTGATGACGTGTCTCTCCACGGTAGGTGGGGGCGCGCCGCCGCGACGAGGGGTTGACAGCGGTGGGGCGGGACGGCAAGGGCGCATGGCTACGCTGCTCTGCTGCGACCCGGCTTCGCGGTCAGGCGAGCGTCGTCGTCGTGTCGGCGGCGCCGATGAGGCGTTCGTCGTCCGCGACGAGTTCGATCTTGAACCGCTCGTCGTTCTCGAGGAACGCCGCGTAGACGTCGGCGCCGCCCGCGAACGGATGCCGGTCGGCATACAGGTGCCGCCAGCCGTGCGCGAGCGCCGTCGCCCACAGCCGATCGACATCTGCGCGCGAGCCGGCATGGAAAGCGAGGTGGCTGAGCCCGGCATCCCGGCGGTCGTGGTCGCCGTCTCGCGGGGCGCGCTCGAGAACAAGGTAGGTGTCGCCGCGCATCCAGCTGCGCCCGTCCGGCCAGTCCTGAAAGGGCTCGTAGCCGAGCTCGCCGAGGATCCAGCCCCAGGAAGTCATCGCCGCGGAGAGGTCGATGGTGCGGAGCTCCACGTGGTGCAGGGTGCCGGGTGGGACGGTGTGCGACAAGGCGGCCGAACTCTCCACCGGAGGCTCGCCCTCCACGCTGAACGGGACGGGCGCGAGACCCGGATCGGGGTCGGATGCCAGGCGAGCGTGCGTCTCGACGTCGAACCGCTCGTCGCCGTACCGGAGCTTCTCCCGCTCGATCCCCTCGGCGCGGAACCCCGCACGCCGCGCGACCGCGCACGACGCGGGGTTCTCGACCCGGTGGCCGAGTTCGAGGCGGTGCAGGCCCTCCCCGAACGCCCACGCGGCAACGGCGGCGAGCGCCCGCGCGGCGTGGCCATTCCCGCGGGCGGGCGCGCTCAGCCAATAGTGCGCCCACGCGGCGCCGTGCCGTGTCTCGATCGCCGACAGACCGACGTTACCGACCGGCGTGCCGTCCACGACGATCGCCCAGTTGCGGTTCACGTCGTCGAACGGGAGCGCCGTCGCGATGAGGCGTCCGGCGGCGGCGAGGTCGATAGGAAGTGCGCCGCCGAACTGCCGGTCGAGGTCAGGGCTCATCGTGGCCGCAGCGAGGAGCGGGGCAGCGTCGGCGGACGTCCAGGGGCGGAGCGTGAGATCAGGCATCCCGTCGATTCTGCCGTGCCGTGTCGGATGCGGCGGGCAGGATGGAGTCATGTCCCCCTCCCCTGCCGCCCGTCGCGACGATGTCACCGAGACGCTGCACGGTGTCGACGTTTCCGACCCGTACCGCTGGCTCGAAGACGCCGATTCCGCCGAGACGGCCGCGTTCGTCGCCGCGCAGAACGCCATCGCCGAGCCGTATCTCGCCGGCCTCGCCGGCCGTGAGGCGTACCATGCCGAGGTCACCGATCTCCTCGCCGCATCCACGCGCGGCACGCCGTTCGAACGCGGCGGCCGCGTCTTCGCGTGGCAGAACGACGGTCAGAACCAGGACCTCCTCGTCACGGCGCGCGACATCGACGGCCTTGAGAACGATCCGCAGGTGCTGCTGGATGCCAACACCCTCAGCGACGACGGCACGCGCGCCGTCACGACCTTCTCCCTCAATCAGGACGGCTCGCTCCTCGCGTACGGCGTCGCCGACGGCGGATCGGACTGGCGCACCCTCCGGGTTCGCGATGTGGCGACCGGCGAGGACCTTCTCGACGAGATCCCGTGGACGAAGTGGAACCCGCCCGTGTGGCTCCCCGGCGGGCGTGCCTTCACCTACTGGGCGTACGACGCACCGACCGGCAACGAACTCACCGACGAGGCGGGCGTCGGGCGCCTGATGGCCCACGAGGTCGGGAGCGATCCGGCATCCGATCGGGTCCTGTTCCACCGTCCCGACGAGCCACGTCTGTTCGCGCGGGTGTGGCCCTCGGACGAGGAGTGGTTCGTGCTGCACACCGACAACGGCAGCTCCTCCGGCAACGACCTCGCCGTGCGCCGGCACGGTGAAGAGTCCCTTCGCATGCTCGTCGACACCCGTGACGACGAGTGGCACGCGGTCGGCATCCGCGACGGGTCTCTCTTCGTCGTCACCGACGCGGAGGCGCCGCGTTATCGTCTCGTCGCGATCGACCTCACCACCGGTACGCGGCGCGACATCCTCGGCGAGCACGACGAGGACGTGCTCCTCGACGCCGCTCTGACGGCATCCGGCATCGTCGCGACCTACTCCCACGACGCCGCGCACCGGGCGCAGCTGTTCACCTTCGCGGGTGAACCGGGCGACGCCCTGCCACTCGGCGAGGGCGTCAGCATCGTCGACGTGAAGACCCGTGACGACTCCGACCGCGTCTTCCTCGGGACGACGGGATTCGTCGATCGCGGCACGCGCCACGTCGTCGACGTCGCAGGCGCCCGGGTCGTCGCACATCGGGCGATTCCCTCCCCCGGCCCCGCGATCGCGCGCGTAACCACGACGCGCATCCGTGCCGTCAGCACCGACGGCACGTCGGTGCCCGCGTTCGTGGTCCGTGCGGACGAGCCGTCCGAGGCCGCAAGCGCACCGCGACCCACGCTTATCTGGGGATACGGCGGGTTCAACATCGCCATGAACCCGGAGTTCCGGCCGATGCTCGCCGCCTGGGTGCTCTCCGGCGGCACGCTGGTCGTCCCGAACCTCCGCGGAGGCGGCGAGTTCGGCTCCGACTGGCACCGCGCCGGCACGAAGGAGCGCAAGCAGCAGGTCTTCGACGACCTCTATGCGATCGCCGAGCATCTCATCGCCACCGGCGTCACCACGCCCGCGCAGCTCGCCCTGCACGGCCGTTCCAACGGGGGTCTCCTCGCCGGCGCGGCACTCACCCAGCGTCCCGATCTCTGGGCCGCCGTCCTCCCTGCCGTCGGCGTGCTCGACATGCTGCGCTACCACCGGTTCACGATCGGGTGGGCGTGGGCCTCCGATTACGGCGACCCCGACGACGCCGACGCGTTCGCGTATCTGCGCGCGTACTCGCCGCTACACAATGTCCGGCCGGATGCCGATTACCCGCCGACCCTCATCACCACCGGCGACCACGACGACCGCGTCGTCCCCGCGCACTCGTTCAAGTTCGCGGCCGCGCTCCAGCATGCGGTGGGCTCGCACACCGCCGGGCCGACGGGCGCTGGGCCGACGGGCGCTGGGCCGACGAACGCCGGGCCGATCCTGCTCTCGGTCGATACGCGCGCCGGCCACGGGATGGGGAAGCCGCGCGACGCGCGGGCGCGGGAGTTCGCCGACCAGCTCGCGTTCGCGGCGCACCACACGGGGCTCCGGTAGGCCGCGTCGCCACGGGCCTCGCAGGCTGCGCTGGTCAGCGTCGCCGCTCGCTCCAGCGGGTCGGGGGCGGGTCGTCGAGGACGAATCGCTCGTCGAGGTCGGTGATCGTGCGCGCAAGGCGAAGCCGGGCGAGCACCTCGACGCGCACGCGCCGGATGCGTGCGGCGTCGGCGCGGAGCGCGGCAGGCCCGGCGCTCTGCCACCAGGCATCCAGCGCCGCGAACACCTCCCCGGCGTCGCGCTGATCGACGAGGTCTCCCGTCACGCGGGCGATGCCCGACTGACGGCCCGCGAGATCGGCCGCCCGCGCGCGGCGCCACAGCACGAGGGCCGCGACGCCGGCGAGGGTGAGAAGCGCGAGGCCGGTCGTCACGGGGAGCGCGTGATTCGCATCGATCTCGCCCCAGCGCACGAGGAGGGCCACGGATGCCGCGAGCAGCCACAGCGCCCCGCAGACGAGATGCAGCACCGACGGCACACGCGACCCCCAGAGCGAGCCGTTCGCCCGGCGCGGCTCGAGCCACCACAGCATCGCCGCCGAGAGCGTCGCCGCAGCGCCGGCGGGGAGCAGGGAGTCCTGGAGCGTGAGCTTGCCGGTGAGGGTCAGGACGAGGCCCGCGGCCACGGCGGCGAGCACCATCGCGACGGCGAGCGCGACACGGTGGCGGGCCGAGGCATCGTACACGCGGGCGGCGCTCGGGTCACGACGCGCATTCACGGTGCGGACGGCCTCGGCGCGGGTGCGGTCATGCCCGTCGCGCAGGCGCGGGTCGGAGGCGAGGACCGCGATGTTCCAGGCATCCTGCAGCGCCGTGTCGACGTCGGGATAATCGGCGTCGAACAGCAGCAGGTCGATGCGCCCGAGCGATCGATCGTCGAGCCCCGTGACGGAGCTGTGCCCGTAACCGGCCATGCGTGATCCCCTCTCGGTGCTGCGCGGTGCGGCGATGCCGACCAGAGTACGCCGCGCCCGGCGGTCGCGGGAGGGGCAGGCGTCAGTCGTTCGCGGGGTACCGGTTCAACCGGGCGATGCCGTACGCCATGAGCGCGGAGCCGGCGATCAGCTGCACGATGCTGATGACCAGGATCAGCACGGCGCGCCATTGCCCCTCTGCGGCGAAAGAACCCCACTGCCCGATGAGAAAGGTCCCGAGCGTGAGGCTCGCCGCCGAGAAGACGCCGCCGACCTGCGCGAGCGCCTGGTAGTACTGCACGATGCGCCAGCGGTACGGCGGCTTCGCGTGCGATGTGCCCGGGTTGTGGCTCATGCGTCGATGCTAACGCGCCGAGCGCCGGCGACTTGGGGCCGGCGACTCCGTGTGCGTCTCGCAGGAGATTCGAGCTGCGAACGCGCCCCGAATCGTTGCGATCGGGCGTCGCGCACAGGACTTCCTGCGAGGCGAACGGGCCCGCGTCAGGACGGGTCCGGCCGCGTGAGACTCGATGGCCGCGCTCAGGGCACGCAGAGGGTCAGGGCACGCAAAGAGAAAGCCCCGACCGTTACCACACAGCCGGGGCGAGACGAATGAGAAGTTCGCCTATCCCTTCCACCATAGCGCACGGCACCTGAACGGTGGTCCGACCGCCCCGCGGCTCGGCTCATGCCCCCCCCGGGGCGAGTACATTTCCCCTCATGACCCCACGACTCCTCGGGACATTGCCGATGGTCGCGACCGTGCTGCTGTTGTCCGCGTGCGCACCTCCGGCCGAGTTCGCGCGGGAGCAGACCGCGGCCGATCGACCGGATTCTGTCGTGGACGGGTCCGTCGGCAAGGTCGACGTCGCGACTCTTCGCCACGTCGGAAATGCAGACGCCTACGACGTCTATCTCGCTCGCGCATCGAACGACAGCGAGACGCTGTGCCTCACGCTCGTCCTCGACGGGGTGTGGCAACGCACGGACTGCGGACCCGGCGACTTCGTCTCCGTTCGGATCAGCGACACTGCCAGTGTCGCCGCGGAGATCAACCACCGCGGCGGCGAGGGTCGGGAGATGATCTCCGAGAACGTCTGGATCAGCCGGAAGTAGTGGGACGGCTCACGGCGCAGCTCCGTCTCCAGGAGATCACTCGACACGAGTGCGGCACCCGCCTGATCGAGCCAGTCCACCAAGGCCTCCGACGAGTGCTACGACGCTCACACCCGATCCCCTCGAAGGTCGTCGATGATACGAGACATCGGGCGATCACGCTGTGACGGCTCGGGCTTGAGCAACTCCCAACCACCGACGCGCTGGTGGGCCGAGCGATCGGCCCTGGTCGATGCGTCAGACTTGACGTCGTGAGCACGGTCACCTTCCAAGCGGGCGCGATTCCGACGCGAGAGGAACTCATCGCGCTCTACGACTCCGTCGGATGGGCCGCCTATACCGAGCACCCGGTTCGGCTCATGGCAGCAGTCGCCGCGTCGCTTTCGATCATCACCGCACGCCAGAATGGTGAGTTGGTCGGTCTCGCGCGCCTCGTCGGCGACGGGCTGACCATCGCATACCTGCAGGACATCCTGGTTCGCCCCTCCGAGCAACGCCGGGGAATCGGTCGCGAACTCTTCCAACGGGCATTCGCGCCGTTCGAGGAAGTGCGCCAGAAGGTGCTCATCACCGATGATGAACCTGCACAGCGTGCCTTCTACGAGTCGATGGGGTTCACCGAGGCCGCGAGCCTTCAGCGCCCCATCCGGACGTTTGTTCAGCTGGGTTGAGCGCACCACCGTGCGCGTCGATTACACGTTGAAGCGGAACTCCACCACGTCGCCGTCCTGCATGACGTAGTCCTTGCCCTCGAGGCGTGCCTTCCCCGCGGCGCGGGCGGCGGCGACGGAGCCGGTCTCGACGAGGTCGTCGAACGAGATGACCTCGGCCTTGATGAAGCCCTTCTCGAAGTCGGTGTGGATGACCCCGGCCGCCTGCGGCGCCTTCCAGCCCTTGCCGATCGTCCAGGCGCGCGCTTCCTTGGGCCCGGCCGTGAGGTACGTCTGGAGCCCCAGCGTGTCGAACCCGATGCGGGCGAGCTGATCCAGACCCGACTCGTCCTGGCCGGTGGATGCCAGGAGCTCCGCGGCGTCCTCGGGGTCGAGGTCGATGAGCTCCGACTCGATCTTCGCGTCGAGGAAGACGGCCTGCGCGGGGGCGACGAGCTCGGCGAGCGCGGCCTTGCGGTCGGCATCCGTCAACACCGCCTCATCGACATTGAAGACGAAGATGAACGGCTTCGCGGTGAGCAGACCCAGCTCCTTGATCGGAGCGAGGTCGAGACCGGATGCCGACAGCAGCTCGCCGCGCTGCAGGGCGTCGCGAGCGGCCTCGGCGGCGGCGAGCACCGACGGGTCGAGCTTCTTGCCGCGCACTTCCTTCTCGTACCGCGCGATGGCCTTCTCAAGCGTCTCGAGGTCGGCGAGCTGGAGCTCGGCGTTGATCGTCTCCATGTCGGAGGCGGGGTCGACCTTGCCGTCGACGTGCACGACGTCGCCGTCGGCGAAGCCACGGACGACCTGCGCGATGGCGTCGGCCTCGCGGATGTTGGCGAGGAACTTGTTGCCGAGCCCCTCCCCCTCGCTCGCGCCGCGCACGATGCCGGCGATGTCCACGAACGACACCGCGGCGGGGAGGATCCGCTCGGAGTGGAACACCTCGGCGAGCTTCGCGAGCCGCGGGTCGGGCAGGTTCACGACGCCGACGTTGGGCTCGATCGTCGCGAACGGGTAGTTCGCCGCGAGCACCTGATTCTTGGTCAGAGCGTTGAAGAGGGTCGACTTGCCGACGTTGGGGAGACCGACGATTCCGATGGTAAGAGCCACGGGAGACCAGTCTACGCGGGCGCCTCAGCCCGTCACGGCGTCTTGACCGCCCGGTAGGCGCGGGTGACGTACGGCAGCTCGATCGTCGCGTCTCCGACGGCGCCGATCTCATCGAACAGGGCGGCCGTCTCTTCCCCGATGCGGGCGCGTTCGGCATCCGCCGCTGTGATCACGTAGCTGCGCGAGAACACCATCGCGTGCAGCGCGGCGCGGGTCATCGGGCGCGTCCACGTCCATTCGCGATCCTCCAGCTCGCTGTACGGTGCGTGCACGACCGGGCCGTCGCCGGCCAGCAGCTGCTCGGCGGCACTGCCCTTCATGATGGCGGTGAGGCGCGCGACCCACGGCACGGATTCGTCGCGGATGTTCCAGATGAGACCCAGGATGCCGCCAGGCTTCGTGATCCTGCCGAGCTCGCCCGACCCTGCCTGCGGCTCGACCCAATGCCACGCCTGGCCGAGGAGGACTGCGTCGACGCTCTCGTCGGGGAGATTGACGCGCTCGGCCGTGCCGATGAGGGTCTCCACCCCCGGGACGGCGCCCCGGAGGGCGTCGAGCATCTCGGCATCCGGCTCCACAGCGATCACCTCGGCGCCGAGGCTCTTCACGACACGCGTGAGCTTGCCGGTTCCGGCCCCCACATCCGCCACGCGGGGGCGAGGACCCACCGGCTCGAGCAGCCACGCCACCGCCTCTCGCGGATACTCGGGCCGCCCCGTCTCGTACGACTCCGCGGCCGCCCCGAAGCTTCGCGCCATCTCATCCCGCGTCGCCATGGATCCGACCATACGCCCGTGCACAGACATCGAGCACGGACATCGGCACGCGCAACCGAATGCAACCTGCGCGCACGTACCGTTCCAGACACGGCGACCCTCCCGCCGCACCGGTCACACACGAGGAAGTGATGTCGATGACGACTCTGACCCCCACCCCCACAACAACCGCGTCGCACGCCGACGCCCCGCCCACGACGATGCGCGCCGCCGTCGTCGTCACCTCCGGCGAACCGCTCGTCGTCGAGGACGTGCAGGTTCCGACGCCCGGCCCCGGGCAGGCGCTCGTCCGCGTCATCGCGAGCGGTGTCTGCCACACCGATCTGCACGCGGCTCGCGGCGACTGGCCGGTCGCCCCGAAGGAGCACCTCATCCCCGGCCACGAGGGCTACGGCGAGGTCGTCGCGCTCGGCGAGGGCGTCACGACGCTGGAGGTCGGCCAGAAGGTCGGCAACGCCTGGCTCTGGTCGGCGTGCGGCATCTGCCAGTACTGCCGCACCGGCTGGGAGACGCTGTGCGAGCAGCAGCAGAACGGCGGGTACTCGGTCGACGGCAGCTTCGGCGAGTACATGCTCGTCGACGAGCGGTTCGCCGCCCGCATCCCCGAGGGCGCCGACCCGGTGGAGGTCGCCCCGATCCTCTGCGCGGGCGTCACCGTCTACAAGGGCCTCAAGATGACGGGAGTCCGCCCCGGCGAATGGGTGACGATCTCGGGCATCGGCGGCCTCGGCCACATCGCCGTCCAGTACGCCCGCGCGATGGGCATGCGGGTCGCGGCGGTCGACGTCGACGACGCGAAGCTGGAGCTCGCCCGCACGCACGGCGCGGAGGTCACCGTCAACGCGGCGACCGACGACCCGGGCGAAGCCGTGCAGGCGGCCACCGGCGGGACGCACGGCGTGCTCGTCACAGCGGTGCACCCGAAGGCGTTCGACCAGGCCCTCGCGGTCGTCCGCCGCGGCGCGACGATCGTCTTCAACGGCCTTCCGCCGGGGACCTTCGACGCCGACATCTTCGACATCGTGCTGCGCGCCATCACGATCCGCGGATCGATCGTCGGCACCCGTCAGGACATGATCGAGGCGCTCGATTTCTACGCGCGCGGCGAGATCCACCCGACCGTCAGCGTCGAGTCGCTCGACGACATCAACGACATCTTCGAGCGGATGGAACGCGGAAAGATCGACGGCCGCATCGTGATGACGTACTGACGCATGACCTCCTGATACGACGAGAGACCAGGGAGGGGCGGCCGCAGCGGGTCCGCCCCTCCCTTTTTCGTGCGCGCACCCCTCTCGTGCGCGCGGCCGTCGCGCGCCGAGCACGTTTCCGGCGGCGGGGCGCGGCGCGCCTGGACCGCGATGTCCGAGACCGGGGAGAGAGTGATCTCGTGCCCCTGGATTTCACCGCGATCGACTTCGAGACGGCGAACTCCTCCAGCGCCTCCGCCTGCGCCGTGGGCCTCGCCCGCGTCCGCGACGGGCGCGTCGTTGACACCGCCGGGTGGCTCATCCAGCCGCCGCCCGGGCACGACCGGTTCTTCGAGCTGAACATCGGCATCCACGGCATCCGTCCGTCCGATGTGCGTGACGCGCCGACGTGGACGCAGCAGCTGCCCGACCTCACCGCGTTCGCGGGTGACGACGTGCTCGTCGCGCACAACGCCGGCTTCGACATGGGCGTTCTCCGGCGCGCGTGCGAGGCGACGGATGCCGCATGCCCGCCCGCCAGGTACCTGTGCAGCCTCCAGGTGGCACGGAAGACGTACGACCTGGCGTCCTACCGCCTTCCGCTCGTCGCGGCGGCGGCCGGATTCCTCGACTTCGCGCACCACGACGCCGCCGCCGACGCGCTGGCGTGCGCGCACATCGTGATCGACGCCGCCGCACGCGCCGGAGCCACCGACGTCATCGAACTCGCGATGCTCCTCGGCGTGCGCGTGCCGCAGATCCCCACCCCGGCGACCGCCTCCGCCCCGCGCTGAGCGCGCCGGACCGCCGATGTCCGACCCCTCCGTCACCATGGGGTCATGGATGCCTTCATCGTCACCGCGATCGCGGTCGTCACCCTCCTCGCCGGGTTCCTCGCGGGCTGGTTCGGCGCCTCGGCGCGTGCCGCGGAGCGCGCGAGCGACGAGCGCGCGGCCCTGTCAGCGCGGGCGGTGGCCGCCGAGGCGGCGCACCGCTCCCTCTCTGACCAGCTCGAGCAGCAGCGGGCCCTGACGCGCGAGCTCGGTGCGCAGTCCCGCGCCGATCAGGTCACCCAGCAGGAGCGCGAACGCCGCGAGCAGGTCGTGCTGCGCGCGCTCGCGCCGGTGCAGGAGACGCTGCAGTCGATGCAGCGTAAGGTCGACGAGCTCGAGCGTGAGCGCGGCGCGCAGTACGGGTCGCTCACCGAGCAACTGCGCCGCGCGCACGAGGCAGATGAGGCGCTTCGGGCGACCACGGAATCGCTCGCCGGCGCTCTGCGCTCCAACGCAACGCGCGGGGTGTGGGGCGAGACGCAGCTCCGCCGCGTCGTCGAGGCGGCGGGACTCACCCGCTACGTCGACTTCGACGTCCAGGCCTCACTCACGTCCGACGCGGGCGATGGACGGCCCGACATGGTCGTGCGCCTGCCCGGCGACAAGGCTCTCGCGGTCGACGCGAAGGTGCCGCTCGACGCGTATTTGGAGGCATCCGCGATCCCCGTCACGGCGCAGGGCGATCAGGCCGCGCAGCGTACCCGGCTCCTCCAGAAGCACGTGAAGGCCGTGCGGGCCCACATCGACGCGCTCGCGGGCAAGCAGTACTGGGCGGGGTTGTCGTCGAGTCCCGAGTTCGTCGTGTGCTTCCTTCCGAGCGAGTCGCTCCTCGCCGCCGCGCTCGACGAAGACCCGAGCCTGCTCGATTACGCGTTCTCGCGCCGCGTCGCCCTCGCCTCCCCGGTGAACCTCTGGGCCGTGCTCAAGACCGTCGCGTACACCTGGACCCAACAGGACGTCTCCACCGAGGCGCGGCGGCTGTTCGACCTCGGCAATGAGCTCTACCAGCGCCTGGGCGGCCTCGCGACGCACACCGACGACCTGCGCCGAGCGATCGAGCGCACCGTCGACAGCTACAACCGCTTCGCGGGGTCGCTCGAGTCACGGGTTCTCGTGAGCGCGCGGCGCTTCCCCGGGATCGACGACACGAAGCTGGATGCCGTCGCCACGCCCGCGAGCATCGAGAAGACGCCCCGCAAGCTTGCTGCCCCCGAACTGACCGAGCACCTCAGCGCCGACGTCGGCGAACTCCGCGAGCGACTGTGACGATCTGTCGGCGAGCGGCGGGAGGACGAAGGGAGGTGGTCAGTATCCGCCCGGGAAGAAGTTGAGAAGACCCACGACGGCGAGGGAGACGCCGACGAACGCGCCGATCATCCACCAGGCGTTGACTTGATGACCTTCGGGCGTACGGCGTCGCAGGAGCACGTCGGGACGGCGTGAGCTGTCGACGACGGGAACGGCGATCTGGCCCGTTCTGGGCAGGGAGATCTGACCCGTTCTCGGATGGCTGGCTGCTGCGGACATGTGAACCCCCGGTGATGACGTAGGACGTGCGGGTCTCCGGTGACCGTCATCCATTGTGCCAGACAGCGCTCGGGAGTCTGCGATTTCACGCGCCGGAACAATGACCCTTGCCCCGGCGGACGTGGCGCGGTATAGGGGGATCACCGCACCCGGAGCTTCACGGCACCCGCGGGCTCACAGCCACTTCGAGGCGAGGTGCTCCGAGGTGATCCGGCGGAGCGTTCCCGACGCGCCGCGCAGCACGATGCTCTCCGTGATGACGTAGTCGGGCCCCGAGCGGCGCACACCGCCGACGAGCTCGCCGTTGGTGACGCCCGTCGCGACGAAGATCGTGTTCTTGCCCGTGACGAGTTCGTCGGCCTCGTAGACGTAGTCGTCGAGCTTCAGGCCCGCGTCGATACCCTTCTGCTTCTCGTCGTCGTCGCGCGGCCACAGCCGGCCCTGGATGTGTCCGCCGAGCGCCTTGATCGCGCACGTGGTCGCGACGCCCTCCGGCGAGCCGCCGATGCCGATGCACATGTCGGTGCGGGCGTTGTAACGGGCGGCGTTGATGCCGCCGGCGACGTCGCCGTCGCTCATCAGACGGGTGCCGGCGCCCGCGTCGCGGATCTGCTCGATCAGCTTCGCGTGGCGCGGCCGGTTGAGCACCGACACGACGAGCTCGTCGATGGGCTTTCCGAGGGCCTTCGCGAGCAGGCGGATGTTCTCGGCGACGGGAAGGCGGATGTCGACGACCCCGACGCCCGCCGGCCCGGTGACGATCTTGTCCATGTAGAAGACGCTCGAGGCATCCAGCATCGTTCCGCGGTCGGAGACGGCGAGCACCGAGAGCGCGTTGTTGCGCCCCTCGGCCGTGAGGGACGTGCCGTCGATCGGGTCGACGGCGATGTCGCACTGCGGCCCGCGGCCCGTGCCGACGTGCTCGCCGTTGTAGAGCATCGGGGCGTTGTCCTTCTCGCCCTCGCCGATCACGATGACGCCGTCGAAGTTGACGGTCGACAGGAAGGCGCGCATCGCATCGACCGCGGCGCCGTCGGCGAGCTCCTTCTGTCCGCGCCCGATGAAGGGAACCGAGCGGATCGCCGCCGCCTCGGTCGCGCGTACCAACTCCAGCGCGAGGTTCCGGTCGGGGTGGAGGGGGCTCATATCCGCGGTCAAACTCACCATGTTTGCACCCTACGGGGATTGCGACGCCTTCGCGGGTCTTTTCGCTGCGCGGCAGCAGAAGAATTCATGATTCTTTTCCACCCGGCAAGCCGCCGGACAGCGACTTTTGCCCGGCGTCATCCCCACCGCGCACCACGCCGCTTCGCTAGAGTGACCAGTGGAGACATCCGCAGACCTGAGGAGTGGAAATGCCCGTCGCAACCCCCGAGCAGTACGCCGAGATGCTGGATCGCGCGAAGGCCGGCGGCTACGCCTACCCCGCGATCAACGCGTCGAGCTCGCAGTCGATCAACGCGATCCTCCAGGGCCTCACGGAGGCCGGCTCCGACGGCATCATCCAGGTCACGACCGGCGGTGCCGACTACTTCGCCGGCCACACCGTCAAGGGCCGCGCGACCGGCGCGATCGCCTTCGCGAAGTTCGCCAGCGAGGTCGCCAAGAACTACCCGATCACCGTCGCCCTCCACACCGACCACTGCCCCAAGCCCGCCCTCGAGGACTTCGTCCTGCCCCTCATCGCGGCATCCGAAGAAGAGGTCAAGGCCGGGCGCAACCCGATCTTCCAGTCGCACATGTGGGACGGCTCGGCCGTGCCGCTCGACGAGAACATCGAAATCGCCAAGGAGCTCCTCCCCCGCCTGAAGGCCATCAACGCGATCCTCGAGGTCGAGATCGGCGTCGTCGGCGGCGAAGAGGACGGCGTCAAGCACGAGGGCTCGAACGAGGCGCTCTACACGACGACCGCGGACGTCGCGAAGGCCGTCGAGGCGCTCGGCCTCGGCGAGAACGGCCGCTGGATCGCCGCCCTGACCTTCGGCAACGTCCACGGCGTCTACAAGCCGGGCAACGTGAAGCTGCGCCCCGAGCTCCTCGGTGAGATCCAGGCCGGCATCGCCGAGCAGTTCCACACCGGCCCGAAGCCGCTCGACCTCGTCTTCCACGGTGGCAGCGGCTCGACCCCCGAAGAGATCGCGACCGCCGTCTCCAACGGCGTCATCAAGATGAACATCGACACCGACACCCAGTACGCGTTCACGCGGTCGGTCGCCGGATTCATGTTCCAGAACTACGATGGTGTGCTGAAGGTCGACGGCGAGGTCGGCAACAAGAAGGCCTACGACCCCCGCGCGTGGGGCAAGGTCGCCGAGAACGGCATGGCCGCCCGCGTCGTCGAGGCGACGCAGCAGCTCGGCTCGACGGGTCACTCCATCAGCATCTGATCACGCTCGACACCGAACGTCCCGGCATCCCTCGACGGATGCCGGGACGTTCGCCGTCCGGCGACGCGGACCGCGCTCAGGGCGCGCGATAGATGTCGAGGATGGTCGGCGCACCCTCGGGCACCGACTCGACGACGATCTCGTCGCCGGCGCGCACTCGGCCCGACTTCCGCACTTTCAGGTACGGTCCGAGGCGCCGGGCGTCGGAGAATCGGCGCACCCAGCCGCGCTCGTCGGCGCCCATGCGCCGGGCGAAGGTCTGGCAGGGAGTCCGCGGCATCGTGACCTCGACACGCACCGTGTCGCCGATCCGCCAGACCTCGCCGACACGGGCGGAGTTCACGTCGATGCCCTCGGTGCGGAGGTTCTCGCCGAAGAAGCCCGGCGGCACGTCGCGCGCGAGCTCCGACTCCCAGTACGTGGCATCCTCCTGCGCGTACGCGTACAGCGCCTTGTCGAGGCCGCCGTGGTGCTTGCGGTCGGCCTGCACGTCGGCGTACACGCCGTAGGGTCCGATCTTCACGGCACCGTCGACCGGCCGCTTGTCGATCGCGGTGACGCCGATGGTCCCGGGGTCGGGCAGGAGCGCGTGCACGGTGCACGGCGAGGAGTGTGGCCATGCCGTCAGCGTACGCGGTGCCCCCGCAGCCCCGGGGAACGGCGGGCGGCGCGGTGCTCAGCCGGAGATGTAGGTCGCGACGGCCGGATCGCCGAGCAGGGGCACCGTCAGACAGACGCTCACGAGGATGCTGGTCACGATCGCGCCCACGAGGGGGATCCACCAGCTGATCCGTCGGCGGGTGAGCGAGTTCCACGCGAGGAGCGCCGTGCCCAGCCACCCCGCGACGAACACGAGCGAGGCGACTTTGCCCCAGATCTCACCCTGCGCGACGTTCGTGAACTCGCCCTCGATGCCTGCGAGCTGCATCCACGTCTGCGCGAACTCGCTGAAGTCCCACAGCTGCGGCAGCACGCTGAAGACGGTGATCAGTCCGTAGACGAGCAGGGCGAGGGTGAGGATCCGGTCCCACATCCGCACGGGGCGCGGGGTCTCCCCCGGCCGCGGCGACTGCGCACCGACCTGCGCCGATGCGGCGTGCGTGCCGTAACCTGTCGGCACGACGGGGGCGGATGCCGGAATGCGCGCGGGCTCGCGGATCGCCGCGCGCTGCTCCTCGGGGGTCGCGTACTCGCCGTACTGCGGCCGAGGGCGCGGATCTCCGCCCGGCAGGGCCGGAGTCGCCCCGGCCGGATCGGATGACGGCGCTTCGCCGCTCACGCCCGCGACCGCCCTCCGAGGGCACGGCCGTCGCGGTTGCCCGCGGCATCCTGCCGGAGTTCCTTCGGCAACGAGAAGATGAGGTCCTCCTCGGCGGTGCGGACCTCTTCGACGTCGCGGTAGCCCGCGCCGGAGAGTTCGTCGAGCACTTCGCGCACGAGCACCTCGGGCACCGACGCGCCACTGGTGACGCCGACCGTTTCGACGCCGTCGAGCCAGGCCTGGTCGATCTCGTGCGCGTAGTCGACGCGGTACGCCGCCTTCGCGCCGTACTCGAGCGCCACCTCGACGAGCCGGACGGAGTTCGAGGAGTTCGACGAGCCCACGACGATCACGAGGTCGGCATCCTTCGCGACCTTCTTGATCGCGACCTGACGGTTCTGCGTCGCGTAGCAGATGTCATCCGACGGCGGGTCCTGGAGCTCGGGGAACCGCTCCCGCAGGCGCCGCACGGTCTCCATCGTCTCGTCGACCGACAGCGTCGTCTGCGATAGCCACACGACCTTCGAGGGGTCCTTCACCACGACGGTGTCGGCGTCGGCGGGCGAGTTCACGACGGTGATGTGCTCGGGCGCCTCGCCTGCGGTGCCCTCGACCTCTTCGTGCCCGTCGTGGCCGATGAGAAGGATCTCGAAGTCGTCGCGTGCGAAGCGCACGGCCTCGCGGTGCACCTTGGTCACGAGCGGGCACGTCGCGTCGATCGCGTGGAGGCCGCGGTCCGACGCCGCGTTCACGACGGCCGGCGACACCCCGTGCGCACTGAAGACGACGTGCGATCCCTCGGGGACCTCATCGACCTCCTCGACGAAGATCGCGCCCTTCGCCTCGAGTTCGGTGACGACGTGGATGTTGTGCACGATCTGCTTGCGAACGTACACGGGCGCGCCGTAGCGGTCGAGCGCCTTCTCGACGGCGATGACGGCACGGTCGACGCCGGCGCAGTATCCGCGCGGCGACGCGAGGAGAACCTTCTTGGAACCCGGCACCGGGTTATCCTGAAGCCGTCCACGCGGCCCCGGGACGTGGGGGACGGGAAGACGGACGGCTGTGCTGCTCACCCTCCGATTCTAGGGAGCGCACGCTGTGTGCGGGCCGCACACACCCGGCATCCCCGCGGGAGAGAACGGAAGGAACGCCGCCGATGACCTCGTTCGCCCCGGCCGCCGGGCAGGCGCCGCCCCCCGACGCCGTGCACCCGCGGGAGTCCTCGCCCGACACGCCGACCTCGATCTCGCGCCTGAACGAGACGATCCGCGGGTTCGTCGCCAACTGGGGATCGGTGTGGGTCGAGGGCGAGATCACCGCGTGGAACGTCCGCGGCGGGCACGTCTTCGGCCGCATGAAGGATGCCGCGGCCGACGCGATGATCTCCTTCCGACTGTGGTCGTCGACCCTCCAGCGCCTGCCGGACGACCTGAAAGTCGGCGACCTCGTCGTCGCGTGCGTCAAGAGCGACTACTTCGTGAAGTCGGGCGACTTCACGTTCACGGTCTCGGCGATGCGGCACACCGGCCTCGGCGACCAGCTCGAGAAGCTCGAGCGCCTGCGCGCACAGCTGCGCTCCGAAGGGCTGTTCGACCCCGCCCGCAAAAAGCGCCTGCCGTTCCTGCCGCATGTCGTCGGACTCATCACCGGCCAGCGCAGCGACGCCGAGAAGGACGTGCACCGCAACGCCGAGCTGCGGTGGCCGGGCGTACGGTTCCGCACGATCCACGCGGCGGTGCAGGGCGACCGGTGCGTCCCCGAAACTCTCGCGGCGCTGAAGACGCTCGACGCCGACCCCGAGGTCGACGTCATCGTCATCGCGCGCGGCGGCGGCGACCCCCAGACGCTGCTGGGCTTCAGCGACGAGCGTCTGCTGCGGGCGGTGGCTGCGGCATCCACCCCGATCGTGTCGGCGATCGGCCACGAGAACGACCACCCCCTGCTCGACGACGTGGCGGACCTCCGCGCGTCGACGCCGACGGATGCCGCGAAGAAGGTCGTCCCCGACGTCGCCGAGCAGCGGGCGCTCGTGCAGCAGCTCCGCGCCCGCGCGCGGACGCGCCTCACGCAGCGGATATCCCACGACGTCGCCCAGCTCGGGCAGCTGCGTTCGCGTCCCGTGCTGCGCGACCCGTCCTCGATGCTCACCTCCCGCGCACAGGAGCTCTGGATCCTCACCTCGCGCGGCCGCGATGTCGTCACCCGGCGCGTCCACGACGGCGAGCGGACGACCGCGCAGCTGCGCGCGTCGCTGCGTGCCCTCTCCCCCGGCGCGACGCTCGCCCGCGGCTACGCGATCGCGCATCTCGAGGGCGGCGTCATCGTGCGGGATGCCGCGCAGGCGCCCGCCGGGGCGGAGGTGACGGTGACGGTCGCCGAGGGCTCGTTCGCCGCTCGCTCCGAGGGCCCCGTCGCGGAGTCGGAGGACTGAGCCCCGCACCGGCGCGACCTAAGATGGAGACCATGACCGCCGACGCCGCAGCCGATGTCGCGAGCCTGTCGTTCGAGCAGGCGCGCGACGAGCTCGTGCGGGTCGTCGCCGAGCTCGAGCAGGGCGCTCCGACCCTCGAGCACTCGCTGAACCTCTGGACGCGCGGCGAAGCTCTCGCCGCCCGCTGCGAGGAGTGGCTGCTGGGCGCCAAGCGTCTCCTCGACGAAGCGCGTCCGACAGAGTCGGAGGCATGATGGCGTCGGGCCCCCGCATCGTCGCCGAACTCGGTCGCCCCGAGACGCCGCAGGAGACCGCGGACCGCAAGGCCTCGGCATCGGCCACGTACCGCTCGAGCAAGACGTTCCGGAACCTCATCGCCGCGCTCCTCATCACGGTCGCCGTCGTGGCCGTCGTGTACCTCGGCGTGCCGCGCGGGTCGCTGCGGGAGCCGGAGCCGGTCGACGTCGCCGCCGTCGCCGAGCGCGTGTCGGCCTCGACCGACCACACCCTCGTCGTACCGGCCGTGCCCGATGCCTGGCGCGCGAACGTCGCCCGCCTCGAGGGCCAGACCTGGCTCATCGTCTACGCCCCCGCCGACGGATTCGTCAACGTCGCGCAGGGCATCGGCGTCGACGACACCTGGGCGCCTCGCCGCCTCGGCAACGTCGCCCCGAGCGGCACCGTCACGATCGACGGCGTCGAATGGGACGAGTACACAATGTCGGACGGGCGCACCGACGCGCTCACCTACGCGCTGTCGACGGATGCCGGCTCGGACACCGTCCTCGTCTACGGCAAGACCGACCCGGGCACCGCGAAGATCGCCGCGGAGGGCCTCACCGAGCAGATCCGCGACCTCCGGGAGGAGACGCCATGACGGGTACCGCGACCGATCCGACCCGCAACGACGGCCACGCCGCACCCGCCGAGGTGTGGGAGGAGATGCGCGAGGGCAACGCCCGCTTCGTCGCCGGCGAACCCCGCCACCCCCGTCAAGACGCCGACCGCCGACACGAGCTCGCCGCCGCGCAGACGCCCCGCGCCGCCCTCTTCGGCTGCGCCGACTCGCGTCTCGCCGCGGAGATCATCTTCGACCAGGGTCTCGGCGACCTGTTCGTCGTCCGCAACGCCGGCCAGGTCGCCTCCGACTCGGCGATCGCGAGCCTCGAGTACGCCGTCTACGCCCTCGACGTCTCGCTCATCATCGTCCTCGCCCACGACGCCTGCGGGGCCGTCCGCGCCGCGATCGACTCGACCGCCCTCGCGAGCCCCGAGCTCCCTCCGCACATCTGGCGCCTGATCGCGAAGATCGTCCCCGCCGCGCGCACCGTGCTGCGCGAGACCGACGCGATCGACCCGCGGGAGCTGGATGCCGAAGAGGTCGGCATCGCGCACCTGCGGAACACGATCGACGACCTGCTCGCCTCGTCACGTCTCATCGCCGACGCCGTCGCCGAGGGGCGCCTCGGCATCGTCGGTGCGAACTACCGTCTCGGCGAGGGCACCGCGATCCCGCACGTCGCCGTCGGCGTCGACGCCTGACCGCTGCGGATCCCACAGATCCCTCATCCACGCAGACCCTTCATCCACACAGACCCCCCCCTGCACACCCACTCACGCGCCGAGGCGCACACACACCGGAGAACAAGGACGTGACCGACATGACCGACACCGCCGAGTACCGCATCGAGCACGACACGATGGGCGAGGTGCGCGTTCCGAAGGACGCGCTGTACGCCGCCCAGACGCAGCGCGCGGTCGAGAACTTCCCGATCTCGGGTACCGGCCTCGAGTCCGCGCAGATCGCCGCGCTCGCCCGCATCAAGAAGGCCGCTGCCCTGGCCAACAAGGATCTCGGCACGCTCGACGCAGGCGTCGCCGACGCGATCGCCGCCGCCGCCGACGACGTGATCACGGGCCGCTACGACGACCAGTTCCCCGTCGACACCTACCAGACCGGGTCGGGCACGTCGTCGAACATGAACATGAACGAGGTTCTCGCGACCCTCGCGACGCAGAAGCTCGGCGCGACCGTGCACCCGAACGATCACGTCAACGCGTCGCAGTCGTCGAACGACGTCTTCCCCACCTCCGTGCACATCGCCGTCACGCAGGCGCTGATCGAGGACCTCATCCCCGCGCTCGACCACCTCGCCACCGCACTCGAGGCGAAGGCCGTCGCGTGGAAGGATGCCGTGAAGTCCGGCCGCACCCACCTCATGGACGCGACCCCTGTCACCCTCGGCCAGGAGTTCGGCGGCTACGCGCGCCAGATCCGCCTCGGCATCGAACGTGTGAAGGCCGTCCTCCCCCACGTCGGCGAGGTCCCCCTCGGCGGCACCGCAGTCGGCACGGGCATCAACACGCCGCTCGGGTTCCCGCAGAAGGTCATCGAGCTCCTCGCCGCCGAGACGGGCCTTCCGATCACCGAGGCCGAGGATCACTTCGAGGCGCAGGCGAACCGCGACGGGCTGGTCGAGGCATCCGGCGCCCTGCGGACGATCGCGGTCTCGCTCACCAAGATCAACAACGACATCCGCTGGATGGGCTCGGGACCGAACACGGGTCTCGGCGAGCTGCACATCCCCGACCTGCAGCCGGGATCGTCGATCATGCCGGGCAAGGTCAACCCGGTCGTCCCCGAGGCGACCCTGATGGTCTGCGCCCGCGTCATCGGCAACGACGCGACCGTGGCGTGGGCCGGGGCATCCGGTTCGTTCGAGCTCAACGTCGCGATCCCCGTCATGGGCACCGCGCTCCTCGAATCGATCCGCCTCCTCTCGAACGCGATGCGCGTCCTCGCCGACAAGACGATCGACGGGCTCGAGCCGAACATGGAGCGTGCCGCCGCGTTCGCGGGCATGTCGCCCTCGATCGTCACGCCGCTGAACAAGCTCATCGGCTACGAGGCCGCGGCCAAGATCGCCAAGCACGCCGTCGCGAAGGGCATCACGGTGCGTGAGGCCGTCATCGACCTCGGCTACATCGAGCGCGGCGAACTCACCGAGGAGCAGCTCGACGACAAGCTCGACCTGCTCTCGATGACCCACCCGGGTTGAGCGGGTCCCGCGTCGCAGGCTCACGGCAGCCGATCCCCCATAATCAGAATGTGAATCGCTCTGTCGGCGCCGCCCGGGTCCATCCCGGGCGGTCGCACGCCGCGCGACGCGGGCGCACCCTCGCGCTCCTGCTGACCACCGTCGGCGCGGGCTTCGCCTGCACGGCGCTGATCGTGCTCACGACGCTCGTCGCGACGCGCGCCGAGGTGTCGTGGCCGGCGGTGTGCGTGTTCACCGGCGGGATGATCGCGACCCTCGCGATCACGGCGGTCGTCGCGTGGACGCTCCTCGACGACACGCACGCGCCCGCCGTCGCCGACAGCGCGGAGGCATCCTTCGACTCGCACCGCCGGCTCCTCGACGACGTGCGCCACGAGCTGAAGACCCCCATCACGATCGTGCGGGGGCACCTCGAGCTGATGGATCCGAACGATCCCGCGGATGCCGCGGCGATCCGCGAACTCGGCATCGCCGAGCTCGATCGCATGACCCGACTGATCGGCGACATCGACCTGCTCGCCGCGGTCGAGGCCGACAGCTTCTCGATGGGCGAGGTCGACCTCGCCGAGCTCACGTCACGCGTGTCGGAGCTCGTCGGCGTCATCCCCGCGCACAGCTGGAGCGTCGAACAGAGCGCCGACGCGCTGATCCGGGGAGACCGCGACCGTCTGCTCCAGGCGTGGCTGCAGCTCGCCGACAACGCCGCGAAGTACACCCCCGAGGGCAGCCCGATCGAGATCGGAAGCGCCGTGCACCCCTCGGGGGCGCAGCTGTGGGTGCGCGACCACGGCCCCGGCATCCCGCCCGCCATGCGCCACCGCGTGTTCCGCCGCTTCGACCGCGGCGTCGGCAAGCGCTCGGTCGGCGGGTCGGGGCTCGGGCTCGCGATCGTCGACGCGATCGCGAAGGCGCACGGCGGACGGTGCCTCGTCACGGACACTCCCGGCGGCGGCGCGACCTTGACGGTCGAGATCCCGCTGGGCACGCGCGCGACCCTTCCCACGCCGGTGCGCGCCGGCGATGTCGTACTCCAGCGAGAGGCCTCCGGATGACACGCATCCTCATCGTCGACGACGAACCGCACATCGTCGCCCTCGTCGCCCGCGCCCTGCACGCGGACGGCTACGAGACCGTCACGGCGGACGACGGCCAGGCGGCCCTCGACCGCGCGCTCGAAGGCGACGTCGACCTCGTCATCCTCGATGTCGGCCTGCCCTCGATGGACGGCTTCGACGTGTTGCGGGCACTCCGCGCGCAGGGCGTCCAGATCCCCGTCATCATGCTCACGGCCCGCTCGGCCACGAGCGACGCGATCGACGGTCTGGATGCCGGAGCGAGCGACTACGTTCCGAAGCCGTTCTCGGTCGCCGAGCTCATGGCGCGCGTGCGATCCCGTCTGCGCGAACGGGTGACGCCGACGGCGACCACCATCACCCAGGGCGATGTCACGATCGACATCCTGACGCGACGGACGACCGTGGCGGGGCGCGACATCGACCTGTCGGCGCGCGAGTTCGCCCTCGCCGAGCAGTTCCTGCGCAACCCCGGCACCGTCCTGACGCGCGAGGTGCTGCTCAGTCGCATCTGGGGCATGGACTTCGACCCCGGCTCGAACGTCGTCGACGTGTACGTCCGCTACCTGCGTTCGAAGCTCGGCTCCGACCACATCGTCACGGTGCGCGGCGAGGGCTATCGCTGGGAGTAGAGGCGTCTCGACACGCTGCGCTCGCTCGACGACCGGGAGGGTGTCCGTGAGGGGGTCCCCCGGTCGTCGAGCGAGGCGCAGGGCCGAGTCGAGACGGCTCAGCTGAGCTCGCCGGCCTCTAGGAGGTCGGTGACGAGCGCCGCGATCGCGGAGCGCTCCGAGCGGGTGAGCGTGACGTGCCCGAAGAGGCTGTGCCCCTTGAGGGTCTCGATGACCGACGCGATGCCGTCGTGGCGTCCGACGCGCAGGTTGTCGCGCTGCCCGACGTCGTGCGTGAGGACGACGCGCGAGTTCTGCCCCATGCGGCTGAGCACCGTGAGGAGCACGTTCCGCTCGAGCGACTGCGCCTCATCGACGATCACGAACGCGTCGTGGAGCGAGCGTCCGCGGATGTGCGTGAGGGGCATGACCTCGAGCATCCCGCGTGCGACGACCTCTTCGAGGACGTTCCCTGAGACAACCGATCCGAGCGTGTCGAACACGGCCTGGCCCCACGGGTTCATCTTCTCGGCTTGGTCGCCCGGCAGGTATCCGAGCTCCTGACCGCCGACGGCGAACAGCGGCCGGAAGACGATGATCTTCTTCTGCTGCTGACGTTCGAGGACGGCGTCGAGACCAGCGCACAGGGCGAGTGCCGACTTGCCCGTGCCGGCGCGGCCTCCGAGCGACACGATCCCGACCTCCGGGTCGAGCAGCAGGTCGATCGCGATCCGCTGCTCCGCCGAGCGTCCGTGCAGCCCGAAGACGTCGCGGTCGCCGCGCACGAGCTTGTATCCGCCGTCGCCGGTGACCCTCCCCAGGGCCGATCCGCGCTCGGAGTGAATGATCAGGCCCGTGTTGATCGGCAGGCCGCGCACGTCGTCGCCCGAGGCGACCTCGGTCTCATAGAGGTCGCTGATGTCGTCGCCCGACACGTTGATGTCGGCGATGCCCGTCCACCCGCTGTCGACGGCCTGCTCGGCGAGGTACTCCTCCGCATGGATGCCGAGGGACGCGGCCTTCACTCGCATCGGCAGGTCTTTCGACACCACCGTGACCTCCTGGCCGTCGTGCGCGAGGTGCATCGCGACGGCGAGGATGCGCGTGTCGTTGTCGCTCAGACGCATGCCCGCCGGAAGCACCGAGGCATCCGTGTTCGCGAGTTCCACGCGGAGCGTGCCGCCCGCGCCGACCGGCACGGGGAAGTCGAGACGCCCGTGCTCGACACGAAGTTCGTCGAGGTGGCGCAGCGCCTGGCGCGCGAAGTAGCCGAGTTCGGGATCGTGGCGCTTCGCTTCGAGTTCCGTGATCACGACGACCGGGACGACCACCGAATGCTCCGCGAAACGGAAGAACGCCCTCGGATCACTCAGCAGCACCGAGGTGTCGAGGACGTACGTGCGGAGGTCCTGTTCCACCCCCTCAGCCTGCTCGATGTGCTGCTGCTGGTCTGGAACTCGTGTGGTCACAACCCGCTCCCGCCCCGGGTGGGATCACCCGGCAGTTTCGAGTCGACCTGGGCCACGAGTCGTGGTGAGGCCGACTCGACCGGGCGCCTTGCCCGATGTGATGAACGTACGACCGCACCGCGAAGCTGCGCGAGTGCGACACGCCGCGCTCAGATTGCGGGCGGGTTAATTCTCCGCGGAACGCTCGGGCGACGTCTCCGTCGCCTCGGCGTGAGTCTCGACGCCGGCGGTGTCCGTGTCGACCACGGCGAGGACGATCTCGTCGGTGTCGGCAGCCGGTGCGGCATCGGCGAAGGATGCCGGGAGGTCGTCGGCGTCGTGCGCGTCGGGGTCGATCGTGATGATCTCCGGCATGTCGGGTTCGGCGCCGAGCTCGTCGCGGGCGAACTCCACAGCGACGACGCGACCGGCGGCCTGCGCGTCGGCGAGGGCGTCGCCGAGGAGGCGGAGGGTGTCGGCGCCGGTGCCGGCGTGGGCGGACACGCGAATCGACGTGCCGCGGGCGGTCACCGTGACACCGTGGTTCGCGAGCGCCGCGGCGAGCACGGGCGGGTCCGACGGCGCGAGGGCGACGATCCCCGCGTGGGCGCTCCGCGGGGTGAGGATCGGCACCTCGTAGCGGTCGGCGAGAGCGATGACGTCGTCGGCGCGTGCGCGCACCTCCGCCGCGACATCGGCGACACCGGCATCCACGATCTCGCGCAGCGACGCCGCGAGACGCGAGGCGGCCAGAGGGTCGGAGGGCGCGATCGAGTAAGCCCCGGCGCCGCTCAGCGGCGCGGGTGCGCCCAGGCTCATCGCGTCACCGGACATGCCGGAGATGCCCGACAGCACGGGAGCGATGCGCTCGCGGGCGTGCGGCGAGAAGCGCGCGAACCCGGTGCCGCGCCCGGCGCGCAGCCACTTGTAGCCGTTGCCGGTGATGACGTCGGCGACGCTCCAGTCGATGTCGACCACACCGAACGCCTGGATCGCGTCGACGATCAGCAGGCGGTCGCCGATGACCTCACGGATGCCGGCGAGGTCGGCGAGGGCGCCGGTGCGGAAATCGACCAGGCTGAGGGCGACCGCGGTGACGTCGTCGTTGAGGGCGTCGGCCACGGCATCCACCGTGACGATGCCTCCCTCCGGATCGATCTCGCGCACGGCGAGGCCGCCACCGGTCGCATCGCTGCGGAGCGCGGCGGCGCGGTGCGCCGTCACGCGGACGGCGGGAAAGTCCTGCGCGGGGACGATCACGGTGCCCTCGAGCCCGAACATCGCGTGGGCGAGGCCGTGAGTGGTGGAAGGCTGCAGGACGATCTCGTCGGTCGGGCAGTCGAGGAGGCGTGCGACGAGGTCTCGCGCCTCGCCGACGCGCGAGGCGACGAGATCGATGCCCGACGCGCGGCCGGTGCCGAGAAGCTCGGCGTCGGCGTGCATCTCGGCACGCACAGACGGCGAGAGGGGTCCGAATCTCGCCCAGTCGAGGTATCCGGCAGGGATGTCGAACGAGTCGACGAACGGCTCCAGTGCGGTCACGTACTTCATTCTCGCACGCGTACTCAGGGCGCCGGGCAGGGTCAGCCGCCGAAGCGACGGTCGCGCGTCGCGTAGTCGCGGATCGCGCGCAGGAAGTCGACCTCGCGCAGGTCGGGGCCCAGCGCCTCCACGAAGTAGAACTCCGAGTGGGCCGACTGCCACAGCAGGAAGTCGCTCAGGCGTTGCTCCCCCGACGTGCGGATGACGAGGTCGGGGTCGGCCTGCCCGCCGGTGTACAGGTGCTCGCCGATCTGCTCGGGGGTGAGGCTCGCCGCGAGCTCTTCGAGCGACCCGCCGCTCTCGTCGTGCTTGGCGATGATGCTCCGCACCGCGTCGACGATCTCGCCCCGCCCGCCGTAGCCGACGGCGAGGTTGACGTGGAGGCCGGTGTTCCCGGCGGTCCGCTCCTCCGCCGTCGCGAGCACGCGCGCGAGGTCGGGCGGCAGCTCCTCCGAGCGTCCGACGTGCTGCACGCGCCACCCCGGCTCGCGCGAGAGCTCGTCCGCGAGCTCGGCGATGATCTCGATGAGGTCGGAGAGCTCCTGCGAGTCGCGCTTGCGCAGGTTGTCGTTGGAGAGCAGATAGAGGGAGACGACGCGGATGCCGAGGTCATCGCACCACCGCAGGAACTCGTGCATCTTCGCGGCGCCGGCCCGGTGCCCGTGGGCGACCGTGGAGTAGCCGGCCTGACGCGCCCAGCGCCTGTTGCCGTCGATCATCATCGCCACGTGGTGCGGCACGGTCTCGGGGGTGAGTCGGCGCTTGAGTCGCGAACTGTAGAGGCGGTAGAGCGGCCCCCGTCCTTCGCGCGGCACCGACGTGTTCACGCCTCTACGCTACCGCTCCGGACGCGAAGCGGAACGGAGGGATTTTGCACGGCCACCCGTATGTACGCTCCGGCATACGCTCGCGCGTAGGCTCGCCTCGTGCCCGAAGACACGACAGATGAGGGCGTCGAGATGCCCCAGCTCCCGCTGCTCGAAGCAGCGGAGGTCAGCGCGCAGGAAGAGCTGAAGCCCTCGTGGCGCGGCTGGATCCACGCAGCGACGTTCCCGCTCGCCATCGCGGGCGGCATCATCCTCATCGTCCTGGCCGACGGTGCCGTGGCCAAGTGGGCGTGCGCCGTCTTCATGGCATCCTCGGTGCTGCTGTTCGGCAACTCCGCGCTCTACCACCGCTTCAACTGGGGCCCGCGCACCAAGGCTGTCCTCAAGCGCATCGACCACGCGAACATCATGCTGCTGATCGCCGGCACCTACACGCCGCTCGCGACGCTCGCCCTGCCGCCCGAAAAGGGTGCGGTGCTGCTCATCGTCGTGTGGTCGGGGGCGCTTCTCGGCATCCTGTTCCGCGTCTTCTGGATCAACGCGCCCCGCTGGCTGTACGTCGCGCTGTACCTGCTGCTCGGCTGGGCGGCGATCATGTACATCGTCGACCTGTTCCAGGCGAACGCCGCGATGATGATCCTCGTCGTGATCGGCGGGCTGCTCTACACGGGCGGCGCGATCTGCTACGCGCTCAAGAAGCCGAACCCCTGGCCGGGGCACTTCGGCTTCCACGAGATCTTCCACGTGTGCACGGTGCTCGCGTTCCTCTGCCACTGGACCGCGTGCCTGCTGATCGTGCTCGACCCGGTCGTCCCCTCGCTCGGCGCACGCTGATCATGCGCCGCGTCGCCGAGCGGCGCGCGCAGGGGAGGTGTGCGGTTCAGCCGCGCGGCCGGCCGGTCTCCGGGTCGTCCGCCGGGTCGATGTCCTGGTCGTCGACGTCCGAGGCGTACTCGGCGCGACGCGCCTGCTCCTCGGCGAGCTTCTCGGCCTTCGCTTCTTCCTCGGCATCCAGCTTCTCGTTCACATCAGCACGATAGCCCGCACGGCGGATGCGGCGCAGCATGTCGACGATGAGGAAAACCACGATGATCGCGATCAGCGCCATGACCGAGAACCCGATGAACCCGGGCGTGACCGTGTCGGGGTCGACCGTCATGGTCGGGGTGGGGGTCGGGAGGCCCGCGTGCCACGGGAGGGCGGTGAGAAGAGTGTGCATCGGTCCTCGTGTTCGGGGCTGGTCGCCAGATCCAGGGGGGTGGGCGGTTCCCGGGCGGTGCGCGGAGCGCGTAGCCTGGAACTCCAGCCTAGAACGCCCTCCCCGGCTTCGGATCCCGATGGACCCCACACCATGACCGCTCCCGCACCTGTCGACGCGACCTCCCCCGAGGCGATCGCGCTGCAGGCCGAACTCGCCGACCGCTACGGGCGACGCACGAGCCGCCGTCGGCGCCGGCGCGAGTGGATCGCGGTCGGCGTCGTCGCGGCGGCCGCGATCGGCTACCTCGGGTGGACGACGGTCGCGCAGGCGATGGGATCGGTCGACATCGACACGACCGGGTTCCGCTTCATCGACGAGCACGCGATCTCGATCGACTTCCAGATCACGCACCCGCGCGGTGCCGCCGTCACGTGCGCACTCGAAGCGCAGGACACCGAGCACGGCGTCGTCGGCTGGCGGATCGTCGAGTATCCCGCCGACGACACGCACAGCCGACGGTTCGAGGAGACGATCCCCACGGTCGCGGAAGCGACGACGGGTTTGGTCACCTCCTGCTGGATCCCGTAGTCTGTCGTGACACACGCGCCCCGGCTGCCTGCCGGGGCGTTCGGTTTACCCCCCGGTACCCGGCGTCAGAGCCCCGGTACCACGAGAGAAGGAGATACGCGTGGCTGAGAACACCGAGACCTTCCTGACGCAGGATGCCTACGACCGCCTCGCCGCCGAGCTCGAGCACCTGTCGACCACCGGCCGCACCGAGATCGCCGCGCGCATCGAAGCCGCTCGCGAGGAGGGCGACCTGAAGGAGAACGGCGGCTACCACGCTGCGAAGGACGAGCAGGGCAAGCAGGAGGCGCGCATCCGCACGCTCCAGCAGCTGCTGAAGGATGCCGTCGTGGGCGAGGCCCCCGAGTCGGACGGCACCGTGAAGAGCGGCACCGTCGTCACGGCGATCGTCGCCGGCGGCGAAGAGGTCTTCCTCCTCGGCAGCCGCGAGATCGGTGCGGGCTCCGAGCTCGACGTCTACAGCGAGGCATCCCCTCTCGGAGCTGCGATCCTCGGTCTCGCCGAGGGCGAGAAGACCTCCTACACGGCCCCGAACGGCCGCGACATCGCCGTCGAGATCGTCAAGGTCGACACCTACACCGGGCAGTAAGCCGCGGTCTCGAGGCACGCGTTCTTCGGAGATCGAGCGTTCTTCGGAGGCTTTCGCGCCGATCTGTCCGAAGAACGCGCGATCTCCGAGGTTGCGGCGACCCCGACCCTCGAGGCCGGGCCGGGATGCCGGGTGTCCGCACGCCTAGAAGCGGCGACCGCCCGAGCGGCCCGACGACCGGCTGCTGCCGGAGGAGCTGCTGCGGGAGGAGCTGCTGCGGCTCGATGAGCGCGAGGATGTGCTGCGCGAGGATCGCCACGACGACCCGCTCGATGATCCACCACCCCATCCCGACGATCCGCCGCCGCCCTCTCCGGACGTGCTGAAGGCGCCGACCAGCAGACCGATCAAGGCACCGGTCGCGGCGGCGACTGCGGCGAGCTGCGGATCGTCGTCGGCACCGAGGCCCACGCTGAACCCCGCGACGCCGCCGATCAGCCCGCCCGAGAGGGCACCGCCGACGCGCGCGCCCGCATCGCCGGAATCACCGGACCGTACCGACCGCGGCGACGCGCTCTCGGACGATTCGTCGTCGTACATCACGGCGGTGCGCGACCGTACCGGGCGGACGAACCGCGTCGACCGTCCCCCTGAGCCCGCCGCGCCGCTCGCACCGCCCCCCGCCGCGCCGCTCGCGGCCGCACCCCCGATGAGGCCCTGGACCTGGTCGGCGAGGGCGAGGGCTTCCGTGGCCGCCTTCTCCGTCTCGTCGACGGTGGGCGCCGCCGCGGCGTCGTCGAGTCGGCGCCGGGCCAGCTGCAGCCGCGCCAGTGCGAATGCGCTGACCTCGCCGGGGCGTGCCCGCGCCGACGCCTCGGCGGCGGTCACGACGGCGGTCGCCCGATCGAGCGCCGATCCCGTGGCCGCCGTGAGCTGACCGGCATCCGGCGCCCCGGCCGGCGATTCCGAGGCGCGCGCGGCCAGAGCGGCGCTCTGCGCCTCGACGGCGTCACGAAGAGCTTTCGCCTCGGCGAGCTGCCGCTCGATCTCGTGCACGCTCCGCTCGACCTGTGTCGGCTTTCCCGTCTCCACGGCCCGCTCGAGCGCGTCGAGTTCGGTGTCGGCGGCCTGCAAGCGGCGGGCTATCTCGGCGGGGTTCCGCGCGACCGCGACGAGGTCGGCGGCGGGGTAGGTCGCCGACAGGGCCGAGAGGGCGCGCTCCGCGTCGGTCGCGTAGCACTCGGCATCCGCGCGTGCCGCGCGCAGCCGCGTCACCGTCTCGGGTCCCGCGGCGGCAAGCGACCGCAGCGCCGCCAGCGCACGGGTGCGCCCGTCGAGCGCGCGGTCGACCTCGTCGCACAGACCGAGGATCCGCTCGGTCCACGCGCGCGTCTCCTCGAGCGTGTCCTTCTCCGAGTCCTCCAACCGCGTGAGGAGCGCGAACGCCTCCTGCAGGCGGACGCGGCACTCGTCGAGGGTCTTCTGGAAGTCGGCGGTCGCCTCGTCGCCGAACTCCGCGGTGACGAAACCGAGCTCCTGTGCGCTCGTCGTCACCGCCTCGTCCGTGCGGACGAGCCGCTGCGCGGCGCGCTTCTTCTGCCCCTCGAGGGTGCGCATCTCCGCCGCGCGCTCGGCTCTGCGGCGGAGGAACCGCACGAGGGTGATCGCGACGTAGATGAGGAGCGCGAGGCCCGCGACCCCCAGCGCCCAGACCCACCACGGCGTCGGCACCTCGGAGAACTCATCGGCGACGAACGCGATGCCGCCGGCCCAATCGTCGTTCGAGAGGTAGCGCGAGCCGAGCGCTTCTTCGATCTCGAGCACGCGCGACTCGGAGAGGGGTCCTGCCGCCGTGCCATCGCCCCCGTACTCCGCGGAGATCGCGAGGGTCCGCCCCTCGGTCGCGATGGCGAGGAGGTACTGATCGGATGCCAGGTTGTTGCGGAGGGCGGTCTGGTCTGCCCACGGGAGGGCATTCGACGGTTCGCTGAAGTCGGGGACGAGCACGACGAACAGCTCCGGCAGATCCTCGCTCTGGGCGACGGCGCTCAGGCGCTCCTCGAGGCGCGCTTCGTCGGACGCGCTGAGCACGCCCGATTCGTCCGTGATGTACCCCGCGTCGAGGTCCATCGGGGCCGCGGCGGAGGCGACTGCCGCCGGGAAGAAGAGCATCGCCGCGGCCAGCACCGCAGCCGCCCACGCTGACCGCACGCGTCGATGTGCCAGCATGCGCCTCAGTCCTCGACGACGCGGGGAGAGAAGCCCGCACCCTCGAGCACCGAGATCACGTGGGCGCGATGCTCCGCCCCACGGGTCTCGACGCTCAGCTGCAGGATGACCTCGCTGATCTGCAGACCCTGGCCGTGGCGCGTGTGCAGCACCTCGATGACGTTCGCCCCCGCGACCGACAGCAGTTCCGACACGCGCGCGAGCTGCCCGGGGCGATCGGGCAACGGGATCTGGAGCGTCATGTATCGACCGGATGCCGCGAGCCCGTGCGCCACGACGCGCTGCAGCAGCAGCGGATCGATGTTGCCGCCCGAGAGGATGACGGCAGTGGGTCCGGTCGCCTCCACCTTGCCGGCGAGGATCGCGGCCACCCCGACCGCACCGGCGGGTTCGACGACCTGCTTCGCGCGCTCGAGGAGGATGAGGAGGGCACGCGCGATGTCGTCGTCGGTGACGGTGACCACCTCATCGACGAGTTCGCTGATGATCTCGAACGGCAGGTCGCCCGGGCGCGCGACCGCGATGCCGTCGGCGATCGTGGGCGTCGTGTCCACCGTCAGGGGCTCCCCCACCGAGAGCGAGGCCGGGTAGGCGGCGGAGTTCTCGGCCTGGACGCCGATGACCCGCACCGTCCGACCCTCGGCGGCCGCGCGCGCTTTGACGGCCGCGGCGACACCCGCGATGAGTCCGCCCCCGCCGATGCCGACGATCACGGTGTCGAGGTCCTCCACGGCATCCCACAGCTCGAGCCCGAGCGTCCCCTGCCCGACGATGATGTCGCGGTGGTCGAACGGGTGGATGAGGACGGCACCGGTGCGCTCGGCGAACTCGGCCGCGAGCCGCAGCGGTGTCTCCACGGTCGCGCCCTCGAGGATCACCTCGGCGCCGTAGCCGCGCGTGGCGAGGAGCTTCGGGACGGGGACGCCGAGGGGCATGAAGATCGTCGCCGGGATGCCGAGCTTCTGCGCCGCAAGAGCGACGCCCTGCGCGTGGTTGCCCGCCGATGCCGCGACGACCCCGCGCGCCCGCTCCTCTTCGGTCAGGCGGGAGAGCCGGTAGGTCGCGCCGCGGATCTTGAACGATCCGGTGCGCTGCAGGTTCTCGAGCTTCAGGTGCACCGGCTGGCCGAGGACGTCGGAGAGGTGCTCGGAGACGTCGAACGGCGTCGGGACGACGACGTCGCGGAGGGTTGCCGCGGCATCCTCGAACTCGGCCAGCGTTGGAATCGACGAGGTGGTCATGGTCACGCGGGTTTCCTCCTCGTGCGGGGAACGGTGCTCCAGATGAGATCGGGCGATTCGGGCGCGTTCTCGGGATGGTGTCGCCGCGAGAGGTAGACCGCGACGACGTTGACGAAGGCGGCGAGCGGCACGGCGAACAGGGCACCGGGGATGCCGGCGATCATGGCACCACCGGCGACCACCAGAACGACCGCGAGGGGATGAACCTTGACGGCCGAGCCCATGAGCAGCGGTTGCAGGATGTGGCCCTCGATCTGCTGCACGCCGAGGACGACCACCGCCATCCACAGGGCGATCCACGGGCCGTTGTAGACGAGGGCGAGGAAGACCGCGAGCGTCCCCGTGACGATCGCGCCGACGAACGGGACGAACGCGCCGATGAACACCAGGACGGCGATCGGGATGGCGAGCGGCACCTGCAGCAGGAACGCGCCGAGACCGATGCCGATCGCGTCGATCGTCGCGACGAGAAGCTGCGTGCGCGCGTAGGTCACGACGGTCGCCCAGCCGGCACGACCGGCGCCGTCGACGTCGGCGCGCGCCTTGCGGGGGAAGAGGCGCACCACCCAGCGCCAGATGCCGGCGCCGTCGGCCAGGATGCACAGCAGGATGAAGAGCGCGAGCACCGCGCCCGTGACGACGTGGCCGACCGTCGAGCCGACGGCGAGCGCGCCGGAGAGGAGCAGGTCGATCTGCTGCTGCAGGAAGGTCGCCGCCTGGCGCAGTCCGTCGTCGATCTGCTCCGGGGTGAGGTGGAGTGGCCCGTCGATGAGGTACTGGCGGAGCTGCTCCACCGCCTCGACGGTGCGGGAGCGGACGCTCGGCCACTGCAGCGACACCTGCCAGATGACGAGCCAGAACAGTCCCGCGACGATCGCGAGCGTGCCCACGACGGAGATGACGATCGCGAGCCAGCGGGGGACGCGGTGGCGCAGCAGCCAGCTGAATCCCGGCCACAGGAGCGCGGCGATGAGGATCGCGACGAGAAGCGGCACGACGAGCAGCTTCAGCTGGATGATGAGCCAGATGATGATGCCCGCCGCGATCGCGATCACGACGAACCGCCAGGCGTAGGCGGTCGTGACGCGAAGTCCGTGCGGCAGGCTGTCGCCGATCTCGGTGCGGACGGTCTTCGTGCGGATCGCGTCCATCAGGGAGGCGCGCGACTTCTCGTTCTCGCGCGTCGGGTCCGTGCCGCTCATCCCGTCAGTCTAGGACGCGGCGTATGCCCCCGATCGGACATGTCGCGCGGCGCGAGTCAGAACTGGATGCGGGGCGGTTCGGCGATCGCCGCTCCGCCGGCGACCTCGAAGAACTCGCGCTCGTGGAAGCCGAGGTTGCGCGCGAACAGGTTGTTCGGGAACACCTTGATCTTCGTGTTGAGCTCGCGGACGCCGCCGTTGTAGAAGCGGCGGGATGCCTGGATCTTGTCCTCGGTGTCGACGATGGACTGCTGCAGCTTCAGGAAGTTCTGGCTCGCCTGCAGCTGCGGGTAGGCCTCTGCCACGGCGAAGAGCGACTTGAGCGCCTGCTGCATATGCCCTTCCGCCACCCCGGCCTCGGCGGGCGAGTCGGCGCCGAGGGTCTCGGCACGCGCGCGGGTGACGTTCTCGAACACCGCCTTCTCGTGCGCGGCGTATCCCTTCACCGTCTCGATGAGGTTCGGAAGCAAGTCCGCCCGACGCTTCAGCTGCACCGTGATGTCACTCCACGCTTCGTCGACGCGGACGTTGAGCGCGACGAGCGAGTTGTAGGTGGACCACAGGTAGATCCCGATGATCACCACCAGTGCGACGATGATCAGGACTGGGATCAACCACGCCATCTCCATGAGACTCCCCTCGATGCTCTGATCATCCTATCCGCGCGCTGTTCGCCTACCCCACCCGGATCGCACTTCCCAGGCAGATCGCAGTTCTCCGGCACGAGCGCGGGCCGTCGGGCACTATTCGCCGAGGACGCGCGTGAGGTACGGGTTCCGGAAGAGCCGGTCGGGGTCGAGGCGGTCACGCAGCGCGACGAAGTCGTCGAAGTGCGGGTACAGGGGCCGGAGGGCTACGGCATCCATCGTGTGCATCTTGCCCCAGTGCGGCCGCCCGCCGTGCGCACGCAGGACCTCCTCGACGGCGGCGAAGTAGTCGGTCGGGTCGTGCTTCACGTAGCGGTGCACGGCGATGTAGCCGCTCGTGCGCCCCGTCGCGGTCGACATCCACAGGTCGTCGGCCGCGGCGACGCGCACCTCGATCGGGAACTCGATGCGCCACTCGTGCTCGGCGATGACCTGCTGGATGACGCGGAAGGCGGCTCCGAGTTCCTCGATCGGCACCGCGTACTCCATCTCGCGGAAGCGGACGCCCCGGCTCGTCGCGAACACCCGGTCGGAGGAGTCGGAGAAGGTGCGGTCGCCCCACACCCGCGCCGACAGGGTGTTGATGCGCGGGACGAGGGCGGGCACGGCGCGCCCGACGCTGCAGACGGCCTGGTGCACGACGTTGCCGACGAGCACGTCGTCGACGACCTTCGCGGTGCGCGAGAGCGGAACAGTCTCGGCATCCGCGGGGAGTCGCGTGTTCGTCTTGGTGAGCGCCGTGTCGGTGTGCGGGAACCAGTAGAACTCGAAGTGGTCGACGGCGTCGGCGCGGGCGCTGAGGTCGTCGACCACGCTGTCGAGCGGCTCGGGGCGCTCGACGGCTTCGAGCGCGAACGCCGGCACGCACTGCAGCGTGACGTCGACGAGGATGCCGAGGGCGCCGAGCCCGAGGGCGACGGCGGGGAGGAGTTCGGGGTTCTCGTCCTCGGAGACGGTGAGGAGCTCCCCGTCGGCGGTGACGAGGGTCGCCGCGACCACCTGGGTCGCGATGCCGCCGAATCGGATGCCGGTGCCGTGCGTGCCGGTCGAGATCGCGCCGGAGATCGACTGCCGATCGATGTCGCCGAGGTTCTCCATCGCGAGCCCGTAGGGTGCGAGGAGCGCGGGGATGCGGTGCAGGCGCGTCCCGGCGAGCAGCCGCGCGCGGCCGCGATCGCGGTCGACGGAGACGAGGCCGGAGAGCTCGGTGAGTTCGAGGAGGGTGCCCGGGGCGACGGCGATGCCGGAGAAGCTGTGGCCCGCGCCCACCGCCTTGATCGGGCGCCCGCGGGCAGCGGCGGAGCGCACGGAGCGGCGCACGGCCTCGATCGTGCTCGGATACTCGACGAGCTGCGGGCGGACCTTCTCGGTGCGCCCCCAGTTCTCCCACGTGCCGCCGGGTCTGGTCGCCATCAGAGGAAGCTCTTCCCTTCTCCGCGGTAGGTCGCGGCCTCGCCGACGACGCGGTCTCCGGTCGTGAGGACGTAGCGGTCGACGCGCTCGGCGAGCTCGCCGCTCTTCGCGTGCCGGAACCAGACGCGGTTGCCGATCGCCAGGCCGCCCGCGGCTGCTCCCTGGAGTGGTGTCTGCACCTCTCCCGCGCCTTCGCGCGCGAGGGTGCGAAGGCCCTCGGGCCACACCGGGAGGGGTTGGCGCGACGCGACCGGCGGACCCGACGCGATCCAGCCTCCGCCGAGGACCGTCGCGATGTCGGCCGTGGGGCGCCGGACGACGTCTAGCGCGAACGCCGCCGCCGGAGCGGGTGTGAAAGCGCGATAGAGGTCGAAGAGGTGCCCGGCGAGCAGGCCGCTGCCGGCGGTCGTCTCGGTGACGGCGAGATCGGATGCCGTGGACTCGAGCGACCCGGTCCCTCCCCCGTTGACGAACTCGAGCGTCGCGATCTCGCGGAGTGCAGCGACGATCGCACCACGCCGGTCGAGGAGCTCCTGCCCGGACCGGCGCTGCATCCAGCGGATGACGCCGTCGCCGCGGCCGGTGTCGTCGGGCTGTCCCGCGATCTGCGCCTCGTACATCATGAGGCCGACGAGGGCGAAGCCCTCGCGGGAGGCGATGTGCCGGGCGAGGCGGGTCACGTCGCCCGGCTCGTGCAGGGGCGAGCGCCGGACGCCGATGTGCCCGAGCACAGGGGCGCGCCACGAGGCATCCGCGTCGATCGCGACCCGGATCTCACAGCGCGTGCCGGGCGGTGCGACGGCGTCGACGAGGTCGAGCTGGGCGACTTCGTCGACCATGAGGGTGATGCGCGCCGCCTTCGCGCCGTCGGCGGCGAGCGCGGCGAGCGCCGCGCGGTCGGCGGTCGGGTAGCCGAGGACGATGTCGTCGTGGTCCTCCGCGAGCCAGAGGGCTTCGGCGAGGGTGAACGCGAGGATGCCGCGGTACCCCGGCATCCTCAAGGTCGCATCCAGCACCTCGCGGACGCGGATCGACTTGCTCGCGACGCGGATCGGGACCCCGCTCGAGCGGACGACGAGGTCGAGGGCATTGTGGCGGAGGGCCTCGACGTCGATGCTCGCGACCGGGGCCGAGAGGTCGGCAACCGCGGCGGAGCGTGCGGGCCAGTAGGTCGCCGGGTCATGCCAGGCCTCCGCCGGTGTCGGCGCCGAGGCGGCGAGGAGGTCGAGGCTCATGCAGGCGGGCTCCTTCAACGGTGGGGCGGGGTGGCTTCAGCCTACGGCGGGATGGGGAACACCCGATGCACGCCGTGGCCGAGCCGGTGGCATCCTTCGAACGGAATAGAGACGCCCTCGCCCGCGACGATCGTGTGGGCGTGTCACCCGCCGAACTCGGCGGAGATGACGAGCGGGGTCTGATTCGCGTTGCATGCCTGACTGATCCTCGCGGTCACGTCGGACGCGACGGGAGGGAGGCTCTGGCCGAGGGTGCGTGCGGGGTTCGCGGTGATCTTCGCGAGGTCCGCGAACGCGTCGCGAAGGTCGGACCGCGATGAACGGCTCGGATCGGGGCATGCCGCCGACGGCCGTCCCGATCGACACTGCCAGGCGGACAGGCGACGGCGGTGCGGCGCGCCGGTCGGGGTGGGATCTCTTCAGTTGGTTGAAGACAAGCGCGTCGTCATCGCGCCGGCCGGACCATCGCGTTCGCATCCGGCGCGGCGAAGCCGAACTGTTCGTAGAGTCCGTGCGCATCGCGTGTGAACAGCACCCAGCGGAAATTCCGCCCCGGCCCCTCGTCGACCATCCGACTGATCAGTCGTTTTCCCAGATCGTGCCCCCGGTGCTCCTCGCGCACGAAGACATCGGCGAGGTAGGCGAAGCTCACGCCGTCGGACACCGCACGTGCGAACCCGACGAGAGCGCCCGTGTCGGCGCAGTACGCCCCCACCACGCGCCAGGCGCCCGCGATCTGGGCATCTACGTCGGAGCGACTGCGCTGGCGCCCCCAGTACGCTTCCGTCGACAGCCACTCCCAGATGGCGTCGGGCTGAAGCCGCCCGGGGTCGTCGTCGAGTTCGTAGTTCACGGGATCATTCTGGCCCACGGGCGCCATGTCCGAGGTCGCCGCTAGCGTGTGTGCGAGTGACCTCGCCCGCCCGGGACCACCGGCCGGGGTCGTGCCCCCGCTGGGACTCGAACCCAGACTGAAGCGATTTTAAGTCGCCTGCCTCTGCCATTGGGCTACGGGGGCCCGAGGCCAGGGTATCGGGCAGCACAGGGCCTTTCGGCTCGCTGGCGCTCACGGGGCGCCCGACGACCGCCGGCCGACCGCGTGTCAGCTCGAGGCGGCGGCCTTCTTCTTCGCGGGAGCCTTCTTCGCGGCAGGCGCCGGCTTCTCGGCATCCTTCGGCCCGGCGGCCGCAGCCCCGGAGACCGCAGGAGCCGCTCCCGTCTTCTCCGCCTTGACCGACTTCGGGTCGATCGCCGGCGCGGCGGACTTCTCGGGTGCTGCCGGACGCGGACGCGCGGCGAACTCCTCGAAGACATAGCGCGGGTGCTGTACGGCCTGCAGCGACACGTTGTCGCGGTTCAGCCAGAAGTTGTGCCACCAGTCACCGATGACGCGCCACTTGCGCTCCCACGACGGCATCGCGAGGCCGTGATAGCCGCGGTGCGCGCACCAGGCGATGAAGCCCTTCAGCGCGATCTTGCCCGACTGGAAGACACCGTTGTAGAGTCCGAGACCCGCGACGGCGCCGAGGTTCTTATGGTAGTACTCGCGGGGCACCTCGTCGCGGAGGACGGCGATGACATTGCGGGCGAGCAGCTTCGCCTGACGCACGGCGTGCTGAGCGTTCGGCACGCAGTACCCGCCGACGCCCCCACCGGTGAGATCCGGCACGGCAGCGACGTCACCGGCGGCCCAGGCTCCCTCGACGATCTCGTCGGGCGAGCCCACGCGCAGGTCGGCGCGGGTGCGGATACGACCGCGCTCCTCGACGGGCAGATCGCTGCCGCGCACGACGGTGGGGTTCGCCATGACGCCGGCGGTCCAGATGATGAGGTCGGTGGGGATGGTCTCCCCCGTCGAGAGCTCGACGTTGCCGTCGACGGCGCCGGTGACCTGCGTGTCGAGGTGCACCGACGCCCCCCGCTTGGCGAGGTCCTTCAGCACCCACTCGCTCGTCTTGAGCGACACCTCGGGCATGATGCGCCCCATCGCCTCGACGAGGTGGAAGTGCGTGTCGTCAAACGTGAGCATCGGATAGTCCTTGAGGAGCGAGGACGCAAGTGCGCGCGTTTCGGCGAACACCTCGATGCCGGCGAAGCCACCGCCGACGACGACGACGGTGAGCAGACGGTCGCGCTCCGGCCCGGCGGGCAGGTTCGCGGCGCGGTCGAAGTTCGACAGGATGCGGTCGCGGATGGCGACGGCCTCTTCGATCGTCTTCAGACCAATGGCGTTGTCGGCGATGCCCGGGATCGGGAAGGTGCGCGAGACGGCTCCGGCGGTGACGACGATCTGGTCGTAGGACTCCTGCCAGGGCTCGCCGGTCTCGGGCGTCAGCGTCGCCGTACGGTTCGCGTGGTCGATGCCGGTGACCTTCGCCGTGATGACGCGCGTCTTCTTGAGGTGTCGACGGAGCCCGACGATCGCGTGCCGCGCCTCGATCTCGCCGGCCGCCACCTCGGGGAGGAACGGCTGGTACGTCATGTAGGGCAGCGGGTCGACGATCGTGACCTCCGCCTCACCCTTGCGCAGGTGCTTCTCGAGCTTCCATGCGGTGTAGAAACCGGCGTAGCCACCGCCGACGACGAGGATCTTGGGAACGGTGCCGTTTTCAGCGGTGTGGTTCGCGGAAGGAACAGCCGTAGTGGACGCTGTGTCAGTCACAGGTGGAAGAACTCCTTGGATCAACGGCTCGGAGGACGTGCGCGCTCCGATCTGATGCGCCGGGCAGCAGCGGTGACACCGAGCGCCACCAGTATAGCGGCCAGGGTGAGGGTCGCGAGCGGCACCGTGCCGTATCGGAGGGTGTCGAAGGTCGGGAGAAGCGGCGAGCGCTGCGCCACGGAGTCCGCTGCGGGAAGCTGGGGCAGCGTCACGGGAGTGCTCGTCGGCACGGGCGCCGGCTCCGCTTCGGCCCGTCGGTACAGGCGCACCCACTCCTTGAGGCTTCCCATCGGGTTCGCCGAGACCGACGGCACCTGTGCCGACACTGCGGCGGCGGCATCCACCAGCCCGTACCCGTAACGCGCGTCGGGCACACGCGTCGCACCCGCGGCGGGCCGCGCGGTGCGGATGATCCGGTTGATGACGTTGTTCGCGTCGAGGTCGGGGTGGGCCGAGCGCACGAGCGCGGCGATGCCCGCGACGATGGGCGCGGCCCCGCTCGTCCCGTCCCACTGCACGACCGTCCCGTCGGCGGACACGCCGAGGAGTTGCTCACTGGGCGCGGAGATCCCGATCGTGATGCCCTGCGTGGATGCCTGCTCGCTCGCGACCCCGTCGCGCGTGACGCCGCCGACGGTGAGGACGCCGGGGATCGTCGCCGGCGCGCCGACCTCCTCCGTGCCGTTCCCCTTGTTGCCGGCGGCCACGATCACCACGACGTCGTTGTCGAAGGCGTACTGGAACGCCCCGTCCCACGACCGGTCCCACGTGAGGGTGTTCGTCGTGAACGACAGGTTGATGATGTCGGCGCCGTTGTCGACCGACCAGCGGATCGCGTCCGCGACCTGGTCGACGAACGGCACCGACGAGGTCGCGCCGAAACCGATGGAAATCGACAGCAGACTCGCTTCGGGGGCGACGCCGATCATGCCGGTGTCGGGCCCGGTGCCCCGCGCGGCGGCGAGCGAGGCGACCCAGCTGCCGTGGTTCGCGTCGACCGCCCCGACGGGTTTGCGGCCGTCCGACGCCCCGACGCCCGAGAAATCGGCTCCGCCGACGACCGCGCCGGAGAACTCCGTCGGCGAGCGCCCGATACCGGTGTCGATGATCGCGATCGTCGCGCCTTTGCCCTTCGTGGTCTCCCACGCGTTCCGGATGCCGTACTCGTCGAGCCAGTACTCCGCGGCGCGCGCGGGGTCCTCCTCAGCCTCGGGCGTCGCGGGCGGAGCGGTGGACTCCGGCGCGATGGATGCCGGGAACTCCGACGCCGACGCGGGCAGCGCTCCCCCGAGGGCGAGCGCGAGCACGAGCACGAGCGCGGCCAGCCAGGGTCGCGCGCCGCGCGCACTCACGTGCGCTCCCTCGGGTTCGCGCACGTGCAGCGCTCGGGCGACCAGTCGCCGCGCGCGAGCGCGAGGTCGCCGATGGGGTTCACCCCGGGGCCGGCGGCGAGCGCGTGCCCGGCGAGGGCGTGCAGGCACTTCACGCGGGTCGGCATCCCCCCGGCGGAGATGCCCTCGATCTCCGTCACCTCCCCGTAGACCGCGCGGTCGGAGAGGTACGCCTCGTGCGCGGCACGGTAGGCCTCGGCGATGTCCTCGTCGGTCTCCAACAGCGCGGCGAACTCGCGCATGACCTGCCCGGCTTCGAGCGCCGACATCGCGGCCGTCGCGCCGGGGTGGGTCAGGTAGTAGAAGGTCGGGAACGGCGTGCCGTCGGGAAGGCGCGGCTCGGTCGCGACGACGGTCGGATTGCCGCACACGCACCGAGCGGCGATGCCCACGACGCCGCGCATGGGACGACCGAGCTGCTCGCGCATGACCTCGAGGTCGGCATCGGTCGCGGGGCTGAGCGTGGGGTGCGGCACCGGTCCAGGGTACCGGGGGCGCCTGACGGAGTGCTGGACCGCGACGCGTCGGAGACCGGTGCGTCCAGATGGCGACGCGTCGGCCCTGTCAGCCCGGAGCGTCTGTCGCGGTCTGCGCCGTGCCGGAGGCGGTGACCGAGCGCAGCAGCTGCGCCATCCAGTCCGAGCGCGTCTCGGTGACCTCGTCGCTCACGGGAGCCTGCTCGGGCGGGATCGACGAGGCGGGAAGGTCGTCGTCGACGAGGTAGACGACCTCACCGGGGCGCACGTAGTACAACCGCGCGCGCGCCTGCGATGTGACGTAGGCGGGATCGGCCCAGCGCTTCTTCTGCTCTTCCAGAGCCGCGACCTCATCGGTCGTCAGCTGCACCGAGTGCTCGAGCGCGGCGACCTGCTGGCGCTGCGCGAGGTAGGTGCCCGCCGTCGGCACGAGGACGAAGACGGCGAGGACGACGAGACCCAGCATGATGCCGGTGAAGGCGGAGAAGCGGATGCCTCCCGCCCAGTCGCGGACGTCCACCCGACCCCTCGTCCGAGCATCGGGGTGCCGTGGCGAACGAGAAGGGGGAGCCGTCGTGTCGCTCACGGCTCCCCCCTCTCGTCATGTCGGCTGATCCGAGATCAGTCCTCAGCCCTTGTAGCGCGGGAAGGCGGCCCGGCCGATGAACGTACCCGCGTCCGCCAGCTCCTCCTCGATGCGCAGAAGCTGATTATACTTCGCGACGCGCTCCGACCGAGCGGGCGCGCCGCTCTTGATCTGGCCCGAGTTCACCGCGACGACGAGGTCGGCGATGGTCGTGTCCTCGGTCTCACCCGAACGGTGCGAGAACATCGTCGTGTACCCGGAGCGGTGGGCGAGGTCCACGGCATCCAGCGTCTCGGTGAGCGAACCGATCTGGTTCACCTTCACGAGCAGCGAGTTCGCGACGCCGAGGTCGATGCCCTTCGCGAGGCGCACCGGGTTGGTCACGAACAGGTCGTCGCCGACGAGCTGGACCTTCGAGCCCAGGCGTTCGGTGAGCTTCTGCCAGTTCTCCCAGTCCTCTTCGTCGAGGGCGTCCTCGATGGTGACGACGGGGAATGAGTCGACGAGGTCGGCGTAGTAGTCGATGAGCTCGTCGGCCGACCAGTCCTTGCCGTCCATGTGGTAGACGCCGTCGTTGTAGAACTCGCTCGCCGCGACGTCGAGACCGACGCCGACGTCCTTGCCGGGGGTGAAGCCGGCCTTGCCGATCGCGTCGATGAGGAACTCCAGGCCCGCGCGGTTGCTCGGCAGGTCGGGAGCGAAGCCGCCCTCGTCGCCCAGGCCCGTGGCGTAGCCGGCGCTCTTGAGGTCGGACTTCAGCACGTGGTAGATCTCCGTGCCCCAGCGCAGCGCCTCCGAGAAGCTCGGTGCGCCGTAGGGCGCGAGGAAGAACTCCTGGAAGTCGATGCCGTTGTCGGCGTGCTCGCCGCCGTTGATGACGTTGAACAGCGGCACGGGGAGCACGTGCGCGTTGGGGCCGCCGATGTAGCGGAACAGGGGCAGGTCGGCCGAGTCGGCCGCCGCCTTCGCGACCGCGAGGCTCACGCCCAGGATGGCGTTCGCGCCGCACCGCGACTTGTTCTCGGTGCCGTCGGTCGCAATCAGGATCTCGTCGACGACGCGCTGCTCGCTCGCCTCGACGCCTTCGATCGCGGGGCCGAGCTCGTCGATGACGGCGGCGACCGCCTTGAGCACGCCCTTGCCGCCGTACCGGCTCTTGTCACCGTCACGCAGCTCGTACGCCTCGAAGGCGCCCGTCGATGCGCCCGAGGGGACGGCCGCGCGCTGGACGATGCCGTCGTCGAGCAGCACCTCCACCTCGACGGTCGGGTTGCCACGCGAGTCCAGAATCTCGCGTGCGCCTACAGCCTCGATCAGTGCCACAGGGAACTCCTTGCTTGTGGAGGATGGAACGCGGAGCGTCGTCGGTCCAGTTCCGAGCATAGTGATGCGGATGCCGTGCCCACAGGGGCACTGCCGGATCAAACGACGATCGCGACCGCGATGCCGTCCCAGCCCTTCGCATCGAGCGTCTGGAGCGCCGTCGCGTCGAACCGCGAGTCGTCCCGCAGCATCTCGAGCCCCGCGCGCACGCCCGCAATCTGGGGGCTTTCATCGCTCGGGTCGGCGACGCGCCCGGAGCGCACCACGTTGTCGACGACGACGAGGGCGCCGGGGCGCCCGAGCCGGGCGGCGTAGTCGAGGTAGACGGTGTTCGACTCCTTGTCGGCGTCGATGAAGACGAGGTCGAACCCGGGCGCGGCATCCTGTGTCTGCGCCTCGCTCTCGCGGGCGAGGGCGGCGAGGACGTCGGCGGCGCGGCCCACGTGGATGTCGACCTTGTCCCCCACCCCCGCCCGGTCGACGCTCGCGCGGGCCACGCCTGCGTGCGCCGGCTGCGCCTCGATCGTCACGACAGTGCCGCCGTCGGGGATGCCGCGCGCGAGCCAGATCGTCGAGTAGCCCCCGAGCGTGCCGATCTCGAGGACACGCCGGGCACCGGTCGCGCGGGCGAGGAGGTGGAGGAGCTTGCCGTTCGTAGGCGCGACCTCGATGTCCGGCATCCCGGCGGTGTTCTGGTCGGCGACGGCGGCGTCGAGGGCCGGATCGCCGCCGACGAGCGTGTCGACGAGGTAGCGGTCGACGGCGCGGGCGTTCTCGGGGGTCAGCTCTGACATGACGTCAGCCAACCGGGGTGCGCACGGCGCGTCAACCGGTCACCCCACGCGCGTCGCGAGGGCCTGGAGAAGGGCGGCTCCGGTCTCTGCGTCGTCGACGGTGACCGTGAACGTTTTGCCGTTCGTGCGGGTGACGCGGATGCCGGGGCCGCGGCGCAGCACGACGCCGAATCCGCCGCCCGGCGCCCAGCGCAGACCCCATCCGCCGAACTCCCCCATCGGATTCACCTCGACGGCTTCGGCGCGGGCGATCTCGTCGAGCGGAATGTGCACACGCGGGAACCCGGTGACCGACGTGACCCGGAGCCCGTCGTCGTCGACGCGGACGTGGAAGGCGAGCGTCGTAGCAAAGGTCGCCGCCATGACGAGCATCACGCCGACGAGCAGCCACGCGATGAACGGTTCGGGCGACGCCGACAGCGCGACGACCGACACGACGAAGATCAGCACGAACGCCGCACCGAGGACGATCACCCCCGACCGCGCGAGAGACACGCGCTGCAGCCAGACGGCCTTCTCGGTGCCGGAGAGCGTCAGCGGGTCCCCTGCGGGGAGCGTCATGGCGCGGAACGGCTCGTGCGGTTGCAGGAACCAACCGAGCACGCCGGCCGCGCCGGCCAGGACGAACGCGCCGAGCGTCACGAGCCCGATGCCGGGGGCGTTCGCGGCATCCGTCAGCCCAGCCTGGAGCGCCAGGGCACCCGTGCCGATCACGGCCATCAGCACGGACATCGCGAGCGCCGTCGCACCCAGCAGGCGGTACGTTCCGCCGTGGTCGCCCCGGCGGAGTCCGCCGAGCCCCGACGCCGCGATGACCAGCGGGATGCCGAGGCCCACGACGACGGTCAGGACGAGGTTCACCCACGCGGGCCCGAAGCCGTCAGGCCGGCCGTCGAGGCCCCAGTGGGTCGCGACGGGGTCGGGAAGAGTGGGGAGGAGGAACGCCTGCGCGACGAGGGCGACGACGCTGATCGCGATGGGCAGCACGACGGCGACGAGGGCGAACCGGCGCAGCGCGAGGGGCGAGCGGTCAGGCATGAGGGGCCTCCTTCGGGGCGGGGATCACGGGCAGGGCGGCCACGGTGTCGGCGGGGGCCGCACGGACGACCGCGGCGAGCGCGTCGGGGGAGAGTCCTGCGGTGCGCGCTCGCGCGACGAGGGCGAGGATGTCGTCGTGCAGTGCGGCGAGGCGGCCGGCTGCGAGGGTCACGACGGCGCCTCTGCCCCGGTGCATCTGCACGAGCCCTTCGTCTCGGAGCACCTGGTAGGCGTGCAGCACGGTGTGCAGGTTCACGTCCAGCGAGGCGGCAACCTCGCGCGCCGACGGAAGCCGGTCGCCGGGACGGGCGCGGCCCGCGACGATCTCCGTTCGCACGGCATCCGCCAGCTGGGTGAACAATGGCGTGGACCGTTGCGGGTCGACGCGAAGAAGCATCTATCCATTATAGGACAACTAGAACAGTTGCAGACGGCCGACAATCGATTGGTCCGTGGCGGCCGACGTCCGTCACACTGGCGCGATGCGTATGACTCCCCGGCGCCTCGCCACGGGTATGAGCCTGTGGATCCCGAACCTCTTCAGCGGCATCCGCGTGCGCCGCTTCTCCGAGGATTGGACAGAGGCGGTCGTCGAACTCCACGTCAACGTCGTCACCCGCAACTACGTGGGGACGGCGTTCGGCGGCTCGATGTCGGCGATGACCGACCCGTACTTCTTCATGCTGGTCATGCACCAGCTCGGCCGCGATTACGTCGTCTGGGACACGAGGGGCGAGATCGAGTTCGTCAAACCCGGTCGCGGGGTCCTCACCGCACGCTTCGAGGTGCCCCGCGAGAAAGCAGAGGAGCTCCGCGAGCGCGCCCGCGGCGGCGCGAAGGTGCTCGAATGGTTCGAGACAGACATCACGGATGCCGCGGGAGAGGTCGTCGCACGGGTGCGCCGCGAGGTCTACGTGCGCGAGAAGAAACGCGTCACCGACGCGGCGGCCGCGTCAGCGCGCTGACGGGCGCGCGCCGGGCCGCCGCCGCGCACCTGCGTCCGTCACACTTATGGGCATGCGCACACCTGCACGCTCCACCGCTCCGACGAGGACCGGCACCGTCGGCGACCACAGTACGGCGACGTCGACGGACGCGGACGACGAGGGCGCGGCGCTCCTCCTCACCTCCGCGCTGGCGATGGACGTCGTCGCCGCCCTCGCGCCGCGCGTCGGCCGCAACGTGAACCTGATGGACCGTCGCGGCGTCATCATCGCCGCCCTCGACCCCGCACGCATCGGGACCCGCCACGACGGCGCGCTCCGCGCCGCACGCCAGGGACGGACCGTCGTCATCGACGCGCAGATGCCGGGCTCCGGCGACCTGCCGGGCGTCAACGAACCGCTCTATGTCGATGGCACGCTGTGCGGTGTCGTCGGTGTCACCGGGGCGCCGCGCGAGGTGGCGGAGCTCGCCCGCGTGGTCGCCCTCAGCGTCGGACTGCTCGTCCGGCAGCAGCGCGCGCAGGACGGCGCGCTGCTGCGGGACGCGGCCACCCGGGACCTCCTGGCGGGGCTGAGCTCCGGCGTCGACGTCGAGGCCGCCGACGCGCTCCTGCGCGACGCCGCGATTCCCGCGCCGTGGCGCCTCGACGTGCTCGATCTTGCCGCCGACGCACTCGCGCCCGCGATCGCGCGTCTCAACGCCGGACCTGCAGCCGCCGCGGCGCTCGACGGCGCAGTATGGGTGCTCCGTCACGCGCACGCGCCCGTCGACCTGCCCGAAGCGGCAGGGTTCGGGGCGGACGCTCCCGACGCGGTGTCGCTGCTCGCCCGGGCCGAGGACGCCCGACTGATCGCACGGCATCCCGCACTCTGGCCGGAACCGGACGAGGTGTGGTCGTGGGAGCACGCCGCGGCCGCCGCCGCGCTGCCCCCGATCTCACGGCGGCGTGCAGCCGCCTCCATCGCGACGCTCGCTCCCGCGCACCTGGACACGATCACCGCGATCGCCGGCGCCCGATCCCTCGCCGATGCCGCCGCGACGCTGCACATCCACCGGAACACCCTGCTGCAGCGCATCGAGCGGATCTCCGAACTGGTCGGCGCGGATGTGCGTGAGCCGCTCGCCCTCTCAACCATGCTCCTCGCCGTGTACGCCGCGCGCGCCGAGAGACCCGGCCGTGAGGCACCCGGCAGGTTCCGTCCGCGCCGCGGCTGAGCCTCGCCGGGGGTGTGCATACCGCACATGCCGGACCCTGACGACAGCCGCTAAGTCCGGGCGTCGGTCCATGGTCGTCGGGCGCGATCGGCGCCTACGCTGAGCCGGTGATCGAAGATGACCACCCTCCGCAGCCCCTCGCCTCCACCGCGCTGCGCGTCGTCATCGCCCCCGACTCATTCAAGGGATCGGCAGATGCGGGCGACGTTGCCGCGGCGATCGAGCGGGGCGTGCGCGCGGCTTTCGCGACGACCTCGACCCCCGTGGAGATCGACCTCCTCCCCCTCGCCGACGGAGGCGAGGGGACACTCGATGCGATCGTGGCCGCGTGGGACGCTCAACTCCACTTCGTCGACACGGTCGACGCCATCGGCAGACCGGTCACCGCCCGGTACGGAATCTCCCCCGACGGCAGGACGGCCGTCATCGAGGCCGCCGACGCGAACGGCCTGCCCGCCGTCAGCGATGTCCCGCTCCAGCCGCTCGCTGCCTCGAGCCTGGGCGTCGGCCGCGTGCTGCGCTCCGTCCTCGCCCGCGGCGTCGACGAGGTGCGCCTGTTCATCGGCGGCTCGGCGACGACCGACGGCGGAGCGGGGCTGCTCACGGCGCTGGGGGCCACCCTCCTCCGCCGTGATGGCACTCCCGTGCCGCTCGGCGGCGGCGCGCTCGGCGACGTCGCCCGGATCGACCTGTCGGGCCTCGATCCCTCAGCGCGGCGCGTCCGCTGGCGGATCGCGTGTGACGTGACCAATCCGCTCGTCGGCCCGGAGGGCGCCGCAGCGGTGTTCGGGCCGCAGAAGGGCGCGGATCCCGACGACGTCGCCGTGCTGGACGCCGCCCTCGCTCGCTGGGCCGACGTCCTCGAAGCCGAGGCCGGCACGCCCCTGCGCGCACTGCCCGGCGCAGGCGCCGCAGGCGGCCTCGCTGTCCCGCTGGTGGCGCTGCTCGGCGGAGAGCTTGAGCCAGGATGGCGCGTCGTCGCCGATGCCGTCGGCGCGGCATCCGCCCTCGCACGAGCAGACGCGGTGATCACGGGGGAAGGCCGCCTCGACGCCCAGTCGCTCGGCGGCAAAGTCGTCAGCGGGGTGCGCGAGCTGACCCCGGCATCGGTCCCGGTCATCGTGCTCGCCGGCGAGGTCGCGCTCGCGCCGGATGCCGTCCGCGCGGCGCGTCTGATCGCGTTCTCGATCGCCCCCGGACCGCGCTCGCTCGACGAGCTGCGCGCAGAGACCCTCGACGCGCTCGAGCGCGTCGCGTCATCAGTGGGCTCGTTGCTCGCCGCGCCCTCCCTCCATTCCTGATCACCCGAACAGTCACCTCCGTACCGGCAAAGGAGCCACCCGTATGATCGACCTCCTCGTCCTCGTCCTCCTCGTCGTCGGGATCGTGCTCGCGACGGCGAAGCTCAAGATCAGTCCGTTCCTCGCCCTGATCGCGGCGGCTCTGATCGGCGCGTTCGCCTTCCGTCTGCCGCTGGCCGACATCGTTCCGACGATCAGCACGGCGTTCGGATCGAGCCTCGGCAACATCGGTCTCGTCATCCTCTTCGGCACGATGATCGGCGTCATTCTGGAACGCTCAGGAGGGGCGATCTCGATGGCCGACGCGCTCATCCGATGGCTGGGGACGCGCTTTCCCACCCTCACGATGTCGATCATCGGATACGTCGTATCGATCCCTGTGTTCTGCGATTCGGGATACGTCATCCTCAACTCGCTGCGCAAGGCCATCGCCGTCCGCACCGGCGTCTCGGCGCTCGCCATGTCGATCGCCCTCATGACCGGCTTGTACGCCACCCATACCCTCGTGCCCCCGACCCCCGGTCCCCTCGCCGCCGCGGAGAACATCGGCGCGGGCGACTACCTCGGCCTCATCATCGCGATCGGCCTACCCGTCGCCGCCGTCGCAGCGTTCGCCGGGCTGCTGTTCGCCCAAACCTTCGCGAAGAAGCCATTCGCCCCCGCCCCCGACCCGGAAGGCGCGCAAGAGGTCACCCAGAGTTGGGACGAACTGCGCGCATCGTACGGAAAGCTCCCCTCGGCGTGGCTCGCCTTCCTGCCGATCCTCCTCCCCCTCGTGCTCATCTGCGCCGCCTCCATCGCGAAGCTGCCCAACCGTCCGCTCGGCGAGTCGACGCTGTACGACATCGTCACCTTCATCGGCACGCCCACCATCGCTCTGCTCATCGGCCTCGTGGCCGCCACCCTCCTCCTGAGCGGCCACGGCAAGCTCGCGACGTTCAACGCCAACATCGCCGAAGCGATCCGCGTCGCCGCCCCGATCCTGTTCATCACCGCGGCCGGCGCGGCGTTCGGCGCCGTGCTCGCAAAGTCGACGATCACCACCTTCCTGTCCGAGAACCTCGCCGGTCTCGGAATCGGACTCGCGGTGCCGTTCCTCGTCTCCGCCGCGCTGAAGTCCGCGCAGGGGTCGTCGACCGTGGCGATGGTGACGACATCAGCGCTGATCGCGCCCCTTCTCGGGTCCCTCGGCCTGTCGAGCCCCATCGGCATGGCTCTGACCGTCCTCGCGATCGGCGCGGGCGCGATGGTGGTGTCGCACGCCAACGACTCGTACTTCTGGGTCGTGTCCCAGATGAGCCGGATCCCCGTCGCCACCGCCTACCGCACCCTCACGATCGCATCGGGCATCGAGGGCATCGCGGCGTTCGCCGCCGTCTGGGTGATCAGCCTGTTCGTCCTGTGACGGACGCCGCGGCCGTCACATCAGCGCGCTGACGGCCGCGGCGATCCGCCGTTCCCGCGTGGCTGTCTGCTTGGCCTCCGTGACTCCGCGGACGATCTCCTTACGGCGCGATGGCGTGAGCGCGTCGTAGGCGGCGCGCACGCCCGCGGCGTCGAGCGCAGCGGCGAGATCATCGGGGGTCTCGGTCACGCGGTCGTCGGCATCCAGCGCGATCTGCGCATCGACCTCGTCGCCGATGTCGACGCCGAGCTCGGCGCGGGCGGCCTTCGAGAGTCCGACGAGGTTCTTGCCACCCATGACCCCGAGTCGGAGGCGCGCCTCGCGGTCACCGATGCGCACCCGCACCGCAGCGCGCTTGCCGCCGCCGAGCTCGTCGACCTGGGCATCGGTGAGCTCGATCGCCGTCGCCGGGCCGGTCGCGACGAGGGTGGTGTGGATGTGCAGGGTCATGGGAGCATCCTGCCGCGCGCCCGGCGCGGCGACCAGAGGGCCTATGGATTCGGGCCCGTGGATTCAGTCGAGCGGCTTGATCTCGAGCGCGTCGCGCGTCGCGCCCGCGGGCACCGTCGCAAACGAGTTGTACCCGTCGGCGCTCGCGCGCTCAAGGAGCGCCTTGAGGTTCTTCGTCCGCTGCTCGAGCCGCACGCGCGACCCCTCGGCGACGAACGCCGCCTTCAGCGCCGCGAGCTCGGCGACCGGAACGTCGCGATCGTGGACGAGGACGATCGCGGGGGCTCCGGCATCCGACTCGCCCTCCAGCAGGTCGACGATGCGCTCGAAGCCGATCGAGAACCCCACGGCGGGGACGTCCTGCCCCAGGAACCGCCCGATCATCCCGTCGTAGCGGCCTCCGCCGCCCAGCGAGTAGTCGACGCTCGGGTGCGCGAGCTCGAAAATCGTGCCCGTGTAGTAGCCCATGCCGCGGACGAGGAACGGGTCGAACGCGATCGGCAGCGTGAAGTACGGCTGCGGGATGCCGCGCGCCACCCCCACCGCGTCGCCGAGTGCGACGAGGTGGTCGACGATCTCGTCGGGGGCCCCGTCCGGGAGTGCCGTGCGGATCGAGCCCTCGCCGAAGGCGCGGAGCTCGAGCGTCTGCGGGCGGCGGAGGAATGCCTCGAGCGCGTCGACGGCAGCAGAGGTCGCACCTCGGTCGCGGAGTTCGGCGAGCACCCCGTCGACGCCAATCTTGTCGAGCTTGTCGATCGTAATGAGCACCCCCGGACGCTCGGCCTCGGCGAAGCCGAAGTGGTCGAGCATCCAGTCGAGGGCGCGGCGGTCGTTGATGCGGACGGTGGCGCCCTCGAGGCCGAGCGCATCGACGGCGTCGAGCGTCGCCACGATGAGCTCCGCCTCAGCGCGCGCGGACGCGTCGCCGATGATATCGATGTCGCACTGGACGAACTGGCGGTAGCGGCCCTTCTGCGGGCGCTCGGCGCGCCACACCGGCGCGATCTGGATCGCCCGGAAGACCGTCGGAAGCTCCGCCCGGTGGCTCGCGTAGAACCGCGCGAGCGGCACCGTCAGGTCGTACCGGAGCCCGAGGTCGCTGAGAGCTGCCACGTCGAGGGCGGTATCGGGTGTCGCGTCGTCCGAACCCGCGGCGGCGCGCAGCGCGTCGGCATCCAGACCCCGCTTCAGCACGTTGAACGCGAGCTTCTCGTTGTCGCCGCCGATACCCGCGTGAAGACGCGCGTAGTCCTCGACGACGGGGGTCTCGATCTCGTCGAAGCCGTGCGCACGGTAACGCTCGCGGATCGTGGCGAGCACGCGCTCGCGACGGGCCTTGTCTGCGGGGAGGAAGTCGCGCATGCCGCGCGGCGGGTTCACGGATGCCACGGGGCTATTCTTCCAGGTCGCGCGCGACGTCCCCGGCGGCGGCCTCCGCCGCGCGGACCTCGGCCTCGAGCCGGCGGATCGCTCCGCGGAGCGCGCGCTCAGCATCCCAGCCCCGCTCGCGCGCGAGAGCGACGAGTCCGAGCAGTTGCTCGCCGAGCTCTTCTTCGCTCGCGGCACGCACGCCGAGGGCGCGTGGCTCGGGAGCCGGACGGAGGGGTGCGGGGAGCACCGGCGCGGCACGGTCGAGGAGCTTCTGCGCGTGGGCCAGCGCGGGCATGTGCGCGGAGACGCCGTCGAGCACGGAACGACGCTCCCGCTTCTCGGCGGCCTTGGCGGCGTTCCAGTGCACGAGGACCTCGTCGGGGGTCGCGGCGACGACGCCCGCGAACACGTGCGGATGCCGACGGACCATCTTCTCCGTCACCGTGCGGGCCACGTCGTCGATGTCGAACGGGTCGTCCGGGTGCTGGGCGGCGACCGCCGCGTGGAAGAGCACCTGCCACAGGAGGTCGCCGAGCTCTTCGCGGAGGTCGGTGCGGGTGCCGGCCTCGACGGCGTCGATGAGCTCCGCCGACTCCTCGACGAGATACGGCACGAGATCGTCGTGCGTGATGCGCTGTGACCAGACGCACCGCTCACGCACCGCCCGCATCGTCTCCGCCGCCTCGCGCAGCGCGTCGGGCGCGGGGGCCGCCGCACGCGACGGCGAGGGCGTGTGCTCGGGTCTTTCGGCAGGCGTGCTCACGCCACCGAACCTACCCCTGGAGCTCTCCCTGCGGCTCGCCCGCGGCGGCCCGGCGCCGGTAGTGCCGCGCTCGCCACGAGACGAGCACGGCTGCGAGCGCGAGCGAGATGAGCGAGCCGGTCAGCACACCGAGGATCGCCTCGTCGCGCAGCAGTCGCTCCCCCGCGAACGCCAGCTCGGCCAGCAGCAGCGACACGGTGAAACCGATTCCCCCGAGCGCGCCGGCCGCGACCAGGTCGGCGAAGGGCAGCGTCGGCGGCAGGGAACGGTCGCGTCCGATCTGGAGCGAGATCCAGCCGAACAGCGAGATGCCGATGATCTTGCCGACCGGCAGCGCGATCACGATGCCCCAGAATGCCGGCTGCAGCTGCGAGGGTGCGACAGCGGGGATGACGACGAGCGCCGAAGAGAACGCGAACAGCGGCAGAATCAGCCCGTTGACCCACGGCTCGAGCGCGTGCCGTGCGCGCATCGCGGGGTGCTGGGCCATCGCGAGCCCGAGCGCGACGCCCGCAATCGTCGCGTGCACGCCCGAGAGGTAGACAAAGGCCCACGTGAGGATCGCGACGACGACGAGCGCGACCGCGATCGGCGCGCGCGCACGCGTGTCGAGGTGCCGGCTCAGGATGCCGAAGAGCACGACGCCGACCGCGGCGGCCAGGAGCATCCCGGCATCCACCCCGCTCGTGAACAGCACGGCGATGAAGACGATCCCGACGATGTCGTCGAGGATTGCGAGCGCGAGGAGGAAGATGCGCAGCGCGGGCGGCAGACCGCGCCCGAAGACGGCGAGCACACCGAGCGCGAAGGCGATGTCGGTCGCCGTCGGCACGGGCCACCCGGTGATGCTGTCGGTGCCCCAGGCGAGCGCGACGAAGATCACGATCGGCACGAGCACCCCGCCGGCGGCGGCGATCGCGGGCTGCACGGCTCTGCGCGCGGAGTTGAGCTCGCCGCTGGTCAGCTCGAACTGCAGCTCGACGGCGACGACGAAGAAGAAGACCGCGAGCAGCCCGTCTTTGATCCAATACTCCACCGAGAGCTCGAACACGCCCGGGATGCCGACGTACGTGTGCATGAGGTCGTCGACGGCGGGCCCGGCGGGGCTGTTCGCGACGATGAGTCCCACCGCGGCGGCGGCGAGCAGGACGATCGCGGGGAAGCGGGCGGAACGGAGCAGACTCATACGCGTGGCGGCGCCTTTCGGGGTCGGGAGACTCGACGCCGACCAGGCTTCCCGGCACACCAGCTTCCATCGTAACGCGTGACAATCCGGTAACACCGGCGCATTACCGTGGAGGGATGCGTGAACTCACCCGCACCGAGGCCATCGATCTCGTCGGCCGCGGCGAAGCAGAACAGGAACTGCCCGAGCGCATGCGCGCCGACGTGCGACTGCTCGGCTCGCTGCTCGGCCGCGTCCTGCGCGAAAGCGGCTCGCCGGGCCTCTACGAGGACGTCGAGAGGCTCCGTCAGGCCACCATCGCCGCGTACACCGACGAGTCGCCCGAAGCCTTCGAGCGTGCGGCGGCGATCGCCGAATCCTTCTCGATCGCGCGCGCCGACGAGGTCGCACGCGCATTCACCGTCTACTTCCACCTCGTGAACCTCGCCGAGGAGCACCAGCGCGTGCGCGTGCTGCGCGAGCGCGACGGCCGGCCCGAGAAGGAGGATGCCGCAGACTCCGTCGCCGCAGCATTCGTCCGCCTCGCCGCCGAGGTCGGCGACGACACGGCGCTCCGGCGCCTGCAGGGGCTGCGCTTCCACCCCGTGTTCACGGCGCACCCCACCGAGGCGCGGCGGCGTGCGGTGTCGACGAGCATCCGCCGCCTCGTCGCACTGCTGAACGAGTACGACGCGTCGCTGCGCGGCGGCGCCGACGAGCGACGCGCCGAGCGGCGCATGCTCGAGGAGATCGACACACTCTGGCGGACCGCTCCCCTGCGCGCCGAGAAGCCGACGCCGGTCGATGAGGTGCGCGCGATCATGGCCGTCTTCGATGAGACGCTCTACACCGCCGTTCCGCACGTCTATCGCCGCGTCGACGACGCTCTGCAGGGCCCCGCGGCCGGCGCGCGCACCCCCGTGGTCCGCCCCTTCGTGCGGCTCGGCACCTGGGTCGGCGGCGACCGCGACGGCAACCCGTTCGTGACCGCCGCCATCACGAAGAAGGCCGCGGGTATCGCCTCGGAGCACGTGCTCCTCGGCCTGGAGAGCACGGCGGGCCGCATCGCCAAGACCCTGACCGTCGCGGCCGAGACGACGCCGCCGAGTCCCGAGCTCGTCGCTTTGCTGCAGCGGCTCGCCGACGCTGACGAGGAGGGCGCGGCCGACGCCGCCAAGCGTGCGGCGGGCGAGCCGCACAAGCGCGCGATGCTCCTCATCACACGTCGCATCTCCGCGACGCGTCGCCGCGACGCCGATCTCGCCTATCGCGAGCCGGGGCAGCTGCTCGCCGACCTGAGCGTGGTCCAGGCATCCCTCGCCGCCGCCGGCGCGCCCCGTCAGGCCTACGGTCATCTCCAGCAGCTGCTCTGGCAGGTCGAGACGTTCGGCTTCCACCTCGCCGAGCTCGAAGTGCGCCAGCACTCGGCGGTGCACCGGAAGGTCCTCGAGGAGTGCGAGGCCCGGGCTGCGCAGGAATCGTCGGGCGCCCTCAGCACGCAGGCCGAAGAGGTACTGGAGGTCTTCCGCACGATCGCGCAGATCCAGCACCGCTACGGCCCGGGCGCCGCGGGGCGCTACATCGTGTCGTTCACGCAGTCGGCCGAAGACCTCGCGAACGTCCACACGCTCGCGCGCTACGCGGTCGGCCCGGGCGGCACGCCGCCCGTCCTCGACGTCATCCCCCTGTTCGAGACGTTCGCGGACCTCCAGGCCGCTCCCGGGATCATGGCCGAGATCGTCGAGCACCCGGCCTTCGCCGCGCGCCTGGACGCCACCGACCGGCGCCTCGAGGTCATGCTCGGCTACTCCGATTCGTCGAAGGACGTCGGCCCCGTCGCCGCGAATCTCGCGCTCTACGAAGCGCAGGCGAAGATCGCCGCATGGGCGCAGGATGCCGGAATCGAACTGACCCTCTTCCACGGACGCGGCGGGGCGCTGGGCCGCGGTGGAGGCCCCGCGAACTCCGCGATCCTCGCGCAGCCGCCGCACTCGGTCGACGGCCGCTTCAAGCTCACCGAGCAGGGCGAGGTCATCTTTGCCCGCTACGGCGACCCGAACATCGCGATGCGGCACATCGACCAGGTCGCCGCGGCGGTCCTGCTGGCATCCGCCCCCTCGATCGAAGCGCGCAACCGCGCCGCCGCCGAGCGCTACGCCGACATCGCCGCGACGATGGACGCCGCGTCGCGCGAACGGTTCTTCGCGCTCGTGAAGGCCGACGGATTCGCCCCGTGGTTCGCGACCGTCACCCCGATGGAGGAGATCGGGCTGCTGGCCCTCGGGTCGCGGCCCGCGCGCCGCGGACTGTCGGTGGAGTCCCTCGAAGACCTCCGCGCGATCCCATGGGTGTTCGCGTGGTCGCAGGCGCGCATCAACCTCGCCGGCTGGTTCGGACTCGGCACGGCGCTCGAGGCCGTGGGTGACCTCGACGCGCTCCGCGAGGCGTACGACGAGTGGCCGCTCTTCCGCACCGTCATCGACAACGTCGGCATGAGCCTCGCGAAGGCCGACGAGCGCATCGCGCGCCGGTACCTCGACCTCGGCGACCGCACCGACCTCGCCGATCTCGTCGCCGACGAGATGGCCCTCACCCGCCGCTGGGTGATCGACATCGCGGGGGGCGACGACCTCCTCGCGAACAAGCCGGTGCTCCAGCGCGCGGTCAAGATGCGGAGCCCGTACGTCGACGCCCTGTCGCTGCTGCAGCTACGCGCGCTCCGCACGCTGCGCGCCGGCGATGTGTCCGACGCCGACCTCCCGCAGTGGCAGCGCCTGCTGCTGCTGTCGGTGTCGGGGGTGTCGGCAGGGCTCCAGAACACGGGGTGAGGCGCGGGCCGGCGCGCCGGCCGCGGCATCCTCCCGGATGTCACATCACGAACACCGGACATCTCACCCACACAGGACCGGATGCCTGCCGGTCGGCCTGTCTCGGTGAGATCTCCTGCCTCGGTGAGATCTCCTGCCTCGGTGACGGCCGGTTCAGACCTGCCGGTCGGACCCGTGGCGGGCGAGCGCCGCGCCGTAACGCTCGGTGAGCTGAACCATGTAGTCGGGCGCGGAGCGCTCGAGACCGAAGACGAATCCCGGGAAGTCGAGCTCCTCGCGAGCGGCCGAGATCGCCTCGGCCTCGGCGGCGGGAAGGATCTGCACGGGGTCGCCGATCGCGACCCAGCCGAGCGGGACGACGGTGCCGGGCGGGAGGGTCGTCTTGACGTGGACGACGGCGCCCATCCGCACGAGGCTCCCGGTGCCGACGTGCGCGCCGTTCACGATGCGACTGCCCGTGGCGAGATACACCTCGTCCTCGATCGTCGCGCCGGAGACCGACGCCATCGGTCCGACGAGCACGTGGTCGCCGATGTGGACGGAGTGGACCGCGCTCGCGCGGATGAGCGCGTTCTCCATCACGATCGTGTTGTCACCGATCGTGATGGGCGAGCCCTCACTCGTGATGACGGCGCCGTGGAGCACCTGGCATCCGGCTCCGATCGCGACGTCTCCCGAGACGACGGCGGTCGGCGCGACGACGGCCTCGGGGTGGATGCGGGGCGTGGCCCCGAGGTGCTCGAACTGCATACGGCCTCCTGCCGGTCTGACGCCAGCGTACGACCCGTGATACCGGCGGCGTAAGTGCGACGTGGGTATGGTGAAGAGTGACCTCCCCCACACCGACCCGGACAACGGTGTCGATGCTGACGCTGTCGACCTTCGTCGTGGGGTCGATGATCGGCGCGGGCGTCTTCTCGCTCCCGGGCACCTTCGCGGCGGAGACGGGCGTCTCGGGGTCGCTGATCGCGTGGGCCGTCGCCGGAGCGGGCATGTTCCTGCTCGCGCTCGTCTTCCAGCGCCTCGCCGCGAGCCGACCCGACCTCGACGCGGGCGTCTACTCCTACGCCCGCTCCGGATTCGGCCGCTACCTGGGGTTCCTCTCCGCCTTCGGCTATTGGGCGAGCGCGTGCGCCGGCAACGTCTTCTACTGGGTCTTCATCATGTCGACCCTCGGAGTGGTGGTCCCGGCCTTCGCGCCCGCACTCGGGGCGGGCGACACGCCGCTTGCAGTCGCCGTCTCGTCAGCGGGCCTCTGGACGTTCTTCGTCCTCGTCCGGCGCGGCACCCGCTAAGCGGCGGCCGTCAACCGGATCGTCAGCATCGCCAAGGTCCTGCCGATCGTCGCGTTCGTCTTCCTGTGCCTGTTCGCCTTCGACCCGGCGGTGTTCGCCGCGAATCTGTCGGGGGATGCCTCGATCCGCCTCTTCGACCAGGTGCGCGGAACCCTCCTCGTCACCGGGCGACTGTGCTCGGGTTCCTGAGCGTGCTGGCGATCTTCGTGTCGGTGACGATCGTGGCCTTCGGCATCCTGCCGCGCGAGGACATCGCGGCCCTCGCCCAGCCGTCGATGGCGGGAGTCCTCGCCGCGGTGGTCGGCCCGTGGGGCGCGGCGTTCGTCGGTGTGTCACTCATCGTGGCGGTACTCGGCGCGTACCTCTCCTGGACGCTCATGGCGGCCGAGGTGCTGCTCGTCGCCGCGCGCGACGGCGACCTCCCGGCGGTGTTCGCGCGGACGAATGCCAAGGATGTCCCGGTCGGCGCCCTGCTCATGTCGACGCTGCTCGTACAGGTGCTGCTGGTCGTCGTCCTCTTCGCGAACAACGCGTTCGACGTCGCCCTGAACCTCACGAGCGCGCTCGCGCTCATCCCGTACTTCCTCACCGCGGGGTTCGGACTCCGGGTCGCGTTCGCCGACCGCCGCAGCGCGGGTACGGGCGCCGGGCGGGGGCGGGCGATCGGGATGGTGGTCGTGGCGGCGCTCGCAACCGCGTACACCGCGTTCCTGCTCTATGCCGCGGGCGGCGAGTACCTCCTGCTCGCGATGCTCATCCTCGTTCCCGGGACAGCCCTGTTCGCGCTCGCCCGCCGCGCCGCCGGGCGACGCGTGTTCGCGTCGTGGGAGTGGGCAGTGTTCGCGCTCGCCCTGACCGGCGCGATCGCCGCCGTCATCCTCCTCGCGACCGGAGCGATCTCGGTCTGACGCCCCCGGCATCCCCCGAGACCGCGTGTTCCCGGTCTGACTCCCCGGCATCCCCCGAGACCGTGTGTTCTCGACGAAACCCGCGTCATCGAACGGCGATCTCGTCGAGAACGCGCGGTCTCGCGGAGGTGGCGAGGTGCAGAGGTGGCGAGGTGCACGGGCGGCTGGGCGGCGCGGGCGGACGCGGGCGGGGCGCGCGGGGGCGCCGGGCGGCGCGGGCGGACGCGCTGGGCGGCGCGAGCGGTCGCGGGCGCGGGCGCGGCGGCCGGACGCGCTGGGCGGCGCGGGCGGGGCGGGCAGGCTCAGGCCTCGGCGGCGGGCTCGGGCAGCGGGAAGAGCTGGTCGAGCAGCTGCGCGACCCAGGCGATCAGGTCGGCGTCGGCGACGGGTTCGCCGCCGGAGGTCGGCAACGGCACGATCATCGCTTCGCCGCCGGCGAGCACCTTCGACTTCGGATACAGCCGCTGCAGACGTACGCGCAGCGAATCGGATGCCGGAGCGGGCGCGACGCGGAGGTTCGGCCCCATCGCGACGACGTCGGTGAGCTGCGACTGCGCGGCACGGCGGCGCAGTCGTGCCACGGCGAAAAGACCCAGGACCTCGGGCGGCGCCTGGCCGTACCGGTCTTCGAGCTCCTCGCGGACGAGGTCGATCGCGTCTTCGGCATCCCCGCCCTCCGCACGGCCCTGCCGCGCGAGGGAGGCGACGGATGCCGCCGCGGACAGCTTCTGGTAGGCCTCGAGCCGCAGGCGCTCGCTGTCGATGTAGCTCTCGGGGATCCGCGCGTCGACGGGGAGCTCGAGGCGCAGCTCGGCGGGGCCGTCGACCTCGTCGCCGCGGAAGGTCGCGACGGCCTCGCCGATCATGCGGAGGTAGAGGTCGAAGCCGACGCCGGCGATGTGTCCGGCCTGCTCGGCGCCGAGGAGGTTGCCTGCACCGCGGATCTCGAGGTCCTTCAGCGCCACCTGCATGCCGCTGCCGAGGTCGTTGTTGACGGCGATCGTCTCGAGCCGGTCGGCGGCTGTCTCACTCAGAGGCTTCAGTTCGTCGTACAGGAAGTAGGCGTACGCCCGCTCACGCCCGCGGCCGACGCGCCCGCGCAGCTGATGGAGCTGCGAGAGCCCGTACTTGTCGGCGCGGTCGATGATGATCGTGTTCGCATTCGAGATGTCGAGGCCGGTCTCGATGATCGTCGTCGAGACGAGCACGTCGAAGCGGCGCTCCCAGAACCCGTCGACGACCTCTTCGAGCGCGTGCTCCCCCATCTGCCCGTGTGCGACGGCGATGCGCGCCTCGGGCACGAGCTCCGCGAGCTGGGCGGCGACCCGCTGGATCGACTGCACCCGGTTGTGCACGTAGAACACCTGGCCCTCGCGCAGGAGCTCGCGGCGGATCGCGGCCGCGATCTGCTTGTCGCTGCGGGGGCCCACGTAGGAGAGGATCGGATGCCGGTCTTCGGGCGGCGTGGCGAGGGTCGACATCTCCCGGATGCCGGTGACCGCCATCTCGAGCGTCCGCGGGATCGGGGTCGCGCTCATCGCGAGGATGTCGACGTTCGTCTTGAGCTTCTTCAAGGCATCCTTGTGCTCGACGCCGAAGCGCTGCTCCTCGTCGATGATCATGAGCCCCAGGTCCTTGAAGATGACCTTCTCGGTGAGGATGCGGTGCGTGCCGATGACCATGTCGACGGTGCCGTCGGTGAGGCCGTTCAGCGTGTCGCGCGCCTCTTTGTCGGTCTGGAACCGCGAGAGCGGCCGAACCTTCACGGGGAAGCCGGCGAAGCGCTCCTGGAACGTCTCGAGGTGCTGCTTGACGAGGAGCGTCGTCGGCACGAGCATCGCGACCTGCTTGCCGTCCTGGATCGCCTTGAACGCGGCGCGGACGGCGACTTCGGTCTTGCCGAAACCGACGTCACCCGACAGCAGCCGGTCCATCGGGATGGGCCGCTCCATGTCGGCCTTGATCTCGTCGATCGTCTGCAGCTGGTCGGGGGTCTCGGCGAACGGGAACGCCTCTTCGAGCTCGCGCTGCCACGGGGTGTCGGGCCCGAACGCGTAGCCCTTCGCCGCCATGCGCGCCGAATAGAGCTTGACGAGCTCGACGGCGATGTCGCGGACGGCCTTGCGCGCCTTGCCCTTCGCCGCCGCCCAGTCGGAGCCGCCCATCTTCGAGAGAGCGGGGGCGTCGCCGCCGACGTACCGGCTGAGGAGATCGAGCTGGTCGGTGGGGACGAACAGCTTGTCGCCGGGGTGTCCGCGCTTGGAGGGCGCGTATTCGAGCACGAGGTACTCGCGCGTCGTCTTGACCGCGTTCCGCCCGCCTGACGACACCTCGCGCTGGACGAGCTCGACGAACTTGCCGATGCCGTGCGTCGAGTGCACGACGATGTCGCCCGCCTTCAGCTGCAGCGGGTCGACGACGTTCCGCCGGCGCGAGGCGAGCTTTTTGACGACTCGCCCGTCGGCGCCGATCGTCCGGCCGTAGAACTCGGCCTCGGTGAGCACCGCGAGCCGCGCATCGGGCAGTTCGAACCCGCTCTCCAGCGAGCCGACGACGGCGGTCGCAACGCCCGCGTCGGGCACCTCGTCGAGGGTCTCGGCGGTGCGCGCCGCGATGCCGCGCTCGGCGAGCACGTCCCGCGTGCGATCAACGAGTCCCGCGCCCGATGCAACGACGACCACGCGCCATCCCTCGCCGACGAGGTCGCCCACGTGCGCCGTCGCACCCTCGACGTTGCCCTGGAACGACGGCACCGACCGCGCCGCGACGCGCACGACTTCGCCCGCCGTTCCGGCGTCGATGAGGCCTTCGGCCGCGGCATCCGCCTCACCCGAATCGAACCCGCTGAACGACCACCACACGCCGCCCCGTTCGTGCGTCGCCGCCTGCAGGTCGGGCAGGGCGAGGAAATCGCCCGAATCGAGGTCGACCGGGGTGTCGGCGCCCGCGGTCGCGGCGTTCCACGCGGCCTCGAGGAACTCGCGGTTCGTCTCGCCGAGGGTCATCGCGCGCGTCACGGACCGCTCCGGGTCGATGAGGGCGACCGCGGTGCCGCGCGGTAGGTAGTCGACGAGCGGCACGATCGCATCGGCGACGGCGGGAAGAAGCGACTCCATGCCCTCGACGGGGATGCCTTCGCTCATCTTCTCGAGCATCGCGCGCAGTCCGGGGAACCGGTCGTGCAGGGCGGCAGCGCGTTCGCGGACGCCCGGAGTGAGGAGGAGCTCGCGGCTGGGCAGGAGCGTCACCTCACGCACATCCCCCGGCAGCGAGCGCTGATCGGCGACCGAGAAGGCGCGGATCTGGTCGACCTCGTCGCCGAAGAACTCCACGCGGTACGGGTGGTCGGCGACCGACGGGAAGACGTCGAGGATGCCGCCGCGCACCGCGAACTCGCCGCGCCGCGACACCATGTCGACGCGCACGTACGCGAGGTCGACGAGGCGGCGGGCGACCGATTCGAGGTCGTAGCCGCGCGCGCCCTGCGAGAGTTCGAGCACACCGGCATCCGTGAGCCCCGCGGCGATCGGCTGCAGCGCGCCGCGCACCGACGCCGTCACGATGAGCGGCGCCTCGCCTTTCCATTCCGCCGCAGAGCGCAGGAGTTCGAGACGTCGGCCCACGGTCTCCGTCGACGGGCTCAGACGCTCGTGCGGCAGGGTCTCCCACGCCGGGAAGTGCGCGACCCGGGCGTCGGAGACGAGGCTCTCGAGCGCGGCGCCGATGCTCTCCGCGCGGCGCCCGGTAGGCGTGATCACGAGAAGGGATGCCGGGGCTCCCGCCGCCTGCCGCGCCTCGAGAAGTGCCGCCAGCACCGGCGCGTCGAGGCCCGCGACCATCGAGAAGTCGGTGTCGTGGCGCGCCGAATCCACCGCGTCCCGAACGGACGGAGCCTGCGTGAGGGCGCGCGGAATCCCGGAAACTGTCACCGCACGAGTCTACGGCGGCCTGGGGACACGGGCCCGAGGCGGGCTGGGGACACGGGCCCGAGCTGCCCCTGCCCGCGGCGCCCCGTCCCTAGGATGAGCACGTGAGCGAGAACCTCCCGCCCCAGCACACGCCCGCGTCGCCGCCGCCGGTGCCGAGCCCGCCGGTGCCGAACCCGCCGGTGCCGAACCCGTACGCGCAGGCACCCTACGCGCAGGGTGCTTACGCGCAGAGTCCTTACGTCGGGCAACAGACCGCCCAGGTCCCGCAGGTTTCGCAGGCCCCGCAGGTTTCGCAGGCCCCGCAGGCGACCGGGTCATACGCGCAGGCCCCACAGGCGGCCCTGGGCCCGTACGGCAGCCCCTGGCCGGCCACGCCCCACCCTGCACCCGCCGCGCCGGCGACGAGCGCGCCGCGGACGAAGAGCCTCGGCCTGATCGCCCTGCTCATCGCGGCGGGCGGCATCGGTCTCGCGGTCATCCTCGCAGGGATCGCGGGCGCGCGCATCGGCGAGCCATTCCTCATGGCCGCCGAGAATTCCGGCCCCGACGGCGCCCTCGACCTCGCCTACTTCTCCGGCGTGCGCGGGTGGGTGCTGCTCGGCGAGGTCGCGTTCTGGCTCGGAACCATCACGGGCATCTGGGCGCTCGTGCAGGGGATCATCGCGCTCGTGCAGGGTCGCGGGCGCGGCGCCGCCATCGGCGCGGTGATCATCGCGATCCTCGGCCCCGCGCTCTTCTTCGTCGTCCTCGTGCTCGCGATGGCTCTGGGCTACGCCGCGACGGCCTGAGTCCCCGGCATCCCACACAGGAATCCGCGCACGAAAGGCGCGAATCGTCGGCGCGAATCGTCGCTTCCGCGCCTCAGAAGCGCGATTTGCGCCGACGAAACCTGCGGCGACGACGATCTGCGCCGACGAAACCGCGGGGCGCGGCGCGCTACGCGCGGGGCGCGTGGTGCCGCTGCTGCGCGGCGAGCAGGCCCTCGTCGATGAGCTGCTCGACGGCATCCGCCGCGTCTCCCACGACGAGGGGCAGCTGCGTGCGCTCCGCCGACGAGAACGGATCGAGCACCCAGTCGGCCGGGTCCTGACGACCGGGCGGACGGCCGATCCCGACGCGCACGCGCGGGAAGTCGGGTGTGCCGAGCGCCTTCGCCACGTCACGGATGCCGTTGTGTCCGCCGTGTCCGCCGCCGGTCTTGAGCTTCAGGGTGTCGAACGGGATGTCGAGCTCGTCGTGCACGAGGACGATCCGCTCCGGCGGCACATCGTAGAAGCGCGCGAGCTGCGACACCGGCCCGCCGGAGACGTTCATGAAGGAGTTCGGGGTCGCGAGGACGACCTTGGCCGCGCCGGGGCGCAGCCACGTCTCGGCGACCCGCGCGTTCGCCTTGTGAGCGCGCAGGGTCTCACCGCGGCGCGCCGCGAGCTCGGCGATCACCATCTGACCGACGTTGTGCCGCGTGTTCTCGTATCGCGTGCCCGGGTTCCCGAGCCCCACGACCAGCCACGTCTCAGCCATCAGCTTCCTCTCGATGTCCTCTCACGCGCAGACGATCGCAGCCCGCCTCCCCCGAGATCTGCGGAAACAGAGTATCGGCGGGGACGGGCTGCGGATGCTGCGCGTCGATTACTCGGCGGCCTCTTCGGAGGACTCCTCGGCCTGCTCCTCGGCCACGGCTTCGTCGGCGGCCTCGATCTCGTCGGCCTCGGCGATCGTGGCGGCGGGCACCGAGATCGCGACGATGAGGGTCTCGGGCTCGGTGACCAGCGCGGCGCCCTTCGGGAGCTTCAGCTCGGCGGCCGTGATGTGCGTGCCGTCCTCGAGGCCCTCGACGTCGACCTCGACGTTCTGCGGGATGTGGGTCGCCTCGACCTCGAGCGCGACGGTCGCGCTGTCGAGGTTCGCGATCGTGCCGGAGAAGGGCTCACCCACGACGACGACGGGGACGTCGACCTGGATCTTCTCGCCCTTCTTCACGACGAGCAGGTCGATGTGCTCGATGATCTGGTGCACCGGGTCCTTCTGCACGTCCTTGACGAGCGCGAGCTGCTCGGCGCCGTCGACGGAGAGCTCGAGCACCGCGTTGGCGCGGCGGATGAGCAGCGACACCTGGTGGCCGGGCAGGGACACGTGGACGGGCTCGGTGCCGTGGCCGTAGATGACGGCGGGGATGTTGCCCGCGGCGCGCAGGCGGCGCGCGTAGCCCTTGCCGAAGTTCTCGCGACGCTCGGCGACGACCTTGGTGTCGGTCTCGGTGCTCATGTTCTTCTCCTTGCGGGCGATGACGCCCTGATGTGTGCGGTCTGGACGACCGGGGTTCTGGGTCTCGACTCGAACGCACGCGCGTGAGGAAACGCCCCGCAAGGCATCACCGCGTCGATCACGGATGCCGGAAAACAGGCATCCCTCGCCGAAGTACGGACCTCAGTCTACCAGGGGCCCCGCTACGATGAAGACGCCGCCCGCGGCGCCCGATCCCACTCCCCGACCCACACCTGGAGGAACCATGGACTACGGCTGGATGTCGCATGCACTGATGTGGCTCGTCGGTCTGCTCACCGTCGGAGCGGGCGTCGGATGCCTCGCCGCACTGTGGTCGATGGGCCGTTCGGGCTACCGCAAGGACTGAGCGCCGACGCCGCCCGTCGGCGGAGGCTTCAGCCCGCGCGACGGATCAGCTCCGCGATACGGGTGACGACCGAGCCGAGGTCGGAGTCGTTCGCGACGCGCACGCCCGGCTCGTCGGAGGCAAGAGGCTCGAGGGTCTCGAGCTGCGAGTCCAGCAGCGACGCCGGCATGAAGTGGTCGCGGCGCGACACCCGCGTGCGGAGCCTCGCCTCGGGCACGACGAGTTCGACGAAGAACGCGCCCGGCGTCTGCGCGCGGATCCGGTCTCGATAGCTTCGGCGCAGCGCCGAGCACGCCACCACGATCCGCGGGCGACGGAGGGTCGCGGCCACGGCATCGAGCCACGGCATCCGGTCGGCGTCGTCGAGCGGATGCCCCGTCGCCATCTTCTGGACATTCGCACGCGGGTGCAGATCGTCGCCGTCGACGAACTCAGCCTTGAGCGCCGCCGCGACCGAGGCTCCCACGAGCGACTTCCCCGAGCCGCTCGGGCCCATCACGACGATCCGCATACCGGCATCCTTCCACCCGCTCATGTGTCACATCGGGCGACGCGCCCCGCACACCGGACTACGCTGGAAGAGACCCCGCAGCCCGCTTTCCGAGGAGTGTTCCGTGTCCGAAACCGCACCGGCATCCACCACCGTTCCGGCCTCTCCCACCGCCAACATCGGGGTCGTCGGCCTCGCGGTGATGGGGTCGAACCTCGCCCGGAACCTCGCCTCGCGCGAGGGCAACACGGTCGCCGTGTACAACCGGTCGCGGTCGAAGACCGACGATCTCGTCGCCGAGCACCCCGAGGCGGGCTTCGTGCCGGCCTACTCGTACGAGGAGTTCGCCGCGTCGCTGCAGCGGCCGCGCACGGCGCTCATCATGGTGAAGGCGGGCGGCCCGACCGACGCCGTCATCGACGCGCTGATGGAGGTCTTCGAGCCCGGAGACATCATCATCGACGGCGGCAACTCGCTGTTCACCGACACGATCCGCCGCGAGAAGCTCGTACGCGAGCGGGGCTTCAACTTCGTCGGCATGGGCGTCTCGGGCGGCGAGGAGGGCGCGCTGCACGGCCCGTCCCTCATGCCCGGCGGTCCCGACGAGGCGTGGGTCACGCTCGGCCCGATCCTCCGCTCGATCGCCGCCGTGGCCCCCGACGGCGAGCCGTGCGTCACGCACATCGGCCACGACGGCGCCGGTCACTTCGTCAAGATGGTGCACAACGGCATCGAGTACGCCGACATGCAGCTCATCGCCGAGGCGTACGACCTGATCCGCCGCGGCACCGGCAAGAGCCCCGCCGAGATCGCCGACGTCTTCGCCGCGTGGAACACCGGCGAGCTGGAGAGCTACCTCATCGAGATCACGGCGGAGGTGCTCCGCCAGGTGGATGCCGCGACGGGCCGTCCCCTCGTCGACGTCATCGTCGATGAGGCCGGGGCGAAGGGCACGGGCGCCTGGACGGTGCAGACCGCGCTCGACCTCGGCGTCCCCGTCTCCGGCATCGCCGAGGCGACCTTCGCGCGGTCGCTGTCGAGCCACCGCGAGCAGCGCGACGTCTCGCACGAGCTCCCCGGCTGGGACGACCCCAGCCGGGTCGTGTTCGACCAGCCCGGCGAAGAGCAGGACCGGTTCATCGAGGACGTCCGCCTGGCTTTGTTCGCCTCGAAGATCGTCGCCTACTCGCAGGGCTTCGACGAGATCCGCGCCGGCGCCGCGCAGTACGGCTGGGACATCGACCTCGCCGCTGTCGCCCGCATCTGGCGCGCGGGCTGCATCATCCGCGCACAGTTCCTGAACCGCATCTCCGACGCGTACGAGATCGCCCCCGACCTGCCGGTGCTCCTCACAGCGCCGTACTTCGTCGAGGCGCTCGAGCGCGCGCAGGGCGCGTGGCGCCGCACGGTGGTGCACGCCGCACTCTCCGGCATCCCCGCCCCCGCGTTCTCGTCGTCGCTCGCGTACTACGACGGCCTGCGTGCCGACCGGCTGCCCGCCGCCCTCATCCAGGGGCAGCGCGACTTCTTCGGCGCGCACACCTACAAGCGCATCGACAAGCCCGGAACCTTCCACACGCTGTGGTCGGGCGACCGCACCGAGGTCGAGGCCGAAGACACCCACTGAGGCGGGGCTAGAGCCAGTCCTTCTTCTTGAACGCGACGTAAAGCGCCGCGCTCACGGCGACCATGAGCGCAAGCGCGAACGGGTAACCCCACGTCTGCTCGAGTTCGGGCATGTAGCGGAAGTTCATGCCGTAGATGCCGGCGACGAGCGTCGGCGCGAAGCCGATCGCGGCCCAGGAGGAGATCTTCTTCACCTGGTCGTTCTGCTCGATACTCTGCTCGGTCATGCGCTGCATCGCGTCGTTGCGGCGCCCGTCGAGGATCGTCGCGTGCACCGTGAGCGCATTGTCGAGCGTCGAGCGGAACGCCGACACGCGCGCGTCGATGTAGCGCGCGCGATCGGCGATCTCGGCGAAAGCGGGCGGCGACGGGGCGTCGGTGCGGTCGTCGACGAGGCGCTGCAGCCGGTCGAGCATGTCCTCGAGGGGCGCGGTCGCGTGGCCCAGGTCGATCACCTCGCGCTGCAGCGCGAAGATGCGACGCGAGACGTCTTCGTCATCGCCGAAGAGCTGTTCTTCGATCTCGTCGATGTCGTGCTCCACGCCGTCGAGCACGCCGCGGTAGCCGCGCGTCACGAACTCGAAGGCGCCCCAGAGCACGCCGTAGGGGCCGCGATCGAGGTTGTCCGGATGCTCCTCGACCTTCGCCCGCAGCGCCTCGATGTCGACAGCACCGTCCGAGGAGCTCGCGACGAAGACATCATCACCGACGATGACGTCGACTTCGTGGCACTCGACGGTCTCGGCGGCGTCGTCGTACTGCGCGGGCTGCAGCACGACGTAGAGGTGGTCGCCGAACCGGTCGAGCTTCGAACGCTGGTTGGTGCGCAGCGTCGAGGCGACGCCGAGCGGCGCGAGCTCGAGCGCGGCCGCGAGATCGTGCACCTGCGCGTCGGAGGGGCTCGTCATCGACACCCACAGCATGCCGCCCAGGCGCCGGGCGACGGCGAGCGCCGCCGCGGGGTCGTGGAGTGTCGCGGGGTCGTCGGGCAAGGCGATGTGGCCGTCGTAGACGACGCAGTGCGGCTGTGTTCCAGACGAGGTCAGGGGCATGTGGCCACCCTATTCCCGGCACTCCCGTCCCGCCCGGTCCCACTCCCGTGCTCCGGCCCGGATCCCCGAGACGGCGGGCGCAGTGGGGGCGGGGGTCAGCGGGTGATGTCGCGCACGACGCCCTTCTCGAGGCGCAGGCGGCGGCGGGCGCGCCGCGCGACGGCCGAGTCGTGCGTCACGACGACGAGCGTGAGTCCCTCGGCGTTCAGCCCCTCGAGCACCGCCAGGATCTCGTCGCGCATCTGCTCGTCGAGGTTGCCGGTCGGCTCGTCGGCGAGGAGCACGCGCGGACGCTTCGCGATCGCGCGGGCGATGGCGACGCGCTGCTGCTGGCCGCCCGAGAGCTCCCCGGGGCGGTGGTCGGCCCGCTCGGTCAGGTCGACTCGCGCGAGGGCATCGGCGACGCGTCGGCGCCGCTCCTCCCGGTCGAGCCCAAGGGGTTCGAGCCCCATGTCGACGTTCTCCGCGGCGGTGAGGGTCGGGATGAGGTTGAACGCCTGGAACACGAACCCCACGTCGTGCGCGCGCACCCGCTCGAGGGTTCCGGCCGACGCGTCGGCGAGGTCGGTCCCGTCGATGAGGACGTGGCCCGTCGTCGGCACGTCGAGCGCGCCGAGCAGTTGCAGGAGCGTGGACTTCCCGCCGCCCGTCGGGCCTTGAATGGTCACGAAGTCGCCGGCGTCGATCTCGAGATCGACGTTCTCGAGCGCACGCACCTCCCGTCCCTTCTGCCGGTAGGTCCTCCCGACCCCGCGCAGGCGGTACGCGGGCTGGGCCGCGTGCGCTGCGGCATCCGTCGTGTTCTCGTCGATGATCGTCATATCGTCCTCCTCGGGTGTGGGAATCGGCGTGTTGGGGTGGATGCCGGTGCGCGCGCGGTCACGCGACGGCACGGAGCGCCTCGGCGGGGCTGAGTCTCGCCGCGCGCCAGGCGCCGAACGCACCCGCGACGAGGCCTCCGGCGACGGCGAGAAGGAGGGCCGCGACGACGATCCAGAGCGACAGCGGCGCGTGCAGCACGACGTCCGACGCCGTGGAGGCGAGGTCGCCGAACCCGCCGCCCGGCATCCCGCCCGGGCCACCCTGACCCATCCCCGCGCCGCCTCGGCCGGGCCCGGACGGTGTCGCGGTCGATGCGGAGATCGTCGGCGAGACGAGGTTGATGATCGCGACACCGATGAGGCCGAGCAGGATGCCGGCGATACCACCGATCAGCGCCTGCACGACCGACTCGCCCGCGATCTGGCCGACGACGCGGCGGTTCGACCAGCCGATCGCCTTCAGCGTGCCGAGTTCGCGGGTACGCCGCGTGACCCCCGAGATCGTGAGCAGGACGGCGAGTGCGACGGCGACGACGAGGACGATGACCGACAGCCACGTGCCGAGGTTCGTGATGAGGGCACTCGCGCTGGAGAGCGACCCCGACACGGTCGCGGCGAGCTCTGACTGCGAGCTGACCGTCGCATCCGGGAGCGCGTCCTGGAGGCTCGCCTGCACGGCGGCGATGTCGCCGCTCGAGGACGCCTGCACGTATATCGTCGATACGACGTCCCCCGCGCCCGACAGCGTCTGCGCCACGTCGAGCGGGATGTAGACGTTCGCGGCGGTGTCGGCGTCGGACGAGGCGGACGCGACGATCCCGACGACCTCGAAGCTCGTGCCGCCGACATCGATCGTGTCGCCCACTGCGAGTCCCGCGCTCGTCGCGTAGGTCGCGTCGAGGACGGCGACGTCCGTTCCCTCGTCGTCGGCGGTGAGCGCGCGCCCGCCGCTCAGCGACACCGAGGACATCGGCCCGACGGAGGACGCGCCGGGGTCGATCCCGAGCACCGTGAATGAGTCGACGTCGAACGACCCGCCGCCGAAACCGCCGCCGGGAGCTGCGCCCTGACCGTCCTGGCCCGTCTGGCCCTGATCCGTCTGACCCTGACCCGGCGCCGTGCCGGCGTCGGCTCCGGCATCCGTTCCGGCATCGGTGCGGGCGTCCGGGCGCTGCGGCAGCTCTCCGGAGAAGGTCATGTTCGTGAGGCTGAGGGCGCCCGTCGCCGCCGCGACCCCGTCGACCGATGACACCTGCGAGACGACGCCGGCATCGAGGGTGCCGCGCCGGAAGTCGGTCGTCAGTCGCGATTGGTTGAGCGTGGTCGTGCCGTCCGCAGAGGTCTCTCCGCCGTCCTCGCCGAAGTCGAAGCGGCCGCCCGGTCCCCCGCCCTCGCCGGAGCGTTGGCCCGGCTGCTGCTCCGCGCCGGTGACCGTGAGGTCCGTGCCCACTCCGTAGACGGACGACAGCGCCTGGCTCTGCGCGTCGCGCACGCCCGCCGAAAGCGCGTTCACGATGATCACGAGAGCGATCGCGATCGCGAGCCCGATCGCGACGATCGCCGTCTGCTTCTTCCGGCCCGACAGCTCACGCCTCAGATACGTCCCGTACATGGGTCCCCCCTCCAGGCGCATCCGGCGCCGACGAGACGACGGTACGAATCGCTCCGATGCGCGCGCCCAGGCATCCCTCAGCGCCCCCTATGTATCCCTGGCCACCTGTATCCCGGCCCACCGCGAAACGGCATGCAGCGCGCCGGACGGGCGCCCGCGTCGCGCGCTGCATGCCGTATCGGGAGAAGAGAGGTCGGGTGGGAGCGGCGGGTTCACAGGATGCGCATAGCTCGCGCCATAGAGACCTCACAGTCGGCGCATCACAATGAGTGCATGAGCACTCCCGCCGCCGCCCCCTCGCTCCGCCGTCCCGACGGATCGGCGCTCCGCGTCCTCGTCGTCGACGACGAGCAGATGCTCACCGACCTGCTGTCGATGGCGCTGCGGATGGAGGGTTGGGAGGTGCGCGCCGCAGGCTCGGGCTTCGACGCCCTCAACGTCGCGCGCGAGTTCGACCCCGACGCCATGGTCCTCGACGTCATGATGCCCGACCTCGACGGCGTGGCCGTGCTGCAGCGTCTGCGCCGGTCGGGCAACGACGTGCCCGTGCTCTTCCTCACGGCGAAGGATGCCGTCGCCGACCGCGTCGCGGGACTCACCGCCGGCGGCGACGACTACGTCACGAAGCCGTTCAGCCTCGAAGAGGTCGTCGCGCGTCTGCGGGGCCTCATGCGCCGCGCCGGCACCGCGACCGCGGGCGGGTCGGACCCGGTCCTGCGCGTCGGCGACCTGTCGCTCAACGAGGACTCCCACGAAGTCGAACGCGACGGCACCGAGATCGAGCTGACGGCGACGGAGTTCGAACTCCTCCGCTACCTCATGCGCAACCAGCGCCGCGTGGTGTCGAAGGCGCAGATCCTCGACCGCGTATGGAACTACGACTTCGGCGGCCGCTCGTCGGTCGTCGAGCTCTACATCTCGTACCTCCGCAAGAAGATCGACGCCGGGCGCGAGCCCCTCATCCACACGGTGCGCGGCGTCGGCTACATGATCAAAGCGCCCCAGTGACCGCTCCGGCGCACCCCGTGCGGCGCTGGAGTCTGCAGACCCGCCTCATCGTGACCGTCGTCTCGTCGGTCGCGGTTATCCTGCTGACGGTGGGCCTCGCGACCGGGGCGATCCTCGGGACGATCCTCTCCGCCCAGCTCGACACGAACGTCCGCGAGGCGACGAGCCTCGCCGGGTCGCAGCTCATGCGTCAGCCCGGGGGGATCGCCGGCGCTGCGACCGCGACCCAGACCCTGACCGAGGGCAAGGTTCCACCCGGGCTCGTGCTCGTGGTGCAGTCGACGAGCGGCATCGACGGGGCCTATCTCGCGGACGGCAACACCCGCGTCGTGCAGCTCACGGATGAGGAGATCACGCGCGTGGCCAACGCATTCGACGGTGATCGATACGCGGACGTGACCTTCGATGACATCGGCACCTATCGGATGTACACGAGCCAGGTCGGCGGTCTCTACCTCGTCGCGGCAGGCCTCCCCGTCTCCACCGTCAACGCCACCATCGCGCAGATCGTCGTGACGGTCGGCCTCGTGACGACGGGCGGCCTCCTCATCCTCGCGGCGATCATCGCGCTCGTCATCCGCCGTTCGCTGAGGCCCCTGCACTCCGTCGCCGACACCGCCGCGCGCGTCGCAGCGCAGCCGCTCGACGCGGGCGACGTGCAGATCACCGAGCGCGTCCCGGCATCCGACGCCGACCCGTCCGATGAGATCGGCGCGGTGGGCGCGGCGCTGAACTCCCTCCTCGACCACGTCGACACCTCGCTCGCGGCGCGCCAGCGCAACGAGGAGCGCATGCGCGCCTTCGTCGCCGACGCGAGCCACGAGCTGCGCACGCCGCTCGCCGCAATCCGCGGGTACTCGGAGCTCTCGCTCCGGGCGTTGGCCCAGGCGCAGGATGCCGGAGCCTCCCCCGCCGTGCTCGTCGCGAGCGCCGAGCAGTCCGGCCAGGGACTCGAGCGGATCCACGCGGCATCCCTGCGGATGACGACGCTCGTCGAAGACCTGCTGCTGCTCGCACGACTCGACGAGGGCAAGGAGCTCGTCTACGGGGCCGTCGACCTCACGCGCGTCGTCGTCGACGCCGTCGCCGACGCGCAGGCGGCCGGTCCCGACCACGAGTGGATCATCGACGTCCCCGAAGAACCCGTCGTCGTCGCGGGCGACGCGACGCGCCTGCACCAGGTGATCGCGAATCTGCTCACGAACGCGCGCGTGCACACACCGACGGGGGTCGCTGTGACGGCGAGCGTGGCGCAGACCGGCGATCAGGCGGTCGTCCGGGTCGTCGACGACGGCCCGGGGATCGACCCCGCGATCGCCGACGAGCTGTTCGAGCGGTTCTCGCGCGCCGATCTCTCGCGCGCGCGGCAGACGGGAGGGACGGGACTCGGCCTCTCGATCGCGAAGGCGATCGTCACGGCGCACCGCGGCACGATCTCGGTGCGCAGCCGTCCGGGTGAGACGGCGTTCGAGGTGCGCCTGCCCGCCAAACCCGCCGACCCGGGCGCCTGAGGGCAGGTCGATCTGAGGGGATATCGTCGGCGCAAATCGTGGTCACGCGGGGTTTCGTCGGCGCGAATCGTCGTCACAACGCCCGATGAGGACGATCTGCGCCGACGAAGACACCCGGCACCTGGTCAGTACCCCGAGAAGGCGTCCGTCGTGATCGAGCGGGCCTTCTCGAGCGCGGGAGCAAGATCGGCGATGAGCCCGGGAGGGCCCGAGATGTACGCGTGCCGGCTGCCGATGTCGGGCACGACCTCGAGGAGTCCGTCGGCGTCGAGCCGCACGCCACGCGCCCAGCGCCAGTGCGGCGGAAGGTCCGCCGGCTCGGTGCGCGTGAAGACGATGACCGGGATGCCGGCGGCTTCGAGATCCTCGCGGAACGCGAGCTCCTCGGCATCCGAGGCGACGTACACGAACACCACGTCGCGGTCCTCGTCGGTGAGGCGCATCTGTCGCAGCTGCGAGACGAACGGTGTCACGCCGATGCCCGCCGCGACCATGAGGACGGGCGCGGACGGCCGCGCGGGCAGCACGAAGTCGCCCCACACGCCGGTGACGGCGAGGCGCTCCCCCGGCTCGATCAGGGCGAGCGCCTTCTTGTAGCTCGACTGCGAGCCTTCACGCAGGGCGATGCGCACCTCGGGCAGCTCCGCCGGCGCGGAGACGATCGAGAACTCGCGGCGCGTGCCGCGCGCGTCGGGGTGCGGGTGCGGCACCTCGAGCTCGAGGTATTGGCCCGCCGCGAAACGGAAGCGCCCCTCGGCGCGGAAGACGAGCTCGCGCACGGTCGGCGTCAGGATCTCACGGCGCAGGAACGTCAGGCGCACCGCCGTCCGCACGGTGAACGCGAAGGCGACGAGATTGCCGATGAGCAGCGCGCGTTCCTGCCCGAGAGTGATCGGACCGAGGTCGATCGGCCACCCGGCGAGGACGCCCACGACCGCGGCGACCGTGAACTGCTGCCAGCGGCGCGGCGGCAGGGTGAGCGGCTCCGACAGCATGAACGCGCCGAGGAAGAGGAAGGGCGACGCCCACAGCAGCGCCCAGAAGACCGTCCCGGCGTCGAAGGTGAGGCCGGCCTGGTCGTATTGCACCGAGGTGCGGACGAACGCGACCGCCACCGCGATCACGAAGAAGACGGCGATCACGCGCACCTTCTCGGTGCGGACGAGAACGACGAGGCCGAGGAGCAGCACCGGCACCGCGAGGAAGGGCGTGCCGACCCACCACGACGAGGCGCCGAGCGCGGGAAGCCAGATGCTGAGGATCGTGAGGAACGCCGCACCGACCGCGGCCGGGTTGAAGATGTGCCGACCCTGCCATGCGAGGAGGTATTTGGATGCCGACGCCACGACGCCCGCGATCACGAGCCCGACGAGGGCGAGAGGTTCGAGCGTCGGCCGCAGGATGAACAGCAGGATGAGGGTCGTGATGAGCGAGGACTCCCAGCGCCAGCCCTTCGCGAGGATGCGGTGCGCGACGGCATCCGTCGCGGCGCACGCGGCGGCCAGCACGGCCGCCGACACGATCAGCTCGATCGGCGTCGGGGCGAGCACCCCGAAGAACGACAGGACGAACGCGACGAGGCCGAGGGCGCCGAGCGCGAGGACGACGAGGCGGTACATCGACACACGGCCAACGACGGCGAACGCGCGATTCCAGAGGGCGGTCAGGGAGGAGTTCACGTGAACAACTCTGCCCCACATCCGGGCGACCACTCGACGCGGCCCGAGGTCGCCATGCGCACCCACTCCACACCGTGCGCCGCGGCAAAGCGCTCTCCGCCGGCGAAGAACAGCGCCGTGGCGGCCGCGTCCGCGGTCATGGTGTCGGGGGCCGTCGCCCAGGTCGCCGCGATCGTCCGTACGGGCTCGCCCGTGCGCGCGTCGAGGACGTGGTGCAGCCCGCCGCCGTCGGCGCCGGGCCAGGCGCGCCGGCCGACCGCCGACGCGCAGAGCGCTCCCTCCGCGAGGGTCCAGACCCCGATCGCGCGCGACGGGTCGAACGGGTGCTCGAGCGCGATGCGCTCCCCCGGATCGACCGCACCGCCCGCACCGCCGCCACGGAGGAGCAGGTCGCCGCTCGCGTCGACCGTGAAGCGCGAGAGGGATGCCTCGGCGAGCACCGCGCCGACGAGGTCGACGAGACGCCCCTTGCCGAGCGCGCCGACGTCGATCGTCGCGGGCTCGGCGAGCCGCAGTCGGTCGCCGTCCCACCCGAGAAGCTCCCGCCAGCGGGCGGGTGCGGGCTCCGCACCGCAATCGACGAGCGAGGAGGCCGGGTCGTACCCGCGGCGGGCGAGCGCGTCGCCGACGAGCGGGTTCACGGCGCCGGTCGTCGCCTCGGACAGCGCGGCGTAGAGGTCGAGCATCGCCGCGGCATCCCGGGGCGCGGGAACCGTCGCCGGCGCTATCGCCGCCCGGTCGGCGAGGTCCGAGACCACCGAATCGACCCGGAATCGCGACCACTCCCGATCGAACCGCTCGACGACGTCGTCGATGCGCGCGACGATCGCCTCGTCGAGCGGGCGCTCGGTGTCGATCCGCCAGCGTGTCCCGATCGCGTCGAAGGCGTGCGTGGCGACCGCCGGCGACGCGGCGGCCGGGGCAGGGCGGGCGCCCGCCATCACGCCGCCGCTTCGGCCTTGATCGTCTCGATCGCGTCGTTGAAGCCGCCGCTCGTGAGCGAGGACCCGGCGACGCGCGAGACGGAGATCTCGTCGATGTCCTTTCCGACGACGACGTCACTGATGCCGCCGATGAAGCGGCCCTGGTACTCCTCCGACTCGCGCTTCTGCGGGTCGCCGGTGACCTCGACGTCGGTGATCACGTCGCCCTCGAGGGTGACGGTGACGCTGATGGTCTCGACCGACTCGGGCGTCGCGTACGAGCCGTCGGCCGTGTAGGTGCCGTCGACGTAGGTGCTTCCGCTGCTCGCGGAGCCGGTCGCCGACGCGGTCGCCGACGCACTGGGCGCGACGGAGGGCGTGGTGGCGGCGGACTCTTCGGGCGTGGCCGCGGCGTCGCTGTCGCCGGCAGCGCAACCGGCGAGCGCGGCGATGCCGACGACGGATGCCGCGGCGACGCCGACCCGGACGGGACGGGTGCCGCGCGGGCGGGGGGCGACGGTGGTGCGGATCATGACGGTCCTCCTTCTGTCGTGCCGTCCGCGGGGGCGGGGGCGTGCTTCCACGCTAACGGCGCGGCGCGGGCGGAGGATCAGTCGCGCCTATGCGTTTGCATAGAGCCGCGCGTTCGCGTGCTCATCGCCGCGCCGCCGGAACGCCTTCAGCACCTCGACCGCCAGGAAGATCCCGACCGACATCGCGAGGGGAATCAACCACTCGCGAACCCCCAGCGGCTCCGAGCCGAACAGCACGTTCATGAACGGCACGTAGGTGTAGATCACCTGCAGGACGACGAGCGCGCCCGCGGACCACCAGATCGCGGGGTTGCCCCGGAAGACGTCGAGCGTCAGGCTGGACCGCATCAGGAACCGGCAGTTGAACAGATACGCGAGCTGCCCGAGCGCGAGCATCAGCACCGCCTCGGTGCGTGCCACGCCGAGGTCGGTGCCGTTCGCGAGCGAGATCCCGAAGACCGCAAGGGTCGCCCCGCCGATCAGCAGAGACACGAGGAGCACGAAGACGAGTTCGCGCCCGGAGATGATCGACCCGCCCGCACCTCGCGGCGGACGCGACATGATGCCCTTCTCGGCCGGTTCGTACGCGAGGGCGAGCGAGAGGGTGACCGCCGTCACCATGTTGACCCACAGCACCTGGACGGGCGTGAGCGGCAGCGTCAGCCCGAAGACGACGGCGATGAGGATCACGAGCGACTGCGCGCCGTTGGTCGGAAGGAGGAACACGACCGACTTCCGCAGGTTGTCGTAGATGCGCCGCCCCTCACGGATGGCGCTGCGGATCGTCGCGAAGTTGTCGTCGGCGAGGACGATCTCGGCGGCCTCCTTCGTCGCTTCGGTGCCCTTGATGCCCATCGCGATGCCGACGTCGGCCCGCGTGAGTGCGGGCGCGTCGTTGACGCCGTCGCCGGTCATGGCGACGACCTCGTCGTGCGACTGCAGCGCGCGGACGATGCGGATCTTGTGCTCGGGGCTCGTGCGCGCGTAGACGTCGACGTCCTGCACGACCTTCGCGAGCTCATCTTGGCTGAGTGCTTCGAGTTCGGCGCCGGTGAGCACCGCGGCGTGCTCGGGATCGTCGATGATCCCCATCTCCTGGCTGATCGCGACGGCGGTCCCGGCGTGATCCCCCGTGATCATCTTCACGCGGATGCCGGCGGCGTGGCAGTCGGCGATCGCCTCGATCGCCTCGGGGCGGGGCGGGTCGAGGATGCCCCAGAGCCCGAGGAACTCGAGGTCCTCGAGGTCGTCCATCTGGACGTCGTCCGCCTTCGTGGGCTTCCGCGCCGCGGCGAGGACGCGGAGCCCCTGCGCGCTGAGGTCGTCGATCGCGGCCTCCCAAAATGGGATGTCGAGGGGTTCCGAGCCGCCCTCGCCGCGCTGCGTGAGCGAGCGCTCGAGCAGACGGTCGGGAGCGCCCTTCACGAGGATCGCGCGGGATCCGTCAGGCGCCTCGTTGAGGGTCGCCATGAACTTGTTGGCCGAGTCGAACGGCACGACGCCGAGGCGCTTCGTGTCGGCATCCGACGCTCCGCCCTTCATCGCGACGACCTTCAGCGCCCCCTCCGTGGGCTCACCGACCAGCGCCCAGCCCACGCCGCCGTCGGGCCCGGTGACCCGATCGAGCTGCGCGTCGTTGCACAGGTCGGCGACAGCGAGGAGCGCTGTGAGATCGCGCCCTCCCGCGGGAGTGATCTCACCCTCGGGGTCGTACCCGAGCCCGGAGACCTCGTACCGAGCCAGGGGGGTGACCATGGAGCGCACGGTCATCTCGTTCTTGGTGAGCGTTCCCGTCTTGTCGGAGCAGACCGTCGTGACCGAGCCGAGAGCCTCGACGGCAGGGAGCTTGCGGGTGATGGCCTTGCGCTTGGCCATCTGCTGCACGCCGATCGCGAGGGTGATCGTCACGAGCGCGGGAAGCCCCTCGGGAATCGCCGCGACGGCGAAACCGATCGTGGCCGAGATGAGCTCGGCGAACGGCATGTCGTGGAGGTACCGCCCGATGAGCATCATGATGCCGGCCATCCCGAGGATGACGAGGGTCAGCACCTTGCCGAACGCGTCGAGCTGCTTCGTCAGCGGCGTCGCGAGGCTTCCCGCCTCGCCCACGAGCGCCTGGATCTTGCCGATCTCCGTGTGTGCACCGGTGCCGGTGACGACCCCGCGCCCCTGTCCCGCCGACACGATGGTCCCCGAGAACGCCATCGAGGCGCGGTCGCCGACCCCGGCATCCTCCGGCACGGCGTTCGTCTGCTTCGACGCCGGAACCGACTCCCCGGTGAGGGCGGCCTCGTCGATCCGCAGCTGCACCGCGGCGGTGAGCCGGAGGTCGGCGGGGACCTTGTCGCCGGGCATGAGGCGCACGATGTCGCCGGGGACGAGATCGCGCGCCGCGATCGTCGTCCACGATCCGTCGCGGCGCACGGTCGCGTCGGCGGAGAGCATGCCGCGGATGCCGGCGAGCGCCTTCTCGGCACGACCCTCCTGCACGTAGCCGATGACGGCATTGATGATCGCGACGGCCATGATGACCCAGAAGTCGAGCCAGTCGCCCATGACCGCCTTGATGACGGCGGCGGCCAGCAGGATGTAGATCAGCGTGTCGTTGAAGTGGCTGAGGAAGCGGACGATCGCGGGGCTGCGCTTCGGCTCCGGCAGCAGGTTCGGTCCCGCGATCTCGAGCCGCTCGGCGGCCTCGGTGCGGCTCAGACCGTTCTCTCCCGTGCGAAGCCCTCGTTCGACCTCCTCGGACTCGAGCGCGTACGGGCGCGCGACGGTCAGCTCGGCGTCGACGAGAGATGCGGCCATGCCGCGATCCTAAGCCCGCGCGCATCGCCGTTTCGACTCGGCGCTGCGCGGCGCGCGCAACGCTCGGAGAAGTCGCACCTCACGGTCGTCGAACGAGCGGAGCGCGTCGACACACCGCAACCGCTTCGGACGCGCCTCAGGCTTCGCCGTTGAACATGCTCGTGACCGAGCCGTCCTCGAAGACTTCCTTGATCGCGCGGGCGAGGAGCGGCGCGATCGGGAGGATCGTCAGGCCCGGGAACCGCTTCTCGGGCGAAAGCGGCAGCGTGTCGGTGACGACGACCTCGTCGATCGAGCCGTCCTGGAGACGCTCGACGGCGGGGTCGCTGAAGACCGCGTGCGTCGCCGCGACGATGACCCGTTCGGCACCGTGAGCCTTGAGCGCCTGCGCCGCCTTCACGATCGTGCCGCCGGTGTCGATCATGTCGTCGACCAGCAGGCAGACGCGCCCCTCGACGTTGCCGACGATGTCGTTGACGGTGACCTGATTGGCCACGTTCGGGTCACGGCGCTTGTGGATGATCGCGAGCGGGGCGCTCAGCGAGTCGGACCACTGGTCGGCGACGCGCACGCGCCCCGTGTCGGGCGAGACGACCGTGAGCTTCGCGCGGTCTTCGGCGCTCAGGGTCTCCTGGAAGTACTCCAGCAGCACGGGCTTGGCGAAGAGGTGGTCGACGGGGCCGTCGAAGAAGCCCTGGATCTGGGCGGCGTGGAGGTCGACGCTCATGATGCGGTCGGCGCCGGCGGTCTTGAACAGGTCGGCGACCAGGCGTGCGCTGATCGGCTCGCGGCCTCGGCCCTTCTTGTCCTGACGCGAGTACGGGTAGTACGGCGCGACGACGGTGATGCGCTTGGCCGATGCGCGCTTGGCGGCATCCAGCATGATGAGCAGCTCCATCATCCACTCGTTCACCGGCGGCCCGAACGACTGGATCAGGAAGATATCGCAACCGCGCACCGACACCTCGAACCGGGTGAGGATCTCACCGGACGCGAACGTGCGGTGCTCGGTCGGGACGAGCGCCGTGTCGAGCTGCTCGGCGACGGCCTGGGCGAGTTCGGGGTGCGAACTCCCCGCTGCGACGACGAGCCGCTTCTTGGTCTTGACGACGAGCCCGGGGGCGATGTCGTCACGCTGGGGCTCAGGCTTCTTCTTGCCCATCGACCGCTTCCTGTGCGGACCGGGCGCGTGCCGCGGCATCCGCCGCCGCCGTTCCCGGTCGATGATTCTCCACCCAGCCCTCGACGTTGCGCTGGGGGGCGACGCTCAGAGCGAGCGCACCGGCGGGCACGTCCTTGCGGATGACCGCGCCGGCGCCCGTTTTGGCGCCGTCTCCGATCCTAACGGGCGCGACGAACACGTTGTGCGAGCCGGAGTGCACCTCGTCGCCGATCTCGGTGCGGTGCTTGGCGATGTCGTCGTAGTTCGCGGTGATCGCGCCGGCGCCGAGGTTGACGCCCCGACCGATCGTCGTGTCGCCGATGTAGGAGAGGTGCGGCACCTTGCTGCCCTCGCCGATCGTGGAGTTCTTCGTCTCCACGAACGTGCCGATCTTGCCCTTCGCGGCGAGGACCGTGCCGGGCCGGAGGTACGCGAACGGCCCCACGTTCGCACCGGCCCCGATGACGGCGAGGGTCGCGTCGGTGCGACGGACGGTCGCCCCCTCCCCCACCTCGCAGTCCTCGAGGGTCGTGTCGGGGCCGATGATCGCGCCGGAGCCGACGACCGTCGCGCGCAGGATGTGCGAGTTGGGGAGGACGGTGACGTCGGGCGCGAGCTCGGCGGTCACATCGATCCACGTCGTCGCGGGGTCTTGGATCGTCGCCCCCGCGAGCTGCCAGCGGCGCACGGTGCGGGCGTTCAGGAGCCGCCCCGCCTCCGCGAGCTGCGCGCGGTCGTTGACCCCGAGGGTGAGCGACACGTCGGTGACGACGGATGCCGCGACCGGCAGCCCCTCGCTCCGCGCAAGACCGACGACGTCGGTGAGGTACTTCTCGCCCTGCGCGTTGTCGGTGCCGACGCGCGCGAGGTAGGCGCGCAGCGGCGCGCCCTGGAAGACGTAGACCCCGGCGTTGATCTCGGTGACGGCGGCCTCGGCCGCCGAGGCATCCTTCTGCTCGACGATGCGCTCGACCGCGCCGTCGACGCCGCGGATGACGCGCCCGTAGCCGCTCGGATCGTCGACGATCGCGCTCAGTAGAGTAATCGCCGCGTGCGAGGCGCGATGGTCGCGGACGAGCGAGATGAGCGTGTCGGCGTCGAGGAGCGGCACGTCGCCCGAGAGCACGAGGACGTCGCCGTCGAAGCCGCGCCCGTCGGAGCCGGGGAGCGCCGCCAGAGCCACCTCGACGGCGCGACCGGTCCCCGGCACCTCGTCCTGGTCGACGACGACGACGCGGTCGGAGATGCCGGTGACCGCCTCCGCGACCTGGTCGCGCTCGTGGCGCACCACCACGACGACGTGGCCGGGCGCGAGATCGCGCGCGGTGTCGAGGACATGCCCGACGAGCGGGCGGCCGCCGATGCGGTGCAGCACCTTCGGCAGCGCCGAGCGCATACGGGTGCCCTGACCGGCCGCGAGGATCACGATGGCCAGCGATTCGTCGAGTCGGTCTGCGATCGGCTCTGATGCGGTGGTGTTCGTCATGCTCCGCCGCCAGGATTCGAACCTAGTCCTCACAGCTCCAAAGGCTGTCGTGCTGCCGTTACACCACGGCGGAACGCCCGCACGCGGGCTCTCCCAGTCTGCCATCGACCGGGCCGAGCCCGCGCACGGGCGTGCGTGTTCGTGTCGCGGGACGGAGCCTCAGACGAGGTTCGCGGCCTGCAGGATCTCCTCGAGGTAGGTGTCCTTCACCTTGTGGAGGGCGGCCTTGCCGATCTGGCGTTCCATGAACGGCAGCTTCAGCTCGCTGAGCTTCTTGCGGTCGTTCAGGTAGTACAGCGCGCTGAGGAGCACGCGCACGTCGAACGACGAGGCGAAGACCTCGGGCACGCCGCGGTCGACGTTCGCCAGCTGGTACACCGCCTCCATCGCCGTCCGCACCGAGTACTCGGTCGTGAAGACCGTGTCGACGGGGACTTCCGCAAAGTTCCCGAGGAACGCGAGATTCTTCGACCCCTCGGGGACGACCTCGGGGCGGTCGCCGAGCGCGCGCGGCATGAAGTACGACGTGATGTACGGCATGTTGCAGGGCACCGTCGACGCCGAGTTGTGCGCGAGGTCGTCGATCTCGTCGACCGGGACGCCCAGGTGGTAGAGGAACTCCGCGCACAGCTCCGCGCCCGTGCACTCGCGGATCGTCTTCTTGACGTAGTCGCCCGGCTTGTCGCTGAAGAGGCCGTACAGCCAGACGACGAGCTCCTTCTGCGGGTCCTGCACCTTGAAGTGGGGCTGGCGGCTCATCGAGAAGCCGTAGAGCCACGCCGAGTCGGCGAAGCTGATGGGCCCGCCCGAGACGATCTTGCCGTCGCGCGGGTCGCGCCCCGTGAGCTTCTGGATGTACGGCGCGATCTTGTCGTCGGTGAGGGTCACCGTCGCCGAGATGGTCCAGTTGGCGTCGGGGATGTTCTCGCAGAACTTCTCCGGCTTGCCGAACGCGCTGTCCTGAGCGGCGAGGGCCTTCCAGAGCTTCCACGAGCTGCCGTTGTCCTTCTCGACCGGCGCCGGAGTGTCGTTGTCGCCGTACGTGCTCGACTCGGTGATCGAGCCGTTCGTGGAGAACACCCAGTCGTCCTCGGTCAGCTCGACCGTCTCGTCCTCGCCGTCACGGGTCAGCTCGAGGCGTGTGGCGACCTTCGCGCCGTTCGTCACGTCGACGACGATGTTCTTCACCTCTGCGTTGTAGACGAACGTGACGCCGTGCTTCTTCAAGTTCTCCACGAGCGGGAGGATGAGCGACTCGTACTGGTTGTACTGCGTGAAGCGGAGCGAGGTGAGGTCGGCCAGTGTGGAGATGTGGTGCACGAAGCGCAGGATGTACCGGCGCATCTCCATCGCGCTCGCCCAGGGCTCGAAGGCGAACATCGTCGCCCAGTAGAGCCAGAAGTTCGACTGGAAGAACTCCTCGCCGAAGACCTCGTCGATCCGCTTGTCCTGGAGGTCCACCTCACGCGTGAGTGCGAGATCGATGAGCTCCTTCACGGCCTGCGGGGTGAGGCTGAGGTCCTTCTGGTTCGGGATGCGCTGACCTTGGTGGTCCGTGGCGCGGTTGGGGTTGGAGCTCGGGTTGATCTTGTGGATGTGGTACATGTCGTCGAGCACCGACTGCCCCTCGTTCTCGAGGGAGGGCACCGACCGGAACAGGTCCCACAGCGTCTCGAAGTGGGCCTCCATCTCACGGCCGCCGCGGACGATGAATCCCTTGTGCTCGTCGAGGATGCCGTCCATGCTCCCGCCGGGAAGGGCCAGCTCCTCGTAGATCGTGATGCGGTCACCCGCCATGCCCGCGTCCCGGATGAGGAACGTCGCGCCGGCGAGGCCGGCAAGGCCCGACCCGACGAAGAACGCGCGCTTGTTCTCGAGCCCCTCGGGCTTGAGCGGCGTGGCATACGCCTCGAAATTGCCGTTGCTCCGGTACATCCACTTCTCCTGACTCGTTGAATGGATGCGACGTCGCGAGGCCGCGTGTCCGAACACCCGTCCCGATCCGGGCGCCGCACGTGTCACGTCAGGGACGGCCTCGTGCGGGGTCAATGGGGTCGCCTGTGCCCTTCCGATGCGGTGAATCTGTGCTCGCTCGGTGCTCCGCGCGCCGCCCGCGATAATGGTGCGATGGCCACCGAGCACGACGAAGTCGACCGCATCGTCGATGCGTGGATGTCGCAGCGACCCGATCTCGACTTCTCGCCGCTCGAGGTGCTCTCGCGCGTCGACCGGCTCTCGCGGCACCTCGACCGCGCGCGTCGCGAGGCGTTCCGTCGCAGCGACCTCGAACCCTGGGAGTGGGACGTCCTGTCGGCCCTCCGCCGCGCGGGCGAGCCCTACCAGCTGAGCCCCAAGCAGCTCCTCCAGCAGACGCTCGTCTCGAGCGGCACGATGACCAACCGCATCGACCGGCTCGTCGGGCGCCGACTCGTGCGCCGCGAGTCCGACCCCGCCGACGGGCGGAGCGTGCTGGTGACGCTGACCGAGGACGGCCGCACCCGCGTGGACGCGGCCATCACGCGGCTCGTGGACGCCGAGGCGGAGCTTCTCGGCATCCTCTCGCGCGGTGACCGCGAACGCCTCGCCGCGCTGCTGCGCAAGCTCAGCCTCAGCTTCGACACCTGACCCACGCGTGTCGGCGTGCGAGAGCGCTCAGCCGATCTCCTCGGTGAGGGCGAACCACCGCTCCTCGAGCGTCGCGATCTCGGCATCCAGCTCGCCGATCGCCCGCATCTTGTCACCGAGGCCGACGTAGTCGGACTGGTCGTGCTCGGCGAGCGCGGTGCGCGCGGCATCCGCCTGCGCCGTGAGCTTCTCGATCCGTCGTTCGGCGGCCTGCAGCTCCTTCTGCGCGGCGCGCAGCTCGGCGCCCGAGAGCGTCGGCGTCGCCGCCTCCGCGGCAGCGGGTGCGGCGGATGCCGGAGAAGCGTGCGCACCGGCATCCGCCTGCGCCCGCTGCGCCGCGCGCAGCCGCAGGTACTCGTCGATCCCTCCCGGCAGATGCCGGAGGTGTCCTGCGCCGTCCGCGCCGGCGAGCACGGCGTACTGCTGGTCGGTGACGCGCTCGAGGAAGTACCGGTCGTGGCTCACCACGAGGAGCGTTCCCGCCCACGAGTCGAGCAGGTCCTCGATCGCGGCGAGCATGTCGGTGTCGAGATCGTTGGTCGGCTCGTCGAGGATCAGGACGTTCGGCTGGTCGAGCAGGATGAGGAGCAGCTGCAGGCGCCGCTGCTGACCACCGGAGAGGTCCTTGACGGGCGTCGACAGCTGCGCCGAGCTGAACCCCATGCGCTCGAGGAGTTGCCCCGGGGTGAGCTCGGTCGCCTTCGACCCCGCTCCGATCGTGTAGCTCGTGCGCAGACGCGAGATGACGACGCGCACCGGCTCGTCGAGGTGCTCGTCGAGTTCGTCCATCCGCTGTGTGAGGGTCGCGACCTTCACGGTCTTGCCGCGCTTGACGCGCCCGCTCGTCGGCTCGACGGTGCCGGCGACGAGGCCGAGGAGCGTCGACTTGCCCGCCCCGTTGACGCCCAGGATGCCGGTGCGCTCGCCCGGCGCGACGCGCCATTCCACGTCTCGCAGCACGTCGTGGCCGTCGTACGAGACCCCCGCCTCGAGAAGGTCGACGACGTCCTTGCCGAGCCGGGAGACGGCGAGGGACTGCAGCGAGACCCGGTCGCGGATCTCGGGGACGTCGGCGATCAGCTCGTTCGCCGCATCGATCCGGAACTTCGGCTTCGACGTGCGGGCGGGCGCGCCGCGGCGGAGCCACGCGAGCTCCTTCCGGGCGAGGTTCTGCCGGCGCTGCTCGATCGCGGCGGCCTGCCGGTCGCGCTCGACGCGCTGCAGGATGTACGCGGCGTATCCGCCCTCGAAAGGCTCGACGATGCGGTCGTGGACCTCCCACGTCGTCGTCGAGATCTCGTCGAGGAACCAGCGGTCGTGCGTCACGACGAGCAGGGCGCCGGTGTTGCGCGACCAGCGGGTCTTGAGGTGTTCGGCGAGCCACGCGATGGCTTCGACGTCGAGGTGGTTGGTCGGCTCGTCGAGGGCGAGGACGTCCCAGTCGCCGCTGAGCACGCGCGCGAGGGCGACCCGGCGGCGCTGCCCTCCCGAGAGCGTGCCCAGCGCGGCATCCCACGGCAGGTCGGAGACGAGGCCGGCGATCACCTCTCGCGTCCGCGCGTCGCCCGCCCATTCGTGCTCGGGCGTGTCGCCGACGATCGCGTGCCCGACCGTCTCGTCGTCGGGCAGCGTGTCGGCCTGGTCGAGCACCCCGACCCGGACGCCGCCGCGGACGGTGACCCGCCCGGCATCCGGCTCCAGGCGCCCCGCGAGCATCGCGAGCAGGCTCGACTTGCCGTCGCCGTTGCGCCCCACGATACCGATGCGGTCGCCCTCGTCGACGCCGAGCGAGACGCCGTCGAAGACGACCTTGGTGGGATATTCGAGATGGAGGCTCTCGCCGCCGAGGAGGTGTGCCATGTCCCTCCCAGGCTACGCGAGGCGGCGGGGCGGCATCCCGCGGGAACCGTTCCGAACCCGCGGGAACCATTCCGAGACCCGCGGGAACCGTTCCGAAAGCAGGGCCGACGCGTCTCGGCGGCGCGCGAACGGACGACACAGCGCGATCGGCCCTGCTTTCGGAGCGACCGCGCGGGTGGACTCAGTACCAGAAGCTCAATCGCGGGGCCGCGGTGGTCTGGAACAGGCGCGCGATGCGGTCGGCATCCTCCGTCTCGAGGCGGCCGGCGCGCGCGAGGGTCACGGCCGACACTCCCCCGACCAGCAGCGCGGAGAGATCCGCGACGCCGAGCCGCACGAGCGGGATGCCGAGAGGCGGTTCGTCGACGAGGTCGACGGATGCCTCGCCGCTCTCGTCGACGAGCAGCACGAACGTTCCCGCGGCGAGATCGAGCGGATCGGTCACCTCGAACGCGACACTGTCGGCGACGTCGTAGCGGCGGGCGCCGAGCGCCGCGGGGACGTCGAGGATCCGGAGGTACTGGTGATCGCGCACCGAGATCGACGCGGCGCGCTGATCGGCGATCATCCACCAGAGCGGTTCGTCGACGGCGAGTTCCGACGCGCGCACCGTGCCGATGAGGTCGAGCTGCAGCAGGAACCGCCAGAGCCCGGCGTACGCCTCGTCGGTCGCGGCGAGGAGGTAGGCGAGGTCGAGCGTGGATGCCGCGAAGTCGTGCTCACCCTCTCTGACCCGGTACACCGCAAGCCCGTCGACCTCACCGGATGCCCCGTCGGTCGACACCGAGCGGTACTGCACGACGCGCAGCTCGTCGCTCTTCTTCGCATCGGCGCGCGTGCCGAAGAAGCGGTCCTCGTGGCCCGGCGGGAGCGCGATCTCGCCCGGTGTCGACAGTCGCACGCGGTCGTGGAGCGCGCGGGTCAGGTCGCGGCCCGCCTCGCGGGTAATGAAGTCGACGCGCCCGGGCGCGACCGGCCCCACCCACCCGGCGCGGCGTGTGTCGATCTCCCATCGGGTCGCGTGCGCGGCGGGAGCGAACCCGAAACGCCCGTAGATCGTCGACTCGCTGACCGTCAGCGCGGCGATCGGCACGTCGAACTCGGCCGCGATGCGCAGCTCGCCGGCCATGACCTCGCGCAGGATGCCGCGCCGCCGGTGCGTCGGAGCCACCGTGACCGCCGAGATCGCGCACGCCGGCAGCGTGCCGCCGGGCACGGTGAGCTCCGTGATCCACGACGCGAAGCTCGCGACCGGGGTGTCGGCGAGGACGCCGGCGGCGTCGTAGACGCCGATCTTCCGGCGGTACCCGCCGCCGGTCGCGAGGATCTCGCGCTGCGCGTCGCTCGGCTCGGCGTCGAGGAACCCGCGGGCGACGGCGTCGAGCCAGCGGTCGGTCTGCGTGCGGTCGGCGTCGTCGACGCGGGCGACCGCGAGGCCTCCCGCGGCCAGCGCGTCGTGCATCTCGCCGTCGATCGGCGCATCGTGGTGACGGGCGGCGAGGTCGGCAGTTGTATCGGTCAGATCGGTCATGGAGCTTCCGTTCGTGGGTGTGGGCGTGGGCGGAAAGCCCGTCAGGGCGCGACGATGCGCGCGCCCTGCACGGGGCCGTGCGCCGCGAAAGCGGTGAGTCGCCGGCTCGCGGCCGCATCGGCGAGGCGGCGCGCGTCATCGGCATCCGCCGCCAGCAGCGCGACCGTGGGGCCCGAGCCCGACACGACGCTCGCGAGGGCGCCGACCGCGCGACCCTCGGCGAGCAGGTCGCCGAGGCCGGGACGGAGCGAGAGCGCCGCTCGCTCGAGATCGTTGTGGATGGCGCCGGCGAGCGCCGTGACGTCGCCGCCCCGGAGCGCCTGGAGGACGCCCGGGTCGATGCGCGGCACGCCGTAGTCGGGCGTGATGTCGGGAAGGCTCCGCAGGCGGTCGAGCTCGCCGTACACGGCGGGCGTCGAGAGCCCCTCGTCGCTCGTCACGAGCACCCAGTCGAAGCGGCCGCGCGCGAGAGCGGGCGCGAGTTCGTCGCCGCGCCCCGTGCCGATCGCGGTGCCCCCGAGGACGGCGAAGGGCACGTCGGCGCCGAGCTGGGCGGCGAGCCCCTGCAGTTCGAGCGGGCTCAGGTGCCCCTCGAGCAGTTCGTTGACGGCGACGAGCGCGGCGGCGGCATCCGCCGACCCGCCGCCCATGCCGCCCGCCACCGGCACGCCCTTGCGGACGTCGAGGTGGATGCCGCCGTCCCACCCCAGACGCCCCGCGACGAGCCGCGCCGCACGCACCGCGAGGTTCGATTCGTCCAGCGGCACGCCCGACACATCCACGTCGCCCGTGACGGCGATCGTGTACTCCGCGGACGCCTCGGCCCAGACATCCTCGTAGAGCGACACCGCCTGGTAGACCGAAGCCACCGGGTGGTAGCCGTCGTCGCCGACGCCGCCGACCTCGAAGAAGACGTTGATCTTGCCGGGGGCGCGGGCGTGCACGCGGCGGTGGAGCGCGCCGCCGCCGCGCGGGTCGCCGCTCACGCGGTCGCCGATCCGGCCCAGAGGTCCACGTCGATCGCGTCGGCGACCTGATCGATCTGCTCGAGCTCGTCGATCGTGAACGCCGGGCCTTCGAGCGCCGCGAGATTCTCGTCGAGCTGCTCGGGACGCGACGCACCCACGAGCGCCGAGGCGACGACGGGCTCCCGCAGTACCCACTGGATCGCCATCTGCGCGAGCGACTGGCCCCGCTCTTTTGCGATGACGTCGAGACTCCGGAGGGCAGCGAGGGCGCTGTCGCTGAGTCGTCCGCCGGGAAGCGAGGAGCGCTGCTGCGCACGCTCGGCCGTCCCGTCGCCGAGGTACTTGTCGGTGAGGAGGCCCTGCGCGAGCGGCGTGAACGCGATTGCGCCCATGCCCTCCTCTTCGAGCGCGCCCGTGAGCCCGTCTTCGACCCAGCGGTTGAGGATCGAGTACGCGGGCTGGTGGATGACGAGGGGCGTGCCGAGTGCGCGCGCGATCGCCTTCGCCTCGACCGTGCGCTCGGCCGAGTACGACGAGATGCCGACGTAGAGCGCCTTACCCTGGCGCACGAGCGTGTCGAGCGCGCCGATCGTCTCCTCGAGCGGGGTGACCGGGTCGAAGCGGTGCGAGTAGAAGATGTCGACGTAATCGACGCCCATCCGCTGCAGGGACTGCTCGGCGCTCGCGATCAGATACTTGCGGGAGCCGAACGTGCCGTAGGGGCCGGGCCACATGTCCCAGCCGGCCTTCGACGAGATGATCAGCTCGTCGCGGTACGGCGCGAAGTCCTCGCGCATCATGCGCCCGAAGTTCGTCTCGGCCGAGCCGTACGGCGGTCCGTAATTGTTGGCGAGGTCGAAGTGGGTGACGCCCCGGTCGAACGCGTGCCGCAGGAGCGCACGCTGGTCGTCGAACGGGATGTTGTCGCCGAAGTTCCACCACAGTCCGAGCGAGATCGGCGGCAGATACAGGCCGCTCGTGCCGACCTGTCGGAACTGCGCACCGTCGTAGCGGTCGGCCGCCGCGGTGTACGGGCGGTGGATGTCGCCCCCGCGCGAGGGCGGGAAGCGGTCTTCGGTGTCGGTCACCCGTTCAGGCTATCGAGCGGGCGCCCGGCGCGGGCGGGTGTCGCCCGCGCCGAGCCGGCGCCGCCCCGAAACAGTCCCGAAACGACCGCGGCCTAGCGTGACACCATCCGGCACCCCCGCCGGTGCGAACGGAGGACCGTGATGACCGAGCTGACAGCGCTGCCGGCCGAACGTCACCGCTGGGAGAACCTGCTCTCCCGCCCCGACATCGAAGTGCACGACGGGACGGTGCGCCTGCTCGATCAGGCCACGCCCGCCGAGGCGCAGCGCGCCGACCTGCTGATGATCGCCGAGGCGCTCGAGACCGCCGGCATCCCCGTGCTGCTCATCCGCCACGGGGTGCGCGACCTCGCGCTCGTCGTCGACGCGGCACGACGCGCCGACGCGTACGCGGCCCTGCGCCGCTGCGGCGCCGACGAACCCCTGTACGTCAAACCGCGCGGAGGCACGGCGCACCTGGCTGTCGATCTCGACGACACGCGCACGGATGCCATCCGCACGAATGCCGGAGCCGAGGCGATCCGCGTCTACCGCCCGCGCCGGGCGGGATCGCTCACCTTCGGCGCCGCGCAGGCGGTGCGGCTGGAGTTCTGGCGGACGGAGGACGGCGTCGTCCACGCTCCGCGCGCGAACGCCCTGACCCGGCGGGTCTTCGTCGCCGCCGACGTCGAGCACGTGACGGTGGAGCGGGAAGGCCGGGCGTGGACGACGCTCCGCGGCATGTTCGACCTGCAGCCCGACGAGATCGACTTCCCCATCGACATGGTCTTCTCGTGGGTCGACGGCTCCTCCAGCGAGTTCCAGCGTCAGCGCGCCGCGCAGATGGCAGAGTACGTCGTCGGCGAGGGCGATGACGGACCTGCGCGCTTCCGCCACGTCGACGAGCTGCGCTACGCCCTGCGGAGTGTGCACCTCTACGCCCCGTGGGTGCGGCGGATCTTCATCGCGACCGACTCGCCCGCCCCCGCGTGGCTCCGCGACGACCCGAAGGTGACGATCGTGCGCAGCGAGGAGTTCTTCGCCGACCCGAGCGTCCTCCCGACGCACAACTCGCACGCCGTCGAGGCGCAGCTGCATCGCATCGAGGGTCTCGCCGAGCACTTCCTCTACTCGAACGACGACATGTTCTTCGCCCGCCCCGTGGGCCCGGAGCTCTTCTTCACGGCCGCCGGCGTCTCGAAATTCGTCGAATGCCCGGTCCGCATCGGCACCGGCCCCTCCCTCGCGCACCGCTCCGGTCACGACAACGCGCTGCGGGTCAACCGTGCGCTGCTCGAGGATCGGTTCGGGCGCGTCATCCTCCGCGACCTGGAGCACTGCGCCGCGCCGCTGCGCCGCTCGGTAATGCGCGAGCTCGAAGACGCGTTCCCCGCCGACATCGCGCGCACTGCGGCATCCCGCTTCCGGAGTGCGACCGACGTGTCGGTCACGAACAGCCTGTACCACTATTTCGCGCTCATGACCGGCCGCGCGATCGCGACGACCGTGCCGCGCGTGCGGTACGTGCAGACGACGATGGCCGCATCTCTCGGCGAGATGCAGCGCCTCGAACGGCAGGGCGACGTCGACATGTTCTGCCTCAACGACGGAGGGGCGCAGGAGCTGCCCGAGCAGCTGCGGGTGCAGACGCTCCGCGCGACGCTCGAGCGCATGTTCCCGATCCCCGCCCCGTGGGAGCGGGCGACCGGACGCTCGGCGCACCCGGCTGGGCGGGCCGCGGAGAAGACCGGTGCGGCCGCGGTCAGTGCAGCGCGGGGTGGCGGCGAGGCTCCCGCGCCACGCTGACGCCCTCGATCCCGGCATCGTGCAGGCGTGCCTGCGCGGCGTCCGGGTCGGTGTACTCCATGACGCGGGGCGCGTCGATCGGCACGACCGAATGGACGACGGTGTCATCGAAGACGTGCACGAGGTTGAACGCCTGCGCGCCGTCCTGCGGACGCGTGCCGCCCACGGGCACCGTGAGGTCTTGCGCGTAGCAGGTGGACGAGGCGACCGAGACGGGGATGCCGGCGAACGTCGCGAACGTCGAGTAGTGCAGGTGGCCCGCAATGATCGCGCGCACATCGGTGCCGCGGACGACGCCCTCGAGCAGACGCTGATCGCGCAGCTCCACGGATGCCGCGAGGGCGAGCACACTCGGCACCGGCGGGTGGTGCATCGCGAGGATCGTGCCGAGCGGAGCCGGGGTCGCGAGGACATCCCGCAGCCACGCGCGCTGGGCTTCGGTGACCTCACCGTGATGGGCGCCCGGAACGGAGGTGTCGAGCGTCACGATGCGCAGGCCGTCGAACTCGTCGACGCGATCGATCGGGCGGAGGTCTCCCGACCCGTCGTCCCAGAGCTCGGCGCGGAACGCGGCGCGTTCGTCGTGGTTGCCCATGACCCAGACGACCGGCGCGTCGAGCCGCTCGGCGAAGGGCTCGACCATGCCGCGCAGGCGCGCGTAGGCCTCGGCCTCACCGAGGTCGACGAGGTCGCCCGTGAAGACGATCGCGTCGGGGCGGACGCCGGAGGCCTCGATCGCGGCGAGCGCGGCGGCGAGGTGCTCCTCGCCGGAGACTTCGCCCCAGATGCGGGAATGGGCGCGCAGATGCGTGTCGCTGAGATGCAGGAGCACGCGTTCGGGCGCGGGGTGCTCGGGAGAGCGCATACCGATATGTTACCGGGATGTTTCATGAGCCTGGGAAACGCGGCGTGTCGCGGGGCTGAACAGTCTCGATACACCGCCGCTGAGTCAGCCGGCGGCGCGGGCGATGCGGACGAAGTCCTCGACGCCGAGCTGCTCGCCGCGCGCGGTCGGGTCGACTCCGGCATCCTCGAGCACGGCCGACGCCGACGCCGCCGAGCCGCCGAGCGCCGGCGCGAGGGCCTGGCGCAACATCTTGCGGCGCTGCCCGAACGCGGCGTCGACGAGCGCGAAGGTCCGCCGGCGGAGGTCTTCGTCGCCGCGCGACGCGTCACCCTCCGCGGCATCCCGCTCGAAGGCGACGAGCACGCTGTCGACGTTCGGCACCGGCCAGAACACCTGGCGCGAGACGGTTCCCGCGAGCCGCCACGGTCCGTACCACGCCGCCTTCACGCTCGGCGAGCCGTAGACCTTCGAGCCGGGCGGGGCGGCGAGGCGCTCCCCCACCTCGGCCTGCACCATCACGACGCCGCGCTCGATGTGCGGGAAGGTCTCCATGAAGTGCAGCAGCACCGGGACGCTCACGTTGTACGGCAGGTTCGCGACCAAGACGTTCGGGTCGCCGGGAAGGTCGGTGATGCGCAGGGCGTCGGCATCCACCACCATCAGCGCGCCGTCCGGAACGCCGTGCGCCGCCGCCGTGACGGGAAGGCGCTCAGCGAGGCGATGATCGATCTCGACCGCCGTCACCTGCGCGCCGGTCTCGAGGATCGCGAGGGTGAGCGACCCGAGACCGGGCCCGACCTCCACGACGCGATCGGATGCCGTGACTCCCGCGACCTGCACGATCTTGCGGACGGTGTTCGCGTCGACGACGAAGTTCTGGCCCAGCTTCTTGGTGGGGGTGACGTCGAGGTCGGCGGCGAGGGCGCGGATCTCCGACGCCCCGAGCAGGGTCACGGGCATGGCACCAGCCTACGGCGCGGTGACGAGGTCAACCGGCGGCGCGGGCGGCGGCGGGGAGCGCCTCGACGATGCGCCCGAGCACCTCGTCGTCGTGCGCGGCGGTGACGAACCAGGCCTCGAACGCCGACGGGGGCAAGGAGACGCCGGCATCCAGCATCGCGTGGAAGAAGCGGCCGTAGGCGGCGCTGTCCTGCCGCTGCGCGGTCGCGTAGTCGGGCACGCCCTCGACGACCTCGGCGCCGAAGAAGACGCTGAACAGCGTCCCGGCGTGCTGGACGACGTGCGGGACCCCGGCCTCATCGAGGGCCGTGCCGACGGCATCCGACAGCACGTCCGACGCGTGGGTCAGGCGCGCGTAGACGTCCGCGTCGGCGAGGCGCAGAGTCGCGAGGCCCGCGGCGACGGCGACGGGGTTCCCGCTGAGGGTGCCCGCCTGGTAGACCGGCCCGGTCGGGGCGAGGAGGTCCATGATCTCGGCGCGACCGCCGACAGCGGCGACGGGGAGACCGCCGCCGATGACCTTGCCGAAGGTCACGAGGTCGGGCAGGGCGTCCTCCCCCGCCGCAGCGAGGATCTCGGCGTATCCGCCCGGGGCCGCCCGGAATCCGGTGAGCACTTCGTCGCTGATGAGAAGCGCGCCCTCGCGGCGGGTGAGGTCGCGGACGAAGGCCGTGAAGCCGGATGCCGGAGCCACGACGCCCATGTTCGCGGCGGCGGCTTCGGTGATGACGGCAGCGATGCGGCCCGGGTGGGCGGCGAAGACCGCGGCGAGCGCGTCGGGGTCGTTGTAGGGCACGACGAGGGTCTGCGCGGCGATCGGCTCGGGAACGCCGGCCGACCCCGGGAGCGCGTAGGTCGCGAGCCCCGAGCCTGCCGCGGCGAGGAGCCCGTCGGAGTGCCCGTGGTAGTGCCCGGCGAACTTCACGAGGAGGTCTCGGCCCGTTGCGCCGCGCGCGAGGCGGATCGCGGTCATCGTCGCCTCGGTGCCGGTCGAGACGAGTCGCGCCTTCTCGACGGCGGGCACGCGCCGGACGATCTCCTCGACGAGCTCCGCCTCGGCGGGGGTCGGGGCGCCGAACGAGAGCCCGCGGGCGGCGGCCTCGGTCACGGCGGCGACCACCTCGGGGTGCGCGTGTCCGAGGAGCGCGGGGCCCCAGCTCGCGACGAGGTCGATGTAACGGCGGCCCTCGGCATCCGTCACCTCCGCCCCCGCAGCACTCGTGAGGAACCGGGGCGTGCCGCCGACCGACCCGTAGGCGCGGACGGGCGAGTCGACGCCGCCGGGGATCACGGCCTGGGCGCGGGCGAACAGTGCGTCGTTGGTGGTCATGCGAGCACCTTCCCCTCATCGAGCCAGCCCGCGACCTCGAGTGCCCAGTACGTGAGGATCGCCTCGGCGCCCGCACGGCGGATGCCGACGAGGCTCTCGCCGATCGCGCGCTCGCGGTCGATGAGCCCGGCCGCGGCAGCGTGCTCGATGAGCGCGTACTCCCCCGACACCTGGTACGCCCAGACGGGCACGTCGGAGACGGAGGCGACCTCGGCGAGGACGTCGAGGTAGGGGCCGGCGGGCTTGACCATGACGATGTCGGCACCCTCGTCGATGTCGGCGAGGACCTCCTGCACGCCCTCGCGCCCGTTCGCGGGGTCGAGCTGGTACGTGCGGCGGTCGCCCTGCAGGGTCGACTCGACGGCGTCGCGGAACGGACCGTAGAAGGCCGACGCGTACTTCGCCGAGTACGCGAGGATCACGACGTCGCTGTAGCCCGCGGCATCCAGTGCCGCGCGGCACGCGGCGACCTGGCCGTCCATCATGCCCGACAGGCCCAGGATGTCGGCGCCGGCCCCGGCCTGCGCGAGCGCCATCTGCGCGTAGATCTCGAGGGTCGCGTCGTTGTCGACCGATCCGTCGGCGGCGAGGACACCGCAGTGCCCGTGGTCGGTGAACTCGTCGAGGCAGAGGTCGGCCTGCACCGTGATCCTCCCGGCGGCGGCGTCGGCGGCCACCGCGATGGCGCGGTTCAGGATGCCGCCGGGGTCGGTCGCCCCGCTGCCGGTCGCGTCGCGGACGGCGGGGACGCCGAACAGCATGATGCCCCCGATTCCGACGGCCACGGCCTTCTCGACGAGCCCGGGGAGGGCGCCCAGCGGGTGCTGGTCGACCCCGGGCATGCTCGCGATCGGCTGCGCCGCGTCGATCCCCTCTTTGACGAAGACGGGGAGGACGAGGCGGCGGGCGGTGAGGTCGTTCTCGGCGACGAGGCGGCGGAGCGTCGGGCTCTGGCGCAGGCGTCGCAGGCGGCGGGTGGGGAAGGCGGTCATGACGATGCTTCCTGGTCGGGGCGGGAGTCGGAGGGCGTCTCCGACGTGTGTGGGGAGGGCCGGTGCGGGGAAGACGCGTACGGATGGCGCGGCGAGGCGGTCGGTGCCGCGTCGAGCTCGGCGAGCAGCGCGTCGACGCTCTGGGTGCGGGCGGTGTGCGCGACGGTGTAGCCGATGCGCTCGGCGTCGCGCGTCGTGCCCGGCCCGATCGAGGCTACCCGCACGGAGGCGGGGAGGGGGCCGGCCTGGCGGCGGAGCTCGCGTGCGACGCTGAGGGAGGTGAGGAGGACGACATCGATCTCGCCGCCCGTCAGGTCGTGCAGGACCTCGGGGGCGAGGTCGACGCCGAGGGTGCGGTAGCCGATGCAGACGTCGACCGCGAAGCCGCGCAGGGCGAGCTCATCGCTGAGGACCGCGGCGCCGAGGTCGGAACGGATGACGAGCGTGCGTCCGGTGTCGGTCGGCGTGCGCCTCGCGCTCCCCTGCCCGCCCAGCCACTGCGCGGCAAGAGCTGCCGCCGACGATTCGCCGGTCGGGACGAAGGCGACCTCCGCGCCCGTCGCCGCGACGGCGCGCGCGGTCGCGGCTCCCACGGCGGCGATGCGGGTCGTCGGCGGGATCGTGACGCCCTGGAGGACGAGCTGCTCGACGGTCGCCGCGCTCGTGACGAACACCCACGCGTACTCCCCCGCGGCGAGCGCCGCGAAGTACCGGTCGCGCGCAGCTTCATCGCGCGGGGGCGCCGAGGTGATGAGCGGCGCCACGATCGGCTCGGCACCGCGGCGGGCGACCTCGGCGGCGACGCGCGTCCCCCACGTGCCGCCGCGCGGGATCAGCACGCGCGCGCCGCGGAGGGCGCCACCCGCCGCCGCGCCGGGGGCCGCCGACGCCGGGGTTCCGTCGATCGAGGCCGTCACCGGCCGCTCCCGACGAGGTCGGCGAGCTCTCCCGCCCCGCGGCCGAGGAGTTCCGCGACGACCTCCGCGGCGGCATCCTCGCGCCCACCGTCAGCGGCGACCGCCGCACGCGGCAGAGACCGTTCGACGCGGACGCTCCGCGCTCCGTCGAGCGCGTAGACCTCGGCGACGAGCGTGACGGCGTCGGCGTCGGATGCGTCGGCGTCGAGGCGCGCCGCGATGCCGACGGGGGCTGCGCAGCCGGCCTCGAGGCGGCGCAGGACGGCACGCTCGAGGAGCGCGGTGATCTCGGCATCCGCATCGCTGATCGCGGCGAGGTCGGCGGCGAACGGGTCATCGCTGCGCACTTCGACGGCGAGCGCCCCCTGGCCGGCGGAGGTCGGCCAGCGGCTCGCGTCGAAGACGTCGGTGATGCGATCGGTGCGCCCGATGCGGGTGAGTCCCGCCTCGGCGAGGACGACGGCGTCGTACTCGCCGTCGTCGACCTTCCGCAGGCGGGTGTCGACGTTGCCGCGGATGCCGCGGACGTCGAGGTCGGGCCGCGCGCTCAGCAGCTGCGCCACGCGCCGCGGCGAGCCGCTGCCGACGACGGCGCCATGCGGGAGCGCGTCGAGGGTCAGCCCATCGCGCGCGCACAGGGCGTCGCGCACCGGGGCGCGCGGAGGCACCGCGCCGATCGCGAGCCCCGGCACCGCGGCCGTCGGGAGGTCCTTCATCGAGTGCACGACGAGGTCGCATTCACCCCGCAGCAGCGCGTCGCGGAGCGCCGCGACGAAAACGCCGGTGCCGCCGAGCTGCGCGAGCGGCCCCGTCAGCACGTCGCCGTCGGTCATGATGCGGACGAGCTCGACCTCGCGCCCGGTCGCGGCGCGCAGTGCGTCAGCGACCGTACCCGACTGCGTCGTGGCGAGCAGGCTCGCCCGGGTGCCGAGCCGGAGCGCGGGAAGCGTCATCGTCCCGCCCCGGCGAGCGCCGGCTGGAAGCCCAGGCGCTTGTTCTCGCAGCACCCGGGGCGGCAGACGTCGTACCAGGGCCCCAGGTCGGTCGCGCGCGGGCGGTCTTCGGGCGCGGTTCCGGCGAGGCGTTCCTCAACGAGGTCGACGAGGCCCGCAACATAGCTCGGGTGGACGCCCGGCGTGGGGGTGCGGATCGCCCGGAGTCCGAGCTCCTCGGCGGTCTCCATCGCCTCCGTGTCGAGGTCCCAGAGCACCTCCATGTGGTCGCTCACGAACCCGAGCGGCACGATGACGACGGCGCGGCGGCCGGCGGCTGGGAGCTCCGCCATGGCGTCGTTGATGTCGGGCTCGAGCCACGGCACCTGCGGCGGGCCGGAGCGGCTCTGGAAGACGAGCTGCCACGGGATGCCTGTCTCCAACTGGGCCGTGCCCAACTGCTGCAGGATCGCCTCGGCGACCGCGACGTGCTGCGCGACGTACGCCCCGCCGGGGCCGAAGCCCTCGTGGCCGTCGCCGGCGGGAGGGCCGGAGCGGTCGGCATCCGCGTACGGGATCGAGTGCGTCGAGAACAGCACCTCGATCTCGTCGTCGCCGAAGCCGTCCGCCCGAAGCGTCGCGAGAGCATCGGCGAGCCCCTCGGCGAACGGGGCGACGAAGCCGGGGTGGTCGAAGAACTGGCCGACCTTGTCGATCTCGACCTCGCCGCCCAGGCCCGTCGCTTCGACGGCGTCGGCGAGGTCTTCGCGGTACTGGCGGCACGACGAGTACGACGAGTACGCACTCGTCGCGAGCGCGAGCAGGCGCCGGTTGCCGTCGGCGACGGCGGCGTCGAGCGCGTCGGAGACGTACGGCATCCAGTTGCGGTTGCCCCAGTAGATCGGCAGGTCGAGACCCCGCGCGGCGAGCTCCGCCTCGAGAGCGGCCTTGAGCGTCCGGTTCTGGTCGTTGATGGGCGAGACGCCGCCGAAGTGCCGATAGTGGTGCGCGACCTCTTCGAGGCGCTCGTCGGGGATGCCGCGGCCGTTCGTGACGTTCCGGAGGAACGGGATGACGTCGTCCTGTCCCTCGGGGCCGCCGAAGCCGAGGAGGAGGATTCCCTCGTAGGCGACGGGCTCGGTCGCGAAGGGCGCGCCGGCGCACGTCGCCGCGGTCGCGGCGGGGACGACGCAGCCGTCGGCGACGGGGGGCACGGCGCTCGCGCGCGGGGGCTTCGGACGGAACCCGATGTTCTGCGCGGCCATCAGTCCAGCACCTCCGCGAGCTCGGAGAGCTCGATGCGCCGCCCCGTGTAGAACGGCACCTCCTCGCGCACGTGGCGGCGCGCGCCCGTCGCGCGGAGGTCGCGCATCATGTCGACGAGGTGGATGGGGTCGTCGGATTCGAGCGGCAGCAGCCATTCGTAGTCGCTGAGGCCGAAGGTCGAGACGGTGTTGGCGACGACTTCGGTGAAGCGCGCGCCCTTGCGGCCGTGCTCGGCGAGCATGCCGGCGCGCTCGTCGTCGGGCAGGAGGTACCACTCGTAGCTCCGGACGAATGGGTACAGGCACAGCCAGCCGCGCGCGTGCTCGCCGCGGAGGTAGCCGGGCACGTGGCGCTTGTTGAACTCGGCTTCGCGGTGCACGCCCATCGCGCTCCACACGTTGTCGTACGCGGCGAGGACGCGCGTGCGCCGAAGCGAGCGGAGCGCCGCCTGCAGCGAGGCCGGGTCGTCGGCGGAGCCGGGCGACGTGTGGAGCCAGATCATGAGGTCGGCTTCGGCGCGCATGCCGGTGACGTCGTAGAGACCGCGGAGGGTGACGCCGGTGCCGGCGAGCGCGTCGACGGCATCCTGGACCTCGGCGATCGCCGCCTCATCGGGCGTCGACGTGCGCGGGCGAGGCCCGGCCAGGACGGCGAACAGGGTGTAGCCGAGCGGGGTGGTGTCGGTCATGCGGGGCTCCTCAGTTGTGCTGTGGAAGGGGGGCAGTGGACGAGAGCTGTGCGGACAGCCGCGCGGCGACGGCGCGGGCGTGCGGGATGACGGAGGCGAGGCCCGTGCCCGCCGCGGCGGCGCCGACCTGGTGCACGCCCTCCGGGAGCGTGTTGGGTCCGGCGGGGGCGGCGACGGCATCCGGCCAGTCCTGCACCGCGATCTCGACGACGTCGGCCGCGGTGAGGGGGATGCCGGTGAGCAGGGCGACCTCGCGGGCGATGTCGGCGGCGGTCTCGAGGCCGGGGGCCGCGGTGTCACGTGCCGACAGACGCACGAGGTGACGGTGGGCGGGTGCGTATTCTCCCGCCCAGGGCCACTTGGCGGTGACGTGCGTGAGGGCCTTCGCGGCGGTATCGAGAGCCGGGTCGACGATGACCCCGGAGCCGACCGGGAACGCGTCGAGGCCGGGGTGGTCGATCGCGGCGGCGACGACGCGGACGCCCGCGGCGGGCGAAGGTGCGGATTCCGGGGCGCCGTTATGCGGGTCGTCCGCGGCGGCACCCGCAGATCGGCGCCCGGGAACCGGGGCCGCCCCCGCGAGAAGCCGCGCGGCCTCGGCGGGCGAGGCCGCGACGACGACCCGCCCGGCGCGGAAGGTCCCGGCATCCGTCGTCAGGGTGAAGCCCGTGTCGGCATCACCCTGGATGCCGTCGACGCGCACGCCGGTGCGGATCTCGGCGCCGTGCGCGCGCGCCGCCTCGGCGAGCGCGACCGGCAGGCGCCACATGCCGCCGACGATCCCGCCGACGGCGGCGCCCGCGCGGGTGTTCTGGGCGATGTCGCCGGCGGCATCGGTCAGGTATCCGCGCGAGAGGGCCGCGGCCCACAGGCCCGGGTGGAGTTCCGACAGGCGCGCCGCCGCCGCGGGGCGCGAGTAGACGCTCCGGCACAGCGTGTCGACGAGACGGCCCGCGACCGAGGCGCCGAGGCGCTCGGTGACGAGGTCGGCGAGCGAGGATTCGGCGTCCGCGAGCGCGGCGGCATCGAGCGGCGGGAGGTCGCGTTCCGCCGCGGCGCGTGCGGCACCCTCGGTGCCGATCAGCGCGACGACGTCGTCCGCGAGCGGGTCGGCGGGGATGCCGAGGACGGTGCGCCGCGGGAGCGGCGCACGGACGGGTCCGTCCGGGGTCGCGACGACGAGGTGTGCGCCGCCGGGTCGCGGGGAGGTCGTCTCGAGGACGAGGTCGGCGTCGGCGAGGAGGGCGGAGACGGCATCCGTGCGGGTCGCGAACGACTCGGCACCGAGGTCGAGAGCGAGACCCCCCAGCGTGCCGCGACGGAGGAGTCCGCCGACGCGATCGGATGCCTCGAGCACGGTCACATCCGCGCCGGCGCGGGCGAGGTCGTGCGCGACGACGAGACCGGCGATCCCCGCGCCCACGACGACGACATTCGCCGCCAGGTCGACGTCGCTCACGGCATCCGCCACTCGTGCACCTGTCGGACGACGTCGGTGAGGACGTCGGGGTCGGTGTCCATCGGCACGCCGTGGCCGAGGTTGAAGACGTGCGCGCGGGCGGCCGTGCCGGCCCGGAGGACGGCGTCGACGCCGGCGCGGCGCGCGCCGTCGGGGGCGAACAGGAGGGCGGGGTCGAGGTTCCCCTGCAGCGTCAGGTCCTCCGCGATGCGGGCGCGGGCGACGTCGAGCGGCACCCGGTAGTCGACGCCGAGCGCGTCGACGCCGATGGATGCCATGTCGGCGAGGATCTCTCCGGTGCCGACGCCGAAGTGGATGAGGGGCACATCCGCCACCCCGGAGACAGAGGGAACCCCCGCGATCTCGAGAGCGCGCACCGGTTCGAAGGCCGCAGCGGAGGCGGGGAGGACGGCGCGGCGATAGTCCTCGGGGTTCACGGCTCCCGCCCACGAATCGAAGAGCTGGCCGGCGCTCGCGCCCGCGCGCACCTGCAGCGCGAGGAAGCGCCCGGTCACCTCCGCGAGCCACGCGACGAGGTCCGACCAGGCGGCGGGGTCGGAGTGGATGAGGCTCCGCGCGCCGAGGTGGTCCTTCGACGGGCCGCCCTCGACGAGGTACGCGGCGAGCGTGAACGGCGCTCCGGCGAACCCGATGAGCGGCAGCGCCTCGCCGCGGCGCTCGCCCTCTTCGGCGAGCATCTCGGTCGTCCGCGCGACGGCGGCAGCGACCTGCTCGCCGCGCTCGTCGACGAGCGCCGGGTCGATGCGGACGAGGTCGGCGATCTGCGCCGCGGTGCGGACGGGCTCGGAGAACACCGGACCGCGGCCGGCGACGATCTCGACACCGAGACCCACGAGCTTCAGCGGCACGACGATGTCGCTGAAGAACACCGCGGCATCCACCTGGTGGCGCCGCACCGGCTGCAGCGTAATCTCGCTCGCCATCGCGGGGTCGAGGCACGCCTCGAGCATCGTGCCGCCCGTCGCGCGGAGCGCGCGGTACTCGGGCAGCGACCGCCCGGCCTGGCGCATGAACCACACCGGCGTCACCTCGGGACGGTCGCCGCGCAGCGCCCGAATGAGGCGCGAAGAGGCGGTGCCGTGCTGGACGAGGGGGTGCGTTGCGTGCAAGAGCGAAGCCTTCGGAAGGAGCGGCGGGCAGCGCCGACGACGGCGCGGAGTGCGGCCGGAGCGCGGGCGGAGTTAATCGTTATACTAACCCCTGATGCTCGTCTGTCTCACCGCCCACCAACGCACGACCTCCCTCGAAGACCTCGAGCGGCTGTCGGTCATCGGCGACGCCGCCGCGACCGAGCTCGCCGCCGCGCACGACGCGATCCGCGGCGCCGTCGTCCTCGCGACCTGCAACCGGTTCGAGGCCTATTTCGATGTCGCCGACGCGCCCGACGCCTCGCCGATCCCCGCGATGGATGCCGCGATGGAGCGGATCGCTGGCCTCACCGACCTCCCCTTCCGTCAGGTGCGCGAGACCGTCGACTTCGCCCACGGCAACGGCGTGGCCCAGCACCTGTTCTCCGTCGCGTCGGGTCTCGACTCGGTCGCCGTCGGCGAGGACGAGATCGCCGGCCAGGTCAAGCGCGCCCTCGAGACCGCCCGCCGCGAGGGGGCGACGACCGCGCCTCTCGAGCACCTCTTCCAGCGCGCCACCGAGACCTCCCGCGCCGTCAAGAACTCGACCCGTCTCGGCGAGTCCGGGCGTTCTCTCGTGCGCCTCGCGGTCGAGCTCGCCGGCTCCCGCGTGGGCGAGTGGGAGGATGCCCGGGTCCTCCTCGTCGGCACCGGGCGCTACGCCGCGGCATCCCTCGCCGCCCTGCGCGCCGTCGGCGCGACCGACATCCGGGTGCACTCCCGGTCGGGGCGGAAGAAGTTCGCGCAGCGCGAGAACCTCCGCCCCGTCTCGATCGCCGACTTCGCGGACGAAGCCGCACGCGCCGACGTTATCGTCACCTGCACCACGACGACCGACACGTACGCCCTCACCGCCGAGGAGCACGGCATGGCCCGCCTCGGCGTGGAGTCGTCGCAGCTGGTCATCGACCTCGGCATGCCCCGGAACGTCGACCCCGGCCTCAGGTCGCTCCCCGGCGTCGAAGTGCTCGACCTCGACACGATCCGCGTGCACGCGCCGATCGACGAGTTCGCGACGATCGATGAGGCCCGCCTCATCGTGCAGACCGCCGCTCAGCGCCACGCCGCCGCGCGTCGCGTGCACGAGGTCGCCCCCGCGGTCGTCGATCTGCGCAGGCACGTGCAGTCGGTGCTGGATGCCGAGATCGCCCGCGCCCGCACCCGGGGCGCCGATCCCGCCGAGACCGAGGCGGCGCTCCGGCACTTCTCCGGTGCGTTGCTGCACGGCCTCATCGCACAGGGCCACGCGCTCGCCGCGGCGGGATCGGGACCGCTCTGGTCCGACGCGATCGGGCTCGTCGTGCCGCCTGCCGCCGACACCTCCGCGGCGCCGCGCGAACGCGACGTGGAGCGCGATCTCGGATGAGCGAGGCCGCGCCGTGACCCGGGTGACCCTCCGCGACGTCGCGGAGCGCGCCGGCGTGTCCACCGCGGCCACGAGCCAAGCGCTCAACGACCGCGGCAACCTCCGACCGGAGACGCGCGAGCGCATCAAGGCGATCGCCGCCGAGCTCGGCTACTCCCCCAACAAGCACGCCGCCGCGCTCCGGAGCGGCCGGACGATGTCGATCGGGTTCGTCATGCCCGATACCGAGGACGACGACGGCGCGAAGCGCTGGGCGTTCGACCACAACCGGCAGCTGAACGCGCTCGTGCGGGCGTCTGCGGAGCACGGGTTCACCGTCACGGTGCTTCCGGCATCCCGCCCCGACCTGCTCGAAGCCACCCAGCTCGACGTCCTGTACGTCTCCGACGCTCGCTCCGGGCTCGACGTCGTCCGCGCCGCGGCGACGCGCGGCATCCCCGTCGTCGCCCGCGACCTGTACGTCGACGTCGACCGCTCCCTCAGCGTCCGCACCGGGTACGACGCGGTCCTCCGCGCGAGTCTCGAGCACCTCGCCGCGAGCGGCGCCGAGCGCATCGCGCTCCTCGTCGACGAGGGCGACCACCCGCGCGACGAAATCGCCCGCACGGGTTACCACGGTTGGTCGACCGTCCGCGGCCGGGAGCCCCTCGTCTTCGAGGTCGATCTCGCCCACCGCGCGCTCCCTAGGCGTGTCCGCGAGGCGTTGGATGCCGGGGCCGACGCGATCCTCGCCTTCTGCGAGGACGGCCCGGAGATCTACCTGCAGCTCGAAGCCTCGCCCCTCGTCATCCCGCGCGACGTGCAGCTGCTCGCCCTCTGCGTCACCGACTGTGCGCTCAACGAACGCCTCGGCGTGACCCACGTGTGCGTGCACCCCGAACTCGCCGCGGAAGCGGCGTTCCGCTCGCTCGGCGCACTCACGCATTCGCCGTCGGCGACGCTCGCGGGCGACCCGCTCGTCGCCGATCTCCCGTGGGAGCTCGTCCGCGGCTCGTCGACCCGCTGATCACGCTCCGCGGCCGCTCACCTTCCGCGGCTGCGCTGCCGACGACGCCTGTGCCTGCGCTTGCGGGACGTTCATCCCGCCACGAGCGTTGCGAGCGGGCGTCCGAGTTCGTCGAGCCGCCGCACCCAGGGCCCGGCCATCTCGCCGCGCGCGCATCGGCGGAACGCCTCGTCGAGGCTCACCCATCTGCTTTCCGAGACCTCGGCGGGGTCGAGGGTGACGGCCGGGTCGTCAGCCACACGCGCGACGTAGAGGTCGAAGAGCGCGCGATCCTCCGTCACGCGCCCCGCGAGCCGGAGGTCGGATGCCGCCGCCCGCACGCCGGCCTCCTCCGCGAGCTCGCGGACGGCGCCCTCGGCGCTCGTCTCGCCCGTGAGGATGCTTCCCGCGGGAAACTCCCAGGCGAGCGGCCAGTCCTTCGCGGCCGACCGGCGCGTCATGAGGACGAGCCCGTCGCCGCGCACGACGCACACCGACGCGACCACGTGGAAGGAGCCCTCCGGCACCGGGTCTCCGCGGCGATGCGTCCGGCCGAGGGGCGCGCCGGCGGCATCCGTCAGATCCCAGCGCTCGTCGTCCGACACCGTCAGTCCTCGAACGCGCCGTAGACGGTGAGCGTGTTGGCGGCGAGCTGAGCGCAGAACTCGTCGAGGTCGGCGCCGAGCTCCTCGGCCATGAAGCGCACCGTCACGGGGATGAGGTACGGGGCGTTCGGTCGCCCCCGGAACGGCGTGGGCGTGAGGAACGGCGCGTCGGTCTCGACGAGGATGCGCTCGCGGGGGGTCACGCGCAGCGCGTCGCGCAGGTTTTGCGCGTTCTTGAACGTCACGTTCCCCGCGAAGCTCAGCCAGTAGCCGCGGTCGGCGGCGATGCGCGCCATCTCCTCGTCGCCCGAGAAGCAGTGGAAGACGGTTCGCTCCGGCGCGCCGACGCGCTCGAGGGTCTCCAGCACCGCGTCGTGCGCATCGCGGTCGTGGATCTGCATGGCGAGGTCATGCTTCTTCGCGAGCGCGATGTGCGCTTCGAAGCTCTCGAACTGCGCGGGGAGTCCGTCGCCCTCCGTACGGAAGAAGTCGAGCCCGGTCTCCCCGATCGCGCGGACGCGCGGCTGCGTCGCGAGGTCGTCGATCACGGCGATCGCCTCGTCGAGCATTCCCTGCGCGGCATACGCCGGCGCCTCGTTGGGATGGATCGCCACCGCCGCGAGGACGCGCGGGTGGGATGCCGCAGCCCACGCCGACCATCGACTCGAGTCGATGTCGCCGCCCGCCTGCACGACGCCCAGGACACCCACTTCGCTCGCACGCAGCAGGTGCTCGTCGAGGGACATGCCCCCGGGCTCCGACCCTGACGAGGGGCCGTCTTCGATCTCGAGGTGCGCGTGGTTGTCGTACACCGGCACCGCGAGCGGCTCGGGCGAGATCGGGTACGAGACGTCGCGCGCGCCCTTCTCCCGCTGCCGGACGTAGTTCGACGGATCGGTCATCGCGCGACCTACTGCTCGACGCGGGGGAAGAGCGGCGCGAGCCCGTTGACGCTCGAGCCGGGCGCGAGCTGCCCCCACTCACCCGCCTCGCGCACCGGCTGATCCTGCAGGCGCCCGGGGTGGCCGAGGGCGATCCAGAGCTTCTCGGTCGCCTCCGGCATGAAGGGGCTGAGGAGCACGGCGAGCGCGCGCAGACCCTCGGCCGCCGTGTACAGCACCGTCCCGAGACGCGCGCGCTGCGCGTCGTCCTTCGCGAGCGCCCAGGGCTCGTTGTCGGTGATGTAACCGTTGAGCGCGTCGACGATCGTCCAGATCGACGAGATCGCCTCGTCCGGCCGGAACCGGTCGATGGCCGCGTCGGCGTTCGCCGCGGCAGCCGCGACGATTCTCTGGATCTCGAGGTCGCCGTCGGTGTAGTCGGATGCCGGGGGCACGATCCCCTCGAAGTACTTCTCGATCATCGCGGTCGTCCGGGACGCGAGGTTCCCGAACCCGTTCGCGAGCTCCGCCTGGTAGCGCGCGGAAAGGTCCTCCCACGAGAAGGAGCCGTCCTGACCGAACGCGATCGCGGAGAGGAAGTAGAACCGGTAGGCATCCGATCCGAAGACGTCCGTGATCTCGGTCGGGGCGATGCCGGTGAGCTTGGACTTCGACATCTTCTCGCCGCCGACGAGCAGCCAGCCGTGTGCGAAGACGCCGCGCGGCACGTCGAGGCCCGCGGCCATCAGCATCGCCGGCCAGATGACGGCGTGGAAGCGCAGGATGTCCTTCCCGACGATGTGGAACGCCGGCCAGCGACGCGCGAACTGCTCCGGGTCGGTGCCGTAGCCGATGGCGGTCGCGTAGTTGAGCAGCGCGTCGACCCACACGTAGATGACGTGCGAAGAGTCCCAGGGGACGGTGATGCCCCAATCGAACGCGGAGCGCGAGATCGACAGGTCCTTCAGTCCCGAGCGGACGAACGAGACGACCTCGTTGCGCGCGGACTCGGGCCGAACGAAGTCGGGCTCGGTCTTGTAGAGCTCGAGGAGGCGATCTTGGAACTCGCTCAGCTTGAAGAAGTAGTTCTTCTCCTGAAGGAGCTCGAGCGGCTTCGAGTGGATCGCGCAGACCTTGAGTCCCTCGAACGCGCCGGTGCCGTCAACGATCTCGGACTCGGGCTTGAACTCTTCGCAGCCCACGCAGTAGAGCGCCTCGTACTCGCCCGCATAGATGTACCCGCGGTCGTACAGCGCCTGCACGAACTTCTGCACGCTCTCCTCGTGGCGTGACTGGGTCGTGCGGATGAAGTCGTCGTTTGCGACGCCGAGGGTTTCCAGCAGCGGGAACCACGACTCGGTGACGAGCTTGTCGACCCACTCCTGCGGCGTGACCCCGTTGGCGGCGGCGGCGCGGAGCATCTTCTGCCCGTGCTCGTCGGTGCCGGTGAGCATCCAGGTGTCGTCGCCCGCCTGGCGGTGCCAGCGCGCGAGCGCGTCGACCGCCACCGTCGTGTACCCGTGGCCGATGTGGGGAAGGTCCGAGGGGTAGTAGATCGGGGTCGTGATGTAGAAGGACTGACCGGTGCTCACCCCCCGATTCTAGGCGGGCGGAGGTCCTCGTCCTCGTCTGTGACGGGATCGACCGGCCAGGCGTAGACCGTGCGCACGGGGTACAGGCCGGTCTCGGGCTCGGCAGCGAGCGGCGTCGACGTCTGCCTCCCGCGCATGCCCGGACGAGGATCGCGCGAGGGCCCCTTGCGGCGGACGACCGATCCGAAGGGCGGCTGGTGCAGAGGATCGCGCCATCCCGATCCGAACGGATCCCGCCCCACGCCGCCGAGCATCTTGGTGAACAGCTCGTCCAGACAGTCATCGAGGTGCTGGAACCCCTCCGCCGTGAAGTAGTACCAGCGCCACCGCTCATCGGCGACGACATCGACGAAGCCGGCGTCTCGCAGGATGCGCAGGTGCTTCGACACCGCCGTCCGGCTGATGCGGAACTCCACCCCGATCGCCTCGGCGATGTTGCCGGAGGTGTGCTCGCCGCTCGCGAGGATCTCGACGATCCGCCGGCGGACGGGATCGGCCATGACGGCGAAGGGATGCATCGGCTCAGCCATGCTCGGACCCTACGACCGACCCCCGACATCCCGTCCCCCCGGCCATCCCGTCCCCCGGCCACCCCTCGCCCCACCCTCGGGATTGTCCTCATCGTCGGGATTGTCCTCGTCGTCGCGGTCGCGGTCGCAGTGAGCGCCCGCGCGACTTTTGCACCTTCTCCCAGAACGCCGATGAACTTCCCGCTCACACGACCTCCCGCACCTGGCCCGTCGCCCACCACATCGGCGCGGCACCCTCCCAGAGAACGTCGATGAACCTCCCGCTCACACGACCTTCCGACCTGCCCCGTCGCCCACCGCATCGGCGCCGCATTCACGCCGAAAACCTCGAGTGATGTGTGAACGGGAAGTTCAATGACGTTTTGAGAGAGCATCGAAAGTCGTTCCCCGTTCCCACGCGTCCCGAATCACGAATCCAGAATCACGAGCCGTAGCGGCCGACCGCCAGCCGATCCGCGCGGTCGAGCCACGGGCCTTGGGTCAGGCGGGCCGGTGGTCAGGCGGCGGTGGGTCAGGCGGTCTCGCGGACCACGAGCGTCGTCGGGAGCACGACGTCCTCGCGCGGGATGCCGCGAATGAGGTCGAGCAGCATGTCCACCATCGTCGCGCTGATCTCCGGCCACGGCTGACGGACCGTCGTGAGCGCCGGGCGGTGCGTCTCCGCGAGACCCGAGTCGTCGAACCCGGCGACGGCGACGTCGTCGGGCACGCGCTTGCCGGCCCGGCGCAGAGCAGTGATCGCGCCGACGGCCATGACGTCGCTCGCCGCGAATACCGCGTCGATGTCGGGCGTTCTCTGGAGCAGACGCTCCATCGCGGCATCCCCGCTCGCCGCCTGATAGCTGCCGGTCTCGACGAGCTCGGGGTCGAAGCGGTCGCCGAGTTCCGCACGGAACCCCTCGAGGCGGAGCACTCCGCCCGGCGTGTCGAGGGGGCCGGTGATGAGGCCGATGCGACGGTGTCCACGCTCGGCGAGGTACCGCGTCATCATGCGCGCAGCCCCGACCTCGTCGATCGCGACGTGCGGGACGGCGACGTCGTCGCGCTGCGGGATGCCCGAGCACACCGTCGGGATACCCGCCGCGACGAGAGAGGCGAGCAGCGCGTCCGAGGCGTGGGAGGACACCAGGAGCACCCCGTCCACGTGCCCCGCACGCACGTAGCACTCGACGTTGCGCTGCTCATCGGCCGTGTCGGCGATCAGGAGCACGAGCGTCATCGACCGCTCGGCGAGCGCCGTCGTCGCGCCGCGGAGCAGCAGCGCGAAGGTCGGGTCGGAGAAGAGCAGCTGCTGTGATTCGGTGAGGAGGAACGCGAGCGAGTTGGACCGCCCCGTCGCGAGGCTCCGCGCGGCGTGGTTGGCCGTGTACCCGGTCGTACGGATCGCCTCTTCGACCGCCGCGCGCGCCTCCGTCGACACCCAGTGACCGCCGTTGATCACTCGCGAGACCGTCCCGTGCGACACACCTGCCACCGCCGCGACGTCGCGGATGGTCGGTTTTCGCGTGCTCTCGGTAGATCCCACGAGAGCAGACTCTACCCGGAGAGTCGGCGTGGTATCTTGGTCAGACCACAAATACTGTGACCGGTCACAGTTCGGTAACGAACGCACCACCGATCGGCTCACGGAGCGCAGAATGACACTGCGCGCATTCTGCGCGGTGACAGCACAGGCGACGCGGCCGATGCACCATCGGCCTGCCGCCACTATGAAGAGAGGCACACCGATGAAGGTGAAGAAGAAGGGCATGCTCGCGACGGGCATGGTCGTGGCGGCGAGCATCCTCGCCCTGGCCGGCTGCTCGAGCAGCGGCGGCACGACCTCCCCGACCGACGAAGGGCCCGCGAGCGGCTCGCTGACCGTCTGGGTCGACGCCGACCGCGCCCGCGCGCTCGAAGACGTCGCGAAGACGTTCGAGCAGGAGAAGGGCGTCAAGGTCAACCTCGTCGTCAAGGACTACGGCAAGATCCGTGACGAGTTCACGGCGCAGGTCCCGACCGGCAAGGGCCCCGACATCACGATCGGCGGACACGACTGGATCGGCGCGTTCGTCAAGGACGGCATCGTCGCGCCCGTCGAGCTCGGCGACAAGTCGGCGGACTTCGAGAAGGTCACCGTCGAGGCCGTCACCTACGAGGGCAAGACGTACGGCCTCCCCTACGCGATCGAGAACATCGCGATCCTCCGCAACACGGCGCTCGCCGACTCGACGCCGGCCACCTTCGACGAGATGATCGCGAAGGGCCAGGCCGCAGGCACCGAGTACCCGTTCGTCGTGGGCCTCGACCCCCAGGCATCCGACCCGTACCACCTCTACCCGTTCCAGACCTCCTTCGGGAACTCGGTCTTCGCGCGCAACGACGACGGCTCCTACGACGCGTCGCAGCTGACCATCGGCGACGAGGCGGGCCAAAACTTCGCGACGTGGCTGACGGCGCAGGGTGACACCGGCACGAAGGTGCTGAACCTGAACCTCTCGGGCGACCTCGCCAAGGAAGCCTTCAACGCCGGCAAGTCGCCGTACTTCCTCACCGGTCCGTGGAACGTCGCGGACGCGCAGTCGGCCGGCATCGACGTCTCGGTCGACGCGATCCCGAGCGCGGGCGGCGAGACGGCCGCACCGTTCGCCGGCGTGCAGGCGTTCTTCCTGTCCGCGAAGAGCAACAACGCGCTCATCGCGAACGAGTTCCTCGTGAACTACATCGCGACTGCCGACGTGCAGACGAAGCTGTTCGAGGCCGGCGGCCGTCCGCCGGCACTGACCGAGTCGTTCGAGGCGGCGCAGTCCGACCCGATCATCGCGGGCTTCGCCGCGGTGGGCCAGAACGCCGTCCCGATGCCGAGCATCCCCGAGATGGGTTCGGTGTGGGACGACTGGGGCAAGACCGAGGCCGCGCTCATCAAGGGCTCGTCCGACCCGGCCGGTGATTGGGTCAAGATGGCCGAGTCCATCAAGTCCAAGCTCGGCTGAACCTGACGGGGGCGGCGTCCCTTGCGGACGCCGCCCCCTCTCTTGCACTCTTACCCGCAGAAGCATGAATCCGCCCGACAGGAGTCGACGACGATGACCGGCCCCACGCTCGAGACCGAGCGCACTCACACCACCGCCGAAGAGCGCGCCGCCCGCCGCAAGCGCAAGCGCGCTGAGGCCTGGGCCGAAGCCGCAGGCGCCGGCTGGAAGGTCTGGCTCGTCAAGATCGTCTGCCTCGGCATCATCGACGCGATGGGCATCTACGCGATCCTCGTCCTCATCGGCTCGGGCTTTCTCGTACCGCTCCTGATCGCCGCAGCGATCCTCGCCATCAACGTCATCTACCTGAAGCCGGGCCTCCTCCCCGCCAAGTACCTGACGCCCGGCCTCGTCTTCCTCTTCGTCTTCCAGATTTTCGTGGTGCTCTTCTGCATCTACATCGCCTTCACCAACTACGGGTCCGGGCACATCTCCACGAAGGAGGATGCCGTCAACGCCCTCCTCATCCAGAACCAGCAGCGCGTCGAGGACTCCCCCACCTACCCGCTGTCGATCGTCGAGCAGAACGGCACGTACTTCTTCCTCGTCACCGACCCCGACGGCGATGCGCTCATCGGCGGCGAGGAGCGCCCGCTCGAACCCGCCGCCGACGCCGAGTTCAGCGGCGACAAGGCGGTCTCGCTCCCCGGCTACACGACGCTGGACTTCGGGCAGATCGTCGCCAACCAGGGTGCGATCACGACCCTCGCCGTCCCCTTCTCCGACGATCCGAACGACGGCACGCTGCAGACGCGCGACGGCTCCGTCGCCTACCAGTACATCTCGACCCTCGTGTGGGACGCGGACGCCGGGACCATGACGAACACCGACACGGACGTCGTCTACCACGACAACGGCAACGGGTCGTTCGAATCCGACGACGGGCAGACCCTCGCGACGGGCTGGCAGGTGTGGGTCGGCATGGACAACTTCGTCCGCGCCTTCACGACCGAGTCGATTCGCGGGCCGTTCATCGCCGTCACGATCTGGACGTTCGCCTTCGCGATCCTGTCGGTCGCGACGACCTTCGTCCTGGGCCTGTTCCTCGCGATCGTCTTCAATGACCCGCGGATGAAGAGCAAGAAGTACTACCGGGTGGTGATGATCCTCCCGTACGCGTTCCCGGCGTTCCTGTCGGCGCTCGTGTGGGCGGGCATGTTCAACCAGGACTTCGGATTCATCAACCAGACGCTGCTCGGCGGGGCATCCATCCCCTGGCTGCAAGACCCCTTCCTCGCGAAGGTGTCGATCCTGATCGTCAACCTCTGGCTCGGCTACCCCTACATGTTCCTCGTGACGACCGGTGCGATCCAGTCGATCCCCGAGGACATCCAGGAGGCCGGCAAGGTCGACGGCGCGGGGGTGTGGCAGATCTTCCGCTACATCAAGTTCCCGCTGCTGCTGGTGGCGGTCGCGCCCCTGCTGATCTCGTCGTTCGCGTTCAACTTCAACAACTTCAACCTGATCTACATGCTGACCGGCGGAGGCCCCCGGATCCCCGACGCCTCGATCAACGTCGGACACAGCGACATCCTGATCTCGATGGTCTACAAGGTGGCGTTCGTGGGAGCCGAGCGCGACTACGGGCTCGCGAGTGCGTTCTCGATCATCATCTTCGTGCTGGTCGCTGTCATCTCGTACCTGAGCTTCCGCCAGACCAAGGTCCTCGAGGAGCTGAACTGACATGAGCATCCAAGAAGCTGTCCCCGTGGCACCCGTGACCGCGTCCGCCGGCGACGGCGGCGACGCGGGCAAGAAGAAGTGGGGGGATGCCGGTGTCCCCGGCGCCAAGGAGCCCCGCCGCCCGCTCGGTCGCTGGTTCCGCGAGACCGGGTGGCGCCACCTCGTCGGCATCGTCATGATCGTCTTCTCGGGGTTCCCGCTGGTCTACGTGCTGTCCGCGTCACTCAACCCCGGCGGCACCCTGCTGACGGCGAACAGCCTGTTCTCGAACTTCGACATCGGCAGCTACATCGCCCTCTTCCAGGACCCGCTGCGCCCCTACGGCGCGTGGTTCGTGAACTCGATCTTCATCGGGCTGACGACGTCGTTCTTCACGGTCGTCCTCTGCGCGCTCGCCGCGTACGCGTTCTCGCGCATGCGCTTCCGCGGTCGCCGGGCGGGCCTGCTGACTCTCCTCCTCGTGCAGATGTTCCCGCAGCTGCTCGCGGTCGTCGCGATCTTCCTGCTGATGTCGGCGATCAGCGAGGTGTTCCCTGCGCTCGGGCTCAACTCGCAGATCGGCCTCATCATGGTCTATCTCGGCGGCGCGCTGGGCGTGAACACGTTCCTCATGTACGGGTTCTTCAACACGGTTCCGGCATCCATCGACGAAGCGGCGAAGATCGACGGCGCGGGGCACGCGCGCATCTTCTTCACGATCATCCTGCGCCTGGTCGCCCCCGTGCTCGCGGTCATCGGCCTGCTCTCGTTCATCGGCACGATGAACGACTACCTGATCGCCTCGGTCATCCTCGTCGACCCCGACAAGCAGACCCTCGCGGTCGGGCTCTACCAGTTCGTGTCGCAGGAGACCGCGCGCAACTGGAGCGTCTTCGCCGCCGGCGCCGTCCTCGCCGCGATCCTGCCGATGGCCCTGTTCCTGTCGCTCCAGCGCTTCATCGTCGGCGGCCTGACCGCCGGTTCGGTGAAGTGACCGCTGCACGCCGTCCGGTGCCTGGAGTGACGCGATGAGAGGTACGCGCGCGCTCGCCGCGGCGGGGGTGCTGATCCTCGGCGTCGGCGGGTTCGCGGCGTGCACGCCAGGAGGCGGCGACGCCGCTGCGCCCTCCGCGCCCGACGTCGGGGTGCAGCTGTTCCAGCGGCCGTGGATCTCGATCGCGGAGGACTGCGAGACGACGATCGGCCCCGCGGGGTTCGCGTGGGTGCTGACCTCTCCCCCGCAGGAGCACATCACGGGGGATGCCTGGTGGACGAGCTACCAGCCCGTCTCGTACGACCTCGACTCGCGCCTGGGCACAGAGGCGGAGTTCGCCGACATGGTCGCGCGCTGCGATGCGGCGGGCGTCGACGTCATCGCCGACGCGGTCATCAATCACATGGCCGGCATCGAGTCGGGAACGGGCACGGGCGGCACGGCGTTCACGCACTACTCCTACCCCGGCCTCTACGAGGACGGCGACTTTCACCACTGCGGCCTGACCGCCGACGACGACATCGCCGACTATTCGTCCCGCGAGCAGGTGCAGACGTGCGAGCTGGTGAACCTCGCCGACCTCGACACGTCCTCGGCATCCGTCCGGCAGACGATCGACGGGTACCTGACGCACCTGCTCGACCTCGGCGTCGCGGGCTTCCGCATCGACGCCGCCAAGCACATGGCCGCGGAGGACGTCGAGGCGATCGTGTCGGCACCGCCCGAGGGCACCGTCATCATGAGCGAGGTGATCCGCGGGGCGGGCTCGGAGCCCATTCAGCCCGAGGAGTACACGGGCTTCGGTGAGGTGTTCGAGTTCCAGTACGCGCGCGACCTCGGTCCGGGCCTGAAGGCGGGGGTCGTCACCGATCCGGAGCTCGGCGACGAGCGCCCGCTGCACGTGCCGTCCGAGAGCGCCGTGGTCTTCATCGACAACCACGACACCGAACGCGGCGAGGCATCCCTCACGTACCGCGACGGCGGCCTCTACCTGATTGCGAACGCGCTCATGCTCGCCGACGACTACGGCACTCCCGTCGTCTTTTCGGGCTACGCCTTCACCGACCGCGACGCAGGACCGGCGCAGGATGCCTCGGGGCGCGCGCTCGGGTGGGACTGCGCCGGGGTGAGCGGGCCGAAAGACTCCTACGCCGACGGCGAGGGCATCTGCACCGAGGCGTGGACGGCGATCGCGGGCCTCCTCGAACTTCGCCGCTTTGCCGGCGACGCGCCCCGCCTCGCGGGTGTCTCCGACGGCGACGTGTACGGGTTCGAGCGTGACGGACGGGCGCTTCTGCTCGTGAACCCGTCGGGTGAAGATGCCGACGCCACCATTCCCGCCGGCCTTCCCGACGGCGAGTACTGCGACGTCGTCTCGGGCGGTGCCGGCGCTGCCTCGGCATCCGGCTGCGCGGGCGCGACCGTCACGGTGTCGGGCGGCGAAGTCACGACGACGGTGCCTGCCGACGGCGCGGTCGCCATCCACGTCGGGGCGCGCCGGTGACCGCTCGGCGGTAGACTGGAACCACAACTGAGGGGCTCTGTCACGCGGTCGCGTGCAACCACGTCGCATCTCGCCGACGTCGGAGTCGGCACCTACCCGGAGGTCCTCTCATGATGGATGCCGCACGCCGCCCGCACCACGACGGCTCGCCCCTGTACGTCTCGCATGCCGCACCCGCGATCGGCGACGACGTCGCCGTCCGCCTGCGCGTCCCCGTGTCGCCGCGCGGGGGCTACGGCCCGGTCGAGCGCGTCCTCGTCCGCTCGAACCCCGATCACGAACCGGCGTGGGTCGAGGCGTCCCGCGACGGCGCGGTCGACGGGTGGGAGTGGTGGACGGCACGCATCGTCGTCGCGAACCCCCGGCACGGTTACCGGTTCCACTTGGTCCTCGCCGACGGGCGCGTCGAGATCCTGAACCAGGCCGGCCTCACCGACATCGACGCGCTCGACGGGCAGGACTTCGCCCTCGTCGCCGAGAACGCGCCGCCCGCCTGGATGGAGGACACGATCCTCTACCAGATCTTCCCCGACCGCTTCGCGCGCTCGGCCGCGGCGGATGAGCGGCCCACGCCCGCGTGGGCGATCCCCGCGGCGTGGGACGAGCCGCTCGACCCGGTGCACCCCGGGCGGGGCCACCAGTTCTACGGCGGCGACCTCGACGGCGCCGCCGAGAAGCTCGACCACCTCACCGCTCTCGGGGTCACGGCGCTCTACCACACGCCGATCTTCCCCGCGGAGTCGAACCATCGCTACGACGCCTCGCGCTTCGACGCCATCGACCCCGTCCTCGGCGGCGACGACGCATACCGCCGGCTCATCGAGGCGGCGCACGCCCGGGGCATCCGGATCATCGGCGACCTCACGACGAACCACTCCGGCATCGCGCACGAGTGGTTCCGCGCCGCGCACCGCCATCCCGAAGCTCCCGAGAGCGCGTTCTACTACTTCCACGACGACGCGAACGAGACGTACGAGACGTGGCTCGACGCCGACACGCTGCCGAAGTTCGACTGGTCGAGCGACGAGCTGCGTCGCCGCTTCGTCGACGGTGAGGGCTCGGTCGTCGCCCGGTGGTTGCAGCCGCCGTACGGGATCGACGGGTGGCGCATCGACGTCGCGAACATGACCGGCCGCCTCGGCCGGATCGACCACAACGCCGAGGTCCGTCAGGCGCTCCGGCAGACGATGATCGACGTGAATCCCGAGACGCTGCTGCTCGCGGAGTCGACGAACGATGCGGCATCCGATCTGCAGGGCGACGCGTGGCACGGCGGCATGACGTACCCGGCCTTCACCCGCGGCGTGTGGGCGTGGCTGGCCGACCCGCGGCGCATCCCGCACTACGGCTTCCACGGCGAGCTCAGCGAGGACATGTGGTTCTTCGGGCTGCCGACCGGGATGCCGCGGTACAGCGCACGCCAGTTCGTGGACCAGTTCCGCCGGTTCACGAGCCAGATCCCGTGGCGTGTGCAGCGCGGAACGATGTCGGCCCTCGACACGCACGATACCGCACGCTTCGCGACGTATGCGTCCCCGGGCGCCGTGCCCCTCGCCCTCGGGCTGTCGATGACGCTCCCCGGCATCCCGGTCGTCTACGCGGGAGACGAGTTCGGTCTCGAGGCCGTCGACGGTGAGATGAGCCGGACCCCGATCCCCTGGGAGCGTGCCGGCGAGCCCGAGGTCGCGGAGCGCATCGCGCTGTACCGCGACCTGATCGCGCTGCGACGCGGGCACTCGGCGCTGTCGACGGGAGGCCTCCGGTGGCTCCACGTCGACGATAACGCCGTCGTGTTCGTGCGCGAGAGCGCCGACGAGAGCGTCCTCGTCGTCGCGACGCGGGGCGGGGTGGATGCCGTGATCCCTGCGCCGCTGATCGTGGGCGCGGATGCCGCGCAGTCGCTGTTCGGCGAGGCATCTGTGAGCGTCGAGCCGGACGGCGCCGTGCGCGTGCGTGCCGAGGGCACGGCGTTCGCCGCGTTCGCCCTCCCCGGCGTCTCGGCGCCGCCCGCGTCCACCGCGTCGGAGGACCTCGACCCCGAGGCCTTCACCGCCCTCGGCGCCCCGCCCGAGTGACCCCGCGGACGCCGTCTCGACTCGCCCCCGGTCACCGAGCGGCGAGCGCCGCCTGGTACAGGTCGCGCGAGCTCAACCCGGTCTGTGCGGCGACCTCTGCCGCGGCATCCTTCAACCGCACGCCCGACGCGACGAGCGCTTGCACCTGCACGAGCGCGTCGTCCGCCGACACTGCGCGGGCGACGGCGCCGCCCACGACGACGACGATCTCGCCGCGGACGCCCTCCGCGGCCCACGCCGCGAGCTCTCCGAGCCCGCCGCGGACGACCTCCTCGTGGAGCTTGGTCAGCTCGCGGCAGACGGCGGCGGGCCGCTCGGCGCCGAACGCGTCCGCCATCGCGGTGAGGGTCTCGGCGAGGCGCGACGGCGCCTCGAAGAAGACCATCGTCCGGGGCTCGGCCGCGAGCGCGCCGAGCGCGCGGCGCCGGTCGCCGCCTTTCCGAGGCAGGAAACCCTCGAAGGTGAACCGGTCGGTCGGCAGCCCGGCGATGGCGAGCGCCGTGACGACCGCGCTCGGTCCCGGGATCGCCGTGACCTCGACGCCCTGCGCGATGGCCTCGGTGACGAGCGCGTATCCCGGGTCGGAGACCGTCGGCATCCCCGCGTCGGAGAGGACGAGCAGATCTTCGTCCCGCGCGCGGGCGACGAGTTCCGCCGCACGCTGGCGCTCATTGTGGTCGTGCAGCGCGATGAGGGTCGGCCGATTGGCGATGTCGAGCGCGCGCAGCAGGCGCTGGGTCGTGCGGGTGTCCTCCGCGGCCACCGCCGTCGCCGATTCGAGGGCCGAAACGAGACGGGCCGACGCGTCCCCGAGGTTCCCGATCGGGGTTGCAGCGAGGATGATCACGGCCCCAGCATAGGCTGGTGCCCGTGACGACGACCGCCCCGCCCCTCCTCCCGGCCGCGCGCGGATCGCGCTACGACCGGTGGCGCGCACGGGTCGCCGCCGACCCTCGCCTCGAGCGCCTCTACGCCTGGCTGGCGCCGACACTCATCACGGCGCTCGCCGGCATCCTGCGCTTCTGGAATCTGGGCCACCCCCACGCCCTGGTCTTCGACGAGACGTACTACGTGAAGGATGCCTGGAGCCAGTGGAACCTCGGCTACGCCGCGCAGTGGCCGGCGGGCGCCGACGCACGCTTCGCCGCGGGCGAGACGGACATCTTCCTCACCGATCCGAGCTTCGTCGTGCACCCCCCGCTCGGCAAGTTCCTGATCGGAGCGGGAATGGCGCTGTTCGGCCCGGAGAACTCCTTCGGCTGGCGCTTCTCGGCGGCGCTGTTCGGCACGGCGCTGGTGCTGCTGCTCTTCCTCTTCGCGAGGACGCTGACGCGCTCGACGGTGTTCGCGAGCGTCGCCGCGTTCCTCCTCGCGATCGACGGACTCGGCATCGTCATGAGCCGGGTGTCGCTGCTCGACATCTTTCTGGCGTTCTTCATCCTGCTCGCGTTCTGGTTCACGGCGCTCGACCGACGACAGGCGCTCGACCGATTGGCCGCCGCGACCGTCGCGCGCAGCGCCGACGGCGAGCCTGTGCCGTGGGGGGCGATCGTCTGGAACCGCCCGTGGGTGATCGCCGCGGGAGCCGCGGCGGGTGCGGCGACGGCCGTGAAGTGGTCGGGCGTCTGGGTGCTCGCCGCCATCGGTCTGTACCTCGTCGTCACCGATGCGCTCGAGCGGCGGCGCCTGGGCGTCACGTTCTGGCCCACGGATGCCGTGCGGCAGGGCCTCGTCTCCTTCGTCCTGCTCGTGCCCGTCGCCCTCGTCGTGTACCTCGCGTCGTGGATCGGGTGGCTCACGAGCGATGGCGGCTACGACCGTCACGCGGCCGACGCGAACCCCGCGACGGGCGTGTTCAGCTGGGTGCCGCTGAGCCTGCAGAGCCTCTGGAAGTACCACCAGACGATCTACAACTCGATGACGAGCATGACCTCGCCGCACAGCTACGAGAGTCCCGCCTGGCAGTGGGCGCTGCTGTGGCGGCCGACCTCGATGTACGCCAATGCCACCGAGAACGGCCAGGGTGGGTGCCCGGCGACAGGCCATGGGGGATGCCTCGAGATCCTCTACTCCATGCCCAACCCGCTCCTCTGGTACGCGTCGATCGCGGCGATGATCTACCTCATCTACCGGTTCGTGCTCGACCGGGACTGGCGGAAGGCACTCGTCCTGGTCGGCATCGCGTCGACGTGGTTGCCGTGGTTCGTGTACCCCGAGCGGACGATCTTCCAGTTCTACACGATCGTCATCTGGCCGTTCCTGCTGCTCGCCCTCACGTTCGCGCTGCGGCAGATCGCGTCGCCGCAGCGTCTCGACGACCCGGCGCCGCCGCTGACCGCCGCGGATGCCGCGGCATCCGTCGCCCGCTCGGTGCGCCGTCGCCTCGTCGGCCAGCGGATCGTGATCGTCTTCCTCGCCGTCGCGGTGCTGCTGTCGATCTTCTGGTATCCGCTGTGGTCGGGCATGCAGGTGCCGTACGAGTTCTACCGCCTGCACAACTGGATGCAGGGATGGGTCTGACGACCTGACAGTGACCGCGCGCGGTTACGATGGAGGGCTATGCCTTCCGCCGAACCCGTGATCTCCTACCCGCCGGAGCTGCCCGTCAGCGCGGCCCGCGGCGAGATCGCGCGCGCGATCGAGGGGCATCAGGTCGTGATCGTCGCGGGCGCGACCGGGTCGGGCAAGACGACGCAGCTGCCGAAGATCTGCCTCGAACTCGGCCGCACGAAGATCGCCCACACCCAGCCCCGGCGGATCGCGGCGCGGACGATCGCCGAGCGCATCGCCGAGGAGCTGCAGGTGCCGCTCGGCGGCGCCGTCGGCTACAAAGTGCGCTTCACCGATCAGGTCTCCGCCGACACGAAGATCGCGCTTCTGACCGACGGCATCCTGCTCAACGAGATCCACCGCGACCGGCTGCTGCGCCGTTACGACACGATCATCGTCGACGAGGCGCACGAGCGCTCGCTCAACATCGACTTCCTGCTCGGCTACCTCGCGCGGATCCTCCCCGAACGCCCCGACCTGAAGGTCATCATCACCTCGGCGACGATCGACCCGGAGAGCTTCGCGCGTCACTTCGCGGATGCCGAGGGCACGCCCGCCCCCATCGTCGAGGTCTCGGGCCGGACGTACCCGGTCGAGATCCGCTACCGCTCCCCCGTCGCCGAGGAGGGCTCGGAAGACGACGTCGACACCCTCCTCGCGGCGCTGCGCGAACTCGACCGCGAGGCCGACGGCGACGTGCTCGTCTTCCTGCCGGGCGAGGCGGAGATCCGCGATGCGATGGATGCCGTCCGCGGCATGTACGCGAAGGACACCCGCCCGACCGAGGTCCTCCCCCTGTACGGACGGCTCTCGGCGGCCGAGCAGCACCGGGTGTTCGAGCCGTCGCGCGTCGCGGGAGTGCGCCGTCGCGTGATCCTCGCGACGAACGTCGCCGAGACGAGCCTGACGGTCGCCGGCATCCGCTACGTGGTGGATGCCGGCACCGCCCGCATCTCGCGGTACAGCGTGCGCTCCAAGGTGCAGCGACTGCCGATCGAGGCGATCTCGCAGGCATCCGCCCAGCAGCGCTCGGGGCGCGCGGGCCGCACCTCCGACGGCATCGCGATCCGGCTGTACTCCGAGGAGGATTTCGCCTCGCGGCCCGAGTACACCGAGCCGGAGATCCTGCGCACCTCGCTCGCCTCGGTCATCTTGCAGATGCTCGCCCTCGGATTCGGCGACATCGAGGAGTTCCCCTTCCTCACGAAGCCCGACAGCCGGGGCGTCAAAGCGGCCTTCGAGCTGCTGACGGAGCTCCGCGCCGTCACCGGCGCGGGCGTGAAGACGGGCACGCGCGAGCGGCGCCTCACGAAGATCGGGCGCGAGATCGCGCGCCTCCCGATCGACCCGCGCTTCGCCCGCATGCTGCTCGAGGCGCGCCGCCTCGACGTCCTCGCGCCCGTCCTCGCGATCGTGGCGGGACTGTCGATCCAGGATGTCCGCGAGCGGCCGTCCGCCGAGGACGGCGCGGCGCGCGAGCAGGCCGACCGGGCGCACGCGCGGTTCGCCGACCCCACGAGCGACTTCCTCACGCTGCTGAACCTCTGGAACCACCTGCAGGAGCAGCAGCGCGATCTCGGCTCGAGCGCGTTCCGGCGCCTGTGCCGCGCCGAGTTCCTGAACTACGTGCGCGTGCGCGAATGGTTCGACGTGCACCGTCAGCTGCGCCAGCTGCTCGGTGTGAAGGGCGCGCCGAGCGAGGTCACCGCCGACCCCGCCCTCGTGCACCGCGCGATCCTCGCGGGGCTCCTCTCCCACATCGGCGTCCTCGACACGCGCTCGACCTCCAAGACCAAGCCCGGTGACAAGCGCAAACCCCTCGCCGCCTACCGCGGCGCACGCGGAGCGAACTTTGCGATCTTCCCCGGATCGGCCCTGCGCAAAGCGTCCCCTGACGCCGTCATGGCCGCCGAGCTCGTGGAGACCTCGCGCCTGTACGGCCGCACGGTCGCCGCGATCGACCCCGCGTGGGCGGAGGAACCCGCAGGAGACCTCGCGCACCGCACGCTCAGCGACCCGCACTGGTCGAAGGATGCCGGCGCCGCCGTCGCCGCGGAGAAGGTCACGCTCTTCGGCGTCGAGATCATCCCGCGCCGGCGCGTGCAGCTCGCCCGCATCGACCGCGATCAGGCGCGCGAGCTGTTCCTCCGCCACGCGCTCGTCGACGGCGAGTGGAACGTCCAGTACCTCGACAAGAAGCTGACGGCGTTCGAGCGGCGGAACCTGGAGCTGCGCCGACGCCTCGAGAAGGTCGAGGAACGCGAGCGTCGGCGCGACATCCTCGTCGGCGACGAGGCCGTCTTCCGCTTCTACGACGCGCGCATCCCGCCGGACGTCGTCGACGTGCGCTCCTTCGAGGCGTGGTGGCGAGAGGCATCCGCGCGCACCCCGCGCCTGCTGGACATGTCGGAGGCCGATCTGCTCGACGCCTCGTCGCGCACCGACGAGAGCGCCTTCCCGGGACGCTGGGAGCAGGGCGACCAGACGCTCTCGCTCGCCTACCGCTTCGAGCCGGGCGACCCGGAAGACGGCGTCAGCGTCGTCGTGCCGCTGCCGCTTCTCGCGGCGCTCCGCCCCGACGGGTTCGACTGGCAGGTGCCCGGGCTCCGCGCGGAACTGATCACGGCGCTCCTGCGCGCGCTGCCGAAGAGCATCCGGCGGCACGTCGTCCCCGCCGCGGACTGGGCCGCGAAGCTCGGCGACGAGCTCGCCGGCGATGGTCCCGAGCACCACCGGGGCCTCCCCACGCAGTCGCTGACCGCAGCCCTCGCCGCGCGCATCCAGCGCGTCGCCAATCAGCCCGTGACCGCCGCCGACTTCGAGCTCGAACGGGTACCGCCGCACCTGCTCGTGACCTTCCGCGCCGTCGACCACCGCGGGCGCACGGCCGGCACTTCGCGCGACCTCGCCGACCTGCAGGCCCGGCTCGCGGGCCGGGCGCGCGAGCCGGTCGCCCGCACGCTCACGCGCGAGCCGCGACCGACCGACCGGGTCGCGGCGGCGCGCACGCCGGGCAGCAGCCCCGCTCCCGTCAACCCCGCCGGCCCGGCGCTGACCGAACGCACCGGTCTCACGACGTGGGACCTCACCGCGCTGCCCGAGGAACTGCCGGCCGTCATCGACACGAAGGTCGCCGGCGGCGTCGTCCGCGGCTACCCGGCGCTCGTCGACGAGAAGGATGCCGTCGCCCTCCGCATCGAGGCGACGCCCGAGCGTGCCGCGCGCCTCACCCACGCGGGCGTGCGACGGCTGCTCCTGCTCGCCGTGCCCTCGCCGGCCGCGTACGTCCTCGATCACCTCACGGCGGCCGAGAAGCTGTCGCTCGCGGCATCCCCCTATCCGTCGGCGAAGGCGCTCATCGAAGACGCGCGCGTCGCCGTCGCCGACGCCGTGCTCGCGCGCGTCGCACCGGACGGCGTGCGCACGGCCGCGCAGTTCGCCGCGGCGCGCGACGCGTTCTCAGCCTCCGTCGTCGACGACCTCTTCCAGGCCGTGTCGCTCACGGCCCGCATCCTCACGGCACAGCGCGACGTCGAACGGGCGATCAAGGGTCAGAACTCGATGACCCTCCTCGCCGCGCTCGGCGACACCAAGTCCCAGCTCGCGGGACTCATCCACCCCGGATTCGTCTCGCAGACGGGCCTCGCCCGCCTCGCGCATCTCCCCCGCTACCTGCAGGGCGCGCTCCTGCGCGTGCAGACACTCGCCGATGCCCCCGGACGCGACCGGCAGCGGCTGACGGAATACGAACGCGCCGCCGCAGCGTACACGGATGCCGGCGGCACGATCCCCGCCGGCTCCGATGCCGCGCCCGGCCTCGCCCACGCGCGGTGGCTTCTCGAGGAGTACCGCGTGAGCCTGTTCGCCCAGCAGCTCGGCACCGCCGAACCCGTCTCGCTGCCGCGCATCGTGAAGGCGCTCGCCGAAGCGCGCTGACCTACCCACCCCACTGGTCGGCACTGCCCGGGAAGAATCCCGAGTCCGTAGTGTTGACCCCACTATGAGCACCGCGATCACCTACACCGCCGTCGGAGGACCCGAGGTCCTCACCGCCACCGAGATCGACACCCCTGCCGCCGGCGCGGGCGAGGTCGCCGTTCGCATCGAGGCCGTCGGCGTCAACCCGATCGACGCGAAGCTCCGCTCCGGAAAGCGCCCGTCGCCGCCCATCACCGCACCGCGCGGCGTCGGTTCGGATGCCGCGGGCGTCGTGACCGCCGTCGGCGAGGGCGTCGAAGGCTTCCGCGTGGGAGATACCGTCGTCGTCTTCGGCGCGACCGGCGCCTACGCGACCGACCTCGTCACCACCCCCGAGCACCTCGAGCCGCGTCCGCCGCAGGTGTCCGCGGCTCAGGGCGCGGCCCTCGGCGTTCCCGTCGGCACGGCCTACCAGACCGTCCGCTCGCTCGCTGTCGGCGCCCACGACACGGTGCTCGTCCACGGCGGGTCGGGGTCGGTCGGCCAGGCCGTCATCCAGTTCGCCGTCCTCGCCGGAGCACGCGTCATCGCAACGACGAGCGACCGCCGCGCCGCGCGCGTCGCCGAGCTCGGTGCGACGCCGATCCCCTACGGCGACGGCGTCGTCGCGCGCGTGCGAGAGCTCGCGCCCGACAGTGTCACGGTCGCGATCGACCTCGCGGGCACCGACGAGGCGCTCGCTCAGTCGATCGAGCTCGTCGCCGACAAGACCCGCATCGCGACCCTCGTGCGCGGCGCCGATGCGGCGGGTCTCGGCATCCGCGCCTTCATGGGCGGCAGTCCCGTGCCCCTCACCGCGGCGGAGCAGGCGTGGCGAGCCGAGGCGATGCCCGTGACCATCGCCCTGATGGCGGCCGGCGCCTTCTCGGTCGACCTCGGCCCGGAGCTGCCTCTCACCGACGCCGCCGAGGCGCATCGCCTCGTCGAGGCGGGCACCGACGGGAAGATCGTTCTCGTCCCCTGAGCGGCGCCGGGTGTCGACGCCGGGTGTCCGCGGGTCAGCTCGCCCGCACGAGATCGCGGTAGAACCCGATCCCGGCGAGCCACGAGTCGACGCGGATGCGCTCGTTGTGCGCGTGCAGCGCCTCGCGCTCGGACGGCGTCAGGTGGAACGGCGTGAAGCGGTAGACGTGCGATGAGATCGCCGTGAACCAGCGACTGTCGCTCGCGCCCAGCTGGATGTACGGGGTGGTCACGACGTCGCCTCCGAGGGAGCTCGCCACCGCTCCTGCGATCCGGCGCCACGGTTCGCCGCGCCACGGCGACACGGGCGACGGGTCGGATCCGTGCCGCACCTCGATCTCCACCTCGGGGTCGGCGATCACGCGGCGGACGCGCGCCGCGGCGCCGTCGACCGTGTCGCCGGTCAGCAGCCGGATGTTGAGCGAGGCCTGCGCCCGCGTGGCGAGGACGTTCTCGCCGGGCGCGCCGGAGAGCTCCGTCGCCACGACCGTCGTCCGCACCATCGCGTTCATCTCGGGCCCGAGGAACGGGAACACCTTCGCGAGGAGGGGCCCAGTGAGCCGGAGGTTCCCGAACACCCACCCGAGGGCCCCGTCCGTGTGCGGGGCGACGGTCGCGAAGAGGGCGCGGACCGGCGGAGTGATCCGCGTGGGGAACGGATGCCTCCGCAGCCGATCGATGGCCCGTGCGAGCCGGGCGGTCGCGGGCATGGCGGGCGGCGTCGAGGCGTGCCCCCCGGCCTCACGGGCCGTGAGGATGATCGTCATGACGCCGCGTTCGGCAACGCCCACCATGGCGGTCTGAGTCGCAACGCCCGGCACGGCGCCGTCGACGACCGCGCCGCCCTCGTCGAGGACGAGCCCGGGTGTCACGCCGCGCTGCGCCAGCGCCGCGACGATCGCCCGCGCGCCGCCGCCGGCGGTCTCCTCGTTGTGCCCGAAAGACAGGTAGACGTCGCGCGCAGGGGTGAAACCCTCGGCGACGAGATGCTCGATCGCCTCCATGATCGCGACGAGTGACCCCTTGTCGTCGATCGCGCCGCGCGCATGGATTGCGGCATCCGCCCCCGCGCCGACGATCTCGGCGGCGAACGGGTCGTACTCCCACTCCTCGGGCTTCACCGGCACGACGTCCAGATGCGCCATGAGGACAAGCGGGTCGGCCTGTGACAGCCCTTCCCAGCGGTACAGGAGCGAGTGCCCGTCGATCACCTCGCGCGTGAGCACCTCGTGGGTGCGGGGGTAGAGCCGCTCGAGCGCCGTGCGGAACTGCTCGTAGGCCTGCCAGTCGATGATCGACTCATCGGCGTGCGACACGGTGGGAATCCGGAGGAGTTCACGGAAACGATCGAGGGCGGCACGATCTTCGTCGGCGGGAGTGCTCACGCATCGAGACTAGGCGCTCGACGGCACGGGTCCGAACGGCACCGCGACGGCACTGCTCGGTAGGCTCGAGGCATGAGCGACAGCGGCACACACAGCATCCGATGGGGCATCCTCGCGACGGGCGGCATCGCCCACGCGTTCACGCAAGACCTGCGCACCGCGGGCCTCGACATCGCGGCGGTGGGCTCGCGCCGCGCCGACTCCGCACGGGAGTTCGCGGAGCAGTACGGCATCCCGCGCGCGCACGGCTCCTACGAAGACCTCGTCGCCGATCCGGACGTCGACATCGTCTACGTCGCCTCCCCGCACAGCCACCACGCGGCGCACGCCCTGCTCGCCCTCGAGGCGGGCAAGAACGTCCTCATCGAGAAGGCCGTGACGCTGGATGCCGCGGAGGCGATCGCGATCCGCGATGCCGCCGCCGAGCGCGGACTCCTCGCGATGGAGGCGATGTGGACGCGCTACCTGCCGCACATGGTGCGGATCCGCGAACTCGTCGCCTCCGGGGCGCTCGGCGAGGTGCGCACGGTCATCGCCGATCACACCCAGCGGATCACCGACGACCCGAACCACCGCCTGAACGCGCTCGAGCTCGGCGGCGGCGCGCTGCTCGACCTCGGCATCTATCCGGTGTCGTTCGCGGTCGACATCCTCGGCCCCGCGACCGACGCGCGGGCGCTCGGGCGTCTGGGTGAGACGGGAGCCGACACCGAGGCGTCGATCGCGCTCCGCCACCCCTCGGGCGCGGTCTCCTCGATCGCGACGAGCTCGCGCGCAGCGGGGCCGAACACCGCACACGTCGTCGGCACCGAGGCTCGCATCGACATCGACCGGGTCTGGTACACGCCGACCTCGTTCCGCCTCGTCGGGCCGGACGGCGATGTCCGCGAGGAGTACATCTCCCGCATCGAGGGGCGCGGCATGCAGTTCCAGGCGCTCTACGCCGAAGAGCTGCTGCGCGCCGGGCGCACCGACGGCGACATCCTGCCCTTCGCGGAGTCGGTCGCGATCATGCAGACCCTCGACGACATCCGCGCGCAGCTCGGCGTCGTCTACCCGAACGCATCCGACAGGAGCCAGTGACCGTGCCCGACCTGCAGAACCCCCGCGTCGCCGTCTACCTCGACTTCGACAACATCGTGATGAGCTGGTACGACCGGGTGCACGGACGGAACGCCTACGCCGGTGACCGGCAGAAGATCATCGCCGACCCCGACGAGCCCGAGATCGCCCGGAAGCTCAAGGAGGCGACGATCGACGTCGGCGCGATCATCGACTACGCCGCGTCGTTCGGCACGCTGGTCCTCACACGCGCCTACGCCGACTGGTCCTCGCCCGTGAACGCGTTCTACCGCTCGCAGCTCGTCGCGCGCGCCGTCGACCTCGTCCAGCTCTTCCCCGCCGCCGCCTACGCGAAGAACGGCGCCGACATCCGCCTCGCGGTCGACACTGTCGAGGACATGTTCCGCCTGCCCGACCTCACGCACGTCGTGATCGTCGCCGGAGACAGCGACTACGTCCCGCTCGCGCAGCGCTGCAAGCGGCTCGGCCGGGTCGTCGTGGGCGTCGGGGTCGCCGGGTCCACGGCGAAGTCGCTCGCCGCGGCGTGCGACCAGTTCGACTCCTACGACTCGCTCCCCGGCGTGGTGCCGCCGGCATCCACCGCCCCGAAGAAGGCGGATGCCGCGGCATCCGCACCCGCCTCCGGGGCGCGCCGGCGCAAGAAGGCCGAAGATCCCTCGGCCGACCTCCTCCGTCGCGCGCTCATCCTCGAGCGCGAGCGCACCGACGAGGAGTGGGTGCACCTGTCGGCAGTGAAGAACCTGCTCAAGCGCATGGACCCGTCCTTCAGCGAGAAGGCGCTCGGACACCGATCGTTCTCCGATTTCGTGAAGGCCCACCCCGACGTCGCCGACATCGACGAGTCGACGAACATCGTCCGCGTGCGCCTGCACACCGACACGCCCGCGACCTCCTCCTGACTCCCGCGGGGCGCTCGTCTCGGTCTCTCCTGTGCGCGCCCGCACAGGGAGTGTGCAGGCGTGGGTCTTGTACCTGAATCACGTTTCAGGTACCGTCACTCATCGGCACTCCCCCTGTGCCACTTCGCGCTCTACAAGGAGGTATCAGCGCATGGCTACAGCCACACCCCCCGACAGCGTTTACGCAGAGTACAAAGAGTCGAGTCTGCGTCGCGTCGTCACCGCGGCGATGGCCGGGACGATCGTCGAATGGTACGAGTTCTTCCTCTACGCCACCGCCGCAACCCTGGTCTTCGGCCTCATCATGTTCCCGCCGTCCGACGACCCCTACGCCGGCATCATCGCGGCGTTCGTCACCTACGCGGTCGGCTTCGTCGCGCGCCCGCTCGGCGGCATCGTGTTCGGCCACTTCGGCGACAAGTACGGACGCAAGAAGCTCCTGCAGGTCGCGATCGTGCTCGTCGGCGTCGCGACGTTCCTCATGGGATGCCTCCCGACGTTCCAGCAGGTCGGCTACCTCGCGCCCATCCTCCTCGTCGTCCTCCGCTTCGCGCAGGGCTTCGCGGTCGGCGGCGAGTGGGGCGGGGGCGTGCTGCTGGTCGCCGAGCACTCCCCCGACAAGTCGCGCGGCTTCTGGTCGTCGTTCCCCCAGGCGGCGGTACCGATCGGCAACCTGATCGCGACGATCGTGCTGCTCGTGCTGAACTGGTCGCTCCCGGCCGACGCCTTCCTCGCCTGGGGCTGGCGCGTCGCGTTCTGGCTCTCGGTCGTGATCGTCGCGATCGGGTACTACATCCGCACGAAGGTCTCCGACGCCCCGATCTTCCTCGAGGCGCAGGAGGAGGTGCAGGCCAAGGAGCACGTCAGCTACGGCGTGTTCGAGGTCATCAAGCGCTACCCCCGCGGTGTCGTGACGGCGATGGGCCTGCGCTTCGCGGAGAACATCATGTACTACCTCGTGGTGACGTTCTCGATCGTGTACCTGCAGAAGTACCTCGAGATGGACACGGCCTCCGTGCTCGCGATGATCGCGATCGCCCACGTCGTGCACATGATCGTGATCCCGATCGTCGGTCGCCTCGCGGATGTCGTGGGACGCAAGCCGGTCTACACGATCGGCACGATCGGCGCGGCTGCGTGGGGCTTCATCGCCTTCCCGATGTTCAACACGAAGGAACCGGTCATCATCATCCTGGCGATCTGCCTGGGCCTGGTGATCCACTCCTTCATGTACGCGCCGCAGCCGGCGATCATGGCCGAGATGTTCCCGACGCGCATGCGCTACTCGGGCGTCTCGATCGGCTACCAGGTCACGTCGATCGTCGCGGGCTCGCTCGCACCGATCATCGCGACGGCGCTCCTGTCGGCGTACGCGAGCTACGTACCAATCGCCGTGTATCTGGCGATCGCCGCGGCCATCACCCTCGTCGCCGTGATCTCCATGCGGGAGACGAAGGGCATCTCGCTGCGCGAGCTCGACCGGGTCGACCGCGAGCGTCTCGCCGCCGAGACCGGCACCGTCACGGTCGACGCGAAGGCCGAGGCGAAGAGCTGACCGCTCGGCGCTGACACCCGCACAGAGGGGACCGGATGCCTCGGCATCCGGTCCCCTTCTCAGGTCCGCTCGCCGTGCCCGCCGGTGTATCGGGCGGGGCGGTCGTCAGGCCATGAACGGGGGTACCTGATGAAGCCGTTCGAGAAGCGCGAGCTCGTCGAGCGGCTCGACCGGTACGTGCGGTTCCGGAACCTCGTGAGCGGCGACCACGCGCTGCGGCAGGGCGACGTGGACCGCGCTCTCGCCGTGCTGGCAGACGCCGCGCGGGCGAGCGTATCGCGCTCGGTGACCGAACAGGTCGTCCTCGACGCGCTCGGCGACGACGAGGCGTCGTCGACGGAGATCGCCGACCGCGCCGGGGTGTCGCGGGCGACCGCACAGCGTCACCTCTCGGCGCTCGCCACCCGCGGACAGGTCGAGGTGCGCCTCCGGTACGGCTCGACCGGCCGCCCGGAGCACCTCTACGCGGCGGTGCGCTGACGCCCGCCATGCCGCCATGTGGGCGGGATCGGCGTCACTCGCGTGGTGGGCAGATCAGTCGCGGGTCGACCAGAGCGCCCACGCGACCAGCAGCGGTTGGAAGAAGAGGCGCACGATCCGCTTCTGGTCGGTGTCGAGACCGAACGCCGAGCGATGCTTCACCGCCTGCTCGATGTTGCCCGGGAAGACGGCGACGAAGAACGCCGCGAGGATGTTCCCGATCCGGCGTCGCTCTTTCGGCAGAGCGACGAGAGCCGCACCGAGCATGATCTCGACGGCCCCCGACGCGACGACGACGCCGTCGGTGTCGATCGGCAGGAGGTCGGTCACGGCGTCGGGCACCTGCGCCTGGAAGTCCTTCCGCGCCCAGAAGAGGTGACTCAGGCCGGCGAATACCATGGCGCCGCCGAGCAGCCACCGCGCGAATGTCTTCATGTGTCCAGTGTGCCCGTGCTGACCCCTCGGCGTCTCCCCCTTGCGCGCCGCCTCGGCGGCACTAACCGCTCCGCTTCAGGCGCACCCGCACGCGCCCCGGCGCCCCCACTGCACGGCACGCGCCCCGCGCACGAACCCGCACCCCGTGCCCCCGTGCCCCGGCGCCCCCACTGCACGGCACGCGCCCCGCGCACGAACCCGCACCCCGTGCCCCCGTACCCCCGCGCCCCGCGCACGAACCCGCCCGCCCTCACGCTGCCGCTTCGGGCATCCGCGCCGACGTCGCCGCCGCAGGTCGTGGCGTGCGCGCGGCATCCACGTGCGGGGGTGGGATGAGCCACACCGCCGCCGCGATCCCTGGCCCGTCGATCCGAATCTCCCAGCCCTGATCGTGGATCAGATGATGACACGCGTCGCAGAGCAGGCATCCGTTCGCGGCGTCTGTTCGTCCGCCGTGCGACCACCAGTCGATGTGGTGCACCCGCGATCTTCCCGGCGGGGCGCCGCACCCGATGCATCCGCCGTCGCGTGTCGTGATCGCGCGCTTCTGCGCCGTCGTGAACAGCCTCTTCTCCCGCCCCCAGTCGAGGATCTCCGACTCACCGCCGAGGACCGCGGGAATGACGCCGCCGCCCGCCGCCATCCGCCGCACCGTCGAGATACACACCGGCTGGTCGATGCCGTCGATCAGCCCGACACCCGCGCCGGACTGGAGGTCGTCGAAGGCGACGCGCACCACGACGGTCGCGCCGGGCAACGTCTGATTCGTTGCCGTGCACCCCGAGTAGTGCGCGCAGATCGCGATCAAGGCGTCGGCCTGCATCTCCGGGATGGGACGCGGCGGGAGACCGTTGCCCCTCGTCTCGGCATCGCGCTGTCGATGGAGTTCGGCCGTGACCATCGCGTCGACGAGGTTCAGCACCACCGCGCCGCGACTCGGGTCGAAGAATCCCTTCAACGTCACGCCGCCCGAGGCATCCTGCCGCGCGGAGAGGAACGTGCGGGCGCGCAGATCCTCCTCCTTCGGCGCGACGCCGTCGGGATCGAGGTGCGCCTCCATGCGCACGAGCAATCGCTGCAGCGACGGCAGATCCAAGCCCGGAGCTTGCGCGGCGAGATGCTCCTCGGCCTCGTCGAGGCGCGAAGAGCCCACCCGTTGCTCGACTCCATCGAGCATGCGGATGATCGCCGCGGCCGCATCGCGCCCGATCCGCCCGGACGCGACCCCGGCGCCGACGTGCGGATGCCGGGCTGGCGCGGCCTCGCCGGAGAGGCGCAACTGTGGCACGGTCGCCGCGCCGACGTCGATGAGCTTCGACGCCTCTCCCGTCGTGGTGCCGAGCGTCGTGGCGAGCATCACGGTCGCGTTGCGATGCCCCTGCCGCTTGGCGAGGGAATCGGCTCCCAGTTCGGGTCGTGACTGCCGCGAGATCTCCGAGGCCACCTGCACAGCGGCGGCATCCACCAGGCGCCGCACCTGCCCGACCAGCCGGTTCATCTCGACGAGTCTGCCCGCCTCGCACCCCTCGACATGCTCATCGGGCCACACGCCCGCGAGAGCGGCGACCGCGTCGGTCAGCGCATCGACAGGGGAACTCATGTTCCCATATTAGGGGCTATGTGCGGCTCTGGCTAGTATCTTTCTTCGCAGAAATCATCGATAGAGTGAAGGAGTGAGTACCGGTGCACCTCCCCCGATCCGACGGCTGCCGGATGGCACCGTCAAACAGCTCGGCCCCCTCACGGGCACCCGGGTATGGACGGTTCCGGGCCGCGCGAACCGCCCGCTCGCCGCGGCGCGCACCGAGCCGCGGCACCTCGCGCCGGGCGAGTCGGACCGGCTCTGTGCGTTCTGCGTCGATCGCCAGCTCGAGACGACCCCCGAAAAGGTCCGCCTGGTCGGGCCGGATTTCACCCCCATCACCCATGTGCCGCCCGCACGGCTGCGCGACACGACCCCCGAGTTCCGGCGGTTCGGCAACCTCTTCGAGATCGTCTCGGCCGAGTATTGGCGTGAGAACCACGGCTTCCGTCAGCCGTCGACGATCGTCGAATGGGCGCGCGAATACCTGTCGACCGCCGAGGGTCGCGCGCACATCGCGGCGCTCGCCGACATCCGCGCCGCCGCCTCGGGAGTGGCGGTGTCGCTCGAGGAGGCGGCTCTCGATCTCCTCGGCGGCTCGCACGACGTCATCGTCGCCCGGAGGCACGTGCTCGACGGTGCCACGACCGACGATCAGCTCGCCTCGTCGGGCACGCTCACCCCCGACGAGCACGCCGCCTACACCGCCTTCACGGTGCGCTCCCTCGCCGAGATCCAAGCGGCACAGCCCCACGCGGCGTACGTCGCGGTGTTCCAGAACTGGCTGCGCCCGGCGGGTGCATCGTTCGAGCACCTGCACAAGCAGCTCGTCGCGATCGACGAACACGGGCCCCAGGTCGACCACGAACTGCGCCTGCTGAGCCACGACCGGCTCCTCTACCAGCATGAGATCGCCGATCTCGCGGTCGCCGAGGGGCTCGTCGTCGCGGCGACCGACGGCGCGGTCGCCTTCGCGGGCGTCGGCCACCGATATCCCACGCTCGAGGTCTACTCGACCTCGACGGCGAACCTGCCCCAAGAGCACTCGCCCGCCGGCATCCGCGCCGTCTCCGACCTCGTCCACGCGCTGCACGCCGCCACAGGCCCCCTCGTGCCGACGAACGAGGAGTGGCACTACCGCCCGCCCGGTGCCCCATGGCCGATGCCGTGGCGCATCATGCTGAAGTGGCGCGTCTCGACACCTGCCGGCTTCGAGGGCGGCACGAAGATCTACGTCAACACGATCGACCCGTGGGAGCTGCGCCGCCGCACCGTCGCCGAGCTCGAACGCCTGCAGGCCGAGGGACTCATCGCCCCCGGCATCCGCGTCGGCGACGCGTGCACGCCCGAAGACGCTCACCTGCGCTACGCCGAATCCGACGACGGCGCCGCGCCCGACGACCCGGACGGGGAATGGTGACCTTCCCCTTCGAACGCCTCCGCCGCTTCCCCGACATCGAGGGCGCGGGGCTCGTCGCATCGGATGCCGCAGATCGTCTCATCCTCGACGAGTCGGCCGCCGCACGCGCAGGCATTCGCGCGGGAGACACCGTGGTCATCAGCGACGCGTACGGCGCCCTTGCTCTCGGCGCCGCCTGGGACGCCGGGGCCGGCGACGGCGCGGAACGGATCCGCGTACATCAGGACGCGCTCACGGGCGAGCGCGCGCTCGCAGAGAACGCGGCCCGCCTCGATCTGGAGGGCCGTGTGGTCTCGCTCGCGGAGCTCGACGCCTCGCTCCTCCGGGGCGCGCGGCTCGTCCTCCTCCGCCTGCCGCGCTCGCTCGACACGCTGCGCGACATCGCCGGCCTCATCGCCGCGCACGCCGACCGCGACGTCGTCGTCTACGCCGGCGGTCGCATCAAGCACATGAGCGTCGCCATGAACGACGTGCTCGCCGAGGCGTTCGACCGTGTGGACGTCACGCACGCCCGCCAGAAGTCCCGCGTGCTCGTCGCCCGCACACCTCGCGTGGGGTGGGAGCCGGTGCCGGCGGCAGGCCGCGACGAGGGCGTCGAACTGCGCGCATTCGGCGGTACCTTCGGCGGGGCCCGGCTCGATCACGGCACCCGGCTCCTCCTTGCACACCTTCCCGCCGACCTTGCGGGAGGCGCGGCCGACGACCCGCTCGTCGACCTGGCGTGCGGCAACGGCTCCGTCGGCGCGTGGCTTGCGCTGCGGCATCCTGCCGCCGAGATCTGGTCCAGCGACCAGTCGGCATCCGCCGTCGCGTCCGCGCGGGCGACCGCCGACGCGAACGGTGTGGGCGACCGGATGCGCGTCGTGCGCGACGACCTGCTCACGCTCCGCCCCGACGCGTCGGCGTCGTTCGTCGCGCTGAACCCGCCGTTCCACTCCGGCGCCGCGGTGACCGACCAGATCGCCCCGCGGATGTTCGCCGACATCGCCCGCGTGCTCCGCCCGGGCGGTGAGCTCTGGTGCGTGTGGAACTCGCCGCTCCGCTACCGGCCCGCACTGGAGCGCATCATCGGCCCGACGCGACAGGTCGCCCGCGACGCTCGATTCACCGTGACGGTGTCGACGCGCCGCTGACGGCGGCGCCGGCGGCTGCGGATCAGTCGCCCGACGTCGACCAGACCGCCCACGCGACGAGCACCGGCTGCAGGAACAGGCGCACGAGGCGCTTCGTGTCGGTGTCGAGCCCCGGGGCGTCACGCTTCTGCTGCCACTGGTAGACGTTGCCGGGGAACACCGCGACGAAGAAGGCCGCGACGGCGAAGCCGATCCGGCGCTTCTCCTTCGGCAACAGCACGAGCCCGAGCGCGAGCATGATCTCGACGACACCCGAGGCGACGACGATCGTGTCCTTGTCGGTGCGCAGCAGCGTCGTCGCCCACGGCGGGACGACGATACGGAAGCCGCGGCGGCCCGACGGCGTGAGGTGACCGACGCCGGCAGCGCCGAGCAGGAGCGCCAGCAGCCATCGCGCGACGGCGCGCATCAGACGATCCCCGCACGGATGCCGTCGAGTGACGCGGCGACGTTCGGCAACCGCTGCGAGAGCGCCCCGTCGAGTTCGAACAGACGGTCGCGCGCCGTCTGGAGCACCAGCGCGCCCTTGGGCGTCACGTGGAGGTCGCTCGCCGCCCCGGCGTGGGCCGTCGCGTCTTCGACGAGCCCGTCGTCGACCAGCGTCCGGACGGCGGTGTGCGCGGACTGCACCGTGATGTGCGAACGGCGCGCCAGCTCGGAGAACGAGATACCCGGCTCGGCGTAGATGTGTCCGAGCAGTCCGAACTTGCGTGTCGTGATGCCAAGGTCACGCAGGATCGCCGACAGCTCGCCCTCCCACATCGCCGACACTGCGAGAAGCGCAATGACGGGGCTGAAGCGCGGGGCATCCTGACTCATGCGCCAATGCTAGTGGGGCCGCGCCGGTGTCGGAGGCGCGGCGTACCGTGATTCGGCGAGCGGCGGCACTCTGTCCCCGCTCAGCTCTTCGGCACCGGCGGTCCGATGATGAGCAGGACCGCGAAGATCGCGACGATCACGACGAGAAGGGCGAGGAAGAGCACCCACGGCCGTCGCAGCAGCCACGCGAGCGGGCGGTCGTACCAGCGCGCATCCGGGGCGTCGGAAGCAGGCTTCGTGCGCCAGGCGCCCTCGAGAAGACCGCGGCGATGCAGCCAGACCTCTGCCGGAACGGTCGCATAGGGGATGACCGCGCTCACGAGCGCCACGATCGTCGGACCGGCCTTCCACCGGTTGTTGAGCGCGACGAGCACGACCGTCGCCCCGTAGGAGAGGAAGACGAACCCGTGGATGCCTCCCCCGATCGTGACGGCCGGCGCCCACCCCGTGGTCGAGCGGACGACGAGCCCCGCGATCAGGAGCGTCCACGACACCGCCTCGGCGAAGGCGAGCGTGCGGAACAGGGTCAGCGGGGAACGGAACATACCTTCAGCATATCTGAAGGATGACGGACGCCCGTCGCCCGGGCGCCGGAAACGACGGATGCCGCGGAGGCGAACCCCCGCGGCATCCGATCGCGTCCGTCACGAAAGACGACGGCTCAGAACTCCCAGTCCTCGTCTTCGGTGGCGACGGCCTTGCCGATGACGTACGACGAGCCCGACCCCGAGAAGAAGTCGTGGTTCTCGTCCGCGTTCGGCGAGAGGGCCGACAGGATCGCCGGGTTCACGTTCGTCACGGTGGAGGGGAACATCGCCTCGTAACCGAGGTTCATGAGCGCCTTGTTCGCGTTGTAGTGCAGGAACTTCTTGACGTCCTCGGTCAGGCCGATGCCGTCGTAGAGGTCCTGCGTGTACTGGATCTCGTTGTCGTAGAGCTCGTACAGCAGCGAGAACGTGTAGTCCTTCAGCTCGTCGCGCTCGGCCTGCGAGAGCTTCTCGAGACCCTTCTGGAACTTGTACCCGATGTAGTAGCCGTGCACGGCCTCGTCGCGGATGATCAGGCGGATGATGTCGGCCGTGTTCGTCAGCTTCGCCTTCGACGACCAGTACAGCGGCAGGTAGAAGCCCGAGTAGAAGAGGAACGACTCCAGCAGGGTCGAGGCGACCTTGCGCTTGAGCGGTTCGTCGCCACGGTAGTAATCCATGACGATGTGGGCCTTCTTCTGCAGGTTCGGGTTCTCGACCGACCAGCGGAACGCGTCGTCGATCTCGGGCGTCGAGGCGAGCGTCGAGAAGATCGACGAGTAGCTCTTCGCGTGCACCGACTCCATGAACGCGATGTTCGTGTAGACGGCCTCTTCGTGCGGCGTGATCGCGTCGGGGATGAGCGACACGGCGCCCACGGTGCCCTGGATCGTGTCGAGGAGGGTCAGGCCCGTGAACACGCGCATCGTGGCGGTCTGCTCCTCGGGAGAGAGCGTCGCCCACGACTGGATGTCGTTCGACAGCGGCACCTTCTCGGGCAGCCAGAAGTTGTTCACGAGGCGGTTCCAGACCTCGAGGTCCTTCTCGTCCTGAATGCGGTTCCAGTTGATCGCCTGCACGTGGTCGACGAGCTTGAGCGGTTCGGGAGGGGTCATGATTCTTCCTCAATCACAGAGATCGGTCGTTGAGCGAGCGAAGCGAGTCGAAACGCAGAGTCGAAGCGGCTCACAGCATGCACGAGACGCACTCGGTCATGTCGGTGCCCTCGAGCGCCAGCTGGCGCAGCCGGATGTAGTAGATCGTCTTGATGCCCTTGCGCCACGCGTAGATCTGCGCCTTGTTGATGTCGCGCGTGGTGGCGGTGTCCTTGAAGAACAGCGTCAGCGACAGGCCCTGGTCGACGTGCTGAGTCGCGGCGGCGTACGTGTCGATGACCTTCTCGTAGCCGATCTCGTACGCATCCTCGTAGTACTCGAGGTTGTCGTTCGTCATGAACGGCGCCGGGTAGTAGACGCGGCCGATCTTGCCTTCCTTGCGGATCTCGATCTTCGAGGCGATCGGGTGGATCGACGACGTCGAGTTGTTGATGTACGAGATGGAGCCCGTCGGCGGCACGGCCTGCAAGTTCTGGTTGTAGATGCCGTGCTCCTGAATGGATGCCTTCAGCGCACGCCAGTCATCCTGCGTGGGGATGTGGATGCCGGCGAACAGCTCCTCCACCCGCTCCGTCTGGGGCACCCACTCCTGCTCGAGGTACTTGTCGAAGAACTCCCCCGACGCGTAGGTCGAGTCGGCGAAGCCGTCGAAGGCCGTGCCGCGCTCGATCGCGATCTGGTTCGATGCGCGGAGGGCGTGAAACAGCACGGTGTAGAAGTAGATGTTCGTGAAGTCGAGGCCCTCTTCCGACCCGTAGAACACGTGCTCGCGGGCGAGGTAGCCGTGCAGGTTCATCTGGCCGAGGCCGATCGCGTGCGAACGGTCGTTGCCGTCCTCGATGGAGCGCACGGAGCGGATGTGGCTCTGGTCGCTCACGGCGGTCAGTGCACGGATCGAGGTCTCGACGGTGCCGGCGAGGTCCTTGCCGTCCATCGCGAGCGCGATGTTCATCGACCCGAGGTTGCAGGAGATGTCCTTGCCGATCTGCTGGTACGAGAGGTCCTCGTTGTAGGTGGTCGGCGTGTTCACCTGCAGGATCTCGCTGCAGAGGTTGGACATGTTGATGCGGCCCTTGATCGGGTTCGCCTTGTTCACCGTGTCCTCGAACATGATGTACGGGTAGCCCGACTCGAACTGGATCTCGGCGAGTGTCTGGAAGAACTCGCGCGCGTTGATCTTCGTCTTCTTGATGCGCGCGTCGTCGACCATCTCGTGGTACTTCTCGGTGACGGAGATGTCGCCGAAGGGCACACCGTAGACCTTCTCCACGTCGTAGGGCGAGAAGAGGTACATGTCCTCACCCTTGCGGGCGAGCTCGAACGTGACGTCGGGAATGACGACGCCGAGCGACAGCGTCTTGATGCGGATCTTCTCGTCGGCGTTCTCGCGCTTCGTGTCGAGGAACTTCAGGATGTCGGGGTGGTGCGCCGAGAGGTACACGGCACCGGCGCCCTGACGCGCACCGAGCTGGTTGGCGTAGCTGAAGCTGTCTTCGAGCAGCTTCATGACGGGGATGATGCCCGACGACTGGTTCTCGATCTGCTTGATCGGGGCGCCCGCCTCGCGGATGTTCGAGAGGAGGAGGGCGACGCCGCCGCCGCGCTTGGAGAGCTGGAGCGCGGAGTTGATGCCGCGGGCGATCGACTCCATGTTGTCCTCGATGCGCAGCAGGAAGCAGCTCACCAGCTCGCCGCGCTGCGCCTTGCCGGTGTTGAGGAACGTGGGGGTCGCCGGCTGGAAGCGGCCGGAGATGATCTCGTCAACGAGCTGTTCGGCGAGGCGCTGGTCACCGTCGGCGAGGCCCAGGGCGGTCATGACGACGCGGTCCTCGAAGCGCTCGAGGTAGCGCTTGCCGTCGAAGGTCTTCAGCGTGTAGCTCGTGTAGTACTTGAACGCGCCGAGGAAGGTCTCGAACCGGAACTTCGCACCGTAGGCGCGGTCGTTGAGGGCCTGGATGAACTCGAACGGGTACTTCTCCAGCACCGCACCCTCGTAGTACTCCTTCTCGACGAGGTAGTCGAGGCGCTCCTTGAGGGAGTGGAAGAAGACGGTGTTCTGGTTGACGTGCTGCAGGAAGTACTCGCGCGCAGCGCGCTTGTCGGCGTCGAACTGGATCTTCCCGTCCGCACCGTAGAGGTTGAGCATCGCGTTGAGGGAGTGGTAGTCCATCCCCTCGAAACGCGTGTCCGTCTTGAACGTCGTCTCGGTCACTGCAGCTTCCACCATCGTTCCAATCCGTCGCTCACCCGGGCGACATCGTCTGGCGTGCCGAAAAGTTCGAGCCGGTACAAGTGCGGCACGGTGCACTTGCGGCTGATGATGTCGCCGGCGACGCAGAAGTGCTCGCCGAAGTTCGTGTTTCCCGCGGAGATCACTCCGCGCAGGAGGTCCCGGTGCTTCTCGACGTTGAGAAACCGGATCACCTGTTTGGGAACGGCGCCCTTCTCGACGCCGCGCCCCTGCCCTCCCCCGTACGTCGGGGTGACGAGCACGAACGGCTCGTCGACCTCGACATCGGGATCGGCAGCGGTGAGGGGGATCCGGCGGGCCGGCATCCCCAACTTCTCGATGAAGCGCGCGGTGTTCCCCGACACGCTCGAGAAGTAGACGAGCAGCGGGGCGCTCGTCAGTACCTGCATCTCAGGCCAGACGGCTCGCGAGCTCGTCGATCTTGTCGGGACGGAAGCCCGACCAGTGGTCCTCGTCGGTGACGACGACCGGCGCCTGCAGGTAGCCGAGCGACTTGACGTGCTCGAGCGCGGCAGGGTCTTCGGACAGGTCGAGGACCTCGTAATCGATGCCCTTCGAGTCCAGTGCCCGGTACGTCGCGTTGCACTGCACGCACGACGGCTTCGTGTAAACCGTGATCGCCATATCGATTGCTCCCCTCACTTCACCCAGTGATTCAGTCCCGCTGTTCCAACCCCGTGACCGGCTGTGCGCCGTCGGGAGTCCAATACTACATATGGGTGCCGACATTGGGGGGCACCACAAGGGGTAGTAGTTACATCCGTGTAGTTTTGCACCGCTCTCCCCAGGTACAACACATCTTGTCCACCGTTTCATCCACAGACCGGGCATGGATTCCGAGCCACGGAAACACCGCGATCACGGCGCTTTTCCGAACGGATGCCGGCATCCATCCACAGCGCCGACGCTACGCCGGGCCTCCGACATCGATTTGCCTGTGGATACGTCGCCTCGGCGTGTCGCGGTACACCGCCGGCGTGTCGCGCACGGCCTCGCCGATTGCCCCGGCCCGCGCGGCGGCACCGACCCTGTCGCGACCGTTACCGTAGAAGGGTGGCGGGATATCGGGACTTGCTGCGCACCCCCGGGGTCGCGCGCATCATCGCGGCACAGCTGACCGCACGCTTCCCCAACGGGATGACGAGCCTCGCGATCCTCCTGCACGTCGAGCAGCAGACCGGGTCGTACGGCGCCGCCGGGCTCGTGCTGGCCGCGGCATCCATCGGTCAGGCCACCTCCGGACCCGTCACGAGCCGGTGGATGGGCATCTGGGGCATCCGCCGCGTCATCACGCTGACGACCGCCGTGTGCGCCGCCGCGCTCGTCGTCATCGCGCTCGTGCCGATGAACGTCGTCGGCTACATGGTCTTCGGACTCCTGGCGGGACTGTCGACCCCGCCCGTCCAGTCGGCGGTCCGCACGATCTACCCGAAGCTCGTCAACGCCCGCCAGCTCACGCCGCTCTTCTCCCTCGACGCCAGCTTGCAGGAGATCATCTGGATCCTCGCGCCGGTGGTCATCACGCTCGTCGCGACGCAGATCGGCACGACGGTCGCGCTCATCCTGATCGTCGCGATCCTGGTGCTCGGCGGGGCGTGGTTCGTCCTCTCCCCCGAGGTCGGGCGCGTGCGCATCCCGCGCAGCCGCCGCGGATTCGGACGCGTGCTCGGCAAGCCTGTCGTCCTCCTCGCGACGGTCATCGGCTTCCTCCTCATCGGCGCATGCGCCGCTGTCGAGGCCGCGGTCGTCGCGACCTTCGGCCACGGCGCGGACGGCGGGCACGGCGGCCTCGAGGCGGGCCTCGTCCTCGCGGTGTTCTCCGTCGGCTCGCTCGCCGGCGGTCTCGCGTTCGGTCATCTCCCGATGGGGCCCTGGGCGATGGCGCGGCGCCTCACCGTCGTCGCGGTCGGACTCACGGCGGCGGTCTTCTTCGTCGGCGAAGTCGGCCCCGCGACGCCGTGGTGGGTGGGGGCGTGCCTCATCGTCGCGGGCATCGGCGTCGCACCGGCTCTCGCGGTGATGTTCGCGACGACCTCGGCATCCGTCAAGTTCAGCGAGACCGCCGAGGCGTACGGCTGGATCGGCACGGGGCAGCTCATCGGCGCGGCCCTCGGCTCCGCGATCGCGGGGTTCATGATCGACGGCGTCGGCCCCGTCGGTGCATACGCGGTGGCCGCGGGTTTCGCGATCGTCGGCGCACTCGTGGCGACCGTCTTCGCGAGCGGATTCCCCGACCTCCGCGGCCGCGACGCCGCCCCGATCCCCGACACCGTGCCGGTCGACGTCATCACCTGACACGCCTCACCCGCGACACTCCTAGGCTGGGATCATGCCCGCTCCCCTCACCCTCCCGCGCCTGTCGTGGGGCTCCACGACCGCGCCGCGCCGCGCACTCCTCGTCCACGGCCTCGGATCCAACGGCGCGCTGATGTGGCGCTACGGCACGTTCTTGGCGGATGCCGGGTGGCACGCGACCGCCGTCGACCTCCGCGGCCACGGCACGGCTCCGCGCGCGCTCGACTACACGATCGCCGCGTACGCCGCCGACCTCGCCCACACCGGCGCGCACGACGACGCCCCCTGGGACCTCGTCGTCGGCCACTCGCTCGGCGGAGCGGCGTCGACCGTCGCGAGCGCCGACGCCCCGGCCTGGACCCGCCGGCTCGTGCTCGTCGACCCGGCGATCCACCTCGGCGACCACGACCGCCAGGTGGTGCGCAACAGCCAGGAGCGCTCGTTCGCCGACACCTCCATCGCCGCCGTCCGCGCCGAGCACCCGACATGGCATGAGAACGACATCGAACTGAAGGCGCTCTCGGCGCAGCAGGCGAGCCGCTGGGCGGTCGAAGAGACGAACCGGCAGAACACCCCGTGGGACGTCCGCGCGGCCGCGGCCCGCCTGAGCGTCCCGACGCACGTCATCGCGAGCGACCCGAAGGTCTACTCGATCTTCAAGGGAGCGCTCGTCGACGAGGTGCGGCAGAACCCCGTCGTCACGGTCTCGGTCGTCACGGGCGCCGGCCACTCCCCGCACCGCGACCTTCCCGACGACACGATGCGACACCTCGCGGATGCGCTGGCCTGACGACGCCTGACTACGAGATGCGCCGCAAGAGCTCGAGGACGGCGAGCGCATAGGCATCCGCCGGCTCGGGATGCTCGAACGACAGGTCGGCCTCGCCGATCCGGATGTCGACGCGGTGCGCGTCGGGCAGGCGCACGAGCGCCCGGAACGCGCCGCGCAGGAGCTCGCGCAGCTGGTCCTCGCGCGGCAGCCACAGCGCGTCTTCGAGGGCGACCGAATCGAGCGCCCACTCGGTCGTGCCGTTGAAGGCGAGAATCGTGCCCGTCGGGTAGCGGCGCGGCTCGATCGTCATCTCGCTCACCGTGAAGACATCGGCCTCGAACTCCGGCTCGTCGAGCTGGAACCGGTCGCCCGAGGCGGGATGCCACACGAGCCCCGCATCGCGCAGAGCCACGGCGAGGTCGGTCGAGATCATGGCATCCATCCTGCCCCTCCCGGCGGCGCCCCGGGGCAGGATGGAGGGATGAGCGCCTTCGACCCCGCCGCGTACCTTTCCGACGATCTGCTCGAGCGCATCCGGTCGCGCGCCGCGCAGGTGGATGCCGAGAACCGCTTCCCCGACGAAGACCTCGCCGAGCTGAAGGATGCCGGCTACCTCGCGATCCTCGTCCCCGAGGAGCTCGGCGGTGCCGGGCTCGCGCTCGCCGAGGCATCCCTTCTGCAGCAGCGGCTCGCCTCTGCCTCCCCTGCGACGGCGCTCGCGATCAACATGCACCTCGTGTGGACGGGCGTCGCGAAGGTATTCTCCGACCGCGCGATCCCGGGGCTCGAGTTCGTGCAGACGGGGGCGGCGGCCGGCGAGGTGTTCGCCTTCGGGATCAGCGAGGCCGGGAACGACCTCGTCCTCTTCGGCAGCGACACCGCGGCCGTTCCCCAGGGCGATGGCTCGTACGCGTTCACGGGGACGAAGATCTTCACGTCGCTCGCCCCGGTCTGGACGCAGCTCGGCCTCCACGGACTCGACGAGACCTCGCCCGACGCCCCGAAGATGGTGTTCGCGTTCGTCCCGCGGACGGATGCCGTGATCACCCGCGACGACGGGGACACCGTCGGCATGCGCGGCACCCAGTCGCGGACGACGGAGCTCCACGGTGCCGTCGCGCCGGAAGATCGCGTGGTCCGCCGCGTCGCGCCGGGCCCGAACCCCGACCCGATCGTCTTCGGTATCTTCAGCGTCTTCGAGATCCTCCTGGCCTCGGTGTACACCGGGGTCGCGCGCCGCGCGCTCGACCTCGCGGTCGAGACGGCGAAGAAGCGCACCTCGAAGAAAACGGGTCTCGCATACAGCGACGACCCCGACATCCGCTGGCGCATCGCCGAGATGGCGCTCGCCTACGACGCCCTCCTCCCCCAGATCGCCGCGCTCGCCGCGGACGTCGACGCCGCCGCCGACCACGGGGCGCTGTGGTTCGCGAAGCTCTCGGGCCTCAAGCACCGCGCCGTCGTCGCCGCGAAGCAGATCGTCGACGAGGCGATGCTCGTCGCGGGCGGGTCGTCGTACTTCACCCGTAACGAGTTGTCGCGCCTGTACCGCGACGTCCTCGCGGGGATGTTCCACCCGTCCGATCCCGAGTCGGCGCACTCCACGGTCGCCGCGGCGTGGCTCGGGCCGGTCTCGGGCTCGTAGGCGGGGCGCAGCAACGGGCGCCATTTCCCTGCATGCTCCGGAACTCGGGCGCCACTTTGCCCCACGCTCCGGAACTCGGGCGCCGCTTCTCTGCAGGCTCCGAAACTCGGGCGCCACATTCCTGTTCGGGCGCCATTTCCCTGCACGCTCCGGAACTCGGGCGCCACATCCCTGTTCGGGCGCCACAGTTTTCTAGCGCCCGAACAGATTCCTGGCGCCCGAACCGGACGGGCGTAGCGGCGGCGCGCCCGCCACGACCGCGACCCGCCCGACCCGCAGCGAACCCGACCGCCGGCACGCCCGCAACCCACCCGACGGACGACCCACCCGACGCCCCCCCTCCGCGCGACAGGATGCCGAAACTCAGCCCGCCTCGAGGTCGTATGCCTTCAGCAGCTCGGCGACGGCCTGGTCGCGCTCGGCGCCGCCTTCGGCGAACATGTGCGCCACGTGCGTGCGCAGGTGGTTCTCGATGAGCAGCTTGTCGAGCGAGGTGAGCGCCTTCTGGATCGCGCGGGACTGCGCGATCATGTCCATGCAGTAGTCCTCGTTCTCGATCATCTTCGCGAGCCCTCGGATCTGCCCCTCGATGATGGCGGTGCGGTGCAGGGCGCGCTTCTTGATGTCGTCGATCACGCGGCAAGGATACGCCGTGCGAGACTGACGGCATGCCCCGCACGCCCACCGAACTGCTGAGCCCCGCCGACCAGGAGCGTCGTCGGTCGCTGCGGTTCATGAAGGGTGTCGCGCTCGGCGCGCTCGTCTTCATGGCGATCCTGTTCATCGTCGCGTTCGCACTGGAGCCCCGCTATCCCGCAATGGGGTACGTCCGCGCCGCCGCCGAGGGCGGCATGGTCGGCGCCTTGGCCGACTGGTTCGCGGTCACGGCGCTGTTCCGGCATCCGCTCGGCATCCCCATCCCGCACACGGCGATCATCCCGAACCGCAAAGACGAAATCGGCAAGAGCCTCGGGGAGTTCATCGAGACGAACTTCCTCGCCGGCGACGTCGTGCGCGACAAGCTCCGGTCGACGCCGATCGCCGCAACGGCGGGCGCGTGGCTGCGCGAGAGCGAGCACGCCGAGATCGTGGGGCGCGAGGCGGCGACGATGGCCTCCGGCATCCTCACCGCACTCAGCGACGACGAGGTGCAGGACCTCATCAGCGACCTCGCGCGCGAGCACTTCCTCGACCCCGAGTGGGGCCCCACCGTCGGCGGATGGCTGGGGCATGTCGTGGATGCCGGGGCGCACCGCGGCGCCGTAAATCTCGGCATCGACAGCATCGCCGCCTGGCTCGCCGCGAACCGCTCGTCGTTCTCCGGTCTCGTCTCGCGGCGCCTGCCCTCGTGGGTGCCGTCGGTCGCGATGCGCCTCGTCGACGACACGGTCTACCACGAGGCCATGAAGTTCGTCGCGGCGGTCCAGGCCGACCCCGACCATCCGGCGCGGCACGCGATCGACCGCTATCTCGAACGCCTCGCCGAGAACCTGCAGCACGATCCCGCGACGATCGCGAAGCTCGAAGACGCCAAGAGCGCCGTGTTCGACAGCCCGCGGGTGCGCGAGCTCGCCGCCGACGCCTGGAACACCGCGAAGGCGGGGCTCCTCACCGCGCTGAACGACCCCGAGAGCCCCCTGCGACACCGCCTCGGTGCGGCGCTCGTCGAGATCGGCGACCGCCTCGCGACCGACACCGCCCTGCAGGAGCGCGTCGACGGCCGCGTCGCGGATGCCGCGGTCTTCCTCGTCGACCGCTACCGCCACGACATCGCCTCGATCATCACGGACACGGTCGAGAAGTGGGATGCCGACGAGACCACCGAGAAGATCGAGCTACTGGTCGGCCGCGACCTGCAGTACATCCGCTTGAACGGCACGTTCGTCGGCGCGCTCGCGGGCCTGCTCATCTACACGATCGCGCACGCGCTCATCCGCTGAGCTGCGGCTCGCAGCCTTTCCCGCTCGAGGGGCGAGCGCTAGCGTGGAAGGGTGAGCGACGCCGCGCCCGACCAGCTGCTGTTCACCTACGGCACCCTGCAGCACGCCGAGGTGCAGCTCGACACGTTCGGGCGTCTCGTCGCGGGCGAGCCCGACAGTCTGCCCGGCTACACGGTCGACTACGCCGAGATCGAGGACCAGCGCGTCGTCGACGTCTCGGGACTCTCGGTCCACCCGATCCTCCGCGAGACCGGGAATCCGCTCGACAAGGTGACCGGCGTCGTCCTGCATGTCACGCAGGGGGAGGTGGATGCCGCCGACGAGTACGAGGTCGCCCTCTACCGGCGCATCGCGGTGACCCTGACGAGCGGTCGCACCGCGTGGGTCTACGTCGGATGACCCCTCTGTCGCACGGCGCCTCTTTGGCGCACGACCCCCTCTTGGCCCACGACCCACTCTGGCCCCGCGCGGGCTCGTGGCCGTCCGCCGACGACGCGGCGCCGGATGCCGGCCGGTGGGATGCCGTGATCCTCGGCGCCCCCGCGGCGCGCACCTCCCTCTCCCCCACCGGTGCCGACGCGACGCCCGCGGCCGTCCGCGAGGCTCTCCGCCGCTACAGCCCGACCCTTCTCGGGCCCCCGCCCGTCGATCTCGCCGAAGCCCTGCGCATCGCCGACGCGGGAGACGTCGCCGACCCCGACGGGCCGGACGGCGAGCGCCGCCTTCGGGAGCGGACGGCCGGACTCGCCGCGCGCAGCGACCTCGTCGTCGCCCTGGGCGGGGACAACTCGATCACACTCTCCGTCGCCCAGGGCGCCGGAGCCTCGGGGCTCGTCACGCTCGACGCCCACCTCGACCTGCGCGACGGCGAGTCGAACGGATCGCCGGTGCGCCGCCTCATCGAAGGCGGCCTCGATCCGGCACGCATCGTGCAGATCGGCATCGCCGACTTCGCGAACTCGGTCGCGTATGCCCAGCGGGCCGCCGATCTCGGCATCCGCGTCGTCACGCTCGACGAACTCCGCCGCCGCGGAATCGCGGATGTCGTCGCCGAGGCGCGCGAGGTGGCGGGGGCGGGTGCCGGCGCTACCGGTGGCGCGCATGCCTCCAGCATCCACCTCGACATCGATGTCGACGTCTGCGACCGCGCGGTCGCGCCGGGCTGCCCCGCGTCGGTGCCCGGAGGTTTCGCGGCGTGGGAGCTGCGTGCACTCGTCCGCGCGATCGCCGCCGACCCGCGCGTCGGCTCGGCCGACATCGTCGAGGTCGACGCGACCGCCGATGCCCCCGACGGGCGCACCGTGCGCCTTGCCGCGCTCTGCGTGCTGGAACTGCTCGCGGGGCTGTACGCGCGAAAGGAGTCTTCATGACCACGCTCGTCCTCGTGCGGCACGCGAAGAGCGATTGGGGAAGCCCCCTCCTCGCCGACCACGACCGTCCCCTCAACGCGCGCGGGCTGCGCGATGCGCCGGCGCAGGCCGAGAAGCTCGCGGCCACGGGGCTCGAGATCGACGCGCTGCTGTCGTCGACGGCGCTGCGCGCACGGACGACCGCGAGCCTCTTCGGCGCCGCGCTGGGGGTCGCGCCCGAACTCGATCCGGAGCTCTACGGCGCACCGGCGCGGCTGCTGCTCGAGACGGCCGCCGCGCGCGGCGTCGACCGGGTCCTCGTCGTCGCGCACGACCCGGGCATGACGATCCTCGCTGAGCATCTCTCCGGCGGCGGCATCGGGCACATGCCCACGTGCGCCGTCGCGACGTTCCGCTGGGAGACGGACGACTGGGATGTCGCCACCGCGACCGACCCCGATAGCTGGGCGTTCGACGCGCCCTGATCCGCGGCGCGCGCTGATCCCCGACGCGGCTCGGTTCTCACACGAGATCGTCCGGCGGAATGACCCGCACCCCGCGATCGCTGAGCAGGCACTGCGCGCGGACCGGGGTGCCGTGCGCACGGAACAGCCGGTGCAACTCGCGCGCCCAGACGCGGGTCTCGTCATCGAGACGCGCAGAGCCGCACCGCTCCCACACCAGGACGAGCGCGGCGAAGTCGAACTCCTCGTGCACGCGGGCGAAGCATTCGGCGATCGATTCCCCTGCGGTGCGGTCGTCGCCCGACTTCGCTGCGCCCGGGTAGAGCGCGTAGGGGCTGCGCGGCAGGTCATCCGAGGGCATGAGCGGCCCGCTGAGGATGTCGCGGTCGTCGAGGAACAGGATCCACAGCTGGCGCCGCACGACGGGCGCGAGGAGGACCGACAGACCGCGCTCGAGAGTGTCGTCGTCGGTGAGCGGGAGGGTGTGCAGGTCGGAAGGTGTCATGCCGGCCAGCCTGCAGGCCGATGCAGGCGCGGAGGTGCGGTTTCGCCCATCTGTGGATGGATCGCGAGGTTTCGTCGCCTGTGGAGGAGACGATGATCGCTCAGCGCGCCGGCATCCCCCCGCGATATACCGCGTGGATCAGCGGCACGCCGGGGCGGTAAGCCAGGTGGGTGCGCGTCGGCGCCTCGAGCACGATCACGTCGCCGCGCGCGCCCGGGCCGAGGTGGCCGACATCCGTTCGGCGCAGCGCGCGCGCTCCCCCGGCGGTGGCCGCCCAGACCGCTTCGGCGACGGTCATGCCCATCTCACGGACGGCGAGGGCGATCATGAGCGGCATCGAGGTGGTGAAGCTCGTGCCCGGGTTGGCGTCGCTTGCGAGGGCGACGGTGACGCCCGCGTCGATCAGGCGCCGCGCGTCGGGATACGGATGCCGCGTCGAGAACTCGACCCCCGGTAGCAGCGTCGCGACGGTGTCGCTCGCGGCGAGCGCCGCGACATCGTCATCGGAGAGATACGTGCAGTGGTCGACGGATGCCGCGCCGTGCGCGACGGCGATCCGCACGCCCTCGCCCTCGCCGAGCTGGTTGCCGTGCAGGCGCACGCCGAGGCCGGCCGCCGCGCCGGCGGCGAGGATCCGCTCGGTCTCGGCCGGGGTGAAAGCACCCGTCTCGCAGAAGACGTCGATCCATCGCGCGTGCGGGCGGACGGCGTCGAGCATCTCGCCGCAGACGAGGTCGACGTACGCGTCGCGGTCGTCGGCATACTTGGCCGGCACCACGTGCGCGCCGAGATAGGTGACTTCGCCCGTGACCTCGCGGGCGAGGCGCGCCAGACGCTCCTCGCCCGCGACCGTGAGGTCGTACCCGGTCTTGATCTCGAACGTCGTCGTGCCCTGGGCGCGCAGTTCGGCGACGAACCCGGCAAGCCGCGCGCGCAGCTCGTCCTCGGTCGCCGCGCGCGTCGCGGCGACCGTCCGCCGGATGCCGCCGGCGGCATACGGCATCCCGGCCATCCGCGCCTCGAACTCGTCCGCCCGATCCCCGCCGAACACGAGGTGGGTGTGCGCGTCGACGAACCCCGGCATGACCGCGCGCCCTCCGGCATCCACAACCTCGCTCCCCTCCCCCACCCATGACCGCGAGACTGCATCTGCGCGACCAAACAGCGGGTAGTGACCGCTGTCTCGACCTGCAGATGCAGTCTCGCGGCCGGTGGTGGGGTGAGTGGGGGTGTGGGTGAGGGTGGGGGGCGGGAGTGGGGGGAGGCGGAGGACGGCGTCGCGGATGAGGCCGGTCGGGTCGTCGGGGTCGTCGCCCGCCCCGAGGACGTTGGTCGTCAGCTCGCCGATGTTCGTGATGACGACACCGGTCACGACGCGCCCCGCTCCGCGCTCGGGGCACGCTCGCTCAGCATCGGCACCTGCAGCCCCCGCTCGCGCGCGACCTCGCGGGCGCGCTCGTACCCGGCATCCACGTGTCGCATGACACCCGTTCCCGGGTCGTTCGTCAGCACGCGCTCGAGCTTCTCGGCCGCGAGCGCCGTTCCGTCGGCGACGGTCACCTGCCCGGCGTGGATCGACCGCCCGATGCCGACGCCGCCGCCGTGGTGGATCGACACCCACGACGCCCCCGACGCGGTGTTGAGGAGCGCGTTCAGCAGCGGCCAGTCGGCGATCGCGTCCGACCCGTCGGCCATCGCCTCGGTCTCGCGGTAGGGACTCGCGACCGATCCCGCGTCGAGGTGGTCGCGGCCGATCACGATCGGGCCCTTCAGCTCGCCCGAGGCGACCATCTCGTTGAAGCGCAGGCCCGCGAGGTGGCGCTCCTTGTAGCCGAGCCAGCAGATGCGCGCCGGCAGCCCCTCGAAGTGCACGGCCTCGCCGGCCTTCTCGAGCCACCGGCCGAGGGCCGCGTCCTCGGGGAAGAGCTCGCGGACGGCGCGGTCGGTCTTCGCGATGTCCTCGGGATCGCCCGAGAGCGCGACCCAGCGGAAGGGCCCGCGCCCCTCCGCGAACAGCGGCCGGATGTACGCCGGGACGAACCCGGGGAACGCGAACGCGCGGTCGTACCCGCCGAGCTCCGCTTCGCGCCGGATCGAGTTGCCGTAGTCGAAGACCGCCGCCCCGGCATCCTGGAACCCCACCATAGCCGCGACATGCTGCGCCATCGAGGCGCGCGCACGATCGGTGAAGGAGGCGGGGTCGGATGCCGCGGCATCCTTCCACTCCGCGACGGACACGCCGATCGGGAGGTACGCCAGCGGGTCGTGCGCACTCGTCTGGTCGGTGACGATGTCGATGCGCACCGTGCCCGCGAGGTGGCGGCGGAGCACCTCGGGGAAGACCTCGGCGGCGTTCCCCACGACACCCACCGACAGCGCCTCCCCCGCCGCCTGCGCCGAGGTCACGCGCGCGAGAGCCGCGTCGAGGTCGGTCGTGTACTCGTCGAGGTAGCCGTGCGCGACGCGACGCTCGAGGCGGGACGCGTCGACGTCGACGATCAGCACCGCGCCGCCGTTGAGGGTCACCGCGAGCGGTTGCGCGCCGCCCATCCCGCCCGCCCCTGCGGTGAGGGTCAGGGTCCCGGCGAGAGAGTCGTGCCCCTCGCGGTGCGGCAGCGATCGCGCGACCGCGGCGAACGTCTCGTACGTCCCCTGGAGGATCCCCTGCGTACCGATGTAGATCCACGACCCCGCGGTCATCTGCCCGTACATCGTGAGGCCGAGCTCCTCCAGTCGGCGGAACTCGGGCCAGGTCGCCCAGTCGCCGACGAGGTTCGCGTTCGCGATCAGCACCCGCGGCGCCCACTCGTGGGTGCGGAAGACGCCGACCGGCTTCCCCGACTGCACGAGAAGCGTCTCATCGGGCTCCAGTGCGTCGAGGGTGCGGACGATCGCGTCGTACGCCTCCCACGAGCGCGCGGCACGCCCCGTGCCGCCGTAGACGACGAGATCCTCGGGGTGCTCGGCGACCTCGGGGTCGAGGTTGTTCATCAGCATGCGCTTGGCGGCTTCGGCCCCCCAGCTCTTCGCGGTGCGCTGGGCGCCGCGCGGCGCCCGAATCGGTTCCCTCATCGCCGTCCTCCTCGTGCGTCCTCCGACGCCGTCGCGGATGCCGCGGCGCACGCGATCTCCCCCGCGAGCACCAGAGCGGTCACCGTCTCGATGTTCGGGCTCACGAACCGGTCGGGACCGGGCCCGTCGACGCCGGCGGCGCGGACGAGGTCACGGACGGCCGCCGTCGCGGACGCGGGCGCGAGCGGGGCGCGGAGCTCCAGCGCGCGGCATCCCGTCACGATTTCGATCGCGAGCACGCGCGCGAGGCCGTCGACACCGCGGCGGAGCTTCCGGGCCGCTGCCCAACCCATCGAGACGTGATCCTCCTGCATCGCCGATGACGGGATCGAATCGACCGAGGCCGGCACAGCCAGGCGCTTGAGCTCGGAGACGATCCCCGCCGCGGCGTACTGCGCGATCATGAGCCCCGAATCGACCCCGACCTCGTCGGCGAGGAACGGCGGCAGCCCGTGGCTGCGGGTGCGATCGAGCGCCCGGTCGGTGCGCCGCTCCGAGATCGAGGCGACATCGGCGACCGCGATCGCGAGGAAGTCGAGGACGTACGCGACGGACGCGCCGTGGAAGTTGCCGTTGGATTCGACCCGCCCGTCGGAGGTGACGACGGGATTGTCGACCGCCGCGGCGAGCTCCCGCGCGGCGATGAGCGCGGCGTGGGCGTGGGTGTCGCGCGCGGCGCCGTGCACCTGCGGCGTGCAGCGGAGCGAGTAGGCATCCTGCACGCGCGTGCAGACGGCCGGGTCGCGGTGGCTCGCCGTGATCTCCGAGCCGGCGAGCAGAGCCCGCAGGCGCGCGGCCGAGTCGGCCTGCCCGATCTGGGGACGAAGCGCCATGAGGTCGGCGGCGAACACGGCATCCGTCCCCAGCTGGCTCTCGACCGACAGCGCCGCCGCGACGTCGGCGGTGTCGAGAAGGACCGTGAGGTCGTGGAGGGCGAGCAGGAGCATGCCCAGCATGCCGTCGGTCCCGTTGATGAGGGCGAGACCTTCCTTCTCCTCGAGGACGAGCGGCGCGATCCCGGCCTCCGCGAGGGCGAGGGATGCCGGGAGGAGCTCGCCCGAGCCGTCGCGCACGTCGCCTTCCCCGAGCGCGGCGAGCGCGACGTGCGAGAGCGGTGCGAGGTCGCCCGAGCACCCGAGCGAGCCGTACTCGCGGACGACGGGGGTGATCCCGGCGTTGAGCATCGCGGCGTAGGTGTCGACGACGACCGGTCGCACGCCCGTGTGGCCGGTCGCCAGCGTCTGCAGGCGCAGGAGCATGAGGGCGCGAACGACCTCGCGCTCGACCTCCGCGCCGGTGCCGGCGGCGTGCGAGCGGATGAGGGATGCCTGCAGCTGGCGGCGCCGTTCGGGCGCGATGAACGTCGTCGCGAGCGCGCCGAACCCCGTCGAGATGCCGTAGTGCGGCTGCGGATCGTCGGCGAGACGCTCGATGAGGGCGCGCGTCGCGGCGACCCGCTCGTGCGCGGCATCCGCGATCTCGACAGTCGCCCCGTGTCGCGCGACGGCGACGACCTCGGCGGGCGTCAGGGGACGCTCGCCCAGGCGGACGGGGGCGGTGCGGCGTGTGCGCGCAGAGTCGGACGCGGTGTCGCGTGCGGTGTCGGGAACGGTCGTCATGATCCGATTCCAGCGCGCACGGCCCGCTGCGCACAGGCATCCCTGGCAGTATGTGTCTGTGATACCAGACAGCGATCTTCCGCAGGAGGCCGGCGCCCCGCAGGTTCCCGCCGCCGACCAGACGCTCCGGATCCTGTCGTTCCTCGGGCGTCAGCGGGGTCCCGTCGCGGCGCGGACGATCGCGGAGCAGCTCGGCATCCCGCGTTCGAGCGTCTACCACCTGCTCTCCGCGATGGCGGCGCACGGGTTCGTCGTGCACCTGACCGACGCCCGGCGCTGGGGGCTCGGCACCGCGGCGTTCGAGCTCGCCGGCGGCTACACGCGCCAACAGCCCCTCGCGCGTCTCGGCCGGCCGCTCGTCGCCGCGCTCGCCGACGCGACCGGGCAGAGCGCGCACCTCGCGGTCATGAGCGGCCGCGACGTCGTGTACATCGTCGAGGAGCGGGCGCCGCGCCGCCCGGCCCTCGTCAGCGACGTGGGCGTCCGCCTTCCCGCGCACCTCACCGCGACGGGGCGCGCGATGCTTGCCGCGCTCCCCCGCGCGCAGGTGCGGGCGCTGTATCCGGATGCCGCGGCGTTCGCCGACCGCACCGGGCGTGGCCCCCGCCGACCCGCCGAGCTGCGCGAGCTGCTGCGCGTCGTGCGGGCGGAGGGGTACGCGAGCGAGGACGGCGAGGTCACCCTCGGCTTCCGGTCGGTGGGCGTCGCCGTCCGCGACCACGCCGGGTGGCCCGCGGCGGCGATCGCCGTGACGTGGCCCGACGACGAGGCACGGGCCGAGGCGATCAGGCCGCTCGTCGCCGACGCCGCCGCGGAACTCGCCCGCCGGATCCGCTGACGATCGATCCTCAGCGCACGACGAGGCGCGGCTCGACGAGCACGTGCGCGCCGCCCGGCTCCGCCGCGCGCGGAGCGATGACGCTCCCCGCGCCCATCAGGAGGTCGAGCGCTCCCGATGCGACATCCTCGGGGCGCTGCTCGACGCTCGAAAGGCCGAGGGCCTCGGCGGCGGGGGTGTTGTCGAACCCGATGACCTCGAGGTCGGTGCGCCCGCTCGTCACGGCGGCCAGGTGCGCGCCGACGGCGAGCGAGTCACTCGCGCACACGAGCGCGTCGAGGTCGTGATGCGCGAGCGCGTCGGCGACCACCTCACGGGCCGTCGCCACGCTCTCCGGGGCGACGAGGCGCACGGCGTCCGCGCCGCGCGGCAGCGAGCGCCGCCATCCGGTCTCACGGTCGTCACCGGTCCCCGACCCTTCCGGCCACCCGAGGAAGCCGACGCGGGGTCCCGCGGAGGCGACGGCGTGCCGCGTGGCCTGCTCCGTGCCCGCCGCCCCGTCGACGTCGACCCACAGGTGCGCGGGCTCCGCGTAGTCGTCCTCGCCCCAGGGGCGCCCGAAGGAGACGAACGGGACGCGATGGTCGAGGAGCCAGCGCGTGCGCGGGTCACCCGCGAACGTGCCGGTGATGACGATCGCGTCGACCTCCGCACCGTCGCGGAGGTCGGCCATGCGGCGGATCTCCTCCTCGGGAGTTCGCGCCGCATACAGGGCGACCCGCAGGCCCCGCTCGCCGGCGCGCTCGGTGAGCGCGTGCACGAAGCGGTCGAGCACGACACCGGAGATGCCCCCGGCATACGGATCCAGGTGCACGCCGATCGTCGAACTGCGGCGCGTGCGCAGGCGCCGGGCCGCAACGTGCGGCGAGTAGCCGAGCAGATCGATAGCCGCCTGCACGCGTTCGCGCGTCTGCGCGCGCACGACGTCCGGTGCGTTGAGCACATTGCTCACCGTCTGCCGAGAGACGCCCGCCTCGCGGGCGACGTCCTCGATCGTCGCTGCCCGGTTCATCGTGTCCTGATCTTGACCTGCGCCGTCTTGACGCACTTCGCGTCGACGTCTACGTTATCTTCCAACCCACGAATTTGAACGATCAAATTCTTGCGGCGGATCCAGCGATGGAAACTGCCCACGGGGTGTCACGTCACGACGGGGCCGGTTCCCTCTCCGGCTTCGCAGGATCGAAGGAGATGCGATGAAGCGACACACAGCACGCACGCTGCTCGCGGCGGGAGGGCTCGCGGCATCCGCCGCGCTGGTCCTCACCGGATGCGGATCGGGGTTCGACGACTCGGGATCGGGGGGCGCCAGCGGAGAGCTCACCTCGTCCGACGACGCCCTGACGATCATGATCGGCTCCAGCGGGGATGCCGAGACGAAGGCCGTCACCGACGCCGTCGCCGCCTGGTCGAAGGATTCCGGCGTCGACGCGAAGGTGGTCGCCGCGACCGACCTCACCCAGCAGCTCTCCCAGGGATTCGCGGCGGGTTCTCCGCCCGACCTCTTCTACCTGTCGACCGAGGCGCTGGCCGGCTACGCCGACAACGGGTCGCTGAAGGCGTACGGCGATCAGCTGTCGAACAAGGATGACTTCTACCCGTCGCTCGTGAAGAACTTCACGATCGGCGACGAGTTCTACTGTGCACCGAAGGACTTCTCGACGCTGCAGCTCGTGATCAACAAGGGGCTGTGGGAGGCGGCCGGACTCACCGAGGCCGACATCCCCACCACGTGGGACGAGCTGGCCGATGTCTCCGCGAAGCTCACCAGCGGCAGCACGAAGGGGCTCGTCTTCAGCGGCGAGTATCAGCGCGTGGGCGCGTTCATGGCGCAGGCGGGCGGCCGGCTCGTCTCCGAGGATGGCACGAAGGCCGAGGCCGACAGCGACGCCAACGTCGAGGCCCTCACCTACGTGCAGACGCACCTGAAGGACGGCTCCTTCGCCTTCGCGGCCGACGTGGGCGCGGGCTGGGGCGGCGAGGCGTTCGGCAAGCAACTGGGCGCCATGACGATCGAGGGCAACTGGATCACCGGTGCGCTCGGCGACTACCCCGACGTCGATCCGCTGATCGTCGAACTGCCCGCGGGCCCCGGCGGCAAGGGCACCCTGCAGTTCACGAACTGCTGGGGCATGGCCGCCGACAGCCCCAACCAGAAGGCCGCGCTCGACCTCGTCGAGTACCTGACGACCGCCGAGCAGCAGCTGGCGTTCTCGAAGGCCTTCGGTCCGATGCCCTCGGTGCAGTCCGCCGCCGACGAGTGGAAGAGCGAGAACCCCGACCTCGAGGCGTTCCTCGCCGGTTCCGACTACGCCCAGGGCGTTCCCACCAACAAGGGCATCACCGACGTCCTCTCCGACTTCAACGCGCAGCTCGAGTCGCTCAAGACGGGTGACCCGACGGCGATCCTGACGTCGGTGCAGACGAACCTCGAAGGCATCGTCGGCTGATCCCATGACCGCTCCCGCCGCCCCGGCCGAGGCGACACCGCCGCAGGCCTCTCCCCCGCACTCCGCTCGCACCGCCCGTCGCGGCAATCCGCGCGGCGTGCACCGGGGAGAGGCCCGCGCGGGCTGGCTGTTCGTCTCGCCCGTCATCCTCATCCTCGGAGTGTTCCTGCTCGTCCCGGTGCTCATGGCGCTGTGGGTGAGCTTCTCGGACTGGTCGGGGCGCGGGAGCCCCTTCTCCGCGAACGTCTCGTTCGTGGGGCTCGACAACTACGCGTCGGTGACGGCAGAGCCGGGGCTCGCCCAGCGCGACTTCGGCACCGCCCTGCGCAACAACGCCTGGTATGTGGTGCTCGTGGTGCCGCTGCAGACGGCGCTGTCGCTGTTCCTCGCCGTGCTCGTGAGCCGGCGTATCCTCAAGGCGCGCGGCTTCTTCCGCACGGCTTTCTACTTCCCCTCGGTCACGAGCTCGGTCGCGATCACCGTCCTGTGGCTGTTCCTCTTCTCGTTCGCCGGTCCCGTCAACGCGATCATCGCCCAGCTCGGCGGATCGGGACCGAACTGGTTCAACGACCCCCGCGGCATCGTCCACGTCGCCCTCGGGAGCCTCGGTGTCAGCTCCGGTCCCGACGCCCTCACCGGCGGCGGCTTCCTCGGCATCTCGTGGTGGGAGTGGCTCTCCGGCCCCTCCGTCGCGATGTCAGCGCTCATCCTCATGGCCGTCTTCACGACCAGCGGGACCTTCATGCTGCTGTTCATCGCCGCTCTCCAGAACGTCGGCTACGAACTGACCGAGGCCGGCATGATGGATGGCGCGAACGGCTGGCAACGCTTCTGGCACATCACGCTCCCCCAGCTGCGTCCGACCGTCTTCACCGTCGTGACCCTCGGACTCATCGGGTGCTGGCAGGTCTTCGACCAGATCTACACCGGCACGCAGGGTGGTCCGGCCAAGACGACGGTGACGCCGGCGTACCTCTCCTACACGGCGGCGTTCCAGAACAATAACTGGGGCATCGGCGCCGCCATCGCGTTCATCCTGTTCCTCATCATCATCTTCTTCACGATCGTCCAGCGCTGGGTGCTCCGCGAGCGGCCCGTCTCCAAGCGCCGTTCGGCACCCTACGACCGCGCTCTGAAGAAGGACCGCGCGCGCGAGCAGGATGCCTCGGCATCCTCCTCCGCGACCGCCACGACCGGAGGTGCCGCATGAGCGCCGCGACCGTCCTCACCGAGGCCGAGATCCACGACCAGCCCCCGATCGCGGTGCCGCGCCGCCGGCGCCGGTTCACCGTGAAGAGCACGCTCGGACAGGTCGTCCTGTACGCCCTGCTCGTCGCGCTCGCGATCATCTACATCTACCCGTTCCTCGTGCAGGTGGCGACGTCGTTCAAGAGCGAGCAGGAGGCGGCGATCAGCCCCATCTCCCTCATCCCGCAGACGTTCACGACGGCCGCATACGAGCGCCTGTTCCTCAACAGCGACTTCCCGCTGTGGTTCGCGAACTCCGCGATCGTGACGATCTGCGTGACCCTCGGGCGCGTCTTCTTCGTCTCACTCGCGGGCTACGCGCTCGCTCGGCTGAACTTCCGCGGTCGCGGCGTCGTGTTCGCGCTCGTCGTGGGCGTCATGGCCGTGCCGGGCGTCGTCCTCCTCATCCCGAAGTTCCTCGTGCTGAACCAGCTCGGCCTGTACGACTCGTACGCGGGCATGATCCTGCCGCTGCTGGTGGATGCCGCGGGGGTGTTCATCATGAAGAACTTCTTCGAGTCGATCCCGCCGTCGGTCGAGGAGCAGGCCCGCATCGACGGCGCGGGGAGCTTCCGCATCTTCTGGTCGATCGTCCTGCCGATGGCGATGCCCGCCCTCGTCACGATCATCATCCTGTCGTTCCAGGGATCGTGGAACGAGCTCAGCCACTTCATCGTGTCGACCCAGTCGCCCCAGCTGACGACCCTGACCAAGGGCGTCGCTTCGCTCGCGTCGGGGCAGCTCAGCCAGGGCACGCAGTACCCTCTGAAACTCGCCGCCGCGGCGATCATGACGATCCCGGTCGCCGTGCTCTTCTTCATCTTCCAACGACGCATCATGAACACCAGCGAAGGAGCAGTGAAGGGATGACGGCACTCTTGCAGCCGTTCCTGTCCGATCGGGTCGTCGCGCTGTCGGCGCCGACCCAGGCGTGGTCGGGCACCGACGGCGAGGTGGGAGGTGCCGCGATCGACGGCATCTACCACGGCGACACGCGCTTCGTCCGGTCGGGATCGCTCCGCTACGCGGGCGCGTCGGGCGCGCTCGCTGAGCCCGAGTGGGTGTCGTGGTCGCTGCCGTCGGCCGAGACCGTGCGCTTCGACGCGCTGCTGCGCGGCGTCGACGACGAGTGGCCCGATCCCAAGGTGCGCCTCGTCCGCGAGCGGCACGTGTCCGACGGACAGGTGACCGAGACCCTCACGGTGCGCTCGCACCTGACCGAGCAGGTCACGGTGCGCCTCAAGGTGACCCTCGCCCCCGACTTCTCTCCCCTGCAGATCGTGAAGTCCGGGGCCACGGGAGACGCGTCGTGGGATGCCGAGGCCACGGCATCCGGTGTACGCATCGCCCACTCGGCGAGTGCGGCGGCGTCGGTCATCGACGCCCCGGACGCCGCGGTGGCCGTCGAGGGCGATGCGGTGACCCTGAGCTGGCGACTGCGGGTGCCGGCTCGCGGCGCGGCATCCGCACGGTGGGACGTCGCGATGGACGACCCGAGTCTCGTCGTCCGCGGACCCTCCGGCGCGGCGCCGTGGGACACCCCCGTGACCGTCCCGGGCGCCGACCCGCGCCTCGAGCGGTGGCTCGACCGCGCGCTCGGCGACCTCTCCGCTCTTCGCCTCGCCCTGCCCGACCATCCCGAGGACGAGTTCTTCGCCGCCGGCGCACCCTGGTTCTTCACCCTCTTCGGCCGCGACTCGCTGTGGGCCGCGCGCCTGCTGCTCCCGCTCGACGCACGCATGGCCGCGTCGACCCTCCGCGTCCTGGCGCGCCTGCAGGGGACGAAGAACGACCCGTCGACCGCCGAGCAGCCCGGCAAGATCATGCACGAGCTGCGCGCCGGCACGCTCTCGATGCCGGGCGAGGGCATCGAGCTGCCGCCGCTCTACTACGGCACCGTCGACGCGACGCCGCTCTGGATCTGCCTTCTCGCCGAGGCCGCCGATGCGGGGATGCCCGAGGACGATGTCCGTGCGCTCGTGCCGACGCTCGAGGCCGCGATCGCGTGGATGCGCGACAGCGTCGGCGCACACGGCTTCCTCGACTACGTCGACGAGACCGGCCACGGCCTCTCGAACCAGGGGTGGAAGGACTCAGGTGACTCGATCCAGTGGCGCGACGGGTCGCTCGCCGAGGGGCCCATCGCCCTCTGCGAAGTGCAGGGTTACGCGTACGAGGCCGCGCTCGGCGGGGCGGCGCTCCTCGATCGGTTCGGGCGGCCGGGCGGCGATGACGTGCGGTCGTGGGCCGCAGCGCTGAAGGAGCGGTTCGCCGAGAGCTACTGGGTCGAGACCCCCGAGGGCCGCTACCCGGCGATCGCCCTCGACCGCGACGGGCGCGCCGTCGATACCCTGACGAGCAACGTCGGACACCTGCTCGGCACCGGCATCCTCTCCCCCGAGGAAGAAGCACGGGTCGCCGGGCTCCTGGTCGGAGACTCGATGTCGTCGGGGTTCGGGCTCCGCACCCTGTCGACCGAGGCGGGCGGCTACTGGCCGCTCAGCTATCACGGCGGCAGCGTCTGGACCCACGACACCGCGATCGTCGCCCGCGGCATGCTGCGTGCGGGGCTCATCGACGAAGCCGAGGCGCTCGTCGCCGGGATGCTTACCGCCGCAGAGGCGTTCGAGTACCGTGTGCCCGAGCTGCACGCCGGCGACGACGCGGGCGCCATCGAGCGGCCCGCACCCTACCCCGCGGCGTGCCGCCCGCAGGCGTGGTCGGCGGCGGCAGCCGTCACCGCATGGGAGGTGCGGGGCTCGCGGCCGTAGCGCTCCGTCGACGCGCGGGGGCTGACGGGGTGCGGGGGTTGCGCGGGGGCTGACGGGGCGCGGGGGTTGGCGCGGGTGCCGTCAGTCGACGCGCGCGACGGTGCCGCCGGTGAGCCGGACGAGCTCGTCGTAGGTCAGTGGGGAAACGGTGTGCGGCGTGCCGCCCGCCGCCCAGATCTCGTCGTACGCGGCGAGGGCTTCGTCGACGATCGTCGTGAGGGGCGCGGGGTGCCCGGTGGGCGCGACCCCGCCGATCGCCTGACCGGTCGCGGCGCGCACCTGGTCGGGCGTCGCACGGACGATACTGCCCCGCCCGAGACGCTCGGCGAGGGCCGCGGTATCCACGCGGTGCGCTCCGCTGGTCATCACGAGCAGGGGCTCGCCGTCCGACCAGAAGACGAGGCTGTTGGCGATGGCGCCGACCTCGACGCCGAGCGCCGTCGCCGCGAGGGGCGCCGTGGCCGCGGCATCCGGCAGCACGACGATCTCGCCGCCGATCCCCGCCGCGCGGAGGGCCTCGTGGACGCGCCTGCTCCGCGCCCCGAGCCCGTCCGGCGCGCTCGCGCCCGCCTCGCCCGTGCCGCGCGTGCCGCGCGTGTCGCCCGCCTCACCTGTCATGCCCCGACCCTACCGCCACGTTCGGTTCGCAGGACTTTTGCAACGCGCGACCCCGTTGCGCCGCAGAAACGCGCGGGACGACACCAAATTTCCTGCGAACCGAACACACCTCTCGCCTCTTCCCGCCCCTGCCGTCATCCCCGGATGGCGAGCAAACCTCGAATCGCCGCCACGACGCGCTCCGGATGCCAGAAGATGTCCTCCGCGATCGGGCGGTACGTCACCATCCCCCGCGCGGCCGCCTCTTGGTCGCGGCGGCGATCGGTGCGCTGCTGATCCCAGGACTCGTGGAACTCCCGGCTGTCGCACTCGATGATGAGCCACCCGTCGATGACCAGATCGACCCGGCCGACGCCGTCGATCCGGACCTGAATCTCCACTTCGCATCCGAGCATCCGCAACAGCAACCGCATGAGCGTCTCCGATCCCGACTCCGCGCGCTCGTCCAGCAGTCCGCGGATGAACTGGAGCCGGCGCGGCAGCGCGGCGAACACCTCGCCGAGCTCCGCCTCGCCGATGAGTCCCAGATGCAGGGCCGAGTCGAGCGTCGCGACGGCCGCTCGCACCGGCTGGCAACGCGTCGCCTCGATGAGGGCCTCCACGATGTCGACGCTCGCCCACCCGTCGGCCCGCCGCCGGGTCCAGTGGACACGGACGTCGCGCTCGACCTTGCCGAGTCGGGAGCCGGTTCGCGGCACCTCGACGTGGAGCGCGGAGCGATCGAGCACGAAGACGCCCCACCGCGCCAGCTCGGACACGCACGTGAGACGCCCTCCGACCCGGCACGCGTCGACACAGTCACCTTCGACGTCGGGGAGGAGATAGGTGTTCTCCCGGGGGCGGAGGAGACGTCCGTCGCGGACGGCCTGCGTGAGGTCGCGGGGCCGGAAGCCCGCGTCGAGGAGTTCCTCACGCGTGTGAACCGGCGCGCGTTCGGGGATCCGGAGCTTTCGGGCGACGCGGCGCCGGACATATCGGGGAGCGAGAGCGCGGGGAGCAGACCGGATGCGAAGACGACGGAGCATGTGCAGGATCGTGCCGGGAGCACCCCGCCCGCGGGACCCGAAGGTGCGGATCGGTGGACAACTGGCGAGATTGCCCGCCTGGGGAGGAGCCGATGGCGGCGCCTCGGGCGCGCGGTGTTCGGTTCGCAGGAGATTCTGGCGAAAGCGCGTCGATATGCGGGCTGGAGCGCGCCTGCGCGCAAGAAGTCCTGCGAACCGAACGAGGAACCGAGACGCCCACCCGCGGACGCCCGCCCGCACACGCGTCCGCCGCGCCACCCCACGCGGCGTCGGCGCGGTGGCAGAATGGCTCGCGGATGCCGCAACGCCGCGGCATCCGCAGAGCACAGCCCACAAGGCCAGCCGAAAGAGGATGCGATGACGCACACCCTGCCCCTGCCCGATCTCACCCACGAACGCGTGGAGGTGACGACCGGCCCGCGCAGCGGCCTGGTCATCACCGTCGCCCTCCACTCCTCGGCGCTCGGCTCCGCCCTCGGCGGCGCGCGCCTGTGGACGTACCCGCACTGGAGCGACGCCGTCGGCGACGCCTTGCGCCTCTCCGCGGCGATGACCCTCAAGAACGCCGCCGCGGGCCTCGACGCCGGCGGGGGGAAGTCGGTGATCGCGCTCCCGCCCGGCACGACGCTCGACGCCGACCGCCGCCGCGCCGCATTCCTCGATCTCGGCGATGCGGTCGAGAGGTTCGGCGGCCTGTACCGCACCGCCGAGGATGTCGGCTCGACGACCGATGACATGCTCACGGTGAGCGAGCGGACGAGCCACGTCGTCGGCCTCCCCGATTCGGCGGGCGGCTCGGGCGAGCCGGCCGGTCCCACGAGCCTCGGCGTCTACGAGTCGCTTCGCGCGACCCTCGAGCGCGTCACGGGCTCCCCCGAGGTGGCAGGCCGGCGCATCACGATCGCGGGCCTCGGCCAGGTGGGCAGCCGCCTCGCGGTGCGGCTCGCCGCCGAGGGCGCCGCCCTCACCGTGACCGACGTGAACCCCGCGAAGCGCGCGCTCGCCGCCGACCTCGACGCACGATGGGTCGAGCCGGGCACGGAGCACCTGGTCGAGGCCGACGTCTTCGTCCCCGCCGGCATCGGCGGCATCCTCGACGACGAGGTCATCGACGCCCTCGCCGCGCGCGCCGTGTGCGGCCCCGCGAACAACCCGCTCGCCGACCGCAGCGGCGCCGGCCGCCTCGCGGCGCGCGGCATCCTCTACGCCCCCGACTTCGTCGTGAACGCCGGCGGCGTCATCTACCTCGACCTCGAGGCGAAGCGGCTGGGCTCGCGCGCCGAGATCATGGAGCGGGTCGCCGGCATCGGCGACACGCTCCGGGGCCTGTTCGACGCGGCCGCCGCGCAGGGCATCACCCCGCTGGATGCCGCGGAGCAGCGCGCCGGCGACCCTCTCGCCGCGGAACGCCTCGCGACCACGGCGGCCTGACGCGCACCGGACACGCGACACGACGCGGACCCGGTTCCACAAACAGTGGAACCGGGTTCGTCGTGGTGCGAGGATGGAGCCAGCCGGCGAAGCCGCCGGCATCCGTGCACCGTCGAAGGAGACCGCCCGTGTTCCGCAGCCCGTACCCCGATGTCGAGATCCCCGACACGAGCATCTACGACTACCTGTTCGGTTCACTCGATGAGAGCGACCTCGGGCGCGTCGCGCTCATCGACCCGACCTCGGGCGCCGAGACGACGTACGGCGCCCTCCGCGCCCAGATCGATGCGCTCGCCGGCGCCCTCGCCGACCGCGGCGTCGGCATCGGCACGACGCTCGGCCTCCTGAGCCCGAACGTCCCCGCGTTCGCGACGGTGTTCCACGGCATCCTGCGCGCGGGAGCGACCGTCACGACGATCAACGCGCTGTACACCGCCGCCGAGATCGAGAAGCAGCTGAAGGATGCCGGGGCCACGTGGCTCTTCACGATCTCGCCGATGCTGCCGCAGGCGGAGGCCGCCGCGGCGGCGCTCGGCATCCCGCCCGAGCAGCTGGTCGTCCTCGACGGCGCCGACGGCCACCCGAGCCTGCGCGACCTGATCGCCGAGCAGAAGCCGGCCCCCGAGGTCACGTTCGACCCGGCGACGCACATCGCCGTGCTCCCCTACTCGTCGGGGACGACCGGCAACCCCAAGGGCGTGATGCTCAGCCACCGGAACCTCGTGGCGAACGTCCAGCAGTGCCGCATCTCGATCACGCTGAGCGAGAAGGATCGCGTGCTCGCGGTGCTCCCGTTCTTCCACATCTACGGCATGACGGTGCTCCTGAACCTCGCGCTGCGCCAGCGCGCCAGCCTCGTGACGATGCCGCGCTTCGACCTCGTCGAGTTCCTCACGATCATCCAGCGCTACGGGGTCACGTTCCTGTTCATCGCGCCGCCGATCGCGGTCGCCCTCGCGAAGCACCCGATCGTCGACGAGTACGACATCTCGACGGTGCACACGGTGTTCTCCGGCGCTGCTCCCCTCGACGGCGAGACGGGGCACGCGGCCGGCCGCCGCATCCACGCGACGATGCTGCAGGGCTACGGTATGAGCGAGTTGAGCCCCGTCTCCCACGCGATGCCGCCCGAGCGCGACGACATCCCGCTCGACTCGATCGGCGTGCCGCTGCCGAACGTCGTGTCGAAGCTCGTCGACATCGACACGGGCGAGGAGATCACGGAGTTCGGCGAGGACGGGTTCACGGCGCCCGGAGAGCTCCTCGTGCAGGGTCCGAACGTCATGCTCGGCTACCTGGGCCGCGAGGACGCGACGGCGGAGACGATCGAGCCCGACGGCTTCCTCCACACCGGCGACGTCGCCGTCGCGCACCGCGACGGGTACTTCACGATCGTCGATCGCGCGAAGGAGCTCATCAAGTACCACGGCTACCAGATCGCTCCGGCCGAGCTCGAGGCGCTGCTGCTCAGCCACCCGAAGATCATGGATGCCGCGGTGATCGACGTGCTCGACGAGGAGAAGGAGGAGATCCCGAAGGCGTTCGTCGTCGCAGCTCCCGGCGCCGATCTCACCGAGGACGAGGTCAAGGCGTTCGTCGCCGAGCAGGTCGCCCCGCACAAGAAGGTGCGCCGCGTGGAGTTCATCGAGGCGATCCCGAAGTCGAGCTCGGGGAAGATCCTCCGGAAGGACCTCCGCGCGCGCGAGGCGGCACAGGTGAGCGCATGACGGATGCCGACGACACGGCGACGAGCATCCGTCTCGCCCGCCGCCCCGTCGGCTGGCCGACTCCGGGCGACTTCGACATCGTCAGGGAGCCGTTGCCCCCGCTCGAGGACGGGCAGGTACGGGTGCGGAACGAGTTCGTCTCCGTCGACCCGTACATGCGCGGCCGGATGTCGGATGCTCGTTCCTACGTCGCACCGTACGAGATCGGCGCCGTGATCTCCGGCGGCGCCGTCGGGCGGGTGGTCGCGTCGGAGAGCGAGGCGCTCCCGGTCGGTACGGCCGTCCTCCACCAGCGCGGCTGGAGCGATCTCGTGCAGGGCGACGCGCGCCGCTTCCAGAAGGTCGACGAGGTGGACGGCATCCCGCTGTCGACCCGCCTGCACATCCTGGGGCTTACGGGCTTCACCGCCTACGTCGGACTCACCGCGATCGCGCACCTGCAGCCCGGCGAGACGGTGTTCGTATCGGGCGCGGCCGGCGCCGTGGGGACGGCGGCCGGGCAGATCGCTCGCCTCCTCGGCGCGGGACGCGTCGTGGGATCGGCGGGTACGCCCGAGAAGGTGGCGCTGCTGACCGAGCGCTACGGCTACGACGCCGCGTTCTCCTACAAAGACCAGCCGGTGCGCACGTCGCTGAAGGCCGCAGCTCCGGAGGGGATCGACGTCTTCTTCGACAACGTCGGTGGTGAGCACCTCGAGGCGGCACTCGGGGCGTTCAACGACAACGGGCGTGCCGCGCTGTGCGGCGCGATCGCGAACTACAACGCGACCGAGCGTCCGCAGGGTCCGTCGAACATGGCGAACCTCATCACCCGCGCCCTGACCCTCCAGGGTTTCACCGTCGGGAACTACGGCCACCTCATGCCGGAGTTCCAGGCGAAGATGTGGGAGTGGTTCGCCGCCGGCGAGATCGTCTACGACGAGACGATCGTCGACGGCATCGAGAACACGATCGACGCGTTCCTCGACATGATGCACGGCGCGAACACGGGAAAGATGCTCGTGCGCGTGTGAGGATGCCGGAGGGCCGATGCCGTCCCCCGAACATGAGAGAACCCCCGCCGAGCGGGGGTTCTCTCATGTCTTCCGGTTGGTGGACCTAAGGAGATTCGAACTCCTGACCTCCTCGATGCGAACGAGGCGCGCTACCAACTGCGCCATAGGCCCGTAGACGACAACGAGCCTATCACGCGCGACGGGCGGCGTTTCACTCGGCCGAAGATGACGGCGCACGAGGGCAGGATGGAGGGATGAGCTCCGCCCTGATCGCCCTCTCCACCGTCCGGAACGTCCGCCCGTGGGGAGGTGATCCGGTCGATCTGACGATCACGGACGGCGTCATCAGCAAGATCGCGGCGACGACGGCATCCCCCTCCGCGGCCGCGTCGTCCGCGGGCGCCGGCTCCGCCTACGACGGCCGGGGCCTTCTCGCCCTCCCGGGCCTCGTCAACGCGCACGCACACATCGACAAGTCGTGGTGGGGGCTCCCCTGGCAGTCGTACGGCGGCGAGGGCGGCACCGAGGGCCGGATCCGGCACGAGCGGGCGCGACGCGACGAGATCGGGATGCCGTCGGTGGAGATCACGCGGAACGTCCTCGATCAGCTCGTGCGGCACGGTACGACCGCGATTCGCACCCACGTCGATGTGGACCTCGGACTGGGTCTGCGCGGCATCGACGTGGTGCGCGAGGCGGTCGCGGCCTACGACGGCGCGCTCGCCGTCGAGATCGTCGCGTTTCCGCAGGACGGCGTCCTCCGCCGCCCCGGAGTCTTCGACCTCCTCGCCCGCGCTGCACAAGCCGGCGCCGAGCACATCGGAGGTCTCGACCCGGCCACGATCGACCGTGACCCCGTCGGCCAGATCGACGCGATCCTCGGGCTCGCCGCGGAGCACGGTGTGGGCGTCGATATCCACCTGCACGATCCTGCCGATCTGGGTGCCTTCCAGATCGAGCTGATCCTCGCCCGCGTCGCCGAGCTCGGGCTCGAGGGACGCGTGAATATCGCCCACGGTTTCGCCGTCGCCGAACTCGAGCGTGCGCGCCGCCGCGACCTGCTCGCGCAGATGGGCGAGCTCGGGGTCACGATGACGACGGTCGCGCCGCTGCGCCTGCCGCAGCTGCCGCTCGACGAGCTGGATGCCGTGGGCGTCGTGCTCGGGTTCGGAACCGACGGCATCCGCGACCTGTGGAGCCCGTACGGCACCGGTGACCTCCTCGGCATCGCGTGGCAGTACGCGCGCGCATCGAGCCTCGTGCGCGACGACGACCTGCGCCGAGTGGTCGAGATCGCGGCCGGCGGGTCGGCGCCCTTCGCGGGTCTTCCCGCGAATCGTCTCGCCGTGGGCGACCGCGCGGACCTCGTGCCGCTCGACGCGGGGAACCCGATGGACGCGCTCGTGCGCACCCCACCACGCGAGGCCGTCATCGCAGCCGGGCGCCTCCTCGTCGGCTGACCCTCACCCCACGTCGGCCGTCGCCGGCGGGCGGTGATGATCACTGGCCGGTCACTGGCCGCTGGCGCGCCGTTCCAGCAGTCGGCGCACGTGCGCCTCGATCGCCTCGTCGCCGGCCGCGGGGCCCCCGGCGAACTCCTCGTCCGGGTGGGTGCGGCGCGTCGCGCGCGCGGCCTGGATGCTCGGCGGGCGCTGACGCTCCGCGCGTGCCCGCATCGCCTCGTCGAGGGCGGCGCGGCGAAGCGCCTCGCGGGCGTCGACCTCGTCGAGGACGACGGCGGCGCGCGATCCCGCCGAAGCGGTGAGAGGTCGCGGCAGTTCGCGTGGCGTCCAGGCGGTGCGGTCGGAGGCAAGCGACACGTCCTGCAGGTCGCCCGTGACGCGGGCGACAGCGGCAGGCGCGACGATCCGCACCTCGGCGCGGCGCCGCACGACGGCCACCCGGCGGAGCACGACGAGCGTCATGAGAGCGAGCCCGACGGATGCCGCGATGAGCAGCACCGAGCCGCCGGCGGCGACCGCGAAGCCACCTCCGACGGCGAGCCCGAGCGCCGCAACACCGAGCACGCCGGCGATCACACGCGCCCGCCCGAGGGCACGGGCGCGGCGGGCCTCGGGGCGTTCCCGGGCGGCGCGCGCCTCGGCGGCGGCGCGCTCACGGGCGGCGGCCGCGTCGGCCTTCGCCTGCAGGGTCGCCGCGGCGAGCTCGGCACGGGCGCGGTCGAGGTCGGCCTGCTCGCGCTCGGTCTGGGCCTGGCGCGCGAGCCGCTGCTGCGCGAGGGCGGTGCGGGCATTCAGTTCGAGCCGCACCTCGTCGGGGGTCTCACTCGTCTCCGCCAGGACGCGCAGGGCCTGGTTCAGCCGGACGGCGTTGCGCTCCGCTGCGGTGAACTGATGGCGGCCGTACCAGGAGGGGACGAGATAGACGAGCCAGAGCACGACGGCGACGAGGACGATGACGCCTCCACCCAGAACCTGGCCTCCCATGCGGTCCACGGTAGGGCCGGCGGTGCGCTGATCCCGGCATCCGCCCCGCGTGTCTGACCTTCGAGTTCAACGTGAAGGTCGCGACGAGGACGTCGGCGCCGATCGCGTCAGCCCGGCAGCCGGTCTGTGACCGGCACCGTCGCCGCGTGCGCGGGAGCACGACCGCTCACCCAGCGCTGCAGGACGCCCTCCGGAACCTCTTCGCGGACGAGCGCGAACGCGTAGTGGTCGCGCCAATCCCCCGCGATGTGGATGTATCTCCGCCGCAGCCCCTCGTAGCGGAACCCGAGCTTCTCGACGACGCGCAGACTCGCCTTGTTCTCGGGACGGATGCAGATCTCCATGCGGTGGATCCCCAGTTCGCGGAAGCACACGTCGGTCGCGAGCGCGACGGACGTAGGCGTGATGTCGCGCCCCGCGTAGCGCTCGCTCACCCAATACCCGATCGTCGCCGACGCGAGGGAGCCGCGCGACATGCCCCAAACGTTCAGCTGACCGGCGACCTGCCCGTCGTACTCCATGACGAACGGCACGCCGCCGCCGTCGCGATACTGCTGAAGCAGGCGCTTGACGCCCAGGCGCACGTCGAACGAGACCGGCCCGTCGGGGCTCGTCGCCTCCCACGGGCGCAGCCACGCACGGTTCGACATGAGCTCGGACTGCAGGACCCGCGCGTCGCGCTGACGGACGAGGCGGATGCCGATGCGCCCGTGCTGTCGCGGCACCGTCAGATCGACCACCGACTTCCCCTCACCTGCGCCGCAGGAGCAACCTCACAGCTGCTCGGCGAACTCCTTCAGCCAGGGACGCAGTGCGGGGCCGAGGTCGTCGCGATCGGCGGCCAGCTGCACGATGGCCTTGATGTAGTCCACCCTATCGCCGGTGTCATAGCGACGCCCGCGGAACACGACACCGAGCACCCCGTCGGTGACGGCGAGCTCCTGCAGGGCGTCGGTCAGCTGGATCTCGCCGCCCTTGCCGGGTTCCGTGCGCTCGAGGATGCCGAACACCTGCGGCGTCAAGACGTACCGGCCGATGATCGCGTAATTGGAGGGGGCGTCCTCCTTCTTCGGCTTCTCGACGAGGCCGGTGACCTTCACGACGTCGGGGTCGTCGGTCTCCTCGACCGACGCGACGCCGTACATGTGGATGTGCTCGGGATCGACCTCCATGAGGGCGATGACGGTGAGCCCCGTCCGCTCGTTCTCGGCGATCATCGTCGTGAGCAGCGGGTCGCGCTCGTCGATCAGGTCGTCACCGAGGAGCACCGCGAAGGTCGAGTCCCCGACATGGTGCTTCGCCCGCAGCACGGCGTGACCGAGGCCTTTGGGCTCGCCCTGCCGCACGAAGTGGATGTCGGCGAGTTCGGTCGAGGCCTGCACACGCTGCAGCTTCTCGAGGTCGCCCTTGTTGGTGAGATTCGATTCGAGCTCGGGAACCGAGTCGAAGTGGTTCGAGATGTTGTTCTTGTTGCGCCCCAGGATGATGAGGATGTCGTCCGCCCCTGCGCCGACGGCCTCTTCGACGACGTACTGGATCGCCGGCTTGTCCACGACAGGCAGCATCTCCTTCGGCATCGCCTTCGTCGCGGGAAGGAAGCGGGTGCCGAGCCCGGCGGCGGGGATCACAGCCTTGATGCGCGTCGTCATGGGCACAGCCTACCGGCGCACGCCGACATCGCCCGTCCGAACGGGGCCGGGCCATCGAGGTGCACCTACAATCGGACCATGCCCGATGCCATCGACGACGCGAAACGGGCGCTCCGCGCCGACCTTCGCGAGCGTCGCCAGCAGCGATCCGATGCCGCCCGCGCGGAGGCCGCGGAGGGTGTCAAAACGCAACTCGACGCCCTCGTGGATGCCGTCGGCGCCCGGTCGATCTCGTGCTTCCTGTCGACGCCGACCGAACCCGGAACGCACGCGTTCATCGTCGACGCGGTCGCTCGCGGCATCCGGGTTCTCCTTCCGATCACCCGCACCGACGGCCTGCTCGACTGGGCCCTCGCTGACCCGGAGGGCGAGATCGCGGAGGGCGTCTTCGGCGCCCCCGAGCCGGTCGGCGAAGTGCTCAGCCCCCTCGCCGTCAACGACGTCGACCTCCTCGTCATCCCCGCCGCCGCCGTCGATCGCACCGGCATGCGACTCGGCTGGGGCCGCGGCTACTTCGACAAGACCATCGGCTCGATGGAGCAGTGCCCGCCCGTCTACGCCGTCATCTTCGACTCCGAGCTCGTCGACGAGGTGCCCCGAGACCTCCACGACCAGCCCGTCACCGGCGTCGTCACGCCCACCCGAACCCTTACCCTCGCGCCGCAGCGGCGCTGACCGAACCCTCGAGGACTCCGATGCCCACCTACGCCTACGCCTGCACGCAGTGCGGCCACGCCTTCGACGCCGTCCAGTCCTTCAGCGACGCCTCGCTCACCGAGTGCCCCGTCTGCGGAGGCGCACTGCGCAAGCAGTACGGGTCGGTGGGCGTCACCTTCAACGGCTCGGGCTTCTACCGCACCGATTCGCGGAAGAGCGCGGTATCCGGCGATTCCTCTGGCGGCGGCGCGACAACTTCGCCATCATCGAAGTCTGAGGCAAAGGCCTCACCCGCACCGTCGGGATCGTAACCGGCGCACCGTTGCCGGCAAGGAGGGGGCTCGAATGCTCAAGGGCTTCAAAGACTTCATCATGCGCGGCAACGTCATCGACCTCGCGGTCGCGGTCGTCATCGGCGCCGCGTTCACCGCGCTCGTCAACTCGGTCGTCGAATCGATCATCAACCCGATCCTCGCCCTGTTCATGAAGGCGGATGCCAGCGGCAACATCGGCTTCACGGTGCCGGGTCTCTACGGCGAGGTGACCTTCCCCGTCGGCAACCTCATCACGGCGATCATCACCTTCATCGTGACCGCTGCCGTCGTCTACTTCGTGTTCGTCTACCCGATGAACAAGTGGAAGGAGATCCAGGCCGCGAAGGCCGGCATCTCCGAAGAGGAAGAGGCGAAGCTCCCCACCGAGCAGGAGCTGCTCGTCCAGATCCGCGATCTGCTGCAGGACCGGAAGCTCCTCGACGACGCGCCCGCCGCGACACCGCCCGCGGCGAAGTAACGCCGTTTCGACTCGCTGCGCTCGCTCAACGACCGGATCAGCCGCACCACACCCCCGGCCGCACCACGCCCCCGGTCGTTGAGCGAGCGGCTCCGCCGCGAGTCGAAACGCCCCACCACGTTTCGACTCGCTGCGCTCGCTCAACGACCGGATCAGCTGCACCACGCCCCCGGCCGCCCCGCGAGCCGCACCAACGCCCACTCCCCGGTCGTTGAGCGAGCGGCTCCGCCGCGAGTCGAAACGCCCCACATCAGTAGTGCGGCGGAACGTCGCGGCGCATCCGCTCGTCGTTCGGGCCCGACGCGCCGCCCTCGCCTCCGGCAGAGGCCGCAGCGCCGTCCGCAGTCCCGGACGAGCCCGGCATCTCCGGGTCGGGGTCGGTCCCCGGCACCGGCGTCAGCTGCGCGCGCCGTGCACCGCGTACCCGCACGACCCGCTGGCGCGGAGCGCCCGGGGACGGAGCGCCCGGCGACGACTCGGCAACCGGCTCGTCACTCGACGACATCGATCGGCTGCGTCTGCGTCTCGGCGGTCGGCGCCTCCGGCGGCACCCCGAGGATCGCCGCGATCCGCTCCGCGACGCCCGCCGGGTCGCTGTAGAGGTCGAACGCGTGCACGCGGATGTAGTGCCAGCCGAGCCGGCGGAGCACCTGCGGGCGCAGGCGCAGGGTCTCGCGCAGCGTGTCGTGCGCCGTGTCCGAGTCGCTTTCGGCGACGACGGCCTTGCCGCGGTACTGGGCGACGATCGGCAGCTGGCCGCGGTAGTCGACGTCGACCGCGACACCGCGCGCGCGCAGATGCCGGGCGAGCGAGAGGGTGAGCGGGTCGGCGAGGTCTTCGAGCCGCGCCTCGCGCGCCCGGGCGGCGATGCCGCCGAGGATCGACATGAGTCGCGACGCGCCCGACGCGAGCCGGCTCTCGTCGAAGCTCGACGGGCGGATCGACGAGACGATCACCATCGACCGGCGCGCGCGCGTCATGCCGACCGTGAGGAGCCGCTCCCCGTCCTCGCCGGAGAGGTCGCCGAAGTCGCTGAGGACGCGTCCGTGCTTCGTGAGGCCGAACCCGAGCGAGAAGACGACGCGGTCGCGGCTCTCGGCGACCGACTCCTCGAGCCCGAGCACGGCGAAGGGTTCCGCCGTGTCCCGCCCCACGAAGTCGGCGACGTCGGCGCGTCCCGCGAAAGCGGCGGAAACGGCCGCGCGCACACGCTCGGCATGACGGGTGGATGCCGTGACCACCATGAGCGACTCGGTGGGTCGGTTGACGGCGTGTTCGACGACGAGCGTCACGACGCGGGCGACCTCGGCATCCGGGCTCTCCACCGCGCCGGTGACGGGGTCGGGCGTTCCGTGCCCGCCCTCGACGTAGTCGACGCTGAGGCTGCCGCGCCCGAGATATGAGCCGGCCCACGGGAGCGACACGAGCCGCCCGTCGTAGAAGGCGGAGTTGACGAGCTCGGCGAGGTCCTCCCCGCCGGCCCGGTAGCTGCGCGTGAGCGTCTCGGAGGGCACGAGCTCGGCGAGGCGCTCGAAGACGCTCACGTCGTCGAAGTCCACTTCGGGCTCGTCGCCCGGCTGCGGGGCGCCAGAGGCGACCCGGAAGGGAGTGGGCTTCTGCGTCACGGGGTCGCCGAAGGCGACGACCTGGTGCGCGCGCCGGAGAGCGGGCGCGGCCTCGGCGAGGCAGAGCGCCGCGGCATCCGCGATCACGACGACGTCGAAGGCCGCGTCGAGCGGGATCGCCGGCACCTCGTAGGGCGAGGCGAGCCACACCGGCGCGAGGGTGCGGACGAGCGCGGGGGCCGCGTGAACGATTTCCGCGGGGGTCGCGACGCCGGCGCGGAGGGCGTGCTTCAGGGCACCGACCTCGTGCGCCTCGTCGACGACCGCGATCTTCCACTGCGTCGCGAGCTCGGCGGCCAGGAGCGGACCGGCCGACCCGGCGTGGGCCTCGTCGACGAGGCGGAAGTCGCGTTCGAGACGGTCGACGACCGAGGTGTTCGCACCCAGCAGCGCGCGGTCGGTGCGGAGCATCGCCTCGAGCGCCGACTGCCACCACGCGAACTCGAACTCCGCCGCGACCTCGCTCTCGGGGACGTGACGCACCGACAGCTCGGTGAGGAGGCCGTCGAGTCCGAGCTCGGCGAGGCGGCTGCGGAGCTCGGCGCGCTCGACGAGATTGTCGAACACCTCCGACTCGGCGGCGAGGCCCGCGAGGGTGCGGAGCAGATGCGGGATCGGGAGCGACGCGAGCGGCTGCGTGCGGCCGAGCGCCGCGTCGAGCGAGGCGAGGTCGGCGTCGACGCGCTGCCACGCCGTCGCGACGTCGTCGAGGCCGATCGGCACCTCGGGGAGCACGCCCGGGTCGACGAGCTGCTGCCACGTCGCGCGCTGCTGCTGCACGCGCAGGAGGGACTCGTGCATGTCGGAGATGTGCATGCCGGGGCGGACGTACTCGCGCGAGAGGTTCTTGAGGCGCCGGCGCTGCGCCCCCGACATGTCCGGGGCGTCCCGCCGCGCGGCGTGCGCGGTGATGAGCTCCTGCAGCGGGCGCTCGAAGACCGTCATGCTGAACCGGTCGAGCGAGGCCCGAATGCCCTGCAGCAGCCGGATGTAGGCGCCGAGCTCGGCGACGGTCGTGAAGGGCCGCATGCGGGTCTGCGCGATGAGCTCATAGCCGCGTTCCAGGATGCCGGGGACTTCGCTCCGGTGCAGTCGCTGCGCGAGGGCGTGCGCGTCGGTCGCCTGCTGCGTCGTCTCGAACGCGACGGCATACCACGGCGAGTCGTCCGGCCCGAAGCGGAACTCTCCGAGCGTCGCCGCGGTCGCGAGGAGCTCGGCGGCTTCGGTGCGCCGATGGGCGAGCGTCTGCAGGGTGCGCAGGTCGAAACGGGTCTCGGCGGCCGGCTGCGGGTCGTGGCTCGTGATCGTCGTGAGCGTGCGGAGCGCCTCGATCGGCGAGATGCCGAGCTGGGCGTGCCGGCCGGTCAGCGCGTCGCGGTAGTCGCGCAGAACGGTCCGGAGGCGCACGAGCGCGTCGTCGACGTCGGCGACCTTCGGTTGCTCGGCCTTCTCGTTGCGTCCGATCGCACGGATGAGGTCTCGGTGCAGCTGCGTCGGCGAGACGGCGAGCGCCGGCAGGCCGATCCCCGCGAGACGGTGCCGCACGCCCTCGAGGGTCGAGCGGCGCGCGCTGACGACCAGCACGCGCTTTCCCGCGCGGACGAGCTCGCCGACCGCGTTGATGACGGTCTGCGTGCCGCCGGTCCCGGGGAGGGTCTGCACCGTCAGCGACTGCCCGGCGAGGATGCGGGCGAGCACCGCCTCCTGCTCGGCGTCGGCGTCGAGCAGCAGTCGGTCGGATGCCGGGGGCCGGTCGTCGGCGCCGACGAGCGGCGAGAGGGGGCGCAGCCGCGCGAGCTCCTCCCGATCGGTCGCGTGCCCGGCGAGCGCGTTCAGGATCGGGTGGTCCCGGTCGTCGGCGTCGCGCACCATCTCGGAGGCGGCGTCGGCGAACGTCGAGACCACGAGGCGCGGATGCACCGTGAAGGTGTCGATGTGGGCCGTCAGCGCGCGCAGGTGGTCGATGACCGGCTGCGGCTTGAAGACGCCGTCCTCGTGCGCGAGCTCGGCGAGCGCACGTCCGTCGAGGGCGATGCCGAAGTGGGTGCGCGCCGCCACGACGAGCTCGGGGTTGATCGTGAAGGAGCCGTGCAGGCGCAGGTCGAAGTCGAGGTGGTGGCGCCGGATGATGAGGGGTCGTAGCAACACGGGCGCGGAGAACGGCGCCCCGCCGATCTTCCAGCCCGCGATCCCGACGGCGAGGTGCACGGTGTCGAGCCCCCGCGCGGTGCGCAGCTCCACGTCTTTCGCCGCGATCCGCTCGGCGGCGCGCCGCGCGGCGAGGAGGGCGACCTCGTCGCGGAACAGGTTGGAGAGGAGCGTGGGTCGTCCGGTGATGAACTGCGGGAGACTCCCCGGGTGCGCCTTCGTGATGTCGATGCCGGCGTCACCGGCATCCGTGTAGTGCAGGAGCGTCGACGGCCCGCCCAACTGTCCGGCCTCCTCGCGCAATCGCGCACGCTCGGCGCGGGCGACATGGGTCACCACGACCCCCGGCTCGGACAGATCGAGGTCGGCCGGGGTCACCGAGTACTCGTGCTCGGCATCGTTCACGCCGCGCACGGCGCCACCGTTCGCTCGCCACACACTCGACACCCTAGGCGCGACCGGCGCGAGAATCTCGTTAGTCCGCCGGGTTTTGCGCTATTGAGGCGCACGCGCCCCCAGAGCCGCGTTGCCATCGACTCCTCCCCAGGCGGCGGATTCGCCGATTCGTCCACAGATCGCCCGGCGCGGGCGCCTCGCATCGGAGCGGCGCGACATCATGGGAGCCATGTCCGCACTCCCCTCCCCCTCGGCCGCATACTCGGTGCACCCGACACCGATCGGCGAGGCCCTCGTCGTCGTCACCGACGCGGGCCTCGCCGTCCTCGAGATCCTCGAGGACCACGCGGGCGCGGCCGAAGGCGCGCTCGAACGGGCCGCGCTCGCGCTGCGCACGGCGCCCGAGCCGGATGCCGACGCCACGGCATCCGTCCGCACACAGCTCGACGAGTACTTCGCCGGGATCCGCCGCCGGTTCGAGGTGCCCCTCGACCTGCGCGTGGGCGGGTTCGTCCGCGCCGCGCTCGACGCGGTGTGCGAGATCCCCTACGGCGAGGTCGCCTCGTACGCCGAGGTCGCGATCGCCGCCGGGTCTCCCGGCGCGAACCGTGCCGTGGGGACCGCCTGCGCGCGCACCCCGATCTCGATCATCGTTCCCGCGCACCGCGTGGTGCGCAGCGACGGCTCGATCGGCGACTACGGCGGGCATCCCGAGCGCAAGCGCCACCTGCTCGATCTGGAGGCGCGGGTGACAGAGGCCTCGTCCTCGCCGGGGGCGCCGGCGACACAGACGTCGCGGGCCGTGTAGGCCGGCCGCGACGAGCGAGCGGCCCCGGGCGCACCTCCTTGCGACAGGAAGGAATGCCCGGGGCCGCCGCGTCCTCACGCCGTGACGTCGCGTCAGCGCGTCATCACCGGCATCTCAGTGGTCGACCGCCTTCTCGGCGCCGTAGCCCGTGAGCGAGCGCACCTCCATCTCGGCCGCCTTCTCCGGGTCTTCCGCCGTGCGGGAGGTCACCGATCCGAGCCAGCCGAGGAAGAACCCGAGCGGGATCGAGACGATGCCGGGGTTGTTCAGCGGCCAGATCGCCGTGCCGACGTTCTTGAACACGCTCGTCTCGGTGCCCCAGAACACGGGCGAGAGGACGATGAGGATGATGGCGGCGGCGAGGCCCCCGTACATGCTCCACACCGCGCCACGGGTCGTGAACTTCCGCCAGTACAGCGAGTAGAGGATCGTCGGCAGGTTCGCCGAGGCGGCGACCGCGAAGGCCAGCGCGACGAGGAACGCGACGTTCTGCCCCTGCACGCCGATGCCGCCGAGGATCGCCAGGATGCCGATGACGATCACGGTGCGACGGGCGACCTTGACCTCGCCGTCCGGCGGGACGTTCCCCTTCTTCACGACGTTCGCATAGATGTCGTGGGCGAACGAGGCTGCCGCCGTGATCGTGAGACCGGCGACGACCGCGAGGATCGTCGCGAATGCGACGGCGGAGATGAACCCGAGCAGGAGCGGCCCGCCGAGCTCGAACGCCAGCAGCGGTGCTGCGGAGTTCACGCCCCCGGGCGCGTTCTTGATCGTGTCGGGGCCGACGAGGTAACCCGCACCGTAGCCGAGGACGAGGGTGAGCAGGTAGAAGAGCCCGATGAGCCAGATCGCCCACACGACCGAGCGACGTGCTTCCTTGGCGGTGGGCACGGTGTAGAAGCGCATCAGCACGTGCGGGAGGCCAGCCGTGCCGAGGACGAGCGCCGTCGCGAGCGACACGAAGTCCCACGGGTTCTTTCCGTACTGCAGACCCGGCTCGAGGATCGCCTCCTTGGGGGTCGACGTCGATGCGGCGACGGCGTTTTCGAGCAGCGTGTTGAGGCTGAAGCCGTTGAGCGCGAGCACCCAGATGGTCATGACGACCGCACCGCCGATGAGGAGGAACGCCTTCACGATCTGCACCCAGGTGGTGCCCTTCATGCCGCCGATGAGGACGTACACGATCATGAGGAGCCCGACGACGGCGACGACGACGGACTGACCGATCTGCTCGTGGATGCCGAGCAGCAGCGAGACGAGTCCGCCGGCGCCGGCCATCTGCGCGAGCAGGTAGAAGAAGCAGACGGCGAGGGTCGTGATGGCCGCCGCCATGCGCACGGGCCGCTCCTTGAGACGGAAGGAGAGGACGTCGGCCATCGTGAACTTGCCGGTGTTGCGCATGAGCTCGGCGACGAGCAGCAGCGCGACGAGCCACGCGACGAGGAAGCCGATGGAGTAGAGGAACCCGTCGTAGCCGTTGATCGCGATCGCGCCGACGATTCCGAGGAAGGATGCCGCGGAGAGGTAGTCGCCCGAGATCGCGAAGCCGTTCTGCGGGCCGGTGAAGGATCGATCGGCCGCGTAGTAGTCGGCCGCCGTCTTGTTGTTGCGGCTCGCGCGGATGACGATGAAGAGCGTCACCGCGACGAAGGCGCCGAAGATCGAGATGTTGAGCACCGGGTTGTTCTCGACGGTGTCGACGGCCGCCGCGGCGGCATCCCATACGGACTGCGTCAACGCGCTCATGCGCTCGGCTCCAGTTCCTCGAGCTCTTCACGGATCTTCGCCGACAGCGGGTCCACTCGCCTGTTCGCGTAGGAGACGTACCACATCGTGATGGCGAAGGTCGTGACGAATTGGCCGAGACCCATCAGCAGACCCACGTTGATGAGGCCCCACACCGGCGTCGACATGAACTCGCCGGCGAACGACGAGAGCAGCACGTAGGTGAAGTACCAGACGAGGAACGCGATGGTGAGCGGCCAGACGAAGCTGCGATGCCGCCTTTTCAGCTCGACGTACTCGGGCGATCTCTCGACCGCGACGTAGTCGATGCCGCCCGAGGGACGGGCATCGGTGGACGATCCTGACATGTGGCCTCCTTGCCTCATGGGGGGTCGGGCGTGCGCCCGGACGCCCGGTCGACGTCGTCCGGGCGCGTGGTAACGTCGACGCTACGAAACCGGGTGACGCAGTCGTCACCCCCGGAAGTGGGTAGTGGGATGGCACCTTCTGGCGTCGCCTCCGAAGCCGATCTCCTGACGCGCGCGGTCGGCGACCTCGCGACGCGCACGGGACTGCCCGTCGCGTTCGGCGGGTACGAGCAGTCGGGCGCGATCGATGTGACCTCTGTCGTCGGCAACCGCACAGGGCACCTCTCGACCCTCGTGGTCGAGCCGACGCGCGGCCTCGGCGGACGGGCGTTCGTCGAGCGGCGTCCGCGCCTCGCCCTCGACTACCGGTCATCGCGCAACATCACCCACGACTACGACCGCGCCGTCCTCGGCGAAGGCATCGCGACGCTGTTCGCCGTGCCGGTGCTCGTCGCGGGGCTTCCGCGCGGCGTGCTGTACTGCGGCTCGTGGGCGCAGACCGCCTTCGGCGAGCAGACCGCACGCGCAGCGCTCCAGGTCGCCGCCGACCTTGCGACCGAGCTGCGCGTCAACGACGAGGTATCACGTCGCGTGAGCCGACTCGCCCCCGCGGCCCCCGCCCCGGGCCTCGACGCAGCATCGCGCGAAGAGCTGCGCGAGGCATACGCCGAGCTGCGCCGGATCGGCGCAGAAGTGGCGGATGCCGGCATCCGTCGACGCCTCGAGGCGATCGAAGAGCGCCTCGCGACGCTGTCGCACGACCGCGCGGAACCCGAGGCGGCCCTCGACGTGCGCCTCTCGCCGCGCGAGACGGATGTGCTCGCGTGCGCGGCGCTGGGGCAGACCAATGCCGAGATCGCCGCGCACCTGACGCTGCGCGAAGGCACGGTGAAGTCGTACCTGCAGGCGGCGATGGCGAAGCTCGACGCCGCGACCCGGCACGCCGCGGTCACGAAGGCGCGCCGCGCCGGCCTTCTCCCCTAGCCGCGCCCGCGTCAGTAGGCTCTGGCCATGGCTCGCAGAATCGTGCATCAGCTCGTGGACGACCTCGACGGCACCGTGTTGGAGGTCGGCTCGGGTGAGACCGTGCTGTTCTCGCTCGACGGGACGGCGTACGAGATCGACCTCACCGACGAGAACGCCGAGGCGCTGCGCGCCGCGCTCGCTCCCTACGTCGCCGCGGGGCGGTCGGTGTCGGCGCGGCCGGCCGGCGGTGGCACGCGCACCGGGTCGGCGGGTGGCGGCGGCCGCAAGCAGAAGCGCGCCGGCCAGCGCGACTACGCGCCGGTCCGCGCGTGGGCGGCCGAGAACGGGTACGAGCTCTCCGAGCGCGGGCGCGTGCCGGCCTCCGTGCTCGAGGCCTACGACGCAGCTCACTGACCTCCGCGGGGTACCTGCCCTCAGTCGAGCGGGCCGTGCCGCACGATGCCCGGCGGCACATGACCGTCGAACAGCGCGTCGACCGTGACGAGGGAGAAGCCCCGATCGCGCAGACCCGCCACCACGTCGGCGAAGACGCTCTCAGTGACCGGCTGGATGTCGTGCATGAGCATGATCGTCTGGGGATTCGGGCGGTCGATCGCGTAGCGCTTCAGCGACTCCGCGTCCGGGCCCGCCCAGTCGCGCGTGTCGACGCTCCAGAGGATCGCGCTCTGCCCGGCGAGCGCCACGACGTGGTCGTCGACGTATCCGCCGGGCGGCCGGAAGAACGGGATCGGCTGCCCCGACAGCCGTTCGAGCAGAGCACGCGTGTTCCCGAGCTGCGCCTGGATCTGCGTGTCGGTGAGGTCGGTGAGGTATGGGTGATCCCAGGTGTGGTTGCCGATCTCGTGCCCCTCGGCGGCGACGCGCGCGACGGTGTCGGGGTGGTTCTGCGCGTTCTTGCCGAGCATGAAGAACGTCGCCGCCGAGTGCTGGTCGCGGAGCACGTCGAGGAACGCCGGGGTCAGCGTCGAGGGTCCGTCGTCGAGGGTCATCGCCATGCGCGGGACGAGGTCGCACGGCGTCCGCTCGAACCCGGCGCCTGCGCTCGTGGGGCCTGTGAAGGGTCCGGATGCCGTCGCCACGGCGCGTCCGAGATCGGTGAGCACCGGTGAGATCTCGTCTGGGGTGAACTCCACGAACAGCGCGCGATCGGTGCCCCGCGCGTTCCAGCGGACGAGTCCGTCGAGTTCGGGGGCGCTCAGGCCCGCGGGCACCGGCACCGACACGGCGCCGTCCGCGAAGCGCGCGCGCCCGAGCTCTCCGGCGAGGGCCGCGGCGACCTGATCGGCATCCGGCGGCTGCACGCTCTCGAGCGACAGGCTCCCGCGTCACGACGCAACACGTCGACCATCTCGGTCCAGAGCGCCGGGACGTCGGCGAAGAGGTCGGATGCCGTGCCGACGACACCCGTCGAGAGGTCGGTGTAAACGGTCTCGGCCGAGTCGGAGGTGACGAAGCCGGCGGACCCGATGACGGTGCGGAGGGTCTCGGCGAACACCGCTCCGCGCGCGACGGTGACCTCGCAGACGACGACCGTGCCGGCGCGGTCGCCGAGAACGTCGGCCGCCAGCTCGGTCGCCGCACCCGCCGTGCAGCCGCGCTCGGCGAGCCCCGCGCCGGCGGGGAAGGCCTCGGGCCGATAGGCGGCGCCGGAGGCATCCGACCGCACCGCGACGGCATCCCGCACCGCCTTCTCGATGACATCGTTGATGGGCTGATCGCCGGGAAGGGCGGACCAGCGGGCGTCGATCCCGACCGTGTCGTTCCGCAGGCGCTGATCGACGGTTCCTGGCGCCGCGTCCGCCGCAGAGGCGGGCTCCGTCGTCACCGTGCCGATCACCGGCCACGCGGTGGGCTCCCAGCCGGGGTCGGTCGCGGGAGCGCACGCGCTGATGCCGAGGAGCATGGCCGCGACGGCGAGCGCGGCGGCGGCGCGCCGCGCGATCACGGCGTCACCCCGGCGGACGTGACGACGACGTGGGAGAGGAGCAGCGCGAGTTCCGCGTCGTAGCCGGTGGTCGGTCGCGCGTCGAAGAGGACGGCGGCCCCGCCCGCGACGACCGCGCCGACCGTCGCGTCGTCGTCGACGGCGCGCGTGTGAAGCACGCGGGTAGCGCCGACCGGCTCGACGTCGAAGGGCGCAACGGCGCCCCCCGCCCGCTCTCGCACGGCCGCCTCCGCATCATCCGTCCGGACGACGGTGAAGGCGACGGTCATCTCGCCGTCGGGACTCCGGACGGTCGCGGATGCCGCATCGAACGGGTCGACGAGGTACGACCAGCCGTCCTCAACGGTGATCTGCCCCGCCGCGCCCGTCGTCGCGACGCGAATCTCCGTCGGACCGGCGGCGACCTCGGTCTGCGCGGCGCGGACGATCTGCGGCACGACGAAGACGGCGCCGACGGCGAGAGCGACGAGGACGGTCGCCCCGACGATGAGCGACACCACGAGAGGAACGCGCGATCGCCTGCGGGACACGGAGCGATCTTGACACGCACCTCCGACATGGCACGCGCGACGCGCGCGATCTCTGGCGGATACTCAGACTCCGTCCGTAAAATGAGGTCTGACCACAATAGACGCTTTCCGAGGAGACCACCGTGCGCCGCGCTCGTCCGTCCACCCGTCTGTTCGTGACCGCCGTCGCCGCCGGCACACTCCTCCTGTCGGGGTGCGCCGCGGGGTCCGACCCGGCGCCCACCACTCCCCCGGCATCCTCCGCCTCAGCCGCCACCCCCGCAGGCGCGACGGAGTACGGACTCCACTCGGGGACGGGACACGTGTCGATCCAGCTGTGGACCGACCTGTCGTGCCCGTACTGCCAGATGCTCGAGGCGGCGACCGGTGACATCATCGCGGACGCGGTCGCCGACGGCACGGCGACCCTCACGATCCACCCGCTGAACTTCGTGAGCGGTAAGCACGGCGACGCGACCGACTGGTCGACGCGCGGCGCGAACGCGCTCGCCGCCGCACTCGACGCCGGCGAGGGCGACGCGCTCCCCGCCTTCTACGCCATCCTGCAGGAGCACCAGACGCTCGCCGACGGCACGTCCCACCCGAGCGACGACGACATCCTCGCCTTCGCGAAGGATGCCGGAGTCCGCGCCGACATCTCCGACGCCGTCACCTCACGCCGCTTCGCCGCGTGGGTGAACGCGTCGAACGAGCATTGGCTCGGGGCGACGATCGCCGGCACCCACCAGGTCGTGCAGGGCGTGCCGATCCTCGTCGTCGACGGAACGGTGATCGACCTGTCCTCCGGCGATGTCGTCAGCCGCCTGCAGGCAACAATCGACGCCGCCCGCTGACGGGCACCCGTCGTCATCGAGCGAGCGCAGCGCGTCGAAACGCCCCTCAGTTCTTCTCGCCGGTGTTCTTCTCGCCGGTCTTCTCCCCGAGCCGCGTGAGCAGCAGCACCTGCGCCGCGATCATGCGTTCGAGCTCCGCCGGGTCGACCGACTCGTCCGAGGCGTGGATGCGCGCGTGCTCCGTGTCCTGCACGCCCCACAGCACGACCGACGCCTTCGGCGAAGCCTTCAGCAGCGACGCGACGAGCGGAATCGACCCGCCCGAGCCGATCTGCTCGACGTCTTTCCCGTAGATCTCGGCGAGCGCGGCCTCGGCATCCCCGATCGCGGGTGCGGACGTGTCGGCCTGGAAGTTGCTCCCGGCCTTCACGCGCTCGACCTCGACCTTGCAGTTCCAGGGCGTCTGGGTCTCGAGGTACGACATGAGCGCCGCCAGCTGGCCCTCGGGGTCGGCACCGGGGGCGATGCGCAGCGACAGCCGCGCCTTCACCGATGGGATGAGCACGTTCCCGCCCTCGACGGTGTTCGGCACGTCCATGCCGATGACGGTGACCGACGGCCGTGCCCAGACGCGGTCGCTGATCGTTCCCGTGCCGAGGTAGTCGACGCCGTCGAGGATCGCCGATCCCTGCCGGTAGATCGCCTCGTCCATGTCGGCGCCCGGCCACGTGCCGCTGTCGACGCCGGGGATGACGGTGTCGCCGTTCCCGTCGTGCAGCGTGTCGAGAATGCGGATCATCGCGGTCATGGCGTCGGGCGCGGCCCCGCCGAACAGGCCCGAGTGGACGGGGGCGGAGAGCGTCGAGACGGTGATCGTGCACGACACGTCGCCGCGCATCGCGGTCGTCAGCGCCGGGCGGTTGACCGCCTGCGGGCCGACGTCGGCGATGACGGCAACGTCGAAGCGGAACCGGTCGGGGTTGTGCTCGACGAACTCCTCGAGGTGCGAGATCGTCTCCTCCTCACCCTCGACGAGCACCTGGATCGAGCACGGCGGGTTTTTCGCGAGCTGCGCGATCGTCGCGTAGTGCATCGCGAGGCCCGACTTGTCATCGGCGGCGCCGCGCCCGTAGATGCGGCCGTCGTCCTTCGTCGTCGCCGTCCACGGGTCGCTCGTCCACCCCTGGTCCTCGGCGGCGGGCTGCACGTCGTAGTGCGCATACAGAAGCACGGTCGGAGACCCTTCCGGTCCCGGGATCTCGGCGACGACGGCGGGGTAGCCCCCGGGGATCTCCTGCAGCCGGGCGTTGTCTGCTCCGGCATCCTTCAGCATGTCGATCACGGCCTGCGCCATGTCGTGCACGGGCTGCTCGGGAAAGCCCGGGAAGGCGATCGAACGGATGCCGACGAGGGTCGCGTGCCGGGCGAGGACGTCGGGCATCATCGCCTTCGTCGCGGCGGTGATCTCTTCTGCGGTGGACATGGGGTCTTCCTTTCCCGGGCACGCTGGTCGGCGCCCGCGATTCAGCGCACGAACAACTGGATGACAAGGCCCGCGGCGACGACCGACACCCACGAGACGAGCATGGGGATCGTGAAGGAGTGCCAGATCGGCACGGAGGTGAGGTGGGTCGACCCCGTGAGGTCGGTCTCGACGGCGGCGATCTGCGAGCCGTTCGCGGGGAAGAACCAGACGCCGACGAGCGACGGCCACATCGCGGTGATGACGCCGATCGGCATGCCGGCACCGATCGCGATGGGGATGATCGTGTTGGTCGTCGCCGACTGGCTCGTCGTGAGGCCCGCCATGAGGAACAGAGCGACGGCGAGGAGGATCGGCGCGGTCTGAACGAGACCGCCGAGGGGCTCGACGATCGTCTCCTGGTTGGCGTTGATGAAGGTGGATGCCATCCAGGCGATGCCGAAGAGGGCCACGGCCGCGACGAAGCCCGAGGCCAGGAGCGACTGCTTCATCACGTCGCCGGACTTCACCTTGCACACCAGCATGATGATGAGCGCCGCCGAGAACATGAACAGCTGGATGACGGTCGACATACCGATCGGTTGCAGGTCGCCGTTCGCGTCGGGGAAGGCGGGGCGGAGGTTCGGGAAGAACCCCATGACGACGACCGCGAGGATCGCCGCGACGAAGATCGCGGCCGAGACGCGGCCGTTCTTCGGGACGTCCTGGGTGATCTTCTCCGTGGCGATCGAACTGCGTGTCTGCTTGCGCGCCTGCTTCGCGGCATCCGCGGGGCTCGCACCGCCCGCGATCGCGTCCTCGCGCGCCTTCTTCTCGGCGACGAGCACGGGGGTCATCTCCACCGTGCCGTCCTCGACGTGCTTGAGGTACACGGGGTCGTCGAGCAGCTCCTTGCCGATCCGCTGCTGGATGAACGAGGTCGCGATGCACGCGACGATCGCCGCGGGGACGGTGATGAGAAGGATCGATGTGAGACCGAAGCCCAGCGGCGAGGCGAGCACGAGGTAGGCCGCCATAGCCGCAGAGACCGGGCTGGACGTGATGCCGAGAGCGCTCGTGACGGTGGACGCTGCGAGCGAGCGCTCGGGGCGCTGCCCGTTGCGGTAGGCCGTCTCGTAGATGACGGGGATGAGCGCGAAGAAGATGTTCGAGGTGCCCGAGAGCGCCGTGAACGCGAAGGCGACGAGCGGCGCGACGTAGGTGAGGCGCTTGGGGTTCGCCTGGATGATCTTCGACGCGATCGACACGAGGTAGTCGATGCCGCCGGCCGCCTGCATGGCTGCCGCCGCCGTGATGACGGCGATGACGATGAAGAACGCGTCGACCGGAGGCGACCCGGGCGGCAGCCGGAAGATGAAGACGAGCACGAGCGTGCCGAACACGCCCCACAGACCCAGGCCGATCCCCCCGGTTCTGACACCGAGGACGATCGCGCCGAGCACGACGCAAGGGGGGGTGGTCCTCGCCGCGATCGCTCCGTAGCCTGGCGCTATGCCTGATCTCCCTGAGCCCACCGACGGCGAATCCATCAAGACCGCTCCCTCCGTCGAGGCCGATCTCGGCTCGACGACCGACACCGGTTCGCCGGCCCCGAGCGACCGCAACTCCCTGACGGTCGGCGCGGACGGCCCGATCCTCCTTCACGATGTCCACTTCGTGAACCAGATGGCGCATTTCAACCGCGAACGCGTCCCCGAGCGGAACGTCCATGCGAAGGGCTCGGGCGCGTTCGGCGTCTTCGAGACCACCGAGGACGTGTCGGCGTACACGAAGGCATCCCTGTTTCAACCGGGAGCGACGACGGAGATGCTCGCCCGCTTCTCGACGGTCGCGGGCGAGCAGGGGTCCCCCGACACGTGGCGCGACCCGCGCGGATTCGCGCTGAAGTTCTACACCGACGAGGGCAACTACGACCTCGTCGGCAACAACACGCCGATCTTCTTCATCCGCGACGCCATGAAGTTCCCCCACTTCATCCGCTCGCAGAAGCGGCGCGGCGGCAATGGCCTGCGCGATAACAACATGCAGTGGGATTTCTGGACGCTGAACCCCGAGTCCGCGCACCAGGTCACCTACCTCATGGGCGACCGCGGCATCCCGCGCACCTACCGTCACATGAACGGCTACGGGTCGCACACCTACCTCTGGGTGAATGCGGCAGGTGAGAAGCACTGGGTGAAGTACCACTTCCACAGCGACCAGGGCGTGGAGGGTCTGGAAGACGCCGACGCGACCCGCATCGCCGGCGAGGACGCCGACTTCCACCGTCGCGACCTGTGGGACGCAATCGAGCGCGGCGACTACCCGCGGTGGACCCTCTCGGTGCAGCTCATGCCGTACGAGGATGCGAAGACGTACCGGATCAATCCGTTCGATCTGACCAAGATCTGGCCGCACGCCGACTACCCGCTGGTCAAGGTCGGAACGATGACCCTCAACCGGAACCCCGCGAATTTCTTCGCCGAGATCGAGCAGGCCGCCTTCGAGCCGTCGGCGCTCGTCCCGGGCATCGGGTTCTCCCCCGACAAGATGCTGCTCGGCCGCGCGTTCGCCTATGCCGACACGCACCGCCACCGCATCGGCGCGAACTACCTGCAGCTGCCGGTCAACCGTCCGCATGTCGAGGTGAACACCTACACGAAGGACGGCCCGATGGCGTACGAGCACACGGGGGATGCCCCGGTGTACGCACCGAACTCGTTCGGCCGCGGATACGCCGACAACGTGGGCGAGGTCGACCCGGGCTGGGAGGTCGACGGCGCGATGGTCCGCGAGGCGTACACGCTACGGCCGGACGACGACGACTTCTCGCAGCCGGGCGCGCTCGTGCGCGACGTGTGGAACGACGAGCAGCGCGCCGCGTTCGTGAAGACGGTCGCGGGGCACCTTCTCGGCGGCGTCACGGGCGACGTGCTCGAGCGGGCGTTCGCGTACTGGAAAGCCGTCGATCAGGCCACCGGGGCCGAGATCGAGAAGCTCGTCCGGGCAGACGCCGACCTCGGAGCTCCCGGCGCGCAGCCGGACGCCGCCGCCGCGAACGCAGACGACCCGATCGTCGAGCCCGACACGCACGCCGGGTGAGAGCGCACCCGCCCAGAGCGGGTTCGAGCGGCCCCTCGCGCGCGAGCGCGGGGGGCCCTACTCGTGGACCTCATCGACGAGGGTGAGCTCGGTGTCGTCGATGCGGATCGTGAGAGGTTCGGTCGTCTTCACCGAACCGGGTGTCGCGAACACGGTCGTGTGCGGCACGAGGTCGAGCGTGCAGGGCGTCTGCTCGGGCACCTCGCGCGTCTCGACGCGGACCGCGTTTCCTGCTCCCGCGCGCTCTTCGACGATCATGCGCTCTCCGACGGTGGGGCAGCTGCTGCTCCCCCACAGGACGACCGCGATCGCGCCGGCGTTCTCGAGGTAGAACGCCTCGGGCTCGCCGGTGAGCTCTGTCCCGCCGGTCTCCTCGCCGTGTCCCCCCGCGGGGCCGCCCGGGTAGCTCTCCGTCGGGGCGCCGCTCGCGCATCCCGCGAGTGCGAGCACCGCCGCGATCGCCAGGACCGCCGCACCGGTGCGTGTTCGCGTCGTCATCGTGCCACCTCCGCCGTCGTCGTGCCCTCAACATACCGAGACGCGGCGCCGTGCGGCGAAAACTCGGCCGGTCGAGTTCTCGATCCGGCCGGCGCGCGCCGGTCACGGGGATGCGAGCGGGTAGCGACGCCGCAGCACGAGCCGCTGTCCGAGCGTCCAGACGACGGTCACGGCGAGGTAGATCGCTGCGGCGAGCGGCACGAAGGCCGCGATGACCGCCGTGGTGTACTGCAGAGCTCCCAGCGCTCCCCCCGGAACCTGCGGCCCGTCGGCGGATGTCGGGACCGGAAGCAGCCGCCGCGTCGCCTCCGCGACGGCGGCGATCACCGCGATGATCACGGCGAAGACGATCGCGGTCCCGGCGCCGGCCGTCCCCTGGACGATCTCACCGGCCAGGCTCGCCCCCAGCGGGACCCCGAGCAAGGTCTCGTCGAGGAGGGCGTTGGGCCGCCCGGCGATTGAGGAGTGGATGAAGACGGTGTACAGCAGCCCGAGCACCGGGGCCTGAGCGAGCACGGGCAGACATCCGGTGAACGGCGACGCGCCTTCGGCGCGGTAGAGCGCCATCGTCTCCCGCTGCAGGCGTTCGGGGTCGCGGCGGTGCCGCTTCTGGAGGTCGCGCAGGCGCGGGGCGAGGCGGGAGCGCAGCTGTTCGGCTCGTGCGCTCGCGACGCCGAGCGGGATCAGTCCGGCCCGGACGACGAGGGTCACGAGCGCGACCGCGACGGCCGCGGAGGCGTGGCCCGAGACGGGGGCGATGAGCGACGTGACGGCCATGAGGCCGTCGTAGGTGAGGGAGACGAGGGTCGAGATGAGGGGCAGCGAGGTGAGGTCCATGAGGCATCCATCGGTCGAGGCGATCAGGGGCTGATCGGCCGCGAAGGATGCCGGGGTCTTCCCGACGGGTGGGCTACGCGGCCGAGGCCGCTGCGCTCGGACCGCGCCGGCGGATGTGCCCGTCGGCGTCGGGGTCGCTCTGGGTGAGGGGGGCTGCGCGTTCGTCGTCGCGCGTGGGATGCCGGCGGGCTCCGCCGACGCGACGCGGGGCGACGACGACGGAGGCGACGAGGAGGACGAGGGTCGCCGCGACGAGCACGGTCACCGTCACGAGTGCGCCGGCCGACGTCAGCTCGGGGACGGCGAGGATGCCGAGCGCGGCGAGTGAGGCGCGCCACAGGGAGATCAGTGTGTCGATCACGTCGCCCTCCCTGCTCGTGGTGTGTGCCCAGAGTAGCCGAAGGTCGTCGACCGGCGCGGGGCCGCCATTGCCCATCGAGCGCGGGTGTGCTGGCATGGGTGCATGCCTGTCATCGCGTACGTCCTCATCGTGATCGTCGGCGTCGCACTGTGGACCGCGTCGCTGGTCGTCGTGTCGCGCGCGAATCCCGAAGACCTCATCCCGTTCTGGCGGAACCCGCCGCACGTTCCCGGCAAGGCCCTTGCTCTGCGCGTCTTCGGGATCCTGCTGGTTGTCGGCGGAGCCACGACGGGCGGCTCGCAATACCCGGGGTCACCGCTGCCGATCATCGCCGTCGTGCTGGGGTTGCTCCTGCCTCTGCTGCTCGTCAACCTGGCCCACAACCGGCGGGTCGAGGCTCAGTCCTGACGAGCCCGGCCCGTCCGGAACGGACGGCTCAGGCTGAGCGCTCCCCCGCGATCTCGGCGAGACCCTCCGTGTACGACGTGATGCGGAAGTCAGGGAACGCGGCGGCGAACTTCGTCGAGTCGAAGAGGTTGTCGTGCGCATAGCGCGGGAGCAGTTCGCGGATCTCCCGTGCCTGCGGTGAGACGATCCCCGCGGCGCGCAGAAGCCACGCCGGGACGACCCGGTAGCGGTCCTTGGCCTCGAACGCCGCCGCGGCGTCGGCGACGAAGGTGCGATACGTCGGGTGCTCGGGCGATACCGGCAGGTGCCACGTCTGGCCGAAGGCGTCTGGCGTGTTCCCGAGCAGCGCGAGGGCGCGACTCGCGTCCGGCGTCCAGATGAGTGAGCGGCGGCGATCGTCGCGCACCGGCACGAGCGGCGTCTCGCCGGCGGCCAGCCGCTCGGTGATGAGACGGTTCGTGAAGCTCTGCGTCTTGCCCGGTCCGTAGAACTCCGGAGCGCGCGCGACGAGCACCGGGATGTCACCGCGCGCCATCTCGTCGAGCACCATCTCGGCCATCTCCGCGCGCACGCGACCCTTGGGGCCGACTGGCGCGAACCGGGTGGCCTCGGTCTGGACGCGATCGTCCTGCGGGTACATGTACGTGTTGTCGAAGTACGCGAACGCCGCGCCCGCGGCGGATGCCGCGTCGAGCGCGTGCCGCAGCATCGACGGGAAGCGGGTCTGCCACAGTTCGGTGCTCGCGGGCAGCCCCGCCGTGAAGTAGACGATGTCGCTGCCGGCGACGGCGCGTTGCGTCTGCGCCGCGTCGGTCAGATCGGCGGCCACGACGGTGTCGGTGGCGTTCACCGCGACCGGATGCCTGCTGACCAGCCGAAGCTCGGTCGTGTATTCGCGGGCCAGCTCCCGCGCGAGCTCCGTCGCTATCTGTCCGCCTGCTCCGAGAATCGTCTGCACCCTTCGATTGTCTCGCCGTTTCCCTCCTGCCGTCTCGCTCGTGCGCGCTCACTCGGACCGTCTCGCTCGGGCTCCCTCGCTCGGGCCCCCTCACTCGTGCTCTCTCGCTCGTGCCGCCTCACTCGTGCTCCGGCAGCAACGGCGCGTCCCATCCGGTGTCGCGCCCGATCTGCGTCGCCCGGGCGACAGACGCCGCCCCGAAGCGGTCGCGGACGGCATCCAGCACCGAGTCGAGCTGCGCGCCGTCGCCCCAGTCGATCGGCAGATCCGCCGGCAGCGCGTCGCCGCGCACGAGGTGCGAGAGCGAGATGCCGATCAGGCTGATGCCGCGCGCCGAGATCTCGGGCATCGCCTCGGCGAGCAGCGTGCGCGCGATGCCCCCGAGCAGCCCCGTCCGATCGGTCGCTGTTCGGAGCGTGTGCGAGCGGGCAGCGCGCGCGAAGTCGCCGAAGCGCAGTCGGAGGGTGACCGTGCGGCATCCCCGCCCTCCGTCGCGCAGTCGCCGTCCGAGGCGATCGACGATCTGGGTCAGGATGACGTCGAGCTCGTCGGGCGCGCGCGGGCGGTTGCCGAGCGCACGTTGCGAGCCGATCGACCCGCGCCGCGTCGTCGTGACGACCGGTCGCGGGTCGCGCAGCCGCGCCATCGCGTGCACGTGCGCGCCCGCCGCGCGTCCGAGCAGACGCTCCGCCGTCGCCTCTTCGAGCTCGGAGAGCTGCCCGACGGTGCGGATGCCGAGGCGATGGAGCTTCTCGGCGGTCACGGCACCGACGCCCCAGAGCCGCTCGACGGGCAGCGGGTGGAGGAACTCCTCCTCCCTTGCCGGGTCGACGCGCAGAAGCCCGTCGGGCTTGCTGACCGCGCTCGCGACCTTCGCGAGGAACTTCGTCCGCGCGATGCCGACCGAGATCGGCAGCCCCACCTCCGCCCGGATGCGCACACGCAGCGCTCGCGCGATCTCCTCGGGCTCGCCGGCGATACGCCGGAGGCCGCCGACCTCGAGGAACGCCTCGTCGATCGAGAGTCCTTCGACCAGCGGCGTCGTGTCGCGGAAGATCGCGAAGACGGCGCGGCTGGCGGCTGTGTAGGCATCCATGCGGGGAGGGACGACGACGGCGTCCGGGCACAACTCGCGCGCCTGCCGCCCGCCCATCGCGGTGCGCACCCCGCGCGCCTTCGCCTCGTAGCTCGCGGCGAGCACGACCCCGCCGCCGACGATGACCGGGCGCCCGCGGAGTTCGGGCGCGTCGCGCTGCTCGACCGACGCATAGAACGCGTCGAGGTCGGCGTGCAGCACGGTCGCCTCCCCTCGCATCTCGCCCTCCCCCGATCAGTCCGCGTGCATCGTGTACGCATGCTCACACGCATCGTCACACCGATGCTCACACGGGGCTCCGACATCGACTTTCGAACCGATGTCCGAGGCTCGACGTAGTGTGCGACGCATGGCGGAGAGGATCCAGGACTGGTGGGCGCGGCGGCAATTCTCGCGCGGGCGCGCGGTGCCGTACGAGGTCGGCGCGTACCGCGAGGCGTGGGCGTCGTTCCCGATGCTCGTGCGCCAGTATCACCCCGACCTCAATGCGGGCATCGTCTTGTCGCAGATCCCGCCCGCCGCCGACGTGCTGCTGCTGTGGCAGTGCGAGGCGGGGCACCTGTTCGTCGCGACGCCGACCGAGCAGCGCGGCCGTCCCGGCGGGCGTCGGCGCAGATCCGCCTGGTGCCCGGATTGCACTGCGGAGGCTGCGCCGTCGCGCGTGCAGCCGGCGCCGCGGCTGCCCGGGCGGCGCTTGTCCGAGGCCCGTCCGTCTGAGGCCCGTCTGTCCGGCGCGCGGATGCCGTCAGCACCGGCATCTACGCAGCGGCGCGCGTCCCCGGCATCCGCGCGCCTCTGCCGGAAGACTCCAGACGTCGCCGTCGGTACACCGTTCGTGAGCGCCTGCGCGCCGAAGCCGGCCTCAGCCGCCGAAGCGGCGCTGCGCGTGGCGGTGTTCGATGCCCTCGCCGTCACGCGCGGCATGAACGCGGTGCGCGTCGCCCGCCCCTTCTTCGACCACGTCGAGGTGTGGCCCGACATCCTCCTGCCCGAGCTGCGCGTCGCGATCGAGTACGACACCGTGGGGCGGTTCGGGCTCGAGCACGTCGGCCCGCGGGAGGAGTCCGACCGGCGGAAAGACCGCGCCCTCCGCGCTGCCGGCTGGGAGGTGGTGCGGCTGCGCACCGGCACGCTCCCCGCCCTCGGCCCGCACGACCTCACCGGCGCGACGACGAGCCGGCGCGGTATCGAACGGCTGATCGATACGCTCTGCGACATCCGCGGGCCCCTCCTCGTGGACGCCTACCGTGTCTGAGCGCTGCGTGCTGTGCGGGGCCGATGCCCTCGCGCCGAGCGCGCGCGAATGCCCCGTGTGCGGGTGGGTCGTGGGCGACGCTCCGGATGCCGAGCTGCCGCGCCCGCGCATCGATGTCGTCTACTACCTGCGCTGGGACGACCGCATCAAGATCGGCACCTCGTCGCGGCCGCGGCGGCGCCTCGCGGCAATCTGGCACCAGCAGTTGCTCGCGTTCGAGCCGGGCGACCGCACCGTCGAACGTGCGCGTCACGCGCAGTTCGCGCATCTGCGCGAGGGCGGCGAGTGGTTCCGTGCCGATGCCGAACTCGTCACGCACGCCGCCGCGCTCTCGGCCGGCGCCTCGCCGTGGGATGCCTACGCACGCTGGGTAGCCGAGGCGCTCCGTCGGAATGTGAGCTGAGCGTTGACGCCAGCGGAACTGAGGGGAGTGCGACGATGGAGACGACGCGTGCGCGCCGAGCCGTGCGCGACGGGAGGACACGATGACGCTCACCGCCGATCAACTCGACCGCGCCGTCGGCGCCGTTCTCGTCTCGGCTGCGGGCGATGCCCTGGGCTCACAGTACGAGTTCGGTCCCGCGCTTCCCGACGATGTCGACCCGGAGTACGGGACGGGCGTCTTCGGTCACGGCGTCGGCGAGTGGACCGACGACACGAGCATGGCGGTCGCGATCCTCGACCAGCTCGCCGCGGGGCGGACGCTCGAAGATCCGGATGCCGTCGCCGCGCTCGTCGCCGCGTGGCGCGAGTGGGCCCTCACCGCGAAGGACGTCGGCGCGCAGACCCGCACCGTGCTGAGCCTGCTCGGCGACGACACCGGCGAGACCGCCGCGCGCGCCGCGTCGAAGGAGAGGCACGACCGCGCCGGCCGGAGCGGCGGTAACGGGTCACTCATGCGTACCGGCCCCGTCGCGCTCGGGTACCTCGACCGGTCCCCCGCCGAGCTCGCCGAAGCCGCTCGCCGCGTTGCCGAACTCACCCACTGGGAGGACGATAACGGCGACGCCGTCGTGCTGTGGTCGCTCGCGATCCGCCACGCGATCCTCACCGGCGAGCTCGACATGCTGGGGCAGCTCGACGCCCTGCCCGCCGAGCGCCGAGATCGCTGGCGCGGTTTCATCGACGAGGCGACGGCTCCCGGCATCCACCCGCGGGACTTCCGCGCCCAGAACGGGTGGGTCGTCCGTGCGTTCCAGGGCGCGCTCGCGGCGGTCGCGGGTGCCGACTCGCCGCGCGAGGCGATCGTCCGTGCCGTGCGCGGGGGAAATGACACCGACACCGTCGCCGCGATCGCCGGCTCCCTCGCCGGTGCCGTGTGGGGCGCGAGCGCGCTACCGGATGCCGATGCGCAGGTCCTCTACGGCTGGCCCGGGATTGACGGGGATGAGCTGGCGCGGCGGGCGCGGGCGGCGGTGGCCTGACGACCTTCGAGCGAGATCTACGCACGACGGCGAGAGGATGCGGTGATGACCGATCAGAGCACGGTGCAGGGCGGCCGCAACCGGCTGACCTGGGCCGACTGCCCGCCGGAGGTGCGTGCCCGGATCGAGTCACTGTGCGGGTCAAGCGTCGTCTCAGCCGTAACGTCGTTCGGCGGCTTCTCGCCGGGTCTCGCGTCGACGCTGGTCCTCGCCGATGGTCGGACGGTGTTCGCGAAGGCGGCCTCGACCGACACGTCCGACCGCGCGCGCGATCTGTACCGGCGCGAGCGGGACATTCTCGGGCTGCTGCCCCGACAGGTTCCGCACGCGGACCTTCTGGCATCCAGCGAGTTCGACGACTGGATCGTGCTGCTGTACGCACACATCGAGGGCCGCCACCCCGTTCCCGGCGATGCCGCCGACCGTGCCGCGATGTTCGACACGTATGCCGCGCTGTCCGAGCTGCTCGACCCGAGCCCCATCGACCTTCCGCCGTTCGAAGAGGTCAGCGCCGGCAGTCTGGATGCCTGGTCGCGCGCGGGCGCCGACGCACCCGCCGCGCGTCTCGACCCGTGGATCGCCGACCACATCGACGCGGTGATCGGCTACTCCCGATCGTGGCGCGAAACCGTGCACGGGAGCGCGCTCGTCCACGGTGACCTCCGCGCCGACAACATGATGCTCGCGAGCGACGGGATGATCGTGCTGGACTGGCCCGAGGCGAGCATCGGTGCGCCGTGGCTCGATGTCGTGCTCGCACTGCCGAGCATGGCGATGTTCTCGGGAACGCCGCCGATCGAGGAGATGGGTCGACAACCAATGCTCCGCGCAGTGGATGCCTCCGCGCTGCGGTCGGTGGTCGCCGCGATGACGGGATTCTTCCTCTGCGCGTCGACGGAACCGGTGATCCCACAGCTCCCCACCCTGCGCGGGTTTCAACGCGAGCAGGGCCTTCGCGCAGCGGCGTGGCTGCGGGCGCTGTCGGAGTGATTTGGACTGGCTGTGGCCGCGGTGGGCAAGCGCCGCGCAGACCGACACCGCCGCAGGCGCACCGCACGATGGCGGGTCCGATTGGGGCGGTGCGCGTTGAGCGGACGGCTTCGAGCAATCCAGATCAGGGCGGTCTGCGCGCTCGACTCGACCGCATAGGCCGGTCCTAGCGTTGCCGCTTGCGGCATGGGCGCCCCCGCGGTGGCACGCGAATGCGCCTCGCGTGACGGAACGGACCTGAGCTACCGAGCGTGACCGCAGTGCGAAGCGAAGCAA
>NZ_CBDRLZ010000002.1:0-529940 GCF_965345155.1 Microbacterium sp. bgisy203
GGGGTCATCGCCGCGAGCCGCGTCGCCGGGGTGATCTCGCGCCGGGTCCAGGTGAAGAGGTGCTGCGCATCGAAGGACGGCGAGCATGTCGCGCACGATGTCGCCCGCGTCGCCTTGCGATGCCGGTACGCGACGTGCCCTGCCGGGCACACGCCCACCCAGGGTGCGAGTTCGGTCGCGGTCTCGCCGTGATGGGTGACGCCCCCCGTGTAGCCGAGGGCCCGGGCCGTCCGCTTCCACGCCGGACCGTGCGCGGCCCGCGCCCCCGCGAGGGCGTGAGCGATCTCGTGGAGGAGCGTCTGGTGGTTGGTCTCGTCGTCGTACCGCGCCGAGAGGTAGCGCGAGACGGTGATGCGCTTGCGGGTGTAGTCGCACGCGCCGGCGCGGCGCTTCGCGTTGTCGAAACCGAAGCTCCACGACGCATCGAGGTGCTGCGCGATGAGGCCCTCCGCTTCGAGGCGGAGGCGCTGGAGGTCAGACATGCCGACCTCCCTGCAGGGGGTGTCGTTCGTTCATGACGAGAACGTTAGAACAGAGGTACGACACTCAGCTCGCGACCTGCGCCCCCGAACGGCGGCGCTCGGCGGCGTCGATCGCGAGGAGCGTCGATTCCAGCTGGTCTTCGGGCGCACCCGCCTCCTGCCGCAGGAACAGCGTGCGCTTGAAGTCGGCGCGTGCGTTCACGAAGTCGCCCATGTCGTAGAAGACCTTGCCGCGGTGCTGCAGGCCGAACGCGGCGATCGCCGACCAGCCCTGTCCCTCGGCCTCTTCGGCGCAGGTCGTGAGCTCCTGCAGAGCCGCGGCGTACGCGCCCCGGAACTGCAGGACGCTCGCGTGCAGCATCCGCGCGCGCAGCAGGTCTTTGCGCGGTCCGCCCATGCGTGCGACCCGCACGGACTCCTCCGACACCGCGAGTGCTTCGTCCAGGTCGCCGGTGACCTTCAGCAGCCACACCCGCTCCAGGAGAGCCGGCAGCGACCGCTGATCGCCGAGCTCGTCGAGTCGCGCACGGCACGCCTGGACGTCGACGATCTCACGGAGGGTCTGCGGGTCGTATCCCTGGATGTAGCTCACCGGCATCCCCCTTCGCGCGCGTGCGGTTCGCCTCACCAGTGTCCCCCGACCTCCCGAGCATCGGCTGAGCGGGGGCGGCGTGCCGCCCAGACGGAATGGGCTCAGCGTTCGATCAGCGCTCGAAGAGGGATGCCGCGGGCTTCGGCGACGCGGTGGCGTCGGCATCCGTGGCCGGCGTCGCTCCGCGCGCGAACTCGTCGAGCTCCGCCCCTTGCGCGACCTTCGCGGGGTGAGGACCGGCCGCCATCAGACGCGGCAGCCACTGGACGGGAAGCGGGGCGGCGGATGCCGCGATGACGAGGTTCCCGAAGCGCCGCCCCTTCAGCGTCTGGACCTCCGCGAGCACGATCGCCTCCGGGAGCACCGCCCGCACCGTGGCGACCTGGCGCCGTGCGAAGGCGAGCCCCGCGCCGTCGGCGACGTTGACGAGGAGCACGCCATCCGGGGCGAGGAGCCCCGCCAGGATGCGGTAGTACTCGACGGTCGTCAGGTGGGCCGGGGTCTGCGCGCCCGCGAAGACGTCCGAGACGACGAGGTCGGCCGCGCCCTGGAGCCCCGGCGGCAGCTTCGCCGCGACCTCGCGGGCGTCGCCGATGCGCACCCGCACCTGCGCGCCTCGGGGGAGCGGCAGTTCGGCGCGGACCAGGTCGATGAGGGGCTGTTCGAGCTCGATCACCTGCTGGCGAGAGCCGGGGCGCGTGTGGGCCACGTAGCGGGGCAGGGTCAGCGCGCCGCCGCCCAGGTGGATCGCGGTGAGCGGCTGCCCCGGCATCCGCAGTCGGTCGATCACCGCCCCCATGCGGGCGACGTACTCGAAGTGGAGGTGCGTCGGGTCGTCGAGGTCGACGTGCGACTGCGGAGTACCGGCGACCTCCAGCTCCCACCCGCCCGCGAACCGGCTCGGTACGACGCGCGCGAGCGAGCCGTCCGACAGGCGCACCTGCGGCGGCTCCTCGACGTGCGCTCGGGCCATGCCCCCACGCTATCGGCCCCTCGCACACCTCGCCCGGCGCTCACGAAACAGGATCGAGACAAAGGTGTAACCGTCGCTCAGCATCTTCACAGGTAGGTTCGTACCCACTCCCCGACGATCGCGCACGGGAGCGCGTCTGCAGTCGGAACCCTCACGGAAGGTGCACAGCAATGCTCTCCACGACCAACAAGCGGGCCCTCGCCGGCGTCGCGGCCCTCGCGATCGGCGGCCTGCTGCTGACCGCCTGCGGCAGCCAGCGCGGCGAGTCGGGCGACACCGCAGCTCCGAGCGACGTCGACTCGACGTTCGTCTTCGGCGCCTCGGGCGACCCATCGAGCCTCGACCCGGCCTTCGCGAGCGACGGCGAATCGTTCCGCGTCTCGCGGCAGATCTTCGAGGGTCTCGTCGGGGTGAAGCCCGGCACGGCCGACCCCGCCCCGCTCCTCGCCGAGTCGTGGGAGGTCTCCGACGACGGCCTCGACTACACCTTCCAGCTGAAGACGGGCGTCACCTTCCACGACGGCACCGACTTCGACGCGGATGCCGTCTGCTTCAACTTCGACCGCCAGAACAACTTCACGGGCGTTGCGCAGTCGGCGAGCCTCTCCTATTACTGGGGCGCCCTGATGCGCGGGTACGCCGACACCGGCACCTCGATCTACGGTGGCTGCGAGGCCGACGGCGCCGACAAGGTCACGATCAGCCTCACCCAGCCCTTCGCGGGCTTCATTCCGGCCCTCTCGCTCCCCGCGTTCGCGATCCAGAGCCCGACGGCGCTCGAGAAGTACAAGGCCGACGAGGTCGGCGGAACCTCCGAGGCGCCGACCCTCAGCGAGTACGCGCAGGGTCACCCGACCGGGACCGGCCCCTTCGCGTTCGACTCGTGGGAGCCGGGCTCCGAGACGACCCTCTCGGCGTACGGCGACTACTGGGGCGAGCAGGGACAGGTCCAGAAGGTCGTCTTCAAGGTCATCGGCGACACGACCGCTCGCCGTCAGGCGCTCGAGTCGGGCTCGATCGACGGCTACGATCTCGTCGCCCCCGCCGACCTCGGCGCGCTCGAGAAGGACTACACGCTCATCAACCGTGACCCGTTCAACGTCCTCTACCTCGCCTTCAACCAGAAGTTCCCGGGGCTCGACGACATCAAGGTCCGCCAAGCGCTGACCCAGGCGATCGATCGCGACGCGCTCATCTCGCAGGTGCTCCCGGAGGGCACCGTCGCGGCGACGCAGTTCATGCCCGACAGCGTCATCGGTTGGAACGCCGATGTCACCGAGTTCCCGTACGACCCGGATGCCGCCAAGAAACTCCTCGCCGAGGCGGGCTACGACGAGTCGAACCCGCTCGAGCTGATGTTCAACTACCCCGTCAACATCTCGCGCCCCTACATGCCGAACCCTGAGCAGATCTTCACCAACCTGCAGAGCCAGCTCGAGGCCGTCGGGGTCAAGATCACGCCCGAGTCGAACGAGTGGGGCGAGTACATCGACCGCATGCAGGGCGGTTCGGACCACGGCATCCACCTGCTCGGATGGACCGGCGACTACAACGACCCCGACAACTTCGTCGGCGTCTTCTTCGGTGCGGCCTCGAACGAGTGGGGGTTCGACAACCCCGAGCTCTTCAGCGCGCTGACCGAGGCCCGCGGCCTCAAGACGGCCGATGAGCAGGAGCCTGCCTACAAGAAGATCAACGAGCAGATCGCCGAGTTCATCCCCGGCGTCCCGCTGGCCCACCCCGTGCCGACGCTCGCGTTCGACAAGCGCGTCACGTCGTACCCGGCCAGTCCCGTGCAGGACGAGGTCTACAACATGATCGAGCTCAGCGAGTAGTCGCTTCCTGAGCAGATCGGCGGATGCCGCGGCGCGCTCCCTCTCGAGAGAATCGTCTTCCGAGTGCCCGCGTCGCGGCATCCGCGCCCCGTCCCCACCCCTGGAGTTCCCCCTCGTGCTACGCACCATCGGTCGGCGCCTGCTGCTGCTGATCCCGACCCTGCTCGGCCTCACGATCCTGCTGTTCTTCTGGGTGCGCGCCCTGCCGGGCGGCCCCGCCGTCGCGCTCCTCGGTGAGAAGGCGACCCCCGAGGAGGTCGCCCGGATCAACGAGCTGTACGGCTTCGACCGGCCCCTCTACGAGCAGTACGTCACCTGGCTGAGCCGGCTCCTGCAGGGAGACTTCGGCAACTCGATCCAGACCGGCCGGCCCGTGCTCGAGGAGTTCGCGCGCCGCTTTCCGGCGACCGTCGAGCTGTCGATCGCGGCGATGATCATCGCCGTCGGCATCGGCGTGCCGCTCGGCTACTGGGCCGCCCGCCGCCACAACACGTGGGGCGACCACACGGCCGTGACCCTGAGCCTCGTCGGCATCACGATCCCGGTGTTCTTCCTCGCGTTCATCCTGAAGTACGTCTTCGCAGTGCAGCTCGGCTGGCTGCCCTCCGATGGGCGACAGAATCCGCGTATCGACGCGACCCACTACACGAACTTCTACGTCCTCGACGGGCTCATGACCGGGGAGTTCGACGCGGCATGGGATGCCATCGTGCACCTCATCCTGCCCGCGATCGCGCTCGGCACGATCCCCCTCGCCATCATCGTGCGCATCACCCGCGCATCGGTCCTCGAGGTGCAGAACGCCGACTACGTCCGCACCGGCATGGCGAAGGGCATCTCGACCGGAACTCTCCGCAACCGCTTCATCATGCGGAACTCGCTCCTCCCCGTCATCACGACGATCGGCCTGCAGACGGGCCTGCTCATCTCGGGCGCCGTCCTCACCGAGACTGTCTTCGCCTTCCCGGGGATCGGCGCGTTCCTCGCGCGGGCGATCTTCACACGCGACTTCCCCGTACTCCAGGGCTTCATCCTCTTCATCGCGGTGCTTTACGCGCTGATCAACCTGCTCGTCGACGTCTCGTACGGCATCATCGACCCGAGAGTGAGGGTCCAGTGACTTCCGCCATCCTTCCCCCCGCCCCCGGCGGGGCGGCCGACGGACAGCCCGGCGCGGGCGTCGATGCCCCCGACCGCGGCACGCTCGCCGCGCAGACCCGCGGCGGATTCTGGCGCGACGTGTTCGCGCGCCTGCGCCGGAGCCCCACCGCCTGGGTCGGCGCGATCATCGTGCTGCTGTTCCTGCTCGTCGCGCTCTTGGCCCCGGTGCTCGCGCCCTACGGGGCGACCGAGCTGCCGGGGCAGCGCTACATCACGCCGACCCACATCCCGGGCCCCGGCGAGCTGCCCCAGTTCCCGCTCGGCCTCGACCGGTTCGGCGGAGACGTGCTGTCGAAGCTGATCTGGGGAGCCCAGGCATCCCTTCTCATCGGTGTCGTCTCGACCGCGCTCGGCCTTCTCGGCGGCATGCTGCTGGGCCTGCTCTGCGGCATGTTCGGCGGCTGGGTGGACAACGTCATCATGCGTTTCGTCGACATCCTGCTCTCGGTGCCGAACCTGCTGCTCGCGGTCTCGATCGCCGCGATCCTCGGACAGTCGCAGCTGGCCGTCATGATCGCGATCGGCGCGTCGCAGGTGCCCGTGTTCGCGCGGCTGCTGCGCGCCTCGATGCTGCAGCAGCGCTCGTCGGACTACGTGCTCTCGGCGCAGACCCTCGGCCTGGGCCGCGGCCGCATCACGATGAGCCACGTGCTGCCGAACTCCGTCGGCCCCGTCATCGTGCAGGGCACCCTCTCGCTCGCGACCGCCGTCATCGACGCGGCCGCGCTGTCGTTCCTCGGTCTCGGCGGCGGGCTGCCCCAGACGGCGGAGTGGGGGCGCATGCTCACCTACGCGCAGGCGGAGCTCGCGATCGCCCCGTGGCTCGCGTTCCTCCCCGGCATCTGCATCTCGGTGACGGCCCTCGGGTTCACGCTGCTGGGCGAGTCCTTGCGTGAGGCGATGGATCCGCGCACCCGCGCACGCTGACCCGGGCGGGGTTCGCGGCGGGCCGCGCCTCAGACGGCGATGTCGAGCTCGTTGCCGGGGATCGAGGCGAGTAACCGCCGCGTGTACGGGTCGCGGGGGTTGGTGAAGATCTCCTCGCTCGAGGCGGCCTCGACGAGGTGCCCGTCCTTCATGACGCACACGTAGTCGCTGATGAGACGGACGACGGCGAGGTCGTGCGAGATGAAGAGGTAGCTCAGGCCGTACTCGCCCTGCAGGTCGCGAAGAAGGGTCAGGATCTGGTCCTGCACGAGCACGTCGAGCGCCGAGACGGGCTCGTCGCACACGATGAGGTCGGGATTGAGGGCCAGCGCGCGGGCGATCGCGACGCGCTGACGCTGCCCGCCGGAGAGTTCTGACGGGTACCGCCGCAGCATCGACTGCGGCAGGGCGACGTCATCGAGGAGCTTCCGCACCCGGGCATCCCGCTCCTTCGCCGATCCACGCCGGTAGAAGTCGAGCGGTTCGGAGATGATGCGATCGATCGTGAACATCGGGTTGAGCGACGAGTAGGGGTCCTGGAAGATCGGCTGCACCTTCTGGCGGAACTCCTTCAGGTCCTTGCCTGAGAGGCTCGCGACGTCCTGACCGTCGAAGGTCATGGTGCCCGATGTCGGCTCGACGACCTTGAGGAGCATCCGGGCCGTCGTCGTCTTGCCCGACCCCGACTCCCCGACGATCGCGACGGTCTCGCCCCGCGGGATCGCGAACGACACCTCCTGCACGGCGGCGAAGTCCTCCTTCTTGCCGCGGATCTTGTAGATCTTCGTCAGGTTCTCGACCTCGACGATGTTGTCGGCGCGGGTCGCTGCCTCAGTGGTGTCAGGCGTGTCGGCAGGAACGTCGACGGATGCCGGGGGTGCCGCATCGACCGACGCCGAGGGCGCCGCGGCATCCGACGTCGCGGTCGTCTCGTCGCCGTCCGCGGCCGGAACGGCGACGGGTCCGGTGGGCTTCGCGTAGACCTCGGGCCGTAGGCGTGCGACGGCGACCGAGGGTGCCGCCTTCACGAGCGCCTGGGTGTAGGGCTGCTGCGGGTCTTCGAGGATCTGGCGGGCGGGCCCCTGCTCGACGATGCGGCCGCGGTGCATGACGATGACGCGCGCGGCGCGCTCCGCGGCGAGGCCGAGGTCGTGGGTGATGAGGAGCACCGACGTTCCGAGCTCTGTCGTCATGCGGTCGAGCTGGTCGAGGATCGTCTTCTGCACCGTGACGTCGAGGGCGCTCGTCGGCTCGTCGGCGATGAGCAGGCGCGGGTTGCAGGCCAGGCCGATCGCGATGAGCGCGCGCTGGCGCATGCCGCCGGAGAACTCGTGCGGGTACTGCTTCGCGCGCTCCGCGGCATCCGGAAGCCCGGCGGCGGCGAGGGTCTCGATCACCTTCTGGTCGACGTCCTTCGAGGTCGCGAGCCCGTGGGCGAGGAGAGTCTCGGCGACCTGCGTGCCGATCTTCGACACCGGGTTGAGGTTCGACATCGGGTCTTGGGGGACGAGCCCGATCTGTGCGCCGCGGACCTTCCGCATGACGCTCTCGGGCGCGCCGACGAGGTCCGCGCCATCGAGGCGGATGCTGCCGCGCACGACCTTGCCGTTGCCGGGCAGCAGGCCGATGACCGCCATCGCGGTGGTGGACTTTCCCGATCCCGACTCGCCGACGATCGCGAGGGTCTCGCCTGCCGCGAGGTCGAAGTCGACGCCCTCGACCGCGTGCACGTCGCCCGCGACGGTGCGGAAGTCGACGGCCATGTCGCGCACCTCGAGGAGCGGGGTGCCGGCCGCGGCCGATCCGGGGGCGCCGGAGCCGGAGGCGGCGGAGCCGGACGCGGCCGATCCGGAGTTCGCGGTGGGGGAGTGGGGCATGCGACCATCCTGCCGTGACGCCTCCCCGCGCGGGGGCCGGCGGCTGGGGTCTTTACCCACTCGTAACGCGCGACGGGCCGCACGCGCAGGTCGGTGATGGCGTGTGGGTGACCAACCGTCGGATCGTTGGGGCTGGTGTCGTCTCGTGGGGCGCAGGCGTCGCCACCTGCCCCACCGATCCGACGCAGGGAACCCCGCCTCTCTCCTCTATCGGCTCGCCGCCTTCGGCGAACGCACCGGTAGCGTGGCCCCATGGATGCCGGGCGCACCGCGATCGATCTCAATGCCGACCTCGGCGAGACCGTCGACGGTGTGCCGACGGCGGATGACGCCGCCCTGTTCCCGCTCATCTCGAGCGCGAACGTCGCCGCAGGCGGGCACGCGGGCGACGAGGCATCCATGCGCGAGGCCGTCGCCCTCGCGGAGCGGTACGGAGTCGCGGTCGGCGCGCACCCGTCCTATCCCGACCGGACGGGATTCGGGCGCGTGCGGCTGTCGCTGCCGGTCGGCGAGCTGCGCGCGAGCGTCGCCGCGCAGCTGCGGGCGCTCGTCGGCGCCGGCGCGGATCTCCGCTACGTCAAGCCCCACGGCGCGCTCTACCACGCCGTGCGCGACGACCCCGCGCAGGCGAAGGCCGTCGCCGCGGCGATCGCCGACGTCTCGGCCGACGTCGGGCGCGCGCTGCCGATCCTCGGCCTCGAGGGTGAGATCACCCACGCCGCCGCCGGCGCGGGTCTGCCCTTCGTCACGGAGGCGTTCCTCGACCGCGGCTACCTCGCGTCGGGGGCGCTCGTGCCGCGGTCCGAGCCAGGCGCTCTTCTCCACGACCCGGACGAGGTCGCGGCACGAGCCGTCCGACTCGTCGCCGAGGGCGTCGTCGAGGCGGTCGACGGCACCCTCGTATCGGTGGATGCCGCCTCGCTCTGCGTCCACGGAGACTCGCCCGGCGCCGTGGCGATGGCCGCGGCCGTCCGCGAGGCGCTTGAGGCGGCGGGCATCGAGGTGCGGGCGCCGTGGTGAGCGAGCCAGGGGTGCGCGCCCGGTCGGCGCAGGGTCGGTGGGCGCCGGGACTTCCGATGCCGGGCGAGGCGGTGCTCAGTCGTCGGACTGATGCGGCGTGCGGTACCTCACCCGTCACACCGGTTCACTTCCGCACCACCGTCCATACGACTCAACAAGTCCATTCGACGCAGCCGCTTCCCACCGCGCGGATCGCGCGATGACCTCCCCGCGCGTGCTGCCGTTCGGTGACCGCGGCCTCCTCGTTGAGGTCGACAACCTCGCCGACGTCCTCGCCCTTCACGCGCGCCTCGCCGCGACGCGCCCCGCCGGCGTCATCGACCTCGTCCCGGCTGCGCGGACGGTCCTCGTCCACGTCGCCCCCGAGCGGGTGAGCCTCGCCGCAGCGCGTGCCTGGATCGAGCACGCCGCCGCCGCGCCGCCGCCCGAGGCCGCCTCCGCCCCGCTCGTCGAGATCCCGATCGTCTACGACGGGCCGGACCTCGACGACCTCGCGCACTCCCTGGGCCTCACGCCCGAAGCGCTCGCCGCCCGGCACGCCGCTGGCACCTGGACGGTCGCGTTCACGGGGTTCGCCCCGGGGTTCGGCTACCTCGTGAGCGAGGCCTGGCCCTACGACGTGCCCCGCCGCGCGACCCCGCGCACGCGGGTCCCGGCGGGCGCGGTCGGGCTCGCCGGCGCGTTCAGCGGCGTGTACCCGCGCGAGACGCCGGGCGGGTGGCAGCTGATCGGCACGACGACCGCACCCCTCTTCGATGCGGATGCCGGGACCGCTCTCCTCGCGCCGGGCGCGCGCGTCCGCTTCGTCCCGGCAACCGCCAGTCCCGCGACACCCGCGTCCGCGCGCCCCACAATCGCGCCCGCGCCCGCCACCCCGAAAACCACAACCCCCACAACCCCCGCCCCCGCGTTCCGGGTCCTCGAGCCGGGCCTGCTCGCGACGCTCCAAGATCAGGGGCGACCTGGCCACGCGTCCGAGGGCATCGCGCCGGCGGGCGCGGCCGATCGCGCCGCCCTCCGCACCGCGAACCGGCTCGTCGGGACCCGCGAAGACGCCGCCGGCGTCGAGGTCACGATGGGCGGCTTCCGCGCCGTCGCAGAGCGGGATCTCTGGGCGGTCGTCACGGGGGCTTGGGGCGACATCGCGCTCGACGGCCGCCCGCTCGACCCCTACGACGTGTTCGCGTGGCCGCGCGGCGCGGAACTGCGCGTCGACTGGTTCCGTGCCGGCGCCCGCGCCTACCTCGTCGTCCGCGGCGGCCTCGCCGCGAACGGGCACCCCGCCCTCGTCGCTGGCTCCCGCGCGACCGACACGCTCGCCGGGCTCGGCCCGGCGCCCCTGCGCACCGGCGACGTGCTCGCCCTCGCCGACCCGCGCCCCACCGCCGCGATCCCCGCCGACGACCTCCGGCCGTGGGCGCCGCCGCCCGACACGATCGACGTCGAGCTCGCCCCCGGCCCGCGCGCGGACTGGTTCACGGATGCCGCGGCCCTCTTCGACACCTCGTGGACGGTCTCACCTCGAGCCGACCGCGTCGGCATCCGCCTCGAGGGAACCCCCCTCGAGCGCGCGCGCACGGATGAGCTTCCGAGCGAGGGCATGCTCCCCGGGGCCATCCAGGTGCCCCCGGACGGGATGCCGGTGATCCTCGGTCCCGACGGCCCCGTCACCGGCGGCTATCCCGTGATCGCCGTGGTGACGGATGCCTTTCGCGATGCCCTCGCGCAGGCGCGCCCCGGGACTCTCCTCCGGTTCCGGCACGCGCGCTGACGCGGGCGGCGGGGTCGAAACGACGGGATGCCGCGCGGTTATACCGCAGCATCCGAAAGTCGTCAAGGATTCCGCTTTACATGGCGCGTCGTGAAGCGTATAGTGGGTAGTTGCGCTCCCTCCCCCCATGCCCTCATATGGTGGTCGGCTTGCGCCTGCAGATCCCGCTTCCCGCATCATGCGGCGGCGCGTGGCAGGCGGCGGGGACGGAGCACTCCACCTGACGACAAGGAAACCAGCCCCTGCCCGGGCTCATGGAGGTACTCCCTTGGCTGCTGCGCGCAACGCAACCAACCCCACCACCACCCCCAAGAACGGCCGAGGCGCATCGCGCCTCTCGTTCGCCAAGATCACCGACACGCTCGAGGTCCCCGACCTTCTCGCGCTGCAGACGGAGTCTTTCGACTGGCTCGTCGCGAACGACGCCTGGAAGGCCCGTGTCGCGCAGGCGAAGGCGGACGGCCGCACCGACGTGCCGGAGATCAGCGGCCTCGAGGAGATCTTCGAGGAGATCTCGCCCATCGAGGATCTCGGCGAGACGATGCAGCTGAGCTTCACGAACCCGTACCTCGAGCCCGAGAAGTACTCGATCGAAGAGTGCAAGGAGCGCGGCAAGACCTACGCCGCCCCCCTCTACGTCGAGGCCGAGTTCATGAACCACCTCACGGGTGAGATCAAGACGCAGACGGTCTTCATGGGCGACTTCCCGCTCCAGACCGACAAGGGCACGTTCATCATCAACGGCACCGAGCGTGTCGTCGTCTCGCAGCTCGTCCGCTCGCCCGGCGTCTACTTCGACAAGACCCCCGACAAGACGTCCGACAAGGACATCGTGTCGGCGCGCGTCATCCCGAGCCGCGGTGCGTGGCTCGAGTTCGAGATCGACAAGCGCGACCAGGTCGGCGTCCGCATCGACCGCAAGCGCAAGCAGTCGGTCACCGTCTTCCTCAAGGCCCTGGGCCTGTCGAGCGAGGACATCCTCAACGAGTTCGCCGGCTACGACTCGATCGCCGACACGCTCTCGAAGGACACGATCCTCACCAAGGAGGACGCGCTCCGCGACATCTACCGTAAGCTCCGTCCGGGCGAGCAGGTCGCCGCCGAGGCCGCCCGCGCGCTCCTCGACAACTTCTACTTCAACCCGAAGCGCTACGACCTCGCGAAGGTCGGCCGCTACAAGATCAATCAGAAGCTCGGGCTCGACAAGTCGCTGAGCGACTCGGTGCTCACCGTCGACGACATCGTCGCGACGATCAAGTACCTCGTCGCCCTGCACCGCGGCGACGAGTCGATCCCCGGTGTCCGCGGCGGTGAGGCGGCCGAGATCCGTCTCGACGTCGACGACATCGACAACTTCGGCAACCGTCGCATCCGCGCCGTCGGCGAGCTCATCCAGAACCAGGTCCGCACGGGTCTGTCGCGCATGGAGCGCGTCGTCCGCGAGCGCATGACCACGCAGGACATCGAGGCCATCACGCCGCAGACCCTGATCAACGTGCGCCCCGTCGTCGCCGCGATCAAGGAGTTCTTCGGAACCTCGCAGCTGTCGCAGTTCATGGATCAGAACAACCCGCTCGCGGGTCTGACCCACAAGCGCCGCCTCTCGGCGCTCGGCCCCGGTGGTCTGTCGCGTGAGCGCGCGGGCGTCGAGGTCCGTGACGTTCACCCCTCGCACTACGGCCGCATGTGCCCGATCGAGACCCCGGAAGGCCCGAACATCGGCCTCATCGGCTCGCTCGCGTCCTTCGCGCGCATCAACGCGTTCGGGTTCATCGAGACCCCGTACCGCCGCGTCGAAGACGGCAAGGTCACCGACAAGATCGACTACCTGACGGCCTCCGAGGAGGTCGACTACATCGTCGCCCAGGCCGGTGCCGAGCTCGATAAGGACGGCAAGTTCGTCCTCGACCGCGTCCTCGCCCGTCGCGGCCAGGGCGGCGAGGTCGACCTGTTCCCCGTCGACGAGATCGGCTACATGGATGTCTCCCCGCGCCAGATGGTGTCGGTGGGTACCTCTCTCATCCCCTTCCTCGAGCACGACGACGCGAACCGCGCCCTCATGGGTGCAAACATGCAGCGTCAGGCGGTGCCGCTGCTGCGCAGCGACTCGCCGTTCGTCGGCACGGGCATGGAGGGCTACGCGGCCATCGACGCCGGTGACGTGGTCACCGCCGACAAGGCGGGCGTCGTCGTTGAGGTCTCAGCCGACGTCGTCACCGTGCAGCTCGACGAAGGCGGCACGAAGGACTACTTCCTCCGCAAGTTCGACCGCTCCAACCAGGGCAACTCCTACAACCAGCGCGTCACCGTCTCGGGGGGCGATCGGGTCGAGGTCGGCGAGGTCATCGCCGACGGCCCCGCCACCGAGAACGGCGAGCTCGCGATCGGCAAGAACCTGCTCGTCGCGTTCATGACGTGGGAGGGTCACAACTTCGAGGACGCCATCATCCTCAGCCAGGACCTCGTCAAGAACGACACGCTCTCCTCGATCCACATCGAGGAGTACGAGGTGGATGCCCGTGACACCAAGCTCGGCAAGGAGGAGATCACCCGTGACCTCCCCAACGTCAGCCCCGACCTCCTGAAGGACCTCGACGAGCGCGGCATCGTCCGCATCGGCGCCGAGGTCCGCCCCGGCGACATCCTCGTCGGCAAGGTCACCCCGAAGGGCGAGACGGAGCTCTCGGCCGAGGAGCGCCTGCTCCGCGCGATCTTCAACGAGAAGAGCCGCGAGGTCCGCGACACGTCGCTGAAGGTCCCCCACGGCGAGCAGGGCACCGTCATCGCGGTCAAGGAGTTCAACGCTGAGGACGGCGACGACGAGCTCGGCTCGGGCGTCAACCGCCGGGTCGTGGTCTACATCGCCCAGAAGCGCAAGATCACCGAGGGCGACAAGCTCGCCGGCCGCCACGGCAACAAGGGCGTCATCGCGAAGATCCTCCCCGTCGAAGACATGCCCTTCCTCGCCGACGGCACGCCCGTCGACGTGGTGCTGAACCCGCTCGGCATCCCCGGCCGCATGAACTTCGGCCAGGTGCTCGAGACCCACCTCGGGTGGATCTCGAAGCAGGGCTGGAAGGTCGAGGGCAACCCGGAGTGGGCCGCGCACCTGCCCGAGGCGGCCCGCGAGGCCGCGCCCGGCACGAAGGTCGCGACTCCGGTGTTCGACGGCGCCTACGAGGCGGAGATCGCGGGTCTTCTCGACTCGACGCTGCCCAACCGCGACGGCGAGCGCCTCATCGACTCGTCGGGCAAGACGCAGCTGTTCGACGGCCGCTCCGGCGAGCCGTTCCCGGCGCCCATCTCGGTCGGCTACATGTACATCCTGAAGCTGCACCACCTCGTGGACGACAAGATCCACGCGCGCTCCACCGGCCCGTACTCGATGATCACCCAGCAGCCGCTCGGTGGTAAGGCGCAGTTCGGCGGTCAGCGCTTCGGTGAGATGGAGGTGTGGGCCCTCGAGGCCTACGGCGCCGCGTACGCGCTGCAGGAGCTCCTCACGATCAAGTCCGACGACATCGTGGGCCGCGTCAAGGTCTACGAGGCGATCGTCAAGGGCGAGAACATCCAGGAGCCCGGCATCCCCGAGTCCTTCAAGGTGCTCATGAAGGAGATGCAGTCGCTCTGCCTGAACGTCGAGGTCCTCTCGGCCGACGGCACGGCGGTCAACCTCCGTGACACCGACGACGAGGCCTTCCGCGCAGCGGAGGAGCTCGGCATCAACATCTCCACGCGGTTCGAGTCGTCGTCCATCGACGAGATCTGACCACTGGTTTCGATACGCCGCTGATGCGGCTACTCAACCACCGATTTTGAGAAGTTTCTGAGACACAGGAGAACCAGTGCTCGAGTCCACCACTTTCGATCAGCTTCGCATCGGCCTCGCGACCGCCGACGACATCCGTCGTTGGTCCTACGGCGAGGTCAAGAAGCCCGAGACCATCAACTACCGCACCCTCAAGCCCGAGAAGGACGGTCTGTTCGGCGAGCAGATCTTCGGCCCCTCGCGCGACTGGGAGTGCGCCTGCGGCAAGTACAAGCGCGTCCGCTTCAAGGGCATCGTCTGCGAGCGCTGCGGCGTCGAGGTCACCAAGTCCTCGGTCCGCCGCGAGCGCATGGGCCACATCGAGCTCGCCGCGCCCGTCACTCACATCTGGTACTTCAAGGGCGTGCCCTCGCGCCTCGGGTACCTGCTCGACATGGCGCCGAAGGACCTCGAGAAGGTCATCTACTTCGCCGCCTACATGGTGATCTCCGTCGACGAGGAGGCGCGTCACCGCGACCTCCCGACGCACGAGGCCAACCTGCGCCTCGAGATCAAGAACCTCGCCGACCGTCGTGACGCCCGCGTCGCGGCGCGCCTGGCGAAGCTGGAGGAGGAGCTCGCCGCCCTGGAGGCGGAGGGCGCCAAGGCCGACCAGAAGAAGAAGGTCAAGGATGCCGCCGAGAAGGAGATGGCATCCATCCGCAAGAACGCGGACGACCAGGTCGCCAAGCTCGAGCGCATGTGGGAGGAGTTCCGGGGCCTCGCCGTCGGTCAGCTCAAGCAGGAGGACGACGTCTTCCACGAGCTGCAGGACCGCTTCGGTCAGTACTTCGAGGCCTACATGGGTGCCGAGTCGATCCAGCGTCGCCTTCAGGCGTTCGACCTGCAGGCCGAGGCCGACAGCCTCCACCTGCAGATCTCCGAGGGCAAGGGCCAGCGCAAGATCCGTGCGATCAAGCGTCTGAAGGTCGTCAACTCGTTCCTGCAGACCGGCATGTCCCCGGCATCCATGGTCCTCGACGTCGTCCCGGTGATCCCGCCGGAGCTGCGCCCGATGGTCCAGCTCGACGGTGGCCGCTTCGCCACGAGCGACCTGAACGACCTGTACCGTCGCGTGATCAACCGCAACAACCGCCTCCGTCGCCTGATCGACCTCGGCGCCCCCGAGATCATCGTCAACAACGAGAAGCGCATGCTGCAGGAGGCCGTCGACGCGCTGTTCGACAACGGCCGCCGTGGTCGCCCGGTCACCGGTACCGGCAACCGTGCGCTCAAGTCGCTGTCCGACATGCTCAAGGGCAAGCAGGGCCGCTTCCGTCAGAACCTGCTCGGAAAGCGCGTCGACTACTCGGGCCGTTCGGTCATCATCGTCGGCCCCCAGCTGAAGCTGCACCAGTGCGGTCTGCCCAAGCAGATGGCCCTCGAGCTCTTCAAGCCGTTCGTGATCAAGCGCCTCATCGACCTCGGTCACGCGCAGAACATCAAGGCGGCCAAGCGTCAGGTCGAGCGCATGCACGCGCAGGTCTGGGACGTGCTCGAGGAGATCATCCGCGAGCGCCCCGTGCTGCTCAACCGTGCGCCCACGCTCCACCGCCTCGGCATCCAGGCGTTCGAGCCGCAGCTCGTCGAGGGCAAGGCCATCCAGCTCCACCCGCTCGTCTGCGCGGCGTTCAACGCCGACTTCGACGGCGACCAGATGGCCGTGCACCTGCCGCTGTCGGTCGAGGCCCAGGCTGAGGCCCGCGTGCTGATGCTCGCGTCGAACAACATCCTGAAGCCGTCCGACGGCCGCCCGGTCACCCTGCCCTCGCAGGACATGATCATCGGCCTGCACCACCTGACCACGGTCAAGGAGGGCGCTGCCGGTGAGGGCCGCGTGTTCGGCTCGGTCGGCGAGGCGATCCTCGCGAAGGACGAGGGCACCCTCGACCTGCAGGCGAAGGTCCGCATCCGCATTCCGGGTCTGACCTTCCTCGAGGGCGAGGCTCCCGAGGGCTACGAGCGCCACGGCCTGGTGGACGCGTCGCTCGGTCAGGCGATCTTCAACGACACGCTCCCCAAGGGGTACCCGTTCGTGCGCGAGCAGGCCGACAAGGGCAAGCTGTCGCAGATCGTCAACAAGCTCGCCGAGGAGTACCCGAAGGTGGAGGTCGCGGCCTCGCTCGACCGCATCAAGGACGCCGGCTTCTACTGGGCGACCCGCTCGGGTGTCACCGTCGCGCTCTCCGATGTCCTCACGCCCCCGAACAAGGGCGAGATCATCGCCGAGTACGAGAAGCGTGCGCAGAAGGTGCAGTCGCAGTTCGAGAAGGGTCTCGTCACCGACGCGGAGCGCCGCCAGGAGCAGATCAAGATCTGGACCGAGGCGACCGACGAGGTGCAGGCGGCCATGAAGGCCAACTTCCCCGCCGACAACACCATCAACCGCATGGTGTCCTCGGGTGCCCGTGGTAACTGGCTGCAGATCCGGAACATCGCCGGCATCCGAGGCCTGGTCAACAACACCAAGGGTGAGATCATGCCGCGTCCGATCATCTCCTCGTACCGCGAGGGGCTGTCGGTGGCGGAGTACTTCACCGCGACGCACGGTGCCCGTAAGGGTCTGGCCGACACGGCCCTCCGCACGGCCGACTCGGGCTACCTGACCCGACGCCTGGTCGACGTCTCGCAGGATGTCATCATCCGCGAGGACGACTGCGGCACGACGAAGGGCCTCGAGTTCACGATCGCCGCTCCCGGCGCGGACGGCACGCTCGTCCGCGACGCGAACGTCGAGAACTCGGTGTTCGCCCGTACGCTCGCCGCCGACGTCGTCTCGCCCTCGGGCGAGGTCGTCGCCTCGGCCGGTGAGGACGTCGGCGACGTGCTGATCGACAAGCTGGTGGATGCCGGTGTCGAGACCATCAAGGTCCGCTCCGTCCTCACCTGCGACTCGGCGGTCGGCGTCTGCGCGCGCTGCTACGGCCGTTCGCTCGCGACCGGCAAGCTCGTCGACATCGGCGAGGCGGTCGGCATCATCGCCGCCCAGTCGATCGGTGAGCCCGGCACGCAGCTGACGATGCGTACGTTCCACACGGGTGGTTCGGCCTCCGCCGACGACATCACCCAGGGTCTGCCGCGCGTCCAGGAGCTGTTCGAGGCGCGTACCCCGAAGGGTGCGTCCCCGATCGCCGAGGCCGACGGTCGCATCACGATCGACGAGACCGACAAGGCCAAGAAGGTCATCCTGACCCCCGACAACGGCGACGAGCCGCACGTCTACCCCGTGCTCAAGCGCGCGACGCTGCTGGTCGAGGACGGCCAGCACGTCACGGTCGGCCAGCCGCTGCAGGTCGGCACGCTCGACCCCAAGGAGGTCATGCGTGTCATGGGTGCCCGCGAGGTGCAGAAGTACCTCGTCGGCGGCGTGCAGGGCGTCTACCGTTCGCAGGGTGTGCCGATCCACGACAAGCACATCGAGGTCATCGTCCGTCAGATGCTCCGTAAGGTCACGGTCGTCGACCACGGCGAGACGGACCTCCTGCCCGGTGAGCTGGTGGACTTCAAGCGCTACCAGCAGATGAACCGCGAGGCCGTCGCGCAGGGCAAGCGCCCCGCGTCCGGTCGCCCGGAGCTCATGGGTATCACGAAGGCGTCGCTTGCGACCGAGTCGTGGCTGTCCGCGGCATCCTTCCAGGAGACGACCCGCGTCCTCACGCAGGCCGCCATGGAGGGCAAGAGCGACCCGCTGGTCGGCCTCAAGGAGAACGTCATCATCGGAAAGCTCATCCCCGCCGGAACCGGACTTGCGAAGTACCGCAACGTCACGGTCGAGGCGACGGAGGAGGCCAAGAGCGAGCGGTACCCCAACCGCATCTTCGCCTCGGACGGCGCCTACAGCGACGCCGACCTGAGCTACGTCGACTTCGACAGCTTCACGACCGACGGGTTCTCGACCGAGTACAACTGAGCCTGACGCGTCGAAAGGGCGGTCCCGCATCCGCGGGGCCGCCCTTTCGCGTCCCCGGCATCCGTTTCGCTCTGCTCGCGAATCACCGCCCGCTTCCCGAGTCACCGCCCGATTCGCGCGCATCCGGCGGTGATTCGCGACAGCGGCGGTGATTCGCGAGCGGGGAGCGGGCGGCCCGGCGCTTAGGGTGGGGAGCATGGCTCGAGTGGGGGGACGGAACGCGTTCATCGCGTGGGTCGTCGGCCTTGGATGCCTCGCCACCGTGGGGGTGCTCGCGTACCTCGCGTTGCCGATGCTCCCGGCATCCATCGCCTGGCTCGGCACGGCCGGACGCGACGACGCGACGACCGCCCCGGCCGCATCCGGCGAGGGGAAGGATGCCGGAGGGCCCCCGACCGAGTGCTCCCAGCTCTACGACGACGCACTGTGGGCGACGCTCCGCACCGCGGACGGCTCGAACCTCACGCCCTCGACGGACCCGCCCGTCACGACCGCGACGGCGCTGGTCACGGCGCTCCAGCCCCAGGTGACCCTCACCTGCACGTGGCACGCCGATGCGGGGACCGTGTCGACGACGTTCGCGAGCGTGCCCCCGGATGCCGGGGCGATCGCCGCCGCGGCGCTCCCCGGCGCCGGCTTCGGCTGCGAGACGACCGAGACGCGGACGACCTGCACCCGCAGCGACGGCGACCTCATCGAGACGATCGAAGCCGGCGGCGGACTGTGGCTGTCGACGAGCGAGTCGGGCTGGCATCCGAGCGAATACGTCGACCGCACGGGGAAGCGCGTCTGGGGCTGACCCGGCGACCCGGCTGACCCGGCGACCCGGCGCCTCGCCGGTGTCAGGAATCGCGCACCGCTTGGCCCGCGTCAGGGCGTTGGCGCGGGCGTCGCTGCCCCGGGGAGCGCGACCGGCCACAGCGCGTCGATGATCGCGTCGGTGTACCCGCGCGGCGCGAGGTTCGAGTACTGCGTGTCGATGATCACGCCGTCGCGGTAGAAGAGCGTCCGGCCGTTCTCGACGGGGAGGTCGGGGTTGTCCCAGGTCTTCTCGCAGCGGATGCCGCCACGCGGCTCGTAGCAGGTGAATCCGTCGCTGGAGAGGCCGTACAGTGCGTCGCGGGCCTCGCGCTCGGGGGAGTAGCCGATCACCGTCGTGAGGCGCGTCGCCGCGGCGCCCGGCTCGCCCCAGACGCACACGCGCGAGCTGTCGGGACGGATGCCGCCGGCCATCCCCTCGGCGTTCAGCGGGACGTCTTCGAGTTGGGCGAGCACGGCGTCGTTGAGGATGTCTCGGCAGCCCTGCGGAAGGTCGTCGGGGAGCGGCGTGGTCGACACCGAAGACCCCATCGGGAACGGCGTCACGCTCGCCGACGGAGTGGGCCGGGCGGATGCCGACGGGGCGGGGCCGGCGGAGGTCGAGCCCTCGGGTGCCGGCGTGCCCGCGCACGCGGCGAGGAGGAGCACCGCGCCGGCGACGGCGATCGCTGAGGTCGGACGGGCGCGAACGGGTCGAGGCATCCCTCCACGATAGGCATCCGCTCGGGGAGCCCCGCGCACTCGCCCGGCGCGCCCTCCACGCCGCCCCGCCCCGCTCTCCCGCGCTCCTCGCTCGGCGAAGCGAGGGTGGAGTGAGGGGTGGAGGGGGGGGGGGGGGAGCGTGCGCGCGAAACGGCGGCACGCCTCCGCGGCGCGGCGCGCACCCCGCGTTACGCTCACTGTGCGAGGCACCTGTCCCGCGTGAGGAGCACACGCCATGAGCGACCCCAAGTACGGCGAGCCGGTCGAAGAGAACACCGCGAACGACGCCCCGACGTCGGCCGACGCGGCGGTGGCGAGCGCCCACGAAGGCCTCGCCGATGCGGAAGCGGCACGGCAGGCAGCTGCGCAGGAGGATGCCGAGGCCCGCGCCGAAGCGGTGGATGACCTCGACGCCGCACGCGCCGACGGCCGGCTCTCCGCGCAGGCGACGTCCGACGAGGTGCCCGTCGTCGCGGCATCCGACACGCCCGCGAAGGACCGCCACCCGCACCTGCCGCACCACGGCGACCGCGCGAAGCACGAGCTCGACGACGCGACGCGCGCCGACGCGACCAAGGTTCCCGCCGCGGGCAGCTCGTACGACGACGACCCGGTCGACGAGGAGTACGTCCCGGGCGCCTATTCGACGTCTGTGACCGAGACGCGCACCGTCACCGAGACGCCCGAGCGCTCCGACGCGGACGACACGCCGACCCAGGCCGTCGCGCCGACCGTCGTCGCGACGCCGCAGCCCATCTTCGTGCAGGCGCCCGAGGCGCCCCGCCCCCGCGGCAACCGCGCCGCCGCCGGCGCGATCGGCCTCATCGCCGCCGTCGCCTTCGGCATCCTCTACCTCGCCGCAGCGCTGGGCCTGCGCGCCCTGAACGGCGAGATCTCCGGTGCGGACATCGGCACCGAGGCGCTCGCGGCGCTCACCACCTGGTGGTTCTGGGTGCCGGTCGTCGTCTTCTACCTCGCGTTCTGGCTGCTCGGAGCGATCATCAACCGCAGCGGCTGGGTGCACTGGGTGTTCTGGGGTCTCCTCGTCGGCGTCGCCGCCTACGGAGGTCACATCCTGGGGCAGCTCTTCCAGGCGCCGTTCTGGCAGCTCACGGCGAGCCAGGGCGAAGACCTCGTCCGCAGCCAGGTGCTCGCCCCGCTCGCGATCGTCGCGTTCGTCCTCGGACGCGAGCTGACGATCTGGTTCGGCAAGTGGGTGGCCGCGCGCGGCAAGCGCATGACCGAGCTCAACGTCGAGGCGCAGCGCGAGTACGAGCGCACGCTCGAGGCGGGCCCGCGCATCCAGCAGGGCTGATGCCCGAGCCGCAGCGCGGCCTGTCGCCGCAGCTCGCGGTCGCCTTCACGACGATCGGGTTCTTCGCGCTGGTCGTCGCCGCGTTCGGCATGCTGAGCCTCCTGACGGATGCCGATGTCCTCGCCGTCCCCGGCCTCGGTCAGGTGCCGGGCGCCGTGGCGGTGGGTGCGGCGACCCTCACGTTCGCGGTCGTGACCTGGGTCGTCGTGCGCCGCCCGCAGCCCACGTACGGCGGCGCCGCGATCGTGCTGGTCGCGACCTTCCTCGCCTACCTCGGGGGTCTGCTGCTCGGCGGGATGGGCGCAGGAGTGGACCCCGCCCGGGCTGCGGCGGCGGTCGGGGGTTTCGCGACCTCCTGGTTCGCGGTGGTCCTGGCATCCGCCGCCTTCATCTCCGCGTGGATCGCCGTGGCACTCGTCCGCACCCGCGCGACGCGCCCCCGCTGGCCGTGGGAGCGCGACGACGACGAGATCTGAGGCCGTGCCCGAGGCCCGCGCCGCCGCGCCTCGAGGTGAAATCCCCCGTCCGTGCACGAAACCCGCGACAATGGATGCCGTGGAGCGGTCGATCGAGACCCAGGTGAGCCAGGCGGTGGATGCCTGGCTGCGCTGGCTGCCCCGGTGGGAGCCAGCGACCCACCGCGGACGCGTCGCACCGTGTCGGCGGTGCCTCGGCTCGCCCGTGCTCTCGGCCGCCGGCCTCGGGTCGGATGTGCCGCACGGCGTGCAGCACGGGCTCTCGACCCGTATCAAGACGATCATCGACCACGCGGTCGCCGAATACACGTCGCGGAACCTGCCGATGCTCCAGGCCGAGCTCGACATGCAGGCCGCCCGCAACCGCGCCCGCAGCTACCGCCCGACCGAGGGGCTCGAGCCCGAGTTCGAGGGCCTGCCGCTCGACCCCGACCCCACCCCGGGCGCGCCGTTCCTGTTCACGATCGGCGGACTCGCCGACGAGGTCGACGCGGCCGTCCCCGCCCTCCCGCCTCTGAGCGAGGAGGCGAAGGCCGCGCTCCGGCAGGAGGTCGGCCTCGCCGACGACTACGCGAACCTCATCGGGCGCGAGGTGTGCACCGTGCTGCTGCACCACCGGCTGCGCATCCAGGCGGCCGTGGGTCAGTACGTCGAGCCGCAGATCACCGCGATGCTCGAGGAGCTCACCCGCTCGCTCGACGCGCCGTTCGACCCGAACGGTGACGCGGGACTCCCCGAACTCTGACCTCGAACCCTGACCCCGGGCTCTGACCTCGGGCTCCCTGCGACCGACGCCGGGCGACGTGTGGTCGGGGGAGGGTGCGCGCCCTTGTTATCATGGCGTGGTTTCCGCACGGGCGGGACGGGGACGACTAAGGGGTGTCATGACGCGCAGGCTGCCGTCCGCGCCGCCCCTGCTCCCCGGACTCGACTACGTCCGCCCGCTCGGATCCGGCGGGTTCGCCGACGTGTTCCTTTATCAGCAGGACATGCCCCGTCGTCAGGTGGCCGTCAAGGTCCTGCCCGCCGACGAGCACGACCCCGACCTGCTGCGTATGTTCAACGCCGAGGCCGACGTCCTCGCACACCTGTCCGCCCACCCCGCGATCGTCACGGTGTACCAGGCGGGCATTTCGGCAGACGGCCGTCCCTACATCGTGATGGAGTACTGCCCGGGGTCGCTCTCGCAGCGGTACCGCATCGAGCGCATGCCCGTCGACGAGGTCATGGCGATCGCGGTGCGGCTCGCCGGCGCGCTCGAGTCGGCCCACCGCGCCGGCCTCATCCACCGTGACATCAAACCGAGCAACATCCTGATCACCAGCTTCGGCTCGGCCGTCCTCGCCGACTTCGGCATCTCCTCGTCGCTCATCCGGTCGACGGATGCCGAGGTGCTCGCCATGTCGATCCCGTGGAGCGCGCCCGAGGTGGTGGCTGAGCAGACCGGCGGCACGATCGCGAGCGAAGTCTGGGGCTTGGGGGCGACGGTGTACTCGCTGCTCGCCGGCCACAGCCCGTTCGAGCGGCGCGAACGCGGTCAGAACACGCGTGAGCTGATGCGTCGGCGCATCGCGAGGGCGACGTTCGTGCCGGTACCCCGCCCCGACGTGCCCGACGCGCTGCAGCAGGTGCTGGCCACAGCGATGGCGCGCGACCCCGATCAGCGCTACCGGTCGGCGGAGGAGTTCGGCAACGCGGTGCGAGCGGTACAGGTGAGCGAACAGATCGCCCCGACGCCGCTCGAGGTCCCCGCGACCGAGTGGGTGCCGGCGCTCGAGGCGATCGACTTCTCCGACGGCTCGGCGCGCGGGCCGGTGCGCTCGCGCGTCGCCGCGGAGGGGCGCCGGTCGGGCGTGCCGTCGGCGGCGACGATGCGCCGTCGCGATGAGGACACCGACGTCACGACACCTCCCGAGCGCGCGCATCGTGTGTGGCCGTGGGTGCTCGTGGGCATCGGAGCGACCGTCGCCGCGCTCGTCGGTGTCGTCGCTCTCTGGGTGGGGCTCACCTGATGCGCCGCTCGACGATCATCGGCGTCGCGGCGACCGCGGCTGTCGCAGCCCTCGTCGCGGGCGTCAGTATCGCCTGGCCGGGGCTCGACGCCCAGCGCACGCCGCCGCGCGATACGACGGCGTGGGTGCTGCAGGCCGACGGGCTGCGGTACGCGCGCGTCAACACCGCGATCGACGAGCTCGACACCGTGCGTGCCGTGAGCAACCCGAGCCGCATCGTGCAGGCATCCACCGGCTCGTACGTGTTCACCGACAGTGACGCGAAGGTCGTCCGGATCGACGAGGCCGTGCCGGTCGACCTCGACGCGGAGAGCCTCCGCACGGCGACCTCCGCGCCCGCGGGCACGGAGGAGGTCGACACGGCGGGCGACTTCGTCGCGTACCGCACCGATGTCGGCGCCGTCTTCGTCGGCACGCTGTCGTCGGGTGCGGTGACGCGGGTGAATCCGGGCGGCGCCGACCGCACGGCATCCGACTCCGACGACGACACGCCGCCCTACACCTCCGATGCGATCGCGGTGACCTCCGACGGCGTGCTCTTCAGCTACTCCGCCGCAGCGCACTCGGTCATCCGCGTCGACATCGCCTCGACCGAGGTCCGGGCGACCGATGCGGTGCGCGGGGACGCAGAGCTCGCGACGCCCGCGCTCACGGCGGCGGGCGAGGACTGGGTGCTCGTCGACACGGCATCCGGCACCTATTGGACCGCAGCGCGCGACGCCGCCTCGGTCGACACGACCGGCGCTGTCGCGCTCTCCCGCGCCGACCCGGACGGAAGCGCCGTCTACCTCGCCGACGAGACCGGCCTCGTGCGGATCCCGACCGGCGACGCGGGACCCGAGCGGGTCTTCGGCGATCGGACCACGTCGCGCGGCACACCGGCGCGACCGGTCGTGCAGGGCGGCACGGTGCACGCCGCGTGGCTGCCGGAGGGCGCCGGCCCCGGGACGCTCTGGGACTCGGCGAACGGCGACGTGCCGCTCGACTACGCCGGCTTGACGCTGCCGAACCAGCGCCGCCCGGTCTTCGTCTCCGCCGGCACCGATCTCGTGCTCAACGACGCGCGCTCGGGGTGGGTCTGGACCGTGCCGGAGGGGCGCCTCGTGCCCTCCAGCCAGAACTGGGATCTCGACGAGCCGATCGAGACCGCCCAGGAGACGAACGCCGAAGAGCCTCCCGCCATCATCGACCCGCGCCCGCCGGTCGCCGTCGACGACGCCTTCGGTGTGCGGCCCGGGGCGCTCGTGTCGCTGCCGGTGCTCCTCAACGACCACGATCCCAACGAGGACGTGCTGGCGATCGACCCCGCCTCGGTGCAGGGGCTCGACCCCGCCTTCGGCACCCTCACCCTGACCGACGACCGTCAGCGCCTCGCCGTGCGCGTCGCCCCCGACGCGTCGGGCACGGCATCCTTCACCTATGCCGTGTCGGACGGCACGGCGGAGGCCGGGCTCATGTCGGAGCCGGCGACGGTGTCGCTGCGCGTCGCCGCCCCCGAGGAGAATTCGGCCCCGGTGTGGTGCGGGGTGGACGGATGCCAGCAGGAGTGGCCCCAGCCCGAGGTCGTCCCGGGTGGCACCGTGACGCTGCCGGTGCTCGGGGACTGGGTCGACCCCGAGGGCGACCCCATCATCCTGCTGTCGGCCGTCGACGAATCCGGCAGCGGACAGGTCGCGGCGACCCCCGAGGGCACGGTCTTCTACCAGCACGCGAACAGCGGCGGGGGCGGCGACCAGATCGCGCCGCTGAGCCTCACGGTCGGCGACGCCCGCGGCGCGACGACGACGAAGGCGCTGCCGGTGCGCGTGCGGGAGGGCGCGCAGCCGCGCGTGCAGTCCTTCTCCGTGGTCGACACGGCCGGCTCGCGCCTCACGATCGACGTCGCTCCGCACGTGACGGGGACCGCCGGGCAGCAGACCCTCACCTCGGCGCGGGTGCTCGACGACGCGGCCGCGACCGCGACGGTCGTCGGCGGGACGACCCAGTTCGACTTCGCCGCGTCGAACCCCGGCACCTACCGGGTCGCGCTCACGGTCTCGGCCGGAGGGCTCGAAGCGACCGGCACGGCGCGCGTCACGCTCCTGCCGTCCGACGCTCCCGCGCAGCTCGCGACCTCGCCCGTCGTCGCGTTCGTCCGCCCGCAGGCCGACGCGACGGTCGACGTCCTCGCCGCGGTCTCGAATCCGACCGGCCGCGTCCTCCTCCTCAGCGACGTCATCGTCCGGGCGGTCCCGGGGTCGTCGCTCACGGCGGATGCCGTCGGCCAGAGCCAGCTGCGCGTGTCCGGGTCGACGGCGACCGGCGAGCCGGGTCTGCTCGGCACGGTCTCGTACCGCGTGAGCGACGGCACGACCGACGCCGGCGCCGAGGTCGTCGGCGAGGCGACCGTGTACCTGCTGCCGCCGCCGCCCGACGCGGCGCCGATCACGGTCGATGACGGCGTCGTCGTGCGCGCCGGCGAGCAGATCGACATCCCGGTGCTCGACAACGACGTGTCGGCCGCGGGCGGGCGCCCCCGCCTCGACCCCGAGTCGATCACGTCGTCGACGCCCGACGCGCTCGCCTTCGCCTCGGGCGAGGTCATCCGCTATCTCGCGCCCACCGAGGCGGGGCAGTACACGATCGAGTACCGCGCCTTCACGACGGGCTCGCCCGCCCTCGGCGACATCGCGACGGTGCACGTGCGGGTCGTCTCCGACGACGAGAACCGCGACCCGCTTCCCGCGCGCCTGTCCGGGCGGGTCGGCAGCGGTCTGTCGACGACCATCCCGTTCGACGGGTTCGGCATGGATCCCGACGGCGACGTCGTGCGCCTCGACAGCATCGTCACCCAGCCCGCGCACGGATCGGCGGCGATCACGCCTGACGGCACCGGCATCGTCTACACGAGCACGGTCGGCACGAGCGGGCAGGACACCTTCACGTACCGGGTGATCGACGCGTTCGGCGCCGCCGGCGAGGGCAGTGTCCGCATCGGCGTGCTGAGCGGGGAGGTGAACCCGAGCCCCATCACCTACACCGACTACGTGCACGTGCAGGCGGGGGAGAAGAGCGTCATCCGCGTGCACCCGCTCGCGAACGACCTCGACCCCACGCAGGGCAAGCTCTCGCTCGTGGCCGTCCGCCCCGACGTGCCCGAACTCACGCTCGACGGCTCGACGAGCGAGGAGTTCGCCCGCCTGAACGGACGCATCCAGTCGGTCACCGACGACACCGTGACGATCGCGGCCGGCACCGACCCGGGCACCATGGCCTTCCTCTACGACGTGCAGTCGTCGTCGGGCAATACCGCCCGGGGCCTGCTCGTCGTGCGCGTCGTGTCGCAGCGGGTGCCCGATTTCCCCGTCGTCGCCGACACCGTCCTCACCGCCGCCGACCGCGACGACCTGGCGACCGGCATCGACGTGCTGAGCGGCAAGGTGCTGTGGTCGGGAGGCGACGCGTCCGACCTCGAGCTCGGCCTGTGGAATCCTGACGGCGACGACGCCCGCGGCGTGAGCGTGTCGGGCGCGAAGGTCCGCGCGACGCCGACCGACGACGCGCGCATCATCCCGTTCTCCGTCACCGGCGAGACCGCCGACGGCCCGATCACGACGTACGCGTTCCTCCGGGTCCCCTCCGCCACCGACGGGTCGTTGGCGCTCCGCTCCGGCATCCCTCCGATCACGGTCGCAGAGAACGAGCAGGCGGATGCCGACGTCGCGACCCTCGTCGCGCTGCCGCGCGGGCGTGCCGTGGAGATCGACCCGGACGGCGTCCGCGCGTCGGGCGCCCGGGAAGCCGCGACGTGCACAGCGACCACGGGCACCGGCATCCGGTACACGGCGGGCGCCGGCGCCCCGTGGTCCGACTCCTGCCTCGTCCCCGCGCGCCTCGTCGGCGGTACGGCGTGGACGGTGCTCACGATTCCCGTCTCGGTGACGCCCACCGATCCGCAGCCGACACTCGCGCCGGCGGCGCTGGAGGTCGCGCCCGGTTCGACGCAGACCCTCGACCTCACCGGGATCACGACCTGGCAGGGGCGCGAGGAGCCGATCACGTACCGCATCGGCGGAACGCCGGGCGGGTTCGTCCTCACGCTTGAGGGCTCGATCCTCACCGTACGCGCCCGCGACGACGCCCCGTCGGGCAGTGTCGAGACCGTCGCGATCGAGGTGACCAGCCACGCGAACGTCGCGCCCGCGCGTCTGACGCTCCGGGTCGGCGCGGCACCCTCCACCCTCCCGCAGGGCGGCCAGGTGACTCAGCAGTGCAGCCAGGCCGGCGGATCGTCGTGCACGATCGAGGTCGTCGGCACGCCCGGCGAGGTCAATCCCCTTCCCGGCACCCCCCTGCAGCTCGTCGCGGTCGCGCCGACGAGCACGTGCGCGGGGGTCTCGTTCGTGGTCTCCTCGCCGACCCGCGTCACCGTCAGCTGGAGCGACGACAGCCCCGGGGCGACGTGCGGCGCCCGTTTCACCGTGCGCGACGCGCAGGGTCGGCAGACCGCCGCGGGCCGTGACGGCTCGGTCACCGTCGACCTGCAGGGCTTCCCGCGGGCGCCGACCTCGGTCGCCCAGTCGGCGTACGCCGACGGCTCGCTGACGCTCCGCGTCGACCCCGGCGCCGCACAGACGTCGTACCCCGCCGTCACCGGCTTCGAGGTGCGCTCGGGCGGCCAGAGCGTCGGCACCTGCACGCCGCAGGGTGTGTGTGCGCCGATTGCGTCCGCGAACGGTGAGCAGCGGCAGTTCGAGGTCGTGGCGGTCAACCCGGTCGGCCCCTCGCGGCAGTCGGTGCGGACGACCGCGTGGGCCTACGATCCGCCGGCCGCCCCGACCGGAGGCACCGCCACCCCGGTGCCGGCAGGCCCCGACGGCGGGGTCGCCTCGATCGTGCTGACGGGGGTGGATGCCGCCGACGCACGCGCCCTGCAGCTGACGAGCCCCGCCGGAGAGTCGGTGACCGTCGCGGTGCCGCTCGGCGAGACGACGATCACGGTGCCCTCCTTCCGGGTCGGCTCGAACGTGACGACTTCCGTCACCGTGACACCCGTCTCGCGCTTCGAGGCGCCGCCGGGGCTTCCGTCGTCGAGCGTGGGTTCCATGACGGTCCTCGCCAACGGCGTCGGGGCGCCGAGTTCGCTCAACCTGCAGCTCACCCCCGTCAATGTCGGCGGCGGCACCGTCGACATCACCGCGATCGGCACGGCTGCCGCCGGGGGCGACAACTCCGAACTCCGGTACGGGATCGTGCCGCAAGGTCAGCCGTGCGTCACATCGCCCGGCGGCGACCGCGCCGTCTTCCGTGGTCTCCCCGACGGGCGGCTGTACACCTTCACGATGTGCGTCGAGTCGCGCGTCGGCGCCACTGTCTTCGCGACCGCCACCACGCAGGCCGAGGTCCGTGCGATCCAGCGCGGCGACGCGCCGAAGAACTACACGTTCATCGTCGGGCGCACGCCCGTCGTCGCCGGCGACCGTGCCGAGTGGCGGATCACCGAGACGCCGACATCGCCCGAACCGGTTCCGAACGACAACACCGTCACCTTCGACGGCCTCCCGAGCGGCCGGTTCGGCGAGGACCCCGGCATCCGGGTGCGCTACGACCACGACTTCGGATGGTGGAGCAGCGCGTGGGGGGCGGTGACCCCGGCATCCGGTCACGCGCCCTATCAGGTGCAGGCGCGCGCCTCGATCACGACGTGCGACGGCGGCAAGCGCATCGGCACGTCGCAGAGCTCCACGGGCAACCTCGCGAAGATCACTTTCGACCCGGCGTCGATCCAGTACTTCGACGCGTCGGGCGCGCAGCTGACCCCCGGCACCGACCCGCTGGTCGCGCCCGCGACCGCGACGCTCGTGAAGGGCACCGCGACCGTCGACTGGTCGGCGCGCTCGTGGCAGCTCGATGGCGCGAGCATCCCCGTGTCCGCGACCTGCACGCCCGTCCCTCCCGCTCCCGACCCCGCCGATCCCCCCGCATCCGAGGACACCCCATGACGATCTCCCCCGACCAGGCGACGTGGTTCGCGCAGACCTTCGCGGCGCTCGCCGACAACGTGGAGCGCGCCGTGCTCGGCAAGCGCCACGTCGTCGACCTCGTGCTGACCGCGATGCTGAGCGAGGGCCACGTACTGCTCGAAGACGTCCCCGGTACCGGCAAGACCTCGCTCGCCCGCGCCGTCGCGCAGTCGGTGCAGGGAACGACGACGCGCATCCAGTTCACGCCCGACCTGCTTCCGGGCGACATCACGGGCATCACGGTGTACGACCAGAAGTCGGGGGAGTTCTCCTTCCACGAAGGCCCCGTCTTCGCGAACATCGTGCTCGCCGACGAGATCAACCGTGCGAGCCCGAAGACGCAGGCGGCCCTGCTGGAGGTCATGGAGGAGGGACACGTCACGATCGACGGGGTAACCCGCTCGGTCGGCAAGCCGTTCCTCGTGCTCGCGACGCAGAACCCCGTCGAGCAGGCCGGCACGTATCGGCTGCCCGAGGCGCAGCTCGACCGGTTCCTCCTCCGCACCTCGCTCGGCTACCCCGACCACGCCGCCACGGTCCGCATCCTCGATCGCGGCGCCACGCCCATCGGCGAGCTCGCGCCGATCATCACGCCCGGGGCGCTCGTCGGCATGTCCGAGCTCGCGGGGGAGGTGTACGTCGATGCGCTGGTCCTCGACTACATCGCGCGCATCGTCGACGCGACCCGGTCGGCCGACGAGGTGCGCCTCGGCGTCAGCATCCGCGGCGCCCTCGCCTTGACCCGCGCGACGCGCACCGCCGCCGCCGCGCAGGGCCGCACCTACGCGACGCCCGACGACGTGAAGCGCCTCGCCGTGCCCGTGCTCGCGCACCGCCTCATCCTCCACCCCGAGGCCGAGTTCGACGGCGTCACCGCCGAGGCCGTCATCGGTCAGGTCCTCCTCGACGTCACGCCGCCCACGCGCCGGGAGGGTGCGTGAGCCCACGCGACCTCAGCCTCACCGAGTCCCGGCTGACCCGCACGTCGGCGGCCTCTCTCACGGGCGAGCGGACCGAGATGACCGCCGCCGTCACCTCGGCGCGCGGCCGCGCCCTCGTCGGTGCGGCGGTCCGGGCCTCGCGGGCATGGACGGCGACCGGCCAGGCCCTCGCGACGGGGTGGCGCTGGCTCCGCCGCACGGTGCGCCCGGCGGGCGTGCTCGCGCTCGTCGCCGCGACGGCGGGCCTCATCGCCGGGTTCGCGTTCGGATGGGTCGAAGCCCTCGTCGCGGGGGTCGCCGCGCTCGTGCTGCTGGTCCTCAGCATCCCGTTCCTGTTCCAGACCCGCACCTACGAGGTCGACCTGTCGCTCGGGCATGAGCGGATCGTCGCCGGCACGGGCGTCCGCGCGACGGTGGCCGTGCGCAACTCGGGCCGTCGGGTCGCGCTTCCGGGGCGCATCGACGTGCCGGTCGGCGCCGGGCTCGTGGAGTTCGGCGTGCCGCTCCTGCGTGCCGGGGCCACATCGGAGGAGCAGCTCGAGCTGCCGCCCCAGCCCCGCGGCATCGTGCGGATCGGCCCTGCCACGACCGTCCGCTCCGACCCCATCGGGCTCCTCCGCCGCGAGCACGCCTTCGACGACGCCCACGACCTGTACGTGCACCCGCGCACCGTGCCCGTGCCGTCCTCGAGCGCGGGCCTCATCCGCGACCTCGACGGCAGCCCGACGACGCGGCTCGTCGACGCGGACATGTCCTTCCACGCGATCCGCGAATACGTGCCCGGCGATTCGCGCCGTCAGGTGCACTGGAAGTCGACCGCGAAGACCGGCCGCCTCATGGTGCGCCAGTACGAGGAGTCGCGCCGCTCGCGCATGGCGGTCGTGCTCGGTCTCGCCGCCGACGAGTTCGCCACGGATGCCGAATTCGAGCTCGCCGTGAGCGCCGCGGCATCCCTGTCCGTCCGTGCCGTACACGACGCGCGCGACCTCGACATCGTCGTGGGTGCCGAGATCCCGCGCGTCGTCCGCGGCCGGCTCCGCGCCATCCGTCACATCCCGACGGCGGCCCCCCGGGCGGTGCTCGACGGGTTCAGCGGCGTCGACCGCCTCGCGAACACGATGGCGTTGGCCGACGTCTGCCGACTCTCCGCCGAAGCCAATGAGGCCCTCTCCATCGCCGTGATGGTCGCCGGGTCTCAGGTCGGCGTCGCGAAGCTCCGTCAGGCGGCGCTCGCCTTCCCCGCCGACGCGGCCACCCTGGCGATCGTCTGCGACGAGCGCGCGCACCCGCGCACCCAGGTGCTCGGAGCGCTCACCGTCGTCACCGTGGGCACCCTCGAGGACCTCGCGGGGCTCCTGCTGCGGGGGGCCTCGTCATGAGGCGGATCGTCGCGGGGTCCCTGTATGTCGGCATCGTCGTCGTGCTCGCCGCGATCGCGGCGTGGCCGATCTACCGCTCCGGTGAGTTCCTCCTGCTGGTCGCGGTGTCCACCGTGCTCGCCGCGGCGATCGCCGCCTTCGTCCGCTGGCGGAACCTGAGCGGGTGGGTCGCGGTCGGTCTCATCGCGCTCGCCGTGCTGGTCGCCGGCGTTCCGCTCGCCGTCCCCGCCCGCACCGCCGACGCGCCCTCGTTCATCCGCGGCCTCGGCGAACTGGGCGCGGGCCTCGTGGTCGGCTGGAAGGACCTGCTGACCGTCGAACTGCCCGTCGGCGCGTACCGCAACCTGCTCGTTCCCGCTCTCGTCGTCTTCCTCGTCGGCACGACGTTCGCTCTCCTCCTGTCGTGGCGCGACGACGCGCTTGCGGTCGCCGCCGTCCCCGTGGGCATCGCGATGACCGGCTTCGGCCTGCTGTTCGGGCGCACCGACGTGAGCGCCCCCCTCCGCCTCGGCCCGATCACGCTGAACGCGCCGGTCGAGACCGCGGTCGGCCTCGGCACGCTCGCGGCGGGCGTGCTGTGGCTCTCGTGGCGCAGTCGCGACGAGCGGGTGCGCGCTCTCCGCCGCGGCGCGGCGGAGAGCGGGGTGCGCCTGCGTCGCGTCGCCGGTGCCGACGCGCGGCGCCTGGGCCTCGGGGCCGCGATGATCGCCGTCGCGACGGCGGCGGCGCTCGTCGTGCCGGCCGCCGCAGCGTCGGCCGACCGCACGGTGCTGCGCGAGGCGACCGGACCGCGCCTGGAGATCTCCCGGGCGGTGAGCCCGCTCGCCGCGTATCGCGCGCTGTTCGCCGACGATACGATCGAGCAGCGCCAGTTCTCCGTCGCCGGATCGCAGCTGCCCGATCGCGTCCGCCTCGCCGTCCTCGACGACTACGACGGCGCCGTGTACCGCACGGGGACGGGTCCCGACTCGTCGAGCTTCGTGCGCCTTCCGTCTGCGCGGAGCGCGGGGGAGGGCGCACGGGTGGAGATGACCGTCGACATCGGCGACCTCTCCGGCATCTGGATGCCGACGGCCGGCGCTCTGTCGGAGGTCCGCTTCTCGGGCTCGCGCGCCGCGGCGCTCGCCGACGGCTTCTACGTCAACGACGCGCTCTCGGCCGCGGTCCAGACCACCCCGTGGGTATCCGGCGACCGCTACCGCGTCGACGGGTCCGAAGCCTCGCCGTCGGCGCTCGGCTCGGCCGTCTCTCCGGGCGACGCGGGCGAGGGCCCGGAGGCCCCCGCGAGCCTGCGCACGTGGATGGAGGCGCACGTCTCGGGGACCGGCGGCTCCGCGCTCGAGGGGCTCGTCACGCTCCTGCGCGAACGCGGGTACCTGAGCCACGCCCTCACCGATGCCGACAGCGAATGGCTCACGGTCACGGGCGTCGAGACCTTCGTGCCGAGCGCCGCCGGTCACTCGCTCGCGCGCATCGATCAGCTCTTCACGGCGCTGCTCGAGCGCGAGCAGGATCCGCGCGCTGCGGCATCCGACAACTACGTCGCCGCCATCGGCGACGACGAGCAGTTCGCCGTCGCCGTCTCGCTGCTCGCGCGCGAGCTCGGGTTCCCCGCGCGCGTGGTGGTCGGGGCGCGCCTCGCCTCCGACGACCCGGCGCTCAGTGTCTGCACGGACGGCGAATGCCGGTCGGCCGATCTGTCCGCATGGGTCGAGGTGCGCAACGCCGACGGCGCGTGGATCCCGGTCGACGTGACTCCACAGCACACGCAGGCGCCGAGCCTGGAGGTCACCGCACAGCCCGACCCCACCATCGGGACCGAGGTCCGCCCCGACACGGTCGACGAGGTGCAGCCGCCCAAGCCCGCGCAGGAGGATGCCGCAGCCAGCCCCGAACGCCCCGACGAGGTCGACCTGGCGTGGCTGTGGACGACGCTGCGCATCGCCGGCATCAGCCTGGGCGCGCTCCTGATCGTCGCCGCGCCCTTCCTCCTCGTCCTCATCGCGAAGGCGGTCCGTCGACGCGGCCGGCGCCGCGCCGATGCCGCGGCCGACCGCATCGCAGGCGGCTGGGAGGAGTACCTCGACGCCGCCGCCGACGCCGGCAGACGCGGCCCCGCGAAGGCCACGCGCACCGAGATCGCGGCGGCGCTCGACGCGCCCGCGGCGGAGACCCTCGCCCGCGACGCCGATGCGGCGGTCTTCTCCACCGAGGTCGTGACCGACGACGACGCAACCCGATTCTGGGAGATCGTCGACGCCGAGCGCGGCGGTTTCGCGAAAACACGCTGGCAGCGCGTGCGCGCGGCCCTATCGTTGAGATCGTTCGTCCCCGAGGGCCGCCGCCGGTCCTCGTCGCACACCGAGAGGGGGCGCCGCGCGCGGACCGCGCCGCGGCACACCGCATGAACCCACCCGTCGACAATTCGCTCGTCGCCCTCCTGGCGCTGCTGTCGGTCGTCATCTCCATCGCGCTGTACGTCTGGGGTGCGCTCGCCTTCGCCGCGATGTTCCGCAAGATGGGTGAGGATGCCTGGAAGGGCTGGGTTCCCGTCCTCAACCTCGCGGTGATCCTCAAGTGGGGCGGATTCAGTCCCTGGCTCGTCCTCCTCAGCTTCCTGCCGATCGCCAACGTCGTCGTATTCGTCCTGATCGTGATCAGCGCGCACCGCATCAACTCGGGCTTCGGGTACGGCACGGGTATGACGGTCGTCGCCGCACTCGCGCTCGTGATCTGGGCCAGCATCCTCGGCTTCGGCCCCGCCCGCTGGCTGGGCGCGCGCCCCGCCGGCGTCGCCCCGGCCACGCCGCGCCCGTCGTCGGGGCGCGGTGCGGGTGCCGCGGGGAACTCGCCGTCTGCGAAGCACCAGGCCGGGAACCCCCCGGCGCGCAAACCCCAGGCCGGGGCGCCGCAGGCGCGGGTGATCTCGCCCGACGGATCCGCACCTGCGTACGGCGCCGGGCCGGCTCCGACCTCCGCCCCTGCCGGTTGGGGTGGAAGCGCAGTGCCGCCTGTCCCGCCCCTGCCCTCGGACGCCCCGGCGGCGGCGGCGCCCGCGTACGCCCCGTTCGCGCCGCCGCCCGCGTCGAACTCGGGATGGACACCTCCGGAGACGTCCCCGCGCACCCCCGCCCCGGGCTCGGCGTCGACGGGCCCCGCGCCGACGGGCTACCCCGCGGCCGGAGCCGCAGCGCCCAGTGCCGCGCCGACGAGTCCTGCGCCGACGATCCCCGCCCCGCCGAGCCGCGCGGCCGCCGCGGCTCCCGCCCCGACGAGTCCCGCCCCGACCACCCCTGCGCCGCCCACCTCCGCTGCGCCGCCCACGTCCGCGGCGCCGCCCACGTCCGCGGCGCCGCCCACGTCTGCCGCAGCGCCCACGTCTGCCGCAGCGCCCACGTCTGCCGCAGCGCCCACCTCCGCTGCGCCCGGGGTGCCGGCGTCGGATTCCGGCGCCGAGGGGACCTTCGTCGACGGCGACTGGCCCTCCGAGGTCGATGACGTGTCGGCGATCTACCCGTCACCCTTCCCGCCGAGCTCCGCGGGTGGCCGCCCGTTCGTCGCCCCGCCCGTCGGTCGCGACCCCGGGCCGATCGCCTTCGTGCCCGGCATCCGCGCCGGCAACGACGCACCGCCCCCGCCCGCTCCCGTCACCCGCGTGCCCGCCTCGCGGACGGTCGACCGCGGCGGTGCCGACGACGTCTCCGGGCGGGTCGTGGCCCCGTTCCCCGGTGAGCAGGGTGCCGCGGCCGAGGACGACGCGGCGCCCTCCTACCCGCTGCGCAGTCGGCGCGCGCAGGTCGAGGACGACGCCGATGGCTTCCCCGAGCTCTCCGGTGAGGTCTCTGCGGTCGCCGGCTCGCCGACGGCGGGGGCTCCGCGCTCGGCCGCCGGCGCCGTGTCGGCCCAGCACCGGCTCGCCGACGAAGACGACCTCACGACCCGCGTCGGTGCGCGCGACGATGCCGACGACGACATCGACGAGACGGTCCTCGCCCGCCGCGCGGTGCGCGCGACGTGGGAACTCGTCCCCGCCACCGGGTCGCCCGTGCCGCTCACGGCATCCGTCGTCATCCTCGGGCGTCGCCCCGCCGGTGACGCCGCCTTCCCGACGGCGCAGCTGGTCGCCGTGCAGGACGATGCGCGCACGGTCTCCAAGACCCACGCGCGCATCGAGCAGCGCGGCGACGCCTGGATCGTGACCGATCTCGGATCGACGAACGGCGTCCTCGTGCGCACCCTCATGGGCGACGAGGTCGAGGTGGAGCCCGGCGGGCAGCTCGACGCGGGGGAGCGGTTCTTCCTCGGCGACGAGGAGTTCCACCTGCGCCGCATCACCCACTGACCCCGCGTCCCCCGTCTCGTCGGCGCGTATCGCTGCAGCGGGTGATTTCGTCGGCGCAGGTCGCTGCCATGGAAGCGGGAAGCGACGATATGCGACGACGGAAACCGCCGATCCTGTGTGCGCATGACGTCGGCATGGCGACTCCATGCCCGGCACGCGACCCCGCGAACCCCGACATCCCGGCGCCGTTTGCCCGGTTCCGTCATACGGCGTAGTATTGGACGGTGTGCGCTCACGCGTGCCTTGCGCTGTGCCCCGGCACGGATACCGAGTGCGACGAGCGACACGAAGGGATCGGTCTGCGAACAGGCCGCCCCCACGGCATATCCACCACACCAAAGCACGACGCGATCGCGGCGCGCCGGTGGATCTGTGGTGAAACCACGACCGCTGTCACCGTGCAGCACCCGGGCCGATCGAGAGAGAAGCCCGGACCGACAAGGAGAGAACGTGCCAACCATTCAGCAGTTGGTTCGCAAGGGTCGCTCGCCCAAGGTCTCGAAGACCAAGGCCCCCGCCCTGAAGTCGAACCCCCAGCAGGCGGGTGTCTGCACCCGCGTGTACACCACCACGCCCAAGAAGCCGAACTCGGCGATGCGCAAGGTCGCCCGTGTGAAGCTCCGCAACGGCACCGAGGTCACCGCCTACATCCCCGGCGAGGGCCACAACCTGCAGGAGCACTCCCTCGTGCTCGTCCGTGGAGGCCGTGTCAAGGACCTCCCCGGTGTCCGTTACAAGATCGTTCGCGGCGCCCTGGACACCCAGGCCGTCAAGAACCGCAAGCAGGCCCGTAGCCGCTACGGCGCCAAGAAGGGCTGAGTGAGATGCCTCGCAAGGGACCCGCACCCCGCCGCGTCGTCGTCAACGACCCGGTCTACGGTGCTCCGATCGTCACCCAGCTGGTGAACAAGATCCTCGTCGACGGCAAGAAGTCCATCGCCGAGGCCATCGTCTACAACGCGCTCAAGGGCGTGGAGGCGAAGAACGGCCAGGATGCCGTCGCGACGCTCAAGAAGGCGCTCGACAACGTCCGCCCCACCCTCGAGGTCAAGAGCCGCCGCGTCGGTGGCTCGACCTACCAGGTTCCGGTCGAGGTCAAGCCGCACCGCGCCAACACGCTCGCGCTGCGCTGGCTCGTCTCTTACGCGAAGGGTCGTCGTGAGAAGACGATGACCGAGCGTCTGCAGAACGAGATCCTCGACGCCTCGAACGGCCTGGGTGCCGCGGTCAAGCGCCGTGAAGACACCCACAAGATGGCCGAGTCGAACCGCGCCTTCGCGCACTACCGCTGGTAATCGTCAGCGTCTCGGTGGCCGGTCGGGTGCTCCCCGACCGGCCACCCCACGACATCCGTCACACCACAAGTAAGGACACCCCGTGGCACAAGAAGTGCTCACCGACCTCAACAAGGTCCGCAACATCGGCATCATGGCGCACATCGATGCCGGCAAGACGACGACGACCGAGCGCATCCTCTTCTACACGGGTGTCAACCACAAGCTCGGTGAGACGCACGACGGTGCGTCGACGACCGACTGGATGGAGCAGGAGAAGGAGCGCGGCATCACGATCACGTCGGCCGCCGTCACCTGCTTCTGGAACAAGCACCAGATCAACATCATCGACACCCCCGGCCACGTGGACTTCACGGTCGAGGTCGAGCGGTCGCTGCGCGTCCTCGACGGCGCCGTGGCCGTCTTCGACGGCAAGGAGGGCGTCGAGCCCCAGTCCGAGACCGTCTGGCGTCAGGCCGACAAGTACGACGTCCCCCGCATCTGCTTCGTCAACAAGATGGACAAGCTGGGCGCCGACTTCTACTTCACCGTCGACACCATCGTGAACCGCCTCGGCGCCAAGCCCCTCGTGCTGCAGCTGCCGATCGGTGCCGAGAACGACTTCATCGGCGTCATCGACCTCGTCGAGATGCGGGCCCTCGTGTGGCCCGGCGACGCCAAGGGTGATGTCACCATGGGCGCCAAGTACGAGGTCCAGGAGATCCCCGAGTACCTGCAGACGCGTGCCGAGGAGTACCGCGAGAAGCTGCTCGAGACGGTCGCCGAGTCTGACGAGGCCCTGCTCGAGAAGTACTTCGGCGGCGAGGAGCTCTCTGTCGCCGAGATCAAGGGCGCCATCCGCAAGCTGACCGTGGCCGGCGAGCTCTACCCCGTGCTCTGCGGTTCGGCATTCAAGAACCGCGGCGTGCAGCCGATGCTCGACGCGGTCGTCGACTACCTCCCGTCGCCCCTCGACGTGCCCGCCATCGAGGCGCACGACCCGAAGGACGAGGAGATCATCATCGAGCGTCACCCCGACGCCAACGACCCGTTCGCGGCGCTCGCATTCAAGGTCGCAGTGCACCCGTTCTTCGGTCGCCTCACCTACATCCGCGTCTACTCGGGTCACCTCGAGTCGGGTGCGCAGGTCATCAACTCGACCAAGGGCAAGAAGGAGCGCATCGGGAAGATCTTCCAGATGCACGCCAACAAGGAGAACCCGGTCGACTCGGTCACCGCGGGCAACATCTACGCCGTCATCGGCCTGAAGGACACCACCACCGGTGACACCCTGGCCGCGGTCGACGCGCCCGTCGTCCTCGAGTCGATGACGTTCCCCGAGCCCGTCATCGAGGTCGCCATCGAGCCGAAGACCAAGGCCGACCAGGAGAAGCTGGGCACGGCGATCCAGAAGCTCGCCGAAGAGGACCCGACCTTCCGCACCGAGCTCAATCCCGAGACCGGCCAGACGGTCATCAAGGGCATGGGCGAGCTGCACCTCGACATCCTCGTCGACCGCATGAAGCGCGAGTTCCGCGTCGAGGCCAACGTCGGCAAGCCGCAGGTGGCGTACCGCGAGACGATCAAGAAGGCCGTCGAGCGTCACGACTACACGCACAAGAAGCAGACCGGTGGTTCGGGTCAGTTCGCCAAGATCCAGTTCGCGCTGGAGCCCCTCGAGGTCACGGCGGACAAGACGTACGAGTTCGAGAACAAGGTCACCGGTGGCCGCATCCCGCGCGAGTACATCGAGCCCACCAACCAGGGCTTCCAGGACGCGATGAACGTGGGCGCGCTCGCCGGCTACCCCATGGTCGGCGTCAAGGCGATCCTGCTCGACGGCGCCAGCCACGATGTCGACTCGTCCGAGATGGCGTTCAAGATCGCGGGTTCGATGGGCTTCAAGGAGGCCGTCCGCAAGGCGAACCCGGTCATCCTCGAGCCGCTCATGGCCGTCGAGGTGCGTACCCCTGAGGAGTACATGGGCGACGTCATCGGCGACCTGAACTCGCGTCGTGGCCAGATCCAGTCGATGGAGGACGGCTCGGGCATCAAGATCGTCCGCGCCCTCGTGCCGCTATCGGAGATGTTCGGCTACATCGGCGACCTGCGCTCGAAGACCTCGGGCCGCGCCGTGTACTCGATGGAGTTCGACTCGTACGCCGAGGTCCCCAAGGCCGTCGCCGACGAGATCGTCCAGAAGAACAAGGGCGAGTGACCCTTCGGATGCCGGGACACCGCGTTCCCGGCATCCGCCCAAACTGAATACAGACCCAGTCGATTAGACTGACACCATCCCCGTAGAAGACCGGTCGCAATCCAGCGCCCGGACCCTCTACACGAATGTCCTGAGGAGGACCCAGTGGCCAAGGCCAAGTTCGAGCGGACCAAGCCGCACGTCAACATCGGAACCATCGGGCACGTCGACCACGGTAAGACGACGCTCACCGCCGCGATCTCGAAGGTGCTCGCCGACAAGTACCCGTCGGCCACCAACGTGCAGCGTGACTTCGCGTCGATCGACTCGGCTCCCGAAGAGCGCCAGCGTGGTATCACGATCAACATCTCGCACGTCGAGTACGAGACGCCGAAGCGCCACTACGCGCACGTCGACGCTCCCGGCCACGCCGACTACATCAAGAACATGATCACCGGTGCCGCCCAGATGGACGGCGCGATCCTCGTGGTCGCCGCGACCGACGGTCCCATGGCGCAGACGCGTGAGCACGTGCTGCTCGCCAAGCAGGTCGGTGTTCCCTACCTGCTCGTCGCGCTGAACAAGAGCGACATGGTCGACGACGAGGAGATCCTGGAGCTCGTCGAGCTCGAGGTGCGCGAGCTCCTCTCCTCGCAGGACTTCGACGGCGACAACGCCCCCGTCGTCCGCGTCTCGGGTCTGAAGGCTCTCGAGGGCGACGAGAAGTGGGTCGAGTCGATCGTCGAGCTCATGGAGGCCGTCGACGAGTCCATCCCCGACCCGGTGCGTGACAAGGACAAGCCGTTCCTCATGCCCATCGAGGACGTCTTCACCATCACCGGTCGTGGCACGGTCGTCACGGGCCGCGCCGAGCGCGGTACCCTCGCGATCAACTCCGAGGTCGAGATCGTCGGCATCCGCCCGACGCAGAAGACCACGGTCACGGGTATCGAGATGTTCCACAAGCAGCTCGACGAGGCCTGGGCCGGCGAGAACTGTGGTCTGCTCCTGCGCGGCACCAAGCGTGACGACGTCGAGCGCGGCCAGGTCGTCGTCAAGCCCGGTTCGGTCACCCCGCACACCGAGTTCGAGGGCACGGCCTACATCCTCTCCAAGGAGGAGGGTGGCCGTCACAACCCGTTCTTCACGAACTACCGCCCGCAGTTCTACTTCCGTACCACCGACGTCACCGGCGTCATCACGCTGCCCGAGGGCACCGAGATGGTCATGCCCGGCGACACCACGGAGATGAAGGTCGACCTCATCCAGCCCATCGCGATGGAAGAGGGCCTCGGCTTCGCCATCCGTGAGGGTGGACGCACGGTCGGTGCCGGTACCGTCACCAAGATCATCAAGTAATCTCGCTTGATCCGAAGGCCCCCGGGGAAACCCGGGGGCCTTCGTCGCTGGCGGGAGAGGGCTGTCGAAGGCCGGGCGCACGAGTGGCACAAGATTCGCTCAAGCTGTCGCGACGCAGCGATATATACGTGAGAATAATCTCATCTGCGCGCCCCCGAAGCGCGCTGATCTATCTCTGCCACGGTCCCCCCGGCCGGTGGCCTCCTGGGGGAGACCATGCCTTCTGTTTCTTCGCGCGCGCGCGTCGCGCTGTCTGCCGCGTGTGTTGCTCTCGCGATGGGTGCTGCGGCTCTGGTGCCGCTTCCTGCTTCGGCCACTGAGTCGCCGGTCGCGCCTTCGCCCGCGGCATCGACAACCGAGTCCACAGCTACGTCTGCCTCCGTGGCACCTGGTGCGGCGGACGTGGCGGCGGCGCCCCTGGTCATGCCGCTCGCCGCCGCGGCCGATGAATCTGCGGCGGGGTGCGGCTACGCGGCCCCGGGAACCGGCGCCTACGCCGAGACGCTCTGCTGGTTGGACTTCTCCGTCGGAGGCGCTCCCCTGACGACTGAGTACCGTTCGACCGGCAACAACACCTACGCGAGCGTGCTGGGCGCCGCCTACGGCAGCGTCACCTCCGCTTCGCAGCTCACGTCCGCGAACGGGAAGCTCTACGGCAACGTCAGCAACTATCCGCTTACCGTCACGCTGTCCGGAGGCTATGAGCTGACAGCGAACCTCTCGATCACCGGGAGTAACGCCGCGGGGCGCGTCGTCAGCGGTCACAGCTTCCCGACCTGGGGCGGCGCCTTCCTCGGCAACGCGGGATTCTATTCGGGCGTCGCCGGCAACCCTGCCTTGTACCAGAGCGGCAATGGCGGCCAGACGACCGTCACCCTCTCGCAGATCACCCTCACGAGCGCCGGCGTCGCAACAAAGGGATACTCGATGGTCGTCGCGGACTCGGAGACGACTGACAGCGGGGAAGAGATCTCGTGGTCGCGTCAGGGCGGTACGAACTTCGCCTGGCTGCCCAACACACCGGGCGCGACGACGCAGGCGGGGACGATGGGCAACGCGTGCCCGGCGGCTTTCACCCCCGCGATCAATGGCACGGCCACGACGGCCTCGTGCGCGGCGAATACGAGCTCGACCAAGACCGGTACGCCCATGCTTCAGGTATCTCCCTCGGCGACGGGGAGCACGCCGTTCAGCATCACGACGACGATGAAGGGGAGCGGCCTGCAGGGAACAGCTTTCGGAATCATCATCGCGCGCGCGCAAGCCACGGTCGCGGTCGCAGATCGCATCGTGGGGACCGACGGGACCACGCCGGACAGCACAGACTTCGGCGTCACGATGACGTCGGCGCCCGCGGTCTGGACCGGTGCAGTATCGACGTCGGCGACGAACGGAGGCGTCCCTCTGCTCGTGCAGGCGGGGGGAACACCGGTGACGTTCGGCACATCCACGTCGTCCGGGGGCCTCTCGGGCTCATACACCGCGGCCTGGCAGTGCTACAAGACGGACCCGAACAGCAGCAGCCGCATCTGGTGGCCGAGCGCGACGACGACGAGCGCCACACCGCCCCCCAGCACGTCGAATGGCTTCTCTCGTGTCTCCGCGGGGCAGTTCCTCCAGTGCACTGTCACGTACACACCGCCCTACATCACACTCGTCAAGACCGTGGTCAACGGATCTACCGGCGCAACCTCAGTGCCGGCCGACTGGACGCTCACCGGCGCGGGGTCATCGTCGGTGGCTGTCGGCACCGGGCAGGGGAAGAAGACACCGGTGGCAGTCGGCGCGTATGCACTGTCCGAGGCCGGTCCGGCGAACCCGTGGGTGCACGGATACGCCTGGACCGGACTCACCTGCACTGCCGACGCCGGCTCGACGAGCGGCTGGTCGCTGACGACCACGGCGGGCACTTCCGCCGGAACGATCAGCGCCGGCAGGCTCACGCTCGCCAAGGGCAACTCCGTGACCTGCACGTACACGAACACCGCATACCCCAAAACGACGCTGACGCTCATCGCGGAGTCGCAAGGTTCAGCGCCCGCCACCTCCTGGACGCTGAGCGCGACAGGTGCCGCCGGCAGCCTGCCTGGCCCCGTCGGCGTCAGCGGCGCGCCGGGAGCGACCGCAATCGCCGTGACCCCCGCGTCCGCATATCAGCTGGCGGCGGGCGCCGGCCCTGCGCAGTACACCCCGTCGACCTGGACGTGCGTGGATCAGAACAACGCATCCATCACGGTGGGGACGGCCGGTGCGGTGACGCTCACGCGCGGAACGCAGGCAACCTGTCGAATCGTCTACTCGACGGCACGGATCACCTTGCTCAAGCACGTCGTCTCGTCGGGACTCACCCCGGGTGACTGGACGATCACCGCGACCCCGCAGAGCTTCCCCGGGCTGACATCCGTCTCCGCCGTCGGCGCCGAAAGCGCTGCGCCTGCCAACACATTCGAAGTGCGGCCGGGACACGTGTACACGCTCGCAGAAGCGTTGACCGACCCGCAGTCCGCGCTCGCCTATCGCCAGCGGTCGCTGCAGCGATACGAGAACGGAACGTGGGTGACGCTGTCGAGCTCTCAGATCACCGCGCCGGCGGCGGGCGCTTCGGCGACCTACCGCTTCGTCAATGACCGCCCTCCGGCGATCACGCTCCCCCTCACGGGAGGAGCGAGCGCAGACGCCTTCACGATCGTCGGGGCAGGGGCGCTCGCGCTCGCGCTCCTCGCCTCGACGTGGGTGTGGCTCCGGCGTCGTCGCGCAGCCTGACCCCCCGTCACATCATCACCCCGCTCACCCGAGCACCCGACCCCCGGAGAGAAGAAGGAAAACCATGCAGAAGACATCACGGCGCGGTACAACGCGTCGAACGATCGTGGCCGTCGCCGCGGCGGCGCTCGCGATGGTGGGCGTCCTCGCCGCCGCGGCGCCCGCCTCGGCCGCTCCCGGCAACATGCCGACTGGCAACGGAACACTCACCATCCACAAGTTCGAGCAGCCCGCGACCTCGGGCGCGGCCAACGACTCGGGGGCGCCCCTGAGCAGCGCGACGACGAGCTCCTGGGTCGCCCTGTCGGGTGTGACATTCACGGTCCAGCGGATCACCTCCGTCGATCTGCAGACGAACGCGGGATGGGATGCCGCGTCAGGATACGCAGCGTCGCCGTCCACGATCCCGGCCGGCAGCCTGGGCGCCGCGTCGAGCGTCACCACGGGCACATCGGGTGCGGTGTCCAGCACGCTCCCGATCGGCGCCTACCTGGTGACGGAGGTCGCGAGCCCCGCCGCGAAGCTCCCCGACGGGAGTCCGGCCCACATCACGATGACCGCGGCCCCGTTCGTGGTCACGGTCCCGATCCCCACCACCGCGGGCACCTGGAACACCGACGTGCACGTGTACCCGAAGAACTCGCTGTCGGCCGTCGCCAAGTCGGTCGCGGCGCCGTCCGGCCTCGGGCTCGGCGCGACGCTGACATGGACCATCGACGTGAAAATCCCGTTCCTCACCGCCGGCGACTCGTTCTCCGACTTCGATGTCACCGACGTGCTCGATGCCAAGCTGCAGTACGTCGCAGGATCGGCGACGGCATCGGTCGCGGGAACCGCCGTGGCCGTCACGGACACGACGTCGGGGCAGAACGTCGCCCTGTCGCCGGCTCTCAGCGCCCTTGCCGCGCACCAGGGCAAGACGATCTCGTTCAGCTTCTCGACGAAGGTCGTCGCCGCGGGCGCTGTCGTGAACCAGGCATCCGCCTTCATCAACGACCCCAACCACACGAACGGGATCACCTCGAACCAGGCGACGACCTATTGGGGGAGCATCCTCATCACCAAGCACACCGAGGGCGATGCGGCCAAGACGCTCGAAGGCGCCGTCTTCGGCGTCTACACCTCGGAGGCCGACGCACTCGCCGACACCAACCGCGTCTCGGTGAACGGCGCGGACGAGTTCCGCACGGGCGCCGATGGAACGGTCCGCATCCCCGGCCTGTTCGTGTCGAACACCCCGGGGCAGACGAAGGTGTACTACGTGCACGAGCTCACCGCGCCCGCCGGCTACGACCTGAACGAGACCGCGTTCGCGGTGACGCTCACGGCGGACGGGCAGGTCGCGACCCCCGTCGCTCAGAGCGTCGCTGACCCGCAGAAGCCGGCGTTCGAGCTCCCGATCACCGGCGGTGATGGAGCGCGCACGCTGCTCTTCCTCGGCGGCGGTCTGCTCCTCGTCGCTCTCGGCGTAGCGATCGTGGCGATGCGTCGCCGGTCGGCTCAGCGCTGACCTCCCGTCCTCGGGTGACGAAGCGGCCCTCGTTTCGTCACCCGAGGCATTCTCCCGAGCCCGTGAGACCGCCCCGATGATGACATCTCCCCCCGCGAGGTCCGACGCTGCCGACCCGACCGCCTCGCGCGACGAGCCGTCCCGCACGGGGTGGCGGGTTTCGTGGCTTGCGGTGCTCGTCGCCGTCATCGCACTGTGCGGCACCGCGACTCTCCTATACCCGACGGTGGCGGCGTGGTTCCACCAGAAGACGCAGTCGGAAGTCATCGAGAGGCTGAGCGCCGAGATCGACCAGGAACCGCCGACCGGGCTCGGTGCGGCACTCGTGCAGGCACGCCGCTACAACGCCTTCCTCGAGGGGGGAGCCGCGTCTCTGGCCGCTTTCTCGAACGTCCCGGAGGGTGAGGGCTCGGCGACGTCCGGACCCGCCTACGAGGACACGCTCCGGGCCGACACGACGGGCCTCATGGCCCGGCTGAAGATCCCCTCCATCGGCGTCGACTTGCCCATTTACCACGGCACGAGCGACGCGACGCTGCTGCGCGGTGTCGGCCACCTCGAGGGGACCGCTCTCCCGGTCGGCGGCGAGGGTACCCACTCCGTCCTCACCGGACATCGCGGATTGGCGGATGCCGAGCTGTTCACACATCTGGACCGGGTTGCGAAGGGCGACACCTTCACCATCGAGGTGTTCGGGGAGGTGCTCACGTACCGGGTCACGGAGATCGAGGTCGTCGAACCCTCCGACACCGAGACGTTGTATCCCGTGCGCGGTGCGGATCTCGTGACGTTGGTGACGTGTACTCCGCTCGGCATCAACAGCCAGCGCATTCTCGTGACGGGGGAGCGGGTGACCCCGACCCCGATCGAGGATGTGCAGGCGGCGGGCGCGCATCCTGACGTCCCGGGATTTCCCTGGTGGGCCGTGATCGGGGCTGCGGTGCTCGCGGCGCTCGCGCTCTACGTCTGGCTGATGGGGCGCGCGCCGCGCCGGTCGCCGCGGGTGCTGCGCAACGCGGGAGAGTAGCCGCGCCCGTATCCGTAGGATGGGGCGCGTGCCCGGCATCCTGATCCATGAGTGGCTTTCACGCCACGGTGGTTCGGAGAATGTGTTCGAGGTCTTGTCGCAGACGTTTCCGGATGCCGAGCGATTCTGCCTGTGGAACGACAGTGACGGTCGGTTTCACGGGGTGCGGGAGACGGTGCTCGCTCGCACGCCGCTACGCCGGAACAAGGCCGCCGCTGTGCCGTTCATGCCGGCGGCGTGGCACCTGTTGCCGCGCAGGGATGCCGATTGGGTGCTCGCCAGCAGTCATCTCTTCGCGCACCAGTCCCTGCACGGCGCGCGAAGATCGACCGTCGAACGCGAGGCCTTCACTGGGATCGGACGGCGAGCAGGAGTACGAGTGCGCACACGAGAGCCACGCGCTCGCCGCTCCCCGCTGAAGGTCCCCTTGCGTCGGGGAGCGCGAGACTGGCCCGAGCGATACGCGAGTTGGCTCGTTTACAGCGACCTCGCCGTCCTCGTCCTGATCTTCGTCGTCTTCCGGCTCGTGGCAATCCCGCTCGAATACACCACCGTCTCGTGGGCGGACGGACCCGACGTGCCGTATTGGGCCGTCATCGTCGCCGTCGATGTTCTGTGGCTGATCGCCCTCAGCATCTTCGATACGCGCGACCGGCACATCGTGGGTAACGGCACGCAGGAGTATGCGCGGATAGCCAACGCCGGCGTCGCGCTATTCGCCGTGCTCGTCTCGGTGGCATTCTTCCTCCGAATCGACGTCTCCCGCGCGCTGCTCATCGGGGTGATCCCGCTCGGCACGCTCGCACTGATCGTGTCGCGATGGGTCTGGCGACAATGGCTCAGAGCGCAGCAGAGCGCGAAAAAGTACGTCTATCGCGCCATCGTGCTGGGCGAGCCCAAGAAGTCCGCGCACATCGTCTCGGCGATCCGACGCGCCTCGGGAACGGGTTTCGACATCGTGGGTGTCGTGACGAACTCGTCACGGTCGGGCGTCGTCGAAGGCGTACCCGTCGTCGGTACCTTCGCGACAGCGATCGCGGCGCTCGACGCCGTCGACGCCGACACCGTCATCCTCGTGGGCGCGGACGAGATCGATCCTGTGGTGATCCGCCGACTGGGAGGGGCGCTCGCGGACCGCGACGCGAACCTCGTCGTCGCCCCGCAGCTGACCGATGTCGCAGGTCCCCGCATCCACACACGACCCGCGGCGGGTCTGCCGCTCGTGCACGTCGAGTATCCGGCGCTGGTGGGCTACCGGCGTTTCATCAAGCGCGTGTTCGACATCGTCGCCGCCTCGCTTCTCATCGTGCTCACGTCGCCGGTCATGGCCGTCGCCGCGATCGCGGTTCGGAGCGACAGCAAGGGGCCGGTGCTGTACCGACAGACGCGGGTCGGCCGCCAGGGAAAGCCCTTCGGCATGCTCAAGTTCCGTTCGATGATCGCCGATGCCGACGATCAGCTGGCCAGCCTGCTCGACCTGCAGGGGATGACGACACGACCTCTGCAGAAGGTCGTGGACGATCCGAGGGTCACCCGCGTGGGTCGCGTGATTCGTAAGCACTCGATCGACGAACTGCCCCAGCTGTTCAACGTCCTGGCGGGCACGATGAGCCTTGTCGGCCCCCGCCCGCAACGAGAAGGCGAGGTCGCGCTGTACGACGACGCGGCGAAGCGCAGGCTTCTGGTCAAGCCGGGTATGAGCGGCCTGTGGCAGGTCAGCGGGCGATCGATGCTCTCCTGGGACGACGCGCTCCGACTCGATCTCTACTACGTGGAGAACTGGTCCTTCATGCAGGATGTCGTGATCCTCTTCCGCACGGTGCGCGCGGTCATGATGCCGGGCCAGGGAGCGCACTGACCATCGCGGGCTCCCGCGATGCACGGGCTCGACGCACCCGACGCAGATCGGCGTGGATCATCGCCGTGCTCTACGGCATCCTTCTGCTCACCGTCGCATTCTGGCCGACACCCGTGGATCGGCCCTTCGAGCGCATCATCGCCAGGATCATCGTCGAGCTCCACGAACGCGGCGTCCCGGCGTTCGTGGGTTACGGCTTGATCGAATTCTCCGCGAACATCGCCTTGTTCGTCCCCGCGGGTCTGATGTTCGGGCTCCTGCTGCCGTTGCGCTGGTGGCCGGTGATGTTCCTTACCGGGCCAGTGCTCTCGCTTGTCGTCGAAATCGCCCAGGCGCTGTTCCTGTCGGCCCGGTACGCGACCGCGTCGGACGTCCTGGCGAACTCCATGGGTGCCGCGCTCGGCGTCGCGATCGCGCTCGCCGCCCGATGGCGCGCTGCGCGACGCCGGGCTCGGTCGAGCGCGGAAAGCGACCCTGGAGTCCGACCTTCCGCTTGACCACAATGAAGACGCGGCCCGCGCTGGTCCGCTCAGACGAAGGGGGAGACCATGGCAGCAGAGAACACCGTCAACACGGGCAAGGATGCCGTCGACGGCGCCGTCGAGAAGACGAAAGAGGCCTACGAGCGGATCACCGAATCCGTCGGGGGAGCGCTGAACTCGGAGCAGGCCGAGCAGATCAGCGACACCATTCTGGACACCGTGACAGGGTTCGCGAAGAAGATCCTCCCTGACTCGGCCGACTCACAGATCGACGAGGTCCGCCGAAAGGTGGACGAGCAGATCGGCACCGAGAAGTAGGCCGAGCGAGGAGTTCGGTATCGTCCGTCAGGACGACGCGAGAGGGGGTGGATGCCGCGGCATCCACCCCCTCCCTGTACGTGCCGCGCTTCGTGCGGGGCGTCGTATCTCGGTGACTTGACGAAACCTGAAAGATCCCTTAGCGTCGGGAATGGTCGTGCTGATGCCGGGGGGTGTCGCCGACTGGACGGGCTGTGGGGGCTCGTTCACTTCGGGGGGACGAGGGCTGTTCCTCCGATCAGTGACAGGTCGTGGGGAACATGGGCACTGCTCGTGACGGTTTTGGGGTTTCTTCGTCGCGAAAGACACAGCGTGCTGTGCGGGCGCGCGCGCGGCGTGATGACCGGCTGGTGCTCCGACACCGCTGGTACGCGGGGGGCATTTCGGCCTTGCTCGCGGGCGCCCTCGTGTTCGCGGGAATGACGCCGGCGATCGCCGACGAGGCGCCGACTCCGGCGCCGAGCGACACGGCGACGTCGCAGGACGAGACGACCCCGGCGCCGGAACCGACGACGCCGGCTGAGCCGACGACGCCGCCCGCGCCGGAGAAGCCGACCGCGCCGGAGACGACACCGCCGTCGCCTGACGTTCCGAGCCCCGCCCCCAGCACGAACGCCGCGACGCCGACGCCGTCGACCTCGCCGACATCGCCCGAAGCGCGGTCGCTCGTCGCCCCGCCGGCGGCACCGCTCGCTGCAGCGACGGCGACGATCAAGATCAACGTGGGTGGTACGCGCACCGCGAACTCCTCCACCGCAATCTCGCCGCTTGCGGGATCGGGCTTCCAGGCGAAGCCGGTCGGCGGAGGGGCGACCCTCACCTGTACGAGCGACGCGGCAGGCGTCTGCACGATTTCGGACGCCGTCGTGGGCACCCGGTACGACATCACGCAGACCGGTGCTCCGGCCGGCTGGTACATGAACGCGAACCTCGACTACGGCGGCTCGGCGTCGGGAACCTCTACTCCGTACTCGTTCCGCACCGCATCCCTTCCCGCAGGTGTGACGACGGTGCCGGGCACGACCATCGGTGGCAGCTACGACGGCGACTCCGACGGAGACCCGTTCCTCAACCCGTGGGCGACGTCGCTGAACAACAACAGCATGCCGAACGTCTGCGGTCTCAACATCGCGATGATCATGGACCGTTCCGGGTCGATGTCGGGCGCGAAGCTCGCCAACCTGAAGTCCGCCGCGAACAACGTGGTCACCTCGCTCATCGGATCGGGGTCGACCCCGGCGACATCGACCAAGATCGCCCTCTACTCCTTCGCCAGTGACGCGACGAAGATCACCGGACTCACGTCCAGCTACTCGGCGCTGACGTCGGGTATCAACTCCCTGTCCGCCAGCGGCGGTACCAACTGGGATCAGGGTCTCTACCAGGCGGTCACCAACCGAGGTTCGGATGCCTACGACCTCGTCGTCGTGCTCACCGACGGAAACCCGACCTACGACCGCAGCGGGAACGGCAACCAGAGCCGCACACGTTTCGACAACATCTCGAACGGCATCTTCTCGGCGAACGCCATCAAGTCGATGGACAACGGACGCGGTGGTAAGACCCGTATCGTCACGATCGGCATCGGGGTCGACGGGGGCGCCGAGAACATCCGTGCGATCTCGGGCACGGCACTGAACTCCGACTATTACCTCGCCAGCTCGAGCAACTTCGGCGACGCGCTGTACGCCACGCTGCTGGCGAACTGTTCGCTGACGGTGACCAAGCAGGTGCAGGGCGCAAACGGCTCCACCACGCCGGCCAGCGGATGGAACATCAAGGCCACCGTCGGAAGCGCCGCGGCGAGCACGAAGGCGACCGACTCCAACGGCAAGGCGATCTTCGGCCCCCTGAGCCCCGGCGCACAGACGTTCACCGTCGTCGAGCAGCAGAAGCCGGGCTTCGCGGTCGTGCCGAGCAACGGGAAGAACCTCGTCTGCACGCAGGGCGGCAACACCCTCACCGTGACGAACACCGGCACGAGCGAGCCGGGAGGCACATTCACCGGAGACATCAGTGCCGGCGGCATCTCGTGCACGATCACGAACACCTCGGTCTCGACACTCACGCTGACCAAGGCCTGGACGGGCGGCTCGCCGGGTGACGCGGTCTCACTCACCGCCACCAACAAGACGAACGGGGCGGCCCTCACCACCGTGGGGACGAGCGTCAACGGCGGCGCGACCACAGCGGCATCCGTGCGCGTGAACCCGGGCGACCAGGTCGAGCTGAAGGAGACGTTCACCACCGGGTCCGCGGCAGACTACAACACCACTCTCGTTTGCAACGGAGCGAGCGTCACCCTCACCGGCGGCGTCGGAACCTTCACGGTGCCGGCGGGGACCGCGGCAGGAACCACACTCACCTGCACGTTCACCAACGTGTCGAACATGGCCAAGCTCACCCTCAAGAAGCAGGTCGTCAGCGCCGGCGGCGCCGTGGACCCGGCCACCGCCTGGACACTCACGGTCGGCGGTGCCGCGGGCTGGGTGTCGACGACCACGGCAATCGGAACCGATGGCACGCTCGCGGCGACCGCGAAGCAGTCTGTGAAGTCGGGCACGCCCTTCACGCTCAACGAGGTCGGTCCGACCGCCGGCTACACGGCAGGCGCGTGGACATGCGACTCGGGAGTGAAGGTCGGGACCGGATCGACGGTGACCCTCGCCGCCGGCGCCGACGTCACCTGCACGATCGTGAACACGCAGAAGCCGGCTAAGCTCACCGTCCTCAAGAAGGGCCTGACCGGAGACACGCTCCTCGACGGCGCCAAGTTCCAGCTCTCCCGCGACACCGGTTCGGGCAATTGGCAGAACATCGGCACCCCGGTGACCGCCGCCGGCGGTTCCTACACCTGGAACGCGCTCGGCTGGGGCACCTACAAGATCGAAGAGGTCCAAGCACCCGACGGATACGACATCTCCACCCCGAACGCGCAGGTCGTGACGATCGGCGCGGCGGAGACGGCGACGACGAAGGTCATCGAGTTCCGGAACCCGCGCTCGGTGGGGTCGCTGCAGATCACGAAGACGATCGGCGGAGCGGGTGGTGTCGCGCCCGGCACGACCTTCTCAGGTACCTACGACTGCGGCGTGGGCTTCGCCGGGCCCTTCGCTGCGCTCTCGCCGACGACCCCTGTGGTGATCTCGGGCATCCCCGTCGGAAGCAGCTGCACCGTCACCGAGAAGGCGCCCGTCGGCGGCCTCGTCGATGACTCCTACGCCTGGGACGTCACGGGTACCGTGAACCCGGCCTCGGTGACGATCGTCAAGAACCAGACCGCGACGCTGAACATCAAGAACACCACCAAGCGTGTGTACGGCTCGCTGGATGTCACGAAGGCCCTGAAGGGGATGCCGACCGGCTTCACCGGCACCGCGACCTTCTCCGGGACCTGGACCTGTGATTACCCGACCGGCACCGCCGACGACACCTCCGGCACCTGGAGCGTCACCTTCGTCGGCCTCGTCCCCGGCACGGTCTCGTACACCGGCCCGCGGACGCAGATCCCGCTCACGTCGACGTGTTCGATCACCGAGAACTCGCCGTCGAACGGTGTCTTCGGTGACCCGTCGTACACGTGGAAGGCGCCCGTCGTCTCGCCGGCGACCGTCAAGGTGACGAGCGACGCGAAGACCGCCTCGTTCACCGTGACCAATGAGGCGCAGCGCGCCTCGCTGACCCTCATCAAGGTCGTGAAGTCGCCCAACGGGGGCACGGCCGTCGCAGCGGACTGGAACCAGCTCCTGCAGGCGAAGCCCGCAGCAGGCGGCGCGGTGCTGTTCGACTCGGGTCAGACGAAGTACGTCGCCCCCAAGGCCTACGCCCTGACGGAGCTCGCCGGCGGCCCGGCGGGTTATGCGCTCACTGGCATCGAGTGCTCGGTGAACGGCGGCACCTATGCGCCGGTGACCTCCGACGTCACGGTGCCCGAGGGCGGCGCCGTCGTCTGCCAGTTCACCAACACCGACACGGCACCGAAGCTCACCCTGGTCAAGAACGTCGACAACAAGGGCGGCGTCGGATCCGCCAACGCGAGCGCGTGGACGCTGTCGGCGACCAGCACGGGAAACCCCTCGGTGACCGGCGTCAGCCTCCCGGCGACCGGCACGACCGCCTCCATCAGCGGCGCGGTCAAGGGGAACGCGGTCTACACCCTCGATGAGACGGGCGGACCCTCGGGCTACACCCCGGGAACATGGGCCTGCTACAAGACCGGCACGAAGCTCCCGTTCGAGATGCAGACCGCCAACACGGTGAAGGCGCTCGTCGGCACCGACATCACGTGTGAGATCACCAACACGGCCATCCCCGCGACCGCGACGGTCGTCAAGAACGTCAAGGCCGGCTGGCCGAAGCAGCAGGCCGACGGCTCCTGGGAGATCGCCTACGACATCGTCGTGACGAACACGTCGGCGACATCGACCTACTTCTACTCGCTGAGCGACAAGCTCTCCTTCGGCGCCGGCATCACGCCGACCGCCGCCGCGTGGACGGGTCCGACCAATGGGACGTTCTCGACGCTGACCGGTAGCCAGGTGCTGAACCCGGCGGGTTCGCTCGCGCCGAACACGAGCACGACCTACACGGTGACAGTCAAGGCCACGGTCTCCGCGACCGCCGCCGACGCGGGCACGAGCGTGTGCACGTCGACGTCGCCGACGCGGGCGTTCCGCAACACGACGACGCTGACCTCCGGTGGCGACTCCACGACGGTGGACGACTGCGCCCAGCCCTGGTTCCCGATGGTCACGAAGACGGCGAGCGCGCCCACGCAGAACGCGGACGGCTCGTGGAACGTCGCCTACACGGTAACGGCCACCAACCCCGGCGCGGGTCCGCTCCAGGTGACGCTGAAGGATGCCTTCCCGGCGGCACCGTCGGGTTGGAGCTACGCTCCGGCCTCGTGGGCGGTCGCGGCGGTCGGGACGGCGCCGGCGCCGGCGGCATCCAGCTTCGCGCCGGGGACAACCGGCACGATCTACACCGGTGCGGTGCCGGCGACCACCTCCTACGCCTACACGGTGAGCGCGACGCTCGTGCCGAGCTCCGCCGCGACGCCCCTCGGCGACTGCGCCGCGGAGGGAGGTCTGCGCAACAAGGCCTCGGTCGTCTCTGGTGAGGTGACCCGTGACGCCACGGCTTGTGTGACGGTCACGACGCCGCCGGTGACGGTGGCGAAGACAGCCGCGGCGACGCAGCAGCTCGCGGACGGCACCTGGCAGATCGACTACACGATCGCAGTGACGAACACGAGCCCGACGGTGGCGACGGTCTACACGCTCACCGATGTGCCGCAGCTGGGTACGGGCTTCACCGTGGTCAGCGGCGCATGGGGTACCGCACCGATCGCGAACACGCCGATCGCCGGCGGTGCGACGCAGAACTACACCTACCGGATCATCGCGTCGTTCGATGCGACCGTGAAGGATCCGCAGCTCACGTGCACCCCGGCCGAGACGGGAGCCTTCTCGAACAAGGCGGTCGTCACCTTCCCGGGCGGTACGGCGAGCGACCTCGGTTGTAGCCAGCCCGGCACGCCGACCGTCACCAAGACGGCGCAGGCGACCACCCAGGTCTCGGCCACGCAGTGGAAGATCTCGTACACGGTGACGGTCGCGAACACCTCCGGAAAGACGCTGGCGTACACGCTTTCGGACACCCCGGCGGCGCTCCCGGCCAACGTCACCGGCGCCGGCTGGACGGCCACGGGCCCGACGATCGCCGGCGGCGGTTCGGGTTCGCTCACCGCAGGCTGGACCGGCGGAACCGGCAGCACGCAACTGGCGACCGGGCTGATCCCGACGGGCGCGACGCACGTGTACACGGTGTCGAACCTCGTCACGGTGGGCGCGAACGCGAACCCCGCCGACCTCGCCTGCTCGCCGACCGCCCCGACGAAGGGCTTCTGGAACAACGCGACCGTCACCAACGGCGTCGGAGGCGACTCCTCCGACGCGTGCACCTCGGTCGTTCCTCCGAAGGTCGGCATCGTCAAGTCCGACGCGACCGTCGCGCAGCTCGCCGACGGCACGTGGGACCTCAGCTACGAGGTCACGGTGACGAACCAGAGCTCGACCGCCGAAGCGGCCTACACGCTCGCCGACACTCCGCAGTTCGACGCCGTCTTCACCCCGGTCGTGGGCCCGACGCCCTGGACGGCGGAGGGGTCGACGACATCCGTCGCGACTGCCGAGGGCACCCTCGCGGCGGGCGCCAGCACGACGTGGACCTACCGCGTGAGTGCCACGGCGGATGCCTCCGACGCGACGCCGAGTGAGCTCGAAGGGGCCCTCCGCTGCACCACCGAGGGGGAGACGCCCGGCGGCGGGTTCTACAACGTCGCCACGGTCACCTTCCCCGGTGGCACCGCCTCCGACGCCGGCTGCGGTGTGCCCGCGACCCCGACGGTGACCAAGACCGCCGCCGCCGCGACCTACAGCGCGGCCGGATGGCAGATCAGCTACACGGTCACGGTCACCAACGGCTCCGGCATCCCGCTCGCCTACACGGCGACGGACGATCCGCCGACGACGCTCCCGACGGGCGTGACGGCCACCGCTTGGGCGGTGAGCGGACCCGCCGATCTGGAGGGCGGTACCGCGACGCTCGACCCCGCGTGGAGCGGCGCAACCGGCGGCGTCTTCGCCACCGGCACCCTTCCCGCCGGCGCGAGCCACGCGTACACGGTGACGGCGACGCTGGCGATCGCGCCGACGACCGATCTCGATCAGCTGACCTGCTCGAGCGAGGGCACGCGGACCGGGATCTGGAACGAGGCATCCGTCACGAACGGACTCGGCAGCACGGATGACGAGGCGTGCACGACGTTCACCTTCTCTCCCGTCTCGGTCGCCAAGAGCACCAGCACGGTGCAGCAGCTCACCGACGGCAACTGGCAGATCGATTACCTCATCACCGTCACCAACGAGGGCACGTCTGCCGCTCCCTACACCCTGACCGAGACCCCGAAGCCCGACGCGAGCTTCGAGATCGTCTCGCAGGAGTGGGTCGGCGGCACGCCTGGCGCCGAGATCGCCCCGGTCGGCACTCCGGTGAACTGGACGTACCGCGTCGTGGTGAAGGCCAAGACGGGCGACGCCTTCAACGAGAAGACGGCGACTGTCTGCACCGAGGCCGAGGATGGCAAGAGCGGTTCGGGCGGCTTCTACAACACGGTCGCCGTGACCTACCTCGGCGGCAGCGACCACGCAGACGCGTGCGGCGTGCCGATCAAGCCGAGCGTCGTCAAGACGGGCGCCGCCGTGCAGGACCCGGCCACCGGCAATTGGACGGTGACCTACACCGTGAAGGTGCAGAACAACGACCCGAAGAAGATCGCTCTCGCCTACACGCTGAGCGACGTCGCCGCGGACCTCCCGGCCGGGGCCACGAAGGTCACCGGCTGGACGATCGCGGACCCGCAGATCACCGGCGGCGGAAGCTCCGACACGGCGGTCGCGAACACGGCATGGGCGGGTTCGCGATCGCTCGGGAGCGGGTTCATCGGCGCCGGCGCGCAGCACACCTACACGGTGAGCGCCACATATGCGCTCGCCGCGACGGCCGACCCGGCAGACCTCGCCTGCCAGGAGGACGGCACCGGCGGGTTCCAGAACGCCGCAACCGTCACGAACGGCATCGGCTCCTCGACGGACGACGCCTGCGTGAGCGTGACGGTTCCGACCGTCACCCTCAGCAAGACGGTGACCTCCACCGCCCTGCAGGCCGACGGGCGCTGGAAGATCACCTACGACGTCGTCGTGACCGGCGACGACGAGCTGACCGCGACCTACTCGCTCAGCGACACCCTGACCTTCGGCGGCGACATCGTCGTCGACACGGCGGCGTCGGGCTGGACCGGTCCGACGACCGGGTCCTTCGGCTCCTCGACCACGGCGCAGTTGGCCACCGACCGGGCGATCGCGAAGAACGCCGTCGACACCTACACGGTGACGGCGTACGCCACGATCGACCAGGCGGCCTTCACCGGCGAGACGCTCACCTGCGACGACGGACGCGTGCCGGAGGCCGGCGGCTTCCTCAACGTCGCCACCGTCACCGCGGCCGGAGAGACGACCTCGGCGCACGACTGCTCCGAGCCGTCCTTCCCGAAGATCGTGAAGCAGGCGCAGAGCGTGGTGCAGGCGGCCGACCCCGACCAGTACGACGTGACCTACCTGCTGACCGTCACGGGAGGATCGACGCCGGGGTACTACGACCTGAGCGACACGCCCGCGTTCGCTCCGGGCCTCACCCTGATCAGCGGCACGGCCACGGCGGTCACTCCGACGCCGGGCGCACCGGTGAGCGTCACGAGCGGCGTGCCGTTCGCGACGGACGTGGCGATCGGTGCGAACGAGGTGCAGACCTGGACGATGACGTGGCGCGTCGAGCGGACGAGCGATTTCGATCCTGCGAACACCGCATGCACCGAAGAGCCCGGTCACGGCCTCTTCAACACGGCCTCGGTCACCTTCGGCAGCGTCGTGCAGGACGACGCGGACTGCGTGCCGCTCCTGCCGCGGTACTACCCGACGGTCGCGAAGACCGTGACGAGCGTCACGCAGGATGCCGGAAGCGGCATCTGGACGATCACGTACGACGTCGTCGCATCCCTCGCGGCGAACGCCGAGAACCAGAAGGCGAAGTACGACCTGACCGACACGCTGGAGTTCGGTGACGGGATCACCGTGACCTCGGCATCCTTCTCCGGCCACAAGTCGGGAACGTTCACCGACGGGAGCGCAACGCTCGCGACGGGGGAGACGATCGCTCCGGCCACGAGCCACACCTACACGGTCACCGTGAAGGCGACGGTCTCGGCGGGGGCGATCGAAGAGGGCACGCTGAGCTGCCTGCGCGGCGAGGGCGGTCCCGAAGCCGGCGGCTTCCTGAACACGGCGCTGCTCACCTCCGGTGGGCGTGAGGCGAAGGCGTTCGATTGCGCCGAGCCGCAGGTGCCGACCGTCGTGAAGTCCGCGGCGACGACCACCGACAACCCCGACGGCTCGCAGCGTGTGAGCTACCTCGTGACGGTGACGGCACCCGCTCCGGTCGACGGCGACCCCGTGTCGAACCTCGGCTACAGCCTGACCGAAGACCCGCAGCCGCTGGCGTCGGGCCTGGAGCGCGTCGGTGACTGGCACGCCGAAGCGGTGAGCCCGTCCGATCTGACGATCGACGAGCCCACGTTCGACGGGACCGGCGAGTGGAAGCTCGTCAGCGGCGCTGAATTCACCGCGGACGAGCGAGAGGCCGGAACCGTCACCCACACCTACCGGGTGTGGGCCGACATCGAGGTCACCGAGCTGCCGAGCGAGTTCGAATCGTGCGGCGAGGGCGACACCGGCATCGCCGTCTGGAACCGTGTGGCGCTGACCATCGGCGACTACACGACCGATGACCGGGCGTGCGGATCGGTCGATTGGGACGAGGTGACGATCGAGAAGGATGCCGATCTCCCGGGCGACCAGACGACCGTCCAGCCGGGCGACACATTCGACTACGTCCTGACCGTGCGCAACAACGGCACGCGCGCCGCGACCGGCGTGCACGTCACCGACTCCGACATCAACGACCGCCTGGAGATCCAGGGGCTGACGGTGTCGGGCGGCGTGACCTGGACCGCACCCGGCTACACGGGCAACGACGTCGATCTCACCATCGCGTCGCTCGCCGTCGGCCAGTCGGTGGAGGTCCGGATCACGGTGGAGTTCCTGCCGGCGCCGACCACGGTGGAAGACATCGTCGGTGATGCCGCGGCGCCCACGCCCGCGGCGCCGATCGACGAGCTCACGAACACGGCCTGCGTCGATTCCGACCAGGACGGCACGCTCGACTGCGACGACAACACGATCACGACGCGCGATATCACCGCGACGGTGTACACGCGCTGCGTGGCCGATGCGCCGCTCCTGGGCTGGACGGTGCAGAAGTCGGCGTCGCTCGCCTCGCTGCCGATCGACTTCCTCTGGACGCCGAACAGCGGCACTCCGACGACGACGCCGGCGGACGTGTCGCTGCAGGCGCCGCCGTCGGTGACGACCTGGACGAACGAGATCCGCTGGCCGGGTTCGGCGTTCACGCCGTCGGGCATCTCGATCGACGACCCGGGATGGCGGCCGCTGCGCGCAGCCGACTACGCGCCCGGCGGAGGGTTCTTCCTGCCGGGGACGTCGACGGTGATGACGCCCGCGCAGCAGGCGGAGTACGTGTTCAACGGGTTGATCCTCGACCCGAGCGAACTCGACTTCGCGTGGCGCGGTGAGTCCACCGTGACGCTGTCGGTCAACCCGGAGCTCCAGTTCGAGGTGGCCTACCCGCCCGCGACGCCCGAGTGCATCGTGCCCCGCCACACCAAGGTGGAGATCGAGAAGACCGCGTCGACGCAGAAGGCGATGCCGGGCGATCCGTTCAGCTACACGATCGACGTCCGCAACGTCAGCGACGACAGCGCCGCCGACGGAGTCGTCGTGACCGACGCGATCCCCGCGACGATCAAGGTGACGAACGTCACCTGGGCCGGCAAGGGCGACGACAGCGTGTTCCCGAACTGGAAGACCTGTGCGGTGACGGGCCAGAGCTCCTCGGGCTACGGAGGCACCCTGACCTGTGAGCTGTTCGGTCCGCTGCAGGTGGCGGGGCGTGACGGTGACACCGCACCGCAGATCACCTTGGCCTCCGAGGTGAGCAAGACCGCACCGACAGGAGCGATCACCAACGTCGCGATCGTCGATTACCACACATTCGGAGACCCGACGGATGCGGGCCGGGACAGCGATGACGCCGTCATCCTCGTCTCGCTCCTGCCGGCGACCGGTGGCACGACGCCCATCTGGATCCTCTGGGGCGCCCTGGCGGCGATCGTGACGGGGACCGGTGCGGTGCTGGTGATCCGTCGCCGCCGACGCGAAGCGGGCACGCTGTAAGGCGCGCCTCAGGCGCGGGAGGGGCGGGGTTCCCCCAAGACCCGCCCCTCCCGCCCCCACGTCCGGGTGCGTGTGCGTTCGATCGCGTGCACAGGGCCTACACCCGCGCGACACGCCCGGGTTTGCGACACGCCCGGGCGACGCGTAGACTAGTCAGGTTCCACATTCCTGCGTGCGCAGATCCGACAAGGTCGCGCGTGGCGGGATCACTGCCAGGGCAGTGCATAGGCCGGCCGGAGTCCGAGAGGATCCGGCGAGAGCCTAGGCCGCGGGCAGCAGAACGACACAATCCGACGTCACCCGGTAACGGGGTCCGTGCGCGTGCGCGCGGGGTCGGGACTGACATCAGAACAGTGGTGCGCCTCGAGAGAGTAGTGCCCGGCGCCACAAGCGCCCCGTGCGTCCAATGCCCGCGAGGTATGACGCGAGAAAGAGAGTGAGCAGACAATGGCGGGACAGAAGATCCGCATTCGCCTGAAGTCGTACGACCACGAGGTCATCGACACGTCGGCACGCAAGATCGTCGACACCGTGACCCGTGCGGGCGCGACCGTCGTCGGCCCCGTGCCGCTTCCGACCGAGAAGAACGTCGTGTGCGTCATCCGGTCGCCCCACAAGTACAAGGACAGCCGCGAGCACTTCGAGATGCGCACCCACAAGCGTCTGATCGACATCATCGACCCGACCCCCAAGGCGGTCGACTCCCTGATGCGTCTCGACCTGCCGGCCGACGTCAACATCGAGATCAAGCTCTGAGGTTCGACATGGCTGACATCAACACCAAGGTTTCCAAGGGCCTGCTCGGCACCAAGCTCGGCATGACCCAGGTCTGGGACGAGAACGGCAAGCTCGTTCCCGTCACCGTCATCGAGGTCGCCCCCAACGTGGTGACCCAGGTTCGCACCCCCGAGCGCGACGGTTACAACGCCGTGCAGATCGGCTACGGCCAGATCGACCCGCGCAAGGTCAACAAGCCCCTCACGGCCCACTTCGAGGCCGCGGGCGTCACCCCTCGCCGCCACCTCACCGAGGTGCGCACGGCGGATGCCTCCGACTACTCACTCGGTCAGGAGCTCACCGTCGACGCCACCTTCGAGGCCGGCCAGCTGGTCGACGTCGTCGGCACCAGCAAGGGCAAGGGCACCGCGGGTGTCATGAAGCGCCACAACTTCAAGGGTGTCTCCGCTTCGCACGGTGCGCACCGCAACCACCGCAAGCCCGGTTCGATCGGCGCCTCGTCGACCCCGAGCCGCGTCTTCAAGGGCATGCGCATGGCCGGCCGTATGGGTGGCGAGCGCGTGACCGTCCTCAACCTCACGGTGCACGCCGTCGACGCCGAGAAGGGTCTGCTGCTCGTCAAGGGCGCCGTCCCCGGCGCGCGCGGCCGCATCGTCTACGTCCGCAACGCAGTGAAGGGTGCCTGATCATGGCTGACTCGACTCTCGCGCTCGACGTCGTGAACTCTGACGGCAAGAAGGCCGGCTCCGTCGAGCTGCCCGCCGCCGTGTTCGACGTCAAGACGAACATCCCCCTCATCCACCAGGTCGTCGTCGCGCAGCTCGCGGCGGCTCGCCAGGGCACCCACTCGACCAAGCGTCGCGGTGAGGTCTCCGGTGCCGGCCGCAAGCCCTTCAAGCAGAAGGGCACGGGTAACGCCCGCCAGGGCTCGATCCGCGCGCCGCACATGACCGGTGGTGGCATCGTCCACGGCCCGAAGCCGCGCGACTACTCGCAGCGCACCCCCAAGAAGATGATCGCCGCCGCGCTCCTCGGAGCGCTCAGCGACCGCGCCCGGGGTGGCCGCCTGCACATCGTCGACTCCTTCGGCATCGAGGGCGCCCCGTCGACGAAGGCCGCCGCGGCGGTCCTCGCGCAGCTCGCGCCCACCAAGAACGTCCTGGTCGTCATCGAGCGCGATGACGAGCTGACGGTCAAGAGCGTCCGCAACCTCGCGTACGTCCACGTCCTGACGTTCGACCAGCTCAACGCCTACGACGTGCTCGTCTCCGACGACATCGTCTTCACCAAGGCCGCCTACGACGCGTTCGTCACGTCGAAGGCCGGCGCGACCGAGGAGGTCTCGGCATGACCACCGCGAACGTCTCCCTGAACAAGGACCCGCGCGACATCATCCTGAAGCCCGTCGTCTCTGAGAAGAGCTACGGCCTGATCGACGAGGGCAAGTACACCTTCCTCGTGGACCCGCGCGCCTCGAAGACCGAGATCAAGCTCGCCATCGAGAAGATCTTCGGCGTCAAGGTCGCCTCGGTCAACACGCTCAACCGCGTCGGCAAGGCCCGTCGCACCCGCTTCGGCACCGGCAAGCGCAAGGACACCAAGCGCGCCATCGTCACGCTGAAGTCGGGCACCATCGACATCTTCACGGCCGTCGGCTGACAGCTGGGATAGAGGACAACACACCATGGCTATTCGCAAGTACAAGCCCACGACCCCGGGTCGCCGCGGTTCGTCGGTGGCCGACTTCGCCGAGATCACCCGGTCGACGCCCGAGAAGTCGCTGCTGCGCCCGCTGTCCAAGACCGGCGGTCGCAACAACCAGGGCCGCATCACGACCCGTCACATCGGTGGTGGCCACAAGCGCCAGTACCGCGTCATCGACTTCCGTCGCAATGACAAGGACGGCGTGAACGCCAAGGTCGCTCACATCGAGTACGACCCCAACCGCACCGCGCGCATCGCGCTCCTGCACTACTTCGACGGCGAGAAGCGCTACATCCTCGCGCCGAACAAGCTCCAGCAGGGCGACATCGTCGAGTCGGGTCCCTCGGCCGACATCAAGCCGGGCAACAACCTGCCGCTGAAGAACATCCCCACCGGTACCGTCATCCACGCCATCGAGCTCCGCCCCGGCGGCGGCGCGAAGATGGCCCGCTCGGCCGGCGCCGCGGTGCGCCTGGTCGCCAAGGACGGCCCGTACGCGCAGCTCCGTCTGCCCTCGGGTGAGATCCGCAACGTCGATGCGCGCTGCCGCGCGACCATCGGCGAGGTCGGCAACGCCGAGCAGTCGAACATCAACTGGGGCAAGGCCGGCCGCAAGCGTTGGAAGGGCGTCCGCCCGACCGTCCGCGGTGTCGCCATGAACCCGGTCGACCACCCGCACGGTGGTGGTGAGGGTAAGACCTCTGGTGGTCGTCACCCCGTCACTCCTTGGGGCCAGGCTGAGGGTCGCACCCGCCACGCCAACAAGGAAAGCGACAAGTACATCGTCCGTCGTCGCAACGCCGGCAAGAAGCGCAAGTAGGAGTAGAGGAAGATGCCTCGCAGCCTGAAGAAGGGCCCCTTCGTCGACGAGCACCTGCTCCGCAAGGTCGCCTCGCAGAACGAAGCCGGTACCAAGAACGTCATCAAGACCTGGTCGCGCCGTTCGATGATCATCCCGGCCATGCTGGGTCACACCATCGCCGTGCACGACGGACGCAAGCACATCCCCGTGTTCGTGTCCGAGACCATGGTCGGCCACAAGCTGGGCGAGTTCGCGCCCACCCGCACCTTCCGCGGCCACGAGAAGGACGACAAGAAGGGCCGCCGCCGCTGACGCGGTGGTGTTCCAGAGAGGACTAGAGGAGGAGAGACATGGTGGATTCCATCGCACGCGTCAAGCACATTCGCGTGACCCCTCAGAAGGCTCGTCGTGTCGTCGCGCTCATCAAGGGCAAGCAGGCTCAGGAGGCTCTTGCCATCCTGAAGTTCGCCCCGCAGAGCGCCAGCGAGCCGATCTACAAGCTCGTCGAGTCGGCGGTCGCCAACGCCCGTGTGAAGGCTGACCGCGACGGCGAGTACCTGGACGAGCAGGACCTGTACGTGCGCAACGCGTACGTCGACGAGGGCACGACGCTCAAGCGTTTCCAGCCCCGCGCCCAGGGCCGCGCGTTCCAGATCAAGAAGCGCACGAGCCACATCACCGTCGAGCTCGCGACCCCCGAGGTCGAGGGCGCTGCGGCATCCGGCACCAAGACCAAGAAGGCGAGCAAGTAATGGGACAGAAGGTCAACCCGTACGGCTTCCGCCTCGGCATCACCACCGACCACGTGTCGCGTTGGTTCTCCGACTCGACGAAGCCCGGACAGCGCTACGCCGACTACGTGGCCGAGGACATCAAGATCCGCAACCTGCTGAAGACGCAGCTCGACCGTGCCGGTGTCTCCAGCATCGAGATCGAGCGCACGCGTGACCGCGTCCGCGTCGACATCCACACCGCCCGCCCGGGCATCGTGATCGGTCGCCGCGGCGCTGAGGCCGAACGCATCCGCGCCGACCTCGAGAAGCTCACCGGCAAGCAGATCCAGCTGAACATCCTCGAGGTGAAGAACCCCGAGGCCGACGCTCAGCTCGTCGCGCAGGGCATCGCCGAGCAGCTCTCCGCACGCGTGGCGTTCCGCCGCGCGATGCGCAAGGGTCTGCAGGGCGCGCAGCGCGCCGGCGCCAAGGGCATCCGCATCCAGGTCTCCGGCCGCCTCGGCGGCGCAGAGATGAGCCGGTCGGAGTTCTACCGCGAAGGCCGTGTGCCCCTGCACACGCTCCGCGCGAACATCGACTACGGCTTCTACGAGGCGAAGACCACCTTCGGCCGCATCGGCGTGAAGGTCTGGATCTACAAGGGCGACCTCACCAACAAGGAGCTCGCGCGCGAGCAGGCCAACGCGCCCAAGCAGTCCCGCGGTCGCGACGACCGTGGCGACCGCCGTCGCGGCCCCCGCAGCGAGGCACCCGTCGCAGAAGGAGCATCGGCATAATGCTTATTCCCCGCAAGGTCAAGTACCGCAAGCAGCACCACCCCGGCCGTTCCGGCCAGGCGACCGGCGGCACGAAGGTCTCCTTCGGCGAGTTCGGCATCCAGGCGCTGACCCCCGCGTACGTGACGAACCGTCAGATCGAATCCGCTCGTATCGCGATGACCCGTCACATCAAGCGTGGTGGAAAGGTCTGGATCAACATCTACCCCGACCGTCCGCTCACGAAGAAGCCGGCCGAAACCCGCATGGGTTCCGGTAAGGGTTCCCCCGAGTGGTGGGTCGCCAACGTCAAGCCCGGCCGCGTCCTCTTCGAGGTCGCCGGTGTCAACGAGGAACTCGCCCGCGAGGCCCTCACCCGGGCAATCCACAAGCTGCCTCTCAAGGCACGCATCATCAAGCGCGAGGAGGGCGACGCGTAATGGCCGTCGGTACCAAGACGCTCGCACCCAGCGAGCTCGACACGTTCGAGGACCAGCGCCTCGTCGAGGAGCTGCGCAAGGCCAAGGAGGAGCTGTTCAACCTGCGCTTCCAGTCGGCCACCGGCCAGCTCGACAGCCACGGCCGCATCCGTGCGGTCAAGCGCGACATCGCGCGGCTCTACACCGTGATCCGTGAGCGCGAGCTCGGCATCCGTGCCACGCCCGCCCCCGTCGAGGTCGCGACCAAGGCGAAGAAGACGAAGGCCAAGAAGGCGGATGCCGCCGACGAGGCTGCGAAGGAAGAGGCCGAGTGATGGCTGAGACCACTGAGAAGAAGGCCCCGGCCAAGAAGCCGGCCGCGAAGAAGGCCCCCGAGGCCGTCGTCGAGGCACCCGTCGAGGCGGGTCACGAGCACTCCGCGCACGACGTGCGCGAAGAGGGCGCCCGTGGCTACCGCAAGTCGCGTCGCGGCTACGTCGTCAGCGACAAGATGGACAAGACCATCGTCGTCGAGGTCGAAGACCGCGTGAAGCACCCCCTCTACGGCAAGGTCATCCGCCGCACCTCGAAGGTGAAGGCCCACGACGAGCAGAACACCGCCGGCATCGGCGACCTGGTCGTCATCGACGAGACCCGTCCGCTCAGCGCCACCAAGCGCTGGCGCCTGGTCGAGATCCTCGAGAAGGCCAAGTAAGGCCTCGGCCTTCTTGGAACCCAAGGAGTAGGAAATGATTCAGACTGAGTCTCGCCTCAAGGTCGCCGACAACACCGGCGCCAAGGAGCTGCTCACGATCCGCGTGCTCGGTGGCTCGAACCGCCGTTACGCCGGTCTCGGCGACATCATCGTCGCGACCGTCAAGGACGCGATCCCCGGCGGCAACGTCAAGAAGGGCGACGTCGTCAAGGCGGTCGTCGTCCGCACCGTCAAGCAGACCCGTCGTCCCGACGGCTCGTACATCAAGTTCGACGAGAACGCCGCCGTCATCCTGAAGAGCGACGGGGAGCCCCGCGGCACCCGCATCTTCGGCCCGGTCGGTCGTGAGCTTCGCGACAAGAAGTTCATGAAGATCGTCTCGCTCGCACCGGAGGTGATCTGACCCTCATGGCCAAGATCAAGAAGGGTGACCTCGTTCAGGTCATCACTGGCAAGAAGCAGGACAAGGGCGGCGACCGCGGCAAGCAGGGCAAGGTTCTCGACGTTCTCGTCGACCAGAACCGCGTCATCGTCGAGGGCGTCAACTACGTCACCAAGCACACCCGCGTGGGCCAGTCCCAGCGCGGAACCAAGACGGGCGGCATCGAGACGATGGAAGCCCCGATCCACATCTCCAACGTCGCCCTCGTCGACCCCTCGAGCAAGAAGCCGACCAAGGTCGGTCACCGCGTCGAGGAGCAGACGAAGGACGGCGTGAAGCGCACCGTCCGCGTGCGCTACGCGAAGAAGAGCGGTAAGGACCTCTGATGAGCACCACCACTGCCGTGGAGGCTGGCAAGATCCAGCCCCGCCTGAAGCAGAAGTACCAGAGCGAGATCAAGAAGGCTCTGCAGGACGAGTTCGGCTACGAGAACGTCATGCAGATCCCCGGCCTCGTCAAGGTCGTCGTCAACACCGGTGTCGGTGAGGCTGCGCGCGACTCCAAGGTGATCGATGGTGCGGTCGACGACCTCACCAAGATCACCGGCCAGAAGCCGGTCGTCACCAAGGCCCGCAAGTCCATCGCGCAGTTCAAGCTGCGCGAGGGTCAGGCCATCGGCGCGCACGTCACCCTTCGCGGTGACCGCGCGTGGGAGTTCCTCGACCGTCTCGTGACGCTCGCCCTTCCCCGCATCCGTGACTTCCGCGGCCTCTCGCCCAAGCAGTTCGACGGCCACGGCAACTACACGTTCGGTCTCCAGGAGCAGTCCGTGTTCCACGAGATCAACCAGGACAAGATCGACCGCGTGCGCGGCTTCGACATCACGATCGTCACCACGGCGAAGACGGATGCCGAGGGCCGTTCGCTCCTGCGCCAGATCGGGTTCCCGTTCCAGGTGGACGAGACCAAGTAAGACCCCATCAAGAAGGTCGGCTGTCGTGTAACGGCATCCGAAACCGCTGAACAAAGGAAACAAGAAATGACGATGACAGACCCGGTCGCAGACATGCTGACCCGTCTGCGCAACGCGAATTCGGCGCACCACGACACCGTGTCGCTGCCGAGCTCGAAGCTCAAGACCAACATCGCCGAGATCCTCAAGCAGGAGGGCTACATCTCCTCCTGGGAGGTCTCGGACGCCCGCGTCGGCCAGACGCTCACCCTGACGCTGAAGTACGGCCCGAACCGCGAGCGGTCGATCGCCGGCATCAAGCGCGTCTCGAAGCCGGGTCTGCGTGTCTACGCGCGCTCGACCGAGATCCCCACCGTCCTCGGTGGCCTCGGCGTCGCGATCCTGTCCACCTCCTCCGGTCTTCTCACCGACCGTCAGGCCGAGCAGAAGGGCGTGGGTGGGGAAGTCCTCGCCTACGTGTGGTGATCTGACATGTCGCGTATCGGACGTCTCCCCATCACCATCCCCTCGGGCGTCACCGTGTCGGTCGACGGCCAGGACGTCGCCGTGAAGGGCCCCAAGGGCGAGCTTGCGCTCACCGTGGCCAAGCCCATCGAGGTGAAGGTCGAAGAGGGCCAGGTGCTCGTCTCCCGTCCCGACGACGAGCGCGAGTCGCGGTCGCTTCACGGCCTGACCCGCACGCTCATCAACAACAACATCATCGGCGTCACCGAGGGCTACACCAAGGGCCTCGAGGTCGTCGGCACCGGCTACCGCGTCGTGCAGAAGGGTGCGGCCGTCGAGTTCGCGCTCGGCTTCTCGCACCCGGTGCTCGTCGAGCCCCCGGCCGGCATCACGCTGACCGTCGAGGGCAACAACAAGGTCACCGTCGCCGGCATCTCGAAGCAGGCCGTCGGTGAGGCTGCGGCCAACATCCGCAAGATCCGCAAGCCCGAGCCGTACAAGGGCAAGGGTGTGCGCTACGCGGGCGAGGTCGTTCGCCGCAAGGCCGGAAAGGCTGGTAAGTAATCATGGCTGTGAAGTCGAAGTCCGACGCGCGTTCGCGCCGTCACGCCCGCCTTCGCAAGAAGATCGTCGGCACCGAGGCGCGTCCGCGCCTGGTCGTCACGCGCTCCGCCCGCCACGTCTTCGTCCAGCTGGTCGACGACGCGAAGGGTCACACCGTGGCCTCCGCCTCGACGCTCGAGAACGACCTGCGCACCTTCGACGGTGACAAGACCGCCAAGGCCCGCAAGGTCGGCGAGCTCGTCGCTGAGCGTGCGAAGGCCGCCGGCGTCTCCGACGTCGTGTTCGACCGCGGTGGCAACCGCTACGCGGGCCGAGTCGCTGCGATCGCCGAAGGCGCTCGCGAGGGAGGTCTGAACCTGTGAGCGACGCAACTACTCAGAATGTGGAGAACGAAGTGACCGCAGAGGCCACTGAGCAGACGGCGCCTGCCGAGCAGCGCGAGCGTGAGCCGCGTCGCGGCGGCCGCGAGCGCAGCCAGACCCGCGGCGACCGGGGTGCCCGTGACGCGGACAAGAGCCAGTTCCTGGAGCGCGTCGTCACGATCAACCGCGTGTCGAAGGTCGTCAAGGGCGGCCGCCGCTTCAGCTTCACGGCGCTCGTCGTCGTGGGCGACGGCAACGGTCTCGTCGGCGTCGGCTACGGCAAGGCGCGTGAGGTCCCCCTCGCCATCTCGAAGGGTGTCGAAGAGGCCAAGCGCAACTTCTTCCGCGTGCCGCGTGCCGGGTCCACCATCCCCCACCCCGTCCAGGGTGAGGCCGCGGCCGGTGTGGTGCTCCTGCGCCCCGCCGCCGCCGGTACCGGTGTTATCGCCGGTGGTCCCGTGCGCGCCGTGCTCGAGTGCGCCGGCATCCACGACGTGCTCTCCAAGTCGCTCGGCTCGTCGAACACGATCAACATCGTGCACGCGACGGTCGAGGCGCTCAAGCAGCTCGAAGAGCCCCGTGCGGTGGCCGCTCGTCGTGGTCTCGACTTCGACCAGGTGGCGCCCGCCCGTCTGATCCGCGCCGAGGCCGAGGCCGTCGCCGCTGCAAAGGGAGGTGCCTGATGGCTGCGCGCCTCAAGGTGACCCAGGTCAAGTCCAAGGTGAGCGAGAAGCAGAACCAGCGTGACACGCTGCGTTCGCTGGGTCTGAAGCGGATCGGCGATTCCGTCGTCCGTCCCGACGACGCGCAGACGCGCGGTTACGTCAAGACCGTCGCCCACCTCGTGAAGGTTGAGGAGATCGACTGATGGCCGAGAAGGCTGAGAAGGCGACCGAAGAGGTCGTCGAGAAGAAGGCGCCCGCCAAGAAGCCGGCTGCCAAGAAATCCGAGACGGCTGCCAAGGCTTCGGCTTCGGCATCCGCCGACAAGGCTGAGAAGGCCGAGAAGGCTCCTGCGAAGAAGCCTGCCGCGAAGAAGGCTCCCGCGAAGAAGGATGCCGAGGCCGCGCGCCCCGGCGTGCTGAAGGTCCACCACCTGCGTCCCGTCCCCGGCGCCAACACCGCGAAGACCCGTGTCGGTCGCGGTGAGGGCTCGAAGGGTAAGACGGCTGGCCGTGGTACCAAGGGAACCAAGGCCCGCTACCAGGTCAAGGTCGGCTTCGAGGGTGGGCAGATGCCCCTCCACATGCGTACGCCGAAGCTGCGCGGGTTCAAGAACCCGTTCCGCGTCGAGTACCAGGTGGTCAACCTCGACAAGCTCGCAGAGCTCTACCCGACCGGTGGCGACGTCACCGTCAGCGACCTCGTCGCCAAGGGTGCGGTCCGCAAGAACGAGAAGGTCAAGGTGCTCGGCACCGGCGACATCTCGGTCAAGCTGACCGTCGACGTCGACAAGGTCTCGGGTTCGGCCGAGCAGAAGATCGTCGCCGCCGGCGGCTCGATCAAGTAAGCAGTCCGCGACAGGGGTCGACCCGGCGTCTCGACGAGCTCGAGAACCGGTGTCGGCCCCTGTTGCCGTACTCTGGTAGACGGTGTGTCTGCTCCGGCCGCCGCACCTGTCAGCCCACTGGAGGAAATCCCCTTGTTCAGCGCCATCGCGCGGGTCTTCCGCACACCGGATCTTCGGCGGAAGATCGGCTTCACCCTGGCCATCATCGCGATCTACCGCTTCGGCGCGCACGTGCCCGCGCCGTTCGTGAGCTACCCGAACGTGCAGGACTGCCTGCGTCAGACCGGATCGGGCAGCGAGGGCCTCCTCTCGCTCGTCAACCTGTTCTCCGGCGGCGCGCTCCTGCAGCTGTCGATCTTCGCGCTGGGCGTCATGCCCTACATCACTGCGACGATCATCGTGCAGCTGTTGCGCGTCGTCATCCCGCACTTCGAGGCCCTGTACAAGGAGGGCCAGGCCGGACAGGCGAAGCTCACGCAGTACACCCGCTACCTCACGATCGCGCTGGCGCTCCTGCAGTCGACTACCCTCGTGACGGTCGCCCGCTCGGGCCAGCTCTTCGGCAACACGGGCATCGCCTCCTGCAACAACCTGCTGACCAACGACGCCTGGTGGGCGCAGCTGCTCACCGTCATCACGCTGACTGCCGGCACCGGCCTCATCATGTGGTTCGCCGAGCTCGTCACCGAGCGCGGCATCGGCAACGGCATGTCCATCCTCATCTTCACCTCCATCGCCGCGACCTTCCCGGCCGCGATGTGGGCGATCGCGCAGGCCCGCAGCTTCGAGGTCTTCCTCCTCGTCATCGCGGTCGGCATCGTCGTCGTCGCCCTCGTCGTCTTCGTCGAGCAGTCGCAGCGACGCATCCCCGTGCAGTACGCCAAGCGCATGGTCGGGCGGCGCACGCTCGGCGGCACCAACACGTACATCCCGATCAAGGTCAACATGGCCGGCGTCGTGCCCGTCATCTTCGCCTCGTCGCTGCTGTACATCCCGGCGCTCATCGCGCAGTTCAACCAGACGCCGGATGCCGACGGCAACATCCCCGGCTGGGTCACGTGGATCAACAACTACCTGACCAAGGGCGACCACCCGCTGTACATGCTCCTGTACTTCCTCCTCATCGTCGGGTTCACCTACTTCTACGTCGCGATCACCTTCAACCCGGTCGAGGTCGCCGACAACATGAAGAAGTACGGCGGGTTCATCCCCGGCATCCGTGCAGGCCGTCCCACGGCGGAGTACCTCGACTACGTGCTCACCCGCATCACCCTGCCGGGCGCGATCTACCTCGGTCTCATCGCGCTCCTGCCCCTCGTGGCGCTCGCGACGGTCGGGGCGAATCAGAACTTCCCGTTCGGCGGTGCGTCGATCCTCATCATCGTCGGTGTGGGTCTCGAGACCGTGAAGCAGATCGACGCGCAACTCCAGCAGCGTCACTACGAAGGGCTCCTGCGATGACCACTCCGCGTCTCCTCATCATCGGCCCGCAGGGCTCGGGCAAGGGCACCCAGGGCGAGCGGATCGCGAAGGCCTACGGCATCCCCGCCGTTTCCACCGGCGACGTCTTCCGCGCGAACGTCAAGGAGGGCACGCCCCTCGGGCTGCAGGTCAAGGCGATCATCGACGCCGGAGACCTCGTGCCCGACGCGCTGACCGGCGAGATCGTGCGCGACCGGCTCGCCCAGGACGACGCGGCCGCTGGGTTCCTGCTCGACGGATACCCGCGCAACATCGGTCAGGTCGGCGACCTCGACGCCTTCCTCGACGAGCGCGACGAGCCGCTCACGGCGGTCGTCGAGCTCTCGGTGCCGCGCGAAGAGTCCATCACCCGCATCGCCAAGCGCGCGAGCGAGCAGGGGCGCGCCGACGACAACGACGAGTCGATCGCGAAGCGCCTGGCGATCTACGAGTCCGAGACCGCGCCGGTCCTCGACGTGTACCGCGAGCGCGGCATCGTCGATGCGATCGACGGCGTCGGCACGCTCGACGAGGTCTTCGAGCGCATCATCGTCGCCCTCACCGCGCGCGGGATCGTTCCGGCCACCTGAGACGCTCCGCCGTGTTCCGTCGTTCGCTCTACAAGACACCTGCGCAGCTGCGCGGCATGCTCGAGCCCGGACGCATCACGGCCGACGCGCTCGCGGCGGTCCGCGCCCTCGTCGCGCCGGGTGTCACGACCGCCGAGCTGGATGCCGCGGCATCCGCCCTCATCACGGGGCGCGGCGCGGAGTCGAACTTCCAGCTCGTGCGCGGCTACCGTCACACGACGTGCATCTCGGTGAACGACGAGGTGGTGCACGGCATCCCCTCCGCGCGTCCGCTCGAACCGGGCGACATCGTCTCGATCGACTGCGGCGCGCAGTACCAGGGCTGGAACGGCGACTCGGCGATCACGATCGTGGTGCCGGATGCCGAGCGCCCTGACCTCGTCGCGGCGCGCACGCGGCTGTCGGAGGTGACGCGCGGCTCGCTCTGGGCCGGCATCGCGGCGCTGGCCTCGGCGTCGCGCGTGGGCGAGATCGGCGACGCTGTGCAGGGCTACATCGAGCGCGCGGGCGCGGCCGACGGGGTAGAGTACGGCATCCTGCGCGACTACGTCGGGCACGGCATCGGACGCAAGATGCACGAGGCTCCGACGGTGTTCAACTACCGCGTCGCCGACCTCGGTGCCGAGGTGCGGCCCGGGCTCTGCCTCGCGATCGAGCCGATGGTGACGTCGGGGTCGGAGGACACGCTCGTCGAGGACGACGACTGGACCGTCACGACCGTCGACGGCTCGGACGGCGCGCACTGGGAACACAGCGTCGCGGTGCACGAGGACGGCATCTGGGTGCTGACGGCGCTCGACGGCGGCGCCGCGGACCTCGCCCCCTTCGGCGTGGTACCCGCGCCCCTCGCGTAGAGCCTCGTGGCTGGGCCCCGGGTGTGCCCCCGCCCGCCGCGGCCCCGTGAGACGGCACGTTTCTGCTGATACGCCACGTCTTACGCGCCGTCTCAACAGGGTGATCCCGTCTCACGCGGTGACCGCGACGCGCGACAGCGCGCGCGGGTGGGAGCGGAGGGTCGCGAGCAGGGCGTGGTTCGGCGCGAAGACGGGGCGGAGTCCGGCTCCGCCGAGCGCGCGGCAGAGTGGATCGACGCGGAAGGCGTCGGCGGGTTCCCAACGACCGAACGGGTGACCGTTCCTGCGGAGCCGGTCCTCGCGTCGCTTCTCGTTCTGCAGGTGCTGGGCGGCGCGGACAGGGTCATCGAGCTCGTACTTGCCCCAACCATCCGCCTCGCACAGCGCGCGGTTGGAGCGGAACCCGAAGTCCGTGCGATCGAGGTGCCCCTCGTAGCGGAACTCGGGTTGCTGGACGGGTTCCTCGTATCCGCACCACTCAATGACCGCGCGGCTCACGCTCTCGGCCGGCGATTCGGCGAGTCCGTTCGCGCGCGCCAGCACCCAGCGCGCGCGGGTGCGGCCACGCCTCGACTGCAACTCGCTCGCGCGTTCGGCGAGGTCGTCGAGGCGCAGCGCGCCTCCCTGAGCGGGCGAGATGACGGCATCCGCCACTGTCAGGCCTTGCGCGGGCGGCAGTAGGCGCGCGAGATCGATCGCCGTGTCGAGTGCGGTCGTCGCGAGCGTGCCGTGGATCGTGGTCACCGTGCGCTCGTCGACACTGGCGTGCACGACGACGTCGCCGAACCGCGTCGTCTTCGTCGCGGACATATCGTAGACGTGGAGGTCACGCGTTTCGCCGAATAGTGGGATGCCGTGGACGACGGCGGCCGACTCGAGGCAGAGCACCGCGTCGGGTCTCGTTCGCAGGAGCGCGTGGACGCGCGTGGCGTATCGCTCCCAGGGAGCGAGAGTGCTCCACCGATGGCGCGATGCGTAGACGCCCCGGCGCACGCGGTGGAGGGTGCGGTCTTCCGCGGGACGGATGCCCGCGAGGGCGGCGTCGGACGACGTGATGAGTGGGACGGGTGCGTCGAGGACGGCGCGGTCGGAGAGGAGCAGCGGCATGGTCGAAGTGTGGGCGTCGCGCGCCCGCTCGTGGAGCGCGAACCCTCGATCTGTGGACGGTTCCCGATACTCGCGCCCTGTGGAGGAGCCGACGCGTGACCCCACCCGGCCTGCACCCGGCCCGTGAGACGGCACTTTCATGGTGACGCGGCGCGCGGCACGTGCCGCGTCGACGAGACGGTGCCGTCTCACGAGTGGGGGCGGGGCGCCGCCGCGACCGGCTCACGGAGAATGCATCGGGGGGAGTGCGCCAAGATAGAGAGGGTGCGGCGGATGCCGCGGCAAGAGAGGCACGGATCATGGCGCAGGCGACGGCGAGTAAGACCAACTGGTTCGCGATCTGGGTGAGTGTGGCCATCGTGGTCATCATCGCCCTCGTGATCGCGCTCGTGGTGTGGATGAACAGCGCCGCGAAGGACCCCGGCACCCCGCCGAGCGGCTCGGGCATCAACCAGGAGACGGGCGCTGTCGTCGTCGGCGACGGCGACCAGACCCTCGACCTCTATCTCGACTTCATGTGCCCGATCTGCAACCAGTTCGAGACGACCTACGGCGAAGAGATCCAGGACCTCGTGAACGACGGCACGATCACCCTCAACATCCACCCGATCGCGATCCTCGACCGCTACTCGCAGGGCACGAACTACTCGACCCGCTCGGCCAACGCGATGTACTGCGTCGTCGAGACCGACCCCGACGCGGCCGTGCCCTTCATGCAGGCGATGTTCACGAATCAGCCCGAAGAGAACTCCCCGGGACTCACCGATGCGCAGATCCTCGACATCGCGAAGGGCGTGGGAGTGACCGGCATCGATTCGTGCGTCGGCGACGGCACCTACTCCAAGTTCGTGGGGGCGATGACGGAGAAGACCCCGATCCAGCCGGGTTCGCAGGGCATCGGCACGCCGACGCTCGCGGTGAACGGCGAGGTCATCGCGAACAACACGATCCCCGCCGTGGGGCAGTTCAAGACGCTCTTCGACTGAGCGAACGGGTCAGCGACCCCTGTCGACCCCGCGCTTCACGGCTGGACTCACCTACACTGGTGCGTGGGGATGGTCAGACCACGGATGCCCCGACCGGGGTGAGCCGGAGGTGAGTGCGCCGGTGACCATCACGGCGGATTCCGCGCAGACGCCGCTGGAAGGTCGCGACGGGCGTGACCTCGGTTCCGATGACCGTGCCGGTCGGCAGCACCTGCGTGGTGTCCGAGGCGACTCCGTCGGCACCGACCGGGGGCGCATGGGGCACGCCGCAGATCTCTCCGGCATCCTTCACCGTGACCGCGGCGGGAACGACGATCGCGGTGACGGTCACCAACACCCTGCGCTCGGAGCTGCCCGCGACGGGCGGGTCGGTGCCGTGGTGGGCGATCGCCCTGGGCGGCGGGCTCGTGCTCGTCGGCGCGGTGTCGTTGATCGTCGCGTCGCGGCGACGCAAGACCGGCGCGTAGCCGTCCTCACCGGCAAACCGACCGCACACGTCGGTTTGCCGGTGAGGGACATATCACGTACACTGAATCTTTGGTGCCTTGCGCCTTCCTTGGCGTGTCGCCGCGAAGCATATCGCAACGGAGACAGCAAGCTCGCACCGAAACCCATCACCCACCGCAGACCGGCCGGTCTGCACAAGCGTCAGCGAGGCTATGGCTAAGAAAGACGGTGTCATCGAAATCGAGGGCGTCGTGTCCGAGGCGCTGCCCAACGCGATGTTCCGCGTCGAGCTCACCAACGGACACAAGGTTCTCGCAACGATCTCCGGAAAGATGCGGCAGAACTACATCCGCATCATCCCCGAGGACCGCGTCGTCGTGGAGCTTTCGCCCTACGACCTCACGCGCGGCCGCATCGTCTACCGCTACCGCTAGACCGGTCGAGAAGTAACGAGCGCCGGAATGCTTCGGCATCCGGCGACTCGAAGACAGCGAATCAGGAAAGTCATGAAGGTCAACCCCTCCGTCAAGCCCATCTGCGACCACTGCAAGGTCATCCGTCGTCACGGTCGCGTCATGGTCATCTGCAAGTCGAACCCGCGTCACAAGCAGCGCCAGGGCTGAATGGATGCCGCGAGCGCGCGGCGTCCCGGACAGCACCTACAACTCAATACACATCAGGCAGATCAGAACCCACGGACGTGGGGGACACCCCGGGTGGAGGCCCGGGCACCGATCCTGCTCCACACCTCCACCTACTCCCAGGAGAAACCGCATGGCACGTCTTGCCGGCGTTGACATCCCGCGCGACAAGCGCGTGGTGATCGCCCTCACGTACATCTACGGCATCGGCCGTACCCGCTCGGTCGAGATCCTTCAGGCCACCGAGATCGACGAGTCGATCCGCGTCAAGGACCTCACCGACGACCAGCTGGTCGCGCTCCGCGACTACATCGAAGGCAACTACAAGGTGGAGGGTGACCTGCGCCGCGAGGTCGCCGCCGATATCCGCCGCAAGGTCGAGATCGGCTCCTACGAGGGTCTGCGTCACCGCCGCGGCCTTCCCGTGCGCGGTCAGCGTACGAAGACCAACGCGCGTACCCGCAAGGGCCCCAAGCGCACCGTCGCCGGCAAGAAGAAGGCGCGCTAAGCGCCGCCCAGGGTTTAGGAGAACACCGCAATGGCACAGGCCAAGACCGCCGCGCGCAAGCCGCGCCGCAAGGAGAAGAAGAACATCGCGCTGGGCCACGCCCACATCAAGTCGACGTTCAACAACACGATCGTCTCGATCACCGACCCCTCGGGCGCCGTCATCAGCTGGGCATCGTCGGGCGGCGTGGGCTTCAAGGGCTCGCGCAAGTCGACCCCGTACGCGGCCGGGATGGCCGCCGAGTCGGCTGCCCGCCAGGCCGCCGAGCACGGCGTCAAGAAGGTCGACGTGTTCGTCAAGGGTCCGGGCTCCGGCCGCGAGACCGCGATCCGCTCGCTGCAGGCCGCCGGCCTCGAGGTCGGTTCGATCAACGACGTGACGCCGCAGGCCCACAACGGTTGCCGTCCGCCCAAGCGTCGCCGCGTCTGACCCTTTCGGGGCCGGGGCGTCGCTCCCGCTGATCTCCACGAACCGGCTCCGCGAGCCGGCACTCGATCACCGAGTGCGGAGAGATCTCCCGGAACGCGCGCCCCGGCATCCCTCGACTTTTACAACTCAAGACCTCATGCAATCGCACGTGTCATATAGCGGGCACGTGACGGAAAGGAACACATAGTGCTCATCGCACAGCGTCCCACTCTGACCGAGGAGAAGATCGGCGAGTTCCGCAGCCGGTTCGTGATCGAGCCGCTCGAGCCCGGCTTCGGTTACACCATCGGCAACGCGCTGCGTCGCAGCCTGCTCTCGTCGATCCCCGGTGCGGCCGTGACCAGCATCCGCATCGACGGCGTGCTGCACGAGTTCAGCACCATCCCCGGTGTGAAGGAGGATGTCACCGAGATCATCCTCAACATCAAGCAGCTCGTGGTCTCGTCGGAGCGCGACGAGCCCATCACGGCGTACCTGCGCAAGACGGGCGCCGGTGAGGTCACCGCCGCCGACATCTCCGCTCCCGCCGGTGTCGAGGTGCACAACCCTGAGCTCGTCATCGCGACGCTCAACGACTCGGCCAAGTTCGAGCTCGAGCTCACGATCGAGCGCGGCCGCGGCTACGTCTCGGCGACGCAGAACCGCAACGAGTACGCCGAGGCCGGACAGATCCCGATCGACTCGATCTACTCGCCCGTCCTGAAGGTCTCGTACCGCGTCGACGCCACCCGTGCCGGTGAGCGCACCGACTTCGACAAGCTCGTGCTGGACGTCGAGGCCAAGCCCTCGATCTCGCCCCGCGACGCCGTCGCGTCGGCCGGCCGCACCCTCACCGAGCTGTTCGGTCTCGCGCGCGAGCTGAACGTCGAGGCCGAGGGCATCGAGATCGGCCCCGCGCCGGTCGCCGAGGTGCTCACCAACGAGCTGTCGATGCCGATCGAGGACCTCGATCTGTCGGTGCGTTCGTACAACTGCCTGAAGCGCGAGGGCATCAACACGGTGTCCGAGCTCGTCGCCCTCTCGGAGACGCAGCTCATGAACATCCGCAACTTCGGTCAGAAGTCGGTCGACGAGGTGCGCGACAAGCTCGTCTCGCTCGGCCTGTCGCTGAAGGACTCGGTCCCCGGGTTCGACGGCGCGCACTTCTACGGCGGCTACGACGACGACACCATCTGATCGACGCCCGATCGATCGCTGACACTTTCCACCTGGAGTAACTGACATGCCCAAGCCCACCAAGGGTCCCCGCCTCGGAGGCGGTCCCGCCCACGAGCGCCTGCTGCTTGCGAACCTCGCCGCGGCCCTCTACACGCACGGCGCCATCACGACGACCGAGACGAAGGCCAAGCGCCTGCGTCCCCTCGCCGAGCGCCTCATCACCTTCGCCAAGCGCGGAGACCTCCACGCCCGTCGCCGGGTGCTGTCGGTCATCGGTGACAAGGAAGTCGTGCACGTCCTGTTCGCCGAGATCGCGCCGCAGCTGGCCGACCGTGAGGGCGGCTACACCCGCATCACGAAGATCGGCAACCGCAAGGGTGACAACGCGCCCATGGCCCGCATCGAGCTGGTCCTCGAGCCCGTGAACCCGAAGCCGAAGTCGGCGAAGAAGTCGGCCGCCGCGGCGCCCGTCGCCGCGGAGCCTGCGGAGGAGGTCGCCGTCGAGGAGACCCCCGCCGAGATCGAGGTCGAAGAGGCCGCCGCGGACGCCGGCGCCGAGTCGCAGGCCGAGGGCGAGGCCGCTGAGGCTGCCGCCGAGGAGGCCGTGGAGGCTCCCGCCGAGAAGTAAGCGCCCACGACGCTGTCACGAGGCCCGCACCCTGCACAGGGGGCGGGCCTCGTTTCGTGCCCGGACCGCTGGCGCGCCCTCGCGATAGTGTGGCTGGGTGAGTGAGCACACCCTGATCGAGCGGATCGACGCACTCCGGAGCGCGACCCCCACGAGTCCGCCCGCGCCTCCCGACATCACCGTGTGGCGGGCGCCGACCGAGGCTGACATCGACGGCATCCACGCGGTCGCGGCCGCGGCGGACGCGGTCGACCACCCCACCTGGATCACCCCGCGCGAGGACATCGCCGACACCTTCGACCTGCCGTTCATCGACCACTCCCGCGACTCGCTCGTGGCGGTGGATGCCGACGGCCGCATCGTCGGGTTCGCCTCCGCGTTCCTGCACCCTTCCCGCGCCGGGCAGCTCACCGTCAACCTCGGTGGGACGGTGCACCCGGACCACCGGCGCCGCGGCATCGGAACCGTGCTGCTCGCGTGGCAGCGCGCTCGCGCTCTGGAACACCTCGCCGCGGTCGTTCCGACGCTCGCGCCGGCGGAGTCGCTCGATCCCCCCGTCCAGGCGTGGACGGCCGACCTCAAGGTCTACGCCGAGGAGTCGAACGCCGATCAGCAGGCGATCGCGGCGCGCGCAGGGTTCCGGCCCGAGCGCTGGTTCACCACGATGGAGCGCGACATGACGCTTCCGGTACCCGAACTCTCCGCTCCTGAATTCGAGGCGCCCGCCGGTGTGAGCGTCGTGCCGTTCACACACGACCGCGACGACGACGCGCGCCTCGCACGCAACGACGCGTTCCGGGACCACTGGGGGAGCCTCCCCTCGCAGCCCGAGACCTGGCAGAAGTTCGTCGGCGGTCCGTTCTTCCGCCCCGACTTGTCCCGCCTCGCGGTGGATGCCGACGGGCAGATCGTCGGGTTCTGCCTGGCATCCGTCAACGAGGACGACTGGGCGGCGCTCGGGGCCAGCAACTCCTACATCGACCTCATCGGCGTCGTGCGGGCGCACCGCCGCCGGGGCATCGCGCCGCTCGTGATCGCGGGGACGCTGCGCGCGATCCGCGACGCGGGGCTCGAGCGCGCCGTGCTCGATGTCGACACGGCGAGCCCGACCGGCGCCAACACCCTGTACGAAGGCCTCGGCTTCCACGCAACATCGCAGGAGGTTGCTCTCGTCGAGCGGGTGTGACGCACGTGCGACCCGTCACCCGGCGGGGGTCAGCCCGCGTCCCGTCAGCCAGCGGATGAGTGCGACCTCGTGCGCCGCCTCGGAGCGCTGGCTCTCGACGGCATCGACCGCGTCCGCGATGGTCGCGGCGTAGACCTCTCCGCCGGCCTCGCCGGGGTGGATCTGGTCGCCCGCGAGCAGGTCGGCGTGAGGGGCGATCGCGCTCGACCAGTCCGCGACGACCGTGCGGGGGTGTGAGGCAGCGAAGCCCGCGAGCTCGGTGTTCACACCCGCGATCCAGTCGCGCGGGGCGAAGGCGTTCACGAGCACGAGCGTGCGGTCGGGGCCGATCGCGTCGCGGATCTGCTGCAGCGCTCCCGGGTCGACCGGTCCGTTCGTGCCGAGCCCCACGACCACGTAGTCGCGCAGCGCGCCGCCGGCGGCGAGGTCGGCGACGATGTCGTCGCCCGCCCACATCGAGCGTGACACGGCTGCATCGATCTGGATGCCGGGAAGCCGGTCGAGCAGCCCGCCGGCGGACGCGAGCATGACCGAGTCGCCGATCGCGGTCACCCGGTCGCCGGTGACGCTCGCGGGGGCCGGGGGCAGCGGTTCGCCGTCGGGGCCGACGGTCGGCGTGGGAGTCGGCACGGCGGTAGGCGCGGGATCCGGTGCGGCGGCATCCGGTGGAACAGGAGTAGGGGCGGCGGACGCCTCGCGGAGCGCGTCGACCCCCGCCTGCACGGATGCCTCGCTGGAGGTGACCTCCGGCGCTGCCGCGACGGCGGCGGTGGTGCCGCCGACGACGAGCGCACCGGCCGCGACGGCCGCGACCGCACCGAACCGTCGCGTGGGCGTCGAGGCGAGCCGGCCGCGAAGGGCCCGCAGCGCGCCGCCGAAGCCGAGTCGGCGCACGGGCTGCTCGATGAACCGGTACGACAGCGCGGACGCCACGAGCGTCACAAGGAGCGCCGCGACGGCGACGCGGACCGGGATCGCAGTGTCGATGAACGCGCCGGTCACGGCGCTCGAAAGGAGCACCACAACGGGCCAATGCCAGAGGTAGATGCCATACGAGCGCTCACCGACCCAGCGGAGCGGAGCGACGTCGAGGGCGCGCCCGAGCGGCGAGCCGAGCGCGCAGGCGATGACGACCGCTGTGAGGGCGGATGCCGCGAGCGGGACCGTCGGGTAGAGCGCCGCTCCTCCCTGCCACGATGCGACGGCGATGAGCGCGAGAAGGGCGACGATGCCGAGTCCGGCGACGAGGGCGGTGCGTGCGCGCGGCGTCGCTCGCGCTCCGGCATCCGACATCTGCCGCTCCGCGCGCGCCTGCCGCGCCGCCCGCTCCTGCCACGCCGCGAGCGCGAAGGCGAGCGCGACGCCGATGAGCAGTCCGAACGCGTGCGCGTCGGTGCCGTAGTAGGCGCGGGTCAGCCCCGCGCCCGCCACGAGCGACGCCCCCCAGAGCGCCGACCCGCCGGCAAGGGCGAGTGCGATCGCGACGCGGGCGACAGGGCGTCGCACGAGGAGAAGCGCGGGCAGCAGGAGGGGCCACAGCACGTAGAACTGCTCTTCGACGGCGAGGGACCAGAGGTTCCGGAAGAGCTCGGGTTCCGCCGCGCTGAAGTACGACGCGCCGCCGGCGATCGACACCCAGTTGTAGGAGAACGTCGCCGCGCCGAAGACTTGGCGGCCGACTCCGACGAGGACGTCGCCGCCGATGAGCCACGCCGCCGTGGCACTGACGGTCACGACCAGCGCGAGAGCGGGGAGGAGGCGGCGTGTGCGCCGTGTCCAGAACCCGCGCAGACCGATGCGCCCCGTCGCCGCGCGCTCGCGCAGCAGGAGCGAGGTGATGAGGAAGCCCGAGATCACGAAGAAGACGTCGACGCCGACGAAGCCGCTGTGCAGGAGCCAGGCGGGGAAGAGGTGGTAGACGACGACGAGGAGCACCGCGACGGCGCGCAGGCCGTCGAAGCCGGCGAAGCGGGGCGTGAGAGAGGAGGGCATGACGAAGAGACCGGGCGAGCGGGAGGGTGTGCGGGAACCATCCAGTCTACGGAAGTGTCGCCGGATGTGGAGTCGGAACGCGCGCCGGCGCGCGGATAGGCTGAGGGCGTGCGCCTGCGTCTCGACCTCGCCTACGACGGCACCGCGTTCCGGGGGTGGGCGCGGCAGCCGGGCCTCCGGACGGTGCAGGGGACGCTCGAGGCGGCGATCGCGCGTGTGCTCGGCGGCGACCCGCAACTCGTCGTCGCGGGGCGGACGGATGCCGGAGTACACGCCGCGGGGCAGGTCGCCCACCTCGACCTCACCGACGCGCAGCACGCGCGTCTCGCGAAGGGACGGAACCCCGCGCCCGAAGCGCTCGCCGCCCGCATCACCGGGGTGCTCGGGCCCTACCCCGACGTCGCCGTGCACCGCACCGCCGAAGCCGCGCCCGGGTTCGATGCGCGCTTCTCCGCCGTGTGGCGGCGCTACTCCTATCGCATCGCGGATCTCGAGACCCCGTACGACCCGCTCGAGCGTGCGCGGACGACGACCGTGAAGGCGCGCCTCGACGTCGCCGCGATGGATGCCGCAGCTCGTTCGCTCATCGGCCTGCACGACTTCGCGGCGTACTGCAAGGCGCGCGAGGAGGCGACGACGATCCGCACGCTGCTCGAATTCGGATGGTCGCGGGGCGCCGACGGCATCCTTCTGGCGAACGTGAAAGCCGACGCCTTCTGCCACAGCATGGTGCGCGCTCTCGTGGGCGCGTGCGCGGCCGTCGGTGAGGGGAAGATGACGGTCGCGGACGTCACGCGCATCCGCGACGGGGGCGTCCGCACGAGCGAGAGCAAGGTGCTCGCGGCGCGCGGGCTGACGCTCACCGAGGTCGGCTACCCGGCCGACGACCTGCTTGCGGCGCGCGCCGACCAGACCCGCGCGCGTCGGTCGCTCGACACCGACTGAACACCTTCTCGACGCCCGGCGAATCCATCGCAAACGTGGTGTCAAGACGGAGCGGATTCGCGGCCCGGCGCCCTATGCTGGCGACACGATGAAGGTCATCTCGTACAACCTCAACAAGCACAAGGCGTTCGGCGAGCTCGAGGAGCTCGTCGAGTCGACGGGCGCCGACATCCTGTGTCTGCAGGAGGCGGTCTCGGGGGAGCTCCCCGGCGACATCGCGGGGCTGCAGCTCGTCGACGCGACGGCGCGGAACCGGCTCGGCCTCGCGGTGTACCTGCGCCGCAATACCTTCACGGCGCTCGAGGTGCGCTCGCTGGCGCTCAAGAAGTCGCTCCACGACCGGGTGCTCAAGCCCGCCGAGGAGCGGATGCTCGCGGTGCGCCTGCGCGATATCGATCACGGGCGCGAGTTCATCGTCGCGAGTTTCCACGCGGCGCCGCTCACCGCGCTCAACTCCTTGCGGCGCAAGCAGATCTCGGCGGCCCTCGGCGAGCTCGCGAGTCTCGGCGACGACCTGCCGATCTTGATGGTGGGGGACTACAACTATCCGGTCTTCAAGGAGAATCTTGGCCAGAAGGTGCGTGAGGCGGGCTACGATCTGAGCCTCAGCGACGCGCGCACCTACACGCGGTACAAGTTCTTCCGCGGGCACTACGACTTCGCGACGAGCGTCGGCTTCGACATCGACACGATCACGACGCTCCCGCAGGGTAAGAGCGATCACCTGCCGATCCTGATCACCGCCGCGCCGAAGGCGGCGTCGCGGGTCTGAGCCGCGGGTCTGAGGGGTGCGCGGCAGACGGCATGGAGTCCAGCCGGGTGTGTCGTCGTGAAGAGGTCAGCCGCGCGAGGAATCCACGGGAAGGATGGCACGGTACCCAACCGCGCGCAACGTCTCGATGTAGCGGGGCTCGGTAGCGCTGTCGCCGAGCTTTCTCCGGAGGTTCGTCATGTGGGTCTCGATCGCTCGCTCGTCCGCTTCTGACACGCGGCCTGCCCGGCCCGGTGGCCGCAGGGCCGCCACGAGATCTGCCTTGCTCCGGACCTCAGGAGCCACCTCGACGAGGATCGCGAGCAGCTCGAACTCGGTGCGTGTGAGCACGACGGGGCGCTGCTCGATGGTGACGCTGTGGGTGGATCGGTTCACGAGCAGGCCAGAGGCGCCGACGAGAGGCGCAGACGTCGCGCTCGCCGCTTCCGACGAGGGTGGCGGATGCGCCTCGGACCGACGACGAAGCGCCGCCACGACTCTCGCCCGCAGTTCGCGGGGGCGGAAGGGCTTGGTGACGACGTCGTCCGCGCCGACGCTGAAACCGAGGATCGCGTCAGCCTCCTCGGTGAGCGCAGTGATGAGCAGAATATAGGTGTCGCTGTGTTCGCGAATGCGCCGTGCCGTTTCGAAACCGTCGATGCCGGGCATATTGACATCGAGTGTCGTGATCGTGGGACGGTGAGTGACGACGGCGTTCACCCCGTCGAGACCGTTGTCCACCGCGACGGCCGTGAATCCGGCGCTGGAGAACACCTGCACGAGCAGATCGCGGACGTCCGGGTCGTCGTCGATGACGACGGCGGTGGGGCCGGCGTTCTCGCTCATCTGGGCTCCTTTTCATGCATGCGAAGCTCATTGTGCCACGCCCGTGCGGGCCGGTCCGCGTGGCTCAACGCCCACTCAAGACCAGCTGTGCCGCCGCCGGGCGAGGATGACGCCACTGGTCTTTCCCGGGCGGGCCGTGGATAGGATGTGGGACTGCGCCCATGTGGCCGACAGTGACACGGAGGTGGGCGGGATGCGCACGCGATGGACACTCATCGGCCTCGGCGCGGTGGCGATCGCCCTGGCACTCAGCGCGTGCGACCCCGCGCCGTGGTCGGGAGGAGCGACGGACGAGCCGAGCCCGTCGTCGACATCGACCGCGATCCCGACGCCGGTCCCCAACGATTTGTCGTCGGGGTCGACGCAGCGCACGCTCACCGCCGGAGCGGTCACGGCGACCGTCGACTATTGGTCGGAGCTGTCGATGGAGAAGTGGACGGCAACGGCTCTGAAACCCGTCAAGCTCTCGCTCGTCACGAGCGTGACCCCGGCCGACGGGCAGAAGGTCTACCTGCAGAAGGCGACGATGACCGCCGTTCCGGCGAACTCTGCGGGCTCGTTCGACCCGCTCGCCCCGCAGGTCGACCAGGCGACGACCGCCCCCGGCTACCTCGTGCTCGACCCCTACAGCTATTCGCAGCAGTTCACGGTCGGCGCGGTGCCTGCGGACGCGACGTTCGTGACGCTGGAATTCACCTACGACTTCCTCGTGCAGACCACGCCGACCTCGACCGAGTACGCCAAGCAAACGGCGACCGACAGCCTCACCGTCGCGATCGCGCGCTGACGCCGCGGGCGCGATACCCGGCTCACGCCACGGCGCGCTCCCACCGGTCGCCGCCCGCCGCGGCAGCACGCTCGGCCGCCGAGCGCGCTGCGTCCAGCAGCGCGTCGAGGTCGTACCCGCACTCGGCGACACCGGCCCAACCGATGGATGCCGAGGTGACGGCCCGCACTGCGTCGTGGGGCTGGGCGACCGTCCGCAGGAGGGTGCGCACGCGTTCGCGGATGACGGTCGAGGGAAGGGCGAGGAGCACCGCGAAGGATGCCTGCCCGAGCCGTCCGATGTCGGCTTCGGTCGGGAAGGTCTCGGCGATATCGTCGCCCAGGCGTCCGACGATCGCGGTGAAGCCGGCGTCGCCCGTCGCGGCCCGCACGTCCGATGCGTCGTCGAGCTGGATGTGCACGAGCGCCCAGGAGCGCTCTCCGGCGCGCTCCGCGCGGCGGAGGCGGTCGGCGGCGACCTCCTGGAACGCGGAGCGGCGCGGCGACGTGCTGTCGTCGCGGGCGAGGAAGAGGAGCGTTACGAGCGCGCACACGACGTACGCGAGCATTCCCACCGAGTTGATCGTGCGCAGGAACAGCAACGACTCTTCGGGGTCGCCGGGGGCGACCAGCCCCGCGGCGACGCTCACGACACCCGCGATGACGACGAGGAGAGAGAAGGCCGCGAGCGGCATCGACGTGCTGCCCGCTCGTTCGGGGCGGCGCAGCAGCTCGACGATCGTCAGTCCGGCGAACACCGCGGTCAGACCGAACCCCAGTCGGAATCCCCAGATGTAGGCCTCGGTGCCGTTCAGCGCCACGAGCGCTCCGGAAGACGCGAAAGCGACGATCAGCGCGAGCCACGACAGCGAGGTCGCGCCGCGCAGTGCCCGCAAGCCCGACCAGATGAGGACCGGGGCGGCCAGAAGCACGCCGGTCGCGACGAGGATCAGGCGCGGGAAGCCCGACGCCGTCGCCACGAGCGTCCCGCCGCAGGCGAGCATCACGACGACGAACGTCAGCGACCAGAGTGCCGTCGCCCTGCTCGGACGGTAGAGGAACCCGAGTCCGATCATGCAGACCATCGCGACGGCGGCGACGATGACCTGGGCGAGCTGGATGTCGATCATGCCGGGCCTTCTCCTTCGTCGAGGGGGATGCGGATCGTCGCCGTCGTCCCCGCGCCCGGGTGACTCGTGAGCTCCAGGGTGCCTCCGTGCTCTTCGACGATCGTGCGCGAGATGCCCATGCCGAGCCCGGTGCCCGGCAACCCCGCGTCGCGCGCCGTCTCGGCGCGGAAGTAGTCGTCGAAGACGTGGGGCAGATCATGTGCGCCGATGCCGATGCCGGTGTCGGTCACGCGGATCACGGCATCCCCACCCACCGCCGCGACGGTCACCTCCACCGATCCGGACCGGGGCGTGTACTTGACGGCGTTGCTGACGAGGTTGTCGAACACCTGCCGCAAGCGGAAGGCGTCCGCGTCGATCGGCGCCTCGGGCCCTTCGCGGAGTTCGAGGGACACATCGCCCGCTGCCGCCGCGGGCAGGAACGATTCGACCGTCGCCGCCATGAGAGCCCGCGCGTCGAGGCGGCGGCGCGGGTCGAGGCCGGCCTCGCGGCCGCCCGCGCGCAGGACCTCCGAGATGAGCCGCTCCATGCGCGTGCCCGCCGCCTCGATGAGCTCGAGACGCTCGCGGCTGCGCGGGGGGAGGTCGTCTTCGAGGAGAAGATCGGTGTATCCGACGATCGCCGTGAGCGGGTTGGCGAGCTCGTGCGTGACCGTCGTGGCGAGAGTGCGGCGGGCGTTCTCCGCCTCGACGGCCTCGGTGATGTCGCGGATGACGAGAAGAGTCGTCTCCGATTCGGCCGGGCCGTGGACGAGCTCGCGAGTGGATGCCGACACGATGTGCCACCGGCCCTCGGCGTCGAACAGCCACAGTCGCTCGTCGGAGAACAGTTCGCCGCGTGCCGCGCGTGCCGCGGGGCGGTCGGCCTCGCGGAGTGCCGTGCCGCCGCGCTCGTCGTACTCCACCGAGGTGGGCGGGCGGGACGTGTCGCGCGGATCGATGCCGTAGAGCGCGAGATACGCCTCGTTGATGCCGAGCAGGCGCCCCTCGCGATCGACGCGGGCGACCGCCGAGTCGAGGCCGTTGAGCATCTGGTTGACCCGCCGCTCCTGCGCGCGCACGCGCTCGAGCGTCGCTTCGAGCCGATCGGCCTGTCGGCGCAGCAGGCGATTGAACGCGCGCGTGCGTCGGGCGCTGTTGTAGATCGTGATCGAGATGAACGTCAGCGAGAGGAGGACGACCAGGAAGCGCAGAGTGCTGGTCTCGTCGGCGGTGTGCGTCAAGGCATCCAGCACGACGACGGTTGCGACGAGGCTGAGGCCGGCCACGACCCACGGCACGCGGAAGTGGCTCGCCAGCCAGGCGAGGGGGAACACCCAGAGGAACCCGAATCTCAGTTCGCTACCCCAGGCGAGCAGGCCGATGGCGAGGATGTCGGCGAGCGGCAGCGTCGCGACCGCGCTGCGCCCCGCGCGGTGCCATGGGAGGACGAGCGTCATCATGGTGAGCGCGAGGATCATCACGATGCCGCCCGCGGTCGGTGCCGACGCGAGCACGGCGGGTGCGAGCAGGAGCACGGCGACCGCCACGACGACGACGACGACGGCGAGGGAGAGTTGCCACAGCCAGATCGAGCGCGTGCGCGCGTCGGCCCGGAAGGACACCTGGCGCACGGGCACGGTGTCGTCGGGGGCCATGGTGTAGAGCCTATCCGGGGGAGATCTTGCGGAAACCTTGCGCTCCTCTCCGACGTTCGGAGGGGGTTCGTTGCGGCGGCCCGGGGAGGGTGGAGGACATGACCCTCCCCGGTAGCGACATCGTGCTGGCATCCGACCATCACTTCCCCGACGACTTCGCGTCGGTGCTCGACGACACGTCGACGCATCGCTCGACGATCGGCTGCGTCATTCCCGCGTACAACGAGGAGGAGTCGATCGCCGGCGTCATCGAGGGTCTTCTGGGCCAGACGCGCGTGCCCGACGTCATCCACGTCGTCGTCAACAACACGACGGATGCCACGGTCAAGATCGCCTCGCGCTACGCCGGCCCTCACGAACTCGAGACCGAACTCGGGCCTCAGTTCACCGAGGTCTTCGTCCACGACATCGGGAACAACCCCGACAAGAAGGTCGGCGCGCTCAACTACGGGTACGCCCTCGTCGAGGGCTATGAGTATCTCCTCGGCGTCGACGGTGACACGGTCGCTGACCCGCGCGCGGTCGAGTACTTGGAGTCGGAGGCGGTCTCGGACACCCGCATAGGCGGGATCTCGGCCGTGTACACGATCGACGACAGGCCGATCAGGGGCGGCATCGCGAAGTTCCTGATCGCCGGGCAGCGCTCGCAGTTCGCGGCGTTCAACATGCAGAACCTGCTGCGCGGGCGGAACATGGCCGTCCTCGGCGGGCAGCTGTCGATCTTCGCGACGAAGGCGCTGCGCGACGTCATGCGCGAGAACCGTCAGTCGACGCCGTGGGTGAAAGACAGCGAGGTCGAGGATTCGCTGCTGTCGCTGCAGATCAAGAGCGCCGGCTACCTGACGAAGATCAACCCGCTCGCCCGCGCCTACGTCGGCGGCATGACGACGCTCCGCGGCCTCGACGCGCAGCAGGTGAAGTGGACCTATGGGGCCATCGAGCTGATGTGGCCGGGCCAGCGCGGCGACACGAAGGGGCAGCCCTTCCACCCGAACCTGCGTCTGCGGTGGCTCGAGAACTTCTCGATGCTGACGAACTTCTTCGTGCGCGTCGCGTTCCTGACGCTCCTCGCCGGGTCGCTGTCGATCGGCGCGTTCGTCTTCTCGGCGTGGTGGCTCCTTCCGCCGGTGGTCGCGGTGCTCCTCAACATCCGCATCGCGATGACGATGAAGGAGCGCGACGGGCGTGACATCGCGTTCGCGGCGCTCGTGGTTCCCGCCGAGTTGTACATGTGGGTGCGCATCAGCCACTTCCTGCGGTCGTGGACGCGGTTCCTCTCGCGCAAGAAGGTCGACAACTGGGCGCTGCAGGCCAAGGCCGAGAGCGGCGGCGGGCTCGGGCACTGGGTGCCGCTGGCCGTCGTGGTCGCGGTCGCGGCCGCGGTGACGGTCGTCTGGTGGATGCTGCCGGTGATGGTGCAGTCGACGATCCTGTGGGTTGGCTGGCCGATCGTCGGGGTGATCACCGTCATCCAGACCCTGTCGATGTTCCTCAAGCTCATCCGTCGCCAGCACGGATACAAGGTCTGACGCTTTCGGGGGGAAGCGTCAGTCCCGGCCGCTCCCGGCGTGGCGTATGCCCCGGGGGCGGCCGGATTCTTCGGGGTGGGTCGGCTGCGGCGCGGGCTCAGGGCCGGCTCGCGAATCACCGCCCGATGCGCGAGTCACCGCTCGATTCGCGCGCATCCGGCGGTGATTCGAGAAAGGGACGGTGATTCGCGAGCCAGCTGGGGGTTCAGCGGCGCGGGAGGATCTGGAAGGTTCGCAGGCGCCGCTCGAGGAGCGGAAGCGTCAGGTGCTCGGTCCCCCACCGCCCGAACTTTCGGTGCGTCGTCCCGCGGATCCAGTCCTCGCGCGTCTTCTCGTTGAGAATCGCCTCCTCGAGGGTGAGCGCGCCGCCGCGGATCTGCGGGTCGAGGTACTTCGAGGTCCCGTCGTATTCGCCCCAGGCATCCACCTCATCGAGTCCGAAGTCGACGAAGTACGGGCGTCCGTCCGGTCCGGCCACGGGCACTTGCAGCTGTGGCGGCGCGAATCCCAACTGGATCAGGAGCATGCGGCTCGCACTCTCGCCCGGGCTCTCGGAGCGGCCGTCGGCGAGATCGAGCACCCAGCGCGCGGTCTTGGCGCCCCGCGATCCGGGCCGGATCTTGCTCGCGATGATCAGCCGAAACTCTTCGGCGAGGGACGCGTTGTAGGTGCGCGTCCGGGGGTTCCACGCGACGGAGCGCAGTGCTGCGTCGGCGGCGGCGAGGCCGGCGACCGGGTCGAGATAACGCAGCAGGTCGGCCACCGTCCGCGCGAGCGAGGTGCAGAGGATGCCGGAGATGCGCACGGTGTCGGCATCCTTCACCCGCCATCGGTGATGGGCGACGTCGGGCGAATCGCGGAGCTGACCGTTGAACGTGGGCGCTGCCAGATGGACATGCGTGGGAGTGTGGCGCCACAGGGGCAACTGGTGGAGAACTGCGGCGGACGTGAGGACGGCGGCGGCGTCGGTGCGGGACCGTTCGGTCGCGGCGAGCACCGCGAGAAGGTGCCGGTCCTCGGCGAAGAGCCGGCTCCAGAATTCGGACGTGACGTAACGGCCGGTGGCGACGCGGACAGCTGAGCCGTCGGCGATGAGGCGATCGAGCGCGCGGGCGCGAACGCCGAGCGTCGCGAGCTGGGCGCGGTCGCGGAGCGCCGCGTAACCTTCGTCGGGTGTCATGGGGACAGGGTGCGCGTTGCGCCGCAGGCGTGGGGCGCGGATCGGGCGATCTGTGCACAGTTCGCACGTCGCGCCGATTGTGGAGGAATCGATGGGATGCGCCTCGGCTCCGCCCCTCTCGCTCGCGAATCACCGCCCAATGCGCCAGTCACCGCTCGATTCGCGCGAATCCGGAGGTGATTCGCGAAAGGAGCGGTGATTCGCGAGCCAGGGGCGGGGCGGGAGCCAGGGGTGGGTGCGGGGCGGGGCGCGTCAGAGCTCGGAGGTGAGGCGGTAGCCGACGCCGCGCACGGTCTCGATGTAGCGGGGGTTCGAGGGGTCGTCGCCGAGCTTGCGGCGGAGGTTGGTCATGTGCGCCTCGATCGCGCGCCTGTCGGCATCCCCCACGAAGTACGTCGTGACGTACGACTCGCCGCGCAGCACGAGCGCGAGGTCGGCCTTGCTGCGCACGCGGCGCTTGGACTCGAGCAGCGCCGCGAGCAGATCGAACTCGGTGCGGGTCAGGTCGAGCTCGCGATCACCGATCCGCGCGATGCGCGAGTCGGGTTCGAGCTCGAGGTCGCGGTGCGTGAGCCAGGTCTCGGGGTCGGATGCCGGCCGCACCGGCCCCGAGATGACCACGAGCTCGTCGGGGCCTCCGGCCTCTAGCGCCTGCGCCGCCGCAGCGGCGATGGCGTTCACCGTTACGGACTCGGGGGAGACGGACCGCGTCGGGAACGACGGCCCGACCTTGTCCTGCTGCGGGATCGCCCCGGTGCCCGTCCCGTACGCGCCGCCCGCGCCGCCACCCGCGCCGCCACCACTGACCCCGCGGGGCCGCCGCAGCATCGCCTCGATGCGGGCGCGCAGCTCGCGCGGGCGGAACGGCTTCGTGACGAAGTCGTCGGCGCCGGCCGAGAGGCCCATGACGACGTCGGCCTCGTCGATCTGGCCGGTGAGCATGATGATGTACGTGTCGCTGCGCGCCCGGATGCGCCGCGCCGCCTCGAACCCGTCGATGCCCGGGAGGTTCAGGTCGAGCGTCGTGATGAGGGGCTGGTAGGTCTCGACGGCGCGGACCCCGTCGATGCCGTTGCCGACCGAGATCGTCGAGAACCCCGCCGCTTCGAGCACGTCGGCGAGCATGTGCCGCACTTCGGGGTCGTCCTCGATGACAACCGCCGTCTTGGCGTTGCCGCTCTCCGTCACGTCGTCTCCCGTCCGCCCGTATGCGCCATGCTACCGACGCGCCTGATGCGTCAGCTCGATGGCGGCGGCGGGCCACCACTCTCCGGCGGCGGGTCCCCCGTTGCAGGGGCCGTCGCTCTCGCCGGGAGGTTTGATCCAGAGGTTCGTGTCGACGACGTCATCGCCGATGGTGCCGGATGCCTGCCCCACCAGCCGTCCGGGTGGGTTGCACCACTCGCCGTTCGATCCGGCGCCGTTCCGCGACGTGTCGATGAAGGCGTGCGCGGGCGCATCGAGGTTGCGGGCAACGGCATGGGCGTAGGAGACCTCGGCATCCGTCGCGTTGAAGTTCGAGACGTTGAGGCTGAACCCGCGGACCCCGCCCAGGCCGACCGCCGTGAGCAGGCGCGCCTGTTCGGCGGCGGGGTGCCAGTTCGAGTGTCCGCCGTCGAGGTAGATCCAGGTGTTCTCGCGCTGTAGCGCGGCGACGGCGGCGCGCAGCTGGGCGACCCGGTCGTCGAGATTGCCGCACTCGGTGGCGAGCGAGAGGCTGTCGGGCTCGAGGATCACGACCGCGCGCACCTCGGATGCCTGGACGAGCGCGCCGGCGATCTCGTCGATCCAGGTGGGATAGTCGGTGGGCGAGAGTCCGCCGGCGGAGTGGTTTCCACAGTCGCGTTCGGGCAGCCCGTAGACGACGAGGGCGAGGGTCGCGTCCTGGGTGCGCGCCTCTCCGGCGAGGGCCGTGACGCGCGCCGCGACGGCGCCGATCGGGTCGCGTTCGGGCGTCAGCCAGTACGCGGTGGGCTGGGCGGCGAGGAAGTCCGCGGCATCCTTCGCCTCGCCCGCGTCCGCGGTCGTGTCGGTGCCGGATGCCTGTGCCGCCGCCTGCGCCGCCGCCGATTCGGCGGCGACCACGAACCGGGTGCCCGGGCCGGGTGGTGTCGGTCCGAGCGCGCCGAACCACCCCGTCGCCGCGCCGACGCCCACCGTCGCCGCCACCGCGACGACGACCACCGCCGCGGTGGCGAAGAGCCAGGCGGCGCGTCGCCTTCGAGCGGGGCGGGTGGTGCGGCGGGTGCGCGTCACGCGAACGACTCTAGTTGCGGTGGTGTTGCGGTGGCGCCGATCGAGTTACGGCCAGAGGCGCACGGCCTCCATTCGCAGGGCGCGACCGGTGGTGCCGATCGTGATGTGCTCGCCGGGAGCGCTCGAGCGGCGTACTCCCTGCCAGCCGACGCTCTGCACGTGGGCTTCGGCCCAGATGGCGGCGCCCGGGCTCCACAGCTCGAGGGCCTCCATGCGGAGGGCGCGACCGGTGGTGCCGAGGGTGATCGATGTGCCGGTGCCGGAGGTGCAGGAGATGCTCATCCATCCGACGGTCTGGACATGGGCGCGTGCGCATATGACCAGATCCGTCCGCTGTGTGAGGGTGAGGGCTTCGAGGCGAAGACCGCGACCGGTGGTGCCGTACCCGTCCATCCATCCGATGCTCTGCACGTGTGCCTTCACCGCGAACGCGTCGGCAGGGTTGGCGGGAGTGGTCGGCGTGGGTGCGGGCTTCGGCGCCCCCGTCGGTGTTGCAACGGGTAGCGCGGTCGGCGTCACCGATGCCGACGCGGTGGATGCCGGCGAGACGCCGAAGGCGTTGGTCGAGGTCACGGTGAATGTGTACGCCGTACCCGGGGTCAGCCCGGCGACCTGGATCGATCGTGCGCTTCCCGAGGCTGTCGCTGTGATGCCGCCCGGGTTCGCCGTGACGGTGAAGCCGGTCAGCGTCTGCGTGCCGGTGTAGGTGAGCGTGCTCCAGCTGACGGTGGCGGATTCCTGCCCGGCGGCGGCCTTCACGCCTTGGGGTGCCGCGGCGGTGCCCGGCGTGCGGGTGTACGCGCCGAAGTTCTGTGTGTAATAGGGGCGACCGGCCGCGCTGCAGCCGATGCCGATGCCGATGTGCGTGTAGGCGGCGTTCAGGATGTTGGCGCGGTGACCGGAGCTGTTCATCCACGCGGTGGTCACGTTCGCGACCGTCTGTCCCGTCGCGACGTTCTCCGCGGCGCGCGACCAGCCGGGCGGGATCTCCGTCGAATAGTTCGGGTTGTGCGACATGGATGCCGCTTTCGCCTGCTTCTGCGACCACTTCGTTGCAACCGCGGACAGGGGAGGATTCTCGGTCAGGGGCGCTACGCCGGCCGCCGTGCGGGCGGCGTTGACGTCGGTGAGAATGCGCGCCTGCGCCTGAGCGAGGGTCAGCGACGTGCAGGAGGAGCCTGCGGGGGCGGCGGCTGCCGCGGACGAACTGATGCCGGACAGCAGCAGGACGCACGCGGTGATCGCCGTCCCGGCGACGCCGAAGCGCCGCCTGAAGCGGGTGGACATGTTGTGATCCTCCGGGGGGAAGGAATTGTGGGTGTGTCCTGATTACCAGGTTTCACACCCGCCACGCCAGACGCAGGCGCCATGTGATGCAGCCGTCTCCCGCCTCAGCCGGACGAGCCGACGTCCTCGCCGGTCAGCGACTCGAGCATCACGACCGCGTCTTCCCAGTAGCGGGCGTAATGGTCGGGGTTGCGATTGATCTGAGTCAGGTGGGCAACGGTGGTCGGCGCCCGTTGGTCGCGGTCGGGAACCCGGGCCGTCATCGCGCGATAGAAAAGGGTCGCCGCGGCGTAGGGGTCGAGCCGCTGGTCGCGGGTGCCCCAGGCATCCTGCTGCTGGAAGAGTCCGATGGATGTCGTGCGGGAGCCGTCGGGATTGGTGACGCCGCTCGTCTCCCAGTCGCCGTAGTCGATATTGCGCAGCGACGACTCGCCCATCGCGGTCATGACGGCGATGGCCTGGTCCCGCGGGGACAGCCCGAGGTCGCGGCCCGCGGCGATGATGAGGGCGGCGTTGGCGCGCTGCTGGTCGTCCCACTTCTCGATCGCGGGCGGGGCGGTGGTCGTTGCTATGTAGGCGTTGACGGCGATGAGTGTGACGGCGAGGATCGGCATGACCGCGATCGCGAGCGCGGCGGCGACGATGCGGCGTCGGCGCTGTCGCTGGCTCGGGCGGTGACGGGTGCGGGTGCGGGTGCCTGCGCGGGTGTGGGAGCGCGCGCGGGCGGAAGTGGATGCCGCGCGCGCCATGGAGGGAGTCTCGCATGGGCGCCTGGGAGTGGGCAGGGGATCGCTACCTCACGCGGGGAGTGTGTGTCGGCGTCGCGCACCGGGCCGTGGGGAGCGTTCTCTGTCGATCCATGTGGTGGGATGAACCACGCCGGCGCGTCGACTCCGGTGCCGCCGATGCGGACGCTCCACCCGTCGTCGTGAACGCGACGGGGCTCTACAGCGGGCGCTCCCACCGTCGCGTTCGGCGAGGGCGAGCTTCTGTGCTCGGTTGAACCCTCGCGACCTGCACAATCCTGATCGCCTCGCCCCGCTCGACCGGTGGCCGCCTGGATGAACACGGCGGGTGTGCGGAAGCCTTCTTCGCGAGCGAGTCTTTGCCGAGTTCGGCGTGCGATTGGCGGGCGATCTCGGCGGCAACAGGGGTGAACGCAGCCTCGACGTGGCGCTTCAGAGCGCCGAACGTGTGATGCACGGCGACGAGCTCGCCGGGCGTGAGCGGTTCGGGCGCATGCTCACCGCCGACATTCGCACGTGCCGCGAGGGCCTCGGCGATGCCGGCGAGTGAGTCGTTGTCCATTCTTCGTGAATAGAACAGAACTGCTACACTAGATGACTGTCCACGTCGATATGCGGGAACAAAAGAGGCAGTCCGGGTCACTTCGTCTGCGAGAGGTCATAGGCGAGAAGAAGCGATTTGACCATCTCATCGACGCCGGCCGCCGAAGAGATCTCCACCACGATCGGGTATCCGGTGGGCTTGTAGCGCACTCTCACCTTCCCCGATGATTCGCGGGCACTCTCGCTGAGCAAGTTGTAGTGGTCGTTCCATCTGCCGGCGGGGGCGGGTTGCGCGTCGGTGGAGATGCGTTGCGGGTCGCGCCGACCGTAGTTGGCGCGGACGTGTTTCGGGTGGTAGCTGAGGCTGGCGATCCGCGGGCGCGCTGCCGGGCCGAGGCTGGCAACGGCCACGGCGTCGTCTGCGGCATAAAGGACGATGTAGCGCAACGCAGGTTGAATCAGCCAGGCCAGCGGCTTGCCTTGCTCCGCGAGAGTCGCTTGCACCGTGGCCACGGTGCGTCGAACGATCTCCCCAACCGTCTTTCCGGCGGCGGTCTCGACCATGGCGTACATCTCATCGAGATCGCAGACGCGCAAAGCGTTCACCGATGACCCTCCTGCTGAACCATGGGCGTCGACGGCGGTCGCTTGCGTGAGGCGGACTGCCTCATTGAGCAATTCGAGGTCGGGTTCGTCCGTGCCTCCGAAGAAGTCTGAGAGCGACGCGAGCAGGCGAGTGACCACCGCCATCTCAGCCGCTTCGATCTCGTTCTGCTCGACGAGTCGTTCGAGTTCGCCGTGGACGGTCGTGTCAGCCTGGCTGAGGAGATTCTTGATCGGGTCGCCTTCGCCACGTCGCGTGGCCGGCGCATAGACGCTGGTCGCGATGAGTTCGTGCACCGCGGGGAATGCCGTTTGGATGCATATCATCGCAACCATCGCCCGTTGGAGCTCGAGCGAGAGCTCGGTGCGTGCCACCAAGCAGAGCAACTCGAAGGAGTTCGACATCCGCTTGATGGCACGCGGGTTAGTCCCAACGGCTGCCCGGACAAGCGAGACCAGGGAATCGGTCTTGTCGAGGTGGAGCTTGAAGTGGGCGGAGAGCATCTGGTGCACGTCATACGACGCGACCGGCATGGCGAAGGGGACTTGGATGATCTTGTCGAAGAACTGGCGCGCCTTGCGGGCCGGCATCTCACCGTATTTTTCGGTCGTACCGCGCACGACGACGTCGAGGTCGATCGCCAGGATGAACACGCAGTTCGGTACCTCGAAGAATAGCTTGAGGCTCTCGAGAATGTCGATCGCGCGACGCGGTTGCACGCGGTCGAGGTTGTCAATGACGATCACCACACGGTCGATTCTCTTGCTCTTGCAGAACTCATCGACGGTGGCGGCGAATTGCTCTCGCATCTTCTTCAGGTGCCCGACGACGTCGGAAGGACGATTTGCCTGGGCTTCGCGATAGGCGGACACTCCCGCTTTCGTCGCCCCCACGGCGGCGTCGGCCGCCGCTGACCATCCGGTGATCGTGCCAAGGAAGAGTGCTCCCTTGGCAACAGCATGTGCTCCGAACGCGACGAATGACTTGAGCAGTGCCTTGCCCTGCTCGGAGTCGCCGGCCAGAGGAACGATGATTTCTCGCGCGAGGGAGAAGATCAGCTCGTCACCGAGGTCGAACTGTGAGTAGAGCCAGGTGTCGAAGGTGATGACTTCGGTGCGCAGCGGCGGCGTTGATGTGCTCACAGACCCAGCGTCCTCGGCGGAACCACCCGCAGTCTCGTCGGGGTGTTCGAGGCGATGCTGGATGAAGTTCAGCGCGGTGGTCTTGCCGCTGCCCCAGTCTCCCTGCACCGCGATCGTCATCGGCGTGTGGCAGTCGCGGACGAAGGTGGCCAAGCCGTCGTAGTAGTGGCTTATGCCGAGTCGATCGAGGTCGCCGATCTCGGATTCGCTGCCCGGCCGTGCGGGGTCGAGGGCGATGTCGGTGTAGCCGATGAGGTTTCTGCCTGTGGTAACGGACGTCACAGGGGAACACTATCGATCAGGAGTTTGGAGCCGAGCAGCGCTACCTGCTTAGCGCGCGTCAGGAGATGATGAACCCCGGCGCCGGGCGTAGGGTGCGGTCAGCGACGCGGTGATGCGCACGGCGTCGACCCAGGCGGTCGCCTTAGCTGGGACAGGGCTGGTCGTCATGGCCGGCGTGCCCTAGGCGAAGAGGATGACGGGTGCCGCCCACGCGGATCCCTTCAGGACGATGCGGCAGCCGATGGGCGTGATGGCCGGCATGGAACTCCCCGAAGCGCGGCGCGCGTCTCGCGCGCGCGTGCGCGTGCGATGACGAGACTCCGGGCGGTCTCGTCGAGCCCGATCATGGGAGGCCGGCGAGCGGCGATGTGGCGCGGATGTCGGAACTCAGCCGATCTCGCATCGATCTTGTGCGGCGTCGACGCCCGCGCCGGCTATGACTGGTCACGGGCGCCCCATCCCGTAGTAGTCCCACCCGCCGTTGCGCCAGGCGGCCGCGTCGAGGCCGTTGCGCCCGTCGACGATGACGCGCCCGGGGGTGAGGGCCGAGGCGTGGTCTGGGCTGAGCTCGCGGCGGTATTCGTCCCACTCGGTGACGAGGACGACGGCATCCGCGTCACGGATAGCTTCGTCTCGAGATGCCTCGTAGGTGAGTTGCGGGTGGAGGCGCCGGGCGTTGTCGATGGCTTCGGGGTCGGTGACGACGACGTTCGCGCCGAGGCCGTGCAGGCGTACGGCGACATCGAGCGCGGGGGAGTCGCGGATGTCGTCGCTGTGCGGTTTGAACGCGGCTCCGAGGACGGCGATCTTCTTCTCGAACACCGATCCGCCGAGGCCTTCGATGACGAGTTGGACGGCGCGGTCGCGGCGGCGGAGGTTGATCTCGTCGACTTCGCGGAGGAACGCGACCGATTCGCCGCGACCGAGTTCCTCGGCGCGGGCCGAGAAAGCGCGGATGTCTTTGGGGAGGCACCCGCCGCCGAAGCCGATGCCGGCGCCGAGGAATCGGCGTCCGATGCGGACGTCGTGTCCGATCGCGTCGGCGAGTTGGGTGACGTCGGCGCCGGTGACTTCGGCGATCTCGGCCATCGCGTTGATGAAGCTGATCTTGGTGGCCAGGAACGCGTTCGCGGCGACCTTGACGAGCTCGGCGGTGGCGAGGTCGGTGACGAGGTACGGGGTGCCCTTCGCCACCGCCGGCGCGTACACCTCGCGGAGGATGTCGGCGGAGGTGTCATCGCCTGGCCCCACCCCGACGACGAGCCGGTCGGGGTCGACCGTGTCCTTCACGGCGAACCCTTCGCGCAGGAACTCCGGGTTCCACACGAGGGTCGCGCCGGTCGCCGCGACTCGGGGCGAAAGCTCGGCGGCGGTCCCCACGGGCACGGTGGACTTCCCCGCGACAACGTCGCCGGGAGACAAGTACGGCAGGAGCCCGCCGACCGCGGCGTTGACATAGGTGAGGTCGGCGGCGTACCCGTCCTTCTGCTGCGGCGTGCCGACACCGACGAAATGCACCTTCGCTCCGGATGCCTGGGACATGTCCGTCGTGAACGTCAGCCGACCAGACGCGAGACCTTCGGCGAGGATCTCGGGCAGGCCCGGCTCGTAGAAAGGGGCCTCGCCCCGCGAGAGCGCGTCGATCTTGCGCGCGTCGACGTCGATGCCGACGACCTCATGCCCGATCGAGGCCATCGCCGCCGCGTGCACAGCACCCAGATACCCGCAACCGATGACCGAGAGCTTCATGGCCGGCTTCCTCCTTCTGCCCAGACGACCGTGAGCGCGACGTCCGCGCACACCGATTCGGTGCTGACCCAAGCCGATCGGCGGTGGGCGGGAAGATCTGCGGAATCCACCGCACGCAGATCGAGCGAGAGGCCCCGTCCGCGCGACTTCACGTAGGCCTCCTTCACTGTCCACAGTCGCGTCAGCCACCGCCTGCGCTCCAACGGACGCATCGACGCCGCACGGGCGAGCTCTCCCGGTGTGCACATGCGGCGCTGCAGCGAGGGACTGTCGAAGACGGCATCCGTCCGTTCGATGTCGATCCCGACCTCGACACCCGACGCGACCGCGACCGCGACGTGCGCTCCGCAGTGCGTGATGGAGACGCTCCGCGACGAGTCCCGCAGCCGCGGTGGCCCGGTCTGGCCCTTGTGCTGGAACCCGTGCCACGCGTCGCCGAGCTCGTTGACGACGATGTCGCGGATCAGGGAGCGACTCTTCAGGTACTGCTCCCGCCGCGCGGCCGACATGTCGCGGCAGGCCGTAATGTCGTCACCGAGCAATTCGTCCGCGTCCTGGACCGACCACGCGCGCCGCCCGGAAAGCGAGCTCTGGCGCACGATGATGTGTCCGGGCACCGTGAGGCCCGTCACTTCGCCGCGAGGTCGGCGATGCCACCGGCGAGCTCACGAATCGTCGGATAGTCCCACACGATGGTCGGATCGACCTCGAGCCCGTACTCGTCTTCGATGTCGCCGCAGAGCGTCAACGCGTAGACGGAGTCAAGGCCGAGCTCGCTGAGCGGGGTGTCCACGGTGAAGGTGTCCGCCGCGACCTTCCCGTAGGCGACGACGCGCGAAGCCAGCCACCTCTCGATGTCCTCTGTGGCGATCGTGGTCATTTCGGGTCCTCCTGTGTCTCGGTTCGGTCGGTGTGAGGCCGGGGGGACGGCGCCGCGGCATCCTGAGCCAGCCGTACCGGATCGACGCCCATCGACGATGACGCGGCGACGCAACGCTCTCCGTGCGCGACCAGTCTGTCGATGATGGCATCGGGCAGCGGGTCGGGAGCGTTCTCCCGTCGGGAGAGTAGGCGCCGGAGGCATCCCTCCACGATCACAGGATCGGCGAGCGGCCCTCCTGTCGACCGGCACGCCGCCCACGTTCCTACGACGGCGCCGGCGGCGAGGCATTGGGTGATCGCGACGGCGATGTCGAAGACTTCGGGCGCCGCGTCGACGGTGAATGCGTCGGGAGGAAGCACCGACGTCAGAGCGCGCTGCGCGTCGAGATGTCGGGCGGCAGCCTCCACGAGAGGCACGAGAGCAGGTGCCTCGATGGAGAGAAGAGCGAGGATGTCGGGATCGGTCAGCGCCGCGCCGAGCGGGTCGGATGACCCGGCACCGAGACCCAGCGCGGCGAAATCGAGCGGTCCGAGTGCCTCGGTGTCGAACAGATCTCGACGCGTCTGCGCCGTCGACGACGACCGTCGCGACCACGCCGCGAGATGCGACACCATCGTCGACAGGCAGGCCATGCTCCCCGCATGTCCGATGGGCACGACCGCGATGTCGCGCAGGATCTTCTCGACGATGCCGAACGGATCCACGCGCGCGTAGAACGTCGAGCCGGCCAGGACCGAGAGGTTCTGCATCGCATCGTTGAGAAGCTGCGGCGTGAGGTACTTCGACGCGGCGGTGAGGAAGAAGCTCTCCCGCGGAGTGAGGTGGAGCCCACGCACCACCGCTCGGCTCAGCGCGTCGGCCGCGAGCGTGTCGGCCAGCGCATCGGCGAACAGCGATCGTGCATGCGGGATGTCGAGCACGCGGCCACCGTAGAGCGTACGCTCGCGTGCGTACCGGATCGATTCGTCCAGCGCCGCCTCGACGGACCCGACGGCGAGCGCCGGAATCACAGCGCGGGTGACTTGGAACGCCTTCAGCGTCGTTTCGAGCGCCGTCCCCTCGGCGCCGATCACGTGCGTGCTCGGGATGGGGAGCGCGTCGAACTGCGCCGCCCCGATCATGCACCCCCGCATCCCCGCCGTACGCACGCGGGCGGCTGTGTCCGCGTGCGGAAGCGATGCCGGCGTCTTGTTCCACATCAGGAGCGAGAACTGACGGGCCGCGGGCCCGTCGATGCGCGTGCGAGCCATGATGACCACCGACTGCGCGCGGTCGACGTTGTTGATCACGGATTTGGTGCCCGACACGGTCCAGCCGCCGGGAGCGGGGATGGCGCGGCACTCATTGTGCAGCAAGTCGTTACCGTGCGATATCTCATGGAACCCCACGGCGATGCGCTCGCCGCGCAACAGCCGCGCCGCCGTCGCCGCCTTCTGATCGTCGCTGCCCGCGACCCACACGGTGACGGCGGCCATCAAGGTGGTGAGACCGTATCCCAGCCCGACGGACGGATCGCGTCGGAAGACGGGTCGTAGGCGCGTGACGAGATCGTCCGTGGCGATCCAGCGTCCGCCCCATCGCGCGGGGGTGAACTCCGCGCCCGCGCCCCAGTCGGTGAGCACGGTCTCGGCGAACGCGTTGAGGCGTCGCGCGTCGTCGTCTTCGAGGATCGACGCGTAATCGAAGGGCCCCGGAACGTGTGGGTCTCCGAGGAGGAGCTCGAGGTCGGGTGTGGTCGCCCCGGGGGTCACGCCGACCACCCCCGCAGGAGGGAGACGACACCCGTCTCGTGCGCGGCGACGGCGGCGTCGAGAAGGGTATCGGTGGCGCCGCGCGAGAGCGGCTGCGCGCCGAGGCGCTGGGCGATCCGCTGGAGCACGCCGGAGAGCCATGCGCCGTCGGCGAAGTGATCCGCGACGACGTCGCGTCGGGCGAGATAGACCGCCATCGCGCACGCCCCGCCGAAGACGACAGCGAGTCGCTCGGCGACCCGGAACGCCCGCGGGTGAGGTTGCCCCTGGCGGGGGAGTGCCGCGGCATCCTCCACCATTGATCGGTAGGCGTCAGCGATCGTCTGCGCCGCCGCCGCCACCTCCGCTCCGCCCCGGCCCGTCACCGCCGCGACGAGCTCCGGCACCGCCCGGAGGAGTGAGGATCCGCGCCGGGTCACCAGCCGAAGCGACTGGGCCGGCAGTCCGCTCGTCCGCCAGGAGAGCGCGAGCGGAGCGAGGAGCGCCGCGAGGTCCGGGGGGTCCGCCGGCCGCAGCTGCCCCGGGAGCTCGTTGATGAGCACGTTGAGGTTGACGATCGAATTGCCGTCGAAGATGCCCACGACCCGGTTGTCGCGCGCCGCCTTCTGGAACGCGCCTGCTCCGGCGAACCCCACGAGCTGCGAGCGTGCCCCGAGGAAGGATGTCAGGTTCCGGAACATCGCGTCGACCGTGTCGGGGGCGAGAAACTTCACGAGGGCACTGACGATCGCCATCTCGTCGGGAGCGCTGTGGATGGTGCGGGCACCGACGAGCATCACGCACTCCGCGATGAGGGTGTCGGCAGCCGCCTCGGCGAGCGTGCGCCGCGCGGCGGGAAGGCCGATGAGGAGGCTGCCGTAGAGGCGGCGCGATCGGGCGAACGACAGCGCGATCGACAGCCCCTGGTCGGCAGCGCCGAGGGACAGCGCGGTCGTGAGCGGCCGCGTGAGCTGCAGGCTCTTCAGGACGAGCTCGAGCCCGTGGCCTTCCTGTCCCACGAGCCGTTCGGGTGCGGTCCTCGTCGCCGAGAAGCGGATGCCGCTGATGTCGGCTCCGCGAATGCCGTGTGTGGCGACCTTCGGCTCGTAGGAGAGCGTCCCGGGATCGACCTCGGCCTTGTCGAGGAAGACGAGAGACAGCGACCGCGGGCCGCCGGCATCGCTCGTGCGGGCCAGCACGGTCACGGCGCGACCCCGCGTCGCGTTGTTGATAGGCCACTTCGTGCCGTCGAGGAGGATCTCACGCGCCTCGACGCGGGCGGTCGTCGACGACTGCGACAGGTCGGACCCGCGTCCCTTCTCGGTCAGACCCCACGAGATGGGCTCTCCGCGCAGCGCGATGTCCGCAGTGGTCTCGGCGATCTCTCCGCCCGCCACCCACGAGCACACCGAGCCGAGGAAGGTCTTGCCGTGGGCGACGGCCGCGGTGACGTCCCGCCCGGCGAGGTGGCGGATCATGAGGACGGGGTCGAGGGTGTCGACGAGCCGGCCCCCGTGCTTCTCCGGGACGTACCATCGCTGCAGCCCCCATGCGTCGATCGCGGCGATCTCTTCGGTCGGGAAGGCGGATGCCTCGTCGAGGTCGATCGCGCGGACGGCATCCACCACACCACCGGCGAGGTCTCGCCGACCGAGGAACGCGTCGAAGGCGCGCGCCGCAGACAGTGGCGCGGTGTCGCGGCGCAGTGCGGGCGCGGCGTCGCGCGTCGCCGTGCCACTCATGCGTCGACCGTTCTCGGCACCTCGATGCCATCGGCATGCAGGACGGGCATGCGGTTCGCGGTCAGCAACGACCGCGTGAGCGAGCGCTGGACCTTGCCGCTCGTCGTTCGTGGGAGCGAGCCCTTCCGAATGAGCACGACGCCCGCGCCAGGCAGCCCGAACTCGTCGCGCACGCGGCGTCGGATCAGCGCGACGATCTCGGCAGCGTCGTCGGTGTCGCCGAGATCCGCTTCCACGACGATCGCCGCCTCTTGCGCGGTGTCGGGCAGTTCGAACGCCGCGGCGACGGCTCCTCGTGGGAACGCCGACGCGGCGAGTTGCTCGAGGTCCTGCGGGTAGATGTTGCGACCACGGATGATGATCAGATCCTTGAGTCGACCGGTGATCACAACCTCACCGTCGATCATCGTGCCGAGATCGCCCGTGCGGAAGAACGGGCGGTCGTCGCCCATCATCGTCGCTCCAAACTCTTCGAGCGTCGCGTCCGGGCGGTTCCAGTAGCCCTGCGCGACGCTGGCGCCGCGCACCCAGATCTCGCCGACCGCACCGATGCCGACCGGCACGCGCCGATCGGGATCGACCATCACGATCTCGGTGTCTCGTGCCGGCGCGCCGCAGAGGACGAGATCGACCGGCCTCTCCTCCTCGGTGGGAGGGCGCACCTCGCCGAGTTCGAGGCCGACGGCGGAGACGGTGACCGCAGTCGGCGGCGTGGCGGATCGGTGAGCGCTCACGAGGAGCGTGGTCTCGGCCATGCCGAAAGCGGGCACAAACGCTTCGCCTCTGAAACCTGCCGCGGAGAAGCGTTCGGTGAACTGGTCGAGCGTCGTGATCCGTACGGGCTCGGCGCCCGTGATCACCGTTTCGAGCGCGGAGAGATCGAGGTCGGTGATCTGTTCATCCGTCGCGAGCCGGGTACACAGAGCGAACGCGAAATCCGGGCCGACCGTATGCGTCGCGCGGTTGCGGCTCAACAGCGTCAACCACAGCAGAGGGCGCCGCAGGAACTGCGAGGGCGATGTCAGGATCAATTGCGCGCCGTGGTAGAGCGGCTGCAGGATCAGGCCGATGAGTCCCATGTCGTGGTAGTGCGGCAACCAGCCCACGCAGACGCTCGTGGCCGACATCTGCGAGACGTCGTGCATCGCGAGTTGGTTGGCGAGCAGGTTACCGTACGAGATCATCACGCCCTTGGGTGATCCCGTCGACCCTGACGTGTACTGGAGGATCGCGAGGTCGCTCTCGGCCCTCTCCGGCGGCTCCCACGCGTCGGGGTCACCGTCGGCGGGCCCGTCGACGATGATCAAGGGGATGCCCAGGGGGCCGCCGTCGTCCTCGACGCCGAGCGCGCGGAGCGCGCCGGCGTTGGCGAGGACCGCCGACGCCCCGCTGTCGTGGATGATCGCATCGAGACGAGTGAGCGCCGCCTCGGGACTGCGGGTCGCGGTGATCGGTGTGGGGGCCGCCGTGACACCGGCGTAGAGGCATGCGACGAGGGCGCGGATGAAAGGCAACCCGGGTTCGAAGGCGAGCACGGCGATGTCGCCGGGGCGAAGGCCCTCCGCGCGCCACGCCGCGGCTCGTGCGCGAGCGTCGGCGTCGAGGTCTGAGTACGAGAGTTGCTCGGCATCATCGGGCGACGTGTGGAACGTCACGCCCCGCCCCGCTGCCGATGCTGCAGCCCCGCGTAGCCGGGCGATGATCGCCGGCCCCTTGTCTGTGCTCACTGCCGTCCCCCTTCGCGGCACCGAATTCCCGGGCGGCGCAGCCACCCAAGCGGAAGTGCGTCCCCTTCGCCTTCCGTGGAATCAGGGTGGCGGATGCAGACGTCCAACCTGTTACGCGGGCGTAAACTCTGCCGCACTCGCGTGAGTTGGCCGGATCGGCGTAATAGCCTGCCCGAGAGGCAGCGGGGATACGGGTTGCCGGGGGTGTCGGGAATCGGGGGCTCGTGCACGTACTGGATGTCTTCATCGGTTTGCAGCGAGCGCGAGACTCTGTCTTTAGCAGGCTCGCCGCTTCGGCCTTCCACAGCTTCGGAGGGGGCTCGCGCATCCTGCTACCCACCCGCATCGCCGGCGCGGAGAAGATCGCGGTGGGCGAGAACGTGCTGATCGCCGCGGGCAGTTGGCTCATGGTTCCCTCTCGTGAATCGCCCGGACCGGTACTCGTGATCCACGATCGAGTGCGGATGCGCGGAACCTCGATCTCCGCCGTCCACAGCGTCGTGATCGAGGAAGCGGTGGGAATCGCGTCCGGGGTGTACATCTCCGATCACTCTCATTCCTTCTCGCGCACCGACGTCCCGATCCGCGATCAGGGGATGACGGCGCCGCGCGCGGTGCGCATCGGACGGGGCAGCTGGATCGGGCAGAACGCGGTCATTCTCCCGGGTGTGACGATCGGAGAGCAGTCGGTCATCGGGGCGAACTCGGTCGTCGCCGGTGACGTTCCCCCGCGCTCGGTCGCCGTGGGCGCTCCAGCCAGGGTCGTGCGAGAGCTGCCGGTCTCGTGAGCGCGGCGGACTCGCGTGCGGGCGATCGCACGGTCGCGCCCCCGACGCCGGGCGACGCCGACGACGTTGTCTTCACGTTCTCGTTCGAGACATACACCGATGCCGTACGTCGCGGGATGATGCGTCCTCCGGATCGCATCGCCGCCAGTCTCATAGCGAGCCCTCAGGTGCGGCGGTTGCTCATCGCCAACCCCTTTCGATGGGCGCCGCGCGTGATGGCCGGCCCGCTTCTCGATCGCGACGCCCGCTTTCCGTCGCTGACGGACCGCTGGCTCCTGTCGCCGATGCGACTGCGCCGTGTCGACCGTCCGGAGGTCGCGGCCGTCGAGTGCGACTACGCCGCGTACGACGGCGCCCTCGCCCGCGCGGTGGCGCGGCGTGGGCTGCGTGACCCGCTGGTGCTCACGACGAATCCTCTCGTGGCGGGGTACGCCGCGCTCGACTGGGCGCGAAGCGCGACCTATTTCGCGCGCGATGACTGGCTGAGCTCGCCTGGACGCGAAGAGTATTGGGATGCGTTCCGTGTGGCGTATGCGCGCATCGCAGTCTCGGGTCGTGCGGTCACCGCCGTGTCGCAGCAGATCATCGATCGCATCGCTCCGACGGGACCGCACGAGGTCGTGCCGAACGGTGTCGAGCCTGCAGAATGGTCAGGCGCACGGCCCGAGGCGCCGCGGTGGTTTGCGGACATCCCCGGTCCGCGCGCGGTCTACGTCGGCACGCTCGATTCGCGACTGGATGTTCCCGGAATCGTGGCCCTGGCGCGAGCGCGGCCGCAGTTGCAGATCGTCTTGCTCGGCCCCCTGCCGGATCGCTCGTATGTGGCGGATGCCGCGGCGCTCGCGAACGTGCACGTGCACCTGAGCGTCGGGCGCGCCGAGCTGGTCGCGACGCTCCGCAACGCGGAGCTCTGCCTGGTCGCGCATCGGCGGACGCCGCTGACGGAGGCTATGAGCCCCCTGAAGCTGTACGAGTACCTGGCGGCGGGGTGCCCGGTGCTATCGATCGATCTGCCTCCGGTGCGCGGGATCGACGATCGTGTCTATCTCGTCGACTCGGTGGCCGACTTCGTCGATGTCATCGACGAAGCACTCGAGCGCGGTCGAGCGACTGAGGACGAGCGGATGAGATTCGTCGATCAGAACTCCTGGGCCGCGCGGCACGAGACGATCTTCGCCATCGCTCGGCGCGCGGCGTAGTCGGCGTCTGCGGCGTCCGAGACACTGCCCTTCCCGCGCGTCCGAGTGGCTGTTCGGCCGCAGTGTTAACGGAGTGTCACGCGGCGCCGAAACTTGTGTAACGAACGTCTTGAAGGGGTGGAGCGAGCTCGCCGGAGCGGGCATGCTTGGACCCCAAGCACCACGCGATCTGTTAGTGATCGTGGAGCGAGCAGCTGGCTCTACGCGAGAGTGTCGGAGGCGTCCGGGGGGACGCTGAGAAGGCCTGGGGGGGCCGATGGCCGCGGAATCGACTATTGCAGCACCTGTTCGTTCGCTTGCCCTGCCGGCGGCGACGCTCACTCCGATCATCTCGGCGGGTGCCGAGATCGCGAGACAGCCGCGTCGCCTCGGCTGGCGGCGGCGCCTCGTCATCGGTCTCGTGGCGACGGACCTGGCCACCGTCGTGCTGGCCGTCGCGCTGGCCCAATTCTTGAGATTCGGCGAACCGGGAGGGTCGCGCACCGACCTCGCGTACCTTCTCCTCGGCGGCGGTGTTGTCCTTATCTGGATGGTCGCGCTGTCGGCGTTCCGCACCCGCGTGCATCGCAACATCGGCACTGGCATGGTCGAGTATCAACGGGTGCTGCAGGCGACGTTCGGTACTTTCGGTGTTCTTGCGATCGTCGCGTTCCTGCTGCAGGTCGACATCGCGCGCGGCTATCTCGCAGTGGCGCTGCCGGTGGGTCTCGTGATGCTCGTGGTCTCACGCGGCGTCTGGCGCACCTGCCTCCATTCGCTGCGTCGTCGTGGTCGGTGCATGACGGGGACGGTCATTGTGGGCTCGGAAGAGGACGTCCTTCGGGTCGTTCGCGACCTGCGGCGGAACTATCGGGTGGGGTACCGCGCGATCGCGGTGAGCATGCCCTCGCTTCCTCTGTCGAGCCCCGATCGCGGATCGGCCCCCGTCGATGGCTACGACCTCGCGTTCATCGAGCTCGCCAAGGTAGCGGAGGTCTCCAAGCGCAGTCGAGCGCGCGCGGTGATGGTGGCGGGCAGCCTGCCGGGTGGCAACGAGGCGATCCGGCGTCTGGGCTGGGAGTTCGAGAACTCCAATGTGGAGCTGATCCTGATGTCGCGTCTCACGGACGTCGCCGGCCCCCGCATTCATATGCGACCGATCAACGGGCTGCCAATGGTGCATGTCGATCTGCCGCGGTACTCGGGCACGGCGCACATCGCCAAGCGCGCGTTCGATGTTGCGCTCGGCACACTCGCCCTGGTGATCCTGTCGCCGCTCCTCATCGCGATCGCGGTCGCGATCCGCGCGAGTGACGGCGGGCCGGTGATCTTCCGTCAGGGGCGGGTCGGCGCGAACGGTTCGCGATTCGAGATGCTGAAGTTCCGGTCGATGGTGGTGGATGCCGAGGCGCGCCTGGCGGCGCTCCGCGACGCCGATCAGGGCAACGGCGTGCTGTTCAAGATGGCCGATGACCCGAGGATCACGCGTGCAGGGCGGTTCCTCCGCAAGTACTCGCTCGACGAGCTGCCGCAGTTGTGGAATGTCGTCCGCGGTGACATGAGCCTCGTCGGTCCGCGACCTCCGCTGCCGAGCGAGGTGGAGCAGTACGAGTCCCACGTCAGTCGGCGCTTGCTCACACGGCCCGGGGTCACGGGGCTCTGGCAGGTGAGCGGCCGCTCGAATCTGACGTGGGAGGAGAGCGTCAAGATCGACCTCTACTACGTCGAGAACTGGTCCCTCTCGGGCGACATCGTGATCCTCGCCAAGACAGTGCGGGCCGTCGTGAAGGGCGACGGAGCGTATTGAGGAACGCGCGCCGGGGGTGCGTACGTGCAGCACACGGATGGGGGCGGACATGACAGGTCTGATCGTGCAGGAGTGGATCGAACGGTCGGGTGGGGCTGAGCAGGTCCTCGACGCCCTGCGCATCGCGTTGCCCGACTCTCGGTTGTTCGCGCTGTGGTGCGACGACGATGAAAGGTTCGCCCCCGACACGGTGGCGGAGTCGTGGATGGCGAGGACGACGCTGCGTCGTCACAAAGCGCTCGCGTTGCCGCTCATGTCGTCGACCTGGAAGCGGGCGCGGGTGGATTTCGAGCCGGACTGGGTGCTCACGAGCACGTATGTCTTCGCCCACCACTGCCGATTCGGCGCCGTGGACGGCTCCACGCCCAAGTTCTCGTATGTGCACACGCCGGCCCGCTACCTGTGGGAGCCGTCGTTGGACGGTCGCGGAGCGGGGGCGCTGATGTCGGCCCCGCGTTCGGTGCTGCGCGCGGTCGACCGCGCAGCGGCGCGCGACGCGGGCGATCTCGCGGCGAACAGCGAGTTCGTCCGCCGGCGGATCATCCGCGCCTGGGAGCGGGACGCGCGGGTGATCTACCCTCCCGTGGATGCCGCGGGGATCGTCGAGGGCGGCGAGTGGCGCGACAGGCTCACGGAGCAGGAGCAGGACATTCTGGAGTCGTTGCCCGAGCGCGGCTTCCTCATGGCGGCCTCTCGTCTCGTGCCCTACAAGAGGCACGACGCGGTGATCGGAATGGGACGACGCATCGGTGTACCGGTCGTGCTGGCGGGCACCGGCCCCGAAGCGGCCAGGCTCCAGGCCCTCGCCGCGGAGTCGACGGTCCCGGTGCACATGCTCGGGTTCGTCTCGGATGCGATGATGCGAGCACTCTTCCAACGGGCGCTGGTGTTCGTGTTCCCTCCCGTGGAGGACTTCGGGATCATCCCGGTCGAGGCGATGGCGGCAGGATGCCCCGTGATCGTCAACCGGATCGGCGGCGCGGCCGAGTCGGTGCTCGACGGCGTGACGGGCTTCCACGTCGACATCGACGACCCTGTCGCTGTGGCGTCGGCGGTGGATCGTGCGGGGTCGCTCGATGCGGGCGACGCGCGTCGTCGGGCGCTCAGCTTCGATACGGCACGTTTCCTCGAGGACGTGAGTCGATGGATCCTCGGACCGGCTGAAGCGGGCCGGGCGGCCGCTGCTCAGGCCGGCGCGACGCTCACGTCGTCCGCCCGCGACGAGTCGCCGAAGATCGCGGCGCGGGCGGCGGGGTAGCCCGGTGCCCAGTCGCGGCGACCTCGCCAGACCGCGCCCCAGGGTCGGTGCCCCCGCAGCGTAGCCATCTCCAACGCCGCGCGTGCGGCGACACCGGTGTGCAGAAGTGCTCGCCCGACGGCGGCGCGGCGCGGCGACCAGGTCTTGTTGAGGTAGGTCACCTTGCCCGCCATGACCATCGCCCCCTTGGTCGTGCTCGTGGACGATCCGCCGACGGTGTGGACGATCGTCGCCGGCGGGTACACGATGCAGGTCATGCCATGGGCGCGCGCGCGCATGCTGAGTTCGGCATCCTCTCCGTAGAGGAAGAAGTCTTCGTCCATTCCGCCGATGGCCCGGAAATCGTTCAGGGCCATGAGAAGAAGGCATCCCGTGATGATCGGCACTTCGCGGATCGTGTCGCGTGGCCAGGTCCCGAGGGACTCCGGGTCGAAGAGGCGCGATTGCCGGAACAGTGTCGACAGCAGCAGGGCGAACGCGGTCAGCGACCACAGGCTCGGCGCGCCCCAGCACGATGACGGCTCGACGCCGCCGTCGGGCCGCACGGTGCGGCCTCCGAAGACCCCATACTGCGGGTTGGCGCGTGCGAAGCGCACGAGGGCGGGAAGGCTCCCCTCGAGCATGGTCGTGTCGGGATTGAGCAGCAGCACATAGTCGCCTCGCGCCCGCTCCACGCCGACGTTGACCGCTCGGGCGAACCCGAGATTCTCGCCCGCGTCGACGATGTCGATGACAGAGGGGTCGGGGAGTGTGCTGCGCAGATCCTCGAGACCTTCGACCGACCCGTCTTCGCTGCCGTTGTCGACGACGATGATCTGCGCTGACACGTCGCCCCGCTCGCGCAGGACCGACTTCACGGCGTCGACGGTCTGGTCGCGCGTGTTGTAGTTCACCATCACGATGCTGACATCGGTCGACATGGTCGGTGCGCGCTCCTTCAGAGAGTGACGGCGGCGAGGTCGGTGCTGCGCACGGCGCGGTGCCGGCGGGCGAGTTCGAGCGTCTCGCGCGAAAGTTCCTCGGGGTCGCAGACGATCGCGAGGCCGCGTTCGGCGAGGAAGTCGGCGAGGTCCCGCTGATGCGCATCGACGTGTTCGCCGTGCTCAACGGATCGAGGAGAGAGGATGGGGATCTTCCCGGCCTGCAGCGCAGCGAGTGCTGTTCCGGTGCCGGCGTGGCCGATGACGACGTCGGCGGCCACGAGCGCGTCGGCCAGGTCTGCGGACGGCACCGACTTCACGGTCTCGAACAGGAGGCCGGTCGGGTCGGTCGAGCCGATCTGCCACAGCACGTCGGCGTCTGAGGGAATGGCGGCCGCGGCGGCGTCGACCAGACGGCGGAACCCGAAGTCGCCGTTCCCGCCGACGGTCACGACGACGCGACAGATCTCACTGTCGGCGGCGGGTGCGTCTTCGGCGCGGAATCCGTCGAAGACCGACAGTGCATACGCCCAGCGGTCGTTCACGGCGTGCGGGTACTGCACGAACCGCCGCACCCACGGCACGCGCTCCATGATCTTGCCGGTCGTGGAGATGCCCGTCACGCGCGTCGCGCTCTCGATGTAGGTGAACGGGATGCGCCGGGGGGATGCCGGCAGCAGCGCGGACAGGGCGATCTGGGCACCGGTGCTGATGACGGCATGGATGTCGTGATCGCGGAGGATCCTAGAGGCGACGTGGGTGTCACGAAGCACGCCGGCATAGTCCCGCGGTGGTCGCGTGGGCACGTGGTAGACCCGTTCTCCGTCGAGAAGCGATCGGCTCTGCGCCGTGTCGTTGGTCAACCAGACGACGTCGTCGTCGACGATGCGCCCGGAGAGCATCTTCAATTGCGTGAGGTGGCCTCCGGAGATCGCCACGAGCAGAGTGGTCATGGTGCTGCCTCCTCGAGTGCGGTCCAGGCCATCTGAGCGATCGCCTTCTGACCGAGCGCGGACGGGTGGAAGTAGTCCACGGACGAGATCTCGTCGCGTTCGAACGGGTACGTGTAGAGCGCCCCGCCGTCGGTCGTGCACGAGAGCTCCGAAGTGCACACGTCGGCGATGACGCTGTTGAGCTCCTGATTGCGCATCGTCACGGCCGCGCGACGCTCCTCGGCGGCGGGGCTCATGTCGTTGGCATCGCCGAGGAGGTTGCGGCACGAGGGGCTCGAGTTCCACACGTCGCGCGCCTTCGGATCTTCGTGGCCGATCTCCCACAGCCGATGCAGGTCGGGGATGGAGAGCGCGAGGATCCGTGCATCGGGTGCGCCGTCGTGCACCCGGGCCACCAGCTCGCTGTACTCCGCACGGAATGTGTCGACCGGCGTCATCGAGTCGAGATCACCCTTGCACACGTCGTTGCCGCCGAGGAGCACGAGCACGAGGTCGGGCTGGGACCCGATGACTTCATCGACGCGGACGTCGAGCGCGTCTGCGACCGTCCCGCCGTCTTTGGCACGGTTGTTGACCTTCGGAGCGTCGCCGGTCACGGAGGCGACGCGCAGCGCGACGGAGGCGACCGACGGGTCGTCGCCCGACGCCCAAGACGCCGCGCCGCAGCGGCCCACCTCGCCGCAGGCGTTTACCCCGAGCGAGACGGAGTCGCCGAGCACGCCGATCACGTCGATGTCGTCGGCGCCGGCGCTCGGCATGCCCGACAGGTCGACGGAGGAGCGCGGCGCCGGTGCGGACGTGCACCCGCCGAGCGCTGCGGCGAGCACGATCGCGGTGGCGATCGTGACTCGCGGCGACGTGCGGAGGGTCATGCCGTTACCCGTGACGTCTCGTCGCGGTTCCACGCCTGGCGGTCCCCGCGTGCCATCGTGCGGGCGGCGATGATGTTCGGCGCCGTCCAGGTCACGCAGTAGACGAGGAAGGCCGGCCAAAGCCAGGGACGAGCGCCCACACGAAGCAGCAGTGACCCGCGACCCGCAGCGCGCGCGGGTGGTGCGGTGTGAAGCTCGGCGGCAAGCTCGCGGTTGCCGCGCGCGATGCGGACGGAACGGCGCAGGTGAGCGCGGATGCTTCTCGCGCTGCGGACGGTGAAGGCGTGGTCTTCGAGGGTCAGGCGTTCATCGGGAGAGAAGAGCTGCTGCACGAAGCGGTCATCGGCGATGACATCCGGCCAGTGCCCGAAGCGGGCGCGACCGTCCTGCGAGAGCGCGTAGACACCCGACCCGATGTGTCCCCGCAGCCGGTAGTCGGTGAGCTCCCACACCCGATAGTGCTGGCGCACAGCCCACGATGCCCGGCTCGTGTCGACGATCAGTCGCGGTGAGGCGACATCGACGCCGTCGCCGAGCAGCGCATCGCACAGCGCGAGCAGAGTGTCGACGTCGATCGACACATCGGCGTCGAGGTAGACGCGGGGAAACGCGACGGCGGTCGCGTCCCCGGCTTCGAGAGCGGCGATCTTCGATGCGGTCTCGATCTCCACGACCGTGACCCCGTTGTGCTGACGCGCCCGCGAAGCGGTGTCGTCACGGCATCCGTTCGCCACGACGACGACCTCGAGAAGTGCGCTGCGGACGTCGCCGGAGAGCACGTCGAGAAGGCGGTCGATGACGGCCCCCTCATCGTGTGCGGGGATGACGACCGATCCGCGGAGGGTCATGACGCTCCCGCTGTCGTCGGCGCCACGGTCGCCGTAGCTTCAACCGTGCGCGTGCTGGCCGTACGCCGGGGCGTCTCCGTGAGCACCCACCCGCCGACCGCGAGCAGCATCATGTGCATGAGGAACGACTGGAAGAAGCCGAACGCGTCGAAGAAGAACAGCGAGGCCGAATAGCCGGCGATCGCGACGGCGACCGCGACCGCGAGCATCGCGTGGCGCCGCTCGGCCGCGCGGCGGAGGGCGAAGAAGAGCAGCATGACGACCGGCGCCAGCATGAACACCGCGAACCCGGCGACTCCCAGTGCGCCGGCCTCCATCAGGACGCCGAGCACTTGGTTGTCGAGGATGAACGAGTTCGCATCGTCGCCGGTGACGATGCGACTGCCGAACCCCAGGCCGAAGAACGGATTCTGGGCGACTTCCGCCATGGCGGGTTCGAGGTCGGCGAGTCGGCCAGCGCCGCGCATGCCTGCCGAGGTGTACTGCGAGGCCACGAGCTCGTCGACGTTCAGGAACGACAAGAGCATCGAGTCGAGCTGCGCCGGCACGACCGCGCCTGCGAGGACGAGCAGGGGCACCGCCGCAACGAGAGAGGTGAGAGCGACGCGCGGGACGAAGATGAGCCCGAGCAGGAACATCACGCCGAGAACGACGACGGCGGTGCGTGAGATGGCTGCCACGATTCCGCCGAAGACGAGGATCGTGCCGACGGTGTAGACGATGCGCCGATTCATCGGGTTGCGCGGGTAGAGCGCGTATTTGGCGAGGTAGATCAGGATCGGGATGAACATGCACAGCAGCACCGCGAGGGCGATGGGATGCTGCGCCGAACCGTAGGCACGGTTGACGCCGGCCCGCGTCGCCTCGCCCCCGTCGCGCAGCATCATGAGCGGCAGGAACTCCGACAGACGCCAGAACACGTTCACCCGTGTCACGCGCTCGATGACGGCGAAGAACGCGACGATCATCGCGCACCACGACAGGAGCGTGAGGAAGGTGATCGTCGTGCGCTCGGAGGTGAGCAGTTGGCGCACCGTGAACCACACGCTCACGAGCGTGCCGAGCTGGACGAAGGCGGAAAGCGACGTGGTGGCGAGACCCGCCTCGACCAGTCGTGTCCCGTTCGCGATGAACGAAACGACCAGCGTCGCGACGAAGATGCCGAGGGGCCACCCGAAGGCCACCGGCCTCCAACGGCGCCGCGGGTTGACGAGGAAAGCGCCGGCCAGGCAGATGATCGCGATGAAGATCATGACGCGGTAGGGCTCGAGCGCGAAGCCGATGTTGATCGGCAACGCGTAGCGCCGCGCCGGGATGAACATGATGCTGACCGCGAGCAGGAAGAGGAGAGCGGGCCAGGTGAAGAGGATGCGGCGGCTGAGGAACACCGCCGAGAGCCCCAGGAGCAGTGCACCCGGAATGAGCGGAGGCAGGAAGATGACCGCGACGAGGACGAGGGCGGCGAGGAGGAGAGCGGCGGCGATGATCCAGCCGCGTCGTGGCGGCGCGGGTTGTCCGCCGTTCTTCGTCGTCGCGCGCTCGTCCCGACGCGGGACGGTGGCGTCGATGGTCATGTCCGTGGCCTGGTCGGCTCGACCGGGGCTTCAGTTCTCGTCGTGGGTACCGGCGGTGACGAGTTCTCCGCGCTCGCGCCGCGTCGACCGGGTGCGCTCGCCACCGGGCTCTTCGTCGGTCGCGGCGTCGTCCGTCGGTACGTCCTCGACGGCGTCGATCGACGTGCCGGTGGTGTCGGTTTCGCCTGCCGCACCGGCGGTGTCGTCGGCAGCCCGTCGCTTGCGGGCGCCCGAACGGATCCCCGCGACGACGAATGCCAGGACGACGAAGGCGAGGAAGACGCCGAAAAAGGTCACGACGACCGGGATGGCGGGGTTCGAGCCGTCGCCTTCGACCGCCTTGCCCTCGGCGAGCGGCTCGACCGAGGTTCGCTGGTTCTCCGCGATCTGCTGCGAGTCCTGTTGCTCGACGAGGTAGGACTGGAACGCGGTCGCGGCGGCGCGAGAGATCTCCTCCGCGCGTTCGGGCGTTGCGGCGATGCCGACGGCCTCGAGCACCGGGAGCTCGTAACGACCCGGGAACCGCTCGTCACCGGCGGGCTGCGTGGTCCGGCGGAGCGCGGTGATCGACTCGGTGTCCTCGTCGAGAGGCCCGACGGACGCCTCGACCTCGCTGCGGATCTCGTCGCCGGTGATCATGTAGGCGTAGAGCAGTGCCGACTGGGCGAGGTCGGCGTTCACCGGTGGTGTGCCGCCTTCGGGGACGGTCTCCGCCTGGGTCTCCGATTGATACATCGACTGGGTCGGACTGGTGACGAGCATCGTCGTCGCGGCCGAGTAGGTCTTCGCAGTGCGAGAGACCACCTGCCCGTCTTGGATCTGGAAGCCGGCGAAGAACGCAGCCGCCGCGGCGACGACGGCGCCGAAGAGGAGCAGCCACTTGTAGGCCCAGAGAGTCTGAAGGTACTTCGGTGTTTCCATGGTGCAGTTCCCCTTGCTGCTCGATCCGCGATGAATCACGCGGACTCTGCCCACACACCGTCGGGCGGATGAACGGCGCTCCATCCCCCGATGAAGAACCGTCTGAACATCGTCGCGTCGCAGTATTAACGGCGCATCCTTCGAATGTTGCGCTCGTGTAAAGAGTCGGCGACATTCGCGGCATCCGGTTGTGTCGTCTCACGCGCGACCCGCACAGTGGTGACCAGAGTCAACAGGGAGCAGCCCATGACCGTCATTCCTTCTGGGGAGGGGGGTGAGAGTCTGACTATCGCGTACAGCTTCCCGCACGTCTTGGGGGCACCCGGCATCGGGTGGACGGCGTGGAACCAGATCACGGAGCTCATCGCCGGCGGGCACCGCGTGCACGTCATCGCGGCGAGCACGGCGCGCCCCGTCCCGGGGGCGGCGTCGGTGACGACGACGCTCACCGTGCGCGGTCGCCGCATTCCTCATCGTGTCTTCGGTCGAGATCGTGCGCTCGCTCTGCACGACGCGCGTACCGCGCGGTGGCTCACGCGTCGCGCCGTGCGCGAGTCCGTCGATGTCGTCCACGCGTGGCCGCTCGCCGCCGAGCGGACGTTCGCGGCGGCGCACCGTGCCGGGCTGGCCGCCGTGCGCGAAGTGCCCAACACGCATACGGCCCACGCGTACGATGTTGTGGCTCGCGAGTACGCCGCGCTCGGGATGGAGATGCCCGAAAGCGACAGTCACACGGCGAACGGCCGTCGGCTGCGCCGGGAAGAGCGCGAGTGGGCGAGCGCGACCGGGCTACTCGTGCCGTCCGAAGCCGTCGCCGACACGTTCCGTGCGCGGGGGTTCGACGATGCCCGGCTGCTGCGCCACCGCTACGGGTCAAATGCCGCACCGCACCGGCGGGAAGATGCGGAGCGACCTTTCACCGTCGTCTTCCTGGGTCGCGTCCAGCCGCGCAAGGGACTTCATCACGCGCTGCGGGCCTGGCAGGCGTCATCGGCCAGTAGGCACGGGCGCCTGCTCGTCTACGGGCGCATGGATGGGCGCTACCGTGACGCACTGGGGTCGCTTCTCGATCTGCCGGGGGTCGAGGTGCGCGGAAGCACCGACGACTCGATGCAGGTTCTCGCCGAGGCCGACGCGTTGGTGCTGCCCTCAGTGGAAGAGGGTAGTGCGCTCGTGACCTACGAGGCACAGGTCGCCGGGTGCATCCCACTGGTGTCGACCGCCGCGGGCGCGGTCATCAGCGAGGGTCGTACCGGTTTGTCACACGAGGCGGGCGACGTCGCCACGCTCACCGCGCACCTCGACCTCCTCGCGGGCGACCCGGCTTTGCGTGCTCGAATGCGGGCGGCTGTGCTGGATGCCGCGAGCGAGCTCACCTGGGCGGCCGCCGCGCGCGAACTCGTCCACGCGTACCGGCTCGCGATCGCCCGTTCGGGTGCGGCGGCGGCTCGGTGTGAGGATGGGCCGTGATCCGCGGTGAGGACGTGACATTGATCGTCTGCACGCGCGAGAGGCCTGAGATGCTGCGCGATGCGCTCGCCTCGTTCTTGGAGCATTCTCCCGAAGGGCTGGAGATTCTGGTCGTCGATTCTGCATCGACGACGTCGAAGACGCTGGAGGTCGCCGACGAGGCGGGTGTCCGGGCGGTGCGCACCGACATCAAGGGCCTCTCGATCGCTCGCAACGTCGGGCTCGCGACGGCTCGCCGGCCGATCGTGGTCTACAGCGACGATGATTGTCGTGCGCTCCCGGGCTGGCTCGATGCGGCCCTGGCGCACTTCGACGACGAGCGGGTCGCCGCGGTGACGGGTGCCATGCTCCACGAGGCGTCGGACACCGCAGCGCGACAGGTGCGTTCGCCCAAGCGCTACACGAAAACCCTCGAGGGGCTCGACGCCGGTCACGGAGCGGTCATGGCGTTTCGTCGCGATGTGGTCGAGGGGCTCGGCGGCTTCGATCCGGTGATGGGGGCGGGACGATACCTGGCCGGGGCGGAGGACCTTGACATCTTCTGCCGCATTCTCGACGACGGAAGGGCGATCGTCTACGACGCCGAGTTCGCGATCGACCATGCCCACACGCGTGAAGACGACGCGTACACGGTCCTGCACCGCGGTTACGGCCTGGGGCTGGGAGCGTTGGCCGACAAGTGGCTGCGACTTCGGCCCACGGTGGGTCTGATGATGTCGGCCGTCATCGTGAAGCGGACCGTCGTACGGGCGGTGCGCAACCGGAGCAACGTGCGTCGTCGCGACGCCGACCTCGCTCTGCTGGGGGGTTTCTGGTCGGGACTCTTCGCCACTGCGGGAATGCGCCGCGCAGGGCGGGTCTTCGTCGACGCTCGGCCGCCGCAGCCCATCACGCTCGACTCGCCCCCGCCTTCCGCCGAGATCGTGGACGATCCCATCAGGGGAGGTCTCGCGGCGTCGGCGAAGGCGGAGCTGATCAGCTCGCTCGACGAGAAGTACCTCGTCAACGACGTGGTCTTCGCAGCGATGTGCGCTGCGGGGACGATGATCGTCGACGGGGCGTCGCTGCGCGGTGCGGACGGCGGGCTGGATCGAACAGCGATCCGTCGTCTGTTCGAGGGCGCGAGCTGGTTCGCGCCCGCGCTCCGTCAGCGGCTCGTGTCGACGCCGCTGGGGGTGACGACGCCGGCGTGGGTGCCGGTGTCACATCTCGACATGAGCCGTCATGTGCGTTTCGCGGACGGCATCGTCGCCGACGATCCCGAACTGGTCGATGCGCTGACGGGACGTTCCTCGCCTCCCCTCGACCGTTCGCGACCGCTCTGGGACGCGGAGTTCGTGGAGCTCGACTCGGGGCGTGTCGCGATCGTCTTCCGGTACCACCACGTCGTCGGCGATGCGTTGTTCGGCTTGCGGATCGGCGACGTGCTCGCCGGCCCCACTCCCCTGGGGGAGCCGCTGGTTCCCGGGCCCGAGGAGCTCCGCGTGCTGGGAGTGCCGCCGCGCGGAGGCATCCATGTGCTGTGGCTCGCCTTCGCGTCGTGGCGGGCGCTGCACCCCTCGCTCCCGGAGATGGGGGCGGCGTACTGGCGGAAGTCCTTCCGCATGCGGCTCCGGCGGTGGGCGGGACGCGCGATCCGGCCGGTGAAGAACGCCCGTATCCGTCGATCCGACGCGGTCGCGCGTGCGATGACGGGGCGCTCGTCGCAGTATGCGGTGGTCGACTTCGCCGCCGCGACAAAACGCGCGTTCCGCCTCGGTGGCACGGTGAACGATCTCACCGTCGCGGCGACACTGCACGGGGTGGCGGCGCAGCGCGTCGGGCCGACGACGGTGTCGCTGCTCGTGCCGATCTCGCGACGGCGAGCCGGCGACACGACGACCCGCAACGACATCAGCGTCGTCAAGGTCACGGTCCCCGCCGACGCTTCGCTGGAAGAAATGGTGCCGCTCGTGAGGGTGCAGGTGCAGGAGGCGGTGGATGCCGGGGGGTCGATCGTGGTGGGCGAGGCGGATTGGGTCGGATACGCGACGTACGTGACGTGGGGGCGCGATCAGCGCTTCGTCGGCACAGCCTCCGTCGAAACAGTGACGGGATGGCCCGCGGGTGACCCGAAGGATGAGGTCGCGGTGCTTGCGTGCTCGTATCGCCGAGACCTCGTGGTGAGCGTGACGGTGGGCGAGGGTCTGGATCGGCGCCTGCTGATGTCGTCGATCGTCGACGCGTTCGCGGGGCAGCCGATTCTGAGGGATGCCTGATGGGCGCTGTCGGTGTGCTCCGGAGCATCCTCGATCCGAGGACCGTGCTGCACGGCATCCGGCTGGCGCACTTCTCGTTCTATTCGTTTGTGGGACAGGTTCCGCGGCTGACACGGGGTGCGAACGTCTCGATGGCGCCGAACGTGTCGTTCCGCAATGCGGATCGCATCAGTATCGGCGCGGGCACGCATATCGGCGAGTTCAGCGTGATCTGGGCGGGCAACTCCACCGGTCGAGTGATCATCGGCGACCACTGCCTGTTCGCGCCGCATGTGACGCTGACGGCGTCGAACTACGGCATCGTCCGGTCGGCAACGCCGATCATGGATCAGCCGAAGGTCGAGCGCGACATCGTTATCGGTGACGGGGCATGGCTGGGGGCGAATGTTGTCGTGCTGGCGGGAGTGACCGTGGGCGAGGGGGCGGTGATCGCCGCGGGGGCGGTGGTCACGAAGGACGTACCGGCGTTCGCGATCGCGGGCGGTGTGCCTGCGCGGGTGATCGGGGAGAGACCCGAGCAGTAGTCATGCGGTGTGCGCGGGGGCGCGCAACGCGGAAGTGTCCGTCGGGGGTCGACGGCGAAGTACACCATCTCTGAGGGGACGTTTATGGGTGTGAAGGTTCGGCGACGTCAGATCGCCGGTATGGTCGCGTGCACTGCGGTGGTCGCGATGTTTTTGGGGGCAGGTGCCGCGTCGGCGGCCACGCAACCGCAGCAGCTGATCGCTCCGGTGCGCACGGTGGAGGCTGACCTTCCTCCCTCGTCGGTGCTGCAAGCGGGGGCATGGGGCGGGCCCGCCGTCGCGATCATCGACTCGGGCGTGAGCCTGCACGATGATCTCAACGTCGCCGGTCAGGTCAACTGCACCGCGTCGGGCGACGGGCAGGATCCGAACGGCCACGGCACGGCGGTCGCCGGGCAGATGGCCGCGATCAACGACGACAACGGGATCGTGGGCATCGCGCCCGGGGCGCCGATCTACTCGATCCGCGTGTTCGACGCCAAGCTCAACGGCAGCGTCTCGAACATCTCGTGCGCGTTGCAGTGGGTGCTCGACAATCACGCCCGGTACGACATCAAGGTCGTGAACATGAGCATGCAGTACGAGCAGGCCGATGACGGCAACTGCGGCATCTCCAACAACGACGTGGTGCACCAAAAGATCTGCGCGATCGTCGCGCGGGGCGTGACGGTCGTCGCGGCCGCGGGCAACTCGCGCACCGACATGGCCGGCTTCGCGCCGGGAACATACGACGAGGTGCTGTCGGCGACGAACTTCGCCGACTTCGACGGTGCTCCCGGCGGGCGCGGGTCGCCGACATGCTCGGAGTCGGGGATGCCTGCGGACGACAGCTACAACCCGCGCAGTAACTACGCGGTCTCCGCGGCCGACATCGCCCACACGGTGGCGGCGCCAGGCACCTGTCCGGTCACGACGAAGAAGGGCAATCGCTATGGTCTGGTGGCTTCGGGCACGAGCCTGTCGGCGGCGGTGACGAGCGGAGTCGTGTTGCAGTGCTACCGGGTGGGAACGTGCGCGGGCAAGACGCCGGCGGAGGTGATCGCGATCATCCGCGATCAGGCCGAGTCGGCGGCGCAGTTGCGTGGCAAGACGTTTGCTGGTGACCCGACGCGGCCCGTCGCAGGACGGTTCTATGGCTACGGGGTGTCGACGGTACCCACGACTCCAACTCCCACGCCCACGCCGACTCTCACGCCCACGCCGACTCCGACTCCGACTCTCACGCCGACGCCGTTACCCACCCCGGACACCGTGCCGCCGTCGGTCTCCTTCGTGAACCTCGTCGACGGTCAGAAGGTCTCGGGAAGCATGGTCGTGCGGGTGGTCGCGACCGACGACGTCGGAGTGAAGGGTGTGACGCTGTGGTCGGGAACGGCGAAGCTCGCGACGATGAAGCTCTCGGGCTCCGAGTGGACGGCGACGCTCAACTCGCGCTCGTTCGCCAACGGCGTCTATCCGATCGAGGCTCGGGCGACGGACGCGGCCGGTAACACCGGTCGCAGCACGATCGTGAACGTGACGGTCGCCAACTGAGTCAGTCGACGTCGCTGCCGACGCGGGGCCCGGGGACGATCTCCGGGCCCTTCGTCGGTGGTTTGCGCATCTGACGCACGAAGCCGAAGATCGTCTGGAAGTCGCGGCGGTAGGCGGGGATGAGCAGCAGCGGCAGGATCGTGGCCGCGCCGGCGGCGCCGCCGATGAGCAACTCGAGGATGTCGGGCAGTCCGCTCCAGAACCGGGTCGCGGCAAAGGCGGCCCCGAACGCGAGGAGCGCGAAGACGAACGGTCGCAACACCGGGTAGATGATGTCGCTCGGGCGCACGAACGTGCCCCGGATGGCGAACGCGAAACCGGGGATCAGCAGTAGTGCCGAGAGCACGCCGTAGACGAGCGCAAGGCCGTAGATGCCGTTCCACTGGACGCCGATGAAGAAGCCGACCACGACGAGCGGGCGGGCGACGAGGTCGTAGACGAGCTGCTGGTGCGACCGGCCCATGGTGATGAACAGCCAGCCACGGACCTTCCCGATTCCCTGGGCGATACCCGCGATCGACAGGATGCTGAAGATCACGGCGGCCTGGTCCCACCCCTTGCCGAGGAGGAGGGCGAACAGCGGCTGAGCGACGGTCGCGAGGATCGCGTAGGTGGGGAGAGTCAGGTATCCGATGACTAGGAGTGCGCCGCGGATGTATCGGCGGTACCGATCTGCGTCGTCTTGCAGTTTACTCAGCACCGGCAGGGCGACACGGCCGATGGGTCCGTTGAGTTGCTGAAGCGGCATGAGGAACATCGCATAGGCGCGGGAGTACTGACCCAGGGTGGCGGCGCCGAGCTGCTGGCCGACGATGACGGTGTCCGCGTTGCGCTCGATGTAATTGAGGAGTTCGGCGCCGAAGATGCTCCCGCCCCGCCCGACGAGGGGCAGGACCTCGCGGTCGATGCGGGGCCACCCCGGCCGGGGGTGTACAGCGGCCCAGAGCATGACGAATCGGACGACGAGGCCGGTGCCGACCATCGCGATGAGCGCCCAGTATCCCCAACCGAGCAGGCCCGCGACGATCGCGACGACGACGCTGACCACCATCGATACGACATCGACGCGGGCGAGGAGACCGAAGCGGAGCTCTCGTGTCGCGCGGGCCTGGAGGGGCATGGTGAGACCGTTGACGATGAGGCTCGGCGCGATGACGAGGGTGATCAGCACGAGGCGGGGTTCGTCGTACATCGCCGCGATGAGCGGGGCGCAGGCGGCGAGGATGCCGCCGAGGGCGATGCCGAGCGCCAAGGCCAGCCAGAACAGACTCCGCCAGGCGCGTTCGCTGATCTCACGCGCTTGGATGATCGCCCCGGTGAGGCCGAAGTCGCGGACGAGATCGAGGATGCCGGAGATCGCGGTGACCATCGCCACGAGGCCGAAGTCATCGGGGGTGAGCAGGCGCCCGAGCAGCATGATCGCCGCCATCTGAATGATGGTCTTCGACCACATGCCGCCCATAGTGACGGCGATGCCCCGCGAGGCGCGGTGCGCGAGGCTGGGAGGTGAAGTCTGGTGTTCCGTGGTCACGTCATTTCCAGATCGCGGCGAGGTACGCATCCGTGGGTGTGGGCGTGAGCCGGTCGAACTCCGCCGCCGCCCAACGCGACATTGCGGGATCATAGATCCACCCGTCGCCGGTGGTCGTGTTCCGTTCGAGCGCCCCAGAGCTCGACACGCGGGTGTTCGTGACTTGTCCCCATTCTGAGCGGTAGAGCGAGCCGAACAGGTACGAGTCGGTCGCGAAGAGCTGGCCCGGCTCACCGACGCCGTTGATCGCCTGGTCCATCGTCGGTGTCTGAGCGCCGTCGGGAACGGGGTAGCGGGCACGGATCGCGGTGGCCTGCGAGGTGATGATGCTGTGGTCGATGGTGAGGAAGGGCGTGCCGGTGTTCGGGTCGTCGTCGCGTGCGCCGCCGATCTGGAGGGCGCAGTTGAGGGATCCGAAGAACGTGGTGTCGCGGATGGTGAGCCCGCGGTACCAGCCGGTGCCGTACATCTGGAGGGTGTCGACGTGGTCGGTCGCGCCGTCGGGCCGGAAGACGGGGGCGGAGTAGCACCCCTCCCAGATGCAGTCGATGATGGTGCTTCCTCGGCCTGCCGCATAGCCGAGGGGATCAGAGATGTCGGCTTTGGCGTCGGACATGACGATCTCATAGGCACCGCACTCGCGCACCTCGGATTCGTAGGACGCGGCCATGCGCAGGCCCTTGGCCATCTTGGATTGTGCCCAGGCTGTGCGCGAGCAGTTGGTGAGGAGGATGTCGTCGCCGTCGATGCGCGCGAAGGTGACGCCTGTGACGTCGCGCAGGCGTGCCGGTCCGTCGATGGTCACCGTTCCCCAGCCGTCGCGAGGGGAGACGAGGATGTTGCGTGTCGCGTTCGTCGGCCCGACCTTTTCCAGGACGGCGGGCGAGCCCGACGACGAGCCGCGGCCAGAGAGCGTTCCGGGCTTGATCCGGATGTGCACGCCGGAATCGGCTTGCGCCGCGTTGACGGCGGCGATTGCGCGCTGAATCTGGGTCCAATCGCAGGCGACGTCAACGGTACGCACCGAGCGATCGCCGATCCAGCGCGTGTGTGCGGGCCAGTGCGTGCCGTTGGGCCCGTAGGACGCGACGCGCGCCCTCGTCGTCGATGCCGCGGTGCCCGTCGAGACTGGGGCTGGGGTTCGTGGCTCGGTGGTCGGCGGCGGGGCGCCCCTGGTTGGGGTGGGGGAACAGAACGTGAGGATGCTGGCGGGTGCGACCACGGCGGCGAGGGAAAGGAAATTGCGACGAGTGGTGACCGCGGAGGTGATGCGTTTGTCGGTCATGGCTGCTCCCTTCGGGGCCTGCCCTTTCAGGATGCCGCGCACGAGTGGCTCTCATGCCCTTTTCCGGCTGAATGCAACACACTGTTCACAGGGTGGCAATAACCGGCCGCAGGGCGGCGTCAGCCGGAAATCGCGGCGTGGCGCGTCGCAAACCTCTTCGGAGATCGCGGCGATGTCGCGTCGCTCCTCGTTTCTTGACGCGGCCGGTGTCTGATTCGGGATAGTGTGAAGATATCGCGCTACCCGAGCGTGATGTCCGAGCGTCGTCCCCGATCACCCCCCTGGTCACCCGGCGCTCGATGACCCCCGGTCGTGTCCCCACACGCCGGCTCGGTGCCCGCCGACCCCCCGCGTGCGGGCACCTGCCGAGGGGCCGAACCCGATTCGGCCCCTCGGTCTTCTTCCTCCGCCGCGACGCTGCGGACGGTGGCGCGGATGCCGGACGGTTTGGCCGAGGCATCCGACTGCGGTAGGCTTGCTCTTTGGTGTGCGGCTCTGCTGATCCGGCACCACGAACGTGAGCCCTCCACTGGCGTGTTCGCGTGATATCGATACACCGCCGACGGCGGCACTCGATCACCGATACCGCGAACCACCCCGGAGTGGGATTCACGAACCTCTCCGTTCGATTCAAGAAAGCAGCACTACTGTGACGCGCACCTACACCCCCAAGGCCGGTGAAGTGACCCGTGAGTGGGTCGTCATCGACGCGACCGACGTCGTCCTCGGACGCCTCGCCTCGCACGCCGCCCGCATCCTCCGCGGCAAGAACAAGCCCACCTTCGCGAACCACATCGACACCGGTGACTTCGTGATCGTCATCAACGCCGAGAAGGTGGCCCTCACGGGCCAGAAGCTCCAGAAGAAGATGGCCTACCGCCACTCGGGCTACCCGGGCGGCCTCACGGCGACCTCCTACGCCGAGCTCCTCGAGAAGAACCCGGTCCGCGCCGTCGAGAAGGCGATCCGCGGCATGCTCCCCAAGAACAGCCTGGGTCGCCAGCAGCTGTCGAAGCTGAAGGTCTACGTCGGTGCCGAGCACCCGCACGCTGCCCAGCAGCCCACCCCCTACACCTTCGACCAGGTCGCCCAGTAAGCGCCGCCGACCACAAGGAAACGAACATGGCTGACCCCATCGACCAGGCTCCCGAGTCCTACACCACCGAGAGCGCGCCCGTCGAAGCCGCCGCGACGCCCCGCGCCGTGCTGTCCGTCCCCGGCTCCGCCGTCGGTCGCCGTAAGCAGGCCATCGCCCGCGTGCGTCTCGTCCCCGGCACCGGCACCATCACCGTCAACGGTCGTGAGTTCGAGGACTACTTCCCGAACAAGCTGCACCAGCAGCTCATCACCGACCCCTTCACCCTCCTCGAGCTCACCGGCGCGTACGACGTGATCGTCCGCATCTCCGGCGGTGGCCCCTCGGGCCAGGCCGGCGCGCTGCGCCTCGGCATCGCCCGTGCGCTCAACGAGATCGACGCCGAGAACAACCGCCCGGCGCTCAAGAAGGCCGGCTTCCTCTCGCGTGACGCGCGCGTCATCGAGCGCAAGAAGGCCGGTCTCAAGAAGGCCCGCAAGGCTCCGCAGTACTCGAAGCGCTAAAGCTTCATGGCGCTGTTCGGAACGGACGGTGTGCGGGGCCTCGCAAACGGCCCCCTCACCGCCGATCTGGCGCTCTCCCTGGCCCAGGCGACTGCCGTCGTCCTGGGCCAGGGGCGTATCGCCGAAGCACGCAAAGCCGCCGGCAAGCGGCTCACCGCCGTCGTTGCGCGCGATCCGCGTGTCTCGGGCGAGTTCCTCACCGCCGCCGTCGCGGCAGGTCTGGCATCCTCCGGCGTCGACGTGATGGATGCCGGTGTCATTCCCACGCCCGCTGCGGCGTTCCTGATCTCCGACATCGACGCCGACTTCGGCGTCATGATCTCGGCATCCCACAACCCCGCCCCCGACAACGGCATCAAGATCTTCGCGCGCGGCGGGGTGAAGCTGCCCGACGTCGTCGAGGAGCGCATCGAAGCGGCCCTCGCCTGGCCGAAGCTGCAGCCGACCGGCGCCGAGGTGGGACGCATCCGCCGGTTCTCGGATGCCGAAGACCGCTACGCGATCCACCTGCTCGCCTCCCTCCCGCATCGCCTCGACGGCCTGCACGTCGTGCTCGACTGTGCCCACGGTGCCGCGTCGGGCGTCTCCCCGCAGACGTTCAGCGATGCGGGCGCCAAGGTCACGGTCATCGGGGCCGATCCCGACGGCATCAACATCAACGACGGCGTGGGCTCGACCCACCTCGACAAGCTCGCCGCGGAGGTCGTGCGCACCGGTGCCGACGTCGGCATCGCGCACGACGGCGACGCCGATCGCTGCCTCGCGGTCGACGCGAACGGCGCCGTCGTTGACGGTGACCAGATCATGGCGATCCTCGCGGTCGCGATGAAGGAGCGCGGAGCGCTCCGCAGCGACACGCTGGTCGCGACCGTGATGAGCAACCTGGGGCTGCACCGCGCGATGGCCGCGCAGGGCATCGCGATCGAGACGACGTCGGTCGGCGACCGCTACGTGCTGGAGCGCATGAACGAGGGCCGGTTCTCGCTCGGCGGCGAGCAGAGCGGCCACGTGATCATGAGCGAGTTCGCGACCACGGGTGACGGTGTGCTCACGGGCCTGCACCTGGTCGCCGAGATGGCCCGCACCGGCAAGACGCTCGCCGAACTGGCATCCGTCATGACCGTCTTCCCGCAGGTGCTCGTCAACGTCCGCGGTGTGGAACGCTCGCGCGCCGGCGACCCCGACGTGGTCGCGGCCGTGGAGGTGGCCTCCGCCGCGCTGGGCGACACCGGGCGCGTGCTGCTGCGCCCCTCGGGCACCGAGCAGATGGTGCGCGTCATGGTCGAGGCCGAATCGTCCGAGACCGCCGAGCGCATCGCCGGCGAACTCGCCGACGTCGTGCGCGGCTGACCGCGGGAGGGGCTGCGCGGCGGGGGGCGGTTGCGCGACCTGCGGCGCGGCTTCCGCTCGCGAATCACCGCCGCTTTCGCGAATCACCGGTGGTTGCGCGCTAATCCGGCGGTGACTCGCGCATCGAGCGGTGATTCGCGAGCCTGAGGGCGGGCGGCGGCGGCGCGAGCGGGTCAGGCGGGTTCGGACCAGCTCAGCGACTCGATGTAGCGCAGCAGCACGCCTTCGCGCAGCGCCCAGGGGCTCACCTCGAGCTCGTCGATGTCGAGCGCCGTCATCGCGGTGTGCAAGACGACGGCGGCCGCGACGATCTGGAAGGTTCGGTCCGCCGTGATGCCCGGCAGTTCCTGACGGGCGGATGCCGGAAGGCGCGCGAGCCGGGGAATCCACGAGCCGAGCGCGGCGCGGGGGAGGAGCATCCGCTCGCTTCCCGACCACCCGGGCACGGGGTACCCCGCGAGTTTCGCGAGCGACCGGATCGCCTTCGACGATCCGACGACATGGTTCGGTCGCGGTTGATCGGCCATGAGGGCGACGACGGGAGCCAGGGTCGCGCGCGCATGCTCGCGGAGCACCTCTACGGCATCCTCGCCCGGCGGATCGTCCGGCAGGAACTCGATCGTGGTGCGTCCCGCCCCGAGCGGCACGGATGCCGCGACGTCGGGCAGCTCGTCGGAACCCGCCGCGATCTCGAGCGACCCGCCGCCGATGTCGAAGAGGAGGATCTGCCCCGCCGACCAGCCGAACCAGCGCCGGACCGCGAGGAACGTGAATCGCGCCTCCGTCTCGCCGCCGAGCACCTGGAGGTCCTGGCCGAGGGCTTCCTCGATGCGGGCGATGACCTCGGGCCCGTTCGTCGCCTCGCGGACGGCGCTCGTCGCCGTCGCGAGGAGCTCGACGACGTTCTCGGACTGGGCGACCTCGCGCGCTTCGCGCACGGCATCCACGAGCGCGCGGATGCCGGCCTCGCTGATCGCCCCATCGGGCTCGAGGTAGCGCATGAGGCGCAGCACGGTGCGCTGGCTCGTCGTCGCGAGCGGGCGACCGCCCGGGTGGACATCGGCGACGAGCAGGTGCACGGTGTTGGAACCGATGTCGAGGACCCCGAGGCGCATGGAGCCAGGCTATCTAGCGGCCTCGGCATCCATGCGCGCGCTTCTCCCTGCTGCTCCCTCCTCTCATCCGTCCGGCTCGCGAATCACCGCCGCTTTCGCGAATCACCACCGGATGCACGCGAATCCACCGGTGACTCGCGATTCTGACGGTGATTCGCGGGCCAGAGGCGGGCCAGGGGCGAGTCAGGGGTGCGGGGGAGAGGGCGGGGCGGGAGACGGATAGACTCGGCGCGATGTCCACCGATGAACAGGCCGAGCCGGCAACCGACATCGCCTCGCTGTACCGCGAGGTCGATCGCGCGGAGTGGGCCGCCCTCGCCCCGGGTGTGCCGAACCCGCTCACCGAGACCGAGGTCGTGCAGCTGCGCGGCATCGGAGACCGCCTCGACCTCACCGAGGTGCGCGAGGTCTACGTGCCGCTCAGCCGGCTGCTGTCGGCGTACGCCGAGAACACGAAGCGGCTCGGCGCCGAGGTCTCGGCGTTCCTGCGCGAACCCGACACGACCACGCCGTTCGTCGTCGGCGTCGCGGGATCGGTCGCCGTCGGCAAGTCGACGGTCGCGCGCCTGCTACGCGAGCTCATGAGCCGCTGGCCGGGCACGCCCCGCGTCGAACTCGTCACGACCGACGGCTTCCTCTACCCGAACGCCGAACTCGAGCGCCGCGGCCTCATGGGGCGCAAGGGCTTCCCCGAGTCGTACGACCGTCGCGCGCTCGTCCGCTTCCTCACCGACGTCAAGTCCGGTGCCGACGAGGTGCGCGCCCCGTTCTACTCGCACGTGCGCTACGACATCGTCCCCGACGCGCACGTCACCGTCCGCCGCCCCGACGTCGTCATCGTCGAGGGCCTCAACGTGCTCTCCCCGCCCCCCACACCCAACGACCTCGCGGTGAGCGACTTCTTCGACTTCTCGATATACGTGGATGCCGATGAGAACGACATCCAGCAGTGGTTCGTCTCGCGCTTCCTCGCCCTCCGCGAAGGCGCGTTCACCAACCCGAGCTCGTTCTTCAACGTGTTCGCGTCGCTCTCCGACGACGAGGCGATCGCAATGGCGACGGGAATCTGGAACGAGATCAACCTCCCGAACCTCCGCGAGAACGTCGAGCCGACCAAGCATCGCGCCACCCTCGTGCTGAAGAAGGCCGCCGACCACGCGGTGGAGACGGTGCTCCTGCGGAAGCTCTGACCGGTGCGCGCGCGGTTTGTCAGGATGCCGCGCAAATCCGCGACATTACCCTTGAGCACATGTGTGGAATCGTCGGATACGTGGGCCCGCGTGACAGCCAGGCCATCCTCCTCTCGGGGCTCGCCCGGCTCGAGTACCGGGGCTACGACTCCGCCGGCATCGCGGTGATCGACGCCGAGGGCGACCTCGACATGCGCAAGCGCGCCGGCAAGCTCCAGGTGCTGCGCGACGATCTGTCGGCCCACCCGATGCCCGACGGCACCACGGGCATCGGCCACACCCGCTGGGCGACGCACGGCGGACCGACGGATGCCAACGCGCACCCGCACCTCGCCGACGAAGACAAGCTCGCCGTCATCCACAACGGCATCATCGAGAACTTCGCCGAGCTCAAGGCCGAGCTCCTCTCCCTCGGCTACACCTTCCGCTCCGAGACCGACACCGAGGTCGCCGCCGTCCTCCTGGGGCACGAGTACCAGGCATCCCGCGATCTCGTCGCGGCCTTCCGCTCGGTCGTGTCGCGCCTCGAGGGGGCCTTCACGCTCCTCGCGATGCACCAGGACGAGCCGGGTCTCGTCGTGGGCGCGCGCCGCAACTCGCCCCTCGTGATCGGGCTCGGCGAGGGCGAGAACTTCCTCGGATCCGACGTCGCGGCCTTCGTCGAGCACACCCGCAGCGCCCTCGCGATCGGGCAGGACGAGATCGTCGCGATCACCCCCGCCGGTGTCACGGTCACCGACTTCGCCGGCGCCCCGGTCGAGGTCGAGCCTTTCGAGGTCGTGTGGGACGCGTCGGCGGCCGAGAAGGGCGGCTGGTCGTCGTTCATGGCGAAGGAGGTCTCCGAAGAGCCCGAGGCCGTCGCCAACACGATCCGCGGCCGGGTGCAGGACGGCCAGGTCGTGATCCCGGAGCTCGACGGATTCGACGACCTGCTCACCGGCATCCGCCGCATCATCGTCATCGCCTGCGGAACCGCCGCCTACGCCGGGCAGACCGGCGCGTACGCGATCGAGCAGTGGACCCGCGTGCCGGTGTCGGTCGAGCTCGCGCACGAGTTCCGCTACCGCGACCCCGTGCTCGATGACGGCACGCTCGTCGTGTCGATCTCGCAGTCCGGCGAGACGATGGACACGCTCATGGCGGTCAAGTACGCGCGCGAGCGGGGCGCGAAGACGCTGTCGATCTGCAACACGCAGGGCGCGACGATCCCCCGCGAATCGGATGCCGTCATCTACACGCACGCCGGCCCCGAGGTCGCCGTCGCCTCGACGAAGGCGTTCGTCGCGCAGATCACGGCGCTCTACCTGCTGGCGCTGCACGTCGGGCGTGTCCGCGGGGTGCTGGATGCCGTGGAGGCGGCCGACCACGTCCGTGAGCTCGAGGCGGTGCCGGCGAAGATCCAGCGGATCCTCGATGAGGAGCAGACCCACATCGAGCAGTTCTCGCGGTGGATGGCCGACACCCAGTCGGTGCTCTTCCTCGGACGTCACGTCGGGTATCCGATCGCGCTCGAGGGGGCGCTGAAGCTCAAGGAGATCTCCTACATCCACGCCGAGGGCTTCGCCGCCGGCGAGCTCAAGCACGGCCCGATCGCGCTCATCGAGCCGGGGCAACCGGTGTTCGTGCTCGTGCCCTCGCCGCGCGCGTCGGCCGAGCTGCACAAGAAGGTCGTCTCGAACATCCAGGAGATCCGCGCGCGCGGCGCCCGCGTCATCGCCGTCGCCGAAGAGGGGGATGCCGCGGTCATGCCGTTCGCCGACGAGCTGCTGCGCATCCCGCTCGCCGGCCCCTTCTTCGAGCCGCTGCTCGCCGTCGTGCCGCTGCACATCTTCGCGATGGGCCTCGCGACGGCGAAGGGCCTCGACGTCGACCAGCCCCGCAACCTCGCGAAGTCCGTCACGGTCGAGTGATCGCGCGAGGCCGGGCCTTGACCACATAAGTCGTGGCTTATATAGTCTCGTTATGCATGAGTTCGAGGTCCTGGCGGATGCCGTGAGGCGCAAGCTCCTCGCGGTGCTCGCGGTCGGCGAGCAGCCCGCGGGAACGCTCGTCGACATCGCGCGGAGCGAGTTCGGGATCTCGCAGCCCGCGGTGTCGCAGCATCTGCGCGTGCTGCGCGACAACGGGTTCGCGACCGCCCGCGCCGAGGGCGCGCGCCGCGTCTACGCGCTCGACCCGGCGGGGCTCGACGCCGCCGAGGCGGAGCTCTCGCGGTTGCGCGACCCGCTCGGCCAGCGCCTCGACGCTCTGCACACCGAGATCGCGCGCGGCCGGCGGGCGGCGCGCACGGGCGAAACGGCGACCACCGAGGAGGCATCATGAACGCGACCATCGAGAAGTCCGGCGACCGCTACCGGCTCGTCTACGACGAGGTCTACGCCACCGACGCGGACGACCTCTGGCAGGCGATCACCGATCGCGCGCGGCTCGCGCGCTGGATGGCCGACTATTCCGGCGACCTCCGCCTCGGCGGGTCGTGGGAGGTCGCGAGCGACGACGATCCGGGCACGTCATGGGGCCGTGGCACGGTGACGGCCTGCGACGCGCCGCGCTCTTTCACGACGACCTGGCACGCGACCGGCGAGGACGAGACCGAACTCGTCGTGCGCCTCGAACCGGCCGAGGGCGGCACGCGGCTCGTGCTCGAACACTCCGGCATCCAGTCGATCTTCTACGGTGCCGGCTGGCAGACGTACCTCGAGCGACTCGCCGACGACCTCGCCGGCCGCGCCGTCGGGGGAGAGGATGCCTGGCAGGCGCGCTTCACCGAGCTGTCCCCCGCCTGGTCCGAGCGCTTCACCGCACTCTGACCCACCGCCCCTCCCGCTCTCTTTCTCTGCCTGCCCGCCCGCCCCCCGCTCTGGCCGCGAGAGTGCATCTCCGCCTCGACACTGCGGTCAGTGGCCGCTGTCTCGCCCCGCAGATGCAGTCTCGCGGTCGAGGATGGGTGGGGCCGAGGAGGGGGGGGCACGGGGGTGGGGTGGGTAGGCTGGCGGAGGCGGACGAGGAGCTCGATCAAGAGGGGGATGCCGTGATCATCGGAATCGGCGTCGACCTCGTCGACATCCCGCGTTTCGAGCGCGCGCTCGCGCGCACCCCGCGCCTCGCCGAGCGGCTGTTCGCCCCCGCCGAGCGCACTTTCAAACCCCACTCGCTCGCCGCACGCTACGCCGCGAAAGAGGCGCTCATCAAGGCGCTCGGCGGCTCGGACGGCGTCCACTGGACCGACATCGAAGTCGCCTCCGAGCCGAGCGGGCGCCCCGTCTTCGCGCTGAGCGGCGAGACCGCGGCAACCGTCGACGGGCGCGGCATACGGGCGTTACACCTCTCGCTCAGTCACGACGCGGGACTTGCGACGGCGTACGTCGTCGCGGAAGGGCCAGCGGGTGCGGCGGCCGCGGGCGAAGGGCCCGGCAGCGGCGCCGCGGCCGCAGGCGAAGGGCCCGGCGGCGCCGCGGGCGCAGGCGAAGGGCCCGGCGGCGCCGCGACGGAAGGGGCCACCGCCGCAGGCGAGCGGCCGGCGGGAGCCGCCACGTGAGCCGGATGCCGGAGGGCGTCCTCCGCGAAGCCGCCATCGACACCTCGGCCATCACCGCGAACGTGCGGCAACTTCGCCGACTCACCGACTCCGAGATCATCGCCGTCGTCAAGGCCGAGGGCTACGGCCACGGCGCCGTGCGCTCCGCCGCGGCGGCGCTCGCGGGAGGCGCGTCCCGCGTCGGGGTCGCCGACATCGCCGAAGCCCTCCACCTGCGCCGCGGCGGCATCGACGCGCCGATCCTCGCGTGGCTGCACGCGCCCGGCGCCTCGTTCGCCGAGGCGGCGGCGCAGCGGCTCGAGCTCGGCATCTCGAGCTTCGACCAGCTGCAGGCTGCGGCATCCGTCGCCGCGCCGGGGCGCCCCGTCGTCGTACACCTGAAGGTCGATACGGGGCTCGGACGCAACGGCATCGCGCCCGCCGACTACGGCATCGTGTTCGCCGAGGCCGCGCGGCTCGAGCGCATCGGCAAGATCGAGGTCGTCGGCCTCTTCAGCCACCTCTCCAACACGAGCGCCGACGACGACCGCGTCGCGCTCTCGCGCTTCACCGTCGCGACGGCGGCCGCCGCGGCGCAGGGCCTCGCCCCGCGGGTGCGCCACATCGCGGCATCCCACGCCGCCCTCTCCCTCCCCGAGTCGCGCCTCGGCTGCGTGCGCCTGGGCATCTCGATCTACGGGCTCTCACCGTTCCAGGACCGCACGTCGGCCGACATGGGCCTGCGCCCCGCGATGACCCTGCACGCGCCCGTCGCGGCCGTCCGACGCGTGCCGGCGGGGCAGGGCGTGTCGTACGGCTACACGCATCGGACGGCTGCCGAATCGACACTCGCGCTCATCCCGATCGGCTACGCCGACGGGGTTCCGCGGAACGCGTCGGGCGCCGGCGCCGTTCGCATCGGCGCGCGCACCTACCCGGTCGCGGGGCGCATCGCGATGGACCAGTTCGTCCTCGACGTCGGCGATGACCCGGTGTCTGTCGGCGACGAGGCGGTGCTCTTCGGCGACCCGACGATCGGCGACCCGCCGGTGGAGGCGTGGGCGGACGCCGCCGGCACCATCAACTACGAGATCGTCACGCGCATCGGCCCGCGCGTGCCGCGGCGGGAGGTGCGCGGATGAGTGACCTTCTCCGGGCGGTGCGTTCGGTTCGCAGGACATTCAGGTCGGCTGCGGCCGCCGACCCGCGGAATTCTAGGGCGCGCCGTGGTCGGCTGTGCGATTTCTCCTGCGAACCGAACGGCGCGCGGCGGTGAGCGGCCTCGACGCCTTTCTCGGCGACCGCGAGATCACGTCGCCCGCCGAGATGGAAGCCCTCGGTCGCCAGTTCGGCGAGGCGCTGCGGGCGGGCGACCTGGTCGTCCTGACGGGGGCGCTCGGCGCCGGCAAGACGACGCTGACGCGGGGGATCGCCGAGGCGCTCGACGTCCGCGGCCGCATCCAGAGCCCGACGTTCGTCATCGCCCGCACCCACCCGTCGCTCGGCGACGGGCCGGCCCTCGTGCACGTGGATGCCTACCGCCTCGGCACCGACGGCGAGCTCGACGACCTCGACATCGACTTCGCCCACTCGATCGTCGTCGCCGAGTGGGCGGCGCCGTTCGCCGCCGCCGTCGCCGACCACTGGTGGGAAGTCGAGATCGACAGAGAGTGGAACGGCCGCGGCGTCGACAGCGCCTGCGGCACGTTCGGACACGGCGAAGATCTCGACGCCGAGACGCCGCGGCTCGTGCGGGTGAGCCGCCGTCCCTGAGGCGCCGACCCTGAGCCGCCGACCCTGAGCCGCCGTCCCTGAGCCGCCGTCCCTGAGCCGCCGTCCCTGAGGCGCCGACCCGAAACGCCCCACGTTCCGAGGGTCGCGCCGGCCCACGGCATCCGCCGACGTGACAGGCTGGAGACATGACGGTTCCGCAGATCACTCTCAACGACGGCCACACCATCCCGCAGCTCGGCTACGGCGTCTTCAAGGTCGACCCCGAGGAGACCGAGCGTCTCGTCTCGCTCGCCCTCGAGACCGGCTACCGGCACATCGACACCGCCGCGGTCTACGGCAACGAGGAGGGCGTGGGCCGCGCGATCGCGTCGAGCGGCATCCCGCGCGACGAGCTCTTCATCACGACGAAGCTCTGGAACAGCGAGCAGGGATCCGCGCGTGCGCGCGCCGCCATCGAGACGAGCCTCGAGAAGCTCGGCCTCGACCGCGTCGACCTGTACCTCATCCACTGGCCGCGCCCCGACCTCGACCTCTACGTCGAGACCTGGCGGCAGCTCGAGACCTTCCGCGACGAGGGCCTCGCGACCTCCATCGGCGTCTCCAACTTCCACCGCCCGCACCTCGAGCGGCTTCTCGCCGAGACCGAGACGGTCCCCGCGGTCGACCAGGTCGAGCTCCACCCCGCGTTCGCGCAAACGGAGCTCCGCACGTATCTCGATGACCACGGCATCCGCACCGAGGCGTGGGGTCCGCTCGGTCAGGGAAAGTACGACCTCTTCGGCGAGCCGGCGGTCTCAGACGCCGCGGCGGCGCACGGCGTCACGCCCGCGCAGGTCGTGATCCGCTGGCACCTCGACCACGGCACGATCCTCTTCCCGAAGTCGTCGACGCCCGAGCGCATCGCGCAGAACTTCGACGTCTTCGGCTTCGACCTCACCGCCGACGAGGTCGCCGCGATCGACGCGCTCGACCGCGGCCAGCGCGTGGGCTCCGACCCCGACACCGCGACCTTCTGACGCGCGGGGCAGGGCGTCGGCCGAGGGCGCGTGTATGACCGCGTGCCCGGCCGGCGCCCGCCCAGCCCGCACCCGGAACGGCCCGGTACCCTGGAGGGTGTGATCCTCGGCATCGACACCTCGCTCGGCACGGCCGTCGCCGTCGTCGAGAGCGACGGGGTCGTGCGGGCCGAGGCATCCAGCGACAACCCTCTCGCCCACGCCGAGGTCATCGGTACGCTCCTGCAGAACGTGCTGGCGGATGCCGCGCACGGCGCGATCGGGCAGACGGGCGCCCCCGAGCCCGTGAGGTTGACACATGTCGCTTCCGGCATGGGTCCCGGACCGTTCACCGGACTGCGGGTCGGCATCGCCGCGGCGCGCGCCTTCGCCCTCGGGCGCGGGCTTCCCGTCGTCGCGGTGCCGAGCCACGACGCGGCGGCGCTCGCCGTCTTCCTCGGGGAGGCGCTCGCCGACCCGTTCGCCGACGTGCCTCGCTTCGCGATCGTGACCGATGCGCGCCGCCGCGAGTTCGCCTACTCGGTCTACGACGGCATCGACGACGACGGCATCCCGGTGCGTGTGGCCGGCCCCGCTCTGACGCCGCGTGACACGATCGACGACGTCCTCGAAGGGCTGGGCGCGGCGCGCCGCGACACCCACGCGATCTCCGCCGCGATGCTCGCCACCCTCGCCGGCCGCGCCGTCGCCGCCGGCCGTGTCCTGTCCGGGTCCGAGCCGCTCTACCTCCGCGCGCCCGACGTGACGCTCCCGGGCGCCGGCAAGCGGGTGAGCGCATGAGCACGCTCCGCTCCGCCACCGCCGCCGACCTCGACGCCATCATGGCGATCGAGCGGGCGTCGTTCGCGTCGGATGCCTGGAGCGACGCCGTGATGGCCGCCGAGCTCGCCTCGCCGCACAACCACTACCTCGTCGCCGAGCGTGCCGGGCGCATCGAAGGCTACGCCGGCCTGCGCGCCCCGGCAGGAGCGAACGACGGCGACATCCAGACCATCGCGCTGGCGGCATCCGCGCGCGGCCGCGGCACGGGACGCGCGATCCTCGAGGCGCTGATCGAACTGGCATCCGTGCGGGGGGTCCGGAACGTCTTCCTCGACGTCCGCGACGACAACACGGTCGCGCAGCGGCTGTACGCGTCGGAGGGATTCCGCGAGATCGGCCGCCGCGCCAACTACTACCCCTCCGACGGTGTCGATGCGATCGTCATGCAGCTCGACGTGCGCGCGTGGTCCGCCGCGCGCGCCGTCGACCCGGCCGATGCGGGGGCGTGCACATGAGCGGAACGGGCAGGGCGATCATGCGCGAAAAGCAGGGCGGACCGCGCATGGGGTCGCCCGTGGGACGTGTAACGGCCGTTTCGCCCTGCTTTTGTGACGTGTTCGTCAGTTGTGACGTGTGCGTCGAGAGAGGCCCGTCATGATGGACGCCGAACCCCTCGTCCTCGGGATCGAGACGAGCTGCGACGAGACCGGCATCGGGATCGTCCGCGGCCGGACGCTCCTGTCGAACACGATCGCAAGCTCGATGGACGAGCACGCGCGCTACGGCGGCGTCGTCCCCGAGGTCGCCGCCCGCGCGCACCTCGAGGCGCTGCAGCCCGCGATCGGGGCCGCCGTCGCCGAGGCCGGCATCACCCTCGACGACCTCGACGCCGTCGCCGTGACGAGCGGACCGGGCCTCGCCGGAGCCCTCATGGTCGGCGTCGGCGCCGCGAAGGCGCTCGCCGTCAGCCTCGGCAAGCCGCTCTACGCCGTCAACCACCTCGTCGGCCACATCGCCGCCGACATCCTCACCGGCGACGAGGTCGAGTACCCGACGATCGCACTGCTCGTGAGCGGTGGGCACACGTCGCTGCTGCTCGTGCGCGACCTCGTCTCCGACGTCGAACTGCTCGGCGAGACCCTCGACGACGCCGCCGGCGAGGCCTTCGACAAGATCGCCCGCATCCTCGGGCTCCCCTACCCCGGCGGCCCCGAGATCGACCGCGCCGCGGCGACCGGCGACCCGAACGCGATCCGCTTCCCGCGTGGCCTCTCCCGCGCCTCCGACATGGCCGAGCACCGGTACGACTTCTCGTTCTCGGGGCTCAAGACCGCCGTCGCGCGCTGGGTCGAGCAAGCCGCGGAGACCGGCGCGCCGGTCGACACCGCCGATGTCGCGGCGTCGTTCCGCGAGGCCGTCGTCGACGTGCTCGTCACGAAGGCGCTGGATGCCTGCGACCGCTACGGCATCCCGCGGCTGCTCCTCGGCGGCGGCGTCATCGCGAACCGGCGCCTGCGCGAGGTCGCCCTCGAGCGCGCCGCGGCCGCGGGCGTCGCGGTGCGGATCCCGCCGCTCAGCCTCTGCACCGACAACGGCGCCATGATCGCCGCGCTCGCCGCGCAACTCATCGCGAGCGGGCATCGCCCGTCGACACTCGAGTTCGGCGCCGACTCGACGCTCCCCGTGACCGAGATCCAGGTCGCCGAAGCGGACGACGACGCAGCGGGGCCCGCGCTCGCCGACGCACGTCTCGCCGGACGGATGCCGTGACCGACCCGACCGGCCGCGCGCCGGCATCCGGAGAGCCGGCATCGGAGGCGGGTGCCACGCCCTCCGACACCCCGTCGACGGACGCGCCGTCGCCGGATGTCGTGAACGCGGCGTCCTCCACCCTCCCCGGCGAGCACCGCGGCGGATTCCAGCGCGAGCTCACCGAGCCGGTGCCGATCACCGCGACGAGCCACCTCGAACCCGAGCCCGACGTCCGGTGGGCGCCCGTTCCCGAGGTGCTGCCCCACAGCGCCGGGTGGGCGCTGACCTTCGGCATCCTGGGCCTGATCGTGTCGTTCCTCGTCGGGTGGGGGTTCCTCATCGGGCTCGTGGGCGCCGGGCTCGCGGTCGCCGCGCTGCGGCGGCCGTGGGAGTCGCGCCCCGTCGCAATCTGGGCCCTGTGCCTGAGCCTTCTGTCGGTGATCTACAGCGCCGGATGGCTGAGGTGGGCCTCGACGCAGGGCCCGCTCTTCGGCTGACGCGCGCCGGCGCGGGATCCGCCCTCTGCGGGTGCGGCCGTGACATAACTCAGGCAGATCGGTCGATCTGAGCCCCGGACGCTCGCCGGTGTGCCGTTCTGCCTGAGTTGTGCGATGCGGGCGACGGCAAGCGGCCGGGGCTCGACGCCCCGTGCGCGCGCCCGGGCCCCAGCCGCGGCCGCGCCGCGCCCCGCCGCGCCTGCGCCCCGCGGCCGAGTCAGACCCGATCGGTGAGGAGCGTCAGCCGCGCGGCACCGACCCGCGTGATGATGAGGGTCGCCGAGGCGTCGCCGCGCAGCTTCAGCCGCGTGCGCAGGGTGGCGGGGTCGACGTCGACGCCGCGCTTCTTGATCTCGAGCGTCCCGATCCCGCGCTCGCGCAACGCGCGCCCGAGCGCTTTGACGTCGTTCGGCAGGCTCTCGCGCACCCGGAAGCTCTGCACGAAGGGCGCGAACTCGCCCGTCGCCGCGGCGTCGGACGTGAGGTACGCGATCTTCGGGTCGAGCATGCCGGCGTTGAGCCCGCGGGCGACCTCGCCGATGAGGCGCGCGCGGATGACGGCACCTTCGGGCTCGTGCACGTACGCGCCGAGGTCGCGGACCGCAGCGTCGTCGGCGTCGCCGGATGCCGTGAGCTCGGCCGCCGACACGCCGCGCACGACGAGCGCGCTGCGCCGGACGCCGGGGCGTGCGAGCGGGCCCGTCCAGACGACGAGTTCGATCGTCGAACCGTCCACCGAGATCCACTGCGCCTCGACGGGATGGGAGTCGGAGCCCGCGGGAAGCAGGCTGCGGTCGAAGGCCGGCCCGAGCTTGATGCCCGCCGGCATCCGCTCAGCCAGTCCGAACACCCAGTCGAGGCTCGGCGTCCAGGCATCCGCGCCGACGCGGGTGGTCTCGGTGTGGCCGGCCGTGCGGCGCGCGGGATCGAGCCAGACCGCGTCGATGCCGTCGAGGTCGACCTCTTCGGCGCGCGTGTGGCGCACGGTTGCGCCGAACGGGGCGAGGTTGTACGCGGCGATCGCCGCGGTGATCTCGTCGGCGTCGACCGCGAGCACGTCGAGACCGATCCCCGCGAAGGCGAGGGAGTCGCCGCCGATTCCCGAGCCCAGGTCGGCGACGCGCGTCACCCCGGCGTCGCGGAACCGGCCCGCGTGGCGGGCGCCGATCTCGAGCCGCGTCGCCTGCTCGAGCCCGGCCCGGGTGAACAGCATCCGGTCGGCGAAGGGTCCGAACTTCGCGCGGGCGCGGGTGCGGAGCCGCGCCTGCCCGACCGCTGCGGACACGAGATCGGGTGCGAGGCCTGCCGCGCGCAGCCGCGACACCGCCGCCGCGACATCGTCCGTCGAGTCGAGCGGGCCGAGCTCATCGACCAGGCGCAGTCCCTCGGGGGTGAGCAGGGCGGTGAGCTCGGCGAGGTCCATCCGCCCAGCCTAGGCGCGGGTGCGCTCCGCGCCGCGAGGGAGCTTCGCCTGTCGTACGTCGCGAGCGGGCAGCGGACGCCGCGCACCCGGATCGTGTCACGTCGCGACGCGTCGCCACTCCGCATGGCTGGCACTCGCGTTGCACGAGTGCCAGCCGCGCTCTAGACTTGCCATTAGCACTCCGCCCCTGCGGGTGCTAATCAGTCTTTTCCGTGACCACGGCAGTACGCCGCACCAGAAAGAGGTGAACCGTGTCGGTTTCCATCAAGCCGCTCGAGGACCGCATCGTCATCAAGCAGGTCGAGGCCGAGCAGAAGACCGCCAGCGGTCTCGTCATCCCCGACACCGCCAAGGAGAAGCCGCAGGAGGGTGAAGTCATCGCCGTCGGCCCCGGCCGCGTCGACGACAACGGCAACCGCGTGCCGCTCGACGTCGCCGTCGGCGACCGCGTCCTCTACTCGAAGTACGGCGGCACCGAGGTCAAGTTCGGCGCCGACGAGTACCTCGTGCTCTCGGCTCGCGACGTCCTGGCGGTCGTCGTCCGCTGACGTCCCGTCTCAGAAGGCCCCCGGCTCGTTCCGGGGGCTTTCTGCATTCCCCGGCATCCTTCACCCTTCCCCCGTTCGGCGGGGAGGAGGTGCGAGAAAGGGGAGGTGGCAGGAACTGCGCGCACGTCGGCAGGATGCCGCGGACTCGACGCGCCGGACGGTGTCAGGAGCGTCCTAGGGTTGGACCCATGACACCCGAGGAGTCGGCCCGCGAAGAGACGCTGGGCGGCGTGTACGCGTTCGCCGCGTACTTCCTCTGGGGCTTCATGCCTCTCTACTTCATCCTGCTGGCCCCGACCGGCCCCTGGGAGGTCGTCGCCTGGCGCATCCTGTTCTCGCTGATCTTCTGCGCGCTCCTGCTCACCGTCACGCGCACCTGGCGAAAGCTCGTCGCGATCCTCCGCGACAAGCGGCTCGTGTTCTGGACGATCATCGCCGGCCTGCTGATCTACGTGAACTGGCAGGTGTTCCTCATCGGCATCCTCACCGGCCACGTCATCGAGGGGAGCCTCGGGTACTTCATCAACCCGATCGTGACGGTGCTGCTCGGAGTGCTCGTCCTCGGTGAGCGCCTGCGCCGCGCGCAGTGGGTCGCCATGGCGATCGCGGCGGTCGCCATCATCGTCATCATCGTCGCGTACGGCGCGTTCCCCTGGATCGCCCTCACCCTCGCGGCATCCTTCGGCACATACGGGCTCGTGAAGAAGCAGATCGGCCCGCGGGTGGATGCCATCAGCGGACTCACCCTCGAATCCCTCTGGCTCGCGCCCATCGCGATCGGCCAGCTCGTGGTCGTCGCAGAGACGTCTGGAATCACCTTCGGGAACGCCGGCGCCGGACACGCCGTGCTCCTCACCCTCGCCGGCGCGGTCACCGCGATCCCGCTGCTGCTGTTCGCCGCGGGCGCCCGGCGCGCTCCGCTGACGGTGATCGGGATGCTGCAGTTCGTCGCCCCGATCATGCAGTTCCTCACCGGGTGGTGGCTGCTCGGCGAGCCGATGCCGCTCGAGCGGTGGATCGGCTTCGGCCTCGTGTGGGTCGCGCTCGTGATCCTGACGATCGACTCGCTCCGGCACTCGCGCCGTGGCCGGGGGACGCGCCAGCCCGCCCAGATCGTCTGACCTCCGCGCCGGCGCGCACCCCTCACCGTCGCGCTCGTTATCGCACCGTGATCGTCCTGTTTCACACCGTTAACGCATCGCAACATTGGCGAGATCACCCTCGGGCTAGGTTTGACCCACTGGGGAGGCGCCCGTAGTCCCCCCGTGTTCACTCACAGCAAGGAGCAACATGAGCGTCTTCACGCGTTCAGGTGCTGGCAAGCTCGTCGGCGCGATCGCCGTCACCGCCGCCAGCGCCCTCCTCCTCGCCGGCTGCGCCGGCGGCGGAGGTTCGGCCGAACCCTCCGAGAGCAGCGCTCCCGCAGAGGACCTGACCCTCAAGATCGGCAGCGTGCTGCCCCAGACCGGCAGCCTGGCCTTCCTCGGCCCGCCCGAAGAGGCCGGCGTCCTGCTCGCCGTCAACGAGGTCAACGAGGCCGCCAAGGGTGGACTCACGATCGACTTCACGCCCGGCGACTCGGGCGACGCCGACAACAAGGCCTTCGAGACGACGGTTCCGAAGCTGCAGAACGCGGGCGTCTCCGCGATGATCGGTGCCGCCGCCTCCGGCGTCACCAAGCTCTTCCTCGACTCCAACGTCGCGGCGGGCATCATCACGTTCTCACCGGCCAACACGTCGCCCGACTTCACCGACTGGGACGACGACGGCCTCTACTGGCGCACGGCCCCGAGTGACCTGCTCCAGGGTGAGGTGCTCGGCAACCTGATCGCCGAGGACGGCCACAAGAACATCGGCATCATCTACCAGAACGACGCCTACGGCACGGGCCTGTTCGGCGTGGTCAAGGAGGTCTTCGAGAGCTCCGGCGGAAAGGTCGTCGCCGAGGCGTCCTACAACGACGGCGACAGCTCGTTCGACGCCCAGGTCGCCACGATCGCGGCGGCCCAGCCCGACGCCGTCGTCCTGATCACCTTCGACCAGTTCGCCACCATCGCGCCGCTGCTGGTGAACGCGGGTCAGTCGGCGGAGAACTTCTACCTCGTCGACGGAAACCTCAAGCAGTGGGGCACCGACGTGTCCGTCTCGCTCGAGGGCGCGAAGGGCACGACGCCCGGACCGGTGCTCGAGGACGACTTCAAGGACCGCCTCAACGCGGCGTGGACCGCGGACGGCAACACCGAGCTCGAGGACTACTCGTACTCGGCCGAGTCGTACGACGCGGTCATCCTGCTCGCGCTGGCGTCGCTCACCGCCGGCTCGACCGAAGGCCCCGAGATCGCCAGCAAGCTGCAGGAAGTCTCCGGCGGCTCGGGCGAGGGTGAGAAGTGCACCTCGTACGCCGAGTGCGCCGACATCATCCTCGGCGGCGGCGTGGCCGACTACGACGGCTACTCCGGCCCGATCACGTTCGACGAGAACGGCGACCCGACCGAGGCGTCGATCGGTATCTTCCAGTACGGTGCCGACAACACGCACACCCGCATCGAGACCCGCTGACGCGCGTCTTGTGCACGAAGGGCCCCGGAGAGATCCGGGGCCCTTCCCCTTTGCCCGCTCGCGCCTGCCGCGCACGCCCGACACGCAGAATCGTCCCGCGCGCGCTTTCCGCTCGCGCCGCACACGCAGAACCGGACACGCAGAACCGGACACGCAGAAGGGGGGATGCCTCGGCATCCCCCCTTCTGTCTTCCCGTCAGGACGTCGTCGTGTCGGGGTCGAGCTCTTCCTTGCCCATGTCCTGGATGCCGATGTCCTCGGCGCCCAGGGTGCCCAGGTACAGGCCGATGACCTGCGGGTCGTTGAGCAGCTCGCGGCCGGTGCCCTCGTAGGCGTCGCGGCCCTGGTCGAGGACGTAGCCGCGGTCGCAGATCTGCAGGCAGCGGCGCGCGTTCTGCTCGACCATGATGGTCGTCACGCCCGCCTTGTTGATGTCGGAGACGCGGATGAACGCGTCGTCCTGGCGGACGGGGGACAGGCCGGCGGAGGGCTCGTCGAGAAGCAGCACCGACGGGTCCATCATGAGCGCGCGGCTCATCGCGACCATCTGGCGCTCGCCGCCCGAGAGCGACCCCGCGCGCTGCTTGAGGCGCTTGCCGAGCTCCGCGAAGATCCCGGTGACGAACTCCAGCCGCTCGGCGTAGATCTTGGGGTTCTGGTAGAGCCCCATCTGCAGGTTCTCCTCGATCGACAGCGACGGGAACACGTTGTTGGTCTGCGGGACGAACGCGACGCCGCGGTGCACGAGCTTGTCGGCCTTGAGGCCCACGATCGACTCGCCGCCCAGCGTGATGTCGCCCCCGCGCACCTTGACGAGGCCGAAGATCGACTTGAGCAGCGTCGACTTGCCCGCGCCGTTCGGACCGATGATCCCGATCAGCTCGCCCTTGCGGGCGACGAGGTTCGCACCGTTGATGATGTTGATGCCGGGCAGGTACCCCGCCGTGAGGTCCCTGACCTCGACGACGATGTCGTCGGAGGTCGCGGTCTCCGCCGGCATCCCTGCGCTCTGCGCGACGCTCATTTGTTCTCCTCCTCGGCCTCGGCGACGCCGGCGGCCTCTTCCTCGCGGATGTCCTCGAGCAGCTCCTGCGCCGACTCGTCGAGCTCGCCCGGAACGCGGCCGGTCACGACGCCGAGGTCGACGTCCTGGTGGGTGCCGAGGTAGGCGTCGATGACCGCCTGGTCCTCCATGACGGTGTCGGGCGGCCCTTCGGCGACGACCTTGCCCTCGGCCATGACGACGACCCAGTCGGCGATGTGGCGCACCATGTGCATGTCGTGCTCGACGAACAGGACCGTCACGCCGAGGTCCTTGAGGTCGAGGATGTGGTCGAGCAGCGACTGCGTGAGGGCCGGGTTGACGCCGGCCATCGGCTCGTCGAGCATGACGAGGTTGGGGTCGCTCATGAGCGCGCGGGCCATCTCGAGGAGCTTCCGCTGCCCGCCCGAGAGCGAGGCGGCGAAGTCGGATGCCTTGCTGTCGAGCTTGAACCTCTTCAGCAGGCCGTGCGCCTTCTCCTCGTTCTCCTTCTCCTGGCCGCGCCAGATCGTCGGGAAGAACGCGGGCCAGAACTTCTCGCCCTTCTGCTTCGGGGCGCCCAGCTTCATGTTCTCGAGCACGGTCAGAAGCGACAGCGCCTTCGTCAGCTGGAACGTGCGCACCTGACCCATCCGCGCCACTTTGAAGGCGGGGATGCCGGCGAGGTTCTTGCCGTCGTACGACCACGACCCGGAGTTCGGCTTGTCGAACCCGCAGAGCAGGTTGAACAGCGTCGTCTTGCCGGCGCCGTTCGGGCCGATGAGCGCCGTGATGGCGTTCCGCGGGATCTCGAGGTGCTCGACGTCGACGGCGGTGAGGCCGCCGAAGCGCCGCGTGACGCCGTCGATGACCATGATCGGGTCGGTCTTGGCGACACCCGGGGCGGCGGGACCCTTCGCGAGTCCCGTCGCCTTGGGGCGCTTCACCGAGCCGGTGACGGGGGCGGGCTCAGCGGCCGCCGCGCTCTGCTCACTTGACAAAGGTCATCTCCCTCTTGTCGCCGAGAATGCCCTGCGGGCGGTAGATCACGAGGAGCATGAGCGACACGCCCACGAGGATGTAGCGCAGGGTTCCGGCCTGGATGTCGGTCATCGGCAGCCATCCCGCCCTCGCCATCTCCGGGAGGAGGTTGCCGAGAAGGGCCATCACCATCCAGAAGATCACCGAGCCGAGGGTCGGCCCGAGGATGGTCGAGGCGCCGCCGAGGAGCAGGATCGTCCAGAGGAAGAACGTCAGCGCCGTCGTGTAGCTCGAGGGGATCACCGCCGAGGGCAGCACGTAGACGATGCCGCCGAGGGCGCCGATGACACCACCGAGGATGAGCGCCTGCATCTTGTAGGCGAAGACGTTCTTGCCGAGCGAGCGCACGGCATCCTCGTCTTCACGGATGCCCTTCAGCACGCGGCCCCAGGGGCTCCGCATGAGCGCCCACACGACGAAGATCGACACCGCGAGCAGGATCAGGCCGAACACGACGACCCACAGCTGCTGCGCCGTGAACTGCCACGGGCCCCAGCCGTACCGCTCGCCGCGCGGGAGCACGGGGAACGGGTTCGCCGACTGGAAGTCGCCGTTGTAGTTGCCGAGGCCGTCGGCCGAGTTCGTCCATCTGTCGAAGACCTGCGTGGTGAACAGCAGTCGCACGATCTCGGCCGCCGCGATCGTCACGATCGCGAGGTAGTCGGCCCGCAGACGCAGGGTCGGAATGCCGAGGATGAAGGCGAAGATCGCCGCCAGCACGAGGCCGACCATCATCGCCAGCCACCACGGGAGGCCGAACGTGAGGATCGAGATCGCGTAGCCGTAGGCACCGAGGGCCATGAAGCCCGCCATGCCGAAGTTGAGCAGGCCCGCGTAGCCGAAGTGCACGGCGAGGCCGGTGGCCGCCAGCGCATAGGCGATGGTGACCGGGCTCAGCAGGTAGCTGAGCGTGTTCGAGAGGATGGCGCCCCAATCCATGGCGGTCACCCGAGCCTTTCTTTACGACCGAGCAGACCTTGAGGTCTGATCAGGAGGATCAGGATCAGCACGACGAGCGCTCCCGCGTACTTGAGGTCCGAGGGGATCCACAGCGTGGAGGTCTCGACGACGATGCCGACGATGAGCGAGCCGAGCAGCGCCCCGAACGCCGTGCCGAGGCCGCCGAGCGTGATCGCCGCGAAGATCAGCAGCAGCATCTGGGTGCCCATGTCCCACCGGACGCCCGGGCGGAAGTACGCCCACAGGATGCCGGAGACCGCCGCCAGCACGCCGGCGAGGACCCAGACGATCCGGATGACGCGGTCGACGTTGATGCCCGACGCCGACGCGAGCTGCGGGTTGTCGGAGATCGCCCGCGTCGCCTTGCCGATCCGGGTGCGCAGGAGGAAGAACGCGACCGCGAGGATGATGACGATGCTCACGCCCATGCTGATCAGGTCGATGTACGAGAGCTGGATCGGGCCGATCTGGATCGGGGCGGGGCTCGCGCCGGGCAACTGGTAGGTCTTGCCGCCGATGAAGAACTGGTAGGTGTAGCGCAACGCGAGCGAGAGTCCGATGCTGACGATCATTAGCTGGACGACCCCCAACCCCCGCCTTCGCAGAGGGCGCCACAGCGCGGCATCCATCACGAGTCCGAGCACACCGCCCGCGCCGATCGCGATGATGATCGCCGCCCACAGCGGGAGCATCCACGCCGACGTCGCGACGAGGGTGACGAGCGCCCCCCACGTCACCATCTCGCCGTGCGCGAAGTTCGACAGGCCGGTCGTGCCGTAGATGAGCGCCGCGCCCATCGCCGCGAGGGCGAGCAGGAGTCCGAAGTTCAGGCCGTTGACGAGGCGCACCGCGAGCTGGTCGGCGAACGACTGCGTCACGCGTTCGCCTTCGCCGAGGAAGAGGTTCACGATCTTCGTCTTGGTGAGACCGAACTCCACCTCGAACGACCCGGTCGTGCCCTGCACGGGCTGCAGGCCCTCGGGCAGCTGCGCCGGGTCGACGATGACGCCGTCGGGGAGGGTGTCCTCGTCGATCGTCAGCGTGTACGTGTCCTTGTCGGGCACGTAAAGGCGCCACTTGCCTTCGGTGTCGGTGACGGTCTCGGCATCGAAGCCGCCGCCCTCGACGGAGACGGTCACATCGGCGACCGGCTTGTCGTCGAAGGTGATCACGCCGCCGAAGTAGTAGTCGGTGGGCTCCTGGTCGCCGCCGGGGGTGTCGGGTGCGGCCGCGGGAACGGCGGGGGCCTCCGGGGCGGCGGGTTCTGCGGCGGACGCGGCCCCCGGACTGCTCAGCAGCAGCGTGGCGGCGGCGAGGAACGCCGCCAGGGCCAGCACGATCCACCTCAGTGGAGTCCGCGCAGTGACGGTCGTGGGTCTCAAGAGATCCTCCAGTCCGGCGCACCGGTCGGGTGATGCGGTCGGGGATGCGGGTCGCATCGGCATTGATCAACGACGGTACGAGCGTAATGTGTCGGGCGTGTTTCCGCCTTCCGGTCGGATGTTTCCGGCGGGTCGGAACGGCGGCTTCGGCATCCTGACACGCGTGCGCACGCGTGAGGGAATGTTCTCTCGCGCGCGCGACTTAGAATTGAGTACCGGTTCTCGATGCCGGTTTCGTCGCGGCACAGCCGGGCCGCGGTGCCCGGATCACGGTAGGCAGGGAGAGCACGTGGAGCACAACGACCCGTTCGGATTCGTCGGACTGACCTATGACGACGTGCTGCTGCTGCCGGGCCACACCGACGTCATCCCGTCGGAGGCCGACACCTCTTCCCGGGTCACGCGCCGCATCACCGTCGCGACGCCGCTCCTGTCTGCCGCGATGGACACCGTCAGCGAAGCGCGCATGGCGATCGCCATGGCGCGCGAGGGCGGTCTCGGCATCCTGCACCGGAACCTCTCCATCGCAGACCAGGCCGCCATGGTCGACCAGGTCAAGCGCAGCGAGTCGGGCATGATCACCGACCCGATCACCACGACCCCCGACGCGACGATCGAAGATGTCAACGCGCTCTGCGCCCAATACCGCATCTCGGGGCTGCCCGTCGTCGACGACGAGGGGCGCCTGCTCGGCATCATCACCAACCGCGACATGCGCTTCGTCTCGGGCTTCGAGCGCCAGACAACCAAGGTCCGCGACGTCATGACCTCCGAGGGGCTCGTGACCGGCAAGGTCGGCATCGCCGCCGGCGAGGTCATTTCGCTGTTCGCCCGCCACCGCGTCGAGAAGCTGCCGCTCATCGACGACGACGGCAAGCTTGCGGGCCTCATCACCATCAAGGACTTCGACAAGAGCGAGAAGTACCCCCTCGCCACCAAGGACGAGCACGGGCGCCTGCGCGTGGGAGCTGCGATCGGCTTCTTCGGCGACGCGTGGGAGCGCGCCGAGGCCCTCCGCGACGCGGGCGTCGACGTCATCGTCGTCGACACGGCCAACGGGCAGTCGCAGGGCGTCATCGACATGGTGCGGCGCCTCAAGGCCGACGAGTCGTTCGCCCACATCGACGTCATCGGCGGCAACGTCGCCACCCGCGAGGGCGCGCAGGCGCTCGTCGATGCGGGCGTGGATGCCGTCAAGGTCGGCGTCGGCCCGGGCTCCATCTGCACGACGCGCATCGTCGCGGGCGTGGGTGTGCCGCAGATCACGGCGATCTGGGAGGCGTACCAGGCCGCGCGCGAGGCCGGCATCCCGGTCATCGCCGACGGCGGCCTGCAGTACTCGGGCGACATCGCGAAGGCCCTCGTCGCGGGCGCCGACACGGTCATGCTCGGCTCGCTCCTCGCCGGCACCGACGAGTCGCCGGGCGAGATCGTCTTCCAGGGCGGCAAGCAGTTTAAGCTCTACCGCGGCATGGGGTCGCTCGGTGCCATGCAGACGCGCGGCAAGAAGACGTCGTACTCGAAGGACCGCTACTTCCAGGCCGACATCCCCTCCGACGACAAGCTGATTCCCGAAGGCATCGAGGGCCAGGTCGCGTACCGCGGCCCCGTCTCGGCCGTCGCCTACCAGCTCGTCGGGGGCCTGCGTCAGTCGATGTTCTACGTCGGCGCACGCACGATCGACGAGCTCAAGGCGCGCGGCAAGTTCGTCCGCATCACGGCGGCGGGCCTCAAGGAGTCGCACCCCCACGACGTCCAGATCGTCGTCGAGGCGCCCAACTACAAGAAGTAGGCCGCCGCGCTACAAGACGCAGGCCGCCGCGCGGCGCGTGGGTTGCGGCATCCTGCCCACGTGGTCCGCAGAAAGTCACGTGCTCCGCAGGCGGAACCGGTTGCGGATGCGGAGTACGCGACGATCTGCGGAGTTCATCCGCTCCTCCCCAGCGGCTGATCTGCGCGATCCATCCACATGTCGCCCGATCGACGGCATCCAGCGCGTGCAGAGGGGCGAGGATGCCTGGCATGCCACCTTCGCTCGCCGACCGGATTCTGGGCGTCGCGCTGCACCGCGACCAGTTGCACGCCGAGGGGTACACCGACCGCCAGCTCCGCGCACTCGTCCGCGCGGGCGAGGTCGACGTGCTGCGACGCTCGTGGTTCGTCTCGCGCGCGGCCGATGACGCGGTGCGCGAGGCCGCGCGGCTCGGCGGGCGCCTGACGTGCACGAGCCTCGCCCGTCGCCGCGGGTGGTGGATGCCAGAGGGAATCGGTGACGAGCCGCACCTGCACTTCGTGCCGGGGAGCACCGGTCCGCGCCCCCGAGACACGTGGCCCGGCGTCGCGCACTGGACGCAGCCGCTCGTCCCGCTCGGCCGCTCGCTCGTCGCCGGCGTGGAAGATGCGCTCGCGCACATCGCCCTCTGCCAGAGCCCGGATGCCGCGCTGGCGCTGTGGGAATCGGCATCCCGCGTGGAGAAACTCTCGCCCGAGGCGCTGCGAGGGGTGCGCTGGGCGTCTCGGGCCGCGCGTGACCTCGCCGGGCGGGTGAACGGCCTCGCCGACTCGGGGCTCGAAGTGCTCGTCTGCGCGCCGCTCCGACGCCTCGGCGTGCAGGTGCGGCAGCAGGTCGTGCTCGCCGGAAAACCCGTCGATGTGCTCGTCGGGCGTTGGCTCGTCATCCAGATCGACGGGTGGGCGCACCACTCGAGCTCGGCTCAGAGATCGAAGGACATCGCGCACGATGCCGAGCTGCGACTTCGGGGCTACACCGTTCTGCGGTTCTCGTACGCACAGGTGGTCTACCACCGGGATGCCGTGGAGCGCACGATCCGCCGGGCGCTCGCCGCCGGGCTGCACACGAACTCCGCAGTATGACGCGTACTCCGCAGGCGGGACCGGTTGCGGGTGCGGAGTACATGACGATCTGCGGAGTACGTGCGCCGAAGCCCGCGCCCGAAGCCCGCACCGCAGCGCGGGTAGGCTGGAGGGCGTGAGCATGGAGATCGAGCTCGGCCGCGCCAAGCGCGCCCGCCGCGCGTATGCGTTCGACGACATCGCGGTCGTGCCCTCGCGGCGCACCCGCAACCCCGAAGATGTATCGACGGCCTGGTCGATCGACGCCTACGGCTTCGACATCCCGGTGCTCGGCGCCCCCATGGACTCGGTCATGTCGCCGCGCACGGCGATCATGCTCGGGCAGCTCGGCGGCCTCGGGGTCCTCGACCTCGAGGGCGTCTGGACGCGCTACGACGACCCCGAGCCCCTCCTCGCCGAGATCGCCGCGATGCCCGCGGCCGAAGCCACCCGCCGCATGCAGGAGCTCTACGCCGAGCCGATCAAGCCCGAGCTCGTCCGCGACCGCCTCGCCGAGATCCGCGCGGGGGGCGTCACGGTCGCCGGGGCCCTCACCCCGCAGCGCACGCAGGAGCTCTACGAGACGGTCGTCGCGGCCGGCGTCGACCTCTTCGTCATCCGCGGCACGACGGTCTCGGCCGAGCATGTGTCGTCGGATGCCGAGCCGCTCAACCTCAAGAAGTTCATCTACGACCTCGACGTCCCCGTCATCGTCGGCGGCGCCTCGACCTACACGGCGGCGCTCCACCTCATGCGCACGGGCGCGGCGGGCGTCCTCGTCGGCTTCGGCGGGGGAGCGGCCTCCACGACCCGCGCGGTGCTCGGTGTCCACGCGCCGATGGCGACCGCCGTCGCCGACGTCGCCGGCGCGCGCCGCGACTACCTCGACGAATCGGGCGGCCGCTACGTCCACGTCATCGCCGACGGCGGCGTGGGCACGTCCGGCGACATCGTCAAGGCGCTCGCCATGGGTGCGGATGCCGTCATGCTCGGCGTCGCGCTCGCGCGCTCGACCGACGCGCCCGGCCACAGCTACCACTGGGGTCCGGAGTCGCACCACGCGAAACTACCGCGGGGCAAGCGCGTCGCCGTGGAACAGGTCGGCACGATGGAGCAGGTCCTGTACGGGCCGGCCCCTGTCGCCGACGGCACCACCAACCTCATCGGCGCGCTGAAGAAGTCGATGGCCACGACCGGATACTCGGACCTCAAGGAGTTCCAGCGCGTCGAGGTCGTCGTCGCGCCGTACTCCACGAAGTGATGACGTCAGACCCCCAGGCATCCCCTCGCACGCCCGAGCCCGGCGCCCGCACGTCCGCGCCCGAGCCGCCGGAGGTGTTCCCGCCGACGCTGCGCGAAGTGATGCTCCGGCCCTGGTGGATCGGGATGCTCTTGTTCGCCCTCGTCGTCGCCGGCGTCTTCGCCTGGCTCGGCCAGTGGCAGCTGGGCCGCGCGATCGACACGAATCCGCCGCCCCCCGGCATCACCGAGGACGTGCGCCCCATCGCCGACGTCGTCGCCCCGGGGACGTACCTGCCCGAGCCGCTCGTCGGGCAGAAGGTCGACGTCGCCGGCACGTTCGTCGCCGGTGACTTCCTCGTGGTCTCCTCGCGCTTCAACGGCGGCGACGAGGGTTACTGGGTCACGGGCCAGCTGCGGGTGGACCCGGCCACGCCCGCCGGCGAGGAGGGGCAGATCCCCGACCCGACCTCGCTCGCCGTCGCGATCGGGTGGACGCCGACCCGCGCCGTCGCGGAAGCCGCGGCATCCTCCCTCAACAGCGACCCCGGAAGCGATGATCTTGCCGCCGTCGAGCTCACCGGCCGGCTCATCTCCGACGAGGGCCCGGCGCTGCCTCCGAAGGGCGCGCCGGCGACCGAGATGACCCGCATGTCACCGGCTGCCCTCTTGAGCTGGTGGCACGACACCGACGGGCTCAACGTGTATCGGCCCTACCTGGTGGCGGACGGCGGCGACACGCTGCGGGACGGCCTCGTGCCGATCGATTCGCCGGCGCCCGAAGAGGGCTCGAACGTCAACTGGCTCAACGTCTTCTACGCCGTCGAGTGGGCGATCTTCGCCGGCTTCGCCTTCTACATGTGGTACCGCCTGGCGAGGGATGCCTGGGAGAAGGAGCTCGAGGAGCTCGAGGAGCGGGGTCCGGCGGCCTGACCTCGCCCGGCGACTAGACTGGAGGCCATGCCCCAGCCCAAGCTCGCCACCTTCCCGGCGATCCGCGGCGCGCTGCGCTTCTACCAGATCGCCTCGGTCATCACGGGCGTCATGCTCCTGCTCCTGTGCGCCGAGATGATCATCAAGTACGCCTTCGGCTACGAGCTGTTCCTCGGCGGCTCCGGCGGATTCCTGTGGTTCGCCCCCGTCGTCGAAACCGCGACCGGGCACGAGTCGACCGGCGACGGGGTGAACCTGTCCCTCGGCATCCTCATCGCGCACGGCTGGTTCTACGTCGTCTACCTCTTCGCGTGCTTCCGCGTGTGGAGCCTCATGCGCTGGGGCTTCGGCCGCTTCATCATGCTCGCCCTCGGCGGCATCGTCCCGCTCCTGTCGTTCTTCATGGAGGCCCGCGTCGCCCGCGACGTGAAGGCGTACCTCGCGAAGCGCGAGGCCGACGAGGCGTCCGCGGCGGCATCCGCATCCACAACTCCCGCCCACCCCGCCACCCCCGCCACGGAAGGCAGCCGTTGACCACCCAGACCGAGACCGATCAGCGTCCCGTCCTCGTCGTCGACTTCGGCGCACAGTATGCGCAACTGATCGCGCGGCGCGTGCGCGAGGCCGGCGTCTACAGCGAGATCGTCCCGCACACCGCGACCGCCGACGAGGTCGCCGCGAAGAACCCCGTCGCGCTGATCCTCTCCGGCGGACCGTCCTCGGTCTACGAGGACGGCGCGCCGAGCCTCGACCCCGGCATCCTGCAGCTCGGAGTGCCGACGCTCGGCATCTGCTACGGGTTCCAGGTCATGGCCCAGCAGCTCGGCGGCACGGTCGCGAACACGGGCCTGCGCGAGTACGGCGCGACGGATGCCGTCGTCGCAGGCTCCGGGGGCGTGCTCCTCGCCGGGCAGCCGCAGGACCAGAACGTCTGGATGAGCCACGGCGACCAGGTCTCGGCCCCACCCGAGGGCTTCGAGGTCCTCGCCTCGACCGCCGCGACCCCCGTCGCCGCCTTCGGCAGCGCCGAGAGGTGCTTCTACGGCGTGCAGTGGCACCCCGAGGTGAAGCACTCCGACTACGGCCAGGCCGTCATCGAGAACTTCCTGCACAAGGCGGCGGGCCTTCCCGCCGACTGGAACAGCGGCAACGTCATCGCCGAGCAGGTCGCGCGCATCCGCGAGCAGGTCGGTTCGGGGCGCGTGCTCTCGGCCCTGTCGGGCGGCGTCGACTCCGCCGTCTCGACGGCGCTCGTGCACGAGGCCGTCGGCGACCAGCTCGTCGCGGTGTTCGTCGACCACGGGCTCCTCCGCAAGGGCGAGCGCGAGCAGGTCGAGAACGACTACGTCGCCTCGACGGGCGTCCGACTCATCACGGTCGACGCACGCGAGACGTTCCTGAACGCGCTCGCGGGCGTCAGCGACCCCGAGCAGAAGCGCAAGATCATCGGCCGCGAGTTCATCCGCGCGTTCGAGAAGGTGCAGGCGGACCTCGTCGCCGAGGCCGCCGCCGAGGGCGAGCCGATCCGCTTCCTCGTGCAGGGGACGCTCTACCCCGATGTCGTCGAGTCGGGCGGCGGCACCGGCACCGCGAACATCAAGAGCCACCACAATGTCGGCGGGCTTCCCGAAGACCTCCAGTTCGAGCTCGTCGAGCCGCTCCGCACCCTCTTCAAGGACGAGGTCCGCGCGATCGGTCGCGAGCTCGGGCTACCTGAAGAGATCGTCTCCCGTCAACCCTTTCCGGGCCCCGGCCTCGGCATCCGGATCGTGGGTGAGGTCACCGCTGACCGCCTCGCGATTCTGCAGGATGCCGACGCCATCGCCCGCGAGGAGCTGACCAAGGCCGGCCTCGACGGCGAGATCTGGCAGTGCCCCGTCGTGCTCCTCGCCGACGTGCGCTCGGTGGGCGTGCAGGGCGACGGCCGCACCTACGGGCATCCGATCGTCCTGCGTCCCGTCTCCAGCGAAGATGCGATGACCGCCGACTGGACGCGCCTGCCCTACGACGTGCTCTCGAAGATCTCGAACCGCATCACCAACGAGGTCCGCGACGTGAACCGGGTCGTGCTCGATGTCACCTCCAAGCCCCCGGGGACCATCGAGTGGGAGTGATCTGACCGGATGCCGGGGCCGCGCGCCCCAGCATCCGTCGTTTCCCCCTGTGACTACCCCCCGTGACTCAGCGCGCGATGCGCAGCGTCACGATCTCGAACGGGCGCAGCGCCAGATCGAGGTACGAGAGAGCGTCGTCTACGCCGCTGACCGCGCGGCGCTCCGTCTCCCGTTCGAGCAGATCGGTCTCGACGACGCCGCTGGCCTCGAAGTCGAGCGTGAGTCGGCCCGCGGTGCGCGCGCCGAGGGCTTCGTAGAGCCGCACCACGACGTCGCCGCTGCCGTCCTCGGCGAGTTTGACCGCCTCGACCACGATGCCCTCGCTGTCGACGCGCAGCAGGGGGGCGAGCTCCTCCGCGCCGCCGACGACGGTCCGTTCGGGAAGGTTGATCCGGTATCCCTCAGCGACCGCCGTCCCGACGTCCGCGCCGACGACGAACCCGACGCGCAGGCGGTGACGGCCCTCGTCCTGCGTGGGATCGGGGAAGAGTGCCGACCGGATGAGTGAGAGTCGCACGGTGCTCACCGTGCCCCGGCCGTCCGCGCGCGCGGCGCGGGTGATGTCGTGGCCATAGGTCGAATCGTTGACCACCGCGACGCCGAAGCCCGGCTCGGCGACCCGCACCCAGCGGTGCGCGACCGTCTCGAAGCGGGCGGCATCCCACGAGGTGTTGGTATGGGTGGGGCGCTCGATGTGACCGAACTGGATCTCGGAGGTCGCGGTGTCGGTGTGCACGTCGATCGGGAAGGCGAACTTGAGGAGCTTCTGCGTCTCGTGCCAGTCGATGTCGAGATCGAACGCGACGACGCGCGCGTCGGCGCCGAGGGAGATGCGTTCGGTGAGGTGCGACGACCCGAACGTCCGCTCGACGACGATGGTGTCGTCCTCGACGCGCACCGATGAGGCGTCGACCAGATCGGCGACGTTCTCGCGGTAGTGCACGTCGATGTCCCAGGCATCCCACTGCGTGGGCGTGTCGCGGTGCAGCTGCAGGAGACCCGCAACACTCCCGGGCGCGACGGCCTCGCGTCCCGTGGCCACCTCGACGGCGGAGGTCACCAGCCCGCGACCGTCGACATGCACGCGCAGGATGCCGTTGTCGAGCGTCCACCCGTCGCCGTCCTGCACCGGCGCGGCGAGCGCCGGTGCATCCGTCTTCGCTGACCCGCCGCCGAGGGCCGGCACGCCGCCGCGCGCGTGGGGGGCGGCGTTGACCGTGATGGTCGTCGTCCCCTCGCCGGCGAGGCCGGCGAGGCTCGTCGCGATGATGTCCTCGAGCTCGCGCGCGACGGCCGCGTAATTGCGCTCCGCATCGTGATAGACCCAGGCGATCGACGAGCCGGGCAGGATGTCGTGGAACTGCTGGAGCAGTACGGTCTCCCACGCGCGCCGCAAGCGCTCGGCAGGATAGGTCGCACCCGTGCGCACCGTGGCGGTGGTCGCCCACAGCTCCGCTTCGCGCAGAAGGTGCTCGCTGCGCCGGTTGCCCTGCTTGGTGGCCAGTTGGCTCGTGTAGGTGCCGCGATGGAACTCCAGGTACAGCTCTCCGGTCCAGACCTCGGGGTGCGGGTACTCGGCCTCGGCTGTCTCGAAGAATGCGCGCGGGGTGCTGTGCACGACCTTCGGCGAACCCTCGAGAGAATGGGTGCGCGTGATCGCCTGCGCCATTTCCCGCGTCGGGCCGCCACCTCCGTCGCCGTAGCCGTAGGGGAGGAGCGAGACGTTGGCGCGACCCTTGTCGGCGAAGTTGTGCTCGGCGTGGGCGAGCTCCTTCGCCGAGACGACGGAGTTGTAGGTGTCGACCGGGGGGAAGTGCGTGAACAGGCGGGTGCCGTCGATGCCCTCCCACTGGAAGGTGTGGTGCGGCATGCGATTGGTTTCGTTCCACGAGGTCTTCTGCGTGAGGAACCACCGCGCTCCCGCAGCGGCCGCGATCTGCGGCAGCGCCCCCGTGTAGCCGAACGAGTCGGGAAGCCACACCTCCGGGGTGTCGATGCCGAACTCGCAGAGGAAGAAGCTCTTGCCCGCCACGAACTGTCGGGCGAGCGCCTCACCCCCGGGCATGTTGGTGTCGGATTCGACCCACATGCTCCCGACCGGCACGAAGCGGCCCTCGGCGACGCGCTCGGCGATCCGCGCGAACAGGTCGGGGTAGACCTCTTTGATCCAGGCGTACTGCTGGGCGGAGGATGCCGCGAAGACGACGTCGGGATCTTCGTCCATGAGCGAGAGGACGTTCGAGAAGGTGCGAGCGACCTTCCGTACCGTCTCGCGCACCGGCCACAGCCAGGCCGAGTCGATGTGGGCGTGACCGACCGCGTGGAGGGTGTGTGCGCTTCCGACGGCGGGCCGGGCGAGGAGGGGAGCGAGGATCTCGCGGCCGCGCGCGGCCGTGCCGGCCACGTCGTCGGGATCGACGGCGTCGATCATCCGCTCGAGGCCGACGAGGATCTCGGCGCGACGGGGCGACTGCGGGTCGATCTGGTCGGCGAGTCCTCGCAGCGCGCGCACGTCGGCGAGGAGGGCGGCGACCTCGAGGTCGCGCAGGCGGAGGTCGACGTGGCGCAGGCGGTAGATCGGCCCGGGCCCCGCGGTCGCCTTGTCGCCGAGCGACGTCGGCGCGAAGCTGAACAAGCTCCCGACGTCGGGGTTCGACGCCGCCTCGAGGTAGACGTCGACGGTGCCTTCGGCGGCGACCGCCTCGCTGACCGCGGTGTTCAGCGGTGCGACGCCGCGTACGGGGTGCCCCTCGGCATCCCACACCATTCCCTCGCACTGGAACCCGGGCTGCCCGCTCGTGAAGCCGAGATCGACGACCATCTCCGCCCGCGTCGTCGGAGGGAGGGCACCCTCGCGGCGCCACTCCTCGGGGACGGCGCCCCGCACGCGGAACCATGTCGTGCCCCACGGCCGGCCCCACGCGTCCCCGGCCGAGATCGGCGCGTAGACGCCCGCGGCGGCCTCCGCGAACGGAACCGGCTCGTCGGGGGCCTCCCAGAACTCGAGATCGAGGGGGACAGCGGCGCGATAGACGGCGGGAGTGAGCCGCTCGCGCACGAAACGGTCGATGCGAAGCGCGGCGAGAGAGGAGCGGTCGTGCATGGTGGAGCCTTTCGGGGGAGAGTCAGCCCTTGACCGATCCGGCGAGTGCGAACGCACCGCCGGACAGGCGCTGGACGACGACGTAGAGGACGATCATGGGGGTCGCATAGAGCACGGATTACGCGGCGAGCTGTCCGTAGGCGATGGCCCCGCACTGTCCGAAGAAGTTGAAGATCGACACGGCGGCCGGGAACTTCGACGAGGTGAACAAGAGGACGAAGGGGACGAAGAAGTTCCCCCATGCGGTGGTGAACACGAAGATGAACACGACGCCGATGCCCGGGCGCATGAGGGGCAGGACCACTCTCGTCAGCGCCTGCATCGAGGACGCGCCGTCGACCCAGGCTGCCTCTTCGAGGGAAACCGGTACCGAGTCCATGAAGTTCTTCAGCATCCAGATGGCCATCGGCAGCGACGTCGCCGCCATGAAGAGGACGACCCCCCACACCGAGTCGAGGAGTTCCATGGACACGAACAGGGCGTAGACCGGCACCATCATCGCAGTGATGGGCAGGCCCGTCCCGAAGAGGATCGCGTACATGAACGACTTCTGGAACCGCAGTCGGTAGCGCGAGAGCGGGTAAGCGGCGAGGACGCCCACGATGACGGTGATCGCCGCGGTCCCGAACGAGATCAGGATCGAGTTCAGCAGAGGCTGCCAGGTCAGCTCCCACGTCATGACCTTCGTGTAGTTGTCGACCGTCCACGTCTCGGGCAGCTTCATCGACGTCGTCGCATTCGGATCGAAGGAGGCGAACACGATCCACAGGAGCGGCACGAGGAAGGTCAGACCGATCGCCGCGAGGATGAGCGACGAGAGAAGGGCCTGCGTCCGCTTGCGCGGCGAGGCGACGCTGATCGGCTTCGGCGACGCGGCGCGACGCGTCGTGACGGCTTCGGTCTGGGTGGCGGTCATCTCAGTCCACCTCCGGCTTCAAGAGCTTGATGTACGCGATGGAGAACACCGCGCCGATGAGCAGCGTCACGACGGCGATCGCGGTGCCGTATCCGACCTGTGCGAACTTGAAGGCCTCTTGGTAGGCGAGCACGGGGAGTGTGGAGGATTGGATGCCGGGGCCTCCGCCGGTCATCACCCAGATCAGGGTGAACACGCCGAGGGTCTGCAGGGTCGTCAGCAGCAGGTTCGTCGAGATCGAGCGCCGGATGAACGGGAGCGTGACTCGGATGAAGCGCTGCCACGCGTTCGCTCCGTCGATCTCCGCGGCTTCGGTGAGGTCAGGGGGAACCTCGGCCAGCGCGGCGTTGTAGACCATCATCGAGAAGGCGGTGCCGCGCCAGATGTTGGCGAGGATGACCGACAGCATGGGCAGGTAGTACAGCCACGCCGTCCCTTCCAGGCCGATCCACCCCAGCATGACGTTGAGTGTGCCGTCCTTCGAGAAGAACGCGTACAGCGCGAATGCGGCGACGATCTCGGGGAGCACCCAGGCGAGAACGACGAGGCCGCCGACGAGGGAGCGGAGCGGCTTCACCGCGGAGCGCAGGAGAACGGCCAGCAGCATTCCGAGGAGGTTCTGGCCGATCACGGCGGATGCTAGGACGAACACGACCGTCAGCCACAGCGACATCCAGAAGTCCGGTGAGGACAACAGCGCCGCGTAGTTGTCGAGGCCGATGAACTGGGGGTTCGCGGCGCGGGGTCCGGTGAGGGCCCGGTCGGTGAGCGAGCCGTAGAGCGCGTAGATGATCGGGCCCGCCATGAAGGCGAGCAGGAGCACGATCGCGGGAAGGAGCGGGAGGACGCGAGAGAGGGTGCGGCTGCCACGGCGTGGCCGGGAGGAGTGCTCCCGGCCACGCGTGACCGTGCCGCGCGGGGCGACGGCGGTCATGGGTGGATCAGCCCGCCTGCGTGTTCTCCTCGCCGACGATGCCGACGAGCGCCTGGTCGTACTGCGCCTGGGCATCCTTCGGCGAAGCCTGGCCGGTGAAGACCGACTCGGTGGCCACGGGGATGTTCGACGAGATCTGCGAGTAGTCCGGCGTCGCGGGACGGAAATGCGTGTACTGCACGAGCGAGGAGAAGAACTCGAACGACGGGTTGAAGTCGAGGTACTCCTGGTTCGAGGCGACGTCGGAGCGGACCGCGATCTGGCCGGCCTCCTGGTGGTACATGAGGGCGTTCTCGGGCGTCAGTGCCTGCGCGATGAAGTCGAACGCCGTCTGCGGGTCGGACGCGTTCGCGCCGAGCGCCAGCGTCCAGCCGCCCGACATCGACGTGAATCCGTCACCGCTGCCGTCCTGCGTGGGCATGGCGGCGAGACCCATCGTGTCCTCCCACTCGGGCCACGCGTTGTCGCCCGAGATCCAGTTGCTGGGCAGCCACGAGCCGTCGAGAGCGATCGCGATCTTGCCCTGCGGCAGCAGTTCGTTGCTGACCTTCGAGCCCCAGGCGGCATCGAGCGCGTCGGCCGGGTCGGGGCCGAGGCCCTCGTCGGCGAGCGTCTGATAGAACGACAGTGCGTCGAGGAATCCCGTCGATCCGGTCACCCACTTGTTGCTCGAGGTGTCCATCAACTCATCGCCGGTGCCGTAGAGGAGCATCTCGAAGCCCTGCATCGACGTCGCCTCCCCGAGCGCCTTCGACGCGTAGACGTTGAGCGGGATGACGTCGGGGTTGCTCTGCTTGATCGTGCGCGCCGCCTCGAGGACGTCGTCCCAGCTCTTCGGCGCCCAGTCGGCGGGAAGCCCGGCGGCGGTGAACAGATCCTTGTTGTAGTACAGCCCGCGTGTGTCGGTGCCCAGGGAGACGCCGTACGTCTTGCCGTCGTCGCCGAGGCCGGCCTGTTTGGCGCCGTCGTCGTACAGGTCCCAGCCGTCCCACTTCGCGACGTAGTCGTCGATCGGCTGCAGGTAGCCTGCCGCGGCGTCCGAGCGGATCTGGAAGATGTCTTCGTAGATCACGTCCGGTGCGGTGTCGGGCGACCCGTTCATCAGCGCGAGCTTCGTGAAGTACTGGTCCTGCTCCGCCTCGATCGGGACCAGCTCGATGGTGGTGCCCGAGTTCGCCGCCTCGAACTCCTTCTTCTCCGGTCAATCCGATCGCCAGAGCGGAGATGCCCACCACCCCGAGTGTCGTCATCGATCTCTTCATGCCTAGCTCCTTTGCTGTGACTGTGCGCGGTGCGCCGCACCGACTCTTTTTCTAAAGCAAATGGATTAAAAGGTCAAGATGTTGGCGGGTCACAACGTGACAACGATCGGCGCCGCTCAGCGCGGGTCGATCATGAGGTCGGTGGGACGGGCCGTGAACGCGCTGTCGAGGATCAGGCACGCGGCCCCGAGAGAGGTGACGTCGGTGCCGAGCGCGCTCTCGAACAATGCGATCGGGCGCGTCGTCGTCGACGCGGAGTTCTCCCTCAGCGCTCGCTCGAGCGGCGCCGCGACAGCGGGCGCGATGCGCGCCCACATCGGGCCGCCGATGACCACCGCGTCGGCATCGAGCAGATTGTTGACCAGGACGATCGCGCGCGCGATGGATGCGGCGGTGCGCTCGAACAACGCCGCCGCCGCCGTATCGCCGCGACGTGCGCGCTCGGCGAGCAGACCCAGTCGAAGGCGCAGCTCGGAGGGGGCCGGCAGATCGGCGACCGCGATCCCCTCGCTCTCGGCGACGAGACGCTCGGGTGCGACGGCCACGCCGAGGCATCCGTGTTGTCCGCAGGCGCACCGGGGGCCGTCCGCTTCGACCACGAGGTGCGCGATGTCGCCCGCGTTCCCGGTGCGCCCGTGCACCGGGGTGCCGTCGACCGCGAGTCCCGCTCCGACGCCCGCGCCGTAGTAGAAGTACAGGGCCTCGTTGAGCTGCTGTTCGGCATCCGTCCACAGCTCGCCGACCATCGCCGCGACGACGTCCTTCTCCACCACGACGGCGAGGCCCGTCGCCGCGGCGACGTCGTCGCGCAGCGCGACACCGTGCCAGGCGGGAAGAAGCGGCGGTTCGAGGATCGCGCCGCGCCGCGCGTCGATCGGGCCGGGGACGGCGACGCCGACCCCGAGGATGAGGTCGCGGCGGACCAGGGCGGCATCGAGCAGCGCGTTGATGCGCTCCGCGAGGCCCGCGACCAGTGTCGCGGCGTCGAGGCCCGTCTGCGGGGGATGCTCCCGGTGGGCGACGACCGTCCCGCTGAGGTCGAGGAGCACGATCGTGTCGACGGCGGGGTCGAGGTGGACGCCGACGGCGTATCGCGCCTGAGGGCGCAGCAGCAGCGGGATGCGGGGCTTGCCCTTGCCGGCGATGATCGGCGCGCCCTCGTAGATCAGGCCCTCGGAGACGAGCTTACGTGCGACGTTGCTGAGGGTCTGCGCCGACAGTCCGGTGCGCTCGGCGAGCTCGCTGCGGCTGAGGCCGTCCGGAGATCGGCGAATCAGGTCGAGGACCAGGGTCTGGTTGTATGTGCCGACGGCAGGCAGGTTGGAACCGCGTCTCATGGTGATCCGACCGTACCCCCAACCCGCGCCCGCGCAACGCGAAGGCCCGCCCGGCGTGAGCCGGACGGGCCTTCCTGCGAGACGCGCGAGGCGTCAGTTGTCTCCGCGCAAAATGGCGATGAGGCGGAGCATCTCGACGTAGAGCCAGACGACCGTGACCATGAGGCCGAAGGCGCCGAGCCAGCCGTAGACGCGCGGGGCGCCGTTGCGGGCACCCTGCTGGATGGAGTCGAAGTCCATCACGAGCGAGTACGCCGCGAGCAGCACCACGAAGATGCCGATGATGACGCCGAGCGGGATGCCCGCGACCTTCACCGAGTACATGCCGAACGGGCCGGCGCTGCCGGCGGGGAAGGCGCCCATCCACATCATGATGACGTTGACCAGCGAGAAGACGAGATAGCCGACCATCGCGATCATCCAGATTTTGGTCATGCGCTTCGTGGCGCGCAGCTTGCCGCTCGCGAACAGCGCGAGGGTGACGCCGACGACCGAGAGGGTCGCGAGGGTCGCCTGGACGACGATGCCGGGCCAGATGAAGTCGAAGAACGCCGAGATGCCGCCGACGAAGAGGCCCTCGAAGGCCGCGTAGGCGAAGATCAGGCCGGGGCGGATCTTCTTGCGGGCTGTGAAGGTCACGATCATGGCGAGGACGAAACCGCCGAGCGCGCCGATGATCCACGGGGCCATCGTCGGGACGGGGTAGTCGGCCGTCACGGTCGACATGGTCCAGATCCAGCCGACGACGGCGGTGACGACGAGGATGCCGAAGAGGGCGAGCGTCTTCAGGACGGTGTCTTCGACGGTCATGCGGCCGGTGTCGACCGAGCCGGCGGTCGGGGCGGCGTAGGCGCCCTCGAGCTGCGCCTGCATGGCGGCGTCGACGGTCTGGCCCGAAGCGACGCCGAACTGGGTCTGCGCAGCCGGCGGGGTCAGCCCGGGCCGCTGTTCTTGGAACGCGGGGTTGCTGAAAGCGGGGTTGCTGTTCGAGGCCATTGTGGTCTCTCTCCAATGCGAGGGGTGCCGCGGGCGGGATCCTGCGGATTTCCAGCGTATCGGACGGGCGAAGTCTGCGGCAGGGTGAGCGCTGTGCGTCCGCTGTGAAAAGGTGATGCGACCCGACTCAACTTTGCGGTCGCGGCGGCCGACCTCGCTACCCTGGACGCATGCCGCGTCGTCGTCCGCTCGTGATCGGTCACCGCGGCGCGCCGGGATACCGCCCCGAGCACACCCGCTCCTCGTACGACCTCGCGCTGGCGCTCGGCGTGGATGCCGTCGAGCCCGACGTCGTGTTCACGTCCGACGGCGTCCTCGTCGTGCGCCACGAGAACGAGATCGGGTCGACGACCGACGTCGAAGGCCACCCGGAGTTCGCCGAGCGTCGAACGACCAAGACGATCGACGGCGCGGAGCTCACCGGCTGGTTCACCGAGGACTTCACGTGGGCGGAGCTCCAGACCCTGCGCTGCCGCGAGCGCCTGCCGAAGCTCCGCCCGGCGAGCGCGAGCTTCGACGGCGAGCAGCCGCCGCTCCGGCTCGTGGACGTCCTCGACATCGTGCGCCAGGCATCCCTCGATCAGGGCCGGGAGATCGGCGTCGTCCTCGAGATCAAGCACGCGACCTACTTCTCGCTCCTCGGCTACGACGTCGCGGCGGTGATCGCCGCGACCCTCCGGAGCGCCGGCTGGGCCGACGGGTCGCTGCCGCTGTTCATCGAGGCGTTCGAGTCGACCGTCCTCGCCGATGTGCGCGCCCACGGCATCCGGGGCACATACATCTACCTGCTCGAGGCGGCCGGGAAGCCCTACGACCTCGTCGCCGCGCGCGGTCACACCGCCCCCACGTATCGCGAGCAGGCTGCGCCCGCCGGACTCGACGCCCTCGCCGGGCGGGTCGACGGGATCAGCGTCGACAAGCGGATGATCCTCGACCCCGACCGCCTCGGACGCACCGCGGGGCCGTCGCGCATCGTCGCCGACGCGCACGCGCGGGGCCTACGTGTCTTCACCTGGACGTGCCGCCCCGAGAACAACTTCCTCATCGGACAGTTCCGGCGTGGGCGCGACAAGGCGGCATTCGGCGCCTACGAGGGGGAGTGGCAGGTGATCGCGGATGCCGGGGTCGACGGGGTCTTCGTCGACCACCCCGACCTCGGGCTCGAGTTCTTCCGCTGACGCGCGCTGCGCGCCGCGCGCCCTCGCGCGTTCTCCGGAGATCGCGCGTTCTGCGGACGTTTCGGCGCCGGAATCTCCGAAGAACGCCCGATCTCCGAAGAACCGCGACCCCCGCCGCATAGGGTGAGCACCATGGATTCCCCCGGCATCGTCGCCTCGGGTGTGCGCCGCTCCTTCGGTGCCGTGCACGCCGTCCGCGACGTCACCCTCACCGCCCGCGCCGGCGCCGTCACCGGCCTCGTCGGCCCGAACGGCTCGGGCAAGACGACGCTGCTGCTCATGCTCGCTTCCCTCCTCGCCCCGGATGCCGGAACGATCCGCATCGGCGGCATCGACCCGCTCGAGAACGCCGCCGGGGTCCGCCGCATCATCGGATGGATGCCGGATTCCCTCGGCGCCTGGCCCTCGCTCACCGCCCGCGAGACCCTCGTCATGACCGGGCGGCTTTACGACCTCGATGCCGACGCCGCCGCCCGCGGCGCCGAGCGCCTCATCGACGAGCTGGGGCTCCGTGCCCTCGCCGACACCCCGGCGAAGGTCTTCTCGCGCGGCCAGAAGCAGCGCTTGGGCCTCGCCCGCGCCCTCGTCCACGACCCGCGCGTCCTGCTCCTCGACGAGCCGGCGTCGGGGCTCGACCCGCAAGCGCGGGTAGAACTGCGCATGCTGTTGCGCCGCCTCGCCGCCGAGGGCCGGACGATCCTCCTCTCGAGCCACATCCTCTCCGAACTCGACGAGGTGGTGGACGAGGCCGTCTTCCTCGTCGACGGGGCCACGGTGGGCGCAGACCGGGTCGCCGCGGCGGCGACGCGGCGCCGCACCTGGCGCATCCGCCTCGCCGACCGCGACCCGCGCAGCGCCGTCGTCCCCGTGGCTCAGGTGCTGGGGCTCGACGCCGCGCTCATCCCGATCGACCGCCGCGATCTGCTCGTGTCCTTCGGTTCCGACGCCGACGCCGCCGCGGCCCTCGCGGCGCTGGTGGGGGCCGGGCTTCCGATTGCGGAGTACGCCGCGACGACGGGCATGCTCGAACACACCTTCCTCGATCTCGAAGGGGGTCGCTCGTGAACCTCTCCCGCCTCTGGGCGATCACCCGTCTCGAACTCCTCCAGCGCGTGCGCACGGTGTCGTGGTACGTGCTGCTCGGCGTGTTCGCGTTCCTGCTCGTCGGGGTCACGGCGCTCGCCTTCATCGTCTTCGGCGGGTGGGGTCCGGGCGGGCCGGGGGTCTACTCGATCGTCGTCTGCTTCACGCTGCTTCTCGTGCTGCTCGTCTCGCCGACGCTCAGCGGCAACAGCATCAACGGCGACCGCGATGCGTCGACGCTCGCGGCGCTGCAGGTGAGCCTCGCCACCACCGGCGAGATCCTCTGGGGCAAGTTCCTCGCCGCCTGGATCACGGGACTCGCGTTCGTCGTCGTGGCGACGCCCTTCCTCGTCGTCGCCACGCTCACGGGAGGGGTGAACCCCCTCGTGGTGGTCGTCTCGCTCGCGATCCTCGTGGCGGAGATCGCGGTCGTCTCGGCGATCGGCGTCGCACTGTCCGGCATCCTCGCCCGCCCGCTCTTCTCGGTCGCGGTCACCTACCTCGTCGTCGCGGCACTCACGTTCGGCAGCTCCATCGCGTTCGGTCTCGTCGGTGCGTCGATCACGAGCGAGGGGGTGTCGAAGTCGCGGTCCGTCGCCTACAACTCCGACGGCACGATGACGTGCCGTGACGGGTCCGACGAGTGCTGGGGCGACGCGGAGAACATGGTCTGCGAGGACTGGGAGACGACCACCTATCGCGTGCCGCGGTTCGATCGCGTCTGGTGGATGCTCTCGACCAACCCGTTCGTCATCCTCGCCGACGCCTCGCCGACCACCTTCGACGACCGCGGAAACCCCGACGATCTGTTCGGGTGGATCAAAGCGGGGGTGCGCAGCGCGCAGATCACGCCCCCGCTCGAGATGACGTACGACGACTGCGACCCCGCCGGGTACGGCGGCTACGAACCCGGACCGACCCCCGAAGAGGTCATCGCGCAGACCGTGCCGAGCTGGTTCGTCGGGCTCGCCGTGCAGATCGCGATCGCCGGTCTCCTCCTCTGGTGGGCGTGGGCGCGCACGCGCACACCGGCGCGGACGCTCCCGCCCGGCACGCGCATCGCCTGACGGCAGCAGGATGAGCGCAGGCGGATGCCGGAGATTTTCCGGCATCCGCGCGATGCGCGTGAGGATCCTCTCATGCAAGGGCGTCCGCTCTTCCCGGATCCAGCACGAATGCATAGCCTCCTTTCAGCCGTGCCTGACCCGGGCGTCGGCGTGCCCCCCTGCACGAAAGGTGGTTCCCTGTTGCATCGACGAATCCTGGCGGTGGTCGGCGCGGTCGCGCTCACCCTGCCCGCAACGGCCGCGATCGCGGCCACGCCGGAAGACGATCCGTCGTCGCGTTTCGCGCCCGCGCCCAGTGACGGCGCGATCGATTCGGGCTTCACTCCGGCCGCGATCGGCGCCGACGGACGCGTCACGGTCATCGTCGAGCTCGAGGGCGACCCCGTCGCCGTCGTCGAGGCCCAGACCGACGGCGACCTGAGCGCCGCCCAGCGCGACGAGATCAAGTCGGAGCTCGAGAAGGCCCAGGAGCCCGTCGTCTCCGAGCTCGAGAGCAAGGGCGGCGAGGTGCAGACGCAGATGCAGTCGGCCTACAACGGTGTCCAGGCATCCGTTCCCGCCGACCAGCTCGACGCCGTCGCGAGCCTCCCCGGCGTCGTCGCGATCCACCCGACCCGCACATATTCCATCGACAACGCGGTCTCGGTGCCCTTCCTCGGGGTCCCCCAGGTCTGGCAGAACACCGGCTACGCCGGCCAGAACGTCAAGGTCGCGATCATCGACACGGGCATCGACTACACCCACGCCACCTTCGGCGGCCCGGGCACGACCGAGGCGTTCGAAGCCGCCGCGGCTTCGTCCGACCAGCCGGCCGATCCGGCGCTGTTCGGACCCGACTCGCCGCGCGTGAAGGGCGGGTGGGACTTCGTCGGCGACGACTACAACGCCGACTCGTCGAGCGCCACCTACCAGCCCATCCCGAAGCCCGACAGCAACCCCCTCGACTGCCAGGGCCACGGCTCGCACGTCGCGGGCACGACCGGTGGTTCCGGCGTGCTGCCCGACGGCACCACCTACCCCGGTCCGTACGACGCCTCGACGCCCGACACGCAGTTCCGCATCGGCCCCGGCGTCGCGCCGCAGGTCGACCTGTACGCGCTGCGCGTGTTCGGCTGCGGCGGCTCGACCGACCAGACCGTCCCCGCGATCGACTGGGCCGTGGAGAACGGCATGGACGTCATCAACATGTCGCTCGGCTCGTCGTTCGGCCGCGGTGACGACCCGAGCGCCGTCGCCTCCGCCAACGCGGTGGGCGCGGGCGTCGTCGTCGTCGCGTCGGCCGGCAACTCCGGCGGCAACCCCTACATCACCGGCTCGCCGGGAAGCGGCGACGGCGTGATCTCGGTCTCGGCCGTCGACAGCACCGAGTCGTTCCCGGGTGCGACCGTCACCGTCGGCGGCACCGCCGTCGAGGCGATCAACGCCAACGGCGCCGACCTCTCGTCGGTCGGCGAGCTCTCGGTCGTCCGCCTCACCGGCGCGAACGCGCTGGGCTGCTCGACCGAGGCGTTCACGGCCGCGGGCATCGTCCCGGGCGGCAACCAGCTCGCCGTCGTCTCGCGCGGCACGTGCGCCCGCGTGGCGAAGGCCGTCTTCGGTGAGAAGGCGGGCGCTGCGGCAGTGCTCATGGTGAACTCCACCGACGACCTGCCCCCGTACGAGGGCCAGATCACCGAGAACCCCGACACCGGCGAGCAGTTCGTCGGCACGATCCCGTTCCTCGGGGTGCGTTCGTCGTCGGGTCCGGCGTTCACGACCGGTGCGACCGCCACGATCGCGGGCGGCACCATCGTCAACCCGTCGTTCCGCGGCTACGCGTCGTTCACCTCGAAGGGTCCCCGTTCGGGTGACAGCGCGATCAGCCCCGACGTGGCCGCCCCCGGCGTGTCCATCTCGTCGGCCGCGGTCGGTACGGGCGCGGGTGCCGCGATCCTCTCGGGCACCTCGATGGCCGCCCCGCACGTCGCGGGTGTCGCGGCGCTCTCGGTCCAGGCGCACCCCGCCTGGAACGCGGCGCAGGTGTCGGCATCCATCGTCTCCACGGCAGACCCGGAGAACGTCGCCGGGCAGAACCTCGTCCGCGGGGGCGTCGGCCTCGTCGACACCGCGCAGGCGGTCGCGACGACGGTCACGGCGACCGGGGACGCGTTCCGCATCGAGAGCGGCTGGGCGCGCGAGTCGGCGCTGAGCTTCGGCTTCCAGGAGTCGCCGCTCGGGTTCGGCGGGATCAAGACGGTCACGCTCCGCAACGACGGCACGAGCGCGGTGACCTACAAGGTCTCGACCGCCGCGACCGCCGAGTCGCTGCCCGCACGCGTCGGCCTCTCGTCGAAGTCGATCACGGTGCGCCCGGGCGGTACGGCCAAGCTGCTGCTGACCGTCACCGCAGCGGCGAAGGATGTGCCGAGCTCGCTCGGCGACGACCAGTTCGCGTTCCACGAGATCTCGGGCGACATCGTCCTGACCTCGCCGGACTCGACGCTGCGCGTGCCGTACCTGCTGGTGCCCCGCTCGAACAGCACCGTGTCGACCTCGACGTCGACGCTGTTCACGAAGAAGCAGCAGGTCGCCGACGCGACGAAGAAGATCTCGTTGTGGAACGTGTTCGGTGCGCTGCCCGCCGCCGCGGACGTCTACACGTGGGGCCTTTCGGACGACAAGGACGCCACGAAGGAGCTCCCCGACACGGGCTACGACGTGCGCGCCGCGGGCGTGCAGTCGTTCCCGGCCGGCGGCGACACCCTCATGGTGTTCGCGGTCAACACGCACAAGCGCTGGTCGAACGCAGCGGCCAACGAGTACGACATCATCCTCGACACCGACGGTGACGGCGAAGCCGATTGGGTCGTCCTGTCGGCCGACTCCGGCGGCGTGCGCTCGGGCAGCGTCGACGGCACCTCCGAGGTGTTCCTCTCGAACGTCAAGACGGGTGCGCTCTACGCGAGCGGATTCCTCGCGCAGGCGCCGACCGACTCGAGCACGATCCTGCTGCCCGTGTACGCGAGCGACCTCGGCATCGCCGGATCGTTCAACTACACGGTGCAGACCTTCGGGTCGAGCGGCGGATCGGATGCCGTCGACGGCTGGGCCACCTACGACCCGACCGCCCCGGCGATCGGCAACGGCCAGTACGTCGAGGTCCCCAAGCGCGGCAGCGCGTCGGTCGAGGTGCCCGTCAACGCGGCGCAGGTCGCGGCGCAGAAGCCCCTCGGCTCGATGGTCGTCGTCTACGACAACCCGTCGGGTGCCGGTGAGGCGTTGCTGGTCAAGCTGAAGTAAGACCGACGACGGAGGGGCGGGTGCGCGCGAGCGTCCCGCCCCTTCGCCGTTCCCCCGCCGATCGTCGACCGAGCGGAGCGCGTCGAAACGTGGTGAAGTTCGGCGAGGCGGTCAGCGCTCGCAGAGGACGAGCGCGTCGCCGGAGCCGAAACGGTAGTCGTAGGTCTTGTCGCCCGCGGTCACGATGACGCGCATGCCGTCGACCTGCGCCTGCGTGTACGACTGGCCGGGGCTCGCGCAGCCGAGGGATCCGTCGGCGAAGGTGACCGCCTCGGCCGAGACCAGCTGCGGGGCATCGGTCACCCCGCGGGACTCGAGGTCGGCGACGAGGGCATCCCACCTTGCCGCGGGGACCTCGACGGCGGCGCCCGTGGGCCCGACCGGGCCGGGTGTCGTCGTCTGGAAGGGCGGGCGCGACGACGACCCCGTGGGGGCCGCGGCGCCGCCGTTCGTCTCTCCCGAGGAGCAGGCCGAGAGCGTCAGGGCGAGCGCCGCGCCGGCGATCACGAAGGCGAACGGCGTACGGACGGCGTGGGCGCTCATGGCTCCTCCTCGACGGGCTCGGTTGCCGCCAGGGTAGGCCGAGATCCTGCGAAAGCGCGGGGAGTCAGTCCCAGTCGAGGTAGTCCTCGATGAACCACGACGTCTCACCCGGGTGGGTCGCGGGGAAGAGGTGACCGGCGCCGTCGACGGTGCGGACGCTCGCGATCGTCGGGGCGGATGCCAGGAGGCGTGCGCTCTCGGCGATGGCCGCGTCGTCGTCGTCGGTGCCGTGGATGATGAGCACCGGGATGTCGTCTGCGAGCGCGATGTCGGCCGGCTCGGGCGCCAGCAGCAGCACGCCGTCGACACGGTCGTGGTTCGCGCCGGGAAGGGCCCGGGCGACCGTGGCGCCGAAGCCGTGGCCGCCGATCCAGGCGTGGTCGAGGCCCACGGCATCCATCACGTCCACGACCGTGCGGGCGAGGTCGCCGGCGTCGGCCGCGGCATCGAGCGGGGCGAGGCGCACGACGCGGAAGTCCTCTTCGACGAGGATCGAGGCGAGCGTGCCGAGCGATCCGATGTCCTCGCCGGTCTCGGGGATGAGCACCAGCGCCGGGCCCTCGCCTTCGTCGATGTAGCCGATGGCGCGCCCGTCGGGCTCGAAGGTCTGGATGGCGGGGGTGGTCATGGCGTCCAGTCTCCCAAAGCGCGCCGGGGCCGGGCAAACCCAGAAACGGCCGATCGACGGACGTTGGCGAGTGTCACGGCTCCCGGCGGTCGTCGCGCGGCGGAAGGGTGAGCGGGTCGCCCGGGTTCGGGTCACCGAGCTGAGAGGTGGTGCCCGTCTCGTGCGGCGGCGGCGTGGCGGGGCGGCGTCCGAGCTGCAGGTCGGAGTACTCGTCGGATGCCGCGAGATCGGCATCCTGCGGGGGACGGGTGTGCGAGGAGCTGCGACGGCGAAGCGCGATCAGCGCCACGCCCATGACGACGACGAACGTCACCGGCCACACGAGCCACCCGGGCAGGATGTCGCCCAGGAACGACGCCACGACCCACCCGGCGCCGGCCGCGACGAGGTACACGAGCGCCACCCGTCCGCCGCGCCGCAGTCCGTCCATGCACTCAGGCTAACCCGCGTGCGCGGAATCGGAGATGCGTCACGGATTCGGAGGCCCGGGCGGCAGGCATCCGAATCCGGCGCGCATCTCCGAATCTGCGACGGCCGCGGCGGGAGCCTGGCACAGGTCCCGGCGGCCAGGGTCGCGTCAGGACGCGGTGGCCGCGGTGGCCGCCTCGCGAGGGAGCACTTCGCGCAACAGGTCGTCGATCGTGACGACCCCGACGAGGCGGTCGCCGTCGACGACGACGGCCAGCTGCACCCGGGCGCGCCGGATGCGGGCGAGCGCCTCGTACGCCGGCAGGTCGAGCGTGACGCGCACCGGCACGCGCGCCGCCGCGCGGGCGGGCGCGTCGGCGTCGAGCGTGAGCGTGTCGCGCACGTGCACGACGGCGCAGTCGGCGCCGCTGCCGAGCAGGATCCGCAGGTGGCCCGAGGATGCCGCGACCGCCTGCACCTCGCCGACGGACGCGCCCTCGGGCACCGACGTCGGCGTGCGATCCGTCTGCACGATGTCGCCGACCGTGCGGGTTCCGAGCGAGATCGCCTGGGCGATGGGTGCGGAGTACTGCTCCTCGAGCGTCCCGGCAGCCCGCGAGTGCGCGACGAGCTGGCGGATCGTGTCGATGTCCTGGCCGCCGGCCGCGGCCTTGTCGACGGGCTCGACGCCCGACGCCTTGACGAGGCGGTTGGCGATGCGGTTGATCCACAGCAGGAACGGGCGCAGCGGCCACGTGAGCGCCCGTGCCGTGATGCTCGTCGCCTTCGCAGCCGTCTCGGGGTGGGCGATCGCCCACGACTTCGGGGCCATCTCCCCGATGACGAGGTGGAGGAAGGTCACGACGATCAGCGCGAACGCGAACGCGAGGATGTCGGCGAGCACGTAGGGGAGCCCCCACTGCTCGAGGACGGGGGAGAGCGCGTAGTCGATCGCGGGCTTCGTGATCGCGCCGAGGAGGAACGTGCACGCCGTGATCCCGAGCTGGGCGAAGGCGAGCATCACGGTCAGCTCGTTGACGCCGCGCAGCGCGGATCGGGCCGAGGCGCTGCGATCGGCCTCCGCCTCCAGGCGGTGGCGGCGCGCGGCGAGGAGAGAGAACTCCACGATCACGAAGAACGCACTCGCGACGATCAGGCCCACGGTGGCGAGGGTGACGGCCCACCAGCTCATCGCGCCGTCTCCTCTCGTCCGCCGAGCGCGGCGTCGGAATCGGCGCTCGCGGTGTCGGGGTCGCCCGGCTCGTCGGCATCCGTGTCGTGCTCGCGCAGTCGCACCTCGAGCTGCGCCGGCACGTGACGCTCGACGGCGGTCACCGTGACCACGAGCCAACGGTCGATGTGGATGCCCTGCACCGTCTCCGACGGCTTCGCGGGCAGGTCGATGCGCACCTCGCTGCCGGCGGGTGCGAGGTCGCCGTACGTGCTGATGACGAGCCCCGCGATCGTCTCGGAGTCTTCACGATCGTCGTCGGCGAGGTCGTGCCCGACGAGGCGTTCGACCTCATCGAGGTGCAGGTCTCCGGGCACGCGCCAGCGATCGGCGCCGAGGGCCACCGTCTCGACGACGTCGAGGTCGTGTTCGTCGGAGAGTTCGCCGATGACCTCCTCGGTCATGTCCTCGACCGTCAGGATGCCGTCGAAGTTCCCGTACTCGTCGACGACGCAGGCGAGCTCGTTGCGGGTCTGGCGCATGCGTTCGAGGGCGACCGGCAGGAGCATCGTGGTGGGGATGACGACGGCATCCCGCATGACGGTCGTGACGGATGCCTCGTCGGCATGCGCGCCGCGGAGGAGGTCGATGAGCTCGACGACGCCGACCGGCTCGTCCTCGTCGCCGATCACGGGATAACGGGTGTGACCGGTCGCCATCATCGCGCGGACCTCGGCGATCGTGGTGTCGGGGGTGATCGAGTCGATGCGCGAGCGCGGGACCATCGCGTGCTCGACGTCGCGCTGCGGGAAGTCCAGGATGCGGTCGATGACCATCGAGAGTTCGCCCGGGAGATCTCCGCTCGCGCGGGACTCCTCGACGATCGCCTCGAGATCCTGCGCCGTGGCGCTCTCGTCGACGTCTTCGAGCGGTTCGATGCGCAGGAGCCGCAGCAGAGCGTTCGCGGCGACGTCGAAGACCGAGATCAGCCAGCCGAAGAGCATGAGGTAGATGCGCGTCGGCACCGCCAGGGCCCGTGCGAGCGGCTCCGGGTTGGCGAGGGCGAGGTTCTTCGGGTACAGCTCGCCGAAGATCATCGTGACCACGGTGGCCAGCAGAAGCGCCCCGATCGTGCCGATGAGGATCGACACGCCCGGCGCGATGCCGACGCCGCCGAGCAGCGTGCCGATCGAGGCGCCGATGAGGGGCTCGGCGACGTATCCGATGAGAAGGCCGGTCACGGTGATCCCGAGCTGCGCGCCCGACAGCAGGAACGACGTGCGCTGTGTGATCGCGAGGACGCGCTTCGCCTGCGCGTCGCCCTTCTCGGCGAGTGCGGCCAGGCGGGAGCGGTCGACCGAGATGTACGCGAACTCCTGCGCGACGAAGAAGCCGCAGGCCGCGATGATCGCGAGCGTCACGAGGATGCCGACGAGCAGCGTCAGCGTCGCTTCGAGCATTCGATATCACCCCCTCGGTTGCCGTGTTCGCGGCGGTAGAGGGGGTTGGAAGATCGACCCTCCTGGTCAGGGGAGGAAGAACGGCGGCTCACGGGGTATCTCTCGTGGGTCGGAATCGGGTGAAGGACAAGTCTACGGGCGGAAAAGGTGGGGAAGGACTGAGGATCTCCGAAGTGCGGCGGCTCACCCCCGGGGCGATTCCTCCACGGCGGCGGCGGTCTCGGCATCCGCCGGGCCCACCTTCGCGCGGTCGCCGCGCGTCTTCACGAGGCTCGCGACGGTGGCGACGGCGATCGTCACCCCGATGAACAGGAGCGAGAACCAGATCGGGATCTCGGGCGCCCAGAGCATCGGCTCGCCGCCGTTGATGAAGGGGAGCTCGTTGACGTGCATCGCGTGGAGGACGAGCTTCACGCCGATGAAGGCGAGGATGACAGCGAGGCCCTGCGCCAGGTAGACGAGGCGCTCGAGGAGGCCGCCGATGAGGAAGTAGAGCTGACGGAGGCCCATGAGCGCGAACGCGTTCGCGGTGAAGACGATGTACGGCTCGTTGGTGAGGCCGTAGATCGCCGGGATCGAGTCCACCGCGAAGACGAGGTCGACGAACCCGATCGCGATGATGACGAGGAGCATCGGCGTCACGTAGCGGCGGCCGTTCTTGACGACGGTGAGGCGGTCGCCGTCGTACTCGTCGCTCACCGGCAGCACGCGCCGCACGAGCCGCATGAATTTCCCGTCGACGGGATTCGAGTCGCCGTGCGCGAACGCCTGGCGATAGGCGAGGAACAGCAGCAGGGCGCCGAAGATGTAGAACACCCCCGAGAAGTTGGAGATGAGGGCTGCGCCGGCGGCGATGAAGATTCCACGCAGGACGAGCGCGATGATGATGCCGATCATCAGCACCTTTTGCTGGTAGATCTTCGGCACCGCGAAGCTCGTCATGATGATGAGGAAGACGAACAGGTTGTCGATCGACAGCGCCTTCTCGGTGAGGTAGCCGGCGAAGTACTCGCCGCCGTACGTCCAGCCCGACACCATGCCGATGCCGACGCCGAACAGCAGGGCGAGCCCGATGTAAAACGCCGACCAGCGGGCCGATTCGCCGATCGTCGGCTCGTGGGGCTTGCGGACGTGCGCGAAGAATTCGTACACGAAGAACAGGATCGTGACGATGATCGTGATGATCCACACGAGGGGCGTGATGTTCACAGCTGAAGCTCCCGGGCTAGGCGTTGACAGTGATCGATGGTGCAGGTGCGGTGGCGCACGTGCGGTGTGTCAGCGTCCAGGTCTCTTCCATCCTCTGCGACCTTCGTCGATCGAGGACCGGGCGCCCGGTGCGCGATGTCGCGCACGTAATGACGAGCTGCCCGTGCCGGAATACTCCCCGTGGAACTTGGCGAGCCTAGCGGGGGTTTGTTACGGGTTCCTGAGAATGCGCTGGTGCGGGCGGTGGGGTATGGGGTAGGTCCCGCCCGTCGGCGAGACGATTGCTGCGTCTCGCCTAGCGTGGACGCGTGCCGAGTCCTCGCGTCTCCGTCGTCCCCGCCTCCTACGTCTACCTGCTGCGGGGTGATCGCGTGCTTCTGCAGCGGCGGCAGAACACGGGCTATATGGACGGCATGTGGGTCGCGGGGGCCGCCGGTCACATCGAGTGGGGCGAGACCGCCGTCGCGGCGGCGCGTCGCGAGGCGAAGGAGGAACTCGGGATCGACCTCGTCGCGTCGAGCCTTCGGGTCGCGACCGTCATGCAGCGCACCGATGGTTCGCCCGATCCGAACGAGCAGCGCGTCGACTGGTTCTTCACGGCGACCGCGTGGACGGGCGATCCCGCCATCATGGAGCCGGCCAAGTGTGCAGAGATCGCCTGGTTCGCCCTCGATGGTCTGCCCAGCGGCATCCCCGACTACGAGCGGTTCGTGCTCGACGGGCTCGCGTCGGGCGGGCCCGAACCACTGACCAGCTACGGCTTCTGACGAGGGCGGTTCGCTCGGTGAGCGCGCCGAGGGATCGATCGCAAGGGAAGGGCCGCCGCTGTGTGGACGCGACGGCGGGAGTCGAACCCGCAACGCAACCGGTTATGAGCCGGTGCCCGGGACCGCCCGGATCGCCGCGATGTGTGTCCTTCGAACCTAGGCGAGCATCTGCCCGATATCGACCCCGGTGACCGATTCTTGCACTCGGTGTCGAAACATGACGGGGATCGGGCGGGCGATATGAGACGGCCGAGCGCAGATCGGGCGTTCAGGTCGGCGGGATACGGTGGAAGCATCCCTAGTTCTGAAGAGGTGTTTGTCATGCGCTCACGAAGCACAGCAGTCCTGTCCCTCACCGCCATCGCGGTGCTCGCCCTCGCCGGCTGCGCCACGCAGCCCGCGTCCGACGGTGCCGGCACGGCCGAGCCGTCGCCGACCGCTTCGGTCGCCGAGTCGTCCTACGCATCGCCCGCCGTCGCCGGCGAGCGCACCGGTGTCGACGGCACCGACCTGCAGCTGTGGAGCTCGGTCGCCCCCGACGAGGGCGCCGTCGGCACCCTCGGCGACCCCGACGCCGGCAACCAGTGGGTCACCGTGAACGTCGCCCAGTGGACGGCCGCCGCCGACCAGACCGACGTCGACGTCGCGCCGGTGCTGCGCTCCACCGCCGACGAGTCGTTCACCGGCACCGCCGTCTCGCCCCGCGCCGTCGACGTGCCGATGACGGCCGACAAGCTCTACACCTTCGCGTGGAGCTTCCAGGTGCCCGAGAACCTCGTCGACGCGACCTCGCTCGTCCTCTGCACGAGCGCCGACGCCGACGCGGCCTGCACGTCGATCGACAAGTGAGCTGACCCCCGGTACAGCCCGCACACAGCACGAAAGGCCCACACCTCTCCGGAGGTGCGGGCCTTTCGCGGTGCGCGGAGGTCAGAGCGTGCGGTCGAAGGCGCTGTCGCGGGTCGAGACGATGTCCTTGCCGAGGGGCATGAGGGAGATCGGGATCATCTTGAAGTCGGCGATCGCCATCGGGATGCCGATGATCGTGACACACAGCGCGATGCCGCTCAGGAGGTGTCCGAGCGCGAGCCACCAGCCGGCGAAGATCACCCAGATCACGTTGCCGAGGAACGACCCTACGCCCGCCGTGGGCTTCGAGACGATCGTCCGCCCGAAGGGCCAGATGACGTAGCCCGCCGTCCGGAACGACGCGATCGCCCACGGGATCGTGATGATCGGGATGCACAGCAGCACCCCTGCGAGCACGTAACCCAGGAACAGCCAGAACCCGGCGAAGATCACCCAGATGATGTTGAGCAGCGTGCGCATGGCCCCATTCTGGCGGGTCGGGGCTGAACGGATGCCGGGGACCTGCGGTGCCGGGTCGGTTTCGCCGTCGAACTCGGGGTCGGTTTCGTCGAGGTGCGGTACCAGTTGTCGGATCCGTGGGGCTGGTGTTGTCTCCTGAGGCGCGGGAGATGACACCAGCTCCACCGATCCGACGACCGGTGCGCTACTTCCGGCCGGCGACGGCGCGCTGCGCGCGGCGCAGCAGCCCGACGAGTCCCGTGACGAGGATCAGCGCGCCGAGGGTGAGGACGCCGAGGCCGATCGCCGTCGCCGGCGACAGAGCCGCGATCCACGCGACGAGATCGTCGATCCGCGCTTCGCCCGAGGCGAGCCACACCCCGCCGATCGCCATCGCCGCGAGCACCAGCCCCCAGACGATCCCCGCCCAGCGCGTGCGGGCGCGGAGCGCGGGACGGCCGTCGGAGGGCGTGGTCGCGCCGGATGCCGCGGTGTCTGACGCCTCGGCATCCTCAACGCGCCCGTCGGTCACGTCGTCGAAGCTCTCGAGAATCTCGGTCGTCTGGTCGTCGCTCATTCGGACTCCTCGGGGGTCTCGGCGCCTGTGTCGGTCAGTCGGGGCACGATGATCTGGACGTAGCCGGACTCCTGATCGATCGCGAGCGTCTGTTCGGTGACGATCATGTCCTTCGGATCGGCGAGCCGGATGCCCTCGTCGCTCAGACGGGTGGACGGTGCCGGATCGGATGCGTAGGTGCCCTCATAGCGCACGCGCCCATCGGGCAGCGTCGTGGCCGTCGCGCTGAACGCTTCGACGAGGTCGACCGGTTCGTACTGCGTGTCGGAGTCGCGGTCCACCTGAAAACCGCCGGCGGGCACCGTGAGGTCGAGGTGCAGCGTGACGCCCGGCTCGAACCAGACGTAGGTGAAGCCCCCACGCTTCTCGATGTGGATCGGGCGGTCGGGTTCGCCGTTGTTCCGCAGGGACACGGTCACGTCACCCCACGGCTGGACGAAGGGCGCGGATGCCGGCCACCGTTGCGCACCCGGGGCGTTCGAGACGCCGTACGAGGTGAGGTGCAACTCTCGAGCCGCCGGCACCGCGACCCCCGCCGCGCCGCCGAGAAGAAAGAGCACGGTCGTGAACGCGAGGAATCCGCTGCGCCACCGCACGGCGCCCGCGATCACCATGCCGAGGGCGGTGACGAGAGCCGCGACGAACAGCCCTCGTGCGACCGAGAGCTCCGACGCCCCGGCGAGTCCGACGATCGCACCCAGCACGATCGCGACCCCGACGACGGCGGCGACGTACGCGAACGGGGTCCGCGGCTTGGTCGCTCGGCGGACGCGGCGACGCTCGTCGGCATCCGCCGTGAAGGCGGCGCCCCGCTCCTGGCGCTCGCGCCGCGCCTGCTCGCGGGCGAGGCGCGCGGCATCCTGCTGCTGGCGGCGCCAGGCGTCGTCCTGCATCTTCCACGCGGCGTGCTGCTCGCGCCAGGCGGCGTACTCGTCGACGGGTGCGGCGGGGGTGACGGGTTCGGCGGGGGTGGTGGGTTCGGTGGATGGGGCGCCGGATTCGGTGGATGGGGGGTCGAGGGAGGAGGGGGAGGCCGCGAAGCCGGCGGCATCCCCCTCCTCGTCCGCACGCGGGGCATCCGGACCCGAACCGGATGCCGCGGCGGACGCGTCCGGGGCCCTGTCCGGATCGAGAGGCGCGGCAGAAGCCGTGCGCTCATCCGGATCGGCCGCCGGGGTCTGGGGGGTGGACCGCGGGCGCGGGGAGCGCGCGGCGCTGGCGATGACGAAGACGAGAAGGCCGGCGACGAGCAGTGCCACCGTGAACACGATGGACAGCGCGATGATGGTGGGGTCCGACACGTACGCGGCGGGCAGGACGATCGCGGCGCCGACGGGCGCCGGCACGAGGCCGAGCACGGCGCACGCGATGATCCCGCCCATCGCCGGCGTCCACTGCCCGCGGATCGCGTCGCGCAGCGGGATCCGCCCGTCGAGGTCGGGGAGCACCGCCCACGCGATCGCATAGACGAGCAGCATCGGGAATCCGAAGAGCTGCACGACCACGAAGATGCCGCGGACGATCAGCGGGTCGATCCGCAGGCGTGCGGCAACGCCTGCCGCGACCCCGCCGATCCACCCGTCGCCGCGCACGATGCCGAGTCCGGACGTCCACGAGAAGAAGCGATCCCCTCGTGAGGGACGCGGGCCGGCGGGCGGCGCGCCGGAGGAGTCCGCGGGGGATGCCGAAGGTGTCGGCGGCGGGCCGGGATCGAGCACGGGGGTCGTCATGCATCGATCCTCGCCGCGCGACGGCGGCGGTCGCCATGGGGTGAACCCCTGATCCGACCCTGATCTTCGCGTTCTGGCATCCCCTCGCGTGCGCCGGTGTGATGGGATGGCCGCATGTCCACGACGACCCCGGCGACTGCGTCTCCGGCTGCGCCCGCGGCCCCGGTCGTGTCGCCCGCCGACCCGGCCGCGCCCGCGGCCCCGGTCGCGTCGCCGCGGCCCGCGCGCCCGGCCCGACCTCCGCGTCCGGCGCGCCCCGCGCGCGCCGTGGCCGAGCGCCTCCCACTCCTGCGCCCCCGTGAGTGCGCCGTGTCGGGCGTCTCGGAAGGGCTCGCGCGGCACCTCGATGCTCCGGTGTGGGCGGTGCGGTGGCTGTTCGTCGTCCTGTCGGTGCTCGGCGGTGCCGGCATCCTCCTCTATCTCTGGTGCTGGGCGTTCATCCCCTGGGAACCGCCCGCCGAGTCGGGCCCGAGCGCGCCCACACGGAGCGTCCCGGTCGCCTGGATCCTCCTGACCGTCGCGACGGTCGCGCTCGTCGTCGTCATGTTCGGACTGGCCGAGTACCGCGCGTGGGGGTGGGCGCCGCTCGCGCGGCTGCGCGTCGTCGGAGGCTTCGCGCTCACCGTCGGCGCCGCGACCGCCGCGGGACTCTGGGCCGGGTTCATCGACCGCACCGACCCCGCCCGCGGGCCGCGCCACGCGTTCGTCACGCGCGTTGTCGCCATCGCCCTGCTCGTCATCGTGCTCCTCGTCGCTGTCGGCGAGGGCGGGACGACCCTCGATGTCCTCGTGAGCGCGCTCGTGCCCTTCTTCGCGATCCTGCTCGTGCTTTCGCCCGCGTTCGTGCAGCGCTGGCGGGAGCTGTCGGGTGAGCGCGTCGCGCGGATCCGCGAGGAGCAGCGCGCCGAAATGGCCGCGCACCTTCACGACTCGGTGCTGCAGACCCTCGCCCTCATCCAGAACCGCGCCGGCGCGTCGAGCGAGGCCGCGCGCCTCGCCCGCGCGCAGGAGCGCGAGCTGCGAGCCTGGCTCTACGACGGTGACCAGCCCGCCGACAGCGATCTGCCGACCGACCTCCGCGACTACGCGGGCGCGCTCGAACTCGACTACCCCGTGCGCATCGACGTCGTGTCGGCGGGGGCGTCGACCGAGCGCGCCAGCGGTGAAGTCGCCGCCGCCGCGCGCGAGGCGATGCTCAACGCCGCCCGCCACGCGGGAGGAGAGGTCTCCGTCTACATCGAGGGCGGGGCGGGTGTCGACGTCTACATCCGAGACCGGGGTGCGGGCTTCGAGATGGATGCCGTCCCCGACGATCGCCTCGGCATCCGGCAGTCGATCATCGGACGCATGCGGCGCGTCGGCGGCACGGCGTCGGTCCGCTCGACGGATGCCGGCACTGAAGTTCATCTGCATTTCGAGCGCCGCGAGGGGGGTGCGGACCGTGGCTGAGCCGATCCGCGTCGTGATCGTCGACGATCACTCGATCTTCCGGTCGGGACTGCGCAGCGACCTCGACGACTCGATCGCCGTCGCGGGCGAGGCATCCGATGTCCCCTCCGCGATCCCCGTGATCGCGCGGGAGCGGCCCGAGGTGGTGCTCCTCGACGTGCACCTGCCGGGCGGGTCGGGCGCCGATGCGACCGGCGGCGAGGAGGTCATCCGCGGGTCGGCCAGCGTGCCGACGCGGTTTCTCGCGCTGAGCGTGTCCGATGCCGCCGAGGACGTCGTCCGCGTCATCCGCGCCGGCGCCCGCGGGTACATCACGAAGGGGTCGTCGGGGATCGAGGTGAGCGACGCGGTGCACGCCGTCGCCGGCGGGGATGCCGTGTTCTCGCCACGCCTGGCCGGCTTCGTGCTCGACGCCTTCGGCGCCGTCGCGGGCGAGACGGCGGCCGCCCCGGACGAACTGGACCGGCTGTCGGCGCGCGAGCAGGAGGTCATGCGCCTCATCGCGCGCGGCTACTCCTACAAAGAGGTCGCCGCGGAGCTGTACATCTCGATCAAGACCGTCGAGACGCACGTGTCGGCGGTGCTGCGCAAGCTGCAGCTCTCGTCGCGGCACGAGCTGACGGCCTGGGCCAGCGAGCGGCGGCTGCTGTAGGGCTCGGGCGGGCGGAAGGCCGGTGTCGGGGCCCCGACCTAGACTTGAGGGGACATGCCTGACCCCATCAAACCTGTGATCGTCGGCGGCCCCGGCGCCGCCTCCGCCGTGCGCGCGACCCCCGGATCGGCCGGGTCCGCGCGCGCCGACGACGACCTCCTCGCCGGGCTCAACGAGCCCCAGCGCGAGGCCGTCACCTACCGTGGCCCCGCCCTCCTCATCGTCGCGGGCGCCGGCTCCGGCAAGACGAGCGTGCTGACGCGCCGCATCGCGTCGCTCCTGCGCTCGCGCGAGGCGTGGCCGAGCCAGATCCTCGCGATCACGTTCACCAACAAGGCCGCCGGCGAGATGCGCGAGCGGGTCCACCAGCTCATCGGCGACGTCGCCCAGGGCATGTGGATCTCGACGTTCCACTCCGCCTGCGTGCGCATCCTCCGCCGCGAGGCCGACCAGTTCGGCTTCACCAAGAACTTCACGATCTACGACTCGGGCGACTCGCGCGCCCTGATCAAGCGCCTCGTCAAGGAACACGAAGCCGATGCGTTCGGCCTCACCCCTGCCGCCGTTCAGGGCCGCATCTCCAAGCTCAAGAACGAGCTGGCGGATGCCGAATCGTTCGCGCGGACGGCGAACCTGAGCGACCCCGCCGAGCGCGTCTTCGCGGAGATCTTCGCCGACTACCAGCGCGCGCTGCAGCGGGCGAACGCCTTCGACTTCGACGATCTCATCGGGCAGACCGTCTACCTCTTCCGCGCGTTCCCGCACGTCGCCGACGTCTACCGGCGCCGCTTCCGGCACATCCTCGTCGACGAGTACCAGGACACGAACCATGCCCAGTACGCGCTCATCCACGAGCTCACGCGTCCCCCCGGTTCCGACGCTTCCGGAACCGCGCACGAGGGCGGCATGATGATCTTCGACGCGCCCTCCGATGCGGCGGGCGAGCCCGGGGCATCCCTCACGGTCGTCGGCGACTCCGACCAGTCGATCTACGCGTTCCGCGGCGCCGACATCCGCAACATCACCGAGTTCGAGCGCGACTACCCGGGGGCGAAGGTCGTCCTGCTCGAGCAGAACTACCGCTCGACGCAGAACATCCTCACCGCGGCGAACGCCGTCATCAGCAACAACTTCGACCGCAAGGACAAGAAGCTCTGGACCGACGTCGGCGCGGGAGATGCGATCGTCGGCTTCACCGGGTACTCGCAGCACGATGAGGCCCAGTTCGTCGCCGATGAGATCGAGCGGCTGCACCGCGGCGGCATGCCGTACGGCGAGATGGCGGTGTTCTACCGCACCAACTCGCAGTCCCGCGCGCTGGAGGAGATCTTCATCCGCTCGGCCGTGCCTTACAAGATCATGGGCGGCACGAAGTTCTACGAGCGGGCCGAGATCAAGGATGCCCTCGCGTACCTCATCGCGGTCGCGAACCCGGCCGACGAGCTGAGCGTCCGCCGCATCCTCAACAAGCCGCGCCGCGGCATCGGCGACGTCACCGAGACGGCGATCGCGCGCTACGCGACCGAAGAGGGCATCACGTTCCGCGACGCGCTCGCCAACCCCTCGGCGCTGGGCGTCGGGCCGAAGATCCAGCGGGCCATCGCACAGCTCGACGCGGTGCTCGCCGAGGCATCCGAGATCATGCTCCCGGTCTCGGGCGAGGTCGCGCCGTCGTCGTCGGTGACCGAGGGGCTGAACGTCCTGCTGAACAAGTCGGGCTACCTCGATGCGCTCCGCCGCTCACGCGACCCTCAGGACGAAGCGCGCGTCGAGAACCTCGACGAGCTCGTCGCGGTCACCCGCGAGTTCGCCCGCAACAACCCCGAGGGGACGATCCTCGACTTCCTGACGGAGGTCGCCCTCGTGTCGGATGCCGATGACCTCGACGACGCCACGGGGTCGGTCTCGCTCATGACGATGCACACGGCGAAGGGGCTCGAGTACGACGCCGTCTTCGTCACGGGCGTCGAAGAAGACCTGATCCCGCACAGGATCTCGGCAGGCGAGCCAGGCGGCCCGCAGGAGGAACGGCGCCTCTTCTACGTCGCGCTCACCCGTGCCCGCAAGAGGCTGCACCTGTCGCTCGCGATGACGCGCGCCCAGTTCGGTGAGGTCTCGGCGGCGATGCCGAGTCGGTTCCTGCAGGAGATCCCGCACGAGCTCATCGACTGGCGTCAGTCGCCGGGGGATGTGAACTCGCGCGGCGGCACCCAGTCGCGCGCGCTCAACGCGCGCCGGGGCGGATCGGGCTCCGGCGGCTTCGGCGGCGGGTCGCGCTACGGCGACGACCTCGTGCCGCTCCCCAGGCGCGAGAACCCGGCGGGCGACGTGACGAAGTTCGCGAACCGCATCCCCGCGAAGGTGCGCGACAACGGCGACCTCGAGCTCGCTCCGGGCGATCGCATCCGGCACGACGACTTCGGCGAGGGCCGCGTCGACATGGTCACGGGCGAGGGGGCGAAGCGCATCGCGCACGTGCGGTTCGACTCCGCTGGCCCCAAGAAGCTTCTCATCAAGATCGCGCCGATCGCGAAGCTGTAGCGCTGGTGGGGTGTGCGTGGCTCCCGGCGACGCCGCGCCCGCCACCGGCCCGGGATACCCTCGAGGCATGGCATTGTTCTCGCGTCGCGGCAAGAGCGACGACTCCCCGTCCGAACCCGACGCGGAGCTGACAGCGCCGGACACGTCCGCCGACGATGTGGGTACGGCGGCGCCCGACGCCGAGCCCGTGCCCCACGTGGGCATCTCGGTGAGCACGTTCGGCAAGGCCCCGGAGAAGCCGGCGCCGCCGCGCCCGCCGCGTCCCGAGGCCACGGCGCCGGCAGCGACCCAGACGATCCCGGGGGTCGTCGACAACGTCCTCGTGCAGCGTGCGCTCGCCGCTCTCTCCGAGACCCCGCAGGCCGCTGAGGTCATGAACGTCATGCGGCAGGCGCTCGTCGGACAGCTGTACGTGCGCGCCCAGGGTGACGCGCAGGCGCTCCTCGCCGAGGGCAAGGGCCTGAACCTTGCGATCACGACGTTCGGCGACAAGCGGTTCCTTCTCGCGTTCAGCGGCGGCGGGCCGCTCCAGGCGAGCGCGCTCGAAGAAGGCTCGGAGGCCGCGTCGGCCGTGGGCCAGTTGGCATACAACCTCCTGCGCACCGCGGTCGATTCGGGATACGACGGCATCTACCTCGACCACACGAACCCCGGCGCACGCCTCGTGCTGCCGATCGAGCTGATCCGGAAGTCCCTCGAAGAGGGCGCTCCGCCTCCGTTCGCGCTGAAGACCCTCCTCGCCGGTGAGCGGACGGATGCCGCGGAGCGCGCGATCGTCGACGTGCTCACCCGCGAGACCGTGTGGGTCGCCGGCAACCTCGACCCCGAGTCGGGACAGATCGGGCTGGCGGAAGCACGCGGCGAGGGCGGGCGGCGCATCGAGGTGTACTCGCATCCGCTCGAGGTCATCGCAATGGGACGCGGCGACCGGCCGTTGCCGCTCACGCCGCAGCAGCTCGCCAAGACCCTCGCCGCCGAGCCCACGGTGACCGGGATCGTCCTCGACGCCGCGGGGCCCTGGGCCGAACTCGACCGTGAGGCGCTCGCTCCGCTCATCGCCCTCGCGGACTGAGACGGCGAGCGGCGGCAAGGAGCGGTTGCGGAGTTTCGACCCGCGGCGGCGCCGCTCGAGAGGCGACCGGGATGAGGCGCCCGGGGTGAGGACCCGGGGTGTCGCGGGAGGCGCGGCGCGCCTAGGGTCGGACCATGGCATCCGAGCGCATCACGGTGACCGTACCCGGCCCGGAGGGCGACCGCGAGGTGTCGCTGTCGAGCCCGAATCGGGTCATCTGGCCCGAGGTGGGCATCACGAAGCGCGAGCTCGCCGAGTACGTCATCGCCGTCTCCGACCCGTTCCTGCGCGCGAACGGCCACCGTCCGGTGTCGCTCGAGCGCTACCCCGACACCGTCGACGGCGAGAGCTTCTTCTCGAAGAACCCGCCGCGCGGCGCGCCCGACTACGTCCACGAGGTCATGTGCACGTACAACAGTGGGCGCCGCCACCCGCAGGTCGTCCTCGATGAGGCCGCCGCGATCGTGTGGGCCGTGCAGATGAACACCGTCGTCTTCCACCCGTGGGCATCGCTCGCGACGAACACCGACAACCCGGTCGAGCTGCGCATCGACCTCGACCCGCAGCCGGGCACGGACTTCTCCGATGCGGCATCCGTCGCCCCCGCCCTCCGCGAGGTGCTGCGCGAGGCGGGGCTCGAGGCGTGGATCAAGACGAGCGGGAACCGCGGCATCCACGTGTTCTGCCCGATCGAGCCGACGCACGAGTTCCTCGACGTCCGCCACGCGGTGATCGCGGCGGGGCGCGAGCTGGAACGGCGGATGCCCGACAAGGTGACGACCGCCTGGTGGAAGGAGGAGCGCGGCGAGCGCGTCTTCGTCGACTTCAACCAGGCCAACCGCGACCGCACGATGGCCGGCGCCTACAGTCCGCGCGCGCTGCCCCAGGCGACGGTCGCGACCCCGATCACGTGGGACGAGCTCGCGACGGGGGTGGATCCGGCATCCTTCACCGTCCGCACCGTACCGGCTCGTCTCGCCGACACCGGCGACCCGTGGGAGCAGTTCGCCGACGCGCCGGGCCGCATCGACATGCTGCTCGAGTGGTGGCAGCGCGACCTCGACGCGGGGCTCGGCGAATTGCCGTTCCCGCCCGAGTTCCCCAAGATGCCGGGAGAGCCCCCGCGCGTGCAGCCGAGCCGGGCGAAGAAGACCGAGTGACGGGGGTCCCGCGCGGCGTCAGCTCTGGCGGGTGAGCGACTCGGGTTCTCGGCCCTCGATCATCGCCTGTTCATCCTCGGGATGCTTTGGCCGCGCCCACCGCGCCGGCGTGTTCGGGCCGTCCCACACCTGCACGATGCCCCACGCGACCGCCGTCAGCGGCACCGCGAGCACCGCGCCGACGATCCCGCCGAGGAAGGTTCCCGCGGTCAGGACGATCAGTACGACGAACGGGTGCAGCTTCATCGACCGGCCCATGAGCACCGGCTGCAGGAAGTTCCCCTCGAGCTGGTTCACGAGCACGACGACACCGACGACGAGCAGGGCGTTGACCCAGCCGTTCGCGACGAGGGCGACGAGCGCCGCGAGGATGCCGGCGAGCGTCGCGCCCACGAACGGGATGAACGCCAGCAGGAACGTCAGCACCGCCAGTGGGATCGCGAGCGGCACCTGCAGGATGAGCAGACCGATGAGGATGCCGATGGCGTCGACCGCCGCGACCGCCGCCGTGCCGCGCACATACGAGCCGAGCGTGGTCACGGTCTTGTCGCCGACCCGCATCGCGCGGTCGTAGCTCTTGCCCTCGAAGGGGCGCAGGAGGAAGGCCCACATCTGCGGGGCATCCTTCAGGAAGAAGAAGAGGATCACGACCATGAGGATGAAGCTCGTGATGAACGTCGCGACCGCGCTGACTCCCGCGATCGCCCCCGAGCCGAACTGCGCGCTCGTGAGGAAGTCGGTGATCGAGCCCATCCACTCGTCGATCTGCGCCTGGTCGAAGCTGATGGGAAGCGTCGAGAACCACTCCGTCAGATCCTGGAACCCCGCCTGCGCCTGCGAGTACAGGTCGTCCCACTGGTTGCGGACCGCATTGACGATGAGCCAGCCGATGCCCGTGAGCAGCAGCACGATCGCGAGGAGCGTCAGGATCGTCGCGGCGAGGGCCGGCACCCCCTTGCGGCGCAGCCAGCGCATGACCGGCGCGAAGGCGGATGCCAGGATCATGGCGAGCAGCAAGGGGATGACGACGACCGTCAGCTGGCTGATGCCCCAGAGCACGGCGGCGATGAGCGCCACCGCGATGAGGATCTGCATGGCGCGGATGGCGAAGGTGCCTAGGGCGTCGGCCCAGAGGGTCCAGGGCTTGCCCGCGGTGCTCGCGCTCACGCGCACGGGGGTGCCGGAGTCGGACACGCGGACGGTGGCGGGTTCGGAGGATCGGAACAGTCCCATGCCACGACGGTAAGGGACGCGCGCCGTCGACGCGAAGCCTTGACAGGCGGCCGATGATCAGGGTCGGGGTTCGGGTCGCGTCGCGGTCACGGGCGCGACCACTCGCGTTCGGTGAGGATGCGGGCGACGGTCAGCCCGATCGCGAGGGCGACGACGACGAAGACGGCGGTGAATCCGTTCTGGATCGCGGCGAGCGTGTCGCCGGCGATGACACCCGTGATCGCCCGGTACGCCGCCGCGCCCGGCACCATGATGAGGACCGCGGGCACCGTGAGGGTGACGCGCGCCGCGCGGAGGCGGTCGCCGAACAGGAACGCGCCGAAGCCCACCGCGAGCGCCGCGATCGCCGCCGCGAGTGGCGCCGTCATCCCGCCGTCGATGAATGCCAGCCGCGCGACGTTCGCCACCGACCCGAGCGCCGCGGTGGTGAAGGCGATCGCGGGCGGGGTGTCGAAGAGCACGGCGAACCCGAGCACGCCGACGAAGCCGGCGAGCAGGCGCACGACCGACAGCACCGGCTCCGCGAAGAGCGGATCGGCGGTCTGGGTCACCGTCGCCTGGAAGATCGAGCCGATGCCCCACACCGCCGTTCCTGTCGCGAGCAGCACGAGCGTTGCGTAGACGACACGGGAGATGCCGGCGTTGAGGTCGAGGCGGGCGAGGTCGAGGGCGCCCGTGACGAGGGGGAAGCCGGGGACGAGGTAGAGAACGGCGCCCGTGAGCGCGGCGTCGTGCTGTCCGCCCGGTACGCCGAGAAGGGCGAGCAGCGCCGCGACACCGAGGTAGACGAGCAGCGCGGTGACGGCGGAGACGAACACGGTCAGGAACTCGTTGGTGCGAAGGCGCGCGATGCGCATCCGCACGAACTGCCCGATCGCGGCGGCGATGAGCACCGCAATGAACTCCTGCCACCCGCCGTTGTTCAAGAGGGCGAACGCCGCGCAGGCGAGGCCCGCGCCCAAGACCCGGACGACCTCGGGGTAACGGCGAGGGCGTGACTCGACGGCATCCAATCGCTGCTGCAGCGTGGCGGGAGAGGTGCCGGGCTGCAGCTCGCCGGTCAGGCGCTTGAGTGCCGTAAGGCGTTCCGCATCGACCCCGGGCCGGCGGATCTCGGCGACGCGCGTGCGGAACATCTGCCCGCGGCTCATCGTGGCGACGAGGTCGTTCATGCCGACGCGGGTGTGCAGCGTCTCGATGCCGACGGCGTGCGCGGCGCGCTCCATGCTGTCGCGCACCCGCGCCGACGACGCACCCGCGCCGAGCATGAGTGCGCCGAGGCGCATGACCGCGTCGGTGCGCGCGATGAACTGCACCGGCTCGAGGCGCAGTTCCTGGGTGAGCGAGAGGTCGCCGTCGAGGTCTGCTCCGGATGCCTGGTCGCCGGGGACGCCGCGGGCGGCATCGTCCTCGGGTGGGGGCGGCTCGGCGGACGGAGACATGCTCCGATCCTGGCATCGGCCGCGGGCGCCCGCACCCCCGACGGGCCGGGTCTTTATTCACGGCGCGCGCCGGGGTGTCGCCGCGCATCGCGCCGGTAGTTTCGGAGCCATGAAGGAGTCGGCCCGGCTCCCTCGGAGATCGGGCCCCCTTTCGCAGATCGGGCCCGCATGGCCGGCCGCCGGAGTCCGGCGCCGATGCGGGCTCGATCCGCGTGTGCGGGTGGGGAGACGCGGCTGGATGCGTTCGTCTCGCGTTCGTCTCGCAGGAGATCCGGCGCCCAACGCCCGACCGCAACGATTCGACGCCCCATCCCGCGTCGATCGTCCTGCGAACCGAACGCCGCAGCGCCGGGACGTCAGTCGAGGACGTCGGCCAGGTCGTAGGCGGCGACCTGCTCGAGCTGGTCGTAGGTGCACGAGCGCGGGTCGCGGTCGGGGCGCCACCGCTCGAACTGCACCGTGTGGCGGAATCTCCGCCCCTCGAGCTGGTCGTAGCGCACCTCGAGCACCCGTTCGGGGCGGAGGCGGACGAACGACGTGTCCTTGTCGGCCGCGGTGAACCGCGAGCGCTCGCCGTCGCCGCGCACGGCCGCGCCGTCGGCATCGGTCTCGACGAGGGGCGCCAGCTCGTCGACGAGCTCGCGCCGGCGCGCGTCGGTGAACGCCGAGACGCCGCCGGCCTGGTGCAGCGCGCCGTCGTCGTCGTACAGGCCGACGAGGAGTGACCCGACGCCGGCCCCGCTCTTGTGCACGCGGTATCCGAGCGTGACGACGTCGGCGGTGCGCGCGTGCTTGATCTTCATCATCGTGCGCCTGCCGGGGGTGTACGGGAGCGCGAGCGGCTTCGCGACGACGCCGTCGAGTCCGGCGCCCTCGAACTGCGCGAGCCACTGCGTCGCGAGGGCGGGGTCGGTGGTCGTCCGTGTGAGGTGGATCGGGTCGGGGATGCCGCGGAGCAGATCCTCGAGCTCCGCGCGCCGCGCGGCGAACGGTTCGCCCTGCAGGTCGCGGTCGCCACGCGCGAGCAGGTCGAAGGCGACGAAGCGGGCGGGCGTCTCGGCGCTGAGCAGGGCGACGCGGGATGCCGCGGGGTGGATCCGCTGCGACAGCGCCTCCCACGAGAGACGCAGTGACGCATCGCCGCCGCCCGCATCGGCCGTCTCGCTCGCATCGGCGGCCGGCAGCGCCACGACGATCTCGCCGTCGATGAGGCACGGCTCGGCGAGGAGCGCGCGGAAGGCATCCACGAGTTCGGGGAAGTAGCGGGTGAGCGGCTTCGCGCCGCGCGAGCCGATCTCCACGCCGTCGGCGCCCGTGCCGTCCCACGCGACGATCGCGCGGAACCCGTCCCATTTGGGCTCGAACGACAGTCCGCCGGGCGTCTTGGCGGGGTCGGGGATGGCGGGCACGGCCTTGGCGAGCATGGGAGCGGGGATGTCATACACGCCGCCATCCTCGCGTGCCACCGCCGCGGACGCGAGGGGTGCGGTCCGCGCACAGGATGCCTCGGCCCCGGTGTCGCCGGATCCTCCCAGCCCTCTGAGACTCAGTTTCATCTACACTGGACCGGAGTTTCATCCCATCGCGCGCATCGCGCCCCACCGAGGAGTCCGTCATGGCCGCCGCCTCCGAGTACGTCCCACCCGTCGCGGACTACGCCTTCCTGTACCACGAGGCTTTCGGCCTCGACATCGTCGCGCGCGCGACCGGCGGCGCACTGACCGCCGACGACGCGACCGACGTGATCGAGGGCGCCGGCGAGTTCGCGGCATCCGTCCTCGCGCCGCTCGAGACGGTCGGCGACACCGTGGGCGCGCAGTTCGTCGACGGCCAGGTGCACCTGCCCGACGGGTTCGCTGAGGCGTATCAGGCGTTCATCGAGGCGGGCTGGGTCAGCGCCGAGGCGCCCGAATCGGCCGGCGGCGACGGCCTGCCGGGCTCCGTGCGCGCGGGGCTCGGCGAGATCTGGAACGCCTCGAATGCGGCGTTCGCCCTCTGCTGGCTGCTGAGCGCGGGGCAGATCCACGCGCTGGATGCCGCCGCGTCCGAAGAGATCCGCGAGATCTACCTCACGAAGCTCGTCTCGGGCGAGTGGACCGGCACCATGAACCTCACCGAGCCGCAGGCCGGCACCGACCTCGGCGCGATCCGCACGATCGCCACCCCCCGTGGCGAAGGAGCGGGTGACGGCTCGTGGTCGATCAAGGGCCAGAAGATCTTCATCACGTGGGGCGACCACGATGTGGCCGAGAACATCGTCCACCTCGTGCTGGCGCGCACGCCCGACGCCCCCGAGGGCGCGAAGGGCCTCTCGCTGTTCGTCGTGCCGAAGTACCTCGTGAACGCCGACGGCTCGCTCGGCGACCGCAACGGCGTCGAGACCGTCGCGATCGAGCACAAGCTCGGCATCCACGGCTCGCCCACCTGCGTCCTCGCGTATGAGGACGCGACCGGCTACCTCGTCGGCGAGGTCGGCGGCGGGCTGGCGGGCATGTTCGTCATGATGAACTCCGCGCGCATGGGCATGGGCTTCCAGGCGACCGGCATCGCCGATCGCGCGTACCAGCAGGCGCGGGCATATGCCGCAGATCGCATGCAGGGCCGCGTGCTCGATCGGGATGCCTCGGCGCCAATCGCCGAGCACCCCGACGTCCGGCGTCTGCTGCTGTCGATGGCGAGCGAGATCTACGCGATGCGCGCCCTCGGCGTGTATGTCGGCGACCTCTTCGACCAGGCCGAAGGAACGGAGGATGCCGCGACGCTCGCACTCGCCGAGTTCTTCGTGCCGATCCTCAAGGGCTGGGCCACGGAGGATGCGATCGAGCTCACCAGCGAGGCGATCCAGGTGCACGGTGGCATGGGCTTCATCGAGGAGACCGGCGCCGCGCAGCACTACCGCGACGCCCGCATCATGACGATCTACGAAGGCACGACGGCGATCCAGTCGAACGACCTCATCGGACGGAAGGTCATCCGCAACCAGGGCGCGACCGCCGAAGCGCTGTTCGCGCGGATCGACGCCACGGTCGCGGACCTCCGCGCCGTCGCGGGCGATGCGGCATCCGACGTCGCGGTGCGAACGGCCGAGCGCACCGCCGACCGGCTCGAGCGCGCCGTCGCCGCAGCGCGTCGCGCGACCGCCGACCTGCTCGGGTTCGCCGGGTCGCTCCGCGACGCGCATGCCGTGAGCGTGCCGTACCTCATGCTCCTCGGAACGCTCTCGGGCGGGTGGATGCACGGCCTCGCCGTCGTCGCCGTCGCGAAGCACGACGCGGCGACCGACGAGGATGTTGCACGCCTGCGCACCGCGGACTTCTACGGCGCGCACCACCTGCCGCGCGTGCACGCCCTCGCCGAGACGGTGGCCTCGGGCGAAACCGTCTGACGCTCGCACTCCCGCGCCGGCGCCCGCCCCTGGCTCGCGAATCACCGCCGCTTTCACGAATCACCACCCGATTCGCGCGAAAGCGGCGGTGATTCGCGCATCGGGCGGTGATTCGCGAGCCGGGCGGGCGGGACGGAGAGGGGCGCGTGCGGGGCGGAGGCGCGCTGTGCTAGCGTCATACCGACTGGACGGTATGAGATGACCGAGACGCTCGAGGAGGAGCAGAAATGACGGATGCCACGGCACGCTTCACCGACACCGTGACCATCATCACGGGCGCAAGCCGCGGGATCGGCTTTGGAATCGCGCAGCGCCTCGTCGCCGAGGGCGGACGCGTCGTGCTCACCGGCCGCAAGAGCGAGGCGCTGGATGCCGCCGTCGCCGAGCTCGGCACCCTCGCCGACGGCACCCCCGCCGCCAGCGGCGTCGCCGGCGCCGCCGACGACCCGCACCACCGCGCCGCCGTATACGCCCACGTCGCCGAGACCTACGGACGCCTCGACCACCTCGTCAACAACGCCGGCATCAACCCCGCCTACGGTCCGCTCGCGGGCGTCGACCTGGGTGCCGCGCGCAAGATCCTCGAGGTCAACGTGCTCGCGACGCTCGAGTGGACGCGCGACGCGCTCGCGGCCGGGCTCAGCCGCTCGGTCGTGAACGTCGCCTCCGTCGCGGGCCTCGGAGCGAGCCCCGGGATCGGGATGTACGGGGCATCCAAGGGCGCCCTCATCAACCTCACGGCGCAGCTCGCGTACGAGCTCGCCCCCGCGATCCGCGTCAACGCCGTCGCCCCCGCCGTCGTGAAGACCCAGTTCGCCCGCGCGCTCTACGAGGGGCACGAGACCGAGACCGCCGCCGCCTACCCGCTGAACCGCCTCGGCACGCCGCAGGACATCGCCGGGCCCGTCGCCTTCCTCCTGTCAGAGGATGCCGCGTGGATCACCGGCCAGACCCTGTCGATCGACGGCGGCGCGGGCATCAAGCCCCTCATGTGACGCCCGCGTCGAGCGGCAGAGCACGGACCGAGAAGAGAGGCGCCCGGTGAAGGATTCCCACGTCGCCGACGACATCACCCGCGCGGCCGTCGAGCTGTTCGCGACCCAGGGCTACGTCACGACGAGCGTGCAGCAGATCGTCGAGGCGGCCGGCGTCACCAAGGGCGCGATGTACCACTACTTCGCGTCGAAGGACGACCTGCTCTTCGGCATCTACGACGAGCTCCTGACACTGCAGAAGCAGCACCTCGACGAGATCGTCGCGCGCGGCGAGGCATCCGGCGCGGGTGTCGACGAGATCCTCCGCGCCGTGTGCGTCGACGTGATCGAGACGTCGATCGACCACCTCCGTGAGGCGGCCGTGTTCTTCCGCAGCGCGCACCTGCTCTCCGCTGACCGGCGTGACGAGGTCACGCGCCGCCGCCGCGCCTACCACGACGCGTTCGCCGCGCTCCTCGAGCGTGGGCAGGTTGAGGGCCGCTACCGCACCGACATCCCGGTGGCGCTGCTCGTGGCGCACTTCTTCAGCGACGTCCACTACCTGTCGCAGTGGTACTCGCCGACCGGGCCCGAGAGCCGCGACCTCGTCGCCGCCCAGCTGACCGACCTGTACCTCACGAGCCTGCATCCCGCGGACGCGGGCGCCTGACCGACCCGCACCACCCCACCCGCACCACCCCACCACCCGTCCAGGAGGCGACGATGCCCGAGCACGAATCCACCGTTCCCGAGACGATGCGCGCCTGGCGGGTGACGACGCTCGGCGAACCCGCTGATGCGCTCTCGCTCGACGACGTCCCGGTCCCCGCGCCCGCCTCCGGGGAGGTGCTCGTGCGGGTGCGCGCCGTCGCGGCCAACTTCCCCGACGTCCTCCTCGCGCGCGGCGAGTACCAGGTGAAGCCCGAGTTGCCCTTCATCCCCGGCATCGAGTGCGTGGGCGACGTCGTCGCGCTCGGAGAGGGCGCGGATGCCGGGTCCTTCCGCATCGGCGACCGGGTGCTCGCCTCGAAGATCGGGGTGCTCGCCGAGTACGCGGCCGTGCCGGCATCCGACGTCCATCCCGCGCCCGCAACGCTTCCGGATGCCGCGGCCGCCGGCCTCTTCGTCGCGTACCAGACCGCGTGGTTCGGCCTGCACCGCCGGGCGGCGCTGCAGCCGGGGGAGTGGCTGCTCGTCCACGCCGCGGCGGGCGGTGTCGGCGCCGCCGCCGTGCAGCTCGGCGTCGCCGCCGGAGCTCGCGTGATCGGCGTCGTCGGCTCCGAGGCGAAAGCCGAGGTCGCCCGCGCCGCGGGAGCCGAGGTCGTGCTCATCCGGGGCGTCGACGACATCGCGCAGGGCGTCAAGGCCGCGACCGGCGGGCACGGCGCCGACGTCGTGTTCGATCCCGTGGGGGGCGACGCCTTCGCGGCATCCACCAAGTGCATCGCCTTCGAGGGACGCATCGTCATCGTCGGTTTCGCGAGCGGCACGATCCCCCAGCTGCCCGCGGGGCACGTGCTGGTCAAGAACTACTCGCTGCTCGGTCTGCACTGGGGCCTCTATACGCAGGTCGCACCGCACCTCGTCGCCGAGGCGCACCGCGAGATCACCCGCCTCGCCGACGACGGCGCGATCTCGCCCGTCGTCGACCACGTCGTCCCGTTCGGCGAGGCGCCCGCGGCCCTCACCGACCTCGCCGGCGGCCAGACGGTCGGACGCGTCGTCATCGAGGTCGCCGCGTGAGCGCGACGATCGACCTCGGCGGACGCGTCTGCATCGTCACCGGCGGCGGCCGCGGCCTCGGTGCCGCCTACGCCCGCGCGCTGCACGCCGCGGGCGCGCGGGTGATGATTGCCGACATCCTCGACGACGAGGGTGCGGCGCTCGCCGCCGAGCTCGACAGTGCGGCCCGCGACGGTGCGGGCGATGCCGATGCGACAGCGCGGTACCACCACCTCGACGTCCGCGACGAAGACCAGTGGGCGACCGTCATCGCCGACACGGTCGCCGCGTTCGGGGCGGTCGACGTCCTCGTCAACAACGCCGGGATCGTCAACGCTGCCCCCGTCGAGCACCTCACGACCGCGAAGTGGGATGCCGTCATCGCCGTCAACCTCACGGGCGTCTTCTTCGGGTGTCGCGCGGTCGTGCCGCAGATGAAGGCGCAGTTCGCCGCCACCGGCACGGGCGGATCGATCATCAACATCTCGTCGGTCGAGGGCATGCGCGGCAGCCCCGGCCTACACGGCTACACGGCGTCGAAGTTCGGCGTGCGCGGGCTCTCGCAGTCGATGGCGGTGGAGCTCGGGCCCTCCGGCATCCGCGTCAACTCGGTGCATCCGGGGTTCATTCGCTCGGACATGTCGGCCCGCATCGACCCCGCGCGCCTCGACATCCCGCTCGGCCGACCCGGCGAGCCCGGCGATGTCGCCGGGACGATCGTCTTCCTCGCGTCGGATGCCTCGGCCTTCACGACCGGCGCCGAGTTCGTCGTCGACGGCGGCATGATCACCGGCATCCCGCACAAGTAACGCCGTTTCGACGCCTGGCTGTGCGCGCGCTCGGAGTACGGCTATGCGCGCGCAACCCCCGGTCGTTGAGCGAGCGCAGCGAGCCGAAGAGCCGGCGCCGCGTCAGCGCGCGCGCAGCTGCGCACGGCCGAGGCTCGACAGGTGCACCTCGTCGGGGCCGTCGGCAAGCCGGAGCGAACGGATGCCGGCGTACATCTCGGCGAGCGGGGTGTCGCCCGAGACGCCCGCGCCGCCGTACAGCTGGATGGCGCGGTCGACGATCTGCTGCACGCCCCGCGGAACGGCGATCTTGATCGCCTGGATCTCGGTCATCGCCTTCTTGTTGCCGACGGTGTCCATGAGCCACGCGGTCTTCAGGACGAGCAGGCGCAGCGCCTCGAGCGTGATGCGCGACTCGGCGATCCACTCGCGGACGACGCCCTGGTCGGCCAGCGCCCGCCCGAACGCGTGACGCTCGCGCGCCCGCTCACTCATCAGCTGGAGAGCGCGCTCGCCCGTGCCGATCGCCCGCATGCAGTGGTGGATACGGCCGGGGCCCAGGCGCGCCTGCGCGATCGCGAACCCGTCGCCCTCGCCGGCGATGAGGTTCGAGGCCGGCACGCGCACGTCGCGGAAGACGACCTCGGCGTGCCCGCCGTGGTCGCGGTCGTCGTAGCCGAACACCGTCAGGGGACGCACGACCTCGACGCCGGGGGTGTCACGGGGAACGAGGATCATCGACTGCTGACGGTGGCGGTCGGCATCCGGATCGGTCTTGCCCATGACGATGAAGATCGCGGCATCCGGGTTCATCGCGCCGGTCGACCACCACTTGCGTCCGTTGATGACGTAGTGGTCGCCGTCGCGCACGATGCGGGTGTCGATGTTGGTCGCGTCGGACGAGGCGACGTCGGGCTCGGTCATGCAGAACGCGGAGCGGATCTCGGCGTTCAGTAGGGGCGTCAGCCACTGCTCCTTCTGCTCGGGGGTGCCGAAGTCGTTCAGGACCTCCATGTTGCCCGTGTCGGGCGCGGCGCAGTTGAACGCGGGGGGAGCCAGGCGCGTCGACCAGCCGGTGATCTCGGCGATCGGCGCGTACTGCAGGTTCGTGAGACCCGCGCCCCCGTTCTCACCGTGCCCGGCCGGGAGGAACAGGTTCCAGAGGCCCTCGGCGCGCGCGCGATCCTGCAGTTCGCGGACGATCGGGCGCACGGTCCACTCGTTCGGCGTCGCGGCGAGCTGCTCTTCGAGGATCGGCTCGGCGGGGAGCACGCGCTCGTCGACGAAGCGGCGAGCACGGGTGATGAGCGCCTCGGTCTCAGTATCGAAGGAGAAGTCCATCAGCGGGCCTCGCTCTCGGTGGGGGTGTCGGAGTCCGTGTCGGAAGGGGCTGCGGATGCCTCGGCATCCAGCGCCGTGAGGCCCGCCCGCGCGAGCGGTGCGACAAGCCCGCCCATCTGGTCGAAGCCCTCGCCGACCGTGCCGCCCTGCTGGTAGCGGTAGTGGATGCCCTCGAGGATCACCGCGAGCTTGTACGCGGCGAACGCGCGGTACCAGTGCAGCTCGGGCACGGGGATGCCGGCGCGCTCCGCGTACGCGGCGATCATCTCGTTGAGGGTGGGGTACCCGGCCGCGGCGTCGACCGCGCTCGGCACGGCGGTCGCGAGCGCGCCGGGGAGGTGCCCGATCTCCCAGTACATCGCGAACATGCCGACGTCCACGAGCGGGTCGCCGAGGGTCGCCATCTCCCAGTCGAGGATCGCCGAGACGTGCGCCTCGTCGCCCTCACCGGTGACGAGAGCGTTGTCGAGGCGGAAGTCGCCGTGGACGATGCCCGTCCGGGTCGTCTCGGGGACATCCGCCTCGAGCGCGGCCTGCAGGCGGTCGAGCTCGGGAGTCTCGCGCGAGCGCGAGGCATCCAGCTGCCGCCGCCACGTCGCGAGCTGGCGGGTGAGGAACCCGTCGGGCTTGCCGAAGTCGGCGAGGCCGACGGTCTCGGGATCGACCGAGTGCAGTGCGGCCAGGTCGCCGGCGAGCTCGAGGCTGAGCGCGCGGAGAGCGTCGGGGGTGAAGCCCGCGTTGTGCGTCGGGCGGGCGAGGACGCGGCCCGGGGCGCGCTCCATGACGAAGAAGACGGTGCCGGTGACCTGCTTCGCCTCGGTGTCGTCGACGACGTCGACCGCGACCGGCACAGGTACCGCGCTGCCTGCGAGCGCCGAGATGACCCGGTGCTCGCGGCGCATGTCGTGGGCGCTCGAGAGCACGTGGCCGAGCGGCGGGCGGCGGACGATGAGCGGCCGCGCCGCCCCGTCGATGCCGTACGTCAGGTTGCTGCGCCCGCCCGCGATGACCGTCGCGGTGAGGTGCTGACCGGGGACGACGAGGTCGGGGTGTGCGTCGACGAGCCAAGCTTCGAGGCCTGCGACGTCGAGGCCGGGGACCTCGGCCGTCGGCGCGGAGCGAGCGGTGGCGGATGCTGGGCTCGCGGAGTTCGGCGTGGCGGATGCCGGTGCAGGTGTGGTGTCGGCGGTCATCGGTGACCCTCTCCGGCGCCGTCCACGACGCCTCGCTCGCCAGCATACCGGACGGTCGGTTTGTTGTGGGAGGGTCGCTTCTGGATTGTCGGCGCGAATCGCTTCCACCCGCCCGGATGAGCGCGATCTGCGCCGACAATCTCTCCGATGAGCGCGATCTGCGCCGACGAACCGCGTCAGGCCTTCGGACCCCCGGCGACGTAGAGCACCTGGCCCGAGGTGAACCCCGACTCCTCGGCGCAGAAGAAGGATGCCGCGGCCGCGATGTCCTCGGGGGTGCCCGCCCGCCCGACGGGGATCTCCTTGGCCGCCGCGACCAGGAACTCGTCGAAGGTCATCCCGATCCGCTCCGCCGTCGCGCGCGTCATGTCGGTCGCGATGAACCCCGGCGCGATGGCATTCGCGGTGATGCCGTAGCGCCCCAGCTCGATCGCGAGCGTCTTGGTGAAGCCCTGCATGCCGGCCTTCGCGGCGGCGTAGTTCGCCTGCCCGCGGTTGCCGAGCGCCGAGGTCGAGGAGAGGTTCACGATGCGGCCGAATCCGGCATCCACCATGTGCTTCTGCACCGCGCGGCTCATGAGGAATGCGCCGCGCAGGTGCACGCCCAGGACCGCGTCCCAGTCGTCGTCGGTCATCTTGAAGAGGAGGTTGTCGCGCAGGATGCCGGCGTTGTTCACGAGGATCGTGGGCGCACCGAGTCGCTCGACGACCTCGGCCACGGCGGCCTCGACCGACGCAGAGTCGGAGACGTCCGCGCCGACGGCGATGGCCTGCCCGCCCGCGGCGGTGATCGCGTCGACGGTGTCGGCGCACGCCGCGGCGTCGAGGTCGAGGACGGCGACGGCATTGCCGTCGGAGGCGAGGCGACGCGCGATGGCGGCGCCGATGCCGCGGGCGGCGCCGGTGACGAGGGCGACACGGGTCATGAGGGGTCCTTTCGCGAGACGACGACACCAGCCCGGCGAGATCACGCCGTCGGGATGCCGGGGCCAGCCTACCGACCGAGCGGTATGTGCGCGCGGCCGTGCTGTCGCGCCGCCTGGACCCGTTGACCGACCGGCCGGGGCGCACGGGTAGGCTCGCGCCATGACCCCGGACAGCGACGTCACGGCCGCCTCGGACCACCCGACGCCCGACGTGGACGCGGCCGCCCACGGCACCGCGGACGAGCGCTTCGCGCCGCTCCGCGACCTCCTCGCGGCCTCCCTCGCGACCGGGGACGACCTGGGCGCGTCTCTCTGCGTGATCGAGGACGGGCGCATCGTCGCCGACCTCTGGGGAGGCTGGGCCGACGCCGCCCGCACCCGCCCGTGGCAGGCCGACACCCTCACGAACGTCTGGTCGATCTCGAAGACGGCATCCTCCCTCGCCCTCCTCGTCCTCGTCGACCGCGGCGAGGTGGACCTCGACGCGCCGGTCGCGCGCTACTGGCCGGCGTTCGGCGCCGCGGGCAAGGAGAGCATGCGGGTGCGCGACGTGCTGCAGCACCGCACGGGGGTCTCGGGCTGGGAGCAGCCCGTCACGACCGCCGACATCCTCGATGTGGATGCCGCGGCCGACCGCCTCGCCGCGCAGGCGCCGTGGTGGCCGCCGGGAACGCGCTGCGGCTACCAGGTCATCGACTACGGCCACCTCGTCCACGGAATCGTCCGGGCGGTCACCGGCCAGTCGCTCGGCGAGGTCTTCGCCGCGGAGATCGCGCGCCCGCTCGGCGCGGACTTCTGGCTCGGGCTCCCTGCGACCGAGGATCACCGCGTGAGCGACGTCGTGCCGCCGGGGCGGGGCGGCGCCGCGATCGAGCGTGACACGATCGCGTTCCGCTCGTTCACGAGTCCGGTCGTCCGTGCGACCGACGCGCTCACGCGGGAGTGGCGCGCGGCGGGGATCGGCGGCGCGGGCGGGCAGGGCAACGCGCGGTCCGTCGCGCTGAGCAACGCCGTGATCGCCGGTCGTGGCGAGGTGGGTGACGTGCGAATCCTCCGCCCGGAGACGGTCGACCTCGTCTTCGAGGACAGCGTTGCCGGGCCCGACCTCGTCCTGGGCGCACCGCTGCGGTGGGGCCTCGGGTGGGGGCTGCGCGATGCGCCATCCAGCCCCTATCTGCCCGAGGGACGCGTCGCCTACTGGGCCGGATGGGGCGGCTCGATCGTCGCCGCCGACGCCGATCGGGGTGTCACGGTCGCCTACGTCATGAACCGGATGGAGGCGGCGGTCCTCCCGGGCGAGCGCTCGATCCGCTACGTGCGCGCGGCGTTCGACGCGCTCTGAGCCCGGGCCGCGCCCGAGTCCCCGCGGAACCGCGCCCGAGTCCCCGCGCGGACCCGCGAGCGACCTGCGCGCTACAGCTCGTCGCGTAGCCGCCGGGCCATCTCGGCGATCGGCATGCGGCGCGGGAACGTCGCGATGACGACGTCGTCGGGGCGCGCGTCCTCCGCGTCGGGGTGCACGCCGAAGCGGTGCATGAGGCGGTCGTAGGCATCCGTCAGCACGTGCTCAGGCACATCCGCGCCGCGCAGCAGCCGCCGCAGGACGTGGTTGTGGACCGCGGTGACGGCCGCCGAGAAGGCGACCGCGTCGATCGGGTCGAGACCCGGAAGCGCCTCGCGCAGGTAATCGTCGAAGAGTCGCTCGTACTGGAAGACCGTGACGATCTCGCGCTCACGCAGCGCCGGCACCTGCCGGACGACGGCGTAGCGCCGCCGGGCGAGCTCGGGGTCGGCCGCGAAGTGGCGGAACACCTCGACGGATGCCGCGGATGCCGCCGCCCACGGGTTCTCCTGCGGATCGCGCCGCGCCTCGGCGAGGAACTCCCGTAGTTGCGCGAGCAGCACGTCGTGGTCGCTGAAGACGACGTCGTCCTTTCCCCCGAACTGCCGGAAGAACGTCGAGCGCGAGACCCCTGCGGCCTGGGCGATCTGCTCCACGGAGGTCGCCTCGAAGCCCTGCGCGACGAAGAGGTCGAGCGCGGCGGCGACGACGGTGTTGCGGGCGGAGGCGGGAGCGGCATCGGTCATAACGGGCCAAGCCTAGCCACCACGTGCGCCGCGCACCCGCTCAACGCGCACGGTCGGGGCACCCGGACGAGCGTATTAGGCTGGGGGATTGGCCGATCCCTCGACATCCTCTCGGCGACGAGATGACCTCGGGATGCTCTTCGGCACACCGACACCACAGACGCCCAGCGGAGGATTGCGCGTGGATCTCTACGAATACCAGGCACGTGACCTGTTCGAGAAGTACGAGGTGCCGGTTCTCCCCGGCATCATCGCCGACACCCCTGAGGAGGCGAAGGCGGCGGCCGAGAAGCTCGGCGGTGTCGTCGTCGTGAAGGCTCAGGTCAAGACGGGAGGCCGCGGCAAGGCCGGCGGCGTGAAGGTCGCGAAGACCCCCGACGATGCCTACGAGGCCGCGAAGGCGATCCTCGGGCTCGACATCAAGGGTCACGTCGTGAAGCGGGTCATGGTCGCGGCGGGCGCGCAGATCGAGAAGGAGTTCTACTTCTCGGTGCTGCTGGACCGCGCGAACCGCTCCTACCTCTCCCTCTGCTCCGTCGAGGGCGGCATGGAGATCGAGGAGCTCGCGGTCGAGCGCCCCGAAGCCCTCGCGAAGATCGAGGTGAACCCCCTGACGGGCATCGACGCCGAGAAGGCGCTCGAGATCGCCAAGGCCGGCGGCTTCGACGACGAACTCGCCCCGAAGGTGGCCGACGTCTTCGTGAAGCTCTACGACGTCTACACCGGCGAGGGCGCGACCCTCGTCGAGGTGAACCCCCTGATCCAGGATGCCTCGGGCAACATCATCGCCCTCGACGGCAAGGTGACCCTCGACGACAACGCCACCGAGGTGCGCCACCCCGAGCACGAGCTGCTCGAGGACAAGGATGCGGCCGACCCGCTCGAGGCGAAGGCCAAGGCATCCGGTCTCAACTACGTCAAGCTGGACGGCCAGGTGGGCATCATCGGCAACGGTGCGGGCCTGGTGATGTCGACGCTCGACGTCGTCGCCTACGCGGGTGAGCACCACGGCGGCGTCAAGCCCGCCAACTTCCTCGACATCGGCGGCGGTGCCTCGGCGACCGTCATGGCGGCGGGTCTCGACGTGATCCTCGGCGACGAGCAGGTCAAGTCGGTCTTCGTGAACGTCTTCGGCGGCATCACCTCGTGCGTCGCCGTCGCGGAGGGCATCGTCAAGGCGCTCGAGATCCTCGGCGACACGGCGACCAAGCCGCTCGTCGTGCGCCTCGACGGCAACCAGGTCGAAGAGGGTCGCGCGATCCTCGCGGCCGCGAACCACCCGCTCGTGACCCTCGCCGCAGGCATGGACGAGGGCGCCGACAAGGCCGCCGAGCTGGCCGCGGCCTGACCCCTCGACGAGAACAGGACTGAGAAGAATGTCTATCTACCTCAACAAGGACTCCAAGGTCATCGTCCAGGGCATCACCGGCGGCGAGGGCACGAAGCACACCGCCCTCATGCTGAAGGCGGGCACGAACGTCGTCGGCGGCGTCAACGCGCGCAAGGCCGGCACGACCGTGTCGCACGTGGATGCCGACGGCAACCCGATCGAGCTGCCCGTCTTCGGCTCGGTGGCCGAGGCCATCGAGGCGACCGGCGCGGACGTGTCGATCGCGTTCGTTCCGCCCGCGTTCACGAAGGACGCGATGGTCGAGGCCATCGACACCGAGATCCCCCTCCTCGTCGTGATCACCGAGGGCGTGCCCGTCGGCGACACCGCCGAGGCCTGGGCGTACGCGACCTCGAAGGGCAACAAGACCCGCATCATCGGGCCGAACTGCCCCGGAATCATCACGCCCGGCGAGGCGCTCGTGGGCATCACGCCGGCGAACATCACGGGCAAGGGGCCGATCGGCCTCGTCTCGAAGTCGGGCACGCTGACCTACCAGATGATGTTCGAGCTGCGCGACCTCGGCTTCTCGACCGCCATCGGCATCGGCGGCGACCCCATCATCGGCACGACCCACATCGACGCGCTCGAAGCGTTCGAGGCCGACCCCGAGACGAAGGCGATCGTCATGATCGGCGAAATCGGCGGCGACGCCGAAGAGCGCGCGGCCGACTACATCAAGGCGAACGTGACGAAGCCGGTCGTCGGCTACGTCGCCGGCTTCACCGCCCCCGAAGGCAAGACGATGGGCCACGCCGGCGCCATCGTCTCGGGCTCGGCGGGCACCGCGCAGGCCAAGAAGGAGGCCCTCGAGGCCGCCGGCGTCAAGGTCGGCAAGACGCCGTCCGAGACCGCGGCCCTCATGCGCGAGATCATCGCGGCGCTCTGACGCCGTCGCGCCGGCTCTGACACGCCGAGCGAGAGTCGAGGGGGCGGATGCCGAGGCATCCGCCCCCTCTTTCGCGCCCGCGCGCTGCGCCCTCTCTGCCCCGCGCTGACGCCCCGCCCCCGCTCGCCAATCACCGTCCCTTGCGCGAATCACCGTCGAATACGCGCGAATCGGGTGGTGATTCGCGAATCGGGCGGTGATTCGCGAGCGAGCGAGCGAGCGGCGGAGAGGGCGGCGTCAGGCGCCCAGCGCCGCCTCGATCGGGCCGCGGGCGAAGTAGATCACGAAGCCGCCCGCGACGATCCACAGCAGGGGACTGATCGACTTGGCGCGGCCGGAGAAGGCGTTCAGCAGTACCCAGCTGATGAAACCCGCGCCGATACCGTTGGCGATCGAGTACGTCATCGGCATGACGGTGACGGTGAGGAACACCGGCAGCAGCACGCGGAAGTCCTTCAGATCGATGTTGTTGATCTGCGCCATCATCATCGCTCCCACGATCACGAGCGCCGCCGCGGCGACCTCGGTGGGAACGATCGAGGTCAGCGGCGTGAAGAACATCGCCAGCAGGAACACGAGTCCGGTGACGACATTCGCAAGACCCGTGCGCGCACCCTCGCCGATGCCGGTCCCCGACTCGATGAACACCGTGTTCGACGAGGACGAGGAGAGGCCGCCCGCGATCGCGCCCACGCCCTCGACGACGAGCGCCGACTTGATGCGCGGGAAGTCGCCCTTCTCGTCCGCGAGTCCCGCCTCCTTGGCAAGCCCGGTCATCGTGCCCATCGCGTCGAAGAAGTTCGAGAAGACGAGGGTGAAGACGAGCATCACGAGAGTGACGAGGCCCACGCGCTCGAGGTCGAACGAGAAGTCGACGGCTCCGAGGAGACTGAGGTCCGGGATGCTCACGGGCGACCCGGTGAGCGCGGGGATCGTGAGACCCCAGCCTCCGGGGTTGTCGACCGCCGAACCCAGGTGCCAGATCGCCTCGGCGATGACGGCGAGCACCGTCCCCGTGACGAGGCCGATGAGCATGCCGCCCTTGACCTTCCGGGCGACGAGGATGCCGGTGACGAACAGCGTCACGAGGAAGAGCAGCGTCGGGACGGTCGCGACCGAACCGCCGATGCCCAGCCCGACCGGCGGCGAGTTCTCGCCCGTCGTCGTCACGAAGCCCGAGTTCACGAATCCGATGAACGCGATGAACAGGCCGATGCCGACGGTGATCGCGAGCTTCAGCTGCACCGGCACGGCGTCGAAGATCATCTTCCGCAGGCCCGTCGCGGCCAGGAGCACGATGATGACGCCGTTGATGACGACGAGGGCCATCGCCTCGGGCCAGGTGACCTCGCCGATGACGCTGAAGGCGAGGAACGCGTTGATGCCGAGGCCCGCGGCGAACCCGAACGGCAGGCGCGTGATGAGGCCGAACAGGATCGTCATGACACCGGCGGTGAGGGCGGTGACCGCGCCGACGGCGCCGAACGACAACGCGTTGCCGGCGACGTCCTCCTTGCCCGACAGGATGATCGGGTTGAGGACGACGATGTAGGCCATCGTCACGAACGTGACGAGGCCGCCGCGCACTTCGGCGCCGACGGTCGACCCGCGCTTGCTGATCTCGAAGAACTCGAAGAAGCGGTCGAGTGCTCCCGAGGGAGACGAATCGCTGGGGCGGGTTGCCGTGCGGCGGGGTGCTGACATGAAATCCTCCAGGAAGACGGTAGTCGATGGCGAGGCCGCTCCGTCTCGTGCCGCGCGCCCGCACGCCCCGAGCGTCGGCGCTGGGTAGGGTCGAAGCCGCATGAATCGCCTTCTCGTCGCCCTCCTCGCCGCTTTCGACGCCCTGATCGCGGCGGCCGTCGGCGTGGCCGCGGTGCTCGCCCCCCTCACCGTCTTCTGGGTGGTCGGCCTCGGCGGTGCGGACTGGGGGACGCTCTGGCCGACGTCGGTGCGCATCTGGCAGCTCGGAAACCTCGTGCCGCTCCAGATCACGCTGCCGCCCGAGTATCTGACGGCGACAGGCATCCCCACGGATGCCGGTCAGTTCTGGCTCTCCCTCGCACCCCTCGCCTTCGCGGGCGGAGTCGCGATCTTCGCGGCGCGATCGGGGGCGCGTGCGGCGCGGGCCGGGGCATGGATCCTGGGGGTCGCGTCGGGCACCCTCGTCACGGCGGTCATCGCCTGGCTCCTGTGGCGCTCGTCGGCGAACCCCGTCGCGGCGGTCTACGGCTGGCAGGCGCTGCTGCTGCCGACGGCGGTGTTCGCGCTCCCCGCACTCGGGGGAGCGGTCGTCGGGGCGTGGCGCCACGGCGACGACGGTCCGGTCGATGCGCTGCGCCTGCGCCTCACGCGTGACACGGACTGGGCGTCCGTCCCCGAGGCGGCCGCCCGCGGCCTCGGCGTCGCGGTGGCGGGATTCGTCGGCGTCGGAGCTCTCCTCGTCGCCATCGCGACGCTCGCCCGCGGCGGCCAGGTCGTCGCCCTGTTCGAGTCGGCGCATGTCGACGCGCTGGGCGCCACGATGGTCGAGCTCGGTCAGCTCGCCTATCTTCCGACGCTCGTCGTCTGGGGCGGGGCCTTCGCCGCCGGCCCCGGATTCGCCCTCGGGACGGGGACCACGGTCTCGCCGGTGGGCACCGACATCGGTGTGCTCCCCGGCATCCCGCTGCTCGGCATCATCCCCGAGACGGTGTCGTCGTGGATGCTCCTGTCGGTGCTCCTGATCGTCGCGGTCGGCTTCATCGCGGGCGCGACGGCGCGTGTTCGGCAGGGGGCGGATGCCGGGACCCCGGCGCCGCGACTGGCCGTGCTCGGGATCATCGTCATCGGTGGCGGTGCGGGAGCGGCGCTTCTCGCGGCTCTCGCGTCGGGGTCGATCGGTCCCGGGCGACTCGCCGAGGTCGGCCCGGCGCCCGGCGCCGTGGCGCTCGCCGTCGGCGTGGAACTCGCCGTCGGCGCCGCGATCGCCCTTTTCAGCCCCGTGCACCGCTCCCACCCGTACGCAGCCGCGCACCCCGACGCGTACGCCGACCCGCGAGACGGCACTTTCCTGCCGACACGCGACGTGTCGCGTGTCGTCTCGGGGGAAACGTTCCGTCTCGCGGACCTCGACGCGGGGGAAAGCGCAGCGGATGCCGAGGAGACGCAGCCCCTCGATGTCGGCGCCGCCGCCCGCGAGCCCGGCGAGGCCCACGAACCCGCCCCCGACGCCGCCGCGAAACCCGACGCCGATCGCCCCGACGAGGGCGCCGCACCCGCGCCCTCGGGCGACGAGACGCCTCGGTAGACTGGGCGCGTGCTCACGGTCGCCGTCCTCATCTCGGGCACGGGCTCGAACCTGCGTGCGCTGCTCGAGGCCGCTGCCTCGCCCGACTTCCCGGCGCGCGTCGTCGTCGTCGGGGCCGATCGCGAGGCCGACGGGTTCGTGCACGCGGAGGACTTCGGCATCCCCACCGTGCTCGTCCCTTTCCGCGAGTTCGAAACGCGTGAGCAGTGGGGCGACGAACTGCGCCGCCAGATCGACGTGTGGACGCCGGACCTCGTCGTCCTGAGCGGTCTCATGCGGTTGCTCCCGCAGGGTGTGGTGGATGCCTGGGCCCCCGCCCTCATCAACACCCATCCGGCGTACCTTCCCGAATTCCCGGGCGCGCACGGCGTCCGCGACGCGCTCGCTGCCGGCGTCGCTGAGACGGGCGCGAGCGTCATCGTCGTCGACGGCGGCGTCGACTCGGGCCCGATCCTCGCGCAGGAGCGCGTGGCGGTCCTCCCCGGCGACACCGAGGCGACGCTCCACGAGCGCATCAAGCCGGTCGAGCGGCGGCTTCTGATCGACGTCGTCCGCGGCATCGCGACCGGCGAGATCGACCTCGACGCCGTCGCCGCCACCCCCTAAACCTGCCCTTTCCCGACACCAGCCCGACACCAGACCCGACACCAGGAGTTCCCGCATGGCCGGTCCGTCCATCGATCCCGCCCTCTACCGTCACCGCGACCTCGTGCCGATCCGGCGCGCGCTCATCTCGGTGAGCGACAAGACCGACCTGCTGCCGCTCGCGCAGGCGCTCGCCGGTGCGGGCGTCGAGCTCGTGTCGACCGGCGGGTCGGCGGCGCTGCTGCGCGACGCGGGTCTCGAGGTGAAGGACGTCGCCGAGATCACCGGCTTCCCCGAATCGCTCGGCGGGCGCGTGAAGACCCTGCACCCGAGCGTGCACGCGGGCCTGCTCGCCGACCTGCGCCTCGAAGACCACGAGACGCAGCTGGCGGAGCTCGGCATCCTGCCCTTCGAGCTCGTCGTCGTGAACCTCTACCCCTTCGTCGAGACGGTGTCCTCCGGCGCGTCGGGCGACGCTGTCGTCGAGCAGATCGACATCGGCGGCCCCGCGATGGTGCGCGCGTCGGCGAAGAACTTCGCGAACGTCGCGATCGCCGTCTCGCCCGAGTCCTACCCCGCGATCATCGAGGCGCTGGGCGAGGGTGGCACGACGCTCGCGCACCGCCGCGACCTCGCCGCGCGCGCCTTCGCGCACACCGCCGCGTACGACCGTGCCGTCGCGACGTGGTTCGCCGAAGAGAGCCTGGCCGACCCGGACGACCTGCCGCTTCATCTCACGATCAAGGCCGAGCGCCTCGCGACGCTCCGCTACGGCGAGAACTCGCACCAGCGCGCCGCGATCTACACGCGCGTGGGTGGCCACGGCATCGCGCAGGCGACGCAGCTGCAGGGCAAGGAGATGAGCTACAACAACTACGTCGACGCCGACGCGGCCCTCCGTGCCGCGTTCGACATGGTCAAGCCCGCCGTCGCGATCATCAAGCACGCGAACCCGTGCGGCATCGCCGTCGCTGCCCCCACCGCCCTCGACCCGATCGCGTCGGCCCACCTGCGCGCCCACGAGTGCGACCCGGTCTCCGCCTTCGGCGGCGTGATCGCCGCGAACCGCACGGTCACCCTCAAGATGGCCGAGAACCTCCGCGACATCTTCACCGAGGTCATCGTCGCGCCGGGCTTCGAGCCCGAGGCTCTGGAGGTCTTCCGGCTGAAGAAGAACCTGCGCATCCTGCAGCTGCCCGAGGACTGGCAGCAGGAGCAGCTCGACGTGCGCCTCGTCTCGGGAGGCCTCCTGCTGCAGGATGCCGACCGCTTCCCCGCAGAGGTCGAGTCGCTCGTCGACGGCTGGCAGCTCGTCACGGGCGAGATGCCGGATGCCTCCGAGAAGGGCAACCTCGCCTTCGCGTGGAAGGCCTGCCGCGCCGTCAAGTCGAACGCGATCGTCCTCGCGACCGACTCCGCGACGGTCGGCATCGGCATGGGCCAGGTCAACCGGGTCGACTCCTGCCGCCTCGCGGTCGAGCGCGCCGGTGATCGTGCCGCCGGGTCGGTCGCCGCGTCGGACGCGTTCTTCCCGTTCGCCGACGGCCCCCAGGTGCTGATCGACGCCGGCATCCGCACCATTATCCAGCCGGGAGGATCGGTGCGTGACCAGGAGGTCATCGACGCCGCGAACGCCGCGGGCGTCACGATGTTCTTCACCGGCGAGCGCCACTTCTTCCACTGATCGCGCTTCGCGCGCCGCTCCGCGCCCCGGCGTGGCGTCCTGCTCGCGAATCACCACCGGATCCGCGAGTCACCGCCCGGTTCGCGCGCATCGAGCGGTGATTCGCGCAGGGGGCGGTGATTCGCGAACTCCGCGGTGACCTGTGGATCGTCGCGACGCAGAGGCTGATGGTCGTCTAGGGTCGCCGGGGGAGGTTGCTCGCGTGGGGATGATGCTGCCGAATGAGCTGATCTGGGTGATGGAGAAGCTCGGGTTCGAATGGCCGGATATCGATGAGGATGAGCTGCGCCGCGGTGCGCGCATCATCGCGACCTTCAGTGGCGAGCTCGACGGGCTGCGTATTCCGACGGGCAATGAAGCGGGCGCGAACGATCACTGGATCCCTGGTGGGTACCTTCCCACCGGCATCCGTGAGGCGGTGATCGATGTGCCGTCGACTGCCACAGGCGTCGGGGGCAATCTCGACGGCGACTATAACCCAGGGATGTGGCCCGGGACAGCACAATCGGTCGAGCTGTGATAGGGCCTGCCGAGCGCTCTGCAACCCACCTCGCTGCGCACGGGGGCCGTTGTCTCGTTCGACGGTGACACACTCGTGACGACAGGGGCGGCGATCGTCGAGGCGATCGAGCGCAAGTTCCGCGAAGGAGGACACGGTACCCCGAGGTGAGCGGACGTCTGATCGATGGGGTGCCGCTACTGGTTCGCGACCAGGTGTGGATCGGGCGAGTGATCTCGCGCAGGGCGTGGGGGCCGAGTGTTCCTACGGACACGGACAGCCGATCGGTCTCGACCTGGTTCAGGACCGCCCATATAGTCGCGAACTCGCAGCCACTGACGCTCGTTCGGCGTTGTGGTGGGAGATTTGCGGTCGCGCGTTGGTTGTCGTGAGGTACCGCGATGTGGGTGAACTACCTTCCGAACGGGCAGCGATACAGGTCGTGCCGACGGGGTGGGTATCGATGCGGCGTCCGACGCCTGCGAAAAAGGTTCCGCGACTCGACCTCGCGTGGTCGTGGTCCGACGTGGTCGCGCTCGCCGGTCCCGTCGTCATCCCGTAGCCTTGCTCCTGACTCACCGGCCCTGCCTGCGCCGGCCGGAACTTCACGGGAGACAGTGACGATGACGCAGACGCCTGAGGACCTCGCCGAGACCCTCACGCCGCACGTGTACGGCGCGACCGGGTTGGGGGTGCTCGCCCTCACCGCTCCCGGTGACGCGCACCCGCGCGTCGAGTACGCCGGCGGCGACCTGTTCGTCGGGCTCGACGACTCCGCGACGGGGCGTGCGGTCACGGAAGGCGACGCGAAGGCGTGGTCGCGACCGTTCCGCGAGGTCGCCGCCGACGCGATCCGCCGGGCGGGTGCCCTTCCGGCTGTGGCGGGCGGCGCGCTCGCGATCGACGACGAGACCGTCGCGGCCTCCGTGCTCATTTACCCGTCCCGGCTGAGCGAGGTCGACCTCGCCGGGCCGCCGGTGCTGTTCGCGCTCGCGCGGGATGCCGTGTTCGTGATCGGCGCCGACGACGAGGATGCCGTCGCGCACGTCCTCGACCGGGCCGAGGCCCTCTACGAGGGCGGGGGGCCGCTCATCAGCGCGCACCCGCTGGTGCTCACCCCCGAAGGATGGGCGCCGTTCGCCTGGCGCGAGGCCCTCCCGGAGCTCGCCCCGCGGTTCGAGCGCGTACTTCGCCTTTACAACGTGCGTGCCTACGAGGCGCAGGCGCCCGCGCTGCAGCGCCCCGACCTGCACGTCGCCGACCCGAAGATCCAGATGACGGACGCCGGGGTGACGGTGACGATCGCGGCGTGGCCGAAGGGCACCGCGACGCTCCTGCCCGTCGTCGACAACGTCATCGTCGCCGACCCCGCCGGCACCCTGAGCGTCGCGACGTTCGATCAGTTCCTCGACGCGGGCGGCGACGCGATCGTCCGCACCGGGCTCTCGCCGCTGCGCTACTTCGTGCCCGGCGCAGCGCCCCGCGGCGCCCAGGCGTGATCGGGGCGATGGTCGCGGCATGATCTGGGAAGTCGCATGATCTGGGAAGTCGATGAGAAGACCGACGCGCTCGAAGGCGTCGACGCGCAGGGCAGGCCCGATCCTGCCTACGCGGCGGGGCTGGGCCTCGTGCGCGCCCCGTTCGGACGCCGCTCTCTCGCCTTCGTCTGCGACCTCGCGATCTGGGCCGTCCTGCAGGTGCCGCTGTGGGTGGGCGCGGGGCCGCTGCTGGCCAAGCTCGCCGACGGGTCGATCTCCCTCTACGGACTCGTGAACCACCCCCGGTTCGTGCTCGCGGTCGTGCTGTCGGCGATCTCGGTCGCGCTCCTGCTCGTGTACGCGATCGCCCAGTGGATCCTCCACGGCAGGAAGGGCCTCACGATCGGGAAGGCGTTGACCGGCATCCGAACGATTAACGCGCGCTCGCTCGAGCGGCCGGGCGTCTGGTGGGTGCTCTGGCGGTTCGTGATCGTCGGGGCCTCCGGCATCCTGCCGGTCGCGGGGCCGGCTCTCGTGCTCTCGTCGTCGACGTTCGATCTCGAGCGGCGGGGCCGCGGCTGGCACGATCACGCGGCGCGCACCTGGCTCGTCGACATCCGCTCGGGTCTGAACCCCTACGACGAGAAGCGCATGCGCATCGCGCGCAAGACCGTGAAGGCCGAGCCCGTGCCGGAGCGGTCGTCGCTCCCGTCGCTCGCGACGGCAGCGGATGCCGACGGCTCCCTCCAGTACCGCCCCGGGACCCGCATCAGCGCGGGTGTCCTCGGTGTGGCGCGCCCCCAGGAGCCGCGCACGGCGCCCTCGGCGCCTGCAGGTCCGGCGCCCGCGGCTCCCGGGCCCGACCGCGCCTCGCTCGCCACTCCCGCGGGCGGGCAGCCCGAGCCGATGGCGCCTGCTCCCGCGCCGGTCGCTGCACCATCCGCGCCTGTCCCCGCGTCCGTCCCGGCGGTGCCCGCGCCGGAGGGGCCTCCCGCACCCGCCGCCTCCGCCGAGGCACCCGTCTTCGCGCTGCGTCTCGACTCGGGAGAGACGCTCGCCGTCGTCGAGGCGCTGCTGCTGGGGCGCGATCCCGATGCCGCGCGGGTTCCGGGCACACGCGCCGTCGCGGTGCCCGACACGACCCGTTCGCTGTCGAAGACGCACTTCTCGGTGCGCCCGGCCTCGGGCGGGATCGAGGTCGTCGACCGGCACTCCACGAACGGCAGCGTGCTCGTCCGGGCAGGGGCCGAGTACCCGCTCCCCGCCGACACGCCCGTCATCGCCGCCCCGGGCGACCGAATCCTCCTCGGAGACCGCTGGATGGACGTGGTGCCGGCGTGAGCGCGGTGCGCGCGATGTCGGAGACGATGCGCAGAATGGATGCCGGAGGACTGCCGTGCGACTGAAACTCACCCTGCACCGACACGAAGGCGACCCCGTCGACATCGTCGTGACGACCGATTCGACGGCGACCGCGGGCGATGTCGCGCGCCGTATCGCCGAGTCGGACCCCACGCGGACGATCGTGTCGGCGGAAGGCATCCCGCTCACCCTCGCGGTCGCGCCGCCGACGGGCGCGCGCATGGTGACGCTCCATCCCGACATCGCGATCGGTGAGGCCCCGATCGGATCGGGTTTCGCGGTATCGGTCGTCGATGACGGGGCCCGCTACCTCGACGCCGATCCGCGCGAGGTCGTCGGTGTGCTGCGCGCGACGGCGGGCCCGCTGGCCGGCGCCGAGTTCCCGCTCACCGTCGGCCACATGTCGGTGGGGCGGGATGCCGGCAACGACATCGTCCTCACCGATCCGATGGTCTCCAAGCGGCACGCGCGCCTCGAGATCGGGGCGTACGTCGAGGTCGTCGACCTCAACTCCGCCAACGGCGTGCTCGTCGACGGCGTGCAGATGCAGCGCGTGCGCATCGAGGAGGGCGCGCCGTTCGTCATCGGCGGCACGACCCTGGTCGTCTTCCTGACGCGGTCGTGGGACGGCACGGCCACGGAAGACCCGGTCATCGAGCGCGGCGGCGGACTGATGTTCAACCGCAGCCCGCGCGTCGAGGTGCGCTACCCGGGTACGGCGTTCAAGGCTCCGCGCCTTCCCACCGAGAAGGTCGGCAAGGTGTTCCCCTGGCCGATCCTCATCGCTCCGATCCTCATGGGGGCGGCGCTGTTCGCGCTCAACGGCAACCCCCGCTCACTCCTGCTGATCGTCATGACGCCGCTCATGGCCGCCTTCAACCTCGTCAACCAGTCGCTGCAGAGCAAGAAGAGCACGAACCACGAGTTCCTCCTCTTCGAGAGGCAGTTCGAGCAGCTCGAAGAAGACCTCTACCGCGGCAAACCCGAAGAGGAGCAGGCGCGCGGCGCCGAAGCGCCGGCCGTCGCGGAGGTGTTCGACGAGGCGATGCGCCTCGGCCCGATGCTGTGGACGCGCCGTCCCGAGCATTGGAACTTCCTCGGCCTCCGGCTCGGCACGTGCCGTCTACCCGCACGCAACACGATCGCCGACGCCGAGAGCCCCGACGGTCTGCCGGAGTACATCGAACGCGTCGACCGCCTGCGCGAACGGTACGCGTTCGTCGACGACGTTCCGGTGTTCGACACACTGTCGGCCGCCGGGTCGATCGGCATCTCGGGCCCGCGCGCCGTCGCCGCGGACGCGATGCGCGGCGTCGCGGTGCAGCTGTTCGGCCTCCATGCGCCGAACGACGTCGTGGCGGTCGCGTTCACCGACGCGTCGTGGACGTCGGAGCTCGACTGGCTGAAATGGATGCCGCACACCTCCAGCGAACGGAGCCCGTTCCGCGGTCTCGCCCTCGCCGACTCGGCGCCCACGAGCGCCGCACTGCTGAACGCTCTCGAGGAGTACGTCGCCCGAGGCGGCGGCGGGGGCGAACCTCGCGGGCCGTTCAAGGACGACTGGAACCCGCTGCTGTACGGCACGGACGTCGCGCGCGCGTCGGATGACCGGGGGAAGACCCCGCCCGTTTCGGTGGTCGTCTTCGTGACGGGCGACGCACCCGTCGACCGCGGACGCCTCACCGACGTCCTCGAGCGCGGCGCCGACCACGGCGTGCACGCCGTCTTCGTCTCGCCCACCGTCGAGTCGCTGCCGGCCGTCTGCCGGAGCTACATCGCGCTCGACGCCGACCTCGCCGACGCGCGCGTCGGTCTCGTCCGCAGCGGTGAGCTGTTCGAGCACGTCCACGTGGAAGGCGTCTCGAATGCCTACATGCAGATGTTCGCGCGCCGCCTCTCGCCGGTCGTCGACGCGAGCACCGTCGTCCACGACGCCTCCGACATCCCCGCCTCGGTCGGATTCCTCCAGCTCGTCGACCCGGCGATCGCCGAGGACCCCGGCGTCGTCATCGAACGGTGGCGACAGAACAACACGATCGTCGACCGGTCGCAGGCGCCCCGCCCGCGGCTGAAGAAGGCCGGAACCCTCCGCGCCATCATCGGCCAGGGCGCGAGCGACGCGATGGCGCTCGACCTGCGCACCCACGGGCCGCACGCCCTCGTCGGCGGCACGACCGGTGCGGGCAAGTCGGAGTTCCTGCAGACGTGGGTGCTCGGCATGGCCGCGGCGCACAGCCCCGACCGCGTCACGTTCCTCTTCGTCGACTACAAGGGCGGCTCGGCCTTCGCCGACTGCGTCGACCTGCCGCACTGCGTCGGCCTCGTCACCGACCTGAGCCCGCACCTCGTGCGGCGTGCGCTCACGAGCCTGCGCGCCGAGCTGCAGCACCGAGAGCACCTGCTCAACCGCAAGAAGGCCAAGGACCTCCTCGAGCTCGAGAAGCGTCAGGACCCCGAATGCCCGCCCTCGCTCGTCCTCGTGATCGACGAGTTCGCGGCTCTCGCGTCGGAGATGCCCGAGTTCGTCGACGGCGTCGTCGACATCGCCCAGCGCGGGCGCTCCCTCGGCATCCACCTCATCATGGCGACCCAGCGCCCGGCGGGCGTCATCAAGGACAACCTGCGCGCCAACACGAACCTGCGCATCGCCCTGCGCATGGCCGACGAGTCCGACTCGCGCGACGTCGTCGACGACGAGATCGCGGCGAGCTTCCCGCCGAACGTGCCGGGCCGCGCGATCGCCAAGACCGGGCCTGGCCGCCTCGTGCCCTTCCAGTCGGCCTACTCGGGCGGCTGGACCACGCAGGACGACGAGCCCGTCGCCGAGGTGCGCATCGCCGAGCTGCGCTTCGGCGCCGCCGCCGAATGGGAGTCGGACCGTCCCGCCGACTCCGACGCGCACGCCGAGGACCTCGGCCCGAACGACCAGAAGCGGATCGTCTCGACGCTCGTGCGCGCGAGCGACCAGGCGCGTCTGCCGCGCCCGCGGCGCCCGTGGCTCGACGAGCTGTCGCCTCTCATCGACCTCGCCGACCTGCCCAACGAGGGCGACACGCGCATCCCGATGGCGCTCATCGACGTGCCCGAGTCGCAGCAGCAGGAAGCGGCGGTGTTCGTCCCCGACCGCGACGGCTCGCTCGTCATCTACGGCACCTCGGGCTCGGGCAAGTCGACGATGCTCAAGACCATCGGCACGGCCGCGGGCATGCGTCCCGACCTCGGCCGTGTGAACGTCTACTGCCTCGACTTCGCGACGGGCGCCCTCGGCGCGCTCTCCGTACTCCCGCACGTCGGGTCGGTCGTCGACGGCGGCGACGTCGAACGCATCCAGCGGCTGCTGCGCACCCTCGACGCGGAGATGGACCGTCGCGCGGCGGCGTTCTCGGCTGCGAGCGCCGCGTCGATCCAGGAATACCGCGAGATCGCCGACCCTCATCTGCCGCGCATCATCGTCCTGATCGACAACTACCCCGAGTTCAAGAAGGACTGGGAGGTCGCGCCCGGCCGCGGGCCGTTCTACCGCACGTTCATGCGGATCCTCGGCGAGGGTCGCACCCTCGGCATCCACACCGTCCTCACCGCCGACCGCGGCAACGCCGTGCCGAGCGCGGTCGCCGCCAACATCTCGCGCAAGGTCGTGCTCCGCATGGGTGACCCGTCGCAGTACATGCTGCTCGGCGTGCCGCGTGACGTGCTCGACGAGCAGTCGGCCCCGGGCCGCGCCGTCGTCGACGGGCACGAGGCACAGATCGCGGTGCTCGGCGGCACGTCGAACGTCGTCGACCAGACCAAGGCGCTCGGCGACCTTGCCGATCGCCTGCGGCGCGAAGGCGTGCGGGACCTCCCCGAGATCGGTGCGCTGCCGACGACGGTCACCGCCCGGGAGATGCCCGCGAGCGTCGAGGGGATGCCCGTCTTCGGCGTCTCCGACGACACTCTCGCGCCGCACGGATTCGAACCCGTCGGGTCGTTCGTGATCTCGGGTCCCGCGGCATCCGGCCGCACCAATGCCCTCAAGGCGCTCGTCTCGTCCGTCGAGCGGTTCGATCCCGACGTGCGGCTGTACCACTTCGGCAGTCGGCGCTCGGAGCTCAAGGACTTCCGCCCGTGGGTGCGTAGCGCCACCAAACCCGACGACGAGAAGGAGCTTGCGACCGAGCTCGCCGAGCTCGTCGTGAGTGAACAGTACGGCGGGCGCATCATGATCGTCGTCGAAGACATGACGCACCTCTCCGACGGCCCCGCCGACCGCCCCATGCGCTCACTCCTGCAGGCGATGAACGACAGCGAGCACATCCTCGTCGGCGAGGCCGAGATCTCGCGGGCCAGCGGCAGCATCGGCGTGCTGGGCGAGTGGAAGGCGGGTAGGCAGGGCATCGTGCTCAAGCCCGACACCTACGACGGCGAGGCGGTGTTCAAGACGCCCTTCGGCCGCGTCAAGCGCTCCGATTTCCCCGTCGGCCGCGGCATCTTCGTGCAGGGCGGCCGGATGGTCACGATGCAGGTGCCCCTCGTCACCGACGATGCGCCCGTCGGAGCAGCGGCGTCCGCGTCTTCCGCCGGGGCGTCGACGCGCGCCGCAGCGCGGGCCGCGACGGCTGCGGCCGACGTTCCCGTGCCGTAGTCGACGGGGCCGATGCTGACCAACCCGGTCACGCCGCCGGGGAAACGGCGCGAGGTGGAGCGAGGAGACGACGACCGCGTGTCACCCGGTGACGCGCTGCGGGAGGTGGATCTCGACTGAGTGGATCGCGCCCCCGATCTGTGGATGAGCGAACCTGTGGATAGCTGGTGTCGAAGTGGCCCGGAATTGGTTAGCCTCGGTGACGGTGGGTTGTTCGGCCCGCCGCAGACGACACGCTGGGAGGCGGGTTCATGGCACACGATTTCGGTGCAACGTACAGCGAGATGGAGAGCGCGGCACAGCGGCTGCGCGACGGTCGTCAGACCGTCACCGACACGCTGAAGGAGCTGCAGGGCATCATCGATGACCTCGTGCAGGACGGCTTCAAGACCGAGAACGCTTCGGAGGCCTACTCCACGGCGTACTCGGAGCTCACCACGTCGCTGGACGACGCGGCCGAGGCCGTCAACGACATGGCGCAGGCCCTCGACCGTATGGCGGACCGCATCCGCGACACCGACGCGGAGCTCGCCGGCGGCTGAACCGGCTCGACCGGCTCTCCACAGCGGGCCGCGCGGTGGTCTCACGACCGCCCGCGGCCCGCTGTGCGTGTCGGAGATGTACCCCGCTGGTGACCTAGGATCGGGGAGACGAACGGAGTGAAGGCAATGGCACCCTCGCAGACCTATTGGTACAACCTCACGTCGCAGACCGTCGTACGCGACGACGAGCGTCCCTCGGAGGACTGCATCGGACCGTTCGCGACGGCGCAGGAGGCCGAGGAGTCTCCCGCCGTCCTCGTCGAGTACGCCCGGGCGTGGCTCGACAGCGAAGAGAGCGAGCCCTACCGGGCGATGGCGGCAGAGGCCGACGACGCGGCCGACTACAGCTGACGATGAGGGCACCGGGCCGCCTTGCCGCGGCATCCGTCGCTCTCGCGATCGCGGCGACGCTCGGCGCCTGCGCCCCGGCACTGCCCGACACCGTCGACGCCGGAACAGAGGTCGTCGTCGGGTGGGCGGCGGAGCTCACCTCCCTCAACCCCGTCGCCGCCCCCACGCCCGGAAACCTCGACATCGCCGCCGTGACGCGTGACGGCTTCGGCGACATCGTCGACGGAGAGTTCGTCGCCGACCCGGCGTTCGGCAAGGTCTCGATGATCGACGGCGGTGCGTTCACCGTGCGGTACGACCTCGCCGAACCGGCCTGGTCGGACGGCATCCCGCTCGACGGCGCCGACCTGATGCTCGGCTGGGCCGCCGCGGCCGGGCTCTTGGACGACTCCGCGAGCGGCGAGCCCGCGCCCCCCGGCACCGAGCCCCCTCTGGCCACACCCACCCCGAAGCTCGACGAGTTCGCCCGCGCGATCGAGGTGGCCTTCCCGGCGCCGACGATCTCATGGCAGAGCGCGGTGCGTGCGGACGTCCCCGCGCACGTCGTCGGACGCATCGCCTTCGGGATCGACGACCCGATGGAGGCGAAGCAGGCCGTGATCGGCGCCATCCAGGAGCGCGACGAGCGCGCCCTCGGCGAGATCGCCGAGGCGTGGCGCGATGGCTTCGCCCTCGACGAGGATTTCGCGCTGAGCGAGGGCGAGGCGTCGCCCGAGACGTTCGTCTCGAGCGGTCCGTACCGCGTCGCGGCCGTCGCGCGCGCGGCCGACGGGCAGAGCGTGACCCTCGTGCCGAACGGCGCCTACCGCGGCGCGCCCTCGCCGCAGGTCGCCCGTGTCGAACTCGTCCCCCCGGGCGACGCGCCCCTCGGCGAGATCGGCGAACGCCTCGACATCGCGACCGTCGCACCCGTGGTCGAGAATCGCGCTCCGGTGCGCGAGCTCGAGCGTCGCGACACGGGCGTGCAGACCACCCACGACGGCACCGTGTGGACCGTGCTGCTGCGTCCCGCCGGCGTGTTCGGCGGTGCGCCGGCGCGCTCGGCGTTCCTGCGGAGCATTCCGGCATCCGACCTCATCGATCGGGGCGCCGGGGAGTGGTCCTCGGCCTACACGAAGACCACCGCGCTGACCGCCGCGCCCGGGTCGCGCGCCTTCGACATCGTCAGCGAGGATTCCGGCTTCGCGTCGACCCTCGGCGCGGCCGCCGACGACGGAGCCCTCGAGCGCGAGGCGGCGGGGGTCGCCGCGGGGACGGCCGTGTGCGTGCTCTACGACCGCACCAGCGCCTTCGCCGCCGGAGCCTTCAGCGCCCTTCGAGACGCCGTCGGCGAAGAGGGCTGGTCGGCCACCGACTGCGGGAGCGACGACCTGAACGGCGCGCTGGCGGGCGGGGCGTGGGATGCCGTCATCACCCGGGTCGAGGTCCCCGACTCGGTCGCCGGACTGAAGGCGCTGTGGGGGATCGGCACCACGTCGGCGGTGACGGCGCAGGTCGTCGGCCCGCTCGCCGCCGGCCAGGAGGCCATCGACCGCGACGCGCTCCTTGCCGAGCTCGATCGCACGGTCGATGTCTATCAGGCGCGGGAGCTGCGTGCGCAGATCGAGGCGACGCTCGTGCGCTCCGCGATCGCGAAGCCGCTCGCCGCGAACCCGCGTGTCACCGTCGTCGATAAGGACGTGACGGGCGTCACGGTGCGAAACGGCCCCCGCGCGCCGTTGCTGTCGGGCGCGGCGCAGTGGAAGGTCGAGCCCTGAGTCGCGTGCCGCGCGCTGCGCGGCCCGATCGGGAGTTTTCCACATCCTCACTCTCAGACCCTCCCTGCCTTCAGCAGGGGCGTTAGCCTCGAGAAGACCGCGGTCCACGCGCGAGCGCGGGGGAGAGGAACCGGACGATGAGCGACGTCGACATCGACCGCGCCGCACTCCAGGGCGCAGCGCTGACGGTCAGCACCGCGACGATGAGCTACCACGGCAGTGCGGTGTCGGCATGGGTCGCCGAGACCGGCGTCGGCAACCCCTGCGGACGCACGTCGCTGCGCGTCATGCTCGAAAACGCGATCGGCGCGATCCGTATGGACGCGCGCACACACGCCGTGTCGGCTCTCGAGGTTCAGCAGCGCCTCGTCGACATCGTGCAGGCGTTCGACGATCTCGATGTCGCCCTCGGCGCAGGCTGGGACCGCGCGGGATGGGATCGCTCGCCGTGACCCTGATCTCGCCGACCCGAGGACTGTCGCTGGTTCGCATCGAATACGACGACGGCGACCTCGGGCGCGTGCACGACAGGCTCGGCCAGATGGCCGAGTACGGCACTCAGCTCTCCGAGGTGCTCGCCAACATCCACGCCGGGCTGGAAGGCCGTGGCGAGTCGATCCGCGCGGTCAAGGGAGACGCGGGGGAGCTGGAGGCCGGCATCCGCCGTGCGATCGCCGCAGCCGAAGCCGTCGCCGACGTGGTCCGCGCGTACCACGACACGGCGACGACGCACGCGCGGGCGGCGAATGCCCTGGTCGACGACATCCAAACCGCCGACCTTCGCACGACCGCGACGCGGGCCGACCGCGACCGGATCGACGAGATCCTCTCTCAGGTGCAGCCCGAAGAACGATCGCTGGCGGCGGTCTACGAAGACCTGCGCGACGAGTACGACCGGGAGCTGGCCGAATCGAGCGACGCCCTCGCCGCGCTGTGGGAGCAATGGGAGGCGGCGTACAGCCGGTGGGATGCCGGCTACGACGAGGCCGTCGCGGCCCTCGCGCACGTCGACGGGTCGGCGGTCACCCCCGCCGCTCGGCGTGCCATCGACGCCCTCGCGCAGGCGGATACACCCGAGCAGGTTGCGGCAGCGTGGGCGTCGCTCACCGAGGCCGAGCGGGCGGCCCTCGTCGCCGAGCGCCCGAGCTTCGTCGGCAATCTCGACGGCATCCCGTACGACGTCCGCTTCGCGGCCAATCGCGATGTCTACACGCAGACGGTCGCCGCCGGCCCCTACGGCGAGCCGCTCGACGCGCAGCTAGAACAGCTGGGACGGGAAATCGATCGGCACGGCGGCGAGCTGCTGTTCTTTCGGCCGTTCGAGCAGCCGCAGGCGACGGCGGCGGTCGCGTACGGCGTCGCGCGGGATGCGTACGGCGTCGCCTCGGACCCGTTCGACGGAGTGACGAACGTGAACACCCTCGTCGGTGGGATGTTCTCCGGTCTCGACGATCTCAGCGCATGGGGCGAGAGCGCCCGCGACCTCAACGATTACGCCAACGCCTACGGCGACCCCGGCACGTCGTCGATGACGATCGCCTGGTACGGCTACGACTCGCCGTCGATCGGGACCGAGCCGTTCATGGGAAGTGCGCACGAGGGAGCGGCTCGGCTGACGGAGACCCTGCGGGGTCTGCACGCCGTGAGCACCGGGAATCTCACGACGACGGTGATCGGACACTCCTACGGCAGCACGACGGCCTTTCTCGCGGTCGGGTCGGCAGGCTCCTCTCTCGGGGTCGATCGACTGATCGCGGTCGGGTCGGCGGGCATCACCACGGAGGTGGACGGCCAACAGCTGGACTTCTCCGGCACCGATGTCTTCACCTCACGCGCGACGTGGGACGTCGTCGCCCGCGTCGGACAGTGGACGTCGATCGGCCACGCCAGCGATCCGGCGGATATTCCGGGAGCAGTCACCTTCGAGAGCGACGGCGGCCGGGCACCGTCGCTGGGCGGGGGGACGGAAGAGGTCGCCGGGACGCCCGGCCACGCGGCACACGACGGCGGCAACAGCTTCTTCGGCTGGTGGGAGAAGGGCAACGGCTACCTCTCGGTCGGCTCCGAGTCCTTCCGGAACATCGCCTCCATCGTGGCGACCGGCGAGGCGCTGCGATGAGCGTGGGGCGGGCGAAGCGGACACCCCGTGCGCGACGATGGGTGCTGATGGCAGGGGCGGTGGTCGGAATGACCATCGCGATGACAGGATGCGAAGGGCAGACGGTGGCACCGACAGGCGATGAACTCTATGCGCAGGCGCGGGAGCTCTACTTCTCCTACCGGGAGGTGACCAACGGCGTGCTCGAGCGCATCGACCCCGGGCCGTGGGAGGTCGGCAGCTCGTACGGGATGGAGCCCTCCGCGGCGGGGTGCGGTGACGGGTGGAAGTTCGCGCTCTCCCGGTCGACGACGGTGGACCCCGCCGACCAGCCCGCGATGCGGGAGGCGGTGACGGACTACCTGACCTCGGCGGGCTACGACGTGGAGGGCCAGGATGTCGGTGCCGACGGCGCGGTAGCCCGCGAAGTCGTCGTGGAGAAGCAGGACCCCTTCTCGTCGCTGCGTGTGACATTCGCGACGAGCGGTAACGTCCTCGTCACCGCGACGACGCGCTGCATGCCCGGCGACATCGGAGAGCTCGACGAGCGGCTGTTCGGTGACGCCGTCCTCGCGGAAGGCTACCTCCCGCGGACGGAGTCGCCGTCCGACCCGCTCTTCTTCGGCATCACGCCGGGCGAGCCGGGCTTCCTGCCGACGCCGACGCCGACGCCGACGCCGTAGCCGTCGTCGCAGCCTACGCCGTCGTCACTGCGCGGGCGGCGTCGGCATCGGTTCCGAGTCGCGCCGCCGTCGCGTCCGATTCCCGCGAGCGACAGTGCCCGGAGCATGTCAGGCTGGAGGCATGACCACGGCATCCCTGACCTTCGACCAGCGTTACCGTGCGATCGATGCGCGCGACGCGCGCTTCGACGGGCAGTTCGTCACCGCGGTGCGCTCGACGGGCATCTACTGCCGGCCCAGCTGCCCGGCCCGGACGCCCAAGCCCGCGAACGTCACGTTCTACCCGACGAGCGCGGCGGCGCACGAAGCCGGCTACCGCGCCTGCAAACGCTGCCTCCCCGAAGCGGCGCCCGGCTCGCCGGAATGGAACCTCCGCGGCGATGTCGCGGGCCGCGCGATGCGCCTCATCGCCGACGGTGTCATCGAGCGCGAGGGCGTGCCGGGGCTCGCGGCCCGCCTCGGATACTCGTCGCGACACCTCACGCGCCTGCTGACGGCGGAGCTCGGGGCGGGTCCTCTCGCCCTCGCCCGCGCGCAGCGCGCCCACACGGCGCGGATGCTCCTCGTCTCCACCGACTTACCGGCATCCGACGTCGCCTTCTCCGCCGGCTTCGCGAGCGTGCGGCAGTTCAACGAGACCGTGCGCGAGGTGTTCGGGATGCCTCCGCTCGCCCTCCGCGCGCGGCGGCCCGGCGGGGGAGTCCGGAACGGCCGTGTCTCCGCGCCGGCTGCCGCCCGTACCGACGACGCGCCCGCCGCGGCGACCGGGGCGATCGACCTCGTGCTCCCGGTGCGCGAGCCGTTCGACAGCGCGGGCCTGTTCGCCTGGATGCAGGCGCGCGCGGTGCGCGGCGCCGAGGTCGCCACCCCGACCTCCTTCGCCCGTACGCTACGTCTGCCAGGTGGGCCGGCCTGGTTCGAGCTCAGCGTCGCAGGCCCCGGTCGTGTGCGCCTGCGCGCCCGGCTCACTCACCTCCGCGACCTGCCGGTGCTCGTCGCCCGCGCGCGAAGGCTCTTCGACCTCGACGCAGACCCGCTCGCCGTCGACGCGGCCCTCGCCGCGCACCCCGAACTCGCTCCGCTCGTCGCGCGCGTTCCCGGCATCCGGGTTCCCGGAACGGCCGATCCGCACGAGATGCTCATCCGCGCGATGGTCGGGCAGCAGATCACTGTCACCGCCGCGACGACCGCGCTGTCGACGCTCACCGACGCGCTCGGCGAGCGGGTCGAGGGCTTGGGTGACGGGCACGACCGGCTCTTCCCGACGATGGCCGCGATCGCCGAGCGCGGACACGAGGTCCTGCGCGGGCCGGCGGCTCGCATCCGCGCGATCACCGGGGCTGCCGCCGCGCTCGCGGACGGGTCGCTCGTCCTCACGAGCGGCGACGATGCGGCCACCCAGCGCGCGGCGCTGCTCGCGATGCCGGGGATCGGCCCCTGGACGGCCGACTACGTCGGCATGCGCGTGCTCGGAAGCCCCGACATCACCCTCCCCGGCGACGTGGCCGTGCGCGCGGGCGCGGCGGCGTCCGGCATCCCGTCCGACGCGCGCGGCTACGAGGCGTGGGCCGCACGCACCGCGCCGTGGCGCACCTACCTGACGGCGCATCTGTGGCGGGCGGTGCCGCCGCGCCGTCCCGCCGCCGGCGCCGTGGCGGGCTCCGGGGCGAGCTCGGTGCCGGAACGCATCGGGTCGAGTCGTATGGCCGAAGGTACCTGCGCGGTCTCATGCGCCACTCCCGATCACCTTCGCACCACGGACCATACGACTCAGCCACACCCCGCCCCGAAGGAGCTCCGATGACCGCCACGATCCAGACCCTCGACACGCCCGACGGACCCTTCACCCTGCTCGTCGACGACGCGCAGCGCGTCCTCGCGAGCGGCTGGACCGCCGACCCCGCCGCGATCCTCGGGCGTCTCCGCACCCCGCCCGCCGCGGTCGTCGACGGCGAGACGGATGCCGCAGCCGCCGTCGCCGCGTACTACGCGGGCGATCTCGGCGCGATCGACGAGGTCGAGGTCCACCAGAGCGGCACCGAGCTGCAGCACGCCGGGTGGGCGGCGCTCCGCCGCATCGCGCCCGGCCGGCCGCTTACCTACGCCGAGTTCGCCGTCGCTCTCGGCAGCCCGCAGGCCGTGCGCGCTGCGGCATCCGTCTGCGCCCGCAACGCCGCGGCCCTGTTCGTCCCCTGCCACCGCGTCCTACGGACGGGCGGAGCACTCGGCGGCTTCGCGTGGGGCGTCGAGGTGAAGCAGGCGCTGCTCGATCGCGAGCGCGAGCGCGCGAGCGGCGGCGAGAGCGAGAGCGCGGGCGAGCGCGAGCGCGCCGACGCCCGCACAGGAGCCACACTTGGTTTCTGATCCTCCGTTGAGCTTGCGTTCAGGCAATCCTCAGGGATACTCTGGAGGGCTGTCGCCCGCGACCCGGTCGGCAGTCCCCGCCAACCGAACCCTGGAGGAAGCCATGTACACGGCCATCGTCGCAGCGAAGCCCGTCGCCTTCCGTCCGTTCGGGGCGGGGGAATTCCGGGGATAACGGCTTCGCGTTCCTCATCGGCGGCATAGTCCCGTCGCACGCAGCGTTCTCTTCTTCGGACCCTTTCCGGGCACTCTTTCCGTCCCTCGCGCCCCCGGCGCGCGCCTGTCTCGCCGAGGCGCCCCTTCGGCATCCGCACCACCACCCCACGAGGATCATGACTTCCGCCACCGAGAGGCTTTCGCCGCCCCGAGAGTCCACGCCCCGACTCTCCACACCCCGGGCTCTCGCCCGCCTCTACCCCTTCGCCAAACCGGTGCTCGGTCGGCTCACACTCGGCGCCGTCAGCGCGCTCGTGGCGAGCCTGCTCGCCCTCTCGATCCCGCTCGTGCTCGAGAACCTCGTGCAGGGACCCATCGCCGACCGCGACCCCGCCGGGCTCGCCTGGGGCGCGGGCCTGATCCTGCTCCTCGGCCTGCTCGAAGCGGTGATGGTGTGGCTGCGGCGCTGGTTCGTGCTCGGCCCCTCCACCGCCGTCGAGTACCGCATGCGCACCGAGTTCTACGAGCGCCTGCAGCGCCTGCCGGTCGCCTTCCACGACCGCTGGCAGTCGGGTCAGCTCCTCAGCCGCATGATGCAGGACATCAGCATGTTGCGGCGGTGGCTCGCGTTCGGCGTGGTGCTGCTGGTCGTCAACGTCCTCACGATCCTCGTCGGCCTGGTTCTCCTGTTCCGCTGGCACTGGGCGCTGGGGCTCACGTTCCTGATCCTCAGCGCGCCGCTCTGGTACGCGGGGTACCGGTTCGAGAAGACGTACGGCGCGCTCGCGCGGCAGAGCCAGGATCAGGCGGGCGACCTCGCCACCTCCGTCGAGGAGTCGGTGCACGGCATCCGCGTCCTCAAGGCGTTCGGCCGTGGCAAGCACGCCCTCGTGAAGTTCGCGCGCCAGGCGGAGAGCCTGCGCGAGACGGAGATCAGCAAGGCGCGCGCGGTCGGGTGGATCTGGTTCTGGCTCGTGCTGCTGCCCGACCTCGCGTTCGCGCTGTGCCTCGGCGTCGGCATCGCGTTGACGCAGGCGGGGCAGTTGCGGGTCTCCGAGCTCGTCGCGTTCTTCGCGATGGCGACGGTGCTGCGCTGGCCGATGGAGTCGATCGGCTTCCTCTTCTCGTTCCTGCTCGACGCGCGGACGGCCACCGACCGCATCTTCGACGTGTTCGACGAGGTGAACACCATCACCGACCCCGCCGCGCCGCAGAGCGTTCCCGCCGTCCGCGGCGCGCTCCGGTTCGAGGGCGTGCATTTCCGGTATCAGGATGCCTCGGAGTCCGAGCGCGACCTGCTCGACGGCATCGACCTCGAGTTGCAGCCCGGCGAGACGATGGCTCTGGTCGGTCTCACCGGTTCGGGCAAGACGACCTTGACGACCCTCCCCGCGCGCCTGTACGACGTCACCGCGGGCCGCGTCACGATCGACGGCGTCGACGTTCGCGACCTGACCCTGCACGAGCTGCGCACCCACGTCGGCATGGCGTTCGAGGACGCGACGCTGTTCTCGCAGACGGTGGCCGAGAACGTCCTCCTCGGGCGCGAGGACCTTCCCGCCGGGAGCCCGGAAGCCGACGCGGTCCTCCGCGAGGCGCTCGCGGTCGCGCAGGCGGGGTTCGTCGACGACCTGCCGAACGGTGTCGACACCGTCATCGGTGAGGAGGGTCTGTCGCTCTCGGGCGGCCAGCGCCAGCGCCTGGCGCTCGCCCGCGCCGTCGCCGCCCGCCCCGCCGTGCTCGTCCTCGACGACCCGCTGTCGGCCCTCGACGTCGACACCGAGGCGCTCGTCGAAGACGCGCTCCGCGTGGTCATGGCCGACACCACGACCCTCGTGATCGCGCACCGGCCCTCGACCGTCATGCTCGCCGACCGGGTCGCGTTGCTCGAGTCCGGACGCATCACGGCGGTCGGAACCCACAGTGAGCTGCTCCGCGAGAGCGACCACTACCGCCACGTCATCTCGAGCCTCGAGGACGAAGACGCCCGCACCCGGGCTCAGGAGGTGAACCTGTGACCACGGCATCCGTCGCCGGCACCGCCGGTGAAGACCGCTCCGACTACACGAAGGAGGAGTCGCGCGCGATCCGTCAGCGCTCGCTCCGCCTTCTCGGCTCGCTCGCCTCGCCCGTCCGCTGGCAGCTCGTGCTCGCCGGTGCGGTGCTCGTCGTCTCGACGGCGCTGCGCGTCGCGGGCCCCGCACTGATCGCCCTCGGCATCAACCAGGCGCTCCCGCAGGTCATCCGCTACGGCAACTGGATGCCGACGATCATGGTCGTCGCGGTGTACCTGCTCGCCGGCGTGGGCGGTGCCGCGCTCATCGGCTGGTACGCCGTCGTCGCCGCGCGGCTCACCCAGGCGATCATGCTCGACCTCCGCAAGCGCATCTTCGTGCACACGCAGCGGCTGAGTCTCGAGTTCCACGAGTCGTACACGTCGGGACGCATCATCTCGCGGCAGACGAGCGACCTCGACTCGATCCGCGAACTCCTCGACGGTGGGCTCAACGAGCTCGTCTCCGGCATCCTGTACGGCGGATTCACGCTCATCGCGCTGCTTCTGCTCGATTGGCAGTCGGGTGTGATCCTCGCCGCGGCGGGCATCCCGCTCTTCTTTCTGATGCGCTGGTTCTACCGTCGCTCGCAGCGCGCGTACCGCGAGTCGCGTGTGGTGAGCGCGAAGGTGATCGTCAAATTCGTCGAGACGATGACCGGCATCCGCGCCGTCAAGGCGTTCCGCAAGGAGAAGCGCAACGACGAGGAGTTCGGCGACCTGTCGGGCCAGTACCGCGACGTGAACATGCGGACGTTGAAGCTGTTCGGCACGTTCGAGCCCGGCATGATGGCGGTCTCAGCCTTCGCCGTGGCGGGTGTCCTCCTGTGGGGAGGCATCCGCGTCTCCGACGGCGTCCTCGAAGTCGGCACCCTGCTGGCCGCGGTGCTGTACGTCCGGAACTTCTTCTCGCCGCTGCAGGAGGTCGCGTTCTTCCTGAACTCCTACCAGTCGGCCACTGCCGCGCTCGAGAAGGTGTCGGGCGTGCTCGACGAGCAGCCGACCGTCCCCGACCCCGAGTGTCCCGTCGACCTCTGGGAGTCGCGCGGGCACATCGAGTTCCGCGACGTCACCTTCGGCTACGGCGATGACCGGACGATTCTGCCCGACTTCTCGCTCGACATTCCGGCCGGGCAGACCGTCGCGCTCGTGGGCACGACGGGCGCCGGCAAGTCGACGCTTGCGAAGCTCGTCTCGCGCTTCTACGACCCGACGCGCGGTCAGGTGACGCTCGACGGCGTGGACCTGCGGGCGCTCCACCCGAAGGATCTCCGCCGTGCGATCGTCATGGTCACGCAGGAGGCGTACCTGTTCAGCGGGACCGTCGCCGACAACATCGCGCTCGGCAAGCCCGACGCGACGCTCGATGAGATCAAGGCGGCGGCGCGCGCGGTGGGGGCGGATGCCTTCATCGAGCGCCTGCCCGACGGCTACGGCACCGACGTCAACAAGCGCGGCGGGCGCGTGTCGGCGGGGCAGCGTCAGCTGATCTCGTTCGCGCGGGCGTTCCTCGCGAACCCGGCGGTGCTGATCCTCGACGAGGCGACCGCGTCGCTCGACATCCCGAGCGAGCGCCAGATCCAGGATGCGCTGCAGACGCTGCTCGCCGATCGGACCGCGATCATCATCGCGCACCGCCTGTCGACGGTCGCGATCGCCGACCGGGTGCTCGTGATGGAGCACGGCGAGATCATCGAGGACGACACCCCCGCGGCCCTCATCGCCGGCACCGGCAAGTTCGCGCAGCTGCACAGCGCCTGGCAGGCCTCGCTCGTCTGACCCGCTTCCCCTCTCCCCCTCGCCCCGACGTCGCGGATTCGGAGATGCGTCGCAGATTCGGATGCCTGAGCCTGAGGCATCCGAATCCGACGCGGATCTCCGAATCCGCAATCTGGACGACGGCGCTGCGCGCGCGTGTGGGGGAGCAGTGAGTGCCGGCGCCACGGCAATGCGCCGCGCGCCGGGGCGCTCAGCGCGCGAGGTGTGCGCCCTGAGCGATCGCGCGGGCGAGCGCGCGTTCCACCTCGGGCCAGCGGTAGATGACTTCCGTGTATGAGAAGCGCAGCACCGTGTACCCGAGTGCGATGAGCGCGCGGTCGTGCGCGAGGTCGCGCGTGCGGTCGGCGGACGACGAATGGAACGCGAAGCCGTCGAGCTGCACGACCAGTCGCTCACCGATCAACGCGTCGACGTCATGGCCGGCGAGCCGAACCTGCTGTCGAAGGGGCAATCCCCAGGGTCGCATGCGGACGACGAAGATCGTCTCGATGCCCGATCCAGACTGTCCGGAGAGCACTGCGCACACCTCACGCGCGGCGGGGGACCGCCACCGGACGCGGCTCAGTTCGTCGATCCGTAAGCCGTGTATCCGCACCGCCGACTCCCACAGCACGACTGCCTGCTCGCGCGGCAGGCAGTCGGCGACGTGTTGCAGGGTGTCGGCGATCGATTCGACGAGGTCGTAGCGGCTCACGGCGACGAGCGGCCGGGTCCAGTGCGTGACCACAGGTGGCCGTCGGTGATCCGTCCGCGGCGCCTGCGCTCGCGGATGCACGTGCAGATGGAGATCGGTGGGCGCGTCGCGCGGCATCCACCACCCGCGGTGCCGCGCGGCCGAGACGCACGCCAGCCGCGCCGTTGAGTCTGCCGCGGCGACCAGTGCGGGTGGCGCGGACGTGGTGGCGACCCAGTACCGCCGCACGCGCTGCACGACGCCGCCGGCGATCGCCGCGCGCAGCCGGAGCGGGTGCACTCCGGCATCCAGCACCCGCTGTCGATGAGCGATGCCGCCGTGGGAAGAGACGAGGGCCGCGATATCCATGCCCGAGATCCTGCCCGCCTGCACAGCGCGATGAGGCACCGGGCACGCGATCGGTGGACAGATCACCCGATCGCGCACCTGGGGAGGAGTCGATGGTGGGCGTCGGGGGACCCGTCGGTGTTCGTGGATTCGGAGATTCGTCGCGGAGTCGGATGCCTCGGACTCAGCCATCCGAATCAGACGCGATTCTCCGAATCTGCGATGGGGTCGCGCGCAGGGAGAGCGGTCGCGTGGAGGGCGACGGGACCTCGAAGGGGGAGCGCGGATCGAGGCCCCGCCGCGTCTGCGGCGAGGGGATGGTACTGCGGGTGCGGGCGAACGACGCGGGTGGTGCAGCTGCTGCGGGCGACGCGGGTGGTGCAGGTGTTGCGGGCGACGCGGTTGCCGCGGGTGAACCGGGCGAGTGACGCGGGTGGGGCAGATGTTGCGGGTGATCGAATCGGGTGGGAGGGCGGGTGGGTGTGGCGGATGCTGCGCGGATGCCGGGGCCTAGAGGCGGATCTCGGCGACGACCTCGCCGTACTCGGTCTCGTCGACAGGCACGAATCCGACCCGGGTGAAGAATACCTCGGGCCCGCCGTCGCCCGCCTCGTAGATGACGTCGACCCGGTCGAGGCCGCGCGTGCGAGCCTCTTCGAGCAGCCCCTCGACGGCGAAGCGCCCGACGCCGCGGCCCTGGTCGTCGGCGTCGACGTTGATGCGCCACAGTACCGAGCGGAAGTACTCGCGCGGCGCCTCGGGGTCGAAGTTCGCGCTCACGAAGCCCACGACCTCGTCACCGTCGAGAACGACGCGCTGCCACGCGGTCGCCGGATTGACGACGGCGCCCGCGACCGCGTAGCTGGTCGGGGCGAGGAACTGCTCCTGTCCGGGCTTCAGTGACATCGTGTTTACCTGGACGATCGTCGTGGCGGACAATTCGACAAGTCGCAGTTCGGCCATGCGCTCAGAGTATCCCGTAACCCGCCCCGGGTGGCACCTCGGTGACGGCGGAGCCGTCGACCTCGAACGCCCGGCGACGCCCGTCTGGGGCCGTCATGGCCACGGTGCCGATCCGCTGCGTGTCGCCTCGCCCGGCGATGACCCGCGACGGCGCGGTGATCGCGATCGCCTCCCCGTCGTCGGGGTGCTCGTCGCGCGTGATGCCGAAGGCCTCGGCGGCGGCGTCGTCGGCGCTCACGCCGTCGTGCAGCAGCCAGAATCCGTCACTGAATCTCATCGGTCACTCCTCATGGTCGATGGATGCCGACCGCTCACGTGCCGGTCTGCACCAGCGCGAGGCGGGAGTAGAGTCCTCCGGCGGCGATCAGCTCGGCGTGCGTGCCCGTCTCGACGATGCGCCCGTGTTCGACGACGACGATGAGGTCGGCTCCGCGCACGGTCGACAGGCGGTGCGCGACGATGAAGGTCGTGCGACCGCGGCGCGCCCGGTCGAGCGCCTCGGTGACGCGCGCCTCGGATTCGGCGTCGAGCGCGCTCGTCGCCTCGTCGAGCACGAGGATGCGCGGATCGCGGATGAGGGCGCGTGCGATCGCGAGCCGCTGCCGCTGGCCCCCCGACAGGCGCGAGCCGCGCTCGCCGACGATCGTGTCGAGGCCGTCGTCGGAGCCGGAGACGATGTCGAGGGCGTTCGCCTCGGCGAGCGCGGCGAACACGTCGACATCGGTGACGTCGGCCTTGCCGTAGGCGACGTTCTCGCGCACGGATCCGGCGAGCAGTACCGTCTCCTGCGGCACGATCGAGACGAATCGGCGCATCGACCGCAGGTCGACCGTCGTCAGGTCGCGTCCGTCGATGCGGACGGTGCCCGACGTCGGGCGCACGAACCCGAGGATCGTGTTGAGGATCGTCGACTTTCCCGAGCCGGACGGTCCGACGAAGGCGACGGTGCGGCCCGCGGGGATGTCGAGGTCGACCCCGTCGAGCGCGGCCTGGTCATCGCCGGGGTAGCGCACGATGACGTCCTCCAGCTGCACGTCGCCGCGCAGCTGGGTGATCTCGGTCTTGCCGCGGCTGTCTTCCACGTCGAGCTCTTCGGCGACGTCGGCGATCGAGCGCATGGCATCCATGCCGCGGGTGAAGATCGGCGTGGCGTTCATGATCATGACGATCGCGTTGGTCAGCACGCCGAAATACGTGCTGAGCAGCACCACCTGGCCCGGCGTGATGGGGACGATGCCGCTGACCGCGAGGGCGGCCGAGCCGACGAGGCACAGCAGTCCGAGGATCTGATACGAGATCCACGACAGCGCGCCGAATCGGCCGTTGAGCACGTCGAGGTCGCGCCCGGCGCGGCGCACCGAGTCGGCGCGTTCGGCGACGCGCGCCGTCGCGACGTCCTCGAGGCCGTGGCCGCGGGTGATCGGCATGAGGGCGGCCATTTCGCTCACGCGCGCCGACAGCTGCTCCACCTCGCGCCGGAAGTCCTCATTGCGGGTGGCGGCGCGCCGGCGGATGTAGACGATGAGGGATGCCGCGATCGGGATCGCGATCGCGAACACCCCTACGAACAGCGGCACCGTGAGAGCCGTGATGAGGACGGCGCCCACGAGCGTCGACAGCGCTGAGACGACCGTGGGGAACACCTGCGCGAGCATGAGCTCGAGATTCTCGACATCGCGGACGATCTTCGTCTGCACGATCGAGGCGCTCTGGCGGTTGTGGAAGCCGAGCGAGAGACGCTGCAGGCGCGCGGCGAGGCCCGTGCGGACGGTGTAGGCGAGCGTGCGGTTCGCCGAGCTCGTGAGACGCACCACGACCATGTTGAAGGGGTAGTTCAGCGCGAGCACGGCGACGGCGACGAGCGCCCACCCGCCGATGTTCTCGACGGGTCCGCCGGCGACGACGATGTCGATGATCGCGGCCGTCACGGGCGGCAGCACCCAGACCGCGCTGTCCTTGATGACGAACGCCAGGACGGCGAGGGAGAGTCCGAACCGATGCGGGCGCAGCAGGCGCAGGAGCGAGCGCAGCGGCCGTGCGCGCCGCACCGACGCGGTGAGGCTCGACTCGGGATCGACGAGCGTGATGCGACCCGTGTGCGGCGCGGTCACGATCGCCCGCCGGGGACGGACGCGGCCTCGTCCGCGCGCGCGATGCGCGTCGAGTGCTCGTGCCAGACGGGGTGGCTCGCGCACCAGCCGAAGTGGCCGCCGCTGTGGGAGCGGATGCCGCGGCGGTCGGTCGGGATGATCTCGGGATGGGCGCGGTGCAGCCATGTCGGCGGCGCGGCGGTCGGCGTCGCGAGGTCGATGCCGATTCCGGCATCCGTCAGCTCTGCGATCACCCGGTCGAACCAGCCCCAGTCCCACACGCCGTCGTCGACCTCGAGCAGGCTCCACGCGAAGACGCCGAGGGTCACGGTGTTCACCCGCGCCTCACGCATGAGGGCGACACCCTCCGCCCACACCGATTCGTCCCACTGTTCGGGGTGGTCGTCGCCGCCGAACAGCAGCCGTGCGGGGGCGCTCACACGCCGCTCACGCCGTGCCCGCCCGCTGCACGGCGGAGGTGAGCGGATGTCCGGCGTCCAGCTCTGCGAGGGCGACGACTCCGTCGATCCCCGCGCCGAGCGCCGTCACCAGCTCGAGGTCGGTGCGCCCGGCGAACGCGTCGGCGAAAGCCGCGCGCAGCGCGGTGGAGCGGAACACGCCCCCGATCGCGCATACGGCGAAGATCTCGTCGTCCTCCCGCACACGGGCGATCGCCGTCGTCACGCTCGCTGCCAGCTCGCCGGCGGCGCGGGAGGTGATCTGGAGCGCGACGGCGTCGCCGGCCTCGGCGGCCCGCGCGACGTCCGCGGCGAAGGACGCCACGACGCGCACGCGCTCCTCGTCGCCCTGCAGCGCCATGTACGCCTGCTCCAGATCCGGCCACGTCGCGCGGACGACATCGGTGAGCGCCGTCGCCGGCCCGCGGCCGTCGTAGGCGCGCATGACGGCGTCCAGCGCTTCGCGCCCGATCCAGTACCCGCTGCCGGCGTCGCCCATGATGTACCCCCAGCCGTCGACGCGCGAAACGGCGCTCGGACCGACTGCGAGGGTCACGACGCCGGTGCCGGCCGCGACGACGGCGCCGTGCCGGTCGCCGAGCGCGCCGAGGAACGAGGTCGTCGAGTCGTGCGCGAGCGTCGCTTCGCGGATGCCGGTGTCGGCGATCAGCGACAGCAGTGCGGCGGGGTCGGCGTCGCGATCGGTGAGACCGGAGATCCCCGCCGCGAGCAGCTCGGGCTGCGCGCGGGTCTGCGCGAGCGATGAGCGCACGACATCGGCGAGCTGGGGGAGCAGCGCCTCGTGGGTGTTGATGCCGCGGAACACGAGCTCGTCGCGGCCCTCGGGCGTCTGCAGACGCACCTTCATGCCGGTCTGACCCGCGTCGATCGCGAGGATGCTGCGGTCGGTCACGATTCCTCCTCGATCGATCCGCCGTTCAGGCGGGTGTAGGTCTCACGGAGGAACGATCCCGCCGGCTTGCCGTACGGGCAGTAGTCGTCGTTCCCCGCGGCATCCGCCGCGTCGTACAGACGCGCCGGCCAGTCCCAGAGGAACCAGCCGCCGACCCAGGGCCGCCGTGCGCACGCGGCGAACATATCGCGGTACCAGTCGAGCTGCGCCTGCCCCGACGGCTCACCCGGCAGGCTCCAGTCGTTCGGGATCGCGGGCGACCCCTCGCGCGACGGGCATCCCGCCTCGAGGAAGACGAACGGCTTGTCGAACGCGCGCACGACCGTCTCGATGCGGTCGAGCTGCGCGTCCCAGCCGCCGAGCGGGTAGTAGCCGCTCGACGAGATGACGTCGACGGCGTCCCACCACGTGACGTGGTCTTCTTGATACTTGTCGCAGTTGTACGTGATCAGGCCGGAGTACACCTCGCGCACGTCGGCGATGAGAGCCCGCCAGTGCGCCTCCTGCCCGTCGGCGCGCACCATCTCGCAGCCGATGCACAGCATCTCGCAGCGCTCCGCCTCGGCGAGGCGCGCCGCGTGGAGGATGAACGCGCGGTACGACGCGAACCACTGCGTCCAGGTCGGCTCACCGGGCACGTCCCAGTCGAAGAAGCCGATGTGGGCGCGCCATGTGCCATCGGCGACGTTCACGACGGGCTTCAGGCACACCTTCATGCCGAGCTCCTTCGCCTCGCGGATGGCCCACACGATCTCGTCGTCGGTCACGGTCGGCGCAGCATCGTACGGGATGTCGGTCGACAGCGGCGTCGCCTGCAGGGCGGCGTACGAGAGCGCCGTCCAGGTGACGGCCTGCTCCGCCATCGCGCGCATCGACGATGCCGCGTCGGACGTCGCCCACGTCCCGCGCACGCCGGTCCAGCCCCACGTCATCCCGCAGACGGGCGCGTCGAGCAGGGGCGGCGCGGAGCCCGCGGCCGTCATGGCGTCACCAGCTGGCCGGCGCTGCGGAGCACGCGCGGGTCGCGCAGCGCATCGGCATCCAGGGTGCCATCGTGGCGCACGAGGATGTCGGCCGCCTCCCCGGGCAGCAGGGTCAGCAGGGCCTCGACCGCGTGCGCCGTCGGGTGCACCTTGTCGACGAGCAGCGTGAGGTCGCGTGTGAGGGCGCGTGCGCGCACGGTGACGACCGTGCCGCCCTCCACCGCCCGGGTCGTGAGCTCGATGTCCTGCGCCGGGAGTGCGGAGTCTCGCGGCTCGGCGAAGAACCAGAAGCCGCGGATGCCGGTCGCCTCGGCGACGAGCAGCTCGCTCGCCGCGTCGGCCGGGGTCGCGATGCCGGGGTCGATCGGGACGACGAGCGTGCCGCGCGGGGGCACCGAGACCGGGACGGTGATGCTCGCGAGGGCGCGCCCGCCGTAGGAGAGGCGGCGCACGTCGAGGTGCCCCGTCCACTCGTCGCCGGTGTCGTTGCCGAGCGCGACCGCGAGCCCGCCGACACCGGCGACCTGGCGCGGCTGGATGGTTGCGACGCGCGGCGCGAAGGCGTTGCGCAGCGCGTGGAAAAGCGGCTTGGCGCGCTCGGCGCCGTCGATCGCGGCCCACGAGGTGACCGGCCAGCAGTCGTTGAGCTGCCAGACGATCGCACCCATCGTGTGCGGCGCCCACGACCGGAAGTGATCCAGGGCGGCGCCGACGGCGTTCGCCTGGTTGAGCTGCATGGCCCAGTGCCACGTCTCCATGTCCGCCGGCAGACGGTAGTGGGGGAGGAGGCCGTTCGTGAGCTTCGTGTTGCCCTCCGCGGCCTTCTGGTGCACGACCATTCCGCGCGATTCGGGCGTGAGCGGGTCGTCGTCGAGCGAGTCGGTGAGCGTCGTCCACGTCGGCGGTCCCTGCCATCCGAACTCGGCGACGAAGCGCGGGGTGTGCTCGCGGTAGGTCGTCCAGTCCTTGTCGTTCCACTGCCGCCACAGGTGCACCGTGCCCGAACCGTGATCGAGGGGGTGCGGCCCGGTGAGGCTGCCGCTGGGCGCCTCGCGCGTCTGGGTCGGGTCCCATCCCATGCCCGAGCTGAACGGGCTGCCCGGAACGTATGGCACGTGCGGCGCGAGCTCCGCGATGATCTGCGGGAAGAGCTCGAAGTAGTAGTGCGCCCCCCAGCTCGCTCCGTCGAGCCGGCGCTGCCAGCCCCAGTCGGCGAAGCCCTCGAGGCACTCGTTGTTGCCGGTGAGCAGCACGAGGGAGGGGTGCGAGGCGATGCGGGCGACGTTCTCGCGCGCCTCGGCCTCGATCTCCGAACGCAGCGGCTCCTCTTCGGGGTAGGCGGCACACGCGAAGAGGAAGTCCTGCCAGGTGAGCAGGCCGAGCTCGTCGGCGAGGTCGTAGAAGTCGTCCGACTCGTACAGACCGCCGCCCCACACCCGGATGAGGTTGAGGTTCGCATCCAACGCCTGGCGGAACCGCCGCTCGATGCGGGCGCGGTCCACCCGCACGGGGAGGGCGTCGTCGGGAATCCAGTTGACTCCCTTGACGAAGACCCGCTGACCGTTGACGACGAGCGTGAAGGCGTTGCCGGCGGCATCCGCCGACTGGTCCCACTCCACCGTGCGGAACCCGACCGTGCGATGGGTCGCAGCCAGCACGCCGTCCCCGTCGGTGTCACCCGTCAGTCGCACGTCGACGACGTAGCGGGGCTGCGCACCATAGCCGACGGGCCACCACCGCTGCGCCTCTTCGAGCGCGACGCGTACGCGTGCGCGGTCGCCGTCGACGACGGCGTCGGCGCTGGGCACGGCGTCTGCCAGCACGCCGGGGCCGTTCACGGTGGCGATGAGCGACAACGGGGCGGATGCCGCGGCATCCTGCGCTCCGTCGCGCTCGACGACGATCTCGACATCGACGAATCCGGCGTCGCCGTCGGGCGTCGCGGTGACGCGTACCTCGGCGAGGCGGGCACCCGACCACGATTCCAGGCGCACGGGCTTCCACGGTCCGCTCGTGAAGGTGGCGACACCCCAGTCCCAGCCGAAGTTGCACGCCGACTTGCGGATCGCCTCGTACGGCAGCGGGTAGGGCCGCGGGCGCACGCCGAGCTCGAGGCTCTGCGTGTTCGCGTACGGGATCGGGGCGCGGAAAGCGATCTCGAGGGAGTTCTCGCCCTCGACCAGCAGCGCCGCGACGTCGAAGCGGTACGAGCGGTGCTGGTTCGCCGTCTCGCCCAGGGGCGCGCCGTTGAGACGGATCGCGGCGACCGTGTCGAGGCCTTCGAACACGAGATCGTGGCGAAGGTTTCCGTCGGGTGACCACATGAAGGTCGTCTCGTAGGTCCAGTCGATGAGACCGACCCACGCGACCGCGGCCTCGTTGACGCCGTGGAACGGGTCGGGGATGAGGCCCTGGGCGATCAGGTCGACGTGCACCGTCCCCGGCACGGTTGCCGGGATCGTCGTATCGGCGACTTCGGCAGGCGCGGGGCCGGAGGCGGCGCGCAGGGTCCAGCCGTCGTGAAGCGTGCGGGAGGAGAGGCGGGTCATTTGACGGCTCCGGAGGTGAGGCCCTTGTAGATCCAGCGCTGCAGCAGCAGGAAGGCGATGAGGGTCGGGATGATGACGAGGATCGTGCCGGCGGCGATCACTTCCCACTGGGCGCCGAAAGGCCCCTTGAAGCGGAACAGCGACGTCGAGATCAGGCCTTGGGACGGCAGATAGAGGAACGGGGTGTAGAACTCGTTGTAGATCGCGATGCCCTTGATGATAACGACGGTCGCGATCGCGGGGCGCAGCAGCGGCAGCACGATGCGCCAGTAGATCGTCCACCGGTTCGCGCCGTCGATCATCGCCGCCTCGTCGAGCGAGATCGGGATGCCCTGCATGAACTGGATGAACAGGTAGATGGCGATGATGTCGGTGCCCATGAACAGCAGGATCAGGGCGGCCTTGGTGTCGTACAGTCCCATGCCGTTGATGAGCTGGAACGTGGCGACCTGGCTGGTCACACCCGGGATGAGGGTCGCCAGGAGGAACAGCCCCATCACGAGCTTCTTGCAGCGGAACGCGAACCGGTCGAGAGCGTACGCGGCCATCGTGCCGAGGAAGATCGTGCCCACAAGTGAGACGGCGAGCACGACGGCGGTGTTCACGAACCCCTCGAGCATCTTGCCGCTCGTGAACGCCGTCACGAAGTTGTCGAAGTTGAGCCAGTCCGACGGCGGATCGAACGGCCCGCTCTGGGCGTATTCCGACTTCGTCTTCAGGCTCGCGAACAGCAGTACCGACAGCGGCAGCAGCGTGACGAGGGCGGCAAGGATGAGGCTTACGTACTTTGCCGTCGTGGCGCTCAGCGCACCGACCGCGAGCGGAGGCTCCGGCCGGGGATGATGCGCCGCTCGGGCGCGGATGTCGCGGTCATGTCAGGTCGACTTTCTCGTCGGGGAAGACCTGGCGCTGGATCCACGTGACGACGAGGACGATCGCCAGCAGTACCACCGCCATCGCGGAGGCGAGGCCCACCTGCCGGAAGCTGAACGCGGTCTGCAGGGTCTGGATCACGAACGTCGCCGAACCGTTGGCGCCGCCGGTCATGATGAAGGGCACTTCGAACACCGAGAGGCTGCCGGCGATCGCGAGGATGAACGAGAGCCCGATGATGCGCCGGATGCCGGGGAAGATGATCGCCCAGAACTGCTGCCACTTGTTGGCGCCGTCGAGATCCGCTGCTTCGTACAGCTCGTGCGGGATCGACTGGATCGCGCCGAGGAAGAGCACGAAGTTGAGGCCTGTGTATCGCCAGACCGACGTTCCAGCGAGCGACCAGTTGACGATGTCGGGGTTGCCCAGCCATTGCGGCGGGTCGGCGACGCCGAACCACGCCAGGACGGTGTCGAGCGTCCCCCCGGGCTGGAAGAGGTAGAGGAAGACGAACCCGACTGCGACGCCGTTGATGAGGTAGGGAAAGAAGAGGATGCCGCGGAAGAGGTTGCTGAACCGCGTGGAGAAGCTCAGGATCGCGGCGAAGTACAGGGCGATCGCCATCTGCACGAACGAGGCGACGAAGTAGTACAGGCTCACCCAGAAGACGCTGAAGATGCGCGGATCGGTGAAGACCTGGATGTAGTTGTCGAGCCCGACGATGTTCTTCGTCAGGTCGATGCCGTCCCAGTCGGTGATGCTGTAGTAGAAGAGGTTCACCGCGGGCCAGTAGGTGAACAGCAGAAGCAGCGCGACGGCGCCGGCGAGGAAGAGCCAGGGCGTCAGCTTCTGCAGGAACGTGCGTCTCGCCGTCCCGCGTGCGCCGCCGTCCCCGCCGGGCGCGCGGCCGGAGCCGCGCACCCGACGAGACCGAGCGGGTGCAGACAGGACCGCAGGGGCATCCGCGGGTGCGGAGCCGGGTGCTGCGATCGCCATCGTGTGTCCTTCCGTGTCAGCCGGCGAGCTTTTCGACCGAGGCGCCCCAGCGCTCGTTCAGCTCGGCGAAGTAGCTGTCCTTGTCGCCGTCGGCAGCGCCACGGGCGATGTCGATGAGCTTCTGGCGGTAGATCGGTCCGTAGAGGTCGACCTGCGAGTCGTCGGCGATCTCGTTGATGAGACCCTCCTTGCCGGCGGGAGCGGGGTTGATCTCCATGAGCTCGACGCCTGCGTCGGTGAAGCCGGCGAGGTTCGGCGGCAGCTCCTTGTCGATGAGCGGCGAGATCATGCCCTGCGCCTCGGTGTAGCCCGAGTCAGCGACGACCCACTGGATCCAGGCCCACGCGGCGGCCTTCGCCTTCGAGTGCTTGCTCACGGCGAGGTTGTAGTCGCCGCCGATGACCGCGTACTGCGTGCCGTCGACGTTCGCGGGGAAGGTCATGTAGCCGATGTCGTCGGCGGATGCCCCATTGTCCTCTGCCGCGGTCTGCATCTGCGAGATCGCCCACGACCCGAGCGTCATCGCCGCGATCTTGCCGGTGCCGAGGTCGACCTTGGACTGCTCCCAGTTGGTCGTCAACGGGTCGGGCTCGGTGAGGCCCGCCGCGACGGAGTCGTAGAGCAGCGAGTCGATCGCGTAGACATCGGTGCCCTCGGTCCAGGGCGCCTTGTCCTCGGCCATCGTGATCGGCGCATCCGGGCCGTGGGTCACGACGCCGAGGTTGCCGAAGCTCTGCGTGAGCGGCCAGCCGTCCTTGTAGTTCGTGTAGAGCGGGATTGCGTCGGTGTTGTCCTTCACCTTCTGCAGCGCGTCGAGCCACTCGTCCTCGGTCGTCGGGAGCTCGGTGACGCCGGCCTCTTCGAAGACCTTCTTGTTGTACACGACGCCGTTGGCGTTGCCGCCCCAGGCGATGCCGTACTGGGTGCCGTCGTAGCTCGCCGCGGGCAGGAAGCGGTACGTGCCCTCGAAGCTCGAGGTGTCCCCGAGCGGCTCGAGGAACTGGTCGTACTGGTCGGGCTTGATCGCGGGGATGCCGATGACGTCGCCGTAGTTCGTCGTCGACATGCGGGTGAGCATCTCGCCGACGTAGTCGGTGATGCCCTCGAACGTGACGTTCACGTCGGGATACTTCTTGTTGAACTCGTCGGCGTACTTCTGGAACGTGCCGTCCTCGACGAGATCGGTGCGCCACGTGACGACCTTGATGTCGCCCTTGATCTCGCCGTCGATCGTGTTGGAGGCGTCCATGCCCTCGCCACCGCCCCCTGAGCAGCCGCTCAGTGCGATGCCCGCGACGGCGAACGCCGCTGTAGGAACCGCTCAGAGATGTCCCCCGTGCGGTTGCAACTGAAGCGATCGCACGGGGAAATGTCCACGGAGATGGTCGCCGAGCACAGGTGGACTTGTCCGATTCAGTCGTCGTTCGGGCGGACCAGCGTGCCCTGGTGATAGCGGATCACCGGAGCAATGCCACTGACGTCCCACAATGATGCGTGCCTGCTACTGCCGTCTCTCCCGGTGATGCGGTACGTCACCAAGATCAACGAAGGCGAGACCTCGTTGAACAGCCACTCATCGGTCTCTGGTTCGATGCGCGACGTCTCGGCCTCAAGGGCGGCGATCGTTGCATTCATCGTCCAACGTCGGCCCGAACGTCCGATCTCAACGAAATCGGGATGCAGGAGCTCGCGCACTCGATTCGGGTCATGTCGGACCTCGCTATCGAGGAGTGCCAGTTCCGCCGATTTGACCGCATCGAACCGGTCGCCCGTCTCCCACACAGCTATCGCACCATCCGCGCGTCGGTGATCAACGGGGCATGAGGGTCGACCTGTTCGACGCCGTCGAAACGGAACCCGTTGCGGAGGTAGAAGGCCGTCGCGCGTGGATTCTCTTTGGCCACCCACAGCATCGCCGGACCATCCCCCAGCGCGTCGTCCAGCAGCGCTTGGCCGATCCCAGTCCCGTACTGCGCAGCCAGAACGTAGATCGCGTAGAGGAGACGTTCACGCGGCGCCTCTTCGCCATTGACACCCTCATCCGGACCTACCCAAGCGAATCCGACGATCTCGCCATCGGCCTCAGCTACTCGAACGAGCATGTCGTCACGCGGGTGCGTCAGAACGTGCTGCCACATCCGGTGACGACCCGCGACGTACTGCTCGGAGAAATAGTCCTCCGGTAGCAGGTGTGTGTACGCCTCCTTCCACGTCGCGACGTGAAGATCGGCGATCGCCAGCGCCTCGTCCGAGCGCGGCTCCCTGATCGAAAATGCCATCCGCCCATGCTGTCAGAACTCGCGACGTTCGACCGAAATGTCCAGATGGACACATCGTGGACATTTCGCCTGCGAAATGGACAACTCCAACCGGAACCTACAGCCGCGATGGCCACGAGTCTTTTGCGTGCCATGTCTTTCTCCTTGTCAGGTTCACCCTTGAAACCGCTCACGCGCCGAGCCTCCTCCTTCGAGGCGGCGCGCGCGGCCCACAGTAGCCACACATTCCGCGCCTCCACAAGGCGCTGATGTCAACGCTGTCTTGCCATGTCTGCACCGCGATGCGGAAACTGAAATAGCCGCTGATCGGGTATAAAAAGAAGGCACTCGAGCTTGATTGCACCCCTCATGTCCGAAGAATGTCTATCGTCGTCATTTCCCGTATGGACTGATAATCTGATGCCGACAGGAGGACCGATGACGGTTCAGCAACGTGCGACGCTCGACGATGTCGCCCGGCTCGCGGGAGTGAGCTCCAAGACGGTGTCGCGCGTGTTCACTCAGCGCGAGCTCGTCGCGCCGCAGACGGTGGACCGCGTGCTCTCGGCGGCCAAGCGCCTGAGATTCCGGCCCAACACGCTGGCGCAGGGGCTCCGGCGCGGCGGCGGCACGAAGACCGTCGGGTTCATCATCGGTGAGCTGAGCAACCCGTTCTACTACAAGGTGGCGGCGGGCATCGAGAAGGAGCTCGGCGCCCACGGCTTCAGCCTCGTCGTCGCGACGACCGACGACACCGAAGAGGGCGAGGGGCGGGTCGCCGACGCGCTGCTCGCGCAGCGTGTGGGCGCCTTGATCCTCATCCCGGTGAGCGAGGATCAGTCGTATCTCGAGGGCGAGCGCCAGCTCGGTACGCCGATCATCGCGATCGACCGCCCCGCGCGGAACCTCGCGGCCGACTCCATCGTGCTCGACAACCGCGCCGCCGTCCTCGAGGCGACGCGCCGGCTGACGCGCATCGGGCACCGGCGCGTCGCGTACATCTGCAACCCGGCATCCGTCTACACGCAGGTCGAACGGCTGACGGGATACCGCCAGGCGATGGCGGAGGCGGGCGTCGCCGACACGGCGCCGTGGGAGATGCTGCGCGACGATCTGGCCCTCGACCCCGCGAGCCTCGTGCGCGAACTGATGTCTGTCCCCGAACCGCCGACCGCGATCGTCGCGGGGAACAACCGGATGACCATCGGGGCGCTGCGCGTGCTGCGCGAGATCGTCGACGACGGCCGGACGGCGCTGATCGGTTTCGACGACTTCGACACCGGCGATGTGCTCGGCGTGTCGGTCATCTCGTACGACCCCCTCGAGCTGGGGCGACGCGCGGCCGAACTCGCCATTGCGCGCATCGCCGATCCCTCCGGCTTCACCCAGCAGATCACCCTGCCCACGTGGATCATCGAACGCGGCACGGGCGAGCGTCGCCCCCCGCAGGAGGACACTGCATGACGGCCGACCACATCCATCTCGAAGCGCACGGCACGGCGCTCGTCCTCGAAACGCGCACGCACGGGTTGCCTGCCGTGCTGCACTGGGGTGCGCCGCTCGGACCCGTCTCGCCCGAGGACCTGCGGGCGCTGAGCGAGGCCCTGAGCCGCCAGTCGCCCGCGGGCTCTCTCGACGCGGCGTGGCAGGTGCCGATCGTGCCGGCCGAGGCGGACGGCTGGTCGGGCCGCCCGGGTGCGCAGGTGCGTACCGCGGCGGGACTCCTGTTCCCCCGCTGGGCCGTCACGTCGGTGGATGCCGACGCCGACCGTGTCGTGGTCGCCGCGCGCGACGGCGCCCTGGGTCTCTCGCTGCGCTGGGAGGCGGCCATCGAGACGGGGGGCGTCGTCTGGGTCGATGTCGCGCTGCGCAACGACGGCACGGGCCCGGTCGAGGTCGACTGGCTCGAGCCCGCCCTTCCGGTGCCGACGTCGACGACGCACCTGACGACGTTCGACGGACGCTGGACGCGCGAGAAGCGACCGGTCACGAGCCTGATCCCGGCGGGGTCCACGGTGCGGCAGTCACGACGAGGGCGCCCCGGCCACGACGCGCCGACCGTCGGCATCCTCTCCGTCGACGAGCCGCGCTGGGGCCGCGGCGAGAGCTGGGGTGTGCACGCCGCGTGGTCCTCCGACACGACGTACCGCACCGACCGCGTCACCGACGCCGTGACTCTCCTCGGTGCCGGTGAGCTGCTGCGGCCCGGTGAGCTGGTGCTCGCCCCCGGCGAGGAGTACGCCGCGCCGCGCACCGCATTCGTCTGGACGGATGCCGGGCTCGACGGCTTCGCCGCCCGCGTGCACACCTGGATGCGGTCGCGACCGCAGCACCCGCGGACGGAGCGTCCGCTGACCCTCAACACCTGGGAGGCGGTGTACTTCGACCACGATCAGGCGCGCCTGGTCGCGCTGGCGGAGCTCGCGGCATCCGTCGGGTTCGAGCGGTTCGTGCTCGACGACGGGTGGTTCGCGGGGCGCCGCGACGACACGACGAGTCTCGGCGACTGGGTCGTCGACCGAGACGTGTGGCCGGAGGGGCTCGAGCCGCTCGCCGCCCGCGTGCACGAACTCGGTATGGAGTTCGGGCTGTGGTTCGAGCCCGAGATGATCAGCCTCGACTCCGATGTCGCCCGCGCGCACCCGGACTGGCTGCTGCACGACCCGTCGTATCTGGCGCACGATCCCGCGCTGTCGTGGCGCTCGCAGTATGTGCTCGACCTCGCCGATCCCGGCGCGTACGCGCACGTGCGCGACCAGATCACGGCGCTCGTCGGTGCGCTCGGCGTCGACTTCATCAAATGGGACCACAACCGCGATCTCGTCGACGCCGTCCACGGCGGCCGGCCCGGCGGTCATGCGCAGATGCTCGCCGTCTACCGGCTCATCGCCGAGCTCAAGGCCGCGCACCCGGGGCTCGAGATCGAGTCGTGCTCGAGCGGTGGAGCGCGTACCGACCTCGGCATCCTGAGCGTGACTGATCGCGTGTGGGCGAGCGATTCCAACGACCCCGTCGAGCGACAGGACATCCAGCTGTGGACGGGCCTGCTGCTGCCGCCCGAGCTCGTCGGCGCACACGTCGGCCCAGAGCATTCGCACAGCTCCGGCCGGACGACCGACCTGTCCTACCGCATGGCGACGAGCCTGCTCGGCTCGGCGGGGTTCGAGACCGACATCGCCGTGCTCTCCGACGAAGAGCTCGCCGTCGTCGCGCGGTTCGCGCAGCTGTACCGCGAACTGCGGCACGTGACTCACTGGGGGCGCGTCTCGCATCCCGATCTGCGGGACCCCGCATGGCGGGTGACGCAGTTCACGACCGACGCGGCGGACGAGGCGGTCGTCGTCGCCGCGACGGTGCGCAGCCTCGAGGACGCGCGCCCGGAGCGGCTGCGCCTGGCCGGCCTCGACCCCGCGCGGCGCTACCGCGTGCGAGTGCGGGGTGAGATCGGCGCCCCGCGCAGCGCCTCGTGGATCACCCCCGCGTGGATATCGGCGGGCGAGGTGACGCTGACCGGCGCTCTCCTGACCGAGGTCGGCCTGCAACTGCCCGCCCTGTGGCCCGCGCAGGCGATCGTGCTGCATGTGACGGCTTGCATGTGACGGCGGCTGCCGAGGGGTGAGCCGCCCGCTCGGCGAGAGCCGACTGGCGACCTCACGGGGCGCCGCGCGTCAGACGCGCGCGGCGAGGAAGGCGGCCTGTGCCCGCCACTGGTGGGCCTGTCCGCCTTCGTGCTGGTTGTGCGGGTAGATCTCGATGTGCTTGTCAGCGCCCCGGTAGTGGTTGAAGGCCGCGTACACGGTCGACGGCGGGCATACCGGATCCATCAGGCCGACCGAGAAGAGGGTCGCGGCATCCGCGCGCTTCGCGAAGTTCGCGCCGTCGAAATACGAGAGTGTCTCGAAGACGCGATCTTCGGCGCCGCGGTGCACCGCGAGGTACTGCACGACCTCTTGGTAGGGGAACGCGTCGGTGAGGCCGACCGCGCGCTCGAAGTGGCACAGGAACGGCACGTCGGGCATCGCGGCGACGAGGCCCTCGGCCAGGCCCGCCGCCGCCAGCGTGATGCCGCCGCCCTGGCTGCCGCCGACGACCGAGACCCGCGCCGCGTCGACGACGTCGAGTGAGCGCATCGCGTCGATCGCCCGGACGGCGTCGGTGAACACGCGCCGATAGTAGTAGTCCTCGGGGCTGTCGATGCCGCGTGTCATGAAGCCGGGGACGGCTGGGCCCGACCCGTGCGGATCAGGGGTATCGCCGCCGTTGCCCCACACCGAGCCCTGTCCGCGCGTGTCCATGAACAGGTGCGCATAGCCGGATGCCGCCCAGCCCAGTCGCTCGAAGGGCAGGCTGCGCCCGCCGCCGTAGCCGTTGTACTCGACGACGGCAGGCAGCGGTGTGCCGGCATCCATCGCCCCCGTCGGGAGCAGGAGCCACGCCTTGATGGGGTCGCCCGCGAAGCCCGGGAACGTCACGTCGTACGCGTCGAGCTGGGTGAGCGGCGTCTCGATGGGCGTGACGACGACCTCACCGCCCGCGGCCCGGGCGTCGGCGATCGTCGCGCGCCAGAAGTCATCGAAATCCGCGGGCTCACGGACGTCGGGAAGATAGGTCTGCAGGTCGGCGAGGGGGAGGTCGAAACGCGGCACGACGCCAGGCTATCGCTCCCGCGCACGGTGCCCGAGCGCCACAGAATCGGAAGATCGCGACGGATTCGGGCGCGGTGGCCGCAGGCATCCGAATCTGTCGCGAATCTCCGAATCGGCGCCGCCCGCGTGCGAATCCGCGCCGTCCCGGCGCACGCGCAGTTATCTCGATATCAAGATACTTTTCCGGGTGCGATAGGGTGGAGGACGATCCCGACGTGCCCGCGCTCTGCGCGAACGAGCTCGCGCGAAGCGGTGCGGCGCTGGTCGCCCAGCTCATCGTCGCGATCGCCCGCGAGACGCTCCGAAGGAAGATCACCCGTGCCCGACTCCACCATCATCTACACGCACACCGACGAAGCCCCGGCCCTCGCCACCGCTTCGTTCCTGCCGATCGTCCAGGCCTTCGCCGGCCAGGCGGGCGTCGACATCGACACCCGCGACATCTCCCTCGCCGCCCGCATCCTCGCGGCGTTTCCGCAGCGCCTGACCCCCGAGCAGCAGGTGGGCGACGCCCTCGCCGAGCTCGGCGGACTGGCGACCCTCCCCGCCGCGAACATCATCAAGCTGCCGAACATCTCGGCATCCATCCCCCAGCTGAAGGCCGCGATCGCGGAGCTGCAGGGCCAGGGCTACGACATCCCCGACTATCCGGACGACCCGGCGACCGTCGAGCAGAAGGACATCCGCGCGCGCTATGACCGCATCAAGGGCTCCGCCGTGAACCCTGTGCTGCGGGAGGGCAACAGCGACCGCCGTGCACCGCTGTCGGTCAAGAACTACGCGCGCAAGCACCCGCACACCAACAAGCCGTTCGCGCCGGGATCGAAGACCCGCGTCGCGACGATGTCGACGCACGACTTCCGCAGCAACGAGAAGAGCTGGATCGCCGCGCACGACGACGTGCTGAGCGTCCGCCACACCGCCACCGACGGCACCGTCACGGTGCTGAAGCAGGGACTCAAGGTCCTTCCGCGCGAGGTCGTCGACGCGACGTTCCTCTCCGCCAAGGCGCTGGATGCCTTCCTCGCCGACACCCTCGCTCAGGCGAAGGCCGAGGATGTCCTCTACTCGGTGCACCTCAAGGCCACGATGATGAAGGTCAGCGACCCGATCATCTTCGGCCATGTCGTGCGCGCCTTCTTCGCCGACGTCTTCGACACGTACGGCGCCGAACTCGCCGAGGCGGGCCTCAACGGCAACAACGGCCTCGGCTCGATCCTCGCGGGGCTCGGTGACCTCGCCGACGGCGAGGCGATCTCGGCACGCATCGCGCAGGACCTCGAGGCCGGCCCGCGTCTCAGCTACGTCAACAGCGACAAGGGCATCACGAACCTGCACGTGCCGTCGGACGTGATCGTGGATGCCTCCATGCCCGCCCTCATCCGCAACGGCGGCAAGCTCTGGGGCGTCGACGGCGGCGAGGACGACACGATCGCGGTCATCCCCGACTCCTCCTACGCCGGCGTCTACCAGGCGGTCATCGATGACGTCATCGCGAACGGTCCGCTCGACCCGGCCACGATCGGCACCGTGCCGAACGTCGGCCTCATGGCCCAGGCGGCCGAGGAGTACGGCAGCCACGACAAGACCTTCGAGATCCCTGCCGACGGCGTCGTCGAGGTGCTCGACGCCGACGGTGTCGTGCTCATCGAGCACGTCGTCGAGAAGGGCGACATCTGGCGCGCCACCCAGACCAAGCACCTGCCGATCATGGACTGGGTGCGCCTCGCCGTCTCGCGCGCCCGCGCGACCGGTGCCCCGGCGGTCTTCTGGCTCGACGTCAACCGCGCGCACGACGCGCAGCTGATCGGCAAGGTGCACCAGGCGCTTGCGACGCTCGAAACGAGCGACATCACGATCGTGATCCTCCCGCCCGCCGAGGCGACGAAGTACTCTCTCGCGCGTCTGCGCAAGGGCGAGGACACGATCTCGGTCACCGGCAACGTGCTGCGCGACTACCTCACCGACCTGTTCCCGATCCTCGAGGTGGGCACATCGGCGAAGATGCTCTCGATCGTCCCGCTCCTCGCGGGTGGGGGCCTCTTCGAGACCGGAGCCGGCGGCTCGGCTCCCAAGCACGTGCAGCAGCTGCTCGAAGAGGACTACCTGCGCTGGGACTCGCTGGGCGAGTTCTTCGCCCTCGCCGCGTCGTTCGAGCACCTCGCCGACTACACCGGCAACGCGAAGGCGAAGGTGTTGGCCGACACGCTGGATGCCGCGACCGGAACGTTCCTCGAAGAGGACCGCTCGCCGGGCCGCAAGCTCGGCACGGTCGACAACCGCGGCAGCCACTTCTACCTCGCGCTCTACTGGGCGCAGGAGCTCGCGAACCAGACGGTCGACCCCGAGCTCGCCGCCGCATTCGCCCCGATCGCGGAGAAGCTCGCGGCCGACGAGGAGACCATCGTCGCCGAGCTCGCCGCCGTCCAGGGTGAGCCCGTCGACATCGGCGGGTACTACCACCCCGACGCCGAGAAGGTCGCCGCCGTCATGCGCCCGTCCGCGACCCTCAACGCGGTGATCGACGCGCTGTAATCCTCTGACGCTCTGACGCTCTGACGCGAGAGGGGCCGGATGCCGAGGCATCCGGCCCCTTCTCCGTTGCGACGGGTGGTCTCGATACACCGCGGCTGCGCCGCGGCACTCGACCGGCGAAGGCGTGGCGCGCGACGCCCCTGGTTCCCGCGAGACCGCGCGTTCTCGACGAGACCCGGCGATGAAACACGCGGTCTCGTCGAGAAAACAGGGTCTCGGGGCCGGCGGACGGCGCGCCGCGCGCGGGCGCGCCGCGGCACTCGACCGGCGAGTGGTTGCGCGACCTATCGGTGATCGAGTGCGTCCGCGCCGCGGGCGGGTATCGAGATCACGCGCCCCGGGTCAGGTGTGGATCCACACGTCGACGCCGTTCGGCGCCCAGTCGTAGATCTGCTTCGCACGCGAGTTCGGCATGCCGACGCATCCGTGGCTCTGCTTGGTACCCCATTTGTTGTGCCAGTACACCCCGTGGAACGCCTGGTTCCCGTTGAAGTACATGATCCACTGGATGTTCTCGACGCGGTAATCCCAGTAGCCGCTGCCGTCCTCGCCGGCGCCGCTCGACATCGTCTGCACGTCGTGGTGCGAGTTGATGCGGTAGCGGCCCGTGATGGTCGGGGAGTACTGCCCGGGCGAGTCCTTGCCGCTCGAGATCAACCACGAGTCGACGACGTTGCCGTTCTCCTTGAGGTACAGGCGCTGCTCGCTGAGGTTCACCTCGAGCAGGCGCTCGAGCTTCGTCGTGACGGCGGGGGTGACCTCCACGGGCAGGGCGTACGCGCCGTTGCCGGACGCGAGCTGCGCCGCATAGTCCTGCGCGACGTTCGAGGTGTCGCCCAGCACGCGCCCGTCGTGCCCCGGAATCGTCGTCCGCAGCACGTCCCCGCTGGAGTTCGTGATCACGGTGCCGTTGGCGGGCGCCTGGTCGACGAGCGGCTGCAGGGTGTCGACGAGAGGCTGGATCTTCGCGGCATCCGCCGTCACGGCGAACGTGCCCGAGTCGTCGGGGGCGATCGTGAGCCAGCTCGCCGCGGTCGCGGCGTCGACAGGGACCGTGCGCTCGTCGCCGACGTAGAAGCCCGCGTTGCCGAGCATGGCGTTCGCTTGATCGGCGGCGGCCTGGGCGTTCTCGGTGGTCGCGGGAGAGGCGACGACCGTGGCGGTGGGGTCGATCGTGACCGAGGTCTCGCCGGCGACGAACGCGTCGTGCAACTGCTTCTCCACGGAGGCGACGTCGATGCCCGAGCCGTCGACGGCGGGCGTCACGACGAAGGACGCGCCGTCGAAGGCGACCGATGCCGGCGTCGGTTCGGTCCAGGCATCCGGCAGCGCCGCGCGCAGCGCCTCGGTGGTCTTCTGCGTGTCGATGGTGACGGGGGCGTCGATGGCCTCACCGTTCCACTGGGTGACGTTCCACAGCGGGCGCTCGGCGAACGCCGTGTCGGCGAGCGCTTTCGCGTCGACGCTCGCGCCGAGGTCGGCGCCGGTCAGCTCCGGCCCGCCGTCGCCGAGGATGAGCGTCGTCTCGGCGAGGCGCTGGTCGATGGCGTCGGTCGCAGCGCCGGCGGTCTGCCAGCCGACCGGGACGCCGGCGACGGCGGTTCCCGGGGCGATGAGGACGAGCGAGGCGACGACGGCACCGGCCGCGATGACGGCGACGGGGGCGGCGATCCACAGCCAGAGACGCTTCTTCTTCCGCGCGGGCTCGGCAGGCGCCCACTGCAGCGGGGCGTCGGATGCCGAGGCGTCGATCACCGCGGTCGTGCTGTCGTCGGTCGGCCGCTCGTCCGACGAATCGTCGGCCTTCGGCGTTGTCGCCAGATCGGTCACTGCGGCACCCCCCGGTTCGGCGCGGATGGTCTGAACCACAGCGCGTCCGCACACTCGCGCTGTTCTATGTTACGCGAACGCGGCGCGAGGGGCCGATCCGGGAAATCCAGGGCCGGTCGCCGTGCTCACCGGCGTGCTCCAAGGCGTGCTCACGCGCCGCGATCACAACACGCGCCGTGCTCACGAGGCGTGTGCGCGAGGCGCTCACGACGCGCCGCAGAGCTCGCCGAGCGCCGTCAGCGAAGACCCGATCGTCCCCGTCGCCTCCTGCAGGCGGGGGAGGGCGCCGAGGTCGCCGCCCGCGATCGCCTGCAGCGCGGCGGCCGCATCGGAGAAGCCCGTCTGCAGGCGCGGCAGCTCGGCGCCGACGTCGGCGTTGGCGACGCCTGCGACCGCCTCGCCGATCGTGCCGGCGACCTCGGTCATCGCGGTGGCGGAGGCGGCCGGATCCGTCGCGTCGAGCTGCTGCAGCCCCGCTGCCGCAGACGCCACGGCCTCGCGGACCACGTCGCACGCCGCCGCGACACTCTGCGTCGACGCGGTCGGCGAAGGCACGGTCGCGTCGGCGGTCGCGCCACAGCCGGAGAACAGGAAAGCGGCGACGACGGCGATTCCGACGGTGATCAGGCGGATGCCGGAGTGCATGGTGATCCTCCACAGAAACGATCGCGTGAATGTAACCGTTTTGTAAACTGCCCTACCAAATTGGGCGTCGGGCTTGCGAAAATTATGTTCGTAAGGTCTACTAACAAACATGTCAGGTGTGGATACGCAGCGCAGCTTCCCGGAGGCGGCGCCTCACGCGGGCCGATCGTTCGGCTCCGGCCGCACCCTGCGCCACGCGGCGAAGGTGCTCCCCGAGCACGCCCGCGCGCACAATCGGTCGCTCGTGCTGCAGACCCTCTTCCACCAGGGTGCCATGAGTCGTGCCGATCTCTCGCGCGAAACGGGTCTCACTCGCGTCACGATCTCCGACCTGGTGGCCGAGCTCATCGACGACGGCTACGTCGCCGAGCGGGGCCTCCGCGAGGTCACCGGTCCGGGAAAGCCCGCCATCCTGGTCGACCTGGACCGCGAGGGGCACCGCATCGTCGGTCTCGACCTCTCGCGCGCCGACCGGTTCCTCGGGGCCGTCCTGACCCTCGACGGCGAGATCGTCGTCCGCCACGAAGTCGACGTGCCGGCCGATCCGGCCGACATCGTGGCCGCTGTCATCGCGCTCACCCGCGATCTCGTCGCCGACGCGCACGCCCCCGTCCTCGGCGTCGGCGTCGGCACCCCCGGCATCGTCGACGACCGCGGCACAGTCCTCACCGCCCCGAACCTCGGGTGGACCGACATCGACCTCGAAGGCATCCTGCGGGCGGAGGTCTCCCTCCCGATCCTCGTCGCGAACGACGCGAACGCCGCGGTCCTCGCCGAGTACACGTTCGGCGGAGCACGCGACGACGTCATGCTCGTGCGCGTCGGTCGCGGTGTCGGCTCGGGCCTGCTGTCGGGCGGCCAGCCCATGCGCGGCGCGCGCTACGCCGCGGGCGAGATCGGCCACGTCACGGTCGGCACCGATGGGGGCCCCGTGTGCGTCTGCGGCAAGGTCGGATGCCTCGAGGCCTGGCTCTCGGGTCCGTCGTTGCGCCGCGCTCTCGCCGAAGAGGGCGCCGATCGCGAGAGCGTGCTGCGCGACGCGGGCGACCGCCTCGGCATCGCGCTCGCGCCGATCGTCGGTGCTCTCGACCTCTCCGAGATCGTGCTGTCGGGCCCCGAGGACCTGCTCTCCGGCATCCTCGCCGATGCCGCCGTGTCGACCCTGCGCGCGCGGACGCTCGCCGCGTTCCACGACGGCGTGCAGATGCGCATGACCGAGCAGGGCGAGGACATCGTCCTGCGGGGAGCGGCCGTCATGGTCCTCTCCGGTCAACTCGGGGTCTCCTGACCGCCACACACCCCCCGGTAGGGTCACCCGGCCCGGAACGCCAGAAAACACCGGGAATCACCAAGAAAAAGGAAGACACCATGAACAAGAAGCTCGGAGCCCTCGCGCTCCTCGGCGCTTCGGCTGTCGTTCTCGCCGGCTGCGCCGGGGGAGGGACCGATTCCTCCACGGACTCGGCCACGGCCGGATTCGACCCGGAGGCCGCCAAGGGCCAGAACATCACCCTGTGGCTGATGGGCAGCGACACCCCGACGAGCTGCGCACGTACCTGAAGGATGAGTACAAGAAGGCGACCGGCGGCACCCTCAAGATCGAGGAGCAGAGCTGGGGCGATGCTCTCACGAAGCTCACCGCGCAGCTGCCCGACTCGAAGAACACCCCCGACGTCACCGAGATCGGCAACACCTGGTCGCCGACCTTCACGACGGCCGGCTCGTTCGCCGACCTGAGCGGCGTCTACAAGGACCTGGGCGGCGAAGACCTGCTCCAGTCCTTCGTCGAGGTCGGCGAGGTCGACGGCAAGCAGTACGCCCTGCCGTACTACTTCGGTTCGCGCTATGTCACCTACCGCAAGGACATCTGGGGCGCGGCCGGCCTCGAGCAGCCCAAGACCCTCGACGAGTTCAACGAGTCGGTCGCGAAGCTGAAGACCCCCGATCAGTCGGGCTTCTACATCGGCGGCCAGTACTGGCGCAACGGCATCTCCTGGATCTTCGCCAACGGCGGAGAGCTCGCCAAGAAGGACGGCGACACCTGGAAGTCGACCCTGAGCGACCCGAAGACGATCGTGGGTCTCGAGCAGTTCCAGACGCTGTTCCAGGATGCCTCGAACGCCCCCGTCACCGAGAGCGACTCCACCCCGTGGGTCAACATCAACAACGACAAGTCGGGCGCCGCCCCCACGGCCGCCACGATCATCGCACCCGGCTGGGCGCACTGGTCGATCGGTGACTTCGTCGAGGAGTAGACGGGCGACGACGGCAAGGCCGTCGAGGTCCGCGAGTGGAACGACGACACGTTCGGCGTCTTCCCGCTGCCCGGCAACGACGGCAAGCCCGCCCCGGTGTTCGCCGGTGGCTCCAACATCGCGATCTCGGCCAAGAGCACCAAGCAGGCCGGCGCGAAGGAGCTCCTGCGCATCATCTTCTCCGACGAGTACCAGCAGATGCTCGGCAAGAACGGTCTGGGACCTGCGAACACGACCCAGGTCGACTCGCTCGGTGACGACATCTTCGCCAAGGCGCTCATCGACTCGGCCCTGAACTCGAAGCTCACCCCCGCCGCTCCCGGCTGGGCGGCTGTCGAGGGCCAGAAGATCCTCGACGAGTTCTTCGGCAAGGTCGCCGGCGGCGGCGACATCGAGTCGCTCGCCAAGGAGTACGACGCCAAGATCGACGCCATCATCAACGGCTGATCCCCCCTCAGTAACACCCGCCGGGCCGGGGCGCACGCCCCGGCCCGGCACCCCTCAACTCGCTCCCCACCCGAAGGAGGTGCATCATGGCGACCGCTACTGCGACACCCACCAGGCGGAACCAGGCACCCACGAGCGAAGACACCCGGAATCGTCGTAACGACGCCCGCAAGCGCTCTTTCGCCCCTTACGCACTGCTCATCCCCGCCGTGCTGATCCTGCTGTTCGGCATGGGTACCCCGTGATCTGGCAGTTCTACATCTCGTTCCACAAGTACGGAGCCCTCCAGCAGCTCGGCGGCCAGGCGCCCCAGTTCGTGTGGCTCGACAACTTCATCGCCGTCTCCACGAGCGCCGAGTTCTGGGGCGTGGCGATCCGCTCGATCCTCTTCTGCGTCATCACGGCCGCCGTCACCGTCGTGATCGGCATCCTTCTCGCGATCCTCATGAAGAAGGTCGCCACCGGTGCCCGGCTGACCCTGCAGATCGCCCTGCTGCTGGCGTGGGCCATGCCCGTCGTCGCGGCCATGACCGTGTGGATCTGGCTCTTCGACCGCCGCCGCGGCGTCGGGAACTACCTGCTCGACAAGATTCCGGGCGTCGACATGGATCAGTACAACTGGATCGGTGGCGCCCCGGTGGTCTTCTTCGCCGTCGCCTCGATCATCGTCATCTGGATGTCGGTGCCGTTCGTCGCCTTCTCGGTGTACGCCGGCCTGACCCAAGTCTCCGACGAGGTCATCGAGGCCACCGAGCTCGACGGCGCCGGGGGCGCACAGCGTCTGCGCTACATCTACCTGCCGATGCTCAAGCCGGTCATCTCGATCGTGCTCCTGCTGAACCTCATCTGGGACCTGCGCGTCTTCACGCAGATCACGATGCTGCAGGATGCCGGACCGAAGTCGACCGACTACGACCTGCTCGGCACCTACATCTACAAGATGGGCGTCGGCGGCCTGAACTTCGGACAGGGCGCCGCCATGGCCATCTTCGTGCTCGCGCTCACGATCGCGATCTCGTGGTTCTACGTGCGCAGCCTGCTCAAGGAGGATGAGGCGTGATGAGCGTCACCGCTCTGCCCGATAAAGCCGTCACCGACGTCGAGAAGACGATCGTCTCCGACCACAAGCGCCGCGTGCGCGTTCGCCCCTCGAACGTGTTCTTCAACGTGCTCGCGATCGTCCTGGGCATCATCTGGGTCTTCCCGGTGTACTGGATGGTCAACTCGTCGATGCTCTCGCCCTCGACGCTCGAGTCCGCGACGCCGACGTTCATCCCGTTCGGCGGATCGTTCCAGAACTTCATGTCGGTCATCACTCCCAGCTTCTGGTCGGCGCTCGCGATGAGCGTCACGGTGACCCTGATCGCGGTGTTCTTCTGCCTCCTGTTCGCCTTCCTCGCCTCGATCGCGATCAGCCGTTTCCGCTTCCGGGGACGCAAGACGTTCATCCTGGCGGTCCTGCTCATCCAGATGCTCCCCGCCGAGGGCCTGTTCATCGCGCAGTACAAGATGATGAGCGAACTGGGCCTGCTCTCCAATGCGCTGGGCCTGAGCCTCCTCTACATCGCAGCGGTCGTGCCGTTCACGGTGTGGATGCTCCGCGGGTTCGTCGCCGGCATCCCCGCCGAGCTCGAAGAGGCCGCGATGGTCGACGGCCTCAGCCGCACGCAGGCGTTCATGCGCATCACGCTGCCGTTGCTCGCCCCGGGCCTCGTCGCGTCGGGCGTGTACGCGTTCCTGCAGTGCTGGAACGAGTTCACCGTCGCGCTCGTCATCATGAGCGCCGACACCCAGACGCTGCCCCTGTGGCTGCGCGGGTTCGTCCAGGCCAGCCAGACCCGTGCGATCGACTGGGGGCAGGTGATGGCGGCATCCACGATCGTGGCCATTCCCGTCATCATCTTCTTCCTCATCGTTCAGGGCCGTATGACCAGCGGACTGGTGTCGGGCGCGGTGAAGGGCTGATGCGGCTGGGGTTCGATGTCGGAGGCACCAAGACCGACGCCGTCGTGGTCGCCCCGGGCGGCGAGATCGTCGCCCGGATACGCCGCCCCACCGGCTGGGGGCCGGGGGTGGTCGTCTCGACGATTCTCGACCTCGTCGCGGAGCTCACCGACACGGTGGGCATCGCCTCCTCCGACGTCGAATCGATCGGGATCGGTATGCCGGGGCAGGTCGCTCCCGGCAGCGCGGTGATCACCCACGCCGTCAACCTCGGGGTCGACGAGCTCGACTTGGGGGCCGCGATCGGCGCGGTCCTGGGGGTGCCGGTGCGCGCCGAGAACGACGTCAAGGCTGCGGCCGTCGGCGCCTACGCGCTGCACGGGAACGATCCCGGTTCGGCCGGCACGATGGCCTATCTGAACCTCGGCACGGGCATCGCGGCGGGGTTCGTGAAGGACGGGAAGCTGTGGCGCGGTGCGCGCGGCACCGCGGGGGAAGTCGGCCACATCTCGGTCGACCCCCACGGCCCGCTCTGCAAGTGCGGCCAGCACGGGTGCATCGAGGCCTTCTGCGGCGGCGGCGCGATCGCCGAGCGGTGGGGCCGTGAGGCGCTCCTACCGGTGCTCGACATGTTCGACGCGGCGGATGCCGGTGATAGCGAAGCCCTCGCCCTGCGCGGTGGCCTGGCGTACGGCGTCGCGTCGGCGATCCGCGTGATCATCCTCTCGGGAGGCGTGGAGTCGGTCGTGCTGGGGGGCGGTGTGACCGCCCTCGGCGACCGTATGCTGAGCCTCGTGATCGACGACCTGAACGCGAGTGCGGCGGCATCCCCTTTCATGCGCTCACTGCAGCTCGCCGAGCGGGTCTCGCTGCTGCCGCCGGGTTCGCCTGCGGCCGCCCTCGGCGCTGCGCTCGTCGGCGCCACCACCACCGAGCAGGAGGCAGTCGTCCATGGCTGAGATCGTCATCGTCCCCTCGGCCGCCGATGGGGGAGCCCTCGTCGCCGACGAGATCGTGAAACTCATCACCGAGCGCCCGGATGCCGTGCTGGGACTGGCGACCGGCTCGACGCCGCTGCCCGTATACGAGGCGCTGCGCCCTCGTGTCGAGGGCATCGACGTGTCGCACGTGCGCGGCTTCGCGCTCGACGAATACGTCGGCATCGACCCCAACCATCCGGAGAGCTACCGCTCCGTCATCACCCGCGAGGTGGTCGAGCCGCTGGGCCTCAACCCCGACCTCATCCACACGCCCAACGGCGACGTTGCGACGATCGAGCACGCCGGCGACGACTACGAGCGCGCGATCGCCGAGGCCGGAGGCATCGACCTGCAGCTGCTGGGAATCGGGACCTCGGGCCACATCGGATTCAACGAGCCCGGGTCGTCGTTCGCGTCGCGCACGCGCGTGAAGACCCTGATCGAGCAGACCCGCATCGACAACGCGCGCTTCTTCGACTCGATCGACGAGGTGCCGATGCACTGCATCACGCAGGGCCTCGGGACGATCCTCGACGCCCGGCACCTCGTGCTTCTCGCCTTCGGCGAGAACAAGGCCGCCGCCGTCGCTGGAGCGGTCGAGGGCCCGGTGTCGTCGTCGCTCCCCGGGTCGGCGATCCAGCTGCACCCGCACGTGACCGTCGTCGTCGACGAGGCCGCCGCATCTCAGCTCGAGCACGCCGACTATTACCGCTACGCCTACGCCAACAAGCCCGCCTGGCAGGGCCTCTGACCCCCGCGCCGCCGCGCCCCCACGCGCCCTGCCGTTTCGGAGGGCGAGGGCGCGCGCGGGCGCGGCGCGGCGGGGTGCGGAGGGTCAGGGGGCGAAGACCTTGCCGGGGTTCAGGATGCCGGTGGGGTCGAAGACCCGGGTGATGTCGCGCTGCAGGCGCCACTGATCGTCGCCGAGCTCGTCGGCGAGCCAGCGGCGCTTGAGGACGCCGACGCCGTGCTCGCCGGTGAGGGTTCCGCCGAGGCGGAGCGCCGCGCGGAACAGCTCGTCGGCCGCACGCCACACGACGTCGGGCACTTCGTCTCCCGTGAAGACGAAGTTGGGGTGCAGGTTGCCGTCGCCCGCGTGACACACGGTCGGGATCGTGAGGTCGAACTCCCGCTCGATGCGCGCGATCTCGTCGAACATCGCCGGCAGGGCGCTGCGCGGCACGGAGACGTCTTCGATGAGGGTCGTCCCGAGCGTCTCCATCGCGGGGTGCATCGACCGGCGCACGCGCCACAGGAGGTCGGCCTCGGCGTCGTCCGCAGCGAGGCGCACGTCGCCGCCCGCCTCCGCGAGGACGACGGCGATCGCCGCCGCCTCTTCCTCGGCGGCCGGGCCGTCGGTCTGGACCGTGAGCTGGGTCGCGCCCGCGGGCGGCGCGGGCAGGTCGAGCAGGGCGTGGACGGCGGCGAGGCACGCGGCATCCATCAGCTCCATGATCGCGGGCTGCACGCCCGACGCGGTCACGGCCGCGGCGCCTTCGGCAGCGGCGCGCACATCGGCGAAGGATGCCGTGAGCGTCCGCGTCCCGCCCGGCACGAGGCGCCGGAGCCTGAGGGTCGCGCCGACGACCACGCCGAGCGTCCCCTCCGAGCCGATGACGAGCGACGTGAGGTCGAGACCGGTGACGCCCTTCACGCTCCGATGACCGAGACGCAGCAGTCGCCCGTCGGCGAGGACGAGGTCGACGCCGAGCACCGCGTCGCGCACGACGCCGTACTTGGCGCACAGGAGCCCTCCCGCGCCGGTGGCGATGTTGCCCCCGACGGTCGAGATCTCGCGGCTCGCCGGGTCGGGCGCCCACCACAGGCCGTGCTCGGCGAGGGCGCGGTTCAGATCCGCGTTGAGGATGCCGGGTTCCACCACGGCGAGGAGGTCGTCGGGACGCACCTCGAGGATGCGGTCCATGCCGCGTACCGAGAGGACGATCTCGCCGGCGCCGGCGTTCGCACCGCCGGCGAGCCCGGTGCCCGCGCCGCGCGTGACGACGGGGGTCGCGGTGGCGTGTGCGATGCGGAGGGTCTCCTGGACGTCGGCGATCGACGCTGCGTGCACGATCGCGAGGGGCACGCCGTCGGCGGCGTGACCGGATTTGTCGGCGCGGGCGTCGTCGAGGTGCGCGGGGGAGGTGTCGACACGCTCGCCGAGGGCGCTGCGCAGCTGCGCGACGACGTCGACCGCGGACGCGCTCATGCGAGGCGGCGTCGGCCCGCGATCAGTCCGACGGTGACCGCGACGACGGCGAAGGCGAGACCGATCCAGGGGCTGCCGCTGGTCCACCACACGATCGTCACGGAGGCGTAGACGAGCAGCTCCACGAGCGCCCGGACGAACGGGTGGACGCTCAGGACGGCGCGCGGTGAGACGAACAGTGCCCACACGAGGATCGCGATGCCGGGAGCGGCGACGCCGACGACGATGTTCCACGGGAACGGCCACGCCGTGAACCCCCAGACGGCGAGCGTGCCGACGGCGAACAGCTCGCAGAGAAACGCGATGACGTCGATCGCGTCGAGGGCGGGGCGGGTTCCGGCGGGGCGCTCGCCGCTCGGCTGCGCCGGCTGTTCGGGCGCGGTCGGACGGACGTGCGGGAGGTCGGACATGCCTCCAGTTTACGGCGCGGGCCGTGCCGTCATCGCTCCGGTGCCGCCGCCGATGCCGTCACCGGTGCGGGAGCCGATGCGGTCGCGGCGACGTATGCGACGGTGAACCGCCTCCACGGCCACAGCCCGTGTTCCGCCGAGAGGATGCCGTGGCCGTCGGCATCCAGGGGCGTGCGCGCGACCTCGACACCGCCCGTGAGAAGGGCGACGGATGCCCCGGGCTCACCCGTCACGACGACGGTCGTGACGAAAGCGAGACGCGCGGCGTCCCACTCGGTCGACGAGGACGCGATCGTCGGCGCGCCGGCGGGCACGGTAGGGGTCGGTTCGGGAGTGGGGGTCGGTTCGGGAGTGGGGGTGGGTTCGGGAGTGGGGGTGGGATCCGGCGTCGCGCTGGGCGTCGGATCCGGAGTGGGCGTAGGGGCCGGCGTCGGGTCCGGGTCCGGAGTCGGGGTCGGCTCCGGAGGCGCGGCCGACGGCTCCGGCTCTGGCGCGGGGGCGGGGGCGGACGCGGGCCCCTCCGCCGGGTCGGGTGCGGAAAGAGCCGGGCGCGGCGTGGACGGACGGGCGGGGACTTCCGTCGGTGCGGCCATCGGGAGATCGGAGGGCGACGGACTCGCGGGGGCGGGCGCTGCCGCGTCGGGGGCGGTCTCGACGGCGTCCGCCTCCTCGGGCGCGGCGACGTCGCCGCCGGATTCGGCGGCCGTGGTGGGTGCGGGTGGGGCGAACAGCTGGGGCCCGACGATCGCGGCGGCGACGGCCGCGCCGGCGACGAGCACGCCGGCCGCGACGAGCCCGGCGACCCCGGCGAGGCCGCCGAACACGCCACCGCCGGTCGCACCCGCAACGCCCGCCGCGCCTGCGCCACCTGCCGCGCCCGCTGACCCGCCGCCGCCCGCGCCCGCCGTGCCCGACGACCCACCGGCCCCGGACCCACCGGCCCCGGATCCACCCGCCCCGGCACCAGCCGACCCGCCCGTCACCCCGACGAGCGTTGCCGACCCGCCGGCGTCCCCGGCGACCACGGCGCCCGGCATCCCGGGTGCCGCGCCCGCCGCGAGCGCGACGATCGGCGCTCCGCCGCCCTGCAGCGTCGCGAGGTAGGCCGTGGCGCCGCCGGCCCCGATGGTGAGGGGCAGGATCACCAGGGCGAGCCGGCGCGAGACTTCTTTGGCCTCGGCGGCGACGATGGCGCACCGGGCGCAGTCGGCGAGGTGCGCCTCGACCTTGCCGAGATCACGGCGTCCGAGGTTCCCGCGTGCGTACGCCCCGAGCCGCTCTACCGTCCACTGGCAGTCCGATCCCTCGGGGAGTGACCTCAGGTGCGCCTGGATCCACGCCTCCCGCAGCCCCTCGCGCGCGCGGAAGGCGAGCTGCGCGACGGCGGCCGCCTTCATCCCGAGCAGCGGCGCGACCTCGGCGGGCTTCATCTGCTCGATCTCGGTGTACCAGAGGACCTCCTGCCAGCGCGTCGGAAGGCTCCGGAACGCGTGCGCGGTGAGGCTCCGGTCGAGCGCCTCGTCGGTCGCGTGCGCTTCGGCATCCGGATCGGGCACCGACTCGAGCTCGTCGATCGCCGTCTCACGCCGTGCGCGGCCCCACGCGGCGGCGGTGTTGCGGATGCTCGTGAAGAGGTACGCCCGGAACGATCCCGTCGGGCCCCCGCCGCGCTGGATCGCCCGATAGATCCGCGCGTACGCCTCCTGCACGAGGTCGTCGGCATCGAACGTCGAGGTGATGGATGCCGCGACGGTGATGCCCGACCGAGAGTGGCGGCGCCACAGCTCTCCGAACGCGTCGGCGTCTCCCGAGCGTGCGCGCAGCACGAGGTCGGCGTCACCGGGCTCGGTGGCCGCGTCGCGCTCGTCATCCATGCGGGGTCCTCATTGGGAAGGGGTCGTCTCGTCAGAGAGACGCGCCTCGGCCGCATTCATGACGCGGCTTCTCCCATTGTCCCCGACGGGTCGGCGGAGCCGCACCCGACGCCTGTCGGAGAGCCCGCGCAAGAAACACGCAGAAAGTTCGAGAAGTCGCGTGATGATTCGGCGCGACGCGCATCTCATGGGCAGACCGGTCGTGCGGCCGCGCTCCTGGGGGGAGCGGGGCCGCCGGCGGTCGGGACGGAGCGATCCGCACATCGCCCCGGAACCGCGGGAGATCTCGGGGGAGGACTCCTGCGGCACCGGGAAGGGGACGGAGCGGGGCGGCCGCGCTGGGGGGAGCGCCGGCCGCCCCGCTCGCACCGCCGCGCGAGACGCACCCGCCGTGCGAGACGCACCCGCCGTGCGAGTCGAGCGCGCGGCCGAGCCGCGCCGCGCGAGGCGATGCCTCAGACGCGCTCGCCGTCGATCCAGACCCCGACGACGCGGAGGCCGTCGTCGAGCAGCACCGCGTCAGCGGCGGCGCCGGCGCGGAGTGAACCGAAACTCCCGTCGACGCCGATCGCCCGCGCCGGAACGCTCGTGAGGGCGGCGACGGCGGGGCCGAGCGGCAGCCCGCCCGCGACCACGAGGCGCAGGGCCGCGTCCTGCGTCAGGGTCGATCCCGCGATCGCGCCGTTCGAGACGAGGCGTGCCGTGCCGTCCACGACGTCCACCGCGAGCCCGCCCAGTTCGTACGCGCCGTCGGGGGCTCCGGCGGCGGCCATCGCATCGGTGATGAGCGCGATGCGGCCGGGTGCGCCCGCGAAGGCGAGGTTCATGACGTCGGAGTGCACGTGCACGCCGTCGGCGATGAGCTCGAGGGTCACGCGCTCGTCGCGCATCGCCGCGAGGATCGGGCCCGGCGCGCGGTGATGGATGCCGGGCATCGCGTTGAACGCGTGGGTCAGGATCGTCGCCCCGGCGTCGAAGGCCGCGATCGCCTGCTCCTCCGTCGCGTCGGTGTGTCCGACGGCGACGGCGACGCCGGCCTCGACGAACTGCGACGTCGCCTCCAGCCCCCCGGGGAGCTCCGGCGCCAGCGTCACCTGGCGGACGGTGCCGCGTCCGGCATCGACGAGACGTGCGACCGCCTCGGCATCCGGCGCCCGCAGCAGGCTCTCGGTGTGCGCCCCCTTGTGCCCGACGTCGAGGAACGGGCCCTCCAGGTGCGAGCCGAGGATGGTGGCGTCGCGCTCGGCGAGGTCGGCGACGAGCGCGGTCCGCGCCGCGAGGTCGTCGATCGACGCCGTCACGAGCGACAGGACGGCCCGCGTCGTGCCGTGCACGCGGTGCACGGCACGCGCCGTGGCGATCGCCTCGAGGCCGTCGTCGTACGAGGCGCCTCCGCCGCCGTGGCCGTGGATGTCGATGAATCCGGGCGTGAGGTGGGCGCCCTGCCCGTCGATCGCGTCGCCGGAGGGGAGCGTGCGCCACTCGTCGCCCGTGCCCGTGCGGAGGACGACCCCGTCGGCGAAGGCGACCCAGGCATCCGGGGTCACGCGTCCGTCGTCGACGAGGCGGACGGAGTGGATGACGGTGGTCACGCCTGCGCGCCCTCGCTCTCGGTCGGGCCGTCGGCCTCGGTGTCGGTCGCGGTCCCGCTCGCGGGATCGCTGGCACCATTCTGGTCCGCGTCGCCGGTGGCCGTCCAGGAGATGTCCGCGAGCGGCGTGAAGCCGATGCCCTGGCGGGTCCACAGCGGGGCGAGCGCTCCGAGGCGCGCCGCGAACGAGTCCCACGTGCGCAGGTCGCTCTCGCCGACCGCGGGTGACCACGCGGCCTCGGCGGCCGACGCGGCGCGGGGGAAGGCGAGCGCGTCGATGTCGGCGAGGGTGCGGGCGGTCTCCGACCACAGGGGCGCCTCGACGCCGAGGATCTGGTCGTCGGCGATGCCGTCGATGATCGTCGCCGGGTCCCACTCGTACGAGCGGCGGATGCTCGTCACGCCGTTCGCCCAGGTGAGGCCGAGGGGCGCGTCGGCGTCGAACTTCATGTCCAGGTAGATGGCATCGGCGGGGGAGAGGATCACCTGCGAGCCGAGCGCCACGAACCCGCGCGCCTTGTCGTCCATGCCGCCTTCCGGGGTCACGTAGCCCCAGTACTGACCGACGGTCGTGGGCGCGATGCCCGCCGACGAGCCGGCCTCGTGCCACGCGATCGGGGTCTTGCCGAGGCTTGCGGCGAGGGCCGTCACACGGTCGACGAACGCGGCGTAGTCCTCGTCGGAGGTGCCGAGCGCCTCGTCGCCGCCGATGTGGAGGTACGGCCCGGGGGTGAGCGCGGCGACCTCGCCGAGCACGTCGGCGAGGAAGGCCCACGTCGCCTCGTCGTGGATCTTCAGCGACGAGAATCCGACCGCCATGCCGTCGTAGGGTGTGCCGTTGACCGGCAGCTCGCCGCCGTAGTCGCGGACGATCGTGCGGATGTGGTCGCTCAGCACCGGCTCTTCGGACAGCTCGGGGTACGCGAGCGAGACGGCGTGCGTGTGTCCGGGCAGGTCGATCTCGGGGACCACCGTCATGTGGTGCGCCGCCGCGTACGCGATGATCTCGCGGTAGTCGTCCTGCGTGAAGAACCCGCCGGCGTCGCCGCCGACGGCGGTGGCGGATGCCTTCTCGGTGAGCAGCGGCCGCACGCGCGACTCGAGGCGCCAGCCCTGGTCGTCGGTCAGGTGCAGGTGCAGGACGTTGAACTTCAGGCTCGAGGCGCGATCGATGTACGCCTTCACGGTGTCGACGTCGTGGAAGTGGCGGGCGACGTCGAGCATGACGCCGCGGTAAGCGAAGCGCGGGGCGTCGTCGATGACGACGGCGGGGACGATCCAGTCCGCGTCGGCGGCATCACGCGCCGGCGCGATCAGCTGCGCGAGGGTCTGGATGCCGTAGAACAGGCCCGCGGCATCGGCGCCGGTGATGTCAACGCCCGACTCGGACGCCTCGAGCCGGTACGACTCGGCCGCACCGCCCGCGACATCGGGGTCGACCGCGACGGTGATGGTGCCGGGTGCCGGAGCGTCGGCATCCGGCGTGTCAGTATCCGGGGCGCCGCCGAGCGTCAGACCGGTGCGGGTCTCGACGACGGTGCGGACCTCCGCGACGCCTTCCGCGTCGCCGAGGACACGCGTGTCGGCGCGCAGGATGAAGGGCGCGGCGTCGGCCGGCTGGATCGATGCGGGTGCGGGGACGACGGGGAGGACAGACGGACGGGCCACGATGCTCCAATCTCCGGACCGCCGGCCGCGGGCGGGCGACCGGTCGGGGACGCGCACATCGGCATCCGCTCTCATTCTGTCCGAATCGATTCGACGTGTAAAGACGATTAACAAAATGCCGTCCGATGATCTGCGGATCCGCTTCTGCGTCAGCCCGCGCGTCGGATATGCTCGAACCGTCGCGACTGGCGTTGAGGTGGGGAACCACCGGGGAGCGACCACATGGCACACGACCGTACGCCTGGGTCGGCCGTGGTTTCCGCTCGGTGATCGAGTGCCCGCGCCTGCGGGTGTCCGAGATCCGCGCCGGCACCCACCCACCGAGAACAGCAGGAGTCGCCATGACCGACCCGTCCTTCAACGCCCCGCTCGCCGAGGTCGACCCCGAGATCGCCCAGGTGCTCGAGCGCGAGCTCGACCGCCAGCGCTCGTACCTCGAGATGATCGCCTCCGAGAACTTCGTCCCCGTCTCGGTCCTGCAGTCGCAGGGCTCGGTGCTGACCAACAAGTACGCCGAGGGCTACCCGGGGCGCCGCTACTACGGCGGCTGCGAAGAGGTCGACGTCGCCGAAGAGCTCGCGATCGCCCGCGCCAAGTCGCTGTTCGGTGCCGAGTTCGCGAACGTCCAGCCGCACTCGGGCGCCTCCGCCAACGCCGCCGTCCTCCACGCGATCGCCCGCCCCGGCGACACGCTGCTCGGTCTGTCGCTCGACCAGGGCGGCCACCTCACGCACGGCATGAAGATCAACTTCTCCGGCCGGCTCTACAACATCGTCGCGTACGGCGTCGACCCGGAGACCTCGATCATCGACATGGACGAGGTCGAGCGCCTCGCCGTCGAGCACTCGCCGAAGGTCATCATCGCCGGCTGGTCGGCCTACCCCCGCCAGCTCGACTTCGCACGCTTCCGCGAGATCGCCGACAAGGTCGGGGCGCTCCTCTGGGTCGACATGGCGCACTTCGCCGGTCTCGTCGCCGCGGGCCTGCACCCGTCGCCCGTGCCCTACGCCGATGTCGTGTCCTCGACGGTGCACAAGACGATCGGCGGACCGCGCTCGGGCTTCATCCTGACCAACGACCCCGACGTCGCCAAGAAGATCAACACCGCGGTCTTCCCCGGGCAGCAGGGCGGTCCCCTCATGCACGTGATCGCCGCGAAGGCGACGGCGTTCAAGCTCGCCGCGACCCCCGCGTTCCGCGAGCGCCAGGAGCGCACCGTGCGCGGCGCCGCGATCCTCGCCGAGCGCCTCACCCAGCCCGATGTCGCGGCGGCGGGCATCGCCGTCCGCTCGGGCGGTACCGACGTGCACCTCGTGCTCGTCGACCTCCGCGACGCCGAGATCGACGGCAAGCAGGCCGAAGACCTCCTCCACGAGATCCACATCACGGTCAACCGCAACGCCGTCCCGAACGACCCGCGCCCCCCGATGGTCACCTCGGGCCTGCGCATCGGCACCCCCGCGCTCGCGACGCGCGGCTTCGGCGACGCCGAGTTCACGGAGGTCGCCGACATCATCGCCCTGGCGCTGCAGCACGGGGCGAACGGGCACGAGGCGGACCTTCCCGCGCTCCGCACGCGCGTGGCATCCCTCACCGCGGCCTTCCCGCTGTACCCGGGTCTCCAGCAGTGACCGCGCAGAAGCTCGACGGCGTCGCGACGGCATCCGCCATCAAGGCCGAACTGAAGGATCGGGTCGCCGCGCTCGCCGCCCGCGGCATCACGCCGGGGCTCGGGACGCTCTTGGTCGGCGACGACCCGGCATCCCGCTCGTATGTCACGGGCAAGCACCGCGACTGCGCGGAGGTCGGCGTCGCGTCGATCTCGGTGGAGCTCCCTGCGACGGCCACGCAGGATGAGATCGCCGACGCGGTCCGGCAGTTGAACGCCGACCCGGCCGTCACCGGGTTCATCGTGCAGCTGCCGCTGCCGGCGGGTATCGACGAGAACGCGATCCTCGAGCTCGTCGACCCGGCGAAGGATGCCGACGGCCTGCACCCCACGAACCTCGGGCGCCTCGTGCTCGGCGTCGACCCGGCGACCGCCGTGCCCGCGCCCCTGCCGTGCACACCCGCGGGGATCATCGAGCTGCTCACACGCCACGGCGTCGAGATCGCGGGGAAGCACGTCACCGTGATTGGCCGCGGCATCACGGTCGGCCGCCCCCTGGGCCTCCTGCTCACACGCAAGGGCACCGATGCCACGGTCACCCTCACCCATTCGCGCACGCGGGACCTTGCCGCGGAGGTCCGCCGCGCGGACATCGTCGTCGCCGCCGTCGGGCAGCCCCACCTCGTGCAGGCCGACTGGGTGAAGCCCGGCGCCGCCGTGCTCGACGTGGGCGTCACCCGCGTCGGGACGACTGAGTCGGGCAAGGCGAAGCTCGCGGGCGATGTCGACCCGGCCGTCGCCGAGGTCGCCGGCTGGCTCTCGCCGAACCCCGGCGGCGTCGGCCCCATGACCCGCGCGATGCTCGTCGCGAACGTCGTCGAGACCGCCGAGCGCCTCGCAGGCTGACCCGGCCGCAGGACTTTGTCGGCGCAGATCGCTCCTTCGGGCGCGGATGCCGACGACATGCGCCGACGATTCTCGCGGTGACGACGATGTGCGCCGACGAAACCCGGGCGGGGGCTCCCGCCGGGTCAGCCGGTGACGCGCGCCAGGAATTCCTTCGTGCGGGGATGCCGGGGCGCGCCGAACACCTCGGTGGGCGGACCGTCTTCGACGATGACGCCGTCGTCGAGGAAGACGACCCGGTCGGCGACGTCGCGCGCGAAGGCCATCTCATGCGTCGCCATGAGAATCGTCGCACCGTCATCGGCGAGCGACCGGACCAGTTCGAGCACCTCGCCGACGAGCTCGGGGTCGAGCGCCGAGGTGATCTCGTCGAGGAGGAGGACCTCGGGGTCGTTCGCGATCGCGCGGACGATCGCGGCGCGCTGCTGCTGTCCGCCCGACAAGCGATCGGGGTGCACCGCGGCGAAGTCGGCGAGTCCGACCCGGTCGAGGAGGTGCAGGGCGCGCGCCTCGGCATCCTTTTTCGGCACGCCGTGCACGACGCGCGAGGCGAGCGTCACGTTGCCGAGCACCGTGAGGTGCGGGAAGAGGTTGTAGCTCTGGAAGACCGCGCCGAGCCGTGCCCGCACCTGGTTGCCGTCGACGCGCGGATCGGAGATGTCGAGGTCACCGAGGAAGATCTGTCCGTCGTCGATCGGCTCGAGAAGGCCGAGGCAGCGCAGGAGCGTCGACTTCCCCGAACCCGATGCCCCGATGAGGGCGACCACCTCGTGGCGGTGGAGGGTGAGCGAGACGCCCCGGAGGACCGTGCGGTCGCCGAACGACTTCCAGACATCGTCCGCCCGCAGCGCCGGCGTCTGCGGCGCCGCGGCTTCGTCGGGCGCGAAGGATGCCTCGGTCACAGGATCGCCCCGCTCTGCTCGCGCTCGCGCAGTCGCGCGGTGTACCAGTCGGTGAGGCGGATCGTCGGGATCGCGAGGAGCACGAACAGAAGTCCCGCGACGACGTAGGGGGTGAAGTTGTAGCTCAGCGCGGTGGCGGAGCGGGCGGCGGCGATCGCGTCGATCGCGCCGAGGATGGAGATGAGGCCGACGTCCTTCTGCATCGAGATGAAGTCGTTCATGAGCGGCGGCGTCACCTTGCGGAGCGCCTGCGGCAGCACGACGCGGCCGAGGGTCTGCGTGTAGCCGAGGCCGAGCGCCCGCGCGGCGAGACGCTGGGAGGGGTGGACGGCGTCGATGCCGGCGCGGATCACCTCGGCGACGTAGGCCGAGTAGGTGAGGGTCACCGCCGTCACGCCGAGGACGACGACGTCGACCCGGACGTTGAGGATCGTCGGCACGCCGAACCCGATCAGGTAAAGGACGATGATGAACGGCAGTCCGCGGAACAGGTCGGTGTACGCGGCGGCGAGGACGCGCACAGGGAGGAACACGGGGCCGCGGAGGGTCCGCGCCGCCGCGATGAGAAGCGCCACGATCGCGACCGTGACGACCGACCACGCGAGCACCTGCAGGTTGATGAGGAACCCGTCCCACACCTTCGGGAGCGCCGCGAGCGCCGTCGCCGGGTCGAAGAAGGTCTCCTGCACCTTCGCCCAGCCGGGCGTGCTCAGGACCGTGACCCAGACGATGCCGGCGAAGGCGAGCGTCGAGGCGATCGCGACGAGCACCGAGCGCTGCTCGCGCCCGCGGCGGTACGCCCGGCGCTCTTGTTCGAGAGCGCTGGGTGGACGCGCCGCGGGTGCGCTGTCGGTGGTCACTGGAGGAGGCTACCCGAGCAGGTCACTGCAGCTGCGGGACGCCCTCGGTGAGCACCGAGAGCCAGGTCTCCTCGAGCTCGGCCAGGGTGCCGTTCTCGCGGAGGGTGTCGACCGCCTTGCTGACGCGGTCGGTGAGCGGCGAGTCCTTCTGGAGCAGGATGCCCCACTGGTCGGGGACGCCGGCGGCGGGCAGTTCGCCGACCATGTACGCGTTCTCGATGTAGAAGTTCGCGGCCAGGTACGCGGTCGGGGTGTCGAGGACGAGTCCGTCGATCTGGCCGGCCTCGAGCGCGGCGCGCGCGTCTTCGTTCGACGCGAAGAGTCCCGGCTGCTGCGTCGGCGCGATCGCCTTCTCGATCGTCGTCGCGCTCGTCGAGCCGGTCATCGCGCCGAGCTTCAGGTCCTTCAGGCCCGCGATGTCGGTCACGCCGTCGGCCGCGCCGCCCTTGATCGCGACGACCGTCTGGCTCGCCTCGAAGTACGGGCTCGAGAAGTCGACGGCCTTCTTGCGCTCGTCGGTGATCGTGTACTGCTGGATGTTGAGGTCGAAGTTCTTCGGTCCCGGCGCGATCGCCGATTCGAACGAGGTGCGCACCCAGACGACGTCCTCCTTCGCGAAGCCGAGGAGGTCGGCCACGGCGTACGCGACGGCCGCCTCGTAGCCCTCCCCCGACTCGGGGTCGTCGTTGTAGACGTACGGCTCGTACGCCGTCTCGCCCGTGGCGAAGGTGAGCTTGCCCGGGGTGACGAAGTCGGCGCCCGGGTCGGCGGAGGCTGAGTCGTCCGGCGCGCTCGTTCCGCCGGCACACCCGGCGATCAGCAGGACGGCGGCGGCCGCGGCGGCGGCGAGGGCGGTGCGCAGGGAGCGACGGGGCATGGCTGATCCTTCGGTGTGGGATGCGCGGACAGTCGCGCCGGGTGCACGGGCGGGTTCCGTGCGGGCGGATGCCGCGGCATTCCATCTTTCCGGGTGAACGGTGCGGTCAGGCGCGCGGGGGTCGGTTTGTTACGCGGTCGTCACCTGCGCACCGGCGCGGATCTTCCCGGTTCAGGACCCGAGGTCGTCGAGCATCTTGCGCTGCTCGGGCGTGAGGCCGTCATCCGGCGTCACCGTCGGAGCGGCCTCCGCGGGCTGCTCTGCGGATGCGGCGCCGCGGCCGCGGATGCCCGCCTCGGCCTTGTCGTAGTGCAGGCTCGCCTGCGCCTCGATGCGATCATCGATCCTCGCGTACACGAACCAGCCGATCGCGAGGATCACCGGGGGCAGCACGTAGGCCCAGAACCAGCTGCCCCGCGCATTGACGCCGGTCAGCACCAGCGTGATCACCCAGATGATCGCCGCGACGAGCAGCACGATCCCGCCCTGCACGAGCGCCTCGCCGGCGCGCGTGCGCTCGCTCGCCGATTTCGCCGCCGACCGGGCGAAGAGCCGCTGCAGCACCGGCTTCACGAAGAGCTCGGCGAGGGTCAGGATCACCGCCGCCCACAGCACCGCCCACCCGACGTGGGCGGGAGTGAGCAGCCCGATGACGAGCAGCACGATCACGTTGAACACGTACAGCGACGCGAAACGCACGATCCAGGCCTTCATGGCTCCAGCGTGGCACGTCTGGGCGCCGAGGGCGAGACGTGCGGCCGAGGAATCCTCCGCTCGGGGTGAGGTGCGAGCGCCGCAGCGCTCAGCGCAACTCGACGAGCTGCGTCACGTCGTCGTAGACCAGGTCGTCGACGACCGCGGTGACCTCGAGTGCGTCGAGGTCGGCCCGGCCGCTCAGCACCGTCAGGAAGGCGGTGTCGGCGGCATCCCGCCCCGTCGCGATCCTCACGAGACTCTGCCGCGGGGCGAGGGCCGTCGCGTCGACCACGCGCCACGCGCCCTCGATCCAGGCCTCGGCGACGGCGTGGAACTCCATCGGGTCGAGGCCCGGCGCGTAGACCGCGGCCACGCGGGCCGGTACGCCCTCGGCGCGCAGAAGTGCTGCGGTCAGGTGCGCGTAGTCGCGGCAGACGCCCTGACGGCCGAGCAGAGTCTGCACCGCGCCGTCGGTCGGGCCCGACGAGCCGGGCACGTAGGTGAGCTGCGTCCCGACCCACGACGAGACGGCGGCGAGAAGATCGGCGCCGGGGGCGATACCCGTGAACTCCGCGGCGGCGGTCGGGGCGAGCACGTCGGACTCGACGTAGCGGCTCGGCAGGCTCGAGACGAAGAGGTCGTACTCCTCACCGGGCGACGCGTCGCCGAGCCCGCTCAGGTGGGCCGTGTAGTCGATGACGAGCGCGCCCGGCTGCGCTTTCAGGCGGTGGAACCGGGTGCCGCTGTGGTCGGTGAACTCGGTCGCGGTGACGGGGGCGCCGTCGAGCGTCGCGGTGAAGGTCTCCCGTGCCGGCGCGTACTGGCGCGCGACCGCGATCGCGAGGACGAGGTCGGCGGGTTCGGTGACGGTGAGTTCGAGGTGACTGCGGACGTCGCGTTCCATACGTCCAGCGTGACAGGTCGCGCAGCCGGATGTCGACGCTGGCGCACGGGGCACGCGGCCGCTATTGTGCGGGCCCTGCCGTCTCAGTCGTCCTGGTCGATGCCGCGCACCCGCACCTCCTCGAGGTCGAGGTGACGTTCGATGCGCCGCACGACGAGGTCGTCGATCGTCCCCTCGCGGCGCATCCGCAGCAGCACCTCGCGCTCGCGGTCAAGGATCGCGAGCTTCAGGCGCGAGGCCTCCTCGTAGCGGCGCAACGGCGAGCGCTGGGTGAGGTCGATGTCGTCGCTCTCGGCGATCATCTGCAGCGCCGGGACGCCGCCCGGAGGCGACGGTGATCCAGACGGGGACGGCACCGGGTCAGGTACGGCGAACACGGGGCCGGATGCCTCGAAGGAGGTCGCCGGGGGAGCGACCGGCGCCGCGGCATCCGCTGCCTCGTCCACGTGCTGCCGGGCGTACGCACGGGCGTTCGCGAGCTCGAGTCGCTCGTAGCCCTCGCGCCGCGCGCGGTCGCGCACCTCGTCGCTGACGCCGTGCTCGACGGCCAGGTCGTCGAGGGCCGCCAGCGCGGCGCCCGAGATGGTGCGCTGCGCGAGCTCGTACTCGTCTTCGGCCGACGCGTCGGCGGGCAGGCGCGCCCACCGCAGCGCGACCTGCAGGAGCGGGCCCTGCACGAGAAGGCTCAGGAGGATCACGCCCGCCGTGACGAACACGATCGCGTCGCGTCCGGAGAGATCGCCGGCCCCCGTGACGGTCGCGGGCACCGAGAGGGCGATCGCGAGCGACACGGCGCCGCGGAAGCCCGCGAGCGTGTTGACGACCCGTGCCCGGTGACGGCCGAACAGCGGCGCGCCGGGCGGTCGGCTGAAGGGTGCGAAGACGAGCTGGAACAGGTAACGCACCACCAGCAGCACCGCCCACGCCGCGACCGTGACGGCGAGGAGGAGGCCGACGAGCCGGCCCGGGATGTCGTGGATGACGTACTGCACCTCGAGGCCGATGAGGACGAACAGCGCCCCGTTCAGCAGATAGACGCCGAACGGCCACGCCACCGACGACTGCCGGCGTGAGGCGGCCGTGGTGATGCGCGGGAGCATCCAGGCGATGATGAGTCCCGCGAAGACCACCGCGAGAACGCCCGAGGCGTGCAGGAACTCGGCGACGAGGAACGCGGTGAACGGGATGAGCAGGAGCGTCACATTGATGACGATCGTGCGGTGCGCACGGCGGAGGAACGCGGCCGCGACCGCGGCGACCGCGATACCGGCCGCGGCGCCCCCGAGGTAGGAGAGGAGGACCGTGCCCGTGATCGACCACGGCGTGACGGTCTCACCGAGAGCGACGGAGAGGGCGATCGCGTACAACACCAGCGCGGTGCCGTCGTTCGTGAGGCTCTCGGCCTTGAGCTTCATGAACATCTTCTCGGGGAGCAGTCGTCCGAGCGCCGCGACGGCGGTCGCGTCGGGCGGGGCGACCGCGGCACCGAGAAGCAGAGCGGTGGACCACGGCATCCCGAACAACGTCGCGATCCACGCGACCGCGACGGCGGAGGCGACCACGAGCAGCGTGCTCATCGGGACGATGTACCGCAGCGACCGGCGGATCGCGCGGATCGAGGTGGTGAGGCTCTCCCAGAACAGCATGACGGGGAGGAACAGCAGCAGCACGGTCTCCGGCGGCAGCTGGATCTCGCGGAGCGCGGGGACGAAGCCGAGGAGCAGCCCGATGACGACGAGCACGACGGGCGTCGCGACGCGCAGGCGCGGGGCGAGCGCCGTGCCGACGAGCACGGCAAGGCCGAGCAGCACGGTGACTTCGAGGCCTTCCACGGCATCCTCCTTCGCGGTCGCCCCCGGTCGCCTCGCGGCGGTCCGGCGAGACCGGGGACGGGACCAGTGTGCGCTTCCTTCTCAGCGCGGCGCCAGGTTCGGGCATTCCCGGGTCCGGCATGCCCCGTGTCGGACGTCCGCGCCAGGATGGGGCCATGGACCTCGAAGCGCTCCGCGCCGAGCGGCTGCGCGCGCACCGGCTGAGCGCGCCGGCCGCGTCGGTCGTCGAGGCGGCGCGGCACATGACCGCCACGCAGGCGCAGGAGTTCTGGGGTGGGCGGTGGGCGCTCGCGGTGCGCGCCGAGGGGGATCCGACGCTCGCCGAGGTGGATGCCGCGTTCGATCGTGGCGCCCTCGTGCGGTCGTGGACGCAGCGCGGCACCGTGCACATCATCGAGTCCCGCGACCTGGAGTGGATGCTGTCGGTGACGAGCGACCGGCAGAACCGTCACGCGGCCGGCATGCACCGCTCACTCGCGCTCGACGACGATCACCTCGCTCGGGCCGAGGGCGTGGCACGTGCGGCGCTCGCCGGAGGCAACCGGCTCACGCGGGCGGAGTTCGCGGACATCCTCGCGGCGGCGGGGATCGACCCGTCCGGGATGCGCGGCAACCACGTGCTGACCGCGCTGTGCCGGCGCGCGGTGTGCGTGTTTGGCCCGGTCGTGCCCCGAGAGGGCGCGCCCACGCGAGAACAGTACGTCGTCGCGACGGAGGAGTGGATCACGGATGCCGTCCGCCCACCCGACCCGCTCGCGGAGTTCTTCGTCCGGTATCTCCGCGGGCACGGCCCGGCGCGTCTCGAGGACTTCCGTTGGTGGGCGGGGGTGCCGCTGGGGCTCGCGCGGGACACGCGCGCGGGCGCGGGCGATCGGGTCGAAGAGATCGAGGAGGGGCTCTTCGTCGAGTCGGGCGGGGTGTCCTCGGGGCCCGTGGAGCCGGGTTCGGCACTGACCGGAGTGCTCGCGCTCGGCCCGTTCGACGAGTACTACCTCTCCTACGCCGACCGCACCGTGCCGGCGTCGCCCGACGTGGTGCGGTTCGTGGGCCGAGCGCGAACGGGGCCGTGAAGCCCGTGCTCGTCGTGCACGGCGAGATCGTCGGCACGTGGGCGCACTCGCTCGCCGTCGGGCGACACCATCTCGACCCGGTGGCACAGCCGCTTCCGGGGGCGGATGCCTCCACCGGTGCCGGCTTCGGTGCGGCGGACGAGGCATCCGTCACCGCCGCCCTCGCGCGGTTCGCAGGCTTCCTCCGCGGTTGAGACCTGCCGCGGCCGACGGGCGCTCAGACGAAGAGGCCGGCGCCGATGTACGAGCCCGCTTCGGCGCCCGGCGGCACCGCCCAGACGCCCGAACCGACGTGGCGCACGTACTCGGCCATGAGGTCGGTCGACAGCGCCTTCTGCAACCGTACGAACTGATCGGGCGAGCGCTGGTACGACAGGAAGAAGAGCCCCGCGTCGAGCCGTCCGAGGTTCGTGTTGCCGTCGACGTAGTTGTAGCCGCGGCGGAGGATGCGGGTGCCGTCGTTGAAGTCGGGGTGGGCGAGGCGCACGTGACTGCGTGCGTCGATGGCGGGGGATGCCGTCGCGCTCGCCGCCGTGAAGTCGGGCGCGGTCTGCTCGGTGCCGCCGGAGAGGGGTGCGCCCTCGCCCTTGTCGCGGCCGATCGTGCGGTCCTGCTCGGAGAGGCGCAGCCGGTCCCACGTCTCGATGATCATCGCGATCTTCCGGGCGACGAGGTACGAGCCGCCCGCCATCCAGGCGGGCTCGTCGGCGTCCGCCACCCAGACGTGGTCAGTCAGCGCGGCGGTGTCGTCGGCGAGGATGTTCGCCGTGCCGTCCTTGTACCCGAAGAGGTTCCGCGGGGTCGCCTGATCGGCGGTCGTCTTCGACGTCTTACCGAAGCCGAGCTGCGACCACCGCAGACGCGCGCGGCCGAAGGCGATGCGACTCAGGTTCCGCACGGCGTGGACGGCCACCTGCGGGTCGTCGGCGCACGCCTGCACGAACAGGTCGCCTCCCGAGCTCAGCGGGTCGAGGTCGTCGCCGAGGAACGCCGGCAGAGTCTGCAGCGCGGTGGGGCGCCGGGAGGCGATGCCGTAGCGGTCCTCCCCGGCATCCGTCTGGAACAGGGTCGGCCCGAATCCGATCGTGATCGTCAGTCCGTTTGCGGGCAGGTCGAGCGCCTCGCCGGTGTCGTCCGGCGGCGCGTCGGGTGACCCGCCGACCGCACCCGTCGCACTGACCTCGAGCCCCCGCGACATGCGCGCGGCGGCATACGTCCAGTCCTGGAGGAGCTCGACGAGGTCGTCGCTGCTCGTGCGCGCCATCATGTCGAACGCGGCGAAGTGGAGATGGTCTTGCACCGGGGTGGTGATGCCGGCCTGATGAGTACCGAAGAAGGCATACGCCCGCGCGCCGGTGGCCGCCTCGCGCGACCGCCCGACCGCGACGCCCGCGGCCGTCCCCGCGCCCGCTCCGACCGCGAGGCCCGCCGCGCCGATCCCCGCGGCGAGTCCCAACAGCCCGCGGCGGCTCAGTCCGCCCGCGGGCTGGGGGTCGCGCTCGCCCTGCAGGTCCGCCATCCGTCGTCCTTCGCTTCTCCGTGTCGCCGCTCGACGGTCACGCGTCCAGGATGGTCGACGTGAGCTTCGACAGCGGCTCGGCGAGGGCGTTGATCAGGTCGGTGAACTCGCGCTTGTCGGCGTCGGTGAGCTCGCGGTAGTTCACGAATCCGTCCGTGAGCGAGCCGTGCTTCGCGAGGGATGCCTCGAGATCGTTGTAGCCCTGGGTGATCTCGTCGACGAGCGCCTCGCCGTCCTCGCCGGTCGAGGCGGCGAAGTCCTCGACGAGCGAGAAGGCCATCTTCGAGCCTTCGACGTTCGCGGCGAAATCCCAGAGGTCGGTGCCCGACCACCAGTCCTCCTCGCCCGAGATCTTGCCCGTCGCGACCTCGTCGAGAAGCGCGATCGCGCCGTTGGAGATGCCCGCGACGCCCTGTGCGTCCAGCGCGCTCTGGAAATCGTCGGAGTGCACGTAGTCGTTCAGCTCGCCGACGTCGGCGATCAGCTGGTCGCCGTACGAGGCGCGCTCCTGGGTCGTCGACGGCTGCCAGTCCTGCCACGCCGGGGTGACGCCGTCGGCGTTCAGCGCGTCCTGCGCGGGCACCCAGAGGTCCTTCTCGATGCGGTGGAAGCCGGTCCAATCGAGGCCTTCGGCGACGGCATCCACTTCGCGGTAGTCGATGCGGGGATCGAGGTCTCCGAGCGACTCGGCGACGGGCTCGATCCGCTCGTAGAACGCGCGGGTGGTGGGGTAGAGGCTCCGCGCCTTCTCGTCGTCGCCCGCCTCGTACGCCGCGACGAACTCGTCGACGGCGGGCACGAGCTGCTCGACCTGGTCTTTGACGAACGCGGCGTACAGGTCGACGGCCTTCTGCTTCTGCTCGGCGTCGTCGCCCGTCGCGGCGACCGTGTCACCGCTGACCGTGAACGCGGCGCGCCCCACGCCCTCGCCGACCATGCCGGGCTTGCAGAGCGTGAAGTAGTTGCCGGGCTGCGCGACGACGGTGAGGGTGCGCGAGGCGCCGGGAGCGATGTTCTCGACCTCGCCGACGATCCGCAGGCCGTCGTCCGCGAGCAGGTAGAACTCAGTGACGTCGGAGCTCGCGTTGGTGACGTCGAACGACAGTGTGCCGCTCGTCGCGGCGTTCGCCGAGACCGTGCACGCCGAGTCGGTCGACTCGACCGAGAGCGCGTCCGAGGCGGCCACGTCGGCCTTCGCGACGCACCCGGCGAGCGCGACGGCGGCGAGCGCGGCCGTCGCCGCGGCGGCGAGGGGGCGGGGACGGATCATCATGCTCCTTGGCGTTCGGGTGAAGAAGAAGGTTCGGGTGAAGAAGAAGGTTCGGGTGAAGAAGAGGGTGCGGGTGACGCGGACGCGACGCCTGCGCCCACGGCATCCGTCGCCGCGCTCTGCGTTCCCGCCGTGCTGTGCGTCCGAACTGGGCGCCGGCGCAGCCCGCGGACGAAGAACGTGCCGACGATCGCCATGTAGAGGACCCACGCGATCACCTGCAGCCACGACATCTTCGGCATGAAGCCGACGGTCGCCTGCAGGATCGTGGCGAGCCATGACCCGGGTGCGATCGCCCCGGAGAGGTCGAACGCCCACCCGAACGGGAACGCCGCCCACCCGACGGCGACGGCGCCCGTGACGGGGTCGATGGGTGCGGCCGCGGTGAACGGCCCGGGCAGCGCGCCGGCTTCCTGCAGGTCGTGGATCGCGTACGCGAGGACGCCTGCCGCGACCACGACGAGGAAGCCGCCCGTCCACGCGAAGAACGTGCGCAGGTCGATGCGGACCATGCCGCGGGCGAGGAGCCATCCCAGCACGACGGCGACGGCGAGACCCAGCAGGGCGCCCAGGAGCGCGGCCGGGGCGTCGCCGAACGACTGCACCATCGACCACAGCAACAGCGTCGTCTCGATGCCCTCGCGCGCCACCGAGATGAAGCCGATCGCGACGATCGCCCAGGCCCCGCCGTTCGACAGAGCGCGATCGATGCCGCCCTCGAGCGTGCGCTTCATGGTGCGCGCGGTCTTCTGCATCCAGAAGATCATCCACGTGACCATCGCGACCGTCAGGAGTGACAGCAGGCCGCCGAGGAGCTCCTGTGCCTGAGAGGTCAGGGCGTACGCACCGAACGTGAGGATCGCTCCGATGCCGAGCGCGAGGGCGATCGCGAGACCGACGCCCATCCACAGACGCGGCAGCACGTCGCGGCGCCCGACGCGGGTCAGGTAGGCCACGAGGATGCCGACGACGAGGGCGGCTTCGAGGCCTTCGCGAAGGCCGATGAGGAAGGTGGCGAACACAGGCGTCGATTCGATCAGACTGAGGTAAGGCGACCCTTACCAGCGGATCGACAGTACACCCGGGTCGCCGGGCGCTCAAATCGGCGCGGCGCCCCCGATCAGCCCCCGATCAGCTGTTCACGTGCGCGGCCGCTCGTCCTCCGACGCCCGGCGGGGGGATCGTTTCTTCAGCCGTTCGCGTGGCGGTCGAGGAACGTGTAGACCTCGCCGTCGTCGACGCCGGGGAACGCGCCGCGCGGCAGCGGCGAGAACATCTGCATGTGCACGCGGGCGCTCGGCCACGCCTTTCCGTCCCAGCGTGCCGTCAGATCGGCATCCGGCCTGCGGCAGCACGACTCGTCGGGGCAGGTCGACGTGGCGCGCTTGTGCGTCTCGCGCCCCCGGAAGAAGCGCGCATCGTCGAACGGCACCCCCACCGTGATCGAGAACTCGCCGTCTCCGGTCTTGCCGGTCTGGCTCGAACACCAGAACGTGCCCGCCGGGGTGTCGGTGTACTGGTAGTGCTCGACGGTGCGGTTCTGCTCGCCGAAGGCCGAGCGCGCGGCGAACTTGCGGCACACGATCTGGCCTTCGACCGAACCGGTGACGTCCATCGGCAGCGGCAGGTCGTCGTTCTCGTAGACGCGGTTGATGGCGCCCGCGCCGTCGACGCGGAGGAAGTGCAGACGGATGCCGAGGTGCTCGGTCAGCAGGTTCGTCATGCGCATCGCGGCGGCTTCGTGGGTGACGCCGAACGCGTCGCGGAAGTCTTCGACGGCGAGGTCGCGCTCCTTCTTCGCCTGGGCGAGGAAGGAGACGGCGGCCGTTTCGGGGAGCAGACAGCACGCGGCGAAGTAGTTGATCTCGAGGCGCTGCTCGAGGAAGTCGGCGTAGTCGGTGGGCGGCGTGTGCCCGAGCAGGCGGTGCGCCATCGCCTGCAGCGCCATCGATCGCAGGCCGTGGCCGCCGGGGATCGAGGCCGGCGGCAGGTAGATGCGGCCGTTCTCCAGGTCGGTGACCGACCTCGCCGAGTGGGGCAGATCATCGACGTAGAGCAGCTCGAAGCCGAGACGTTCCGCCATGATGCTGACCGTCCGGTGGGTGAGGGCGCCGCCGGTATGCCCCGCGGCCTTGAGCTGGCGTTCGGCGAGCTGTTCGATCTCGGGCAGATAGTTGTTCTTCTCCTGCATGCGCAGGCGCAGCTCGGTGTTGGCGCGGCGGGCCTCTTCGGGCGTGGCGATGGCTTCGCGCTCGCGCCGGTGCAGCTCGCGGTGCAGCCCCAGCACCGCCTCGATCGTCTCGTCGGAGGTGGTCTTGGTCACGCGCACGGCAGGGATGCCGAGCCGTCGGAACACCGGGGAGGTCTGCGCGCGCTCGAGATCGAGTTCGAGGGCGGCGCGTCGGTTGGGCGGCTCGGGGGAGAGGAGGTCGGTGACGTCGGTGCCGGTCGCGTGCGCGATCGCCTGGAGGAGGGAGAGCTTGGGCTCGCGCTTGCCGTTCTCGATGAGGCTGAGCTGGCTGCCGGCGACCCCGACGATCGCGCCGAGCTCGTCGAGCGTGTACCCGCGTTCGACGCGGTGATGGCGGATGCGGTGGCCGAGGGTCGAGAGTTCGAGGGCGGAGGCGGGCATTCCTTGATGATAGCGAAAGAATCACGTTTCTTGCTGCGCATTCGGGCGGAAAGGGCGCCGGAAAACCCCGCAGAGTGGAACCCGAACCCGCCGCACTCCACCGTCACACACTCCACCGTCACCCACTCCACCGTCAAAGGAGCCGACATGGCCATCGCCGACATCTTCACCCGCCCCACCGCGACCGGCGTCGCTGCCGCGACGTCCGCCCCGGCCGCGGCGTACCGCGCCTTCGGCGCACGGCCGTCGCTCGAGGGCGAGGGGCTCGCCGAACTGTACGCGTGGGTCGACGAGATGACCGCGCTCATGAAGCCCGACCGCGTGCACTGGGTCGACGGCTCGCGCGCCGAGAACGAGGCGCTGCTGCGCGAGCAGGTCGAAGAGGGCAAGCTCATCAAGCTCAACCCCGAGTGGCGCCCCGGCTCCTACCTCGCCCGCTCGCACCCGAGCGACGTCGCGCGTACCGAGGCGCGCACCTTCATCGCCTCGGAGCGCGAAGAGGACGCCGGTCCCACCAACAACTGGGTGAACCCGGCGGAGATGCGCGCAACGCTGCAGCCCCTGTTCGACGGCGCGATGCGCGGACGCACGATGTACGTCGTGCCGTTCTCGATGGGCGCCGTCGGCGGGCCGCTCTCGCACATCGGCGTGCAGGTCACCGACTCGGCGTACGCCGTCACCTCCATCGGCATCATGACCCGCGTCGGCACCGAGGTGCTCGAGCAGATCGCCGCCGGCAAGCCGTGGGTGAAGACCGTGCACACCGTCGGCGCGCCGCTGCAGTCCGGTGAGAAGGATGCCGCGTGGCCCTGCAACGACGAGAAGTACATCGTCCACTACCCCGAGACCCTCGAGGTGTGGTCGTACGGCTCGGGTTACGGCGGCAACGCGATCCTCGCGAAGAAGTGCTTCGCTCTGCGCATCGCCTCGGTCATCGGCCGCGACGAGGGGTGGCTCGCCGAGCACATGCTCCTCATCCGCGTCATCTCCCCCGAGGGCAAGGCGTACCACCTCGCGGCGGCGTTCCCGTCGGCGTGCGGCAAGACGAACCTCGCGATGCTTCGTCCGACGATCCCTGGCTGGCGCGTCGAGACCCTCGGCGACGACATCGCGTGGCTGCGCCCGGGCGAGGACGGTCGCCTCTGGGCGATCAACCCCGAGGCCGGCTTCTTCGGCGTCGCGCCCGGCACCGGCGAGTCGACCAACGTCACCGCGGTCGAGACGCTGTGGGGCAACACGATCTTCACGAACGTCGCGCTCCGCCCCGACGGCGACGTCTGGTGGGAGGGTCTGACCGACGACATCCCCGCCGAGCTCACCGACTGGGAGGGGAACCCGTGGACTCCGGCATCCGGTCGCCCCGCGGCGCACCCCAACTCGCGCTTCACCGTGAGCGCCGGGCAGTGCCCGCAGATCGCCGCGGACTGGGACGCGCCCCAGGGTGTTCCGCTCGACGGCATCCTCTTCGGCGGACGCCGCGCGACCAACGTGCCGCTCGTGGTCGAGGCGACCGACTGGACGCACGGCGTCTTCCTCGGCTCGAACATCTCGTCCGAGCGCACGGCCGCCGCCGAGGGCACCGTCGGGGAGCTCCGCCGCGACCCCTTCGCGATGCTCCCCTTCTGCGGCTACAACATGGCCGACTACTTCGGCCATTGGCTGAAGGTCGGGCAGAAGCTGCGCTTCGACCGCGCGCCGCGCGTCTTCCAGGTCAACTGGTTCCGCAAGGGTGAGGGCGGCAAGTTCCTCTGGCCCGGCTTCGGCGACAACTCGCGCGTGATCGACTGGATCATCCGTCGCATCGAGGGCAAGGTCCCGGCCGTCGACAGCCCCATCGGGCGTCTGCCGGAAACGAGCGACCTGAACCTCGACGGCATCGACGTGCCGCAGGAAGACCTCGACGCGCTGTTCGAGATCGACCCCGCGCTCTGGTTGCAGGAGGCCGATCTCACCGAGGAGTTCTACCGCACGTTCGACGGCAAGGTGCCCGCGGCCCTCTACGCCGAACTCGCGGCGCTCCGCTACCGGCTGAAGGTCGCCCAGCAGGCCTGAGCCGCCGCGGCGCCGTCCCTGACGGCGAGACACCGGCTTTGCACCGAGACACCGGTGCAAAGCCGGTGTCTCGGTGCATACGCGGTGTCTCGCGGCCAGACCGGCCCAGACGTGGCCAGTCGCGGCGGCGCTCAGACGAGCAGCTGGTGCCGGGCGAGGTCGCGGTAGAGCGGCACGGTCTCGACGAGTTCGGCGTGCGTCCCCTGCCCGACGACCTCGCCGTGGTCGAGGACGACGATCAGGTCGCTGTCGACGACGGTCGAGAGCCGGTGGGCGATGACGACGAGTGTGCGCCCCGCCGCGACGGCGTCGATCGCTTCGCGCATCCGCTGCTCGTTGAGCCCGTCGAGCGACGACGTCGATTCGTCGAGGAGCAGGATCGGGGGCGCGGCGAGCAGGGCCCGCGCGATCGCGAGACGCTGACGCTCGCCGCCCGAGAGCATCACGCCCGCCTCGCCGACGGGGGCGTCGAGGCCGAACGGCGAGCGTTCCAGGACTTCGCCGAGGTTGACGGCGCGGAGCACCCGCTCGCAGGCGGCGTCGGATGCCTCGGGCGAAGAGAGCCGCAGGTTGTCGCCGATCGTGCCGGCGAGGGTCGGGGCGTCCTGCTCGACGTACCCGAGCTGGGCGCGCAGGCGCGCGCGGTCGATCCTGCGGACGTCCGTCCCGTCGAGGAGCACGGCTCCGGCATCCGGGTCGTAGAACCGCTCCACGAGCGCGAGGGTCGTCGACTTGCCCGCGCCGGACGGGCCGACGATCGCGACGCGCGCGCCGCGCGGCACGGCGAACGAGACACCGCGGAGCACTTCGCCCTCGGCATCCGTCACATCGAGCGCGTCCGCGTGCACGTCGGCGAGCGTCTTCTGCACCTCTTCGGCGGCGGTGCGGCGAGCGGCGACCACGGCCGCGGGGTAGCGGAAGTGGACGTCGCGGAACTCGATCGCGTTCGGGTTCCGCGACGCGAGGAGGTCGTCGACCGTCTGGATCGGGCCGGTGAGGTCCTCGGCGGGCAGCGCCTGGCGGGCGTCGTCGACACGGGCGGCGATCTCGGCGTCGCGGGCGGTCTCGGTCGGCAGGTCGAGCACCTCCTGGATGCGTCCCAGCGCGCCGAGCGCCTGGTTGACGGAGGTGATCGCGCCGAAGAACGACCCGAGCGGCTGGATGAGGAAGAAGAGGAACATCACGAACGTCACGAGCTGCGCGATCGTGATCGCCCCCGAGGCGACCCGGAACCCGCCGACGCCGAGGACGACGAGCAGCGACAGCTGCAGCGCGATCCCCGCGATCGGGACGATGAGGGCGGATGCCTTCGCCACCTGCACGCCGGCGTCGTACGCGCCCCGCGCCGTCCGTGCGATGTCGGTCTCTTCGCGGGCGGTGGCTCCCGACGCACGGATCGTGCGGATCGACCCGATCGCGCGCTCGACGCCGGAGGCGAGCTCGCCGACCTTCTCCTGCTGTGCGGCGGTCGCGCGGCGGATGCGCGCGCTGAGAGCGCCGACCAGGGCGACCGACGCGCCCACGACGACGAGGATGAGCAGGAGGAGGACCGGGTCTATCACGAGCATCGCGATGATCGCGCCGACGAAGATGAGCGCGTTGCCGATCGAGTCGGCGAGGCCCTGCGTCAGCACGGCGTAGAGGAGCGTCGTGTCGGTGCCGACGCGCGAGACGAGGTCGCCTGTGCGGCGCGCGTCGTACTCCTGAACGGGCAGGCGGAGCAGTTGCGCGATGAGGCGGCGACGGCTCGAATAGACGACCGCCGTGCCTGTGCGCTGCAGCAGGAAGTGTTGGACACCGCTGATGATCGACCCGGCGATGACGAGGGCGACGAGCACCCAGATGAGCGTTCCGAGGGTTCCGCCGGACTGCACCCGCTCGATCACCTGACCGACGACGACCGGCTGGGCGAGGGTGGCCGCGGCGGCGAAGACGCTGAGGATCGCGACGGCGACCAGCACGCCCTTGTGCTCGAAGACGAACGGGAGGAGTTGGCGGAGGCTCGCGCGCGGACCGCCGTCCTTCCGGGAGCGCGGGCGGCGGGAGCGGGTGGGGCTGGAGGACATGTGACCTTCCGGGGCGTCAGCCTCGGTGATCGAGTGCCGCGGCGAGGCTGCGGCGTGTCGAGATCATCGGGTTCGGGAACGGGATCCTTCTATCTTGGTCCCGTTTTCATGTGCAGTCCCTGATCACGCCCCCCTTCCGCTCCTACCCCTTCCCGCCGCGCCGCGCGCCGCGCCCCGCCGCGCCGCGCGCCGGCCCCGCGGCGCCGCCTCGCCCCGGCCCCGCCGCGCCCCCTCGCCCCGGCCCCCGCGCCCCCTTTCCCGCGAGACCGCCCTTTCTCGACGAGACCCGCGTTCGTATCGGCGGGTCTCGTCGAGAACACGCGGTCTCGCGGAGGGTCGGCGGCGGAGAGGCGGAGGCGGTCTCGCGGAGAGGCGGCGGGAGGCGGAGGGGGGAGCGGAGGGCCGGAGGGCGAGGCGCGGAGGGGAGGGGGAGTGGGAGGGGCGGGGCGGGTCAGGCGTCGAGTTCGTGGGACCAGGGGAGGTCGGCGCCGGCGCGGCTCACCGTGATCGCGGCGGCGGCGACGGCGCGGGCGCCGATCGCGGCGAGGTCTTGACGGGTCAGCGGCACCCGTGCCCGGATGACGGGTTCGGCCAGCAGCGAGGCCATGAAGGTGTCGCCCGCCCCGATCGTGTCGACGACGTCGACTCGCGGCGCCGGCACCGTTGCTCGGTCGCGCGCCGTCGCGAGCACGGCTCCCTCGCCCCCGAGGGTGACGGCGACGAGCTCCGGTCCGAGGGCGAGGATCACGTCGGTGACCTCGGCCACGGAGAGGCCGGGGTACAGATACGCGGCGTCTTCATCGCTGAGCTTCACGACCCACGCGCGGCGCGCGATCGCCTCGAAGGTCGCCCGGGCGTCATCGGCGGGACCCACGAGGTCGGGCCGGATATTGGGGTCGAACGTGACGACGGCATCCGGATGCGCGCGCAGGATCGTCTGCACGCTGTCAGCGCCGGGAGCGAGGAATGCGGCGAGCGACCCGGTGTGCACGACGGCGGGATGCTCGTCGAGGGCATCGTCGAGGAGCGCCCAGTCGATGTCGAACGCGTACGTGGCGGCGCCTGTCTCGTCGAGCGTCGCGCGCGCGGTCGAGGTCGCGCCGGGGCGGAAGGATGCCGGAAGCACGCGCACACCCGATCCCGCCAGATGCGCGGCGATGATGTCGCCGCGCTCGTCGTGCCCGAGGCTCGTGAGGAGCGCGACCGGAATGCCGCGGCGCCCGAGCCCGAGCGCGATGTTGGCGGGCCCGCCGCCTGGTGTCTCTACGACGCCGCTCGGCCCTTCGGTGATGTCCATCAGGGCCTCGCCGATCACCAGCACCGTGCTCGCAGCGTTCTCGGGCATGGGATTCCTCTCGTCACCACCATCCTGCCCGTCCCCGGGCCGCGAGGCGTGCGCGTCGGCGGTCGCCGCTACGGTGGAACGGTGCCAGAACCCGTGATCCGCGCCCGAAGCCTCGTCAAGACGTACAAGAGCAAGGGCAAGCCCGACTTCGTCGCCGTCGACGGCCTCGATTTCGACGTCGCACCGGGGGAGTCGTTCGGCCTGCTCGGGCCGAATGGCGCGGGCAAGTCGACGACCATGAAAATGATCGGTGCAGTCTCGACCCGCACGGCCGGCGAGCTGTCGATCCTCGGCCTCGACCCCGATGCGTACGGCCCGGAGATCCGCTCGCGCCTGGGCGTCGTGCCGCAGCAGGACAACCTCGACGGCGAGCTCAACGCGCGCGAGAACCTCTACATCTACGGGCGCTACTTCGGTCTGCCCGGCAAGGTGTGCTCCGAGAAGGCCGACGAGCTCCTTGCGTTCGCGCAGCTCGAAGACAAGGCGAAGAACAAGGTCGACCAGCTCTCCGGCGGCATGAAGCGGCGCCTCACGATCGCGCGCGGCCTCATCAACGACCCGCGCATCCTGCTCCTCGACGAGCCGACGACCGGCCTCGACCCCCAGGCGCGGCACGTCCTGTGGGACCGCCTGTTCCGTCTCAAAGAGCGCGGCACGACCCTCGTCCTCACGACCCACTACATGGACGAGGCCGAGCAGCTCTGCGATCGCCTCATCGTCGTCGACAAGGGCCGCATCATGGCTGAGGGAACTCCGGCATCCCTCATCCGCGAGCACTCCAGCCGTGAGGTGCTCGAGCTCCGCTTCGGCTCCGACAAGAATGCGGCCGTCGCCGCGGAGGTCGAGGGGTTCGCCGACCGCGTCGAGGTGCTCCCCGACCGCATCCTCCTGTACACGTCCGACGGCGAGGCGTCGCTGCAGCGCGTGACGGATGCCGGGATGCAGCCCCTCACGAGCCTCGTGCGGCGCTCCTCGCTCGAAGACGTGTTCCTGCGTCTCACGGGAAGGTCGCTGATCGAATGACCTCGCCCGCCACCGCCGCGCACCCGACCCTCGACGAGCTCCGCGCCGAGGCGACGGAATGGGCGCGCAAGCCCCGCCGCTTCGGCACCTGGTACGTCACCGAGCACATGGTGCGCGCGATGCGCGCGTACGGGTGGACGATCATCGTCGGCGCCGTCGGGCAGCCGATCCTCTACCTCCTCGGTCTCGCCGTCGGTCTCGCGGCGCTCATCACCGTGCCGATCGTCGACCACGGGCAGGAGGTCACCTACCTCATGTTCGTGGCGCCGGCGCTCCTCGCGACCGCGACGATCTCGGTGGCGAGCGAGGAGATGACCTACCCCGTCATGGCCGGGTTCAAGTGGCGGCGGTACTTCTACGGGTTCAACGCGTCGCCGCTGTCGAGCCCGCAGATCGCGAACGGCGTGATCATCGCGGCCTCCGCGCGCATGGTGGTCGCCTCGGCCGCGTACTACCTCATCGTGTGGCTGCTGCCCTTCGGCGCCGTGCCCCACCCCGAGACGGGCTGGCTCGCGATCTTCGCGGGCGTGTTCGCGGGGCTCGCCTTCGGCATCCCGCTCATGGCCTACGCCGCGTCCATCCAGGACGACAAGGGGCAGTTCGCGCTCGTGCAGCGCTTCATCTTCATGCCGATGTTCCTCTTCTCCGGCACCTTCTACCCGCTCGACACCCTCCCGGTGTGGCTGCAGTGGATCGGCTGGATCTCGCCGCTCTGGCACGGCGCCGAACTCGGACGCCTCGCGACCTACCATTCGGCGATCGCGCCGGGGATGGTCGCCGTCCACGTCGGCTACCTGCTGCTGCTGTGCGTCGCGGGGTACATCTGGGCGCGGCGGAACTTCGTCGAAAGGCTCGCGAAATGACCGCGGTCGCCGGCGACGCGACGGCCACCGCCCGCCGCGGCGGGGTGCGGGCGCTGTGGGCTGGGAACCCCGGCGCCGTCGTGCAGCGCGGACTCATCGCCGCGCGCTCCTCGAGCTGGGCGGTCGTGCTGTCGGGCTTCTTCGAGCCGGTGTTCTATCTGGCTTCGATGGGCATCGGGCTCGGCGCGCTCGTCGGCGACGTGCAGACGGCGCAGGGCGTCGACGTCTCCTACGCCGCGTTCATCGCCCCCGCGCTGCTCGCGGTCTCGGCCATGAACGGCGCGATCTACGACTCGACGTGGAACGTCTTCTTCAAGCTCAACTACGGCAAGCTCTACGAGGGCATGCTCGCGACCTCGCTCGGGCCGCTCGATGTCGCCCTCGGCGAGATCCTCTACGCGCTCTTGCGCGGCCTCGCCTACGCGACCGGCTTCATGATCATCATGCAGATTCTCGGGCTCAACCTCGCGCCGACCGCGATCCTGGCGCTGCCGGCGGTCGTCCTCATCGCCTTCGGGTTCGCGAGCCTCGGCATGGCGGTCACGAGCTATATGAAGACGTTCCAGCAGATGGATTGGATCAACTTCGTCCTCCTGCCGATGTTCCTCTTCTCGGCGACGTTCTACCCGATCACCGTGTACCCCGAGTGGGTGCAGCACATCGTCATGGCGCTGCCGCTGTGGCACGGGGTCGAACTCATCCGGGGTCTCACGACCGGTATCCTGAGCGTCGGCATGCTGTGGCACGTGCTGTACTACGTCGTGATGATCGCGGTCGGCCTGGTGTTCACGACCAAGCGGCTGCGCGCCCTGTTCCTCGACTGATATGTAGGGCTTTCTGTCAAGTGGGCAGGGTGAAGCGCCGCCGGGCCGGCTGCTCGGCGGCGCTTCTTCGTCCGCGGCATTGTCGAGCCCGTCTCGTCGTGCTGCGCGCAACCAGCGGTCGTGGTCTCGGCTCCAGGTGTTGGTTCCGGCATAGACGATCCCTCGGCGCAGCAGCAGCTTCGACAGACGATGCCGGGCCGCCATCAGCTCGACCCGGGCATCATCACGCGCCCGCACCAGATCCCGGGCCGACTCCTCCGATTCGGTCGGCACCCGGACTGCGACCAGCTCGTCCATCTTCAACAGCCGGGCCAGCAACACCGCGTCACGCGCGTCGGTCTTGACCCGATCCCCGGCAGGTCGGATGATCTTCGACGGCGCCGCGACCGTCACCGCCACCCCGGCCGCGTCGAGCTTCCGAGCAAGCCCGAACCCCGTCGGCCCGGCCTCATACGCGGCATGCACCGGCCCCAGCCGGGCCGCGACCTGCGCCACCCACGCCACGACCTCCATCGTCGCCGCGGGCAATCGTGCCTCGATCACCTCACCCGTCGACGAGTCGATCGCCGCCGCCCGCACGCTCCGCGCGTGCACATCCAAACCAATCGCCGTACGCTCGTTGAACACCAGGGCCTCCGCTGCATGTCGGCATCCCGAGCCACTCACGGGATGATCCACGAATCTGCACCGTGAGGCCCTGGGCCTACAAGACCATCAGAACCCCACCCTCATAGGGTCTGAGCGCGCAGCCGCTGGCGCGCTCAGGCGTCGACCGAGTGGCGTGCCCCGACCTGGAACTCGTCGCTCATCGCGAACATGTCCCTCACCGTGATGGGGCGTCGACCGGTGAGTGCACGGAAGTCGTCGGTGTGCACCGCCATCTTGTCCTCGCGGATCGCCTGGCCGAAGGTGACCATGCCCTCCGAGGAGAACGGCGCCGACGAGCCCTCCTGGAAGTCGCCGTCGGTGGTGCGGGGAACGCCCATCGCGTCGAAGACCGCGTAGTTCTCCTCGTCGGTGATCGCACGGTAGGTCAGTGCGCCGCCGGTGACCTCGTTGCCGATCGCTGCGAAGTCGGCCATCGTGAGCGATTCGGCGCCGTTGACATTGACGACCTCGGTGTGCAGGAACCGATTGGCCAGAGCGTACGCCGCGGCCGCCGCGCAGTCGCGCCGAGAGATGAACGACATGCGGCCGTCGCCGGCGTTGTTGGCCATCTCCCCCTGGGGGAGGGAGGTGAAGTACGCCGTGATCATCGCCTCGGCGTACTGCGAGTTGCGCAGGAACACGTAGTCGATGCCGGATGCCTGGACGTACGCCTCCGTCCACGCGTGGTCGATCTTCTCGATGCTGGGGTTCGTCGGGTCTGTCGCGTTCACGAGCGAGGTGTACACGATCTGCGAGACGCCGGCCGCGATGCACGCGTCGACGGCGTTCTTGTGGGCGGCGCGGCGCTTGGGGCCGACGAAGGGCATGGAGATGACCAGCACCTTCTCCGCGCCTTCGAAGGCGGCGGCGAGCCCGTCGGGATCGTTGAAGTTGGTGATCGCCGTCTCGACTCCGGCCTCGCGATAGCGTGCCGTGCCCTCGGCGGTGGGCGCGGTCACGCGCACGCGCTCGACGGGGACCAGATCGAGGAGGGTGTCCGCAGCGATGGCGCCGAAGTTTCCATCGACGCCGCAGACGACGAGCTTGCGCATGAGTGCACCTGTGCTTTGTGGGGTTCTCTTTATAGGATTTTGCGTGGAGACCTATGGTCTGACCACATTATCCTGCGTTGCCCGGGCGAACTCAAGAGGTGATGCGAAACGGCGGATGCCGCGGAGCCCAAGCCCCGCGGCATCCGCCGTGTCCGTCTGGCGTCAGAGCGACCCGGTCGCACCGACGCCGATGTTGGTGTCGTAGTCGGTGTCCTTGGTCTCCTTCGAAAGCCACAGGGCGACGAAGGTCAGGACGGCCGAGCCGCTCAGGTACACGCCCACGAGCCACGGCGATCCGCCGGCCGCGGCCCACAGCGCCGTCGCGACGATCGGGGCGAGCGCCGCACCGAGGATCGACGACACGTTGTAGGAGATCGCCGAGCCGGTGTAGCGGACGTTCGTCGGGAAGAGCTCCGGCAGGAGCGCGCCCATCGGTCCGAACGTCGACCCCATGAGCATGAAGCCGAACACGAGGAAGGCCTGCACGAGCGCGCCCGTGAACTTCGGGTCGAGCTGCGGCTGCAGGAACACCGTGAACATCAGACCGAACACGCCGATGCCGCCCGTCACCCACAACAGCAGGCGACGGCGGCCGATCGTGTCGGCGACCGGCCCGGAGAGCAGCGTGAAGATGCCGAAGAAGACGACACCGATGATCTGCATGATGACGAAGTCGGTGTACCCGAACCCGAGACCCGGCACGTAGGTCGAGGGGTCGAAGGCCGTGCCGGCCGACTCCGCCGCCGCTGCTGCACCCTCGGTCGTGGGCTTCGTGCCGTACGCGAGGGTGAAGCTCGTCATCAGGTAGAAGAGCACGTAGGTCGCCAGCATGATGAAGGTGCCGAGGATCAGCTCCTTCCAGTGGTGGCGGATGACGACGCCGAGGGGGAACTTGCGGATCGCGCCGGTCTTCTCCGCCTTGTCGAACGACGACGACTCCACGAGCTTGAGGCGCACCCACAGGCCGATGATGACCATGACGGCCGAGAACAGGAACGGCACGCGCCATCCCCAGGCGAGGAAGGCCTCGGAGCGCTGGGCGGGGCCGTCGGGGTGCGGGAGCGCGAAGTAGATCACGAGGAAGACCGTGTTCGCGATGATGAAGCCGATCGGGGCGCCCAGCTGCGGGAACGTGCCGTACCAGGCGCGCTTGCCCTTCGGGGCGTTCTCGGTCGCGACCAGCGCCGCACCCGACCACTCGCCGCCGAGCGCGAAGCCCTGGCACAGACGGAGGACGAGAAGGAGCAGCGCCGCCCACCATCCGATGTTCTGGTAGGTGGGCAGGCATCCGATGAGGAACGTCGCGATACCCATGGTGAGGAGCGATCCGACGAGCGTCGCCTTGCGGCCGAACCGGTCGCCGAAGTGGCCGAAGATGATCGCGCCGATGGGACGGGCGACCATGGCCGCGCCGAAGACGCCGAAGGACGCCAGAAGGGCGGTCGTCTCGTTGCCGGTCGGGAAGAAGAGGAACGGGAAGACGAGGACGGCGGCCGTCGCGTAGACGTAGAAGTCGTAGAACTCGATCGTCGTGCCGACGAGGCTCGCGGTGATGACCCGCGAGCGCGGGTTCGTGGGGGCGGCGGGGGCCGCCGACGCGCCGGAGGCGTCGGCCGGGGCGTAGGGGGAAGAAGACATGCGGGAAGGGACCTGTCAGAAGAAAGCAGAAGGTCCTTGTGGGACGCACCGGTGGCGGCGTCCGTGGCAGGGGTGGTGCGGCGGGCGCGCGACGATGGGGGCACCGTGGGCGCCGGCAGGGTCGCGGCGTCCGAGATACGATCCTACGCCCGCCGAAACGGCACGGGCACCGCGGGCCAGAGGCCGGCGGTGCCCGTGCGCGTGTGGGCGGTGAGGCTCAGCGCCAGAGGACGGCGAGTGCGGCGTTCAGGAAGGTGAGGATGCCGACGGCCCAGAACATGCCTGCGGGAACCGAGCCGGTCTTCCGCTGGCGGGCCGTGCCGATGCCGAGGAGCGCGCCGATGATCAACAGGATGACGAGCTTCACGCCGAGCTTCGTGTAGTTGAGGTCGTACGAGATGCCCCACGGCGCGGCGAGGGCGAGGCCGGCGACGGCGGCGATCACCATTCCCGACGTCATCAGGCGTGTGAACCGGCGCTGCCCGAAAGCCTCGACGACCCACGCGCCGAAGAGGATTGCGAAACCGGTCAGGTGGACGAGGACGACGACGTGCCGCAGGATCTCCATACCCCCAGCCTACCTGAAGGCGTCGGACGCCGGTCGGTGAGTGACGAGCGCGACGAGGAGGCGAAACACTCCTGCCTCACGCGCGCAGATGCCTCAGGCGCGCAGCTCCCGCAGCAGCAGCGCGGTGCGCAGGGCCGCCTCCGCGGCCTCGGCGCCCTTGTCCTCCTTCGACCCCGGCAGGCCTGCCCGGTCGAGGCCCTGCTGCTCGTCGTCGAGGGTCAGCACCCCGAAGCCGACGGGCTTGCCGGCATCCAGCGCCACGCGGGTGAGTCCGTCGGTCGCCGCCGACGAGACGAATTCGAAGTGCGGCGTTCCGCCGCGGATGATGACGCCGAGCGCGACGACGGCATCGGCCCCGGCATCGAGGGCGGCCTTCGCGGCGACCGGGAGCTCGAACGAGCCGGGCACACGGACGAGCGACCACGACGCGCCGGACGCGTCGAGCGTGCGCTGCGCCCCGGCGATCAGCCCATCGGTGATGACGTCGTGCCACTGGCCCGCGACGACGACGACGCGCAGGCCCGCGGCATCCACGGGTGCGGTCCGGGGTGCTCCGTGCCCGCTCATGCGTTCTCCTCCGTGCCCCGCGCGCCGACGTGCGCCGACCCCTGTGCGAGGGCTTGTTCGAGCTCGTCGGCGCCGATAATGTGGCCCATCCGGTCGCGCTTGGTCTCCAGGTACTGGTGGTTGTTGGGGCCGACGCCGACCAGCAGCGGCACCTGCTCGACGATGTCGAGGCCGAGCGCGCGCAGCTGGTTCACCTTGTCGGAGTTGTTCGTGAGCAGACGCACCCGCTCGACGCCGAGGTCGGCGAGGATGCCGGCGGCCGCCGCGTAGTCGCGGGCGTCGGCGGGAAGCCCGAGCGCGAGGTTCGCGTCGACCGTGTCGAGACCGCGCTCTTGCAGGCTGTAGGCCCGGAGCTTGTTGATGAGACCGATGCCGCGACCCTCGTGCCCCCGCATGTAGACGACGACGCCGCCATCCCGCTGGATCGCGTCGAGCGCGGCATCGAGCTGCGGCCCGCACTCGCACTTGAGCGAGCCGAACGCCTCACCGGTCAGGCACTCGGAGTGCACGCGGACGAGCGGTGCGTCTTCAGTGAGATCGCCCGACACGACGGCGAGGTGATCGGTGCCGGTCAGGCGATCCTTGTAGGCGAGGAAACGGAACGGCCCGTGCGTCGTCGGCACCTGTGCCTCGGCGCGAAGGCTCACCCGGCGGCGCGGGGCGTGCGGCTCCGACGCCGCCTCGGGGGCGATGCCCTCGAGGTGCGCGATGATCTGCTCGATGGTGATGACCGGGATGCCTTCGCGCTCGCCCATTTCCAGCAGGCCCGGCAGACGCATCATCGAGCCGTCTTCGGCGACGACCTCGCCGATCGCGGCGACGGGCTGAAGGCCCGCGAGCTTCATGAGCTCGACGCCCGCCTCGGTGTGGCCCGCGCGCTCGCGGACACCGCCGTCGACGGCGCGCAACGGCAGCACGTGACCGGGCCGGATGACGGAGGAAGGGGTGGATGCCGGGTCGGCGAGCACGTTGAGCGTGTGCGCGCGGTCAGCGGCGCTGATGCCGGTGGACACGCGATCGGCGGCATCCACACTCACGGTGTACGCCGTTCCGCGGGAGTCCTCGTTGACCGCGACCATGGGCGGCAGATCGAGCCGATCGGCCCACTCGGCGGGCATGGGGGCGCACAGGAACCCGCTCGACCAGCGGATCGTCCAGGCGAGCCACTCAGGGGTGGCGAGCTCGGCCGACAGGATGATGTCGCCCTCGTTCTCGCGGTTCTCATCGTCGGCGACGATGACGGGGCGCCCCGCGCGGAGCGCGTCGAGGGCGTCGGGGATGGGGGAAAGGCTCATCGTGAGCCTCCTTCGGTGTCGTTCGGTGCCGAGGTGGTCGGCGGTGTGCCGGTCGGCGGTGTGCTGAAGGCGAGGAGGCGCCGCACGTGCCGCGCCAGGATGTCGGTCTCGAGGTTGACCCGGTCGCCGGGGGTGCGGAGGCCGAGCGTCGTGACGGCGAGCGTCTCGGGGATGAGGGAGACCTCGAACCAGGGGTCGGAGGCGCCCGCCGGCGAGATGGCGCTGACGGTGAGCGAGACGCCGTCGACGGTGATCGACCCCTTGTCGACGACGAGGGGGGCGAGGTCGCGGGGGAGCGAGACGCGCACGACCTGCCACTGCGCCCCGGGGCGCACCTCGAGGACGGTGCCGGTGCCGTCGACGTGGCCCTGGACGATGTGGCCGCCGAGCCGCGTGTGCGCCGCGAGGGCGCGCTCGAGGTTCACGGCGAGGCCGGGGGCGACGCCCGCGAGGCTCGTGACGTCGAGCGTCTGACGCATGACGTCGGCGGTGAACCAGTCCTCGCCCTGGTCGACGACGGTGAGGCAGACGCCGCTGACGGCGATCGAGTCGCCCTGCGCGGCATCCGACACGGCCAGCGGCCCGCGGACGGTCAGCCGCACGCCGTCGCCGGCGGGCTCGACCGCGGTGACCTCGCCGCGCTCTTCGATGATTCCGGTGAACATGTCAGTCCTTTCCCTGCGCTGGTCGAGTGGCCGCGCGCAGCGCGGGTGTATCGAGACCACGCGCGACGATCAACAGGTCATCCCCCAACCGCTCGACGCTCGCGACCTCGAGCCGCAGCTTCCCGTCGATCGAGCGCACACCGAGGTCTCCGAGGGCGAGGCGGTCGCCGCCGAGGAGTGTCGGCGCGATGTAGGCGAGCACCTCGTCGACGAGCCCCGCGCGTACGAACGACGAGGCGAGCGTCGGCCCGCCCTCGACGAACACGCGCTGCACGCCGAGCTCACGGAGTCGGTCCAGGAGGTCGGCGAGGTCGTCGCCCTCGTCCTGCATGAGGGGGAGGGGATGCCGGCGCACCTGCGCCTCCTGCGGCACGGCGCGCGTGCCGACGACCACCGGCCGCGGCTGGTGGTCGTACAGCGAGCCGTCCTCCCGGCGTGCGGTGAGCGCCGGGTCGTCGGCGAGGAGCGTGCCCGACCCGACGATGATCGCGTCGGCATCCGCCCGGCGGCGGTGCACGTCGGCGCGGGCGGCGGGTCCGGTGATCCACTGGCTGGTGCCGTCGGATGCCGCGGCGCGTCCGTCGAGCGACTGCGCCCACTTCAGGGTCACGTGCGGGCGGCCGAGGCGCTGGACGGTGAGCCACGAGTCGAGGAGCGCGGCGGCCTCGTCGGCGCGGACTCCCGGCACGACGGCGACGCCGGCGTCGCGGAGGTGCTCCGCGCCGCCGCCGGAGAGGCGGCCCGGGTCGTCGATCGCGTACAGGACGCGCGCGACGCCCGCGTCGATGAGCGCCTGGGCGCACGGGCCCGTGCGGCCGGTGTGGTTGCACGGCTCGAGGGTGACGACCGCGGTCGCGCCGCGCGCCGCATCCGGCCCCGGCTCCGCCGCGAGACGCGTGAGCGCGTCGACCTCGGCGTGCGGTGTCCCCGCGCCGCGGTGCCAGCCCTCCGCGAGGGTCTTGCCGTCCGCCGCCAGCAGCACGGCGCCGACCTGCGGGTTCAGACCGCGCGGCCCGCGGCGGGCGAGCTCGAGGGCGCGGAGCATCGCGGCATCCACGATCTCGCTCTCGCGCGGCGCGCCGGCCATCGGTCGTCCCTCTCCAGTCCATCGAACGGACGGGTCCCGGGGCGCGGCTCGCGCGGCGAAGCCGTGAACGGCGTCGCCCGTGCTGCCTCCCATCCGGACTCGCGACTCTCGTCGCATCACCGTCGGTCCCGGAATTCCACCGGATCAACCCGCGGAATCCTCTCGGATGCCGTGGGCTCGCGGACTGTCACCGCCGGTTCGGATTCTCACCGACCCCGGAGCACGTTCTGTTGCTCTGATCCTACCAACGCCCCGGACGCCGTTTCATTCCGTGACGTGCGCTCCGGCCGACCGGATCGGCGGCGCACGCCCTGCCGATCCGGCATAGCCTGGAAGAGGAGGAGCGACATCATGGGTGACAGGACGACGACCGGGCACGACCTCACCGACGCGGAGGAGGCGCGCGCGACTCTCCGCGCCCGCCCGTACGCGGACGTCCTCATCATCGGCGGCGGCATCAACGGCATCGCGACCTTCCGAGATCTGGCGCTCCAGGGCGTCGACGTGGCCCTCGTCGAGCGCGACGACTTCGTCAGCGGCGCGTCTGCGGCATCCAGCCACATGATCCACGGCGGCATCCGCTACCTCGAGAACGGCGAGTTCCGGCTCGTCCACGAAGCGGTCACCGAGCGCAACGCCCTGCTGAAGACCGCGCCGCACATCGTGCGGCCGCTGCAGACGACGATCCCGATCTTCTCGACGTTCTCCGGCATCCTCACCGCTCCGCTGCGCTTCGTCTTCCACGGCGCAGGAAAGCCCCGCGAGCGGGGCGCCGCGCTCATCAAGATCGGTCTCGTCATCTACGACTCGTTCTCGCGCGGCGGCGGTCTGTTCGGGCGCGCCTCCGTGCCGCGCCACGCGTTCCACGGTCGGCGGCGCTCCCTCGAGCAGCTGCCGGAGCTGAACCCGCGCGTGAAGTACACGGCGACGTACTGGGATGCCTCGCTCCGTGACCCGGAGCGGCTCGCCGCCGACGTCCTCCGCGACGGGCTGCGCGACGGCCGGGCGCCGGGAGAGGACCGCGCCGCCGACACCGCTCGCGCCGTGAACTACACCGCCGCCGTCGCGAGCGATGACGGGCGGATCGTCCTCCGCGACGAGTCCGGTGAGTACCCCTTCGCGGCGTCGGTCGTCGTCAACGCGTCGGGGCCGTGGACCGACCTCACGAACGACGCGCTCGGCGAGCCGACGCAGTTCATGGGCGGCACGAAGGGGTCGCACATCGTGCTCGACCACCCCGAGCTGCTCGCCGCGACCGGCGGGCGGGAGCTCTTCTTCGAGCACTCCGACGGTCGTATCGTGCTCATCTACCCGCTCAAGGGTCGGGTTCTCGTCGGCACGACGGACCTCGAGCACGACATGCGTGAGCCCGCGGTGTGCACGGATGCCGAGGTCGATTACTTCTTCGACCTCATCGGCCACGTCTTCCCCGGCATCCCCGTCGAGCGCCCGCAGATCGTCTACCGCTTCGCGGGCGTGCGGCCTCTGCCGGGCCACGGCGGCGAGGCCCCCGGGTTCGTGTCGCGCGACTACCGCATCGAGGCGCAGAAGCTCCCCGGCCCCGATGCGCCGACGGTCCTGAGTCTCGTGGGCGGAAAGTGGACGACGTTCCGGGCGTCGGCCGAACACCTCGCTGACCGGGTCCTCGAACAGCTCGCGCGCCCGCGCCTGCGCTCGACGCGCGGGCTCCCGATCGGTGGTGGGGCCGGCTACCCCGTCAGCGAACGTGCGCGCCGCCAGTGGCTCGCGCCGTATGCGTCGACGGTCGGGCTCGGCCGAGCGGCGCAGCTGCTCGAGCGCTACGGCACGCTCGCGGTCGGTACGATCGACGCGATCGTCGCGGCCGGCGCGGACGACCGGCCGCTCGAGACGCTGCCGGACTACAGCACCGCCGAGCTCCGTCACCTCGCCGCCACCGAGCGCGTCGACCACCTCGACGATCTCCTGCTGCGCCGCACCGCCATCGCCTTCACCGGTGGCGCCTCGGCCGCCGCGATCGCCGAGGTCGCCGACGTCGTCGCGCCGACGCTCGAGTGGGATGCCGCGCGTCGCGACGACGAGATCGCCCGCGCGACCCGTGAGGTGCATGCCGCCGACCCGGGGGTGGCCGACGCGCTCGGTGCTTCCTCCCATGCTGCGTCCACCGATGCCGCTTCCACCGATGCCGCTTCCGATCCGCGGAGCGCGGCGCGATAGCGTGATCTGGCGCGCTGCGGCATCCGTCGCCCGCGCCGCGCCGTGGGACGGACGCGACGCGGACGCCGCCGCCGGAACCGAACGCCTGACATCCCCGCCGCCCGACAGACTCGAGGAGGAGCCGACATGCCAGACCATGTGATCGCGGTGGACCAGGGGACGACTTCGACCCGGGCGATCGTGTTCGACGCATCCGCGCAGATCGTGGCGAGCGCTCAACGCGAGCACGAGCAGATCTTCCCCCGCGCCGGCCGGGTGGAGCACGACCCCGTCGAGATCTGGACCAACACCGAGTGGGTCATGGCGCGGGCGCTCGCCGAGGCGCGGCTCACGCGCGACGACGTCGCCGCCGTCGGGGTCACGAACCAGCGCGAGACCGTGATCGTCTGGGACCGGCGCACCGGGCAGCCGGTCCACAACGCCATCGTCTGGCAGGACACCCGCACGCAGCCGCGGATCGACCGGCTCATCCGCGCACGCGGCGTGCAGGCGTTCGCCGAGATCACCGGCCTGCCGCTCGCCACCTACTTCTCCGCGTCGAAGATCGCGTGGATCCTCGAACACGTCGACGGCGCGCGCGCCGCCGCCGAGGCCGGCGACCTGCTCTTCGGAACGCCCGACACGTGGGTCGTATGGAATCTCACCGGCGGGCCGGACGGCGGCATCCACGTCACCGACGTCACCAACGCGTCGCGCACGCTCCTCATGGACCTGCGGACCCTCGAGTGGTCGGATGAGATGCTCGACGTCTGGGGCATCCCGCGGGCGATGCTCCCCGAGATCAGATCGTCGTCCGAGGTCTTCGGCGAGATTCGGCAGCCGACGGAGCTCGCCGGAGCCCCGATCGCCGGCATCCTCGGCGACCAGCAGGCGGCGACGTTCGGCCAGGCCGCGTTCCACGCCGGAGAGTCGAAGAACACCTACGGCACGGGGAACTTCCTCCTCGTGAGCACCGGGACCGACGTGGTGCGGTCGAAGGCCGGACTCATTTCGACCGTCGCCTACCAGCTCGAGGGCGAGCCGGCGCACTACGCCCTCGAAGGGTCGATCGCCGTCACCGGATCGCTCGTGCAGTGGCTGCGCGACAACCTCGGGATCATCCGCACGTCCGAAGAGGTCGAAGAGCTCGCCTCGTCCGTCGCCGACAACGGCGGGGCCTACTTCGTGCCCGCCTTCTCCGGCCTGTTCGCGCCGTACTGGCGGCCCGACGCGCGCGGCACGCTCGTGGGGCTCACGCGCTACGTCACGAAGGCGCACATCGCGCGCGCGGCGCTGGAGGCGACCGCATTCCAGACCCGCGACGTCATCGAGGCCGTCGTCTCCGACGCGGGGCGCGAGCTCACCGAGCTGCGCGTCGACGGCGGCATGACCCGCGACCGGCTGCTCATGCAGTTCCAGGCCGACATCCTCGGCATCCCGGTCGTGCGGCCGAAGATCGTCGAGACCACCGCTCTCGGCGCCGCGTATGCCGCGGGGCTCGCGGTCGGCGTCTGGTCCTCACTCGACGAGCTGCGCGACTACTGGCAGGAAGACGTCCGCTTCGAGCCGCAGATGGATGCCGACCAGCGCGTCCGCCGCTACCGCCAGTGGAAGAAGGCGGTGCGGAAGTCGATCGACTGGGTCGACGAAGACGCGCGCATCCTCATGGGCACGACCGACTGACAGGCGTCGCACCGGCGCGGCGTGATCACCGGCGCGGCACGCTCACTTCAGCAGGCGCGAGAGGCGGCGGTCGGCGACAAGCTTGCCGCCGGTTTGGCACGTCGGACAGTATTCGAGGCTGTTGTCGGCGAAGAAGACGCTCCGCACCTCGTCGCCGCAGACCGGGCACGCCTCGCCGCGCCGCCCGTGCACCGCCATGCCGCGCCGCTTGGCGTCCTTCAGATCGGCGGGCGGCTTGCCGGATGCCTGCGTCACGGCATCCGTCAGCGTCGTGCGCATCGCGTCGTACAGGCGCGCGACGTCCGCGTCGTCGAGGTTCGCGGCGAGGGCGTAGGGTGACATCTTCGCGGCGTGGAGGATCTCGTCGGAGTACGCGTTCCCGACTCCCGCGATGATCGACTGGTCGCGGAGGACCCCCTTGATCTGCGTGCGGCGACCCGCGAGGAGGCCCGCGAAGACCTCGAGCGTGAACGTGTCGTCGAGAGGGTCGGGGCCGAGCCGCGCGACCCCGGGAACCTCCGCGGGGTCGCGCACGACATAGACCGCGAGCGACTTCTTGGTGCCGGCCTCGGTGAGGTCGAACCCCGAGCCGTCGTCGAACCCGACGCGCAGGGCGATCGGGGTCTTCCCGGGGCGGATCACGGTCGCGGGGAGCTGCTCGTACCAGCGCAGCCATCCGGCCTTCGCGAGGTGGAAGACGAGGTGCGTGCCGGCATCCGTCTCGAGGTCCACGAACTTGCCGTGCCGGCGCGCGGCGGTGACCGTCGTGCCCTTCAGGGCGTCGATCGGCGGATCGTAGGTCTTCAGCGCCGAGAAGCTCGCCATCGTCGCCTTCGTGATCTCCAGGCCCGTCGCGCGGGCGGCGAGGAAGTCCACGAGCCCCTGGACCTCGGGCATCTCCGGCATCCGAGTCTCCTGTCGTCCCCGCCCTTGTCGTCCCTGCCATCGTGCCACGTGTCGAGGACACGCGGGCCGGCCGCGCGTTCTCGTCCGGAGCGCGCGCGGGCCCGGTCAGTTCGGGATGATCGACCAGGGCTGCGGCGTGCGGTCGTCGGTGCGCAGGAGCCCCGCCACCCAGCCGTCGACGCGACCCTCCTTGCCGGCGAGGCCCGCGCGGAGGAGCCCCTCGTAGCGGAAGCCGAGGGTGCGCGCGGCGCGCGCCGAGGCGGTGTTACCGACGACGGCGCGCCACTCGATCCGAGTGAGGCCGGCCCCTTCGGGAGAGAAGCCCCAGTCGATCACGGCGCGTGCGGCTTCCGTCACGACGCCGCGCCCGCGCGACCAGGGCGAGACCCAGTAGCCGATCTCTCCCGCGCTGTGGCCGTCGAGGCGGTAGAGCCCGATCGTGCCCGCGAGGACATCGCCCTCGCGGATCGCCCACGTCAGGTGGACGCCCTCGGTCCACTGCTGCGCGACGCGCGGGACGAACTCCTCGGCGTGGCGCCGCTCGTACGGTGCCGGGACGCTTGTGTACCGCTGCGTGTCGGGGTCCTGGCATGCGTCGAAGATCGCGTCGATGTCCGACTCACCGGGCAGGGAAAGTTCGAGTCGCTCCGTCGCGAGGATCACCGGTTCCACCCTCCCGACCCTAGCGCCGCCCGGCATCCGCCTCCTGCTCCGTGACGTCAGTGGCCGTGCCCGTGCCGTGGGCCTCTGTGACACACCTGTGACACAACTCAGGCAGAACGACATCTTCGACTCGGTGACGCCCCGAATCCGCGCATTCTGCCTGAGTTGTGATCCGGTTACCGACTCCTCCACAACCAGCCAGTTTGCGAATCGCTCCCCAGATCCCGCTCTGGGCGCCCGCCGCCGACAACCGCTCAGTCAGGGTGGCGGCATGGATACCTCGCCTCACACCGCGTCGCAGGTCCTGCGCCGAGTCGACCTGCATGCCCTGGGGATGCGGGCGCACGAGATTCGGCGCGCCGTGGCGGCGGGTGAACTCGTCCGCGTGCGCAGGGATCGCTACATGGTGGGCGGAGGCGGCCCCGTCGAACGCGCCGTGCGGGTGGGTGGACGCCTCGCGTGCGTTTCCGTGCTCGCTCTGGCCGGAGTCTTCGTTCTCGATCCCCGCCGCGTGCACGTTCACCTCGCCCGTTCCGCGTCACGCCTGCGCTCACCCCACGATGCGGCGCGTAGCCTCGCCTCGGCTGACAGAGCGGGCCTGTGCCTGCATTGGTCGCCCTTGCGCGAGCCGCCCGAGGGACTCGCGGCAGTCGGGCTTCATGACGCGCTCCGGCAAGCCGTTCGATGTCAGGAGCCGCGCGCCGCCGTTGCCACCGTCGACAGCGTTCTGCACGCCGGTCTGATGACCTGGGACGAGGTGCGGGACGTATTCAGCGGTCTTCCGCGCCGCTACCGCACAATCCTCCGCCTCGCTGACCCCACCGCGGAAGCGGGGAGCGAGACGTTCATGCGGCTGATCCTCCGTCAGCTCGGCCTGCGCTACGAGACCCAAGTCGTCATCTCCGGCGTCGGGCGCGTCGACTTCCTCGTTGAGGGGTGGTTGATCATCGAATGTGACAGCAAGGCGCACCACGAGGGGTGGGAGAAGCAGCGGCGCGACCGCAAACGCGACCTCGCCGCGGCGCAGCTCGGTCTTGTGACGTTCCGTCCCTTGGCCGAGGACCTCTTCTTCGCAGGCGGTGATGTAGCGGCCGCCGTCCGCGGAATCGTAGCCGCGCACCGCCGTTGCCGGTGGCGTCGGTCAGTCGGTCAGTCGGTCAGTCGGTCAGTCGGTCAGTCGGTCAGTCGGTCAGTCGGTCAGTCGGTCAGTCGGTCAGTCGGTCAGGGTCGCGCGCGACACAACTCAGGCAGAACTGCTCCGAGCCGCCTGCAGGCGGTCGTGTGGCCCGGTTCTGCCTGAGTTGTGTTCGCCCGAGAGTTGCCGGCGCCGGAGCCGAAGCCGGAGCGCTCGCGCTCGCCGGCACCGGGCCCCGCGCCGGCGTCAGCGGCGGCGGAGCAGGCCGACCTTGTTGTAGACGTCGGCGAGGGTCGCGTTCGCGACCTCGGCGGCACGGTCGGCGTTGGATGCCAGGACGCGGTCGAGCTCGGCGGGGTCGGCCAGCAGGTCGAGGGCGCGCTGGCGCACGGGACCGAACTCCTCGACGATCACCTCGGCCAGGCCCTTCTTGAAGTCGCCGTAGCCGCGGCCCGCGTACTCGTCCTCGATCGAGGGGATCTGACGTCCGGAGAGGGCCGCGTAGATCGTGAGCAGGTTCGAGACGCCGGGCTTCGCCTCGCGGTCGAAGCGCACCGAGCCCTCCGAGTCGGTGACGGCCCGCATGACCTTCTTCGCCGACACCGAAGGGTCATCGAGCAGCCACAGCACACCGGCATCCGACTCGGCCGACTTCGACATCTTCGCGGTCGGGTTCTGCAGGTCGTAGATCTTCGCCGTCTCCTTCTGGATGACCGGGATCGGCACCGTGAAGGTCTGGCCGTAGCGTGAGTTGAACCGCTCGGCGAGGTCGCGCGTCAGCTCGACGTGCTGCTTCTGGTCGTCGCCGACCGGCACGATGTCGGTCTGGTACAGCAGGATGTCGGCGGCCATGAGGACCGGATAGGTGAACAGGCCCACGTTCGTCTGATCGGAGCCGTAGCGCGCCGACTTGTCCTTGAACTGCGTCATCCGTCCGGCCTCGCCGAACCCGGTGATCGTCGAGAGCACCCACGCGAGCTCGGTGTGCGCCGGCACGTGCGACTGCACGTACAGGGTCGAGCGCGACGGCTCGATGCCCGCCGCGATGTACTGCGCGGCGGTGCGCCGGGTCTTCTCGCGGAGCTCCGCCGGGTCGTTCGGCTGCGTGAGGGCGTGCAGGTCGACGACCGAGAAGAACGCTTCGTACGCGTCCTGCAGGTCCCGCCACTGCAGAAGCGCGCCGATGTAGTTGCCGACCTGGAGGGAGTCGGCGGAGGGCTGCATTCCGGAATAGAGGCGGGGTCTGGTCATCCCTCCATCCTACGGAGCGCGACGAGCCCACCCGGCCCGGACGAATTCGGTTTGTCACGGCGCGAAGGCGCGACAAGCCGTAAGGCCCGGCGTACCGTAAGGATTGCGGCAACGTATGCCGCAGACCGGACGTCGAGATGAACGAGTCATCCGCACCTGTCACCGCCACCGCGGCGACCGCCGCCACGCACACCACGACGGCGACTCCGACGGCGGTCGTGCGCCCGGCGTACTTCGTCTCCGATTCCACCGGCATCACCGCGGAGACCCTCGGCAGCGCGCTCCTCGCGAACTTCCCCGACCTGGCGTTCTCGCATCGCACCGTGCCCTTCGTCGCCTCGCCCGAGCAGCTCGACGCCCTCATCGCCGACATCGCGCGAGAGGATGCCGCATCGCCCCGCCCCCTCGTCTTCGCGACGATCCGCGACGCGCAGCTCCGCGCCCGCCTGGAGACGGCGCCGGTGACGGTCATCGACCTGCTGGGCGGGCATCTCCACGAGGTCGAGGTCGCCCTCGGTGCCACGGCCTCCGACCGGCCGAGCGGGTTCCACGCCCTCGGAGACCTCGACGCCTACCACGCACGGATGCGGGCGGTGGAGTTCGCGATCGAGCACGACGACGGGGCGAGCCTTCGGGCTTTGGATGCCGCGGAGGTGATCATCATCGCGCCGAGCCGCTGCGGCAAGACGCCGACGACGATGTATCTCGCGCTCCAGCACGGCGTGCTCGTCGCGAACTACCCGCTCACCGACGACGACTTCCCGACCGAGACGCTGCCGCGCCCGATCGCGCCGTACGCCGATCGGTGCTTCGGTCTCACGACGACGCCGCTCCGGCTCAGCCAGGTGCGCGGCGAGCGTCGTCCCACGTCGCGCTACGCGTCGCTCGCGCAGTGCGCGATGGAGATCCGCCGTGCCGAGGAGCTGTACCGGCGCTGCGGCATCCCTTTCTTGAATTCCTCGTCCAAGAGTGTCGAGGAGATGTCGGCCGTCATCCTGCAGGCGTTCCGCCTGCGCCGCTGACGACCCCGATGAACAGAGGTGATCACGATGAGCAACATCCTGTGGTTCGACGAGATCCGCATGGCGGATCTGCCGCAGGTGGGAGGGAAGAACGCGTCGCTCGGTGAGATGGTGGGAGCGCTGTCGGATGCCGGAGTGCGCGTGCCGGGCGGCTTCGCCACGACCGCCGACGCGTACCGCGCGTTCCTCGCGACGGACGGGCTGGACGCCCGCATCGCCGCGGCGGTGGGCGCGATCGACGTGACGGATGTGTCCGAACTCGCCCGGGTGGGCGCCGAGGTGCGCGGCTGGATCCGCGAGCAGCCGTTCCCGGAGGATCTCGACCGCGACATCCGCGCGGCGTACGCGCGGCTGATCGAGAACGATCCCGATCCCGAGAAGGTCACCTGGGCGGTGCGCTCGAGTGCGACGGCCGAAGACCTGCCGGATGCCTCGTTCGCGGGCCAGCAGGAGACGTTCCTCAACATCGGCGGGGTCGACAACATCGTCGACGCGGTGCACCAGGTGTACGCGTCGCTCTACAACGACCGCGCGATCGCGTACCGCGTGCACAACGGCTTCGACCACTTCGACGTCGCCCTCTCGGCCGGCGTGCAGCGGATGGTGCGCAGCGACGTGGGGGCGTCGGGCGTGATGTTCACGGTCGACACCGAGTCGGGGTTCGATCGCGCCGTCTTCGTCACGAGCGCGTACGGCCTGGGGGAGGCGGTCGTTCAGGGCGCGGTCAACCCCGACGAGTTCTACGTCTTCAAGCCGGCGCTCCGCGCCGGGCGCCCCGCGATCTTGAAGCGTCAGCTGGGTGAGAAGGCGGTCGCGATGCGCTACACCGACGGTGTGTCGGTGGGCGGCTCGACGGCGTTCGTCGACGTGCCCGACGCGGAGCGCCGCGTCTTCAGCCTCACCGACGCGCAGGTGGAGGAGCTCGCCCGGCACGCCCTCGTCATCGAGGACCACTACGGCCGCCCGATGGACATCGAGTGGGGACTCGACGGCGTCGACGGAGAGCTCTACATCCTGCAGGCGCGCCCCGAGACGGTGGTCTCGCGCGACGACGGCGCCGTGATGGAGCGCTACGTCCTGAGGGAGCACGGCGACGTGCTCATCACGGGGCGGGCGATCGGGCAGCGGATCGGTGTGGGGCCGGTGCGCGTGCTCGACTCCATCGCGCACATGGACCGCTTCCGCGCCGGTGACGTCCTGGTCGCCGACATGACCGACCCCGACTGGGAGCCGATCATGAAGATGGCCTCGGCGATCGTCACCGACCGGGGCGGGCGGACGTGCCACGCCGCGATCATCGCGCGCGAGCTCGGCATCCCCGCCGTCGTCGGCACCGGGTACGCGACACGTGCGCTGACCGACGGCGCAACGGTGACCGTCTCGTGCGCGGAGGGCGACGACGGCGCGGTGTACGACGGCGCGCTCGCCTTCGAGGTGGAGGAGACGCATCTGGATGCCATGCCGGAGGTCCCCGTCAAGATCATGATGAACGTGGGCACACCCGACCAGGCGTTCAGCTTCTCGAAGCTCCCGAACAGGGGCGTGGGCCTTGCCCGGCTGGAGTTCATCATCAACCGCCAGATCGGCATCCACCCGCGGGCGCTCCTCGAGCGCGATGCCCTCACGGGTGACCTGCGCCGACGCATCGACGAGGCGACGGCCGCCTACGCGGGGCCGCGCGAGTTCTTCGTGCAGCGCGTCGCGGAGGGCGTTTCGACGATCGCGGCGGCGTTCTGGCCCGAGCCGGTCATCGTGCGCCTGTCCGACTTCAAGTCGAACGAGTACGCGAGCCTTCTCGGCGGTGACCGCTACGAGCCTCACGAGGAGAACCCGATGATCGGCTGGCGCGGGGCGTCGCGATACGTCTCGCCGAGCTTCGGAGAGTGTTTCGCGATGGAGTGCGAGGCGATGCGGTACGTCCGGGACGACATGGGCCTCACGAACGTCGAGATCATGATCCCCTTCGTCCGGACCGTCGCCGAGGGGCAGGGGGTCGTCGACCTCCTCGCGCAGCACGGGCTCCGGCGCGGCGAGAACGGGCTGAAGGTCATCATGATGTGCGAGATCCCCTCGAATGCTCTGCTCGCCGACGAGTTCCTCGACGTGTTCGACGGCTTCTCGATCGGGTCGAACGACATGACGCAGCTGGTGCTCGGGCTCGACCGCGACTCGTCGCTCGTCTCGGCGATCTTCGACGAACGCGACCCCGCGGTGCTGAAGGTCCTGTCGATGGCGATCGCGGCGTGCCGCGAGCGCGGCAAGTACATCGGCATCTGCGGACAGGGTCCGTCGGACCACCCCGACCTCGCGCAGTGGCTCGTCGATCAGGGCATCGAATCGATCTCGCTGAACCCCGACACGGTCGTCGAGACGTGGATGCGGATCGGCGGGCGGCGCGGAGCGCTCGTCAGCTGATCACGTCGCCGCGGGCTGGGTGGGGGGCTCAGCCCGCGGGCAGCGCGTAGTCGGCGACGACCGGAGCGTGGTCGCTCCAGCGGGTGTCCCACGAGGGCGCGCGCACGACCCGGTAGTCGACGACGCGCGCGGCGAGCGTCGGGGTCGCGAGGTGGTAGTCGATGCGCCAGCCGGTGTCGGTGTCGAACGCCTTGCCTCGGTTCGACCACCACGTGTAAGGGCCGTCGACCTCGCCGGCCCACGTGCGCCCGACGTCCACCCACCCGAGACCTGCACCGCTCGAGCCGTCGACGCCGGTCACCTCTGCACCGGCGGGCCCGGTGAATCGGTCGAAGTACGCGCGCTCGCGCGGGAGGAAGCCGGCCTTTGTGACGTTGCCCTTCCAGTTGCGGATGTCGAGCGTACGGTGCCCGACGTTGAGGTCGCCCGTGATGACCGCGAGGTCGCCGAGCTGCGGCATCCGCTGCTCCATCGCATCGAGGAACGCGTACTTCGCGTCCTGCTTGGGCGTGCCGTCCTCGCCGGTGAAGACGTAGGCGGAGACGACCGTCACGGTCTCGCCGCCGACGGAGATGTCGGCTTCGACCCAGCGTCCCTCCGAGTCCAACTCGTCGTCGCCGAGTTCGACGCGCCAGATGTCGAGGGGTTCGCGCGCCGCGATCGCGACGCCCGCGCGTCCCTTGGCGAGCGCCTCGTCGTTGACCACGTGCCAGCCCGGAAGCGCGGCGGCGAGATCGGATGCCTCGGCGCGCACCTCTTGCAGGGTGAGGACGTCGACGTCGGCGGTATCGAGCCAGGCGCTCATGCCCTTCCGGACGGCGGCGCGGATGCCGTTGACGTTGACCGAGGCGATGCGGAGGTGGGAGGAGGAGTGGGGCACCGCAAAAGCCTAACGACCCGCTCCGACACCGGCAGATCCCAGGGCGCGCCGCGTGCGCTCACTCGATGAGCGACACCTGCCGCTTCGCGTCGGCGGGGGCGTTCGCTTCCACCTCGTCGAGCTCGTTCTGCGCGTCGCGCACCGCCCGGCGGGTGCCGAGGCGGCGGTACCAGGGCGCGGCGTCGTACGCCTCGTGCGCGGTGCGCAGCCGAACCTGCGCCGCGAGCAGCAGTGCGGCGTGCTCCGCGCGTAGACGGTCCTCGTCGCTGAGATGCGCGAGGGGTTCGTCCTCGTCCTCGGCGGCGACGGCGATCCACGACGCGGCGACGAGGATGATGATGCCGATCACCCGGAACCACAGCAGGAGACCGATGAAGATCGCGAAGGTCGCCAGCAGCGGGTTCGACGGGGTGTAGCGCAGGAGCCATCCCGCGCCGAGCTGGAGGATCGTCAGCGCGATACCGCCGAACACGGCGCCGGGGAAGATCCGGCGCCAGCTGAGGGACGTGCCCGTCAGGAACCGGAAGAGCAGGGCGAGCGCGCCGGTGAAGAGCGCGACGGTGACGAGGATCGAGGCGGCGCCGACGCCCAGCCGATACCACCCGGATGCCGTGCTCCAGCCGAACAGCTCGAACAGCCAACCGAGTGCCCACGTGCCCGCCGTACTGACCGCAGACCCGAGCAGCAGCGCGATGCCGAACAGGATCGCGGCGACGAGGTCTCGCGCCTTCAGGAGCACGTAGGAGCGGTCGTCGAACGGGAGGCCGAAGATGTCGCGGACGGCTCGACGGGTGAACGTGACGAAGCCGATCGAGGTCCAGGCCGCGGTGAGGAGGGCGATGATGCCGGTGATCGCCAGCACGCCGGTGGACCCGGTCGCGATCTCGGTGACCTGTTCGGTCGTGAAGACGCCGCCCTGGCCCTCCGGGCGGATGAGGCCCGGAAGGTAGACGTCGATCACGTCGATGAGGGCTTCCACTGCGGCGGGACTGCCGCCGAGCCAGAGGCCCACGCCGGCGAAGGCGACGTAGATGACGGCGAAGAACGAGAACAACGCCTGATAGCTGACGCCGGCGGCGAGCAGGAACCCGTTGTGCTGCAGGAAGTGCCGCCAGACCCGCACCGGGAAGAGCGCGAGCGTCTTGCGGGTGATCTTGGTCGCCGCGCTGATCGGGGCATCCCATCGCTCGCGCAACGCGTTCTGCGTCATCTCCCACCGCTCGCGCAGCGATTCCTCTTCGGCGCGCGCCGAATCGGCCGCAGCGCGGGCGGAGGCGTGGGGCTCGCTCACGTCGTCAGGATATCGAGGGGCGCGTGAAACGCACCCGGATGCCGATGCGTCAGTGCCGCAGGATCGCCTGCTTGACCTCGGCGATCGCCTTCGTGACCTCGATGCCGCGGGGGCACGCCTCGGTGCAGTTGAAGGTCGTGCGGCAGCGCCACACGCCCTCCTTGTCGTTGAGGATGTCGAGGCGCACATCACCCGCGTCGTCGCGCGAGTCGAAGATGAAGCGGTGCGCGTTGACGATCGCGGCCGGGCCGAAGTACTGCCCGTCGGTCCAGAACACGGGGCACGACGACGTGCACGCGGCGCACAGGATGCACTTGGTGGTGTCGTCGAAGATCTCGCGGTCGGCGATCGACTGGATGCGCTCCTTGCCGGGCTCGGGCTTCGAGTTCGCGATGAGGAACGGCTGCACTTCGCGGTAGGACGCGAAGAACGGCTCCATGTCGACGATGAGGTCCTTCTCGAGCGGAAGACCCTTGATCGCCTCGACATAGATCGGCTGCGAGATGTCGAGATCCTTGATGAGGGTCTTGCACGCGAGCCGGTTGCGCCCGTTGATGCGCATCGCGTCGGAGCCGCAGATGCCGTGGGCGCAGGAGCGGCGGAAGCTCAGCGACCCGTCGACCTCCCACTTGATCTTGTGGAGGGCGTCGAGCACGCGGTCGGTCGGGTAGAGCTCGACGTCGTAATCGACCCAGCGCGGCTCGGCATCCGTCTCCGGGTCGAACCGGCGGACGATGAACGTGACGAGGTACGACTGGATGGGAGCCTCTTCGCCCGCGACGGCGGCGCCCTGCTCGGCGCCCTGCTCCACGATGGCGGTCGACATCAGTACTTCCTCTCCATCGGCGGGTAGTTCAATTCGCCCTCGGCGTTCTTCGTGAACACGACGGGCTTCCAGTCGAGGCGGATGTGGTCCTCGGGGTCGGGGGAGTGCGGGTCGCCCGTGAGGTAGGCCATCGTGTGCTGCATGTAGGTGGCGTCGTCGCGGTCGGGGAAGTCCTCGCGCATGTGGCCGCCGCGGCTCTCCTTGCGGTTGCGGGCGGCGTACGCGACGATCTCGGCGAGGTCGAGGAGGAACCCGAGCTCGACGGCTTCGAGCAGGTCGGTGTTGAACCGCTTGCCCTTGTCGTCGACGTGCACGTTCTTGTAGCGCTCGCGCAGGTCGTGGATGGTGCCCATGACGTTCGTCAGGGTCTCTTCGGTGCGGAAGACCTGGGCGTTGGCGTCCATCTCCTCCTGGAGCGTCTTGCGAAGGACGGCGATGCGCTCGGAGCCCTGGTTGTTGCGCAGGCCCTCGATCATCTCGCGGACCTCCTTCGCCGGGTCCTCGGGCAGCGGCACGAAGTCGGCCGTCTGGACGTACTCGACGGCGTTCCGACCCGAGCGCTTGCCGAACACGTTGATGTCGAGCAGCGAGTTCGTGCCGAGGCGGTTGGCGCCGTGCACCGAGACGCACGCGCACTCGCCCGCCGCGTAGAGGCCCGGGACGACGGTGTCGTTGTCCTGCAGGACCTCGCCGTTGTTGTTGGTGGGGATGCCGCCCATCGCGTAGTGCGCGGTCGGCATGACCGGCACGGGCTCGGTGACCGGGTCGACACCCAGGTAGGTGCGGGCGAACTCGGTGATGTCGGGGAGCTTCGTCTCGAGCACTTCGGCGCCCAGGTGCGTGCAGTCGAGGTAGACGTAGTCCTTGTGGGGGCCGGCGCCGCGGCCTTCGAGGACCTCCTTGACCATGCAGCGGGCGACGATGTCGCGGGGCGCGAGGTCTTTGATGGTCGGCGCGTAGCGCTCCATGAAGCGCTCGCCCGAGGCGTTGCGGAGGATGGCGCCCTCACCGCGGGCACCCTCGGTGAGGAGGATGCCGAGTCCGGCGAGGCCGGTCGGGTGGAACTGGAAGAACTCGATGTCCTCGAGCGGCAGGCCCTTGCGCCAGACGATCCCCACGCCGTCGCCGGTGAGGGTGTGGGCGTTCGAGGTCGTCTTGTAGATCTTGCCGAAGCCGCCGGTCGCGAAGATGACCGCCTTGGAGTGGAAGACGTGCAGGTCGCCCGTGGCGAGCTCGTACGCGACGACGCCGGCGACCTGGGTCTTGCCGTCGGCATCCTTCACCGTGATGAGGTCGAGGGCGTAGTACTCGTTGAAGAAGTTGATGCCGAGCTTCACGCAGTTCTGGAACAGCGTCTGCAGGATCATGTGGCCCGTGCGGTCGGCCGCGTAGCACGCGCGGCGGACCGGGGTCTTGCCGTGGTCGGCGGTGTGGCCGCCGAAGCGGCGCTGGTCGATCTTGCCCTCGGGGGTGCGGTTGAAGGGCAGCCCCATGTTCTCGAGGTCGATGACGGCGTCGATCGCCTCTTTGGCGAGGATCTCCGCGGCGTCCTGGTCGACGAGGTAGTCGCCGCCCTTGACGGTGTCGAAGGTGTGCCACTCCCACGAGTCCTCTTCGACGTTGGCGAGCGCCGCCGCCATGCCGCCCTGCGCCGCGCCGGTGTGCGAACGCGTCGGGTAGAGCTTGGTGATGACGGCCGTCCGGGCACCGGGGCCCGCCTCGATCGCCGCGCGCATGCCCGCGCCGCCGGCGCCGACGATGACGATGTCGAACTCGTGGTAGTAGACGCCGTCCTTCAGGACGGCCTCGGGATGCTGGGTGCTCACGTAAGGATGCCTTGTCTTGTTCTGCGTCTGCTGCGGTGTCTACCGGGGGGAGCGGCTCAGGCGCCCTAGAGCGCCGCGCACTTCTCGATCAGCCACTCGGTGGTGGAGTTCTCGACGCCCAGGCACGGGTCGAAGGTGAAGACGACGAGCGTGCCGAGGAGGATGAGGAAGCCGGCCGCGATCCACAGGGCCCACACGAGCACCTTGCGGGTCTTCTCGCCGGTGACGTAGTCGTTGACGATCGTGCGCATGCCGTTGGCGCCGTGGATGAGGGCGAGCCACAGCATCAGCACGTCCCACCACTGCCAGAAGGGGTTGGCGAACTTGCCGGCCACGAACGCGAAGTCGAGGCCGTCGATGCCTTCGCCGAGCATCAGGTTCACGAACAGGTGACCGAAGATGAGGACGACCAGCAGCACGCCCGAGACGCGCATGTAGATCCAGCCCCACTTCTCGAGGTTGGCGCCCTTCTTGCGGGCCGGGGTCTGCGGCGAGCGCGGGGCCGCGATCGTGTCAGCGGACATCAGTGACCTCCTCCGATGTTCGACAGGACGATCGGGATGTGCCGTGCGGCGAAGCCGCCGACGGTGACGACCCACAGGCCCAGGACGCCCCACCAGAGCTGCTTCTGGTGGCGCGTGGCCCACGGCCAGAGGTCCACCGCGATGATCCGCAGGCCGTTGAAGGCGTGGTAGACGATCGCGGCGACGAGGACGACCTCGCCGAAGCCCATGATCGGGTTCTTGTACGTGCCGATGACCGCGTCGTATGCCTCGGGGGAGAGGCGGATGAGCGCCGTGTCGAGCACGTGCACGAGCAGGAAGAAGAAGATGGCGACGCCGGTGATGCGGTGCAGGACCCACGACCACATGCCCTCGTTGCCGCGGTACAGCGTGCCGCGCGGGGTCTTGGACGTGGTCTGGGCTACCGACGGTGTGACGCGTGCTGGTGCAGACACGGTCGTCCTCCCTTGGGTGTGATCGCGAGTGTGATCGGACACCTCGTCACGGCGGGGGCCGACCTCGGCCTCGGGTCGGTGATTGTCTCGTTGACCCTCTCGTCGCACACGGGCGCTCCACCATCCTACGTCCGGGCCCGACGGCGAGCGACGAAGGCCACCCTAAGTTGTCTCGGTATCGAGAGAAACGCAGGAATCCGGGTTCTTGCCGTCCGCCGATTAGGGTGTGTCCCATGGTCCAGCGCATCGACGACTTCTACGCCGTGATTCCGGCAGGAGGTGTTGGGAGCCGGCTCTGGCCGCTCTCGCGGGCGGACGCGCCGAAGTTCCTGCACGATCTCACCGGCTCGGGGCACTCGCTCCTGCGCGACACGTGGGACCGGCTCGAAGCGCTGACCGGGCCCGACCGCATCGCCGTCGTCACCGGCCGCGCGCACCGCGCGGCGGTGGAGGACCAGCTCCCCGGCATCCCCGACCACAACGTCATCCTCGAGTCCGAGCCGCGCGACTCGGCCGCGGCCATCGGCCTGGCCGCCGCGATCTTGCACCACCGCGACCCCGACGTCATCATCGGATCGTTCGCCGCCGACCACGTCATCCGCGTGCTCCCCGTCTTCCACTGGGCGGTGGAGCAGGCGGTCGCCGTGGCCCGCGAGGGGTACATCTGCACGATCGGCATCACCCCGACCGAGCCCTCGGTCGGCTTCGGCTACATCAAGAAGGCCGACATGCTCGCGGTCGACGGAGCGCCGGAGGGCGCCCTCGTCGAGCGCTTCGTCGAGAAGCCCGATCTCGACACCGCCAAGGAGTACCTGCAGTCGCGCGACTACCTGTGGAACGCGGGCATGTTCATCTCGCGCGCCGACGTGCTGCTCGCCGAGCTCGCCGAGAACAACCCCGACCTGCACGCGGGGCTCGTCGAGCTGGCCGAGGCGTGGGACGATCGCGACCTGCGCGGCCCTGCCGTCGACCGCATCTGGCCGAATCTGGAGAAGATCGCGATCGACTACGCCGTCGCCGAGCCCGCCGCCGCCAAGGGGCGCTTGGCCGTCGTGCCCGGGCACTTCGACTGGGACGACGTGGGCGACTTCGCGAGCCTCGCGAAGCTCAACTCCGGCGGACGCAAGAACGATCTGGCGATTCTCGGGGAGAACGCGCGGATCCTCTCCGACGCCGCCAGCGGCATCGTCGTGAGCCACACGACGCGCGTCATCAGCCTCATCGGCGTGAAGGACATCGTCGTCGTCGACACCCCGGACGCGCTGCTGGTCACCACGAGCGAGCACGCGCAGCGCGTGAAGGGCGTGGTGGATGCCTTGAAGCTGAGCGGCCGCGGAGAGGTGCTCTGACCCCTCGCCGTCGTCCCGTGTATCGGGATCATTGCGTCTTTGTAACCATTCGCTCCCACCGGGTGGCCCGGCGTGCAAATCGCCCGACACAGTAGGTAACTTCGACTCGTGCGCCCGCGAAATCCGCGGGCATATCAATGTGGAGGCTGCATTGACCATCTCGACCACCAAGAAGCTCGCCGGCATCACAGCTGCCGCGGGGCTCATCATCGCTCTGGCGGGCTGCGGCTCCGCTCCCGAGACCTCCCCGACCGGATCCGGCGAAGCCGGCAGCGCCGTCGACGGCTTCAAGCCGTGCATGGTCTCCGACGAGGGCGGCTTCGACGACAAGTCGTTCAACCAGCTCGGCTTCGAGGGTCTCGAGAAGGCCGCGAAGGAACTGAACGTCGACTTCGTCAAGGTGCAGTCCGACTCCGAGTCCGACTACGCGCCGAACCTGCAGTCGCTCGTCGACCAGAACTGCACCCTGATCATCTCGGTCGGCTTCGCGCTCGCCGCCGCCACCGGTGAGTCGGCGGCCGCCAACCCCGACATCGAGTACCTGTCGATCGACGACATCGTCGACCAGGACTTCGACGGCGAGACCGACGAGCCGAACATCAAGCCCATCATCTTCGACACCGCGCAGGCCGCGTTCCTCGCCGGCTACGCGTCGGCGTCGTACTCGACCGCGAAGAAGGTCGGCACCTTCGGCGGTCAGAACTTCCCGACCGTCTCGATCTTCATGGACGGCTTCAAGCAGGGCGTCGACTACTGGAACTCCGAGAAGAGCGACAACGTCGAGGTCATCGGCTGGGACGGCACCGACGGTGTGTTCACGGGCGGCTTCGCGGCCAACCAGGACGCGATCAACGCGGCCCAGGGCATCGTCGACCAGGGCGTCGACGTGCTGCTGCCCGTCGGCGGCCCGATCTACCAGTCGGCCGCGTCGGTCATCCGCGACTCGGGTCGCGACATCGCGCTGATCGGTGTGGACGCCGACGTGTTCGAGACGGACCCGTCGGTGGCCGACCTGCTCCTCACCTCGATCCGCAAGCTCATCGACGTCGGCGTGTACGACGCCGTCGTCGCGGCCGGCAAGGGTGACTTCGACGCCACGCCGTTCATCGGCACGCTCGAGAACGAGGGCGTGGGCCTGGCCCCGTTCCACGACTTCGAGGACAAGGTGTCGCCGGACCTCCAGAGCGAGCTCGACACGATCAAGGCCGGCATCATCGACGGCTCGATCACGGTCAAGTCCTACCTCGCGGAGTAATCCCCTCGCGGTGATTCCCGCTCCGGGCGGGGAGGCTGGTTCCGCCGGCCTCCCCGCCCTCCTTATGCCCCACCGGCCCGGGTGCGCCCCGAGCGCGCCCCTCATTAGGATCGAATCCATGAAGCTCGAGCTCCGCGGCATCACGAAGCGGTTCGGCTCCCTCGTCGCCAACGACCACATCGACCTCGTCGTCGAGCCGGGGGAGATCCACTGCCTCCTCGGCGAGAACGGCGCCGGCAAGTCGACCCTGATGAACGTGCTCTACGGCCTCTACACCGCCGACGAGGGCACCATCCTCCTCGACGACCACGTGCAGGCGTTCCGTGGGCCGGGCGACGCGATGCGCGCCGGCATCGGCATGGTCCATCAGCACTTCATGCTGATCCCCGTCTTCACCGTCGCCGAGAACGTCATGCTCGGGCACGAGCCGACCAAGGCCGGCGGCATGCTCGACCTCCAGACGGCGCGCGAGCGCGTGCGGGAGATCTCGGCGCGCTTCGGATTCGACATCGACCCCGACGCCGTCGTCGAAGACCTTCCCGTCGGCGTCCAGCAGCGGATCGAGATCGTCAAGGCGCTCTCGCGCGACGCGAAGGTGCTCGTCTTCGACGAGCCGACCGCGGTGCTCACGCCCCAGGAGACCGACGAGCTGATGGAGATCATGCGTCAGCTGAAGGCATCCGGCACGTCCATCGTCTTCATCACCCACAAGCTGCGCGAGGTGCGCGAGGTCGCCGACCGCATCACCGTCATCCGTCTCGGCCGCGTCGTCGGCGAGGCGAGCCCGACCTCCTCGAACGCGGAGCTGGCCTCGATGATGGTCGGCCGCGCCGTCGAGCTGACCGTCCACAAGAACCCGCCCACCCTGGGCGACGAGGCGCTCGTCGTCGACGGGCTCAGCGTCATCGACCCGCGCGGACAGATCCTCGTCAACGACGTGACCTTCTCGGTGCGCGCCGGCGAGGTGCTCGCGATCGCGGGCGTGCAGGGCAACGGCCAGACCGAGCTCACCGAGGCGCTCATGGGCATGCAGCCGCTCGTCCGCGGATCGGTCACCCTCGGCGGCGAAGAGCTCGTCGGACGGAGCATCCGGCACGTCCTCGACGAAGGCGTCGGGTTCGTCCCCGAGGACCGGAAGGTCGACGGTCTCGTCGGAGAGTTCACGATCGCCGAGAACCTCATGCTCGACCGCGCGAACGGGGCGCCGTTCGTCAAGGCCGGCACCGTGCAACGCAAAGTGCTCGACGAGTTCGCGGCCGAGAAGTACAAGGAGTTCGACGTGCGTGCGCCCTCGATCGACACGCCGGTCGGCCGCCTCTCCGGCGGCAACCAGCAGAAGGTCGTCCTCGCGCGCGAGTTGAGCCGCGACCTCAGCCTCTTCGTCGCCGCACAGCCGACGCGCGGCGTTGACGTCGGCTCGATCGAGTTCATCCACAAGCGCATCATCGAGACGCGTGATTCCGGCATCCCCGTCATCGTCGTCTCGACCGAGCTCGACGAGGTCACGGCGCTGGCCGACCGGATCATGGTGATGTACCGCGGTCGGATCGTCGGGATCGTCCCGGGCGACACGCCGCGCGAGCAGCTCGGACTCATGATGGCGGGCGAGAGCCCCGACACGGAAGGGGCGGCCGCGTGAGTCTCCCGCAAGCACAGGGCCCGGGTGGTTCCCGCGTCACGATCGCCGACGAGGCGCCGGCCCCCGGCAAGTGGCACCTCACCTTCATGCGGATCACCCAGGGCAACTGGCTGATCTCGATCCTCGCGCTCGTCCTCGCCCTGCTGGTCGGCGGCATCCTCATCGCAGCGACCGACGCCGATGTCCAGGCCGCCGCGGGCTACTTCTTCTCGCGACCCGGTGACACCTTCGCCGCGATCGGCAACGCGGTCGGCGGCGCCTACGCCGCGCTGTTCCGCGGCGCGATCTACAACGTGAACGCGCCCGACTTCGCCCGCGGCATCCGCCCCTTCACCGAGACGCTCACCTTCGCGACGCCGCTGATCGCGGCCGGTCTCGGCGTGGCCCTCGCGTTCCGCATCGGCATGTTCAACATCGGTGGTCGCGGGCAGATGCTCATGGCCTCGGCCGGCGCCGGCTGGATCGCGTTCAGCCTCGACCTCCCGTTCCCGCTGCACATGGCGCTCGCCGTCCTCGTCGGCATGCTCTGCGGAGCGCTGTGGGCGGGAATCGCGGGCGTCCTGAAGGCCCGCACCGGCGCGCACGAGGTGATCGTCACGATCATGCTCAACTACGTCGCGTTCTACCTGATCTCGTGGATGCTCCGCACCCCCGGACTCCTGCAGGCACCGGGCTCGAGCAACCCCAAGTCGCCCGCCATGAAGGAGACCGCGGTCTTCCCCGAGCTCCTCGGCCCGAGCTACAACCTGCACTTCGGGTTCATCCTCGTCATCCTCGCGACGATCGTCGTGTGGTGGATCCTCAGTCGCTCCTCTCTCGGGTTCAAGTTCCGCGCCGTCGGCGAGAACCCCAACGCCGCGCGCGTCGCCGGCATCGACGTGAAGAACATGTACGTGTACGGCATGCTCATCGCCGGTGCCCTCGCCGGTCTCGCGGGCGTCAACCAGGTGCTCGGCACGATCACGACCGGCTTCACCGCCGGCATCGATGCGGGCATCGGGTTCGACGCGATCACGGTCGCGCTCCTCGGTCGCTCGACGCCGTGGGGGACCTTCGCCGCCGGCATCCTGTTCGGGGCGTTCAAAGCCGGCGGCTTCTCGATGCAGGCCAGCGAGCAGGTGCCGATCGAGATCGTCACCGTCGTGCAGTCGCTCATCGTCCTGTTCATCGCGGCCCCGCCGCTCGTCCGCACGATCTTCTTCCTCCCCTCGCCCGAGCGCGACGCGCGCAAGCGCGAGAAGGCCCGGGAAAAAGAGCTGAAGAAGCGCGCGGATGCCGACGCCACCCCATCGGAGGTGACCGCGTGAGCCTCACCGGAGACGCCGTCGTCACGACCCCGCCGAGCGCCCTCGCGCCCGAGACCACCGTCATCCGCAGCTGGAAGACGCCGATCGCGCTCGCGGTGTTCACGGTGCTCTTCGGCATCCTGCTGCTCGCCGCGCCTCGCTCGGGAATGACGACCTTCCAGGTGTCCACCGCCGCCGACGCCTTGCAGCTGCCGAGCATCTCGGCACCCGTCGCGGCGACCGCGTGGGCATGCCTCATCGTCTGCGTCCTGCTCGCCGCGGCATCCGCCTACTTCGTCCATGCGTTCGGCCGGTCGCCGTTGTGGGTCGTCGTCGTGTTCATCGTCGTGCTCGTCATCGGCTTCCTCACGTGGGCCGCGGCCGGGGGCACGATCCCCGTCGCCGGCCTTCTCGCGGGAGCGCTGGGCCTCGCCATTCCGCTCATCTACGGCGCCCTCGCGGGCGTCATCGGGGAGCGCGCGGGTGTCGTCAACATCGCGATCGAGGGTCAGCTGCTCGCGGGCGCCTTCACCGCCGCGCTCGTCGCCTCGGTGACCCGACAGCCGATCGCGGGCCTGCTCGCGGCCGCCATCGCGGGAATGCTCGTCGCGTTCGTCCTCGCGGCCTTCGCCATCAAGTACTACGTCGACCAGGTGATCGTCGGTGTCGTGCTGAACGTCCTGGTGGCCGGCCTCACGAGCTTCCTGTTCTCGCAGGTCCTCCAGCCGAACGCCGGAACCCTCAACAATCCGCCGCGGTTCGAGCGCCTGCCGATCCCGGTCCTGAGCGAGATCCCGGTGATCGGCCCGGTGCTCTTCCGTCAGACGATCCTCGTCTACCTCATGTACATCGCGGTCGCGCTGGTCTGGTTCGGGATGTTCAAGACGCGCTGGGGCCTGCGCCTGCGCGCCGTCGGCGAGCACCCGCAGGCGGCCGACACCGTCGGCATCAAAGTCAACGCGACGCGGTTCTGGAACGTGCTGCTCGCGGGCGCCATCGCCGGCGTCGGCGGCACCGTCTTCACGATCGGCAACGGCATCGCCTTCAACAAGGAGATGACCGCGGGTGCGGGCTTCATCGCTCTCGCCGCCGTGATCTTCGGCCAGTGGGACCCGATCAAGGCGACCCTCGCGGCGTTGCTGTTCGGGTTCGCGTCGAGCCTGCAGAACACCCTCAGCGTCATCGGCTCGCCCGTCCCGAGCGAGTTCATGCTGATGCTGCCGTACCTCGTGACGATCTTCGTGGTCGCGGGGGTCGTCGGAAAATCCCGGGCACCCGCCGCTGACGGCGTGCCGTACATCAAGGAGTGATGACCGTGGACATCGACTGGGACGAGCTGCGTCTCGCCGCCACCGAAGCCATGACCCGCGCGTACGCGCCGTATTCGCGCTACCGCGTCGGTGCCGCAGCGCTCGTCAGCGACGGCCGGATCGTCTCCGGCTGCAACGTCGAGAACGCTTCGTACGGCGTGGGCCTGTGCGCGGAGTGCGCGCTCGTCGGCGACCTGCACATGTCCGGCGGCGGCGAGCTCGTCGCGTTCGTGTGCGTCAACGGCCAGGGCGAGACGATCATGCCGTGCGGCCGCTGCCGCCAGCTGCTGTACGAGTTCGCGCTCCCGGGCATGCTGCTCGAGACGGTATCCGGCATCCGCACGATCGATGAAGTGCTGCCGGATGCCTTCGGCCCCCGCGACCTGGAGGCGGCCCGATGAGCGCCTCCGCGCCCGGCGGGGCGGTCGAGCCGTTCGACGCCGTCGACGTCATCCGCATCAAGCGCGACGGCGGTCAGGTGCCCGATGACGCCCTCCGGTGGATGATCGACGCGTACACGCGCGAGTACGTCGCCGACTCGCAGATGGCGGCCTTCGCGATGTCGGTGCTGCTCAACGGCATGACCCGCGACGAGATCCGCGTCATGACCGACGCGATGATCGCCTCGGGCGAGCGGATGAGCTTCGCGGGCCTCGGCAAGCCGACCGTCGACAAGCACTCCACCGGCGGCGTCGGCGACAAGATCACCCTGCCGCTCGCCCCGCTCGTGGCCTCGTTCGGCCCCGCCGTGCCGCAGCTGTCGGGCCGCGGGCTCGGGCACACCGGCGGCACGCTCGACAAGCTCGAGTCGATCCGAGGATGGCGCGCTGCGCTCTCGAACGACGAGATCTTCGGGCAGCTGCAGGACGTCGGCGCGGTCATCTGCGCCGCCGGCACGGGTCTCGCGCCCGCCGACAAGCGGCTCTACGCGCTGCGCGACGTCACCGGCACCGTCGAAGCCATCCCGCTGATCGCCTCGAGCATCATGTCCAAGAAGATCGCCGAAGGCACCGACGCGCTCGTGCTCGACGTGAAGTTCGGTTCGGGCGCGTTCATGAAGGACGTCGACCGGGCGCGTGAGCTCGCCGAGGCGATGGTCGCCCTCGGCACCGATTCGGGCGTCGCGACCACCGCACTCCTGACGAACATGGACACCCCGCTCGGTCTCACGATCGGCAACGCGAACGAGGTGCGCGAGTCGGTCGAGGTGCTCGCCGGCGGCGGACCGGCCGACGTCGTCGAGCTGACCGTCGCCCTCGCCCGCGAGATGCTCACGCTCGCCGGGCAGCCGGATGCCGACGTCGAAGCGGCGCTGAAGGACGGGCGCGCCATGGACACCTGGCGCGCCATGATCCGCGCGCAGGACGGCGACCCCGACGCGCCCCTGCCGACGCCGCGCGAGACGCACGTCGTCACCGCGCCCGCCTCGGGCGTGGTGGGCGCCATGGAGGCGCTGCCGTTCGGCGTCGCCGCGTGGCGCCTCGGTGCCGGACGCGCCCGCGCGCAGGACCCGGTCGTTCACGCCGCAGGCATCGACCTGCACGTGAAGCCCGGCGATAAGGTCACGGCCGGTCAGCCGCTGTTCACCTTGCTCGCCGATGATGAGAAGCGCTTCGCGCGCGCGCTCGACGCCCTCGAGGGAGCGTGGTCGATCGGTGCGGAAGCTCCGGCATCCGCCCCGCTCGTCCTCGAGCGCATCACGGCGTAACCTCCTCACTTTCTGCACCGGCTCTCTCCACCGGCTCTCTCCACCGGCTCTCTCCACCGAAGGACACGTCATGGCGATCGATCAGCACGGCGACGCGAAGCTCGAAGGCGTCTCGATCCGCTCGCTTCCGAAGGTGTCGCTGCACGACCATCTCGACGGAGCGGTGCGTCCGCAGACGATCCTCGAGATCGCCGACGAGATCGGCCTCGAGGTGCCGGCCGACACCGTCGACGACCTCACGGATTGGTTCGAGGACCAGAGCGATTCGGGGTCGCTCGTCGAGTACCTGAAGACGTTCGACCTCACGACCGCCGTCATGCAGACCGCCGACGGGCTCCGCCGCGTCGCGAAGGAGTTCGTCGAGGATCTCGCCGCCGACGGCGTGATCTACGGCGAGGTGCGCTGGGCACCCGAGCAGCACGTCGCCGGTGGCCTGTCGCTCGAAGAAGCCGTCGACGCCGTGCAGGAGGGCATCGAAGAGGGGGAGGATGCCGTCGACCGCGCGGGCCGCGACATCCGCGTCGGCCAGCTCATCACCGCGATGCGGCAGACCGACCGGTCGCTCGAGATCGCCGAACTCGCCGTCGCCTTCCGCGGGCGCGGCGCCGTCGGCTTCGACATCGCGGGGCCCGAGGACGGGTTCCCGCCGTCGAACCACCGGCCAGCGTTCGACTACCTGGCATCCCACTTCTTCCCCGTCACCGTCCACGCCGGCGAGGCGGCCGGGCTCGACTCGATCCGCTCCGCGCTCCTCGACGGGCGCGCGCTGCGGCTCGGGCACGGCGTGCGTGTCGCCGAGGACCTCGAGGTCGTGCAGCAGAAGGGCGACGAGGTGCTCGTCACCTTCGGCGACCTGGCGCGGTGGGTCCGCGACCGCGAGATCCCGCTCGAACTGTCGCCGTCGTCGAACCTGCAGACCGGCGCGATCGCGCGCTGGGGTACCGCGCTCGAGGACCACCCGTTCGACCTGCTGTACCAGCTGGGGTTCGCCGTCACCGTGAACGTCGACAACCGCACGATGAGCCGCACCTCGCTCACCCGCGAGCTGGCGCTGCTGGCGGAGACCTTCGACTACCGCCTCGAAGATCTCGAGGCCTTCCAGCTGAACGCCGCCGCCGGCGCCTTCCTCTCGGTCGAGGAGCGCGAGGAGCTCATCGAACTCATCGGCGAGGGCTTCGGCGGCTGACCCCCGCGCCGCGCGCTGCGCCGCACTCTGCGCCTTCGCTGCGCCCTCGCGCCTCGCTCGCGAATCACCATACGATTCTCGAATCACCGCGCTCTTCGCGCGAATCCGGAGGTGATTCGCGAATCCAGCGGTGATTCGCGAGCCAGCGGCGGCTCAGGGGGCTCAGGGAGCGGCGTCAGCGCGGGAGGGTGGATGCCAGCGCGCGCACGCGGTCGACGATGACGGCCTCGACCTCGGCGTCGCTCGCCGTCGGTGTGCCGTCGCCGGCCTGAACTCCGTAATCGCCGAAGGAGGCGTGCGAGGCGCCCGGGATCTCCACCATCTCGGCGTCGGCGGGGAGCTCGTCGCGCGCGTCGGCGATCTTCTCCTGCGTCGACAGTCCGTCTTCGCTGCCGGAGAGGCTCAGGACCGGCAGACCTGAGTCGGACAGATCCGTCGCGCAGTACGAGCCGAACAGGACGAGCGCCTCCGCATCGGCGGCGAGCTGGCACGCGCGCACGCCGCCGAGCGAGTGGCCGCCGACCATCCACGCGTCGACGTCGGGCGCGAGGTCCGTGAGGCTCGTCAGGGGGCGCAGGTCGAAGAATGCGAGGTTCAGCCAGGGCTTGGTGATCACGACGGTGAGGCCGTCGTCCGTGACCAGGCCCGACATCTTCGAGGCGTAGGCCCACGGGTCCACCTTCGCGCCCGGAATGAACACGAGACCCACGTCGCCTGCGCCGGATGCCGGGGCGAGCACGATGCCGCCATCCGTGTCGGTGATCGCGATCCGGTCATCGGCGCGGACGGCGGCGAGCGGCTCGGTCTCCGCCGCCATGACGCCGGCCTGGCTCCACACCACCGTCCCGACGATCGCGACGAGCAGCACCGCGCCGACGATGCCGAGCGTCCACCGGAGTGCGCGACCTGCGCGCGTGCGTTTCGGGGCCACGTCGGAAGTCTAGGCGGGGGACGTGTCGGCGCGTCCCCCGCCCTTCACCCCGCCCAACAGCTCCAGTACCTCCTCCGGCGTGGCCGCACCTCGCAGACGTGCCGCGCCGTCGTCGTCGGCGAAGACGAGCGAGATCTGCGACAGGATCTCGAGGTGTTCGTCGCCCCGACCGGCAATGCCGACGACGAAGTTGACGGGGTCGCCGTCCCAGTCGACGCCGCCGTCGTAGCGGGCGAACGAGACGGCGGAGGAGAGGATGGCATCCTTCGTCTCGTTCGTCCCGTGCGGGATCGCCAGGCCGTTGCCCATGTACGTCGACACGAGCGCCTCGCGCGCCTGCATCGACGCGAGGTAGTCGGCCGTGACCGCCCCCGCACCTTCGAGCAGAGCCGCCGCCTCGCGGAGCGCCTCGTCCTTCGTGGCGCGTCCCGGATGCAGGCGGATCCGGTCCGCGGTGAGGACGCTCATCCTTCGCTCCGGCAGCGAATCGCGCATCCGCCCCGTGACGCCGTCACGCCGTCACTCCGTCACGCCGTCACCGGGGCGGCGGCCTCCTGTGCGGCGGCGCGGGCGGATGCCGCGTCGTCCGCGCCGAGGGCGGCGGAGGCGATCCGCCGCGCATCGTCGAGGTCGTACTGCAGGAGGGACGCCCGGACGTCGGCCAGCGCCGTCGGCGCCATCGACAGGGTCGTCGCGCCGAGTCCCACGAGGACGACGGCGAGCAGCGGGTCGGCCGCCGCCTCACCGCAGATCCCGACCGGCTTGCTGTTGGCCTTGCCGCCCGCGGCGGTCATCTCGATGAGGTGCAGCACGGCCGGGTGCCACGGGTCCTGGTACGACGCGACCGAGCCGAGCAGGCGGTCGGCGGCGAGCGTGTACTGCGTGAGGTCGTTCGTCCCGATCGAGGCGAAGTCGGCGATCTCGAGGATGCGCGCGGCCTGGATCGCCGACGACGGCACTTCGACCATGACACCGGCCGTCTTGATGCCGTACTCCTTCGCCAGCGTCACGAAGTACTCGGTCTCCTCGACCGTCGACACCATCGGCGCCATCACCCAGAGGTCGGCGTCGGTCGCTGCGTCGGCCTCGGCGAGTGCCGTCAGCTGCTCGCGGAGAATGTCCTCGCTCGCGCGTAGCGCGCGGAGTCCGCGCAGGCCGAGGGCGGGGTTGTCTTCGTGCGCGTCGTTGAGGAACGCGAGGGGCTTGTCGGCCCCGGCATCGAGCGCACGCACCACGACCTTCTTGCCGGGGAACGCTTCGAGCAGCTGCGTGTACGACGTGGTCTGCTCCGCGACGGTCGGCGCCTGCGAGGAGGACAGGAACAGGAACTCGGTGCGGAACAGGCCCACGCCCTCGGCGCCGAGCGCGACGGCTTCGGCGGCACCCTCGGGCTTGCCGAGGTTCGCGAGCAGGGGCACGGCGGTGCCGTCTTTCAGGGCGCCCGGTGTGAGCGGGGCGGATGCCGCAGCCGCGCGCGCGTCGGCCCGGTGCTGGGCCTGGCGGAGCTCGTCGTCGGTCGGAGACGTCGTGACGACGCCCTTAGCGGCATCCACGATGACCGTCTCGCCGTCCGTGAGGTCTTTCGCCGCGGCAGCGCCGACGACCGCGACGATCGACTTCTCCCGCGCGAGGATCGCGGTGTGCGAGGTGGGGCCGCCGTCGGTCGTGACGAGCGCGAGCACCTTGTCGAGGTCGAGGAGGGCCGTGTCGGCGGGGGCGAGATCCTTCGCGACGAGCACGAAGGGGTGACCCGGGTCGGGGACGCCCGGGGCGGGCAGGCCGCGGAGATTCGCGATGACGCGCTGCGCGACGTCGTCGAGGTCGGCGGCGCGCTCGCCGAGGTAGCCGCCCATGGCGGCCAGCTGGTCGCGGAAGCTCGCGAACGCGTCGTACACGGCGAACTCGGCGGTCTTCCCGGCGTTCACGCGGGTGGCGACCTCACTCTCCAGGGTGGGGTCCTCGACCATCATCGCCTGGGCCTCGAGCACCTCCTGGGCCATCCCGCCGGCCTTCTCGCCGCGCTCGCCGAGCTCGCGCGCGACGTCGGCGACCGCGGAGCGCACGCGCGCCAGCTCGTCGTCGGGCGTGCGGGTGCTCGCGGTGTCCTCGGGGGCGGGCGACGGCGCCGCCATGCGGGCGACGGGGCCTTGCGCCACACCCAGGCCGATTCCCACTCCGCGCAGTTCAGTCATGTTCGTGCTCTCCTTCGATGCAGTGCTTCGTGATGTCGGGGGCGGCGGATCCGGCGCGTCCGTCAGTTCTCATCGTGGTCGGTCGTGAGCAGTTCGACCAACTCGTCGAGGACGTCGTCTGCCTTCTCGCCCTCGGCGGTGAGCGTGACGTAGTCGCCCTTCTCGGCGCCGAGCGAGATCACGCTGAGGATGCTCGCGGCGTTGACGGGCTCGCCCGAACCCTTCGAGATGGTGACAGGGATGCCGGACTCCTTCGCGGCGGCCGCGAACATCTTCGCGGGTCGGGCGTGGAGGCCGTTCGACGAACCGATGCGGACCGTGCGGCTGACCTGGCTCATGGGGTGTTCCTCTCGACGACGGGGGAGGGCGGGGGTGCGGTGCGCTCCGACGTCTCGGCGCTGGGGCACGTGTTCGGGCAGGCATCTGTCGCGATGGGGGACTCGACGGCCGGCGACTTGGCGGCGGGGGACTCGGCGGCAGGCGACTCGGCGGCACGGGACTCGGCGGCGGGGAGCGCCGCGTCCACGAGCGCGAGGGTGTGCGTGCCGTCGACGTCCGTGAAGACGTCGGGGGTCAGGTGCACGACGGTCACGGCGCGCGCGGCGGCGGCACGCTCGATGCGGGCGATGTCGTCCTGCAGGTGGGGCCCGACGAGGACGACATCGGCGGCGTCGAGGTCGATCGGCAGGGACTTCACGGTGCCCGCAGTGGCGCTAATCGGCCGCCCGGCGGCCTGTGCGGCGTGGCGCAGGCGCTGCGCGACGAACGTGCTCGACGCTCCTGCACCGCACACCACGAGGATTCTCACCGAACAGCCTCCCTCACGCCCATTCTGGTGAACCGACTGCCGGGGGACAACCACGGTGTCCCGGGAATACCCGCTCGCGTGGCCCGTGGACCGTCGTCGGCTCACCGCGCGGCGAGGCGCGCGACGAGTCCGAGACGCACGGCGGGCCACTCGTGCGGAAGGATCGAGTAGCTGACCGTGTCGCGGAGAGACCCGTCGGGGCCGAGGCGGTGATTGCGCAGGATGCCGTCGAGCTTCGCGCCGAGCCGCTCGATCGCGGCGCGCGACTGCCGGTTGTGGAAGTGGGTCCGAAACTCCACCGCGATCGCGTCACACCCCTCGAACGCGTGGCCGAGGAGCAGCAGCTTGGCGGCGGTGTTGACCGACGTCCTTTGGACGACGGGTGAGAGCCACGTGTAGCCGATCTCGACGTGCCGGTTCGGCTGGTCGATGTTGCAGTAGGTCGTCATCCCGACGGCGCGGCCGTTCGCGATCACCGCGAACGGGTTCAGCCGCCCGGCATCCCGCTCAGCGAGCCGCCACGCGATCTCCTCGAGCACGGACTCCGGGACGGAGGTGTACCAGGCGTACTCCAAGCCCTCGCGGGCGGTCTCGAGGTCGCCAGCGTGCGCCGGGCTCAGCGGCTCGAGGCGGACGTGGGCGTTCTCGAGGGTCACGGGATCGGTGAGCAGCACGCGCCCCAGCCTAGAGGCGAGGCCGCCCCGCGCCTGTCAGCACGGGACGCTTCGCCCGTCAGGCCTGCGCGGCGGCGAGGAGGTCGCGCGCACCGGCGTCGAGGCGGGCGAGGCGCTCCGCCGCGTCGGAGGCCGAGTCGCCGCGGACGTCGAGGTACACCTTGAGCTTCGGCTCGGTGCCGCTCGGGCGCACGATGACGCGGGAAGCGTCGGCGAGCCACAGGCGCAGCACGTCGCTCGGCGGGACGTCACCGGCATCCGAGGGGGCATCGGCGACGGCCAGCAGGTCGTCGATCCGCTCGACCGCCACGCCGCCGACCTCGGCGGGGGGAGCTGAGCGGAGCGCCGCCATGATCCGCCCGATGAGCGAGACGTCGTCGACGCGCAACGACACCTGCCCCGACTGGAAGTAGCCGAACGTCGCGGCGAACCGGTCGAGCAGGTCGGCGAGCGTTTCGCCGTGCTCGCGGGCCTCGGCGATCATGCCGAGCATCGCGACGGCGGCACTGATCCCGTCCTTGTCGCGCACCGTCTCGGGATTGACGAGGTAGCCGAGGGCCTCCTCGAACCCGAAGAGGATGCCGGGGGCGCGCGAGATCCATTTGAAGCCCGTCAGCGTCGCGTGGAAGTCCAGGTCGTAGTGCTCGGCGACGGTCTGCAGCCCGGGCGAGGAGACCAGCGAGCATGCGAGCGATGCGCCCGCGGCGGCGCCCTGCGAGGGCGCAGATGCCCGCGCCCGCTTCGCCGCGCGCCAGCCGAGCAGGAGCCCCGTCTCGTTGCCGGTGAGCCGGCGCCACCCCTCGGGCGACGACGCGTCGGGGATCGCGACCGCGAGCCGGTCGGCGTCGGGATCGTTGGCGAGGATGAACTCCGCCGCGGCATCCCGCGCCGTGGCGAAGGACAGGTCCATCGCGCCCGGCTCCTCGGGGTTCGGGAACGCGACCGTCGGGAACCGTCCGTCGGGTGCGATCTGGGCCTCGACGACGACCGGGAGCGGGTACCCCGCGAGCTGGAGGATCGACGTCAGTGTCTCGTAGCCGACGCCGTGCATCGCCGTGTAGACCCAGTTCATGCCCGCGGCGCCGGCGGGGGCCGGAGCGACGGTGGCGGTCGCGGCGACGTACGCCTCGACGACCGCCTCGTCGGCGAGCTCGTATGCCCCGCGCGGCATGTCCCCGACGACCGTCGTCTTCGCGACCCGCTCGATGTGCGCCGCGATCTCGGCGTCGGCAGGCGACACGATCTGCGAGCCGTGGTCGGCCCCGCCGAGGTACACCTTGTACCCGTTGTCGTCGGGCGGATTGTGGGATGCCGTGACCATGACGCCGGCGGCCGCCCCCAGGTGCCGCACCGCGAACGCGAGCACGGGCGTCGGCAGCAGCCGCGGCAGGAGCACCGCGCGCAGGCCCGCACCGGCGAAGATCTCGGCGGAGTCCTCGGCGAACACGTCGGAGTTCCGCCGCCCGTCGTAGCCGATCACGACGAGAGGCGTCTCGCCCGGCTCGGCCTTCTCCCGCAGGTACGCCGCGAAACCCGCGGCCGCCTGCGAGACGAGCACCCGGTTCATCCGGTTGCTTCCGGCGCCCAGGCGTCCGCGCAGGCCCGCGGTACCGAACTCCAGCCGCGTGCCGAAACGGTCGGCCAGGTCGGCGGATGCCGCGGCATCCCCGCCCTCCGCGGCGGTGATGAGCGACGCAAGCTCCGCCCTCGTCACCTCGTCGGGGTCCTGGGCGAGCCAGGCGCGGGCGGTCGCCAGGGCCGCCGGGTCGACCCGGTCCACAGACGCGCTCACAGCTGCCCGATCACGCGAGCGAGGAGGTCGGAGATGACGGGCTCGGCCGCCTGGCCGGCCTCGATCACCTCCGCGTGGCTGAGCGGGGTCGTCTGGATGCCGGCGGCCATGTTCGTGATGAGTGAGAACCCGAGGATCTCCATGCCCCCCTGACGCGCCGCGATCGCCTCGAGCGCGGTCGACATGCCGACGATGTGGCCGCCGATGGTCTTCGCCATGCGCACCTCGGCGGGTGTCTCGTACTGGGGCCCCCGGAACTGGCAGTACACGCCCTCGTCGAGCGTCGGGTCGACGCGACGTGCGACGTCACGCAGACGCGTCGAGTAGAGGTCGGTGAGGTCGATGAACGTCGCGCCCTCGAGCGGCGAGTCGCCCGTGAGGTTGATGTGGTCGCTGATGAGGACGGGCGTGCCGGGCTTCCAGGTCGCCTTGATGCCGCCCGCACCGTTCGTCAGCACCATCGTCTTCGCGCCGGTCGCGGCGGCGGTCCGCACGCTGTGGACGACGCGGCGCACCCCGTGGCCCTCGTAGTAGTGCGTGCGCGCGCCGATGACGAGCACGTGCCGTCCCTTCGGCGTCACGATCGAACGCAGCGACCCGACGTGGCCCTCGAGGGCGGGCTTGCTGAAACCGGTGACCTCCGTCGCGGGGACGGTCGCGACGGTCTCGCCGACGAGTTCGGCGGCCTTGCCCCAGCCGCTACCGAGCGTGAGGGCGATGTCGTGTCGCTCGACACCCGTGAGCCGCGCGATGTCGGATGCCGCCTGCGCGGCGACCTCGAACGGGTCGGCGGCGGGGTCGTCGAGAGGGTTGCTGTACGTGGACATGCCACCACTCTAGGAACTGGTGCGGTCATCCGGCCAGCGGGCGCCTGAGAGAATGGGAGCCATGTCCGCGAGCTTCGTCCACTCCCAGTCCGTCGCGGTGGTCGGCGGCGGCCCCGGCGGTTACGAGGCGGCCCTCGCGGCCGCGCAGCTCGGCGCAGAGGTCACGCTCGTCGAGCGTGCGGGCGTGGGAGGAGCTGCGGTCATCACCGACGTCGTCCCCTCGAAGAGCCTCATCGCCACGGCCGATGCGGCGATCGCGATCTCCGAGGCATCCGATCTGGGCGTCGAATTCTTCGCGAAGGGCGAGAGCGGCCGACCGCTGAAACCGCAGGTCGCGATCAACCTCGCCGCCGTCAACAAGCGACTGCTCTCCCTCGCGCGCCAGCAGTCCGACGATATGCGCGGGCAGCTGGTGGATGCCGGAGTCCGCATCGTCTCGGGCCACGGCCGCCTCGACGGCCCGCACGCGATCGTCGTGGCGACCGGCCCCGGCGGCACCGACTTCGACCGGATCGAGGCCGACACCCTCGTCGTCGCGGTGGGCGCGTCGCCGCGCGAGCTTCCGAGCGCGAAGCCCGACGGCGAGCGGATCCTCACGTGGACGCAGCTCTACGATATGAAGTCGCTCCCCGAGCACCTCATCGTCGTCGGATCGGGCGTCACCGGCGCGGAGTTCGCGTCGGCGTACATGAACCTCGGCGCGAAGGTGACGCTCATCTCCTCGCGCGACCACGTGCTGCCCGGCGAGGACCGTGACGCGGCGACCGTGCTCGAGAAGGTCTTCACCCGCGGCGGCATGACGGTGCTCTCGAAGTCGCGCGCCGAGAAGGTGGAGCGCACCGACGACGGCGTCGAGGTCACCCTGTCGGACGGTCGGACGATCTGGGGGAGCCACTGCCTCTTGGCCGTCGGCTCGATCCCCAACACCGCCGACATCGGCTTGGAGGATGCCGGAGTCGAGCTCACCGAATCGGGGCACATCCGGGTCAACCGCGTCGCCCGCACGTCGGTGCCGAACATCTACGCCGCCGGCGACTGCACGACGTTCGTACCCCTGGCATCCGTCGCGTCGATGCAGGGCCGGACGGCGATCTTCCACGCCCTCGGTGACATCGTCATCCCGCTGGAGCGACGCCGGATCACGGCGAACATCTTCACGGCACCCGAGATCGCGACGGTGGGCCGGCAGGAGAAGGATCTCGAGACGGGCGCGATTGCAGGCGACGTGTACAAACTGCCGCTCGCCGCGAACGCGCGCGCGAAGATGCTCGGCATCACCGACGGGTTCGTGAAGATCATCGCGCGCGAAGGGTCGGGCACGGTGATCGGCGGCGTCATCGTCGCGCCGCGCGCATCGGAGCTCATCTACCCCATCGCGATCGCCGTCGAGCGGCGCCTCACGGTCGACCAGCTCTCGCGCGTCTTCGCGGTGTTCCCCTCGCTCACGGGGTCGATCACCGACGCGACCCGCGCGATGCACCAGGTCAACCGCGACGACGACTTCTTCGGCTGACCGGCACGTTTCGACTCGCTGCGCTCGCTCAACGGCCGGGAGGTTGCGCACCCCTTCGTTGATCCCGTCCCGCGGGCCTCAGCGCTGCAAGAGCGCGACCCACTCGCCGCGCCCGTCGGGCGACGTGGCACGTGCGGTGAACGTGTCGAGTTCGCGCACCGCGGTCGGGATCGCAATGGGCGTGCGCGGGTCGCCGCCGTGGCAGACGATCTCCTGCGTCGAGGTGACGGTGTCGCCGCCGGCCACGTACTCGAGGGTGAAGCTGGCCCGGTCGGTGCCGATGCAGCGCAGCTCCACGGCGCGGTACGTCACCCCGCCGCCGAGGTTCAGCGTCGACGTCGTGTCCGAGCCGGCGGCACCGAAGGCGCCGCCGATTCCGGCATCACCGGCATCCTCCAGGAGCGACGTCGACCAGGCATCCCATGTCGCCTGTTCCTCTGCCGCGGTCGGCCCGGGTGTGCACGCCGCGAGGCTAGCCGCGCCGAACGCGACGAGGAGCAGTGCGGCGGCCAGGCGGCGGGAGCGGGACATCGCCCCAGGATAGACCGGCGCGGAGCGGGGGACCGGCACGACGTGGGTCAGGAGATCGTGAGCAGCTGGTGGCCGGCCGAAACGGTCGCACCCGGGGTCGCGTCGATCGCGCCGATCACGCCGTCCTTGTGCGCCTGCAGCGGCTGCTCCATCTTCATCGCCTCGAGGACGACGACGAGGTCGCCCTTGACGACCTGCTGGCCGTCCTCGACGGCGAGCTTCACGATCGTCGCCTGCATCGGGGCCTTGACCGCGTCGCCGGATGCCGCAGCGCTCACACTCGGCGCGTGCGAACGGCGTGCCGGGGGTGCGACCACGGGCCGGCCGATCTTGTTCGGCGCGACCGCGATGCGATCGGGCAGGCTCACCTCGAGGCGCTTGCCGGAGACTTCGACGACGACAGTGTGGCGGGGCTCGGCCTCTTCGGGTTCTTCGAGCTCGCCGTCCCACGGCGGGATGTCGTTGTCGAACTCCGTCTCGATCCACCTCGTGAAGACGCCGAAGTGGCCGTCCTCCGCGGTGAAGGCGGGGTCGCGGACGACCTTGCGGTGGAAGGGGAGCACCGTCGGCATGCCGGCGACCTCGAACTCGTCGAGGGCACGGCGGGCACGCTCGAGGGCTTCGGTGCGGTCGCGGCCGGTGACGATGAGCTTGCCGAGGAGGGAGTCGAACGCGCCCGAGACGCTGTCGCCCGCGGTGACGCCCGAGTCGAGGCGGATGCCGGGGCCGCCGAACGTCTTGAACTGGTGGATGCGCCCGGGCTGCGGCAGGAAGTTCCGCCCCGGGTCCTCGCCGTTGATGCGGAACTCGATCGAGTGTCCGACCGGCTCAGGGTCGACATCGTCGAGCAGGCCGCCCTCGGCGATGCGGAACTGCTCGCGCACGAGATCGAGGCCGGTGACCTCTTCGGAAACGGGGTGCTCGACCTGCAGGCGCGTGTTGACCTCGAGGAAGGAGATCGTGCCGTCGGCGCCGATGAGGAACTCACACGTTCCCGCCCCGACGTAGCCGACCTCCTTCAGGATCGCCTTCGACGCGTCGTAGAGCGTCCGCGTCTGCTCCTGCGTCAGGAACGGCGCCGGTGCCTCTTCGACGAGCTTCTGGTGGCGGCGCTGCAGCGAGCAATCGCGGGTCGAGACCACGACGACGGTGCCTTCGGCATCCGCCAAGCATTGGGTCTCGACGTGGCGCGGCTTGTCGAGGTACTTCTCCACGAAGCACTCGCCGCGACCGAAGGCGGCGACCGCCTCGCGCGTGGCCGACTCGAAGAGCTCGGCGACCTCATCGACCTCGCGGGCGACCTTGAGGCCGCGGCCGCCACCGCCGTACGCCGCTTTGATCGCGATGGGCAGACCGTGCGCGCGCGCGAAGGCGACGACCTCGTCGGCGGTCTCGACGGGACCGGGGGTGCCCGGGGCGAGCGGAGCGCCCACCTTCTCTGCCACATGGCGGGCGGTCACCTTATCGCCGAGCGCCTCGATGGCCTCGGGGGAGGGGCCGATCCAGATGAGGCCGGCGGCCTGCACGGCGCGGGCGAAATCGGCGTTCTCGGCGAGGAAGCCGTAGCCGGGGTGCACCGCGTCGGTGCCGGAGCGGCGGGCGACGGAGAGGATCTTCTCGATGGAGAGGTACGTCTCGGCGCTCGTCGTGCCATCGAGCGCGTACGCCTCGTCGGCGAGCTTCGCGTGCATCGCGTCGCGGTCCTGGTCGGCGTAGACGGCGACCGAGGCCTTCCCCGCATCGCGGGCGGCGCGGATGATGCGGACGGCGATCTCACCGCGGTTCGCGACGAGCACTTTGGTGATGCGTGCGCGCACGGGCGCGGCGTCCACAGCGTGGTCCAGAGAAGGCATGGATGTCAGCCTACCCACGCAGACGGGGTCAGCTTTGGATCACTCGCACAAGATCATCGCGAAATCGTGGGCGGCACCCTACGAAGCCGCGCTCACGCCGAGGTGCCGGTCCAGAGGTCCGTCCACGTGATCTCGAGCTCACGGCAGAGGTGCCGGAGGGTCGACAGCGACATGCCGACGACCGTCGACGGGTCGCCCTCGACGCGCTCGATGAACGCTCCGGCGAGGCTGTCGATCGTGAAGGCGCCGGCGACCTGCAGCGGTTCGCCGCTGGAGACGTAGGCGGCGATCTCGGCATCCGTCACATCGGCGGCGAAGGTGACCGCCGCCTCCGCGACGGCGTGGGCCTCGCGCGGGGGCTGTCCGGGGGTGAGACGGAAGACGCTGTGACCCGAATGCAGGATGCCGGTGCGCCCCCGCATCTGATGCCAGCGCGCCGTGGCGACCTCGGGTTCGTACGGCTTGCCGAGGATCTCGCCGTCGAGCTCGAACATCGAATCGCCCCCGACGACGATGCCGTCGAACTCGGGGTCGTCCGCGGCGACGGAAGCCGCGACGTCGGCGGCCTTCCGGCGGGCGAGCAGCAGGACGTGCTCGTCGGGGGTGAGCGCGCGCCGCTCGTGTGCTTCGACCGCGGCGATCACCGCCTCCTCGTCGACCTGCGGTGCGCGCGTCTCGGGCTCGATGCCCGCCTGACGCAGGAGCATCAGTCGGGCGGGGGAGGTCGATGCCAGACACACGCGCATTCCCCCACCGTATCGCCGCCGCGGGAGAGGGCGGGGTGTGGAAACATCGAAGGATGCAGGACGGCGACACCCTCGAGCTCGACATCACCGACGTGGCCCATGGCGGGGTGTTCGTCGCGCGACACGAGGGGCGCGTCGTCTTCGTGGAGGGCGCGATCCCCGGAGAGCGCGTGCGCGTCGAACTGACCGACACCTCGAAGAGCTCGTTCTGGCGCGGTGACGTGGTGGATGTGACGGATGCCTCGTCGCACCGGCGCCCGCACGTCTGGCGCGCGGCCGACGTCAGCGTTCCACCGGCCGAACGCCCCGGTGGCGCCGACTTCGGGCACATCGACCTCGCGCATCAGCGCGCGCTCAAGACGCGCGTGCTCGACGGCGCCCTCACCCGCTTCGCGGGTATCGACGATCCCACAACCACGATGACCGCAGCAGGTGGCGCCGACGCAGACGAGGCATCCGAGGGCCTCCGGTGGCGCACGCGCGTCAGCCTGCACGTCGACGACGAGGGGCGTATCGGGCCGTTCGCTGCCCGCAGCCACCGCGTCATCGAGACCCCCGACCTGCCCCTCGCGACCGCCGAGATCGAGGAGGTCGCCCGCTCGCTCGACGGCTTCGCCCCGGGGCGCATCGACCTCGTGCAGCCCGCCGACGGCAGCGTTCGGACCATCGTCCGCCCCGCTCCTGCGCCCCGCACGTCCGGGGAATCGTCGCGCGGCGCGGGCCGGGCGGGCCAGCGGAACGGGCGCGGCCGTCGCCCCGCACCGCGCGCGCAACGCCCCACACGCGCCCCCGAAGACCCGACGGCCCGCGAAGTCGTCACCGAGATCGTCGCAGGGTCCTCCGGCGAGCGGCGCTTCCTGGTCGACGCGGGCGGGTTCTGGCAGGTGCACCGCCTCGCGGCATCCACGCTCACCGAGGCGGTTCGCGCCGCGCTCGACACCGCAGGCGGGGTCGACCCGGCCGCGCAGCACCTCGACCTCTACGGCGGCGTGGGACTCTTCGCCGCCGCCCTCGCCGAGGCGGGCGGCTCCTCCACGCGCGTGACGAGCGTCGAAGCCGACGCCCGAGCGACCGAGCACGCCGGCGAGAACCTCGCCGAGTGGGTCGGAGCGCGCGCCGAGACCGAGCGCACCGACCGCTACCTCGCGCGCCTGCTCGCGCAGGCGGGTTCTGCCGAGCGGGAGCGTCTCGCGCGCGGGGTCGTGCTGCTCGATCCGCCGCGCGCCGGCGCCGGGCGCGCGGTCGTCGAACAGGTCGCCGAGTTGGCACCGGCATCCGTGGTCTACGTCGCCTGCGACCCCGTCGCGCTCGCGCGCGACCTCGGCACCTTCCGCGCGCGGGGCTACGAGCCGCTGCGGATCGACGCGTTCGACCTCTTCCCGCACTCGCATCACGTCGAGGCTGTCGCGACGCTCGCGCGCGCCGCTGGCTAGGCTCATCGCATGACCCGCGTCGCAGTCATCGACGATCACGAGTCCGTCCGGCTCGGACTCGAAGCGGCGTGCGCCCGTGCGGGCACGAAGGAGGTCGTCTTCTCGGGGAGCACGGTGCGCGAGTACCTCGCGTGGCGCCAGGCGACCGCCGCGGCACCCGCCGACATCGTCGTGCTCGACCTCACCCTCGGCGACGGCACCACCGTCACCGAGAACGTCTCTGCCGTGGTCGCCGACGGCTCGCCCGTCCTCATCCACAGCGTCGCCGATCGCCCTGCCGCCGTCCGCGAGGCGCTCGCCGCGGGAGCCGCCGGCGTCATCAGCAAGGCCTCGCGGACCGACGACGTGCTCGCCGCGATCCGCACGATCGCGCACGGCGAGGCTCTCGAGAACCTCGAATGGGCCAGCGCCGTCGACGGCGACCGCGCCTTCGCCGACGCGCAGCTGGCCACGCGCGAGCGGGAGGTGCTGCGCCTGTACGCCGCGGGATTGCCGCTGAAGTCGGTCGCCGAGCGCCTGGGCATCGCCTACTCGACGGCCAAGGAGAACATCACGCGCATCCGGGTGAAGTACACCGAGGTCGGGCGGCCCGCCCCGACGAAGATCGAGCTGCGCCTGCGTGCCATCGAAGACGGGCTGGTCGCCGGCGATACGGCCGCCGGCGGCCGCTGAGGCGATGTCGGTCACGGCCGGATCCGTCGCGCCGGCAGCGCCGCGCGCCGACCCACCCGGCCCGGAGAGATTCACCGAGGCGCGCGTCGAACGGATCATCCGCCTCGTCGTCGCCCTCGGGTGCGCCGTGCTCGGCGCGCAGTCGTTCCTCAACGCGATCGGCTCCACGCAGGAGGATGCCGCGTGGCACATCGCCTTGATGGTCGGAACGTTCGCGCCGCTCGCACTCATGATCCTCGCGCTTGTCACCGGCGTGTGGGCGCGTGCGGCCAGCGGGGCGTGCGCCGTCGCGCTGCTCGTCGTGTTCGCGTGCTGGCCGCTCGCCACACGAGGCATCGCGTCGTCGCCGCACGAGCAGCCCTGGATCTGGTACCTCATCAACGTGGCGTGCGCGGCCGCCGTGGTGGCCTTCTCGCTGCCCGTCCAGATCGCCTGGGCGACGATCGCGCCCCTCACCTACGCGGTCGTCCGACTGGCGCAGGTGGGGACGGCCGACGAGGAGATGATCTCCGTCGTGCTGGATGCCGTCTTCGCGATGATCCTCGCAGGCCTCATCATCGCGCTGGCATGGCTCCTGCGTTCGATGGGGAGGAGCGTCGACCAAGCACGGGGCGCCGCCGTGGAGTCGTACGCGGCGGCCGCCGCCGCGGATGCCGCCGAGTCCGAACGCATCGCCGTCGCGGCGCTCATGCACGACAGCGTCCTGGCAGCGCTCATCGCCGCTGAACGCGCCACGACGCCGCGCGAGGAGGCGCTCGCGGTCGCGATGGCGCGCGAGGCGCTCACCCGCCTCGCGAACGCCGAACAAGACGCGCGCGAGGGCTCCGACGAGACGGTACCCGCGGCATCCCTCGCCGGAGACATCGAGCGCGCCGCGGCGGAGGCGGGGCTCGAGCTGCAGGTCGCCTCGCACGTCTCGGACGACGCGCCGCCCGTGCCCGGGCGCGTCGCCCGGGCCGTCGTGCTCGCGGCATCGCAGGCGCTGGCGAACGCCGCGCAGCATGCCACCGGCCGCGGCGTGACGGTGACATTGGCGGCCGATGCGCGCGCCCTCGCCGTTCGTGTCGCCGATGCCGGAACGGGGTTCGTCCCCGCCGAGGTCGCGCACGACCGTCTCGGCATCCGCGGATCGATCGTCGCCCGCATGGCAGCGGCCGGCGGACGGGGCCGCGTGCAGACCGGCCGGACGGGCACGACGGTCCTCCTCGACTGGGAGTATCCGTCGTGAGGTCGGCTGTCTCGGGGGTGCGGGGCGCACTGACCCTCCTCTCCGTCGCTTTCACCGCCTACCTCGCGGTGGGCGCCCTGGTGTGGACGGTCGCTCCCGCGCATCCGTTCCTGCAGATCGGCGCCGTCGCGCTCTACCTCGTCACGACCTGGCTCTGCATCCTCTGGCGTCCTTCAGCGCGCACGCACGACGATGCGGGCGCCGACGGAGTGAGCCCGATGGTGCAGGGTCTGCTCAATGTGCGATCGCGGCTGCCCGTCTGGGTCGCGACACTCGCCGTCGCCGCGGCGGTGATCGTTCCGAACGCGAGCTGGCTGGCTGCGCGTCCGGAGGCGCGGCTGACCGACTACGCCACTTGGGGTCTGGGCGCCGTCGGGGCTCTCATGGCGATCGTGATCGTGCGCCGGCGCCCGTGGGCGGCGTGGACGGGCGTCGCGCTGGCGGCAGTGTCGGCAGCGTTCTGGATCGGCGGGCCGTCCGCGCTCGCGTTGGGAGTCGTGGGCGCCGTCCTGTGGGTGGGGGCGGCGCAGCTGATCGGCGTGCTCCTCGCGCGTGCGGCGCGCGACACCTCCCAGCTCACACGCTTGCAGCGGGATGCTTCGGAATGGCTGGCCGCGCAGGAGGGTATGCGCCGCGAGCGCCGGGTGCTCGTCCAGCGCGCACTCGCCGTCGCGGGACCCGTCCTCGCCCACACGATCGAGGTGGGCGGCCGACTCGACGACACGGAGCGGAACCTGGCGCGGATCGCGGAGGCGACGCTTCGCGACGAGCTGCGCGGCGCAGCGCTCCTCGATGACGACGTGCGCTCGGCGCTCGCGCGTGCGCGTGCGGGCGGCGCCACGGCATCCGTTCTCGATGAGGACGGTCTCGACGGACTGTCCGCGGCCGAGCGCGCCGCCGTGCGCGCCGAGCTCGCAACGATCGTCGGTCGGGCGAGGTCGGAGCGGCTGTACATCCGCACCTCTCGTCATCCGCAGATCGCGGTGACCGTCGTCGGTCGCTCCACGGCGCCGGACGGCGAGGAGACGGTCGACCTCTGGCATGAGATCGCGCGGGGGGGCGTGGCGGGCACCGAGGGCGCAGACCGAGGGGAAACGGCCTCGTCAGGCCCTGGCGATTAAGGGGGCGAGGGGCGGCGAAGCCGCCCGCCCCTCGCCATGCGAGCCGGTTACCCGAAAACCTGCTCGCGAGGGTGCGGCGCGCAAGAAACGCGTTGCACCGAACGCGAATGCGTTCCAGCTCTTTCAGTGTGCCCGCCCGCAAGAGCTTTGTCTGTAGGTATTTCGGGGGACAAGAAAACAGTTCTCCGACCGACCGGGGTGTGCCGCGTCGACGTCGTCAGCCCCCGAAGCGGCCCCAGCCGATCTCGCGGCGGAGCGGTTCGCGCATCGCGCGCGCCGACACGCGCCACGCCGACGGGTGCGGCTCCGGTTCGGCGATGGCCGCGGCCGCCTCGTGCTCGTAAGCCTCGGTCACGACAGCGACGACAGCGGCGAGCTCCTCCGCCGTCGGCGACCCGCGGCGGATCTCGACGTGGAGGTCTCGCTCGTCGCGTTCGGGGGAGCCGGACGCCGCGTCGGCGCCGACGTCCGCGGCATCCGTCGCCGCCGCGTTCTGCGCGCTCACAGCGGGATGTTCCCGTGCTTCTTCGGGGGCAGGCTCGCGCGCTTGCCGCGCAGCGAGCGCAGCGCCTTGGCGACCGCCACGCGGGTCTGCGCGGGCTCGATGATGCCGTCGAGCTCGCCGCGCTCGGCGGCGAGGAAGGGTGAGGCGACGTTGTAGGTGTACTCGCTCGCGAGGCGGGCGCGGACGGCGGCGACGTCCTCTCCGGCGGCCTCCGCCTTCTTCAGCTCGCCGCGGTACAGGATGTTGACGGCGCCCTGGCCGCCCATGACGGCGATCTCGGCCGTCGGCCAGGCGAGGTTGATGTCGGCGCCGAGCTGCTTGGAGCCCATGACGATGTACGCGCCGCCGTACGCCTTCCGCAGGATGACGGTGACCAGCGGCACCGTCGCCTCGGCGTACGCGTAGAGGAGCTTCGCGCCGCGGCGGATGACGCCCGTCCATTCCTGGTCGGTGCCGGGAAGGTAGCCGGGGACGTCGACGAGGGTGACGATCGGGATCGAGAACGCATCGCAGAACCGCACGAACCGGCTCGACTTCTCTCCCGCCTCGATGTTCAGGGTGCCGGCCATCTGCGACGGCTGGTTCGCGATGATGCCGACCGTCCGCCCCTCGATCCGGCCGAGGCCGATCACGATGTTCGGGGCGAACAGAGGCTGCACCTCGAGGAAGTCGCCCGCGTCCACGATGGTGCGGATCACGGTGTGGATGTCGTAGGGCTGATTCGGAGAGTCGGGGATCACCGCGTTGAGCGTGCGATCGGCATCCGTCGTCTCCCACTCGAAGGCGTTCTCGTAGACCGGGATCTCCGACATGTTGTTGTCGGGGAGGAAGCCGATCATCGTGCGCACGTAGTCGAGCGCGTCGTCCTCGTCCTCGGCGAGGTAGTGCGCGACGCCGGAGCGGGTGTTGTGCGTGTAAGCGCCGCCGAGCTCCTCCATGCCGACGTCTTCGCCGGTGACCGTCTTGATGACGTCGGGACCGGTCACGAACATCTGGCTCGTCTTGTCGACCATGACGACGAAGTCGGTGAGCGCGGGGGAGTAGACGGCGCCGCCGGCGGCGGGACCCATGATGATCGAGATCTGCGGGATGACGCCCGAGGCGGCCGTGTTGAGGCGGAAGATCTCGCCGTACTTGCCGAGCGCGACGACGCCCTCCTGGATACGCGCGCCGCCCGAATCGAGGATGCCGATGATCGGCATGCCGCCGCGGAGCGCGAACTCCATGACCTTGATGATCTTCTCGCCCGCGACCTCGCCGAGCGAGCCGCCGAAGGTGGTGAAGTCCTGGGCATAGACGGCGACCGTGCGTCCGTGGATCGTGCCGACGCCCGTGACGACCGAGTCGCCGTAGGGGCGGGAGCGGTCCATGCCGAAGGCGCTCGTGCGGTGGCGGACGTACTCGTCGAGTTCGACGAACGAGCCCGGGTCGACGAGCGCCTCGATGCGCTCGCGGGCCGTCATCTTGCCCTTGGCGTGCTGCTTCTCGCGGGCGGTGCTCTCCGCATCGACGACCGCCTCCTGGTAGCGGGCGCGGAGGTCGGCGATCTTGCCGGCGGTCGTGGAGAGGTCACTCGGGTCGGTCACGCGTTCCACCCTAGCGACCGCGATGCGCGGATCGTTGGGGGAGTGCGACAACGGCATCCGTGTTTCGCTGTTGCCGTTCGCTATTCGGATGCTTGGGCGGAGGGCGCGGTGGGCGCTTCCGAGCGCTTCCGGGCGCTTCGAACGCCCGTGGAGTACCAGTCGTCGGATCGGTGGTGCTGTAGTGAACGGATGTGAAGGATGAGGCATCCATCCGTCGATCGCTCCGACGACGGGACCTCTATCCACGCGATTCGGGCTCCTCGAGACCGGGCCGCGCCCTCGGGGATGCCCTCCTGCGGGCGCCGTCCGAGGCCTAGAGTGGCGCTATGCCGATCCCGAACGAGGGTTACCCCCTGGCCGCCGCCGTCACGCCCCGCCTGCAGGTGATCGGGTCGGTCGACTCGACCAACGCCAAGCTGCTGCACGACGCCGCGCGCGACCCCGAAGGCCACCCGCACCTTTCGACGCTTCTCACGCGCGATCAGCGCGCCGGCCGCGGACGGCGCGACCGCTCGTGGGTGACGCCGCCCGATTCGGCGCTCGCCGTCTCCGTCCTGCTTGAGGTCGGTGCCGTCGCCCTCGAGAACCGCGGCTGGATTCCGCTCATCGCGGGAGCTGCGATGGCGGATGCCGTGGGTGCACAGCTCTCGGATGTCTCGCTCAAGTGGCCCAATGACGTCTTGGTGGGGGTGGGGCCCCAGGCGCGGAAGATCAGCGGCATCCTCGTCGAAGTCCTCCCGTCCGACCCGCGCACGGTCGTCGTCGGCGCGGGTGTCAACACGACGATGGAGACGATCGACCTGCCGGTGCCGACCGCAACCTCTTTCGCCGACCAGGGCGCCGTCGCCGATGAGGATCGCCTGCTCGCCGACTACCTCACGGCGCTGCGCGACGGCATCGCCGACCTCGCGGTCGGGGGTGGCGCCGTCGTCGCGCCGCGGGTGAGCGAGCGGTGCCGCACGATCGGCTCAGAGGTCGAGGTGACGCTTCCCGACGGCGTGGTGCTGCACGGCCGGGCCGTTCGGCTGGATGACACCGGCCGCCTCGTCGTCGGAACGAACGGTGTCGAGACCGTGGTGGCCGCGGGCGACGTCGTGCACGTACGGTAGTCCGCCCGCACTCCGGCCATCGGTGCTCCGCTTCCTCAGGCCATCGGCGCCCGCTCCCTCCGGCGAAACGCCGGAAACCGGCCGGTTGCCCGGCCGAACGCACCCGCGTCGGCACAATGAGAGGGTGACCCAGCCGACCGCGTACACCGGGCGCCCCGCGACACCCGCTCCGGGTGCTGTCGTGCCCGAGCGGCGGATCGCGCGGGTGCGCGGGCACGCGCGCCGACTGTTCTGGTCGGCGCTCGTCGTCATCGCGGTCGCCGGCGGGGTGGGCTACTTCACCGGCAATCTGCCGGCCCAGTTCAGCGCATGGGCGGAGGACTGGATGCTGTGGGCGACGGCGGGCGCCCTCATCCTGCTCTTCGCGATCGTGCCGTATCTTCGGTGGCTCTCGCGCACCTACACGGTGACGACGCGGCGCGTGATCGCCCGGTCGGGGGTCTTCGGACGCCACCGCTTCGAGCTCAGCCATGCCCGCGGCTACACGATCGGCGAACGCCGCGGCCCGATCCAGCGCCTGTGGGGCACCGGGACGCTGACTCTGTCGAACGGCGTCGACGAGCCGCTGCGCATGGTCGACATCCCGTCCGTCCGGCTCATGCACGAGGTGCTCGCCGACCAGGTCGAGGTCAACCAGATCCTCGCGCACCGCGACTCGCACGCGATCCCGATCATCGATCCCGGCCCGCCCCCTCCGCTGCCCGGCCGGTAGCGGGCGCCACGGCGTCCGGGCGCCCCCGCCCCCGCGCCCGCCTCGGCGGCGCCCGCCCCAGCGTCCGCGCGCCGCCCCGCCCACCCCGCGAGACCGCGTGTTCTCGACGAGACCCGCCGTCGGAAGCGCGGGTCTCGTCGAGAACGCACGGTCTCGGGGAAGTGCCGGCGCGCGCGGCGCGGGAGGCAGGCGTGCGCGACGCGGGAAGCTCCGGTCCGTGCGAGGGGAGCGCGGTGAGCGCTCAGGTGCCCGCCGGACCTGAAAGGATGGACGCGTCGAAAGGGACGCGTCATGGCACTCACACTCGGAATCGTCGGGGGCGGGCAACTCGCCCGCATGATGATCGCGCCGGCCGTCGAACTCGGGATCGACGTGCGCGTGCTCGCGGAGGAGCCGGGCATGTCGGCATCCCTCGCCGCGACCGCGACCGGCGATTACCGCGACCTGGAGACCGTCCGCGTCTTCGCGGAGGGCGTCGACGTCGTCACGTTCGACCACGAGCACGTACCGCAGGAGGTGCTCCGTGCGCTCGTCGACGGCGGCGTCGCCGTGCACCCCGGTCCCGATGCGCTTCAGTTCGCGCAGGACAAGCTCCGCATGCGCGCCCGGCTCGCGGAGCTCGGCATCCCCCAGCCGGAGTGGGCCGAAGTGGCGGATGCCGCACAGCTGCAGACCTTCCTGGACAGCAACGGCGGCCGGGTCGTCGTGAAGACGCCGCGCGGCGGGTACGACGGCAAGGGCGTCCGCGTCGTTTCGTCGCCGGACGAGGTCGCCGACTGGTTCGGCGACGGTCCGCTCCTCGCGGAGGAGCTCGTCGACTTCTCGCGGGAACTCGCCCAGCAGGTTGCGCGCCGACCCTCCGGCGAGCTCGTCACGTATCCCGTCGTCGAGACGGTGCAGCGGGGCGGCGTCTGCGCCGAGGTGATCGCCCCCGCCCCGCACGGCGCCGCACGCCTCCCCGAGGTCGCCGCGGAAATCGGCACGACCATCGCCGAGGGCCTCGGAGTCACCGGCATGCTCGCCGTCGAGCTCTTCGAAACCACCGACGAACGACTCCTCGTCAACGAGCTCGCGATGCGCCCGCACAACAGCGGTCACTGGAGCCAGGACGGCGCGATCACCTCGCAGTTCGAGCAGCACGTGCGCGCCGTGCTCGACCTGCCCCTCGGCGACGCCGTTCCGCGGCAGCCGTGGGCGGTCATGGTCAACATCCTCGGCGGGCCGGCGACCGACACCTTGGAGAGCCGCCTTCCCGCGGCGCTCGATGCGCACCCGGCCGTCAAGGTCCACACGTACGGCAAGGCGCCGCGCCCCGGGCGCAAGGTGGGCCACGTGAATGCGACGGGCGAAGAGTTGGATGCCGTCGTCTACGACGCCCGCGCCGCAGCGGCGTTCTTCGCGGACTGACGGCGTTTCGACTCGCTGCGTTCGCGAGGCGACCGGGGCTGCGTTCGCGGGGAGGCCGGGTCTGCGTGGCGTTCCGGGATTCTTCCAGGGTGTCGCCCTAGCCTGGTGCGGTGACTTCGGCTCTCCACTCCTCGGCATCCCCTCTCGTCGGTGTCGTCATGGGCTCCGATTCGGACTGGCGGGTCATGAGCGACGCCTCGCAGGTGTTGAGCGAGTTCGGCATCCCGCATGAGGTCGAGGTGGTTTCGGCGCATCGGACCCCCGACAAGCTCATCCGCTACGGGCGCGAGGCTCGCGCGCGGGGCCTGCGCGCGATCGTGGCGGGCGCAGGGGGTGCGGCGCACCTCCCCGGCATGCTGGCGTCGGTCACGGCGCTGCCGGTGATCGGCGTGCCCGTGCAGCTGGCGACGCTCGACGGGCTCGATTCGCTGCTCAGCATCGTGCAGATGCCCGCCGGCATCCCCGTGGCGACCGTATCGATCAACGGCGCGAAGAACGCCGGGCTCCTCGCCGCGCGGATCCTCGGCGCGTCCGATGACCGGCTCGGCGACCGGGTCGAGCAGTACGCGCGCCTTCTCGAAGAGCAGGTCGAGGAGAAGAACCGGCGCCTGAAGGACTCGCTGTGAGCGTCGCCTCGCCGCCGCGGCCGTCGTCGCCGGGAGCGTCCCGTCCCGCCTCCGGTGCGAGCCAGCGAGCGCAGCAGAAGGCGGATGCCGTCGTGCTCGGCGACCAGCCGATCCGGCGCCCCGACACGCGCTCGCCGAAGGTGATGACCCGGCGCGCGTGGTGGCTCGTGGTCTTGAACTTCCTCCTCCCGGGGTCGGCGCAGAGCCTCGCGGGAAACCGGCGCCTCGGACGCGTCGGCCTCACGGCGACGATCGTCATGTGGGTGCTCGTCCTGGTCGCCGTCGCGATGGCGCTGCTCTGGCCGACGATGCTCGGGACGCTCGCGTCGAACGGCTTCGTCCTCCTCCTCGTGCAGATCGTGCTGCTCGCCTACGCGGTGCTGTGGGTCGTCCTGACCGTCGACACCCTGCGGCTCGTGCGGCTCGTGCGTGCGCGCCCCGGCGCGCGACCCGCGATCGCGGCGCTCGCGATCGTCGGCGTCGTCCTCGGCAGTGGTGGGGCCGTGTATGCCGCGCAGCAGCTCATCGCGCCCGCGCGCGAGCTGATCGCCTCGATCTTCACCAACAACGCGCCGCCGGTCCCGCCGTCGAACGGGTACTACAACATCCTGCTGCTTGGGGCAGATTCGGGGCTCGGCCGCGACTCGATGCGCTTCGACAGCATCTCGGTCGTGTCGGTGAACGCCGACACCGGGGCCGTGCACATCACCGGCATCCCGCGTGATCTTGCCCATGCGCCGTTCTCGGAGGGGCCGATGAGCGAGCTCTACCCGAACGGTTTCGAGGGGCATCCCTCGTCGACCTGCGGATGGGGCCCGGGCATCAACCAGCTGATGAACGCTGTGGAGATCTGCCAGCCCGATGGGGGTAAGGACATCTATCCCGATGCCGCGGCGCAGAGCTCCACGCCCGCGATCGAGGCCACGAAGTCGGCCGCGGAGGGGATTCTCGGGGTCGAGATCCCGTATTACGTCTTCGTCGACATGAAGGGCTTCGCCGACATCGTCGATGCGCTCGGCGGTGTCGACATCACCGTGCAGGAGCGGCTGCCCAAGGGCGGCGGGCCCTCGTACGAAGGCGAGCCGGCGGAGGACTGGGCGATCGGGTGGATCGAGGCCGGTCCGCAGCACATGGATGGGGACACCGCCCAGTGGTACGCGCGCTCGCGCTACACCACGAGCGACTGGGATCGCATGCGCCGTCAGCGCGAGTTGCAGCAGGCGATCCTCGCGCAGGCGAATCCCGCGAATGTCCTAACGCGGTTCCAGGAGGTCGCGAAGGCGGGGGAGGACCTCGTGCAGACCGACATTCCGGCCGGCGCCCTCGGCTACTTCGTCGAGCTCGCCGCCAAGGCGAAGGAGCAGCCCGTCCAGACGCTCGAGCTGACCCCCGACGGTGCCGGGATCTCCACGGAGAAGCCGACCGCCGAGCAATACGCGCACGTGCGCGAGCTCATCCAGCAGGCGCTGTACCCCCCGTCGCCGAGTCCGACCCCCGCCCCGTGACAGCCCTGTTGCGGGTCGTGCTCGACCAAGTGGTGGCGCCGACCGCGTCGGATCTCACGACCGCGTCGCGCGAACTCGGGCGCGCGCTCGTGCGCACGGCGCCCGCCGGCTGCGCCGTCGAGGCGATCGTCCCCGCCGTGCCCGATGCCGCCGGGACGCTCGAGGGAGCAGTCCCCGGGCTCGCGTCTCTGTCGCGGGCGTCGCTCGGGCGTCGCGAGCTCGCCGCCGCGTGGCAGCTGGGGGTCGCGCCGGGGATCGGCGGCGGGATGATCCATTCGCCGACGCTTATGGCGCCGCTCGTGCGGCACGACCGCGTCAACGACAACGACCAGACCGTCGTCACAATCTGGGATCTGGATGCCTGGGAGCGCGGCGCCGAGCTGCACCGCGGTGCCGTCACCTGGCAGAAGGCGATGCTGAAGCGCGCCGCGCGCTTCGCCGACGCCGTGGTCGTGCCGACGCATGCCATGGCAGCGCGCGTCTCCGAACTTGGGGCCTTCGGCGACCGGGTACGGGTGATCGCCGGCGCCGCCCCCGCCGGATTCGCGGTGCCGACCGATGAGATCGGGCGTCGGCGCGCGCTCGGAGTGCCGGAAGGGTTCGTGCTCGCATCAGGTTCATCGTCGCCGTCGGCGCGGGTGGGGGACGCCTTCGGCGCTGTGGTCGCCGCGGGTCTGGACGTCGCCGTCGTGGTGATCGACGTTCCGGAGGGCGATGCGGATGCCGTCACCGCGCTCGCCTCGGCATCCGGCCTCTCGAGCGACCGCGTGGTCGCGCTCGGCGCTCTCGACGACGCGGACCGCGGGGCGCTGCTGGGCGGCGCGGTCGCGTTCGTCGCGCCGTCGCGTCTGTCCGCCTTCCCGTGGCGGCTCGTCGAGGCGCTTGCGGTGGGCCTGCCGGTGGTGGCCGTCGACACGCCCGTCCACCGCGAAGTGGTCTGGGACGGGGGAGCGCTCGTGGAGGCGGACCCCTCGGACGCCGGGTCTTCGACGTCTTCCGCGGCTGCGGCGCTTGGTGCCGCGCTCGCCGAGGTGCTCGGGTCCACGGCATCCGTCGAGCGGTACGGCGTACTCGCCGCGGACCGCGGAAGGGCGTTCTCGTGGTTCGGCGCCGCGGAGCGGGTGTGGATGCTGCACGCCGATCTCTAGGGCGCGGCTTCGGTGCGCCACATTGATGATGAGAAAGTGGTAACAATCATTGACTTCCGTCACAATGTTCACATGAGTACCCGAAACTCGACGTTGGTCGCACGCCGCGCTCGCTCCGGAGCCGCCGCGATCCTCGCGTCTCTGGCGCTCATCGCGTCCCTGTTCGTCGCGGCGCCTGCCGTTGCTGCGGAGCCGGTCTCCGCGTCCGCGCCGGCGGCTGCCGCTGCGCTGGATGCCGCCGCGTCTGCGCCCGACGTGTCCGCCGGCATCGTGAAGGCAGCGCCCGTCGTCGGCTTCGATCCGGAGAACATCATCTCGGATGCGCTGTTCTACGACGGCGCGGCGATGACAGCAGCCGAAATCCAGAGCTTTCTCGACAGCAAGATCGGGCGATGCGAGAATGGCAAGTGCCTCAACGTGATCAACGCGAGCATCTCCGACAAGGCGGAGTGGGTATCGCAGACGACCGGTCAACTCGTGTGCTCCGCCATCAAGGGCGGCACCATGAAGGTTTCGGAGCTCATCTACCGCATGCAGACCGCGTGCGGGATCTCGGCGAAGGTCATCCTCGTCACGCTCCAGAAGGAGCAGGGCCTCGTCACCAGCACCGCACCGAGTGACTGGAATCTTCAGGCCGCGATGGGTGCCTCCTGTCCGGACACCGCACCGTGCGACCCCTCCTTCAAGGGCGTCGGCCCGCAGATCTTCAAGGGCACGCAGCAGCTCAAGACCTACAAGGCGACACGGTTCGCACGACAGCCGGGCGTGCACTTCATCGGGTGGAGCCCGAACTCCGCGTGCGGCGGCACCAATCTCAACATCCGCAACTACGCGACCGCCGCGCTCTACAACTACACGCCGTATCAGCCGAACAAAGCCGCGCTCAACGCCGGCTACGGCATCGGCGACGGCTGCTCGAGCTACGGCAACCGCAACTTCTACAACTACTACACGCAGTGGTTCGGGTCGACGCAGGGCGCCGACACATCGCATTCTCCCTTCGGCGGATACAACCTCGTGGTGAGCCGCGGGCAGGTCACAGTTCAGGGGTGGGCGATCGATCCCGACGCCCCGACCCAGTCGCTAAGTGTCGTCGTGAGGGTGAACGGAGAGGCCAACTGGGCTTCCTTCACCGCCGACGCGTATCGACCCGATGTGGCGAAGGCCTACCCTGGAGTCGGCGACCGGCATGGAATGGACTCGACGTTCGAGGTGCGCGGAGGAGACACAACGGTCTGCGTCGCCGTGAAGAACGCAGGCATCGGTTCAGACGCGGACTTCGGATGCACACCCGTATTTGTGGAGTCCGCGTCGCCGCACGGCGGAACGACGATTCGCGCTGTCCCGGGGGGAATCCACATCGAAGGGTGGACAGTCGACACTGACACCCGCGATCCGCTCGCCGTCCACGTGTATATCGACGGCGTCGGCTCCGCCTACAAGGCGAACGCATACCGTCCCGATGTCGGAGCAGTCTTCAAGGACTCGGGAGACAACCACGGCATCGATCTCTCGATCCCGACGACTTTGGGTGCTCATCAGGTGTGCGTCTACGGCATCAATGTCGGCCTCGGCTTCAATATGCTGCTCGGAGAATGCACGACGGTCCGAGTGACGACGAGTGCTGACCCCGTCGGCGCCGTCGACTCGATCTCGGCTGTGCCCGGAGGACTCCGCGTGAAGGGATGGGTCACTGACCCCAACGCCACGGGCCCGATGACGGTTCACGCATGGATGGGGAGTTCGGCGACGGCGATCCGTGCACAGACCATTCGCACCGATGCCAGGGTCGCCTCTGGTTCGACCGCCTATGGCTTCGACGCTGTCATCCCGTCGCGAACTGGATCGCAGCAGGTCTGCCTCTACGGCATCAACGTGGGATGGGGGGGAAACGTCCTCCTCGGTTGCGGCGCGAGCACCGTGCTCGCCGGCGACCCCTTCGGCGGAATGGACGTTGCAATCGTTGACGGCGATGCGGTTCTGCGGGGCTGGTCGATCGATCCTGACACGACGGATTCGATCCCCGTGCACGTCTACGTGGACGGCGCGTCCCGAGCGGTCACTGCGGACGCGTCCCGGCCGGATGTCGGGCGGGTTTATCCGGGTTATGGGAACTCTCATGGGATCGACGCGAAGCTGAACCTCTCGGCGGGGCGACACAGTGTCTGCGCATACGGGATCAACTCCGCTGGCGGCGGTGGGAACGCGCTCTTGGGTTGCCAGGACATTGTGGTGCCGAATCGTTCGCCCTTCGGAGGAACCGATGCCACCGTCGTCGCCGGGGGTGTGCAGCTCCGCGGGTGGACCATCGACCCTGACACGACGGGCGCGATAGCTGTGCACGTATACGCGGACGGCGTCGCCGTAGCCGTGTTGACGGCGAACGCATCCAGGCCCGACGTCGCGGGCGCGTATCCGGGATTCGGTGCCCAACACGGATTGGACGCGTTCATCCCGCTGTCTAAGGGGGCTCATCAAGTGTGCAGCTACGGCATCAACGTCGGCCGAGGATCGAACTCGCTGCTGGCGTGCCAATCCGTGGTCGTGGTCTGATAGAAGCCGCGCCGCTGTGTACGTGCCCACCGACCGAAGCCGGTAACTGATTCTCGACTCGTGAGGCTCCGGTCGCCCGTCACTCTGTGTGCTCGCGGAGCACTGTCAGATACTGCTCGAGAGTGGAATCAGCCGGTGCCACGTGCCACCCGGTCGCCAGCAACTTCGTCGGATCAAGCACGCTGTTGCGCGGTCGGGGCGCCACCGGCGCGGTCGCGCTGGCGAAGTAGACCTCGGTCGACACTCCGGTGATCCGCGCCGGATCATGCCCCGTCAGTCGGAAGACATCGCGGGCGATGTCCGCCCAGGACTGCGGATCGCCGCCTCCGGTCAGGTTATACACGCCGAACGGTGCACCGGTATCGACGAGGTGGCGGATTCCGCGGGCGATGTCGTCGGTGAAGGTGAGACGGCCGACCTGGTCATCGACGACCTTCGGGTCGATGCCGCGCTCGGCAAGGGATGCCATCGTCCGCACGAAGTTGGCGCCGTCGCCGATGACCCAGCTGGTGCGGATGACGAAATGGCGGGGCACCGTCTGCACGATCGCGTCACCCGCAGCCTTCGTCTGGCCGTAAACGCCGAGCGGACACACCGGGTCGCCTTCGCGGTACGGGCCGTCGAGAGTGCCGTCGAAGACGTAGTCGCTCGACACGTGTACGAGCGTGATCCCGTTCTCCGAAGCGACGCGGGCGAGCGCCGTGACTCCGCTGACGTTCGCCGCCCACGCGTCCTTCCGACCCTCGGACGTCTCAGCGAGATCGACCTTCGTGTACGCGGCGGCGTTGATGATCAGGCCGTAGTCACGCCAGCGACGGGCGGTCGCGAAGTCGGGAGATGCAAGGTCGAGCGCGACGCGGTCGGCGTACTCGACGTGGGGAGCGTCGCCGTACTGGTCGCGCAGCGCACGTCCGAGTTGCCCGTTCGCGCCGAGCACGAGCGTCTTCTTCGGCGGGATCGGTGTGACCTCGGCAAGGCGCGGGTGGTTCTTGTCCTTGTCGCTGATCTCGACCTCATCGAGTGGGATCGGCCACGCGATCGCGGCCGTCTCGTCGGCGAGGTTGAGGAACGAGTAGGCGGCATCCGGCGACCAGTGGTCGTTGACGAGGTAGGTGTACGCGGTGTCTGTGTCGAGGGTCTGGTACGAGTTCCCGACTCCGCGGGGCACAAAGATCGCCTTCGACGGGTCGAGCTCCGTTGTGAACACCGCTCCGAAGGTGGGTCCCTCACGCAGGTCGACCCACGCGCCGAAGATGCGCCCCGTCGCGACCGAGACCCACTTGTCCCACGGTTCGGCGTGGATTCCCCGTGTGGTGCCGACCGCGTCGTTGAACGAGATGTTGTTCTGCACCGGGCCGAAGTCGGGCAAGCCCAGCGACGTCATCTTGTCGCGCTGCCAGTTTTCCTTGAACCAGCCGCGCGCATCGCCGTGAACGGGCAGGTCGAAGACGACGAGACCGGGGATGGCAGTCTCGGTGACGGTGAGGTGCTTGCCGTACTCGGTCACGCGGATCACTGTCCCTTCGACGCGTAGAACGCCTCGACGCCGTCCTTCGCGGGCGCCCACCACGCCTCGTTCTCGCGATACCAGTCGATCGTCGCGGCGACGCCCGCTTCGAAATCGCGGTACTGCGGCGTCCAACCGAGCTCCGTGCGCAGCTTCGTCGAGTCGATCGCGTACCGCAGGTCGTGACCGGCGCGGTCGGTGACGTGGTCGTAGGCATCCGCCGGCTGACCCATCAGTGTGAGGATCAGTTCGACGACGGTCTTGTTGTCCTTCTCGCCGTCGGCGCCGACGAGGTAGGTCTCGCCGATCTCGCCCTTCTCGAGGATCGTGAGGACGGCGGAAGAGTGGTCATCGGCGTGGATCCAGTCGCGGACGTTGTCACCGGCACCGTAGAGCTTGGGCCGGATGCCGCGGATCACGTTCGTGATCTGGCGGGGGATGAACTTCTCGACGTGCTGATACGGCCCGTAGTTATTGGAGCAGTTGGAGATCGTCGCCTGAACGCCGAACGAGCGCACCCAGGCGCGGACGAGCAGGTCCGACCCGGCCTTCGTGCTGCTGTACGGGGACGACGGGTTATAGGGGGTGTTCTCGGTGAAGCGTTCCGGATCGTCGAGTTCGAGGTCGCCGTAGACCTCGTCGGTCGAGATGTGGTGCAGGCGCGTGCCGTGCTTCCGCGCGGCCTCGAGCAACGTGTAGGTGCCGACGATGTTGGTGTCGAGGAACGGACGCGGGTCGTTGAGCGAGTTGTCATTATGCGACTCGGCGGCGTAGTGCACGACGGCATCCGTGTCGGCGAAGAGGGAATCGACCAGCGCGGCGTCCGCGATGTCGCCCTGGACGAAGCTCACGCGGTCAGCGGGGAGCCCCTCGAGCGACGCGAGGTTGCCGGCGTAGGTGAGCTTGTCGAGGACGGTCACGTGGTCGTCGGTGTGAGCGACGACGTGGTGGACGAAGTTGGAACCGATGAAGCCGGCGCCGCCGGTGACGAGGAGCTTGCGCATCCGTCCAGACTATCGGGGCGTTCTGTGGTCTCGAAGTTGGATCGGATCACTCTCGATGAGAGACTTGCAGGATGCGCGGCATCATCCTTGCCGGGGGCACGGGCTCTCGATTGCACCCGATCACCCTCGGCATCTCCAAGCAGTTGGTCCCGGTGTACGACAAGCCGATGATCTACTACCCCCTGTCGACTCTGATCCTGGCCGGCATCCGGGACATCCTGATCATCACCACGCCGCAGGATTCGGAGCAGTTCCAGCGGCTGCTCGGTGACGGCTCCCGGTTCGGTGTGTCTATCACGTACAAAACTCAGCCATCGCCTGACGGGCTCGCTCAGGCGTTCATTCTGGGCGAGGAGCACATCGGTTCGGACAGTGTGGCACTCGTCCTCGGTGACAACATCTTCTACGGCCCGGGTATGGGTACCCGTCTGAGGCAGTATCGGGAGCTCACGGGCGGCGTGGTCTTCGGCTATCGAGTCGACGATCCTTCCGCCTACGGCGTCGTGGAATTCGATGAGTCGGGGCGTGTCGTTTCCCTCGAGGAGAAGCCGGAAGAGCCCAAGAGCCACTATGCGGTCCCCGGTCTGTACTTCTATGACAACGACGTCGTCGAGATCGCGAAGAACCTGAAGCCTTCGCCACGCGGGGAGCTCGAGATCACTGACGTCAACAAGAAGTACCTCGAGCGCGGCGCCCTTCAGGTCGAACTCCTTCCGCGGGGAACAGCCTGGCTCGATACGGGCACGTTCGATTCGCTTGCCGAGGCGACGGAGTTCGTACGGACGGTGCAGAAGCGCCAGGGACTTTCGATCGGCGCTCCCGAGGAAGTCGCGTGGCGGCTGGGATATCTCAGCGATGCGGAACTGCTCGAACGCGCGGAGCCGTTGCGTAAGAGCGGCTACGGTGAGTACCTGCGCAAGCTCGTAGAGGTGGCCGGCCAGTGATCTCTCCCACGCCGTGAATGCCCTCGACCAGGATACCCCCGCTCGTTTCCGCGTGCGCCGGCGCTTCGCGGCCGACATCATCGTCCTGCCGATAGCAGCGGCCTTCATCGCGTTCTTCATCGTCATGATTCCCCAAGGGTGGGGGATGGACGAGCAGTCTCATGTGGCGCGTGCCTACCAGGTCTCGGAGGGCACCCTCGCTCCGTACGTGCGCGCGGACGGGCGCACTCTCGGCGCGCAGGTACCGCAGTCGATCGTCGATCTTCAAATGGACGGGCACCGCGCCTCGAACGACGTCGATCGCGGTGCACCTCAATGGTCTCGCGCCGACTTCGAGAATGCCGGGGACATCGCGCGCCTCGCGAGCGCGCCGCTGCGACCGGAGTCGACCGTCGACTTCGACATCTCCAACGCGGCGGCATCGAGCGCCGTCGCCTACGCGCCGGCCGCCGTCGGGATGGCCGTCGGACGCGCAGCAGGGCTCGACACGGGCGGCGTGCTGCTGGCGGCACGAATCTCCAATGCGCTCTTCTCCATGGCGCTCACGTGGATCGCTGTCCGGATTCTTCGCGGCTTCCGTGCGGCCTGGCTGTCATTCGTTGTCGTCCTCTTCCCCTCCGCGATCGTTCAAGCGTCGTATGTGACTGCGGACACCTACACGAACGCTGTCGCGATCCTCGTCGTATCGGCGGCCGTCCGACTCTGCCTGGATCGTGATCCGTCCGCGAGGGCGCTCCTCGTGGCGGGCGTCGCAGGGCTCGGCCTGGCATTCGCGAAGCCCTCCTACGCTGTCTTCCTTGCACTCGTGCTCGTGATTCCCGGGCCGCGCCTTCTTCCAGAGCGATGGCGCTCCCGTTCGATGAGAGACGATGTGCGTCGGGCGCGCGCGATTCGATGGGGTTATCTTGCGATTGCGGCGGTGCTGACTGCGGTGATCCTCGTCGCAACCTCGTCTGCGGCGTCGGCCATCAGCGCGATGTACGGCCGAGGCGCCGTGCCGGCCGAGCAACTGAAGTGGGTGCTGGCACATCCGCTGGACGCCGCCATGGTCGTAGGACGTTCCTTCGTCAGGTACGGCGACGACTGGGTGCGCAACCTTTTCGGCAGTATCGGGTACAACGGCATTAATCTGCCCGAGATCGCCGCCGTCGTCCTGGTCGCGGTGATCGTCGTGGCAGCGCTCAACGCGGAACCTCTTCGGCGAGGTCGTGGCGTCTGGTTCGCGATCGTCGGCGCGGGCGGGGTCCTCGTATCGATGCTCGCGTTGTACCTGTCGTTCACTCCCGTCGGCGGAGCCGCCGTGGAGGGAGTGCAGGGTCGCTACTTCGCTCCGATGGTGCTCCCGGTGCTCGTGGGTATGCGATCGCTGCTCCCGATGCGAGCGGAGATGTCGGCCCGCGCGTCGGCAGTCGTCTTTCCCGTCGGCTCCGTATTCGTGCTCGCCGCGCTGGCGGCAGCGTGGATCCTGGCGCTGTACTGAACAACCACAGGGGTCGGAGCGGTCGGTCACCGCTCCACGTCGTAGACGAAGTAGTTGATGCCGCCCCAGGTGAAGCTGTCACGCTGAGTGAGACACGGACCGTCCAACGGAGACGCTGAGACCGCGTGTGTGAATGATTCGATGCGCTCCGCCACCACGCAAGGCGATGTCTGGACGATTATCGTGTCGGCGACAGGCTGCGCGAAGGTGATGTCATCGTTGTCGGTCCACTCGAACATGATGTGCAGACCGCCACGATTCCACAACTGCTCGTACGCACCCTCCGGGTCGAGCTTGCGCCACTCGTCGACATCGGGTCCGATCTGCTGCCGGGCGCTGAGGGACGGAGTGCCGGTGGCCATCATCAGTGAGTCGACGTCCTGCGAGGGTGATGCCCACACCGTGCCGTCGGACATGCTCTCCGCGCCCCAGGCCATGAACTTCTGTGCCGTCGTGCTAGCGCGCAGATCGCCCAGGCCGAAGAGGATCGGTTGTGCGGTGGCCGTGAGCGAGAGCGCGGCCACGCCCGCGAGCACCAGCGGCCAGCGGTGTTGGGAGAACGCCACGAGGGCGTAGACGACGGCGCCGGTTCCGAGCGCGCAGGCCCAGATATACCACGTTGTCAGTCCCGGCATCGTCGTCTCCTGGAGGGAGGAGCCGCCATACCCCGACAGGAATGCGGCGGCGGACGCGGCGACGACGGCCACCGCCTGGCGGCGAGGGGGACGCCATTGGCTCATGAACAGACAGAACGCGATGATCGCGATGTATCCGACGCCGAGCATCGCCCGGGTGTTCGGCACACGGTTGACGATCGGTATGTGACTGCCGAGCGACCCCCAGCTCATCGTGCCCCAGCTCAGCCAGAAGAGGCCGAGGGCGACGATGGGGATCAGAGCTGTCGCAAGCACGCGTGATCCGCGCCACCGCTGCGTCGCAAACAGCAACACGAGAACCACGAGCAGCACGGTGAACGCGGTTGCGGCCTCGCTCTGGTTCAGGGGGGTGTCGCGACCGAGTGCCTCCATCTTTCCGAGGTTCGTCGCGCCGAAGACCATCCCCGGGCTCGTGGCGCCGCCTGTGCTCTGGCGGTCGCCGGGGTAGACCGTGCCGAGGCCGGCCATGACCGCCGAGCGATTCTCCCAGAAGATCAGCGCAGTCCAGCCCAGCCCCGAAACGCCGACTGCGCCGAGCGCGAGCACACGCTCGCGCCACGGCGCTGCGCGAGCGAGGATCACCGCGGCGGTCGCGACGACGATGGGGATGCCGACCACGATCGCCAAGGGCTGGTAATACGTGGGAAGGCGCGCGAGGAGGATGCCGCAGGCGAGCACGGCGACGATGCCGCGGCCCCACTGACGTCTTCCGAGAGCCGTTGCTCCGTAGATTCCGAGCGCGCACCCTGCAGCCACGAATCCGAGCGTGTTCACCGGTCTCCCGGACCACCACGCGCTACCCGGAGCAACCATGATGAGCACGCCGGCGAGATATCCCCAGCGCGCGCCCGCCCCGACCTGGCGGAACCAGATCGGGAGCCCGATGAAAAGCAGGAGCGCGGGGAGCCACCACTTGGCCGCGAAGAGCATCTCTTGAGGCAGGATCGTCCCCAACGACAGCATCGAGCCGTCGAAGAACACCACGCTCGACACGGGACCCGCCGGCAGTTGCGCGAAAAAGTCGTTGGAGACGCTGAGCGGGGTCGGATCCTCGGCGCCGCCACGGGCGAGTTGCCCGAGCCAGATCGGTGATTCCGTGCCCCATTCGTCCGATCGGATGCCCTGAGATCCGCCGATCTGCAACCCCAGGGGAGAAGCCGGGTCTTCACGAAGTGAAGAGATTCCGATGTTCGACGTCGTGACACCGAGAAGGACGAGGATGAGGTAGACGAGGACCGGTGCGATGAAGATGGTTCGCCGGCGAGCCCATGCCGAGAATCGGGTCAGCGCGCCTCGGGTCGCGTCGAGCGCGGCGGGGGCTGCCGTCGTGCTCGTCATGGAATCGTAGGCGTCGGCGCGCTGTACTGCAGGTAGTTCAGTCGACTCAGTTCTCGGCGCGCTTTGAGCACACCGTCGAGAATCAGGCCGATGACCCACGCCAGGAATGCGACGATGACGATCCCGACGGCGAGGACTGCGGTCGGCAGTCGCGGGACCAGGCCGGTCTCGACGAAGTCGACGATGACCGGTATACCGATGATGATGCCGATGATCGCGAGCAGTGCCCCTGCGATGCCGTAGAACATCACGGGGCGCTCGTGACGGATGAGACCGATGATCAGCGACAGAATGCGGAAACCGTCGTGGTAGGTCCGCAGCTTGCTCTCACTGCCGACGGGCCGGTCTTTGAACCCGACGGGAACTTCGATCTGCGGAACGCGCAAGCTCATCGCGTGGACCGTCAATTCTGTTTCGATCTCGAACTCTCGCGACAGAGCAGGGAAGCTCTTGACGAATCTCCGCGAGAACACGCGATAGCCGCTCAGCATGTCGCTGACGCTCGAGCCGAACACGCCGCTGACAAACCAGTTGAAACCGCGGTTGCCGAGCTCGTGCCCGGGGCGGTAGGCACCCGCCTCGGTCTCGCGGCGCACTCCGAGGACGTGATCGTAGGGGCCGTCCAACAGTGCATTGATCATCTGCGGCAGATCTGCAGCGGCGTAGGTGTCGTCGCCGTCGATCAGGACGTAGACATCTGCATCCACGTCGGCGAATGCGCGCCGGACGACGTTCCCCTTGCCCTTGACGTACTCGTGCCGCACGGTGGCGCCGGCCGCCCTCGCCACTTCCGCTGTGCGGTCGCTACTGGCGTTGTCATAGACATAGATCGTCATGCCGGGAACGGCCGCGCGCAGGTCGTCGACAACCTTACCGATGGCGAGTTCCTCGTTGTAGCACGGGACGATCGCGGCGATGCGCAACTCGGGCGTTTCAGGCAACACAAATCTCCTCGGAAGGCACGCGCTAAGGACCCTCGGAGGCCCGCGCGGCGGCATCCAAGTTATCATGGGAGCAACCTACGGCCCGTGCGAGTGAGATGGAGTGGCGTGGCAGATCGTTCCGGGCCCGGTGGGTTCCTTCGGAAGAGCGGTGCATTCCTGGTCGTCGGCGGCGTTGCCTTCATCGTTGACGCGCTGACCTACAACCTTCTCGTCTTCGGATTCACCGGTCGTGGCCCCCTGTACGACCTTCCGGTCGTTGCCAAGATCATTGCGATCGTCGTGGCGACGGTCGTCACCTACGTCGGCAATCGATACTGGACATTCGGCACGCGGACGATCGAGCAACGCGCTTCGCGCTACGTGATCTTCATCCTGCTGAACGTGATCGCGATGGCCATCCAGGTGGGATGCCTCGCGTTCTCCCGGCACGTTCTGGGCTTGGAGGGTGTCGTGGCGGACAACATCGCCGGCACGATCGTCGGTCAAGCGCTCGCGACTATCTTCCGATTCTTCACTTACGATCGCTGGGTCTTTCCCGACGACAAGGCCACGGCGCAGCGAGTGGCTGTGGAAACCGGTTGACACCACAGGGAAGCCACAGGCTCTGTCCTTAGCGTCAATGAGCAGTCCCACAGTCTCACGAGGAGGAGCCGAACTTCTATGAACCCGCACAGCTCGATCGCGGAAGAAGGCACGAACGGGGTTCCGGAGGGCACGAGCCGTCTCGTCATCTACGCACTCGCCAGCGAGGGAGCGGCGCTCGACGGTTCGGTGCGCCGCGCTCTTTCCGCACTGCGAGCACACGCAACACGCCTGGTCGTGGTCGTTGCCACGTCGCTCCGCGCCTCGGATCGGCAAGAGTTGGTGGATCTCGCGGACCGGGTCGTGGTAGGCCCCGCCGAGAAGTTCGAACCCTCGTTCTACGCGGTCGCACTAGCCCACAGCTCTGCGAACGCGTGGGACGAGATCCTGCTGACGGGCGACTCGTGGTTCGGCCCGGTGGACGACTTCGCGCCCCTGTTCTCGCGGATGAGCGGGGGAAGCGCAGACTTCTGGCAGCTTGCTGAGAGCCGCCAGGGCTTGGTGCGCGACTTCCCGGACCAAGGCTTCCCCCGTCGATCCTGGCCGTGGACGTGGACTGTTGTCCGGCGAAGTGCCATCGAGCACGCCGCGTGGGCCGAGTACTGGCGGCACCCCCGTGATTCGTTTCCGGTCGACGGCGGGGAGGAGGAGCTCCGTGCTCACTTGGAGGCCGCAGGTCTCGTGGGCGATCATGCTTACTTGAAAGCGGACTTCCCGGATGGGCATCCCACCGTCTTCGCCGCCGATCGCCTCCTCGACGCAGGCTGCCCGATCGCCAGCCGGGTGCCGTTCTCGCTCTACCCGCCGTTCCTTCAGCAGCACGCGGTGATCGGGCGGGACACCGTTCGCGCCCTGCACGCGCATGGCTATCCCCTCGAGGTCGTGTGGCCGACGCTTGCGCGTACCGTGCCGGCGAAGGCGTTGAACGCCAACGCGGGAATGCTCGAGGTGATTCCGCGTCGTTCGCCGGCGCTCGAGGTGCGACTCCGTATCGCCGTCGTCGCCTATGTCTCCGATGTCTCGCTCGCCGACGAGCTGCTCCGCTACGTGGAGAACGTGCCCGAGGGGTTCGACCTCTACGTGACGACGACGGATGGCATCAAAGCCTCGAGGCTGCGCGCGATGCTCGACGACAGGCCGACGCTCGGGGCCAAGATGATAGACATCCGTGTCACTCCGACGGGCGGCGGCGGAGACATGGGCGACTTCTTCGTCGGCTGTCGCGACGTCATCGCGAGCGACGAGTACGACCTGATCGTCAAAGCGCACGTGCGGCGCAAGCGCGCGAAGACGGCGAAGGTGCGCCGTTACTTCCGCCGTTATCAATGGGACAACGTGCTCGGCTCGCCCTCTCACGTTTCCGGCATCCTCGCGCTGTTCGCCAAGGAGCCGGGGCTGGGCATGGTGTTCCCCCCGATGATCCATATCGGCTACCAGACGATGGGGAGGGGCTGGGCGCGTTACCGCGATCGCGCGCTCGCTTTGCTGAAGCGTCTCGATGTGCGAGTTCCTGTGGATCGGATCACCCCGCTGGCGCCCTACGGCGCGACGTGGATCGCCCGGCCGGCGGCATTGCGTCGCGTCGCCTCCCTCCCGTGGACATACTCTGAGTACAAGTCGTTCCCCGACCTCGGTCGAGTTCAGGAGCGCGTTCTGGTCCCCGCAGCGGCGGCGGACGGATTCCACGTGCGGACGGTACTCACTCCCGATCATGCGGCGATAAGTCACACCGCGCTCGAGTTCAAAGCCGATCAGTTGATGTCCACCACGACGGGGTACCCGGTCGACCAGATCACGCTCTTGCACCGAGCCGGCGCGACGGGGCGTGGCGGCCCGGTCGGGCTGTCGCGGATGTATCTCCGCATCAACCACCCTCGCGTAGCCAGGATCACGCTGCCGGTAATGGCGGTCGCCGAGCGATGGTTCCTCCGAGTGCGGGACCTCCGACACCGCAGTGCGGCTCGCAGGGTCGGGCGAACATCCGGGAAGGACGCCTGAAATGAAGACGACCGAACTCATCGTCACAGAGCCCCGCCCCGCCTCCGCGTTCCCCCCAGGGGGCAAGCGCCTCTTGATCTACGTCGTGTACGACCGCCGCGGCGATGTCGAGGACTACATCCCGTACGCGCTGACGAGCCTCAGGGAGTATTGTGACCGCGTCTTCGTCGTGGTCAACGGGACGTTGACCGAACAGGGGCGTGCCGCGCTGGCGGAAGTCGCCGACGATGTCCTAGAGCGCGAGAACCGCGGCTTCGACATCTGGGGGTACAAGGACGGCCTGGATGCCGTCGGGGCGAAGATCGCAGAGTACGACGAGGTGATCCTCGCCAATGACACCTGGTACGGCCCCGTCCGCTCTTTCGGGCCGGTCTTCGACCAGATGGACGGACAGCCCTTGCATTTCTGGGGCATGACCGACCATCCTCGTGTCGAGCCGAATCCCTTCACCGGGACCGGCTACCTGGCCTACCATCTGCAGTCCTACTGGCTGGCGGTGCGGCGCGATCTGTTCCTCTCCCACGAGTGGACGTCCTACTGGCGTGACCTTCCGGAGCTCGCCGGGTACAACGACGCCGTGGTCGTCCATGAGGCGACGTTCACGGAAAAGCTCTCCACCGACGGTTTCGTCGGCGAAGTCGCGTTCCCCGGCCTCACCGACCGCATCGAGAACCACGCGGTTCTGTACGCCGAGGAGCTGATCGAGCAGGGGTGCCCCACGCTCAAGCGCCGCGCGTTCTTCCAATGGCCGCCGTACCTCGACCATCTGGGTGTCGTGGGCAAGTGGGCGTTGGATGCCGCGGAACGCGCCGGGTTCCCCATGCGGCTCATCTACTCGGATCTCGCGAGGAATGTCGAGCCGCATACGCTGAATGCGGATGCCGCGTTGCTCGATGTCCTGCCTGTCGACAGCAATGATCTCGATCCCGACGGCCCGCTGCGCATCGTCGCGATCGCGCACATCTTCTATGAGGAGATGGCGGAGGAGATGCTGGATCGGCTCGACTACCTTCCCGGGAGCTACGACCTCGTCGTCACCACCACCGACGATGAGAAGGCCGCACACATCCGCAATGTGATCGCCGCGCGTCACGCACGAGGGAAGTCGGAGGTGCGCATCGTCGGGTCCAACAACGGCCGCGATCAGAGTGCTTTCCTCATCGACTGCCGCGACGTGCTCACCGAGGGGCGCTATGACCTTGTCGTCAAGATCCACTCGAAGCGGACGCTGCAGGACGCGGCGAACGCAGGCCGACACTTCCAACGTCATCAGTTCGACAACCTGCTGCCTTCGCCGGACTACGTCGCGAATGCGGTCGCCCTGTTTCAGAAGGAACCGTGGCTGGGCCTCGCGTACCCGCCGATGGTGCACATCGGGTACGGGACGATCGGCCACGCTTGGTGGGACAATCGGGCCGCCTTCCTCGCTATGGCGGAGAAGCTCGACGTGCGGGTCCCCGTCGATGAGACCTCACCTCTTGCGCCCTTCGGGTCTATGTACTTCGCGCGTCCCGACGCGTTGATGCGGCTGGCGGAGCAGGAGTGGAGCTACGACGACTTCGGTGGGGCCGAGGCGTATCGCGACGGAGGGCTGGCTCATGTCCTCGAGCGGATGCCCTCTTATGTCGCGGGCGAGGCGGGCTACACGACGCGCACGATCGCGACCGCGGACTATTTCGCGACGAGCTATACGGCGCTCGACTACAACCTGGACCAGTTCTCCAGCACGATGCCCGACACGACGATGCACCAGATCCAGTTCCTGCGAAGACTCGGGCCGATGGGCCGCGGGACCGCCGAGGACTTCGCTCTCATCCTCGCGCGGATGAGACGGCCTGACTGGGAGCCGAAGATCAGGCGAGTGGCTGACCGTGCCCGCGCCGCGCGACGCCGCTTGCGTAGACGTGGCTGACCACGAGAACTCGCCCGGGTCGGCGGTCGTTCCTCGCGTCTCGGTGATCGTCCCCGTGTACAACGCGGTCTCGTTCCTCGAGGCGACGGTGGCGTCGATCCTCGACCAGACCTACTCCCGGCTCGAGGTGCTGCTCGTCGACGACGGCTCGACCGACGGCTCCGGCGAGCTCTGCGATCGTCTCGGCAGGATGGATGACCGGATTCGCATCATCCATCAGGGCAATTCAGGTATCGGTGCGGCGCAGAATGCTGGACTCGACGCTGCGACCGGGGATCTCATCACCTTTTGCGACAACGACGATCTCATGCTGCCGTCACTCATCGCGCGCCTCGTCGAGGTTCTCGTGGACTCGGGTGCCGACATGAGCTGTTGTCGGTGGGCGAATGTCGGTGCCAGTGTGGCCGCGGAGGAGCGCCGTCGTCGGAGTGACGATCCGCCCGGTGAGGTTGTCGTGTTCGGCGAGCCCGCCCGTCACTACCAGGAGGTCTTCAGCCTCGCGCATCGGCGGCTGAGTCGTCGCGAGCTGCAGTACTTCAGTGAGGCGAACTGGGGAAAGCTGTACCGCGCAGCGTTGTGGGACGGCGTCCGGTTCCCCGTCGGTGTCTATGCCCAAGACGTTGCCGTCGCGATGGACCTGTACCTCCGCATGGAGACGGTCGCATCGTGCTCGGACGTGCTGTACCTGTGGATTCAGCATCCGCAGAGCGTGTCGCATGGCTCACGCCGCACCTCGTACTTCCACGACATCGTCGTTGCGCACGCGCACGTGTTCGACCTCGCGCTGGAAGCGGGGATCACGCCGGCGCGAGCCTATGGCGGGATGATGACGCTCGATGCGGAGCGGCGGAGCATTCGCGACGATGACGACCGCGCTCTCTACCTCGATGATGAGCAACAGGTCGCCGCTCGGGTCGCGCGCCTCACACCAGCCCAACGCCTGCGTTGCCGGCTGCTTCATCTCATGCGTCGACTCGAGGTCCGGATTTACCGCCTGACGGTGCACCGCCGCCGTTGACTGGGCCGTGGTGCCGTGCGTCGCCACGGCTAGACTGAGTGACTGGCGTCACCCACGGAACGAGAGCACTGCAAACCATGGATCTTCTCATCGTCGGCTCTGGTTTCTTCGGTCTCACGGTCGCGGAGCGGGCTGCTGCGGCGGGTCGTAAGGTGACGGTCATCGACCGCCGTCATCACATCGGCGGCAACGCGTACAGCGAGGACGAGCCGACCACGGGGATCGAGGTGCACCGTTATGGGGCGCACCTGTTCCACACGTCGAATGCGACGGTGTGGGAGTACGTGAACCGGTTCACGAAGTTCACGGACTACGTCCACCGTGTGTACACGAACCACAAGAACGTGGTGTTCCCGTTGCCGATCAATCTCGGCACGATCAATCAGTTCTTCCAGGCCGCGTACACCCCTGACGAGGCGCGTGCGCTGATTCATGAGCAGGCGGGGGAGTTCGATGCGAAGTCTGCGCAGAACCTGGAGGAGCGGGGGATCGGTCTGATCGGGCGCCCGTTGTATGAGGCGTTCATCCGGGACTACACGGCCAAGCAGTGGCAGACCGATCCGAAGGATCTGCCGGCGGAGATCATCAGCCGTCTCCCGGTGCGGTACACGTACGACAATCGGTACTTCAACGACACGTGGGAGGGGCTCCCGACCGACGGGTACACGGCGTGGCTGGAGCGGATGGCCGACCACCCGAACATCGACGTGAAGCTCGGCACCGACTACTTCGACGACACCCAGCCCTTCAATAAGGCCGCGACTGTCGGGCAGGTCCCCGTGGTCTACACCGGCCCGGTGGACCGGTACTTCGACTATGCGGAGGGTGAGCTGTCGTGGCGGACCCTCGACTTCGAGGAGGAGGTCCTGGAGGTGGGGGACTTCCAGGGGACGAGCGTGATGAACTACGCGGATGCCGGGGTGCCGTACACCCGCATCCACGAGTTCAAGCATTTCCATCCTGAACGCGCCGACCGGTATCCGAAGGATCGGACCGTGATCATGCGGGAGTTCTCCCGGTTCGCGACCCGGGAGGATGAGCCGTACTACCCGGTGAACACCCCCGACGATCGTGCGGGCCTGCTCGCGTACCGGGAGCTCGCGAAGGGGGAACGGGACGTGCACTTCGGGGGACGCCTGGGCACCTACCAGTACCTCGACATGCACATGGCCATCGGGTCGGCACTGTCGATGTGGAACAATCAGCTCGCGTGAGAGCGGGAAGCTGAACGCACGACGGTCTCTCATCGGGCGCTCGGTATAATCGTGACTTCGTGATGAGCGAGAGACAGTGAGCAGTGCGTGAACGAAAGTGCCGTCGTCCGATTCGATCGACTGGCCGGTGAATCCCTCCAGTCCGTGACGCCGAGTCGTGAAGGGATCGGCGGGTTCTTTCGCACCTTCGGTGACATCTGGAACCATCGTCAGCTGCTCGGGCTTCTCGTTCGGCGAGACGTCAAGGCGCGCTACAAGGACAGCGTTCTGGGCATGCTGTGGACGCTCATCAACCCCCTGGTCCAGCTCGGCGTGTACTTCCTCGTCATGGGCCAGATTCTCGGGGCGGCCCGCGGCATCCCGGACTTCGCGATCTACATCTTCTCTGGTCTCACCATCTACGGGCTCTTCTCCGAGACTCTCTCGGGGGCGACCGGGTCGATCGTGGCCAACTCGGGGCTTGTCAAGAAGGTGTACGTGCCGCGCGAGGTGTTCCCCCTCGCTGCGACCGGATCGGCGCTTTTCACCTTCTTCGTTCAGCTGCTCGTGCTGATCCTCGCCAGTCTCCTGCTCGGCACGGCGGCGCTCTCATGGTCATTGCTGTACTTCTTCCCCGCGGTGGCACTCGTCCTCGTGTACGGGGTCGCCTTCGGGCTGCTCCTGTCGGCGCTCAATGTCTATCTGCGTGACGTGCAGTACCTGACGCAGGTGCTTCTGATGCTCGCGCTGTGGGCGTCGCCCATCGTCTACGCGTGGACGATGGTGAGCGATGTGGTCGTGAGATACGGCCTTCCCAGCTGGCTGCTCGAGGTGTACACGGCCAGCCCGTTGACGCTCGCCGTCCTCGGTTTCCATCGCGCTTTCTGGACCGCGGGAACACCCGCCGACTATCCGCCGGACCTGCTCCTCCGCATGGGTATCGCGTTCGCGGTGGGGTTGATCCTCCTCGTCATCTGCCAACGCGTCTTCGCTCGACTGCAGGGCAACTTCGCTCAGGAGCTATGACATGTCAGAAACCACAACTGTGGAAGTGCCCGACGTCGTCGTCATCGACGAGGTCTCCAAGACTTTCACGCTCCGCAAGGACAATTCGCTCAAAGAACGCATCGTCACGTTGGGGCGCCGCGGACGGCAGCATCGCGAGGAGTTCCAGTCGCTGAAGGACGTCTCGTTCTCGATCCCCGCAGGTTCTTCGATCGCCCTGATGGGGCCGAACGGATCGGGGAAGAGCACCCTCTTGAAGGTCATCGGCGGGATCATCGAACCGTCCTCCGGGCAGGTCCTACGCCGTGGCCGGCTCGCCGCGCTCCTCGAGTTGGGGGCAGGCTTCCACCCCGATCTCTCCGGGCGAGACAACGTCTACCTCAATGCCGCGATTCTCGGGCTCACCAAGGAGGAGACCGACGAGCGGTTCGACAGCATCGTCGCCTTCTCTGAGATCGGCGACTTCATCGACACGCAGGTGAAGTTCTACTCATCCGGGATGTACGTCCGCCTCGCATTCGCTGTCGCAGTCCACACCGATCCCGACATCCTTCTGGTCGATGAAGTGCTCGCCGTCGGCGACGAAGCGTTCCAGCGCAAGTGCATGGACAAGATCCGCGAGTTCCAGCGGGAGGGTCGCACGATCGTGCTTGTGTCGCACTCGGCGGGCCAGGTGATGGACATCTGCGACCATGCTGTGGTGCTCAGCCACGGCGAGGTCGCTTACATCGGAGAGGCCGCAGAAGCGACGAAGGTCCATCGCGAAATCCTTGAAGGTAAGCGTCAGGCCAACGCCACCCTCGCGCCTGTGCCGGAGGTGGCGAAGGCCTCCCGGGTCAAGGGCATCAGAGTCACTGACGTGTCGGGGGCGCCCAAAGCGGAAGTCACCCCCGGAGAGGACATCGTGGTGCAGATCGACATCGAGCACGACCAGCCACATGAGATCTGGTACACGACTTTCAGCATCGACACGCCCACGGGGCAGCAAGTGTTCGGAACCGGTGCGCATCGACTCGGAACGGCCCATGACGCGGTTGTGGCAGGACCAGTGACCGTGGAGTATGTCATCCCAAGCGTCAGCTTCGCTGGCGGTCAGTACTTCGTGAACGCCGACGTTTCCGACCAGGATCGCACCAGGCTCGACGTCCTGTGGCAGGGCGCTCACTTCTATGTACCCATTGAGGACCGCCAAACGGGTACCGTCCACGCGGAAGCGCGTCTTGTCAAGGGTGCGCGGTAATGGCGGCGAGGCTGCAGGCAGACGGTGGAAGGACTGACGCGTGACCCTGGTCATGACCGTGCTGGTGCGTGACGAGGCAGACATCATCGTCCCCATGATCGAGTACCATCTCGCGGCGGGCGTCGACCGAATCATCGTCACCGACAACGGATCGATCGACGGCACCCGACAGATCCTTGCGCGCTATGCGGCGGATGAGCGCGTCGTCGTCGAGGACGACCCTGTTCAAGACAAGAATCAATCCAAGAAAGTCACTCGAATGGCGCGCCGTGCAGCGACAGAGTTCGGTGCGGACTGGGTGATTAACGCCGACGCAGACGAGTTCTTCGTTCCGCTCGATCGTTCGATGAATCTTCGAGAGGTCTTTGCTCGAATGCCGGTCGAGATAGTTTCTGCGGTCATTCCGGTCATCGACATGACTGGTGAACCGACTGTCGACGGAGCGGGTATCGAAGCCCTCGTCTTTCGTGATGAGCGGGTCGAGGAGGGTCTCTATCAAAGGTCGGGGTTGCACGCCCACGCGACGCACGACGCGATTCACGTGGGGTCCGCCGACGTCACTGTCGCGCAAGGCAATCACCATGTGAGCCTAGCCAGTCAGGGTCCGGTGCCCCCAGAGCTGAGTATCGAGAGCCTGCACTTTCCGTGGCGCTCTTACCGTCAGTTCGAGAAGAAAGTGGTGAACGCAGGCCGCGCATACGAGGCAAGCCCTCACCTCCGCCCAAGCCCTCGACACCACGGGATGCGTGATTACCGCCTTTGGCGTGCTGGCGTGCTGGAAGCTGCGTACATATTTCGGCACCCGCCGGCGTCAGAGCTCGGTGCGGCTGAGTTACTCAAGGACGAATGGCTGCATGAACGTCTTCTCAGCATCGCGCGGACGGGGGCGGCGACATGTCCTGACCTCCTCGATCGAGCGTTGGCGCGAGTGGGCGCTAGGTACGATGCCGCCTCGCTCGAACACTCCCGGGATATCATGCAGCCTGTCCTCGCAATCGATGAGGAAAGGACCGCCTTGGCCGTACGAGCAGCAGCGAGCGCCCAAGCGGAGACGGCGGTACGCTCGCAGCTCGAGGTTGCTCAGCGGCGTATCGCTGAGCTCGAGCAGGAGACGGTCGAGCTAGCGGACGAGTTGACGCGGGTCAGCGCCGAGTTGACGCGCATTGAGGAGCACCCGGCCTTTCGCGTTTCCAGAGCGACCCTGCGTTGGGCGCGATCAATGAGCCCCGCGAACATCATCGGTCACGTCCGGCGCAAATGATCGAAACCGACCCGCCTGCAGTAGCATTCCGAAACGCGAAGCACTACCTCCGAACTCGCCTTCGTGCTCGAACAGCCCGCATGGCGGCACTTGTCAGCACCTCCGCCCGTGCGTCGAACGAATGATCCGCGCGCACACGCTCGACGATGGCCTCCCGCTCCTCAACGGATGGCCAGGCGTCGTCGTCCGACAGAAGTCGGCGGAGGTCCTCAACGCTCCCGTATGTTCTCACGAGACCGCCGAAGATCTCGTCGGCGCCCGGCACTTGGTCCGAAATCACGCGGGCGCCGACCGCCGTCGCGTCGAACAGGCGATTCGAAATGAATCCGTGATCCCGCATGTCGGACCAATGGTCGTTCAGCACGATTCGTGATCCGCGATACGCGCCGGGAACCGACTCGAAGTCCAGATGGTCAGCGCGGACGAAGGAAGGGTCGATGAAGTCGTCCCAGTCGTGGCCGTACACGCCGAGGCGAGCGCCCGCCGCGATAGCGTCACGCACGACCGGTCGCTCGACCCGTCGTGACGTTCCGACGAAGACCACGTCCTCGGAAATGTCGTCCCTTTCGGGTTCTCGTGTGAAACGCCGCGTGGACACCGCTTGGAGCAACGGCGTCACCTCGATCCCTTCGATCCCGCGCCATGTGTTGCTCGCGACGAATACCTGATCCCAGCCGCGTGTCGCCTCGCTGTCACCGACGCCATCCGGATGGCTGATGATCCAGAGGAAGTTCACTGCGCCCGGCACCGGGCCGATGTCATGAAGTCCACGTAGCACCAACACGACATCATCTTCTTCGGCGGCGCTGGGCTCGGCTCCGAAGAAGACGACTCGCGCCGCCTGACCCTGGCCCCGTAGTGCGTCGGCGAGGTCCTCGGCGAACGCGGTGTCGCCCCATCGTGCAGCGGTCTCATCGTCAGGCGCGCTGATCTTGATCGCCCAGTTCAACTGCCGTCGGCGATAGCGAGATTCGCGCGCCAGACGCCGTCTGATGCGCGCTGTAGTGCTGCGGAATCGATCTCTATGCAGCGAGAGACGTGAGCGCGCGGCGGAGAGAGCGTCCTGCATGTAGACGATGGTATCGATGGGATGGACGGACAGTTCCATCACCGCCCACATAGACTCGAACCCGTGACCACCGCCGTCGTCGGCGCCCCCGGATCCCCTCGGCGCTATCTCCACTCGCTGTGGTTGCTGTCGGCACGCGACCTCAAGGTGCGGTACTCGACGAGCGCGCTCGGATACCTGTGGTCGGTGCTCGATCCGCTGGTGATGAGCCTGATCTACTGGTTCGTCTTCACACAGGTCTTCAACCGCGGAGACATCGGAGGCTCGCCCTACATCGTCTTCCTCATCGTCGGCCTCCTGCCGTGGGTATGGTTCAACACATCGGTGTCAGACTTCACAAAGGCGTTTCGGAAAGATGCCAAGCTCGTCCGCTCGACGGCGATCCCGCGCTCGATCTGGGTGAATCGCATCGTACTGAGCAAGGGCACCGAGTTCCTCTTCTCGATCCCGGTGCTCCTCCTCTTCGCGATCTTCGCGCGCCCGCAGGTGCAGTGGAACCCGATGATCCTGCTGTTCCCGCTCGGGATGATCCTGCAGACGATCCTCCTCGTCGGCCTGGGCCTCCTCGTGGCGCCGCTGTGCGCCCTGTGGGGCGACCTCGAGCGCACCACACGGCTCATCCTCCGTGCCCTCTTCTACGCCTCGCCGATCATCTACGGCATCTCCGACCTGCCTGCACCGTTCGATCAGCTCGCGCTCTTCAACCCGCTGTCCGGCATCCTCGTGCTCTACCGGTCTGGGATGTTCCCCGAGCAGTGGAACCCGCTCGCCGTCGTCATCGCGACCGTGATGTCGCTGGCGTTCCTCGGCCTCGGCATCCTGGTGTTCCGCCGGCTCGAGCCTGCCGTCCTGAAGGAACTGTGATGGCAGACGACATCGCTATCAGCGTGCGCGACCTCGGTGTGCTCTTCCGCCGCAACCGCCGCGGCCGCCGCAACATCAAGGACCTCTTCGGCGGAGCCGCACGTCGCGCCCGCCCGAACGAGTTCTGGGCCCTCCGGCACGTCTCGTTCGACGTCACGCAGGGCGAGGCCATCGGCGTGGTCGGGCGAAACGGGCAGGGAAAGTCGACCCTGCTGAAACTCGTCGCGGGGGTGCTTCTCCCCGACGAGGGCGAGGTCGTCATCAACGGGGGAGTGGCGCCGCTCATCGAGATCACCGGAGGTTTCGTCAACGACCTCACGGTGCGCGAGAACGTCCGCCTCACCGCGGGACTGCACGGGATGCCGAAGGCCGAGATCGCTCGCCGCTTCGACGACATCATCGGCTTCGCGGAACTCGAGGACTTCGTCGACACCCCGTACAAGCACCTCTCCAGCGGCATGAAGGTGCGCCTGGCGTTCTCCGTCGTCTCGCAGCTCGAGGAGCCGATCCTCCTCGTCGACGAGGTGCTGGCGGTGGGTGACAAGGCGTTCCGCGAGAAGTGCTACCGTCGCATCGACGAGCTGCTCGCCGAGGGGCGCACACTCTTCTTCGTCAGCCACAACGAGAAGGACCTACGCCGCTTCTGCACCCGAGGGCTCTACCTCGACAAGGGTGCGCTCAAGCTCGACGGTTCGATCGGGGACGTGCTCGACGCGTACAACGCGGATTACGCCCCGCGCTGAGCGCAGGCGGCTCAGCGGGTCAGGGGCGTCCCATGCCGTAGTAGTCCCAGCCGGCGTTGCGCCAGGCGGTGGCGTCGAGGCCGTTGCGTCCGTCGATGATGACGCGTCCGTCGGTGAGGGTGGAGGCGTGGTCGGGGGTGAGGTCGCGGCGGTACTCGTCCCATTCGGTGACGAGGATGATGGCATCCGCGCCGCGGATGGTGTCGTCGCGGGACGGGTTGTAGGTCAGTTGCGGGTGGACGCGGCGGGCGTTGTCGATGGCTTCGGGGTCGGTGACGACGACGTTCGCGCCGAGCCCGTGCAGGCGTACGGCGACGTCGAGGGCGGGGGAGTCGCGGATGTCGTCGCTGTAGGGCTTGAACGCGGCGCCGAGGACGGCGATCTTCTTTTCGAACACCGATCCGTCGAGTCCGTCGACGACGAGTTGGATGGCGCGGTCGCGGCGGCGGAGGTTGATCTCGTCGACTTCGCGCAGGAACGCGACCGATTCGCCGCGGCCGAGCTCTTCGGCGCGGGCGGAGAAGGCACGGATGTCTTTGGGGAGGCATCCTCCGCCGAAGCCGATCCCGGCGCCGAGGAAGCGCCGTCCGATGCGGACGTCGTGCCCGATCGCGTCGGCGAGCTGGGTGACGTCGGCTCCGGTGACTTCGGCGATCTCGGCCATCGCGTTGATGAAGCTGATTTTGGTGGCCAGGAACGCGTTCGCGGCGACTTTGACGAGCTCGGCGGTGGCGAGGTCGGTGACGAGGAAGGGGGTGCCCTTCGCGACCGCCGGGGCATACACCTCCCGCAGGACATCGGCGGAGGTGTCATCGCCTGGCGCCACTCCGACGACGAGCCGGTCGGGGTCGATCGTGTCCTTCACGGCGAACCCTTCCCGCAGGAATTCCGGGTTCCAGGCGAGCGCCGCGCCGGTCGCCGCGACGCGGGGCGACAGCTCGGCGGCGGTCCCCACGGGGACGGTGGACTTCCCCGCGACGACGTCGCCGGGAGACAAGTACGGCAGGAGCCCGTCGACGGCGGCGTTGACATAGGTGAGGTCTGCGGCGTACCCGTCCTTCTGTTGCGGCGTGCCGACACCGATGAAGTGCACCTTCGCTCCGGATGCCTGGGACATATCCGTCGTGAACGACAAGCGGCCCGTCGCGAGCCCCGCCGTGAGGATCTCGGGCAGGCCAGGCTCATAGAACGGCGCGTCACCACGCGAGAGCGCACTGATCTTGCGCGCGTCGACATCGATGCCGACGACCTCGTGCCCAATCGACGCCATCGCCGCAGCGTGCACGGCGCCCAGATACCCGCAACCGATGACCGAGAGCCTCATCGGCGGCCTCAGCCCTGAACGAGGGCCGGCATCGGCTCCCAGTCGCGGTCGCGTGCGATGGCGCGCCCGTCGCGGAGCCCGCGGAACAGGTGCGACGTGCCGGAGAGCTTCCGCTCGACGAACGCGAGACGGATGAGCTCCTTGCCGAAGGTCAGCGCCGTGCCCAGGCCGAACGCAGCGGGGTGGTAGACGCCGAGCGCGCGGTAGTACTGCTTGATGAGCGCGCGGTTGCGCATGATGTAGTAGCGGTAGGCATCCGATGAGGCATTCATGTGCCGGATGCCCATGTCCCACTGCTTGATCTCGCGCGTGCGGCGCAGGACGAACTCGTTGACGATGACCGAGGTGGTCACGCGCGACGCGAGCCAGCCGTAGGTCTGGTCATCCCAGTAGATGAAGAACCGGGGGTCGGGCAGACCGATCTGTCCGACGATGTCGCGGTGGATGAACATGCCCTCGAAGCATCCCGAGTTCATCTCCTTGTACCCCGACGCGTCGAAGCCGGAAGGAGCGAAGGGAATGGGGATGCCGAGCGGCTCCGCGATGCGGTACTGCCAGTAGAACTCGCTGCCGTCGAAGTCGTAGCGGCGCCCCTGGATCGACTTGAACCGCGGTGCCCACGCGCCCATCTTCGCGAGCCCGTCGGGCATGACCTCGACGTCGTCGTCCATGACCCAGATCCAGGTGGATCCGAGCTCGTAGGCGATGCGCATACCCTCGCTGAACCCGCCGGAGCCGCCGGTGTTCGTATCGAGACGCTGGTAGACGAGCGTCGTACCGATGCGCTCTCGGTACGACTCGACGACCTCGGTGGTGTCGTCGGTCGAGGCGTTGTCGACGATGACGAGATGCCCGGGCTTCGGGTCCATGGCGACGATCGAATCGAGCAGTCGGGTGAGGAGCGCCGACCGGTTGAAGGTCACGACGGCGATCGTCGCGGTGGCGGGATCGAACGGTGGGGCACCCTGCGGAGTCTCCGCGGACGACGAGTCTTCCGGCGTCGATTCCGGGGAAGAGCTCCGAGCGGAGTGCGGCGAAGAGGAGAGCGTCATGACCTGCCGATTCTACCCCGGGCTACCTCTCAGGCAGTGTCGGAACCGTCCCCGTCGGCGTTGCGGCGCCCAAACGCTCGCGCCATCCGCGCGACTGTCCGGCGCGGACGGCGCACAGGACGAGGAGCATCCACCCGAGCCCGAAGAGCGCCAGCGACTCGAACATGCTGGTGACCGCGAGGGCGACGAGCATGAGCGGCGTCCACGCGTACACGATCGAGCGGCGCTCGCTGGCATCCACCCACGAGCGGACCAGCGCGATGCCACCCATCGCGCACAGCAGCAGCACGCCGACCCACCCGAGCTGCAGATGGATGTCGACGTACGCGTTGAGCGCCGTCGTGTGCTGCTGGTCGAGGAGGTCGTTGATGCGCGCGAACGGGATCTCGTTGACGTCCCACGGCCCGAACCATCCCCACCCCTGCACGGGCTGACGCGCCGCGAAGTACGCGGAGAGGGTCCAGAGGTTCGTTCGCATGCGGAGATCGTCGGCCGCCCCCAGCAGGTCGATGATCCGTTCCCGCTGCACGTAGGCGGCAACCGCGACGACCACCACGACCCCTGCCAGGACGGCCTGGGTGAGGGGCCGACGCGCAGCCGGAGCGGCTCGGACGATGGCGAGGATGCCGGTTGCCGCCCCCACCGTGATCAACAAGATCAGCACGGTGGGGGAGGCCGACAGCAGCGCGAGTCCCGTCGCGAGGGACAGCGAGTAGACCGAGAGCCCCGGTCGCAGGGAGTGCGCTCCCCGCTCGACGGCGAACGTGATGAGAGCGACGACGGCGACGAACCCGAGCACATTGCGCGTGCCGAAGATCCCCTGGATCGGCCCGAAGGACGCGAGATTGCCCTGGATGCCGAGGAAGCGGAACGGGACGTCGAAGATGACGCCGCTCAGCACCTCGAGGATGAGCGACAGGGTGAGCGCCACCCGCAGGACATCGCCGAGCGCCCGAACGGTCTGGAGCGTGTCGCGGACATGCCCGATCGTGACGGCGAGGAGCGCGACGGCGGCCATCCCGAGCCACCGGGCGAAGCTCCCGAGCGGGTCGGTGCTCCAGAAGACGCTCGCGAACGCCCACAGGACGAGGAGGGTCAGCGTCGTCGGCACGAGCCGCAGAAGCGAGATCTCGGCGCGCCGTACCCAGAGGATCGCGACGGCGACCACGCACAGTCCGGCGACGATCGTGCGCGCGACGACGACGCCGGAGACGGCGACGACGAAGTGCGCCCCCACGAGCATCGCGAACGCGGCGACGGTGAAGGCTCGCGCGAAATCGGCAGACGCGAGAAGCCGAGCGGCCGCGGACGGAGCGGAGGCCGGGCCCGCGGCATCCTGCGTCATCGTCCGCGCTCGGCGACGGCGCCGCCCTGCTCGCCGGTGAGCCGCTGCTCGCTGGGCCCGCGCCCGATCAGCGGCGCCTGCTTGATCTTGAACGCGAGCATGACGAGGAAGAACCAGCCCCACCCCAGCAGCGGTCCCGACTCGGCGAGGCCCTGTACGAGCAGGATCGCGCCGACGAGAGTCGGGACGAGGGTGAGGGGAGAGTAGGGCCGCGTCGCGACGAGATCCCAGCGCGGGCGGTCGACCGCGAAGAACCATGACCGCCAGACGAACGCGAGCATGGCGAGAAAGAGGAGGACGAGGCCGACGACCCCCAGCTGGAGGAAGGCATCCAGCCACATGTTGTGTGCCTGCATGACGGTCTGGCCGTGGTCGACGATCCACCCGTCGAAGTGCGGATCGCTCGGCACCCATGGCGTCGAGAATCCCCATCCGATCACGGGATGCTCGACGGCCTTCTGCCAGACCTTCTCCCAGATGCCTTCGCGGCCGGTCAGGTCGGCCGAGCGGCCGAGCGCCGAGAACAGCGCATCGCGCCAGAGCCACAGCGCGGCGAGTCCGCCGACGGCGACGACGGCGTACGCAAGGTAGTACCGCGATCTCTCGCCGGGGTGACGGGTGCGGCGCATGAGCAGCACCGTGACGAGCACGACGGTGACGCCGGCCGCCGCGAGGGTGGCCGTCGCGGACCCTGCCCGCACGAAGAGGAACGCCGCGAGAGCGAACCAGGCGACGAGGAGCGCCCGGCGCGGCGCGCGCGACGCGAACCGTACGGCGAAGACGACCATGGCCAGCAGCGCCACGTAGGCGAGGGCGTTGGAGTTGCCGAAGATCCCCTGGATGCGTCCGCCGTCGAACAGGTTGTCGCGACTCCACATCTCGATCGGGTCGGTGCCCTTCTCGGGACGCGTGAACCCCGGCATGACGGGGCCTCCCCAGATGAGCGACGCCCACAGCTCGAAGAGGATCGACAGGCCCAGGATCCACTTGAGCGCCGACGCGATCGCGCGGATGAGCTCACGCCAGGTGAGCACCGACCCGACGAACATCGCCTGCACGGTCGTGGACAGAAGAAGGAGAAGCGTCAGCGCCGTCGCCTCGCGGTACGCCGACCAGATGAGGGAGAGCACCGCCCACGCGACGTAGAGCAGCGCGAACCACGGCAGGCGCCGCCACTGCACGGCCGGGCGGAGCGAGAGCCACAGGACGATCGAGACCAGACCCGAACCGGCGGCGACGATGCCCGAGCCGAGCGTTCCGATCGCGAGCAGCCACGCCGTCCCGGCGACCGAACCTGCGATGACGAAGATGCACCAGCCACGCAGGAGCAGGTGCCCCGTCGTCTCCCGCACCGGCGCCGACGGCGGCGCCTGGACGGGATGGTTGGTGTACACGGCCATGATCCCCTCAGGCTACCGCCCGCGGGTGTGTGATCCCCGGTGTCGCGCGGTCGCGGGCGGATGGGCTCGGCCTAGGCTGATCGCGTGCTGATCCCGATCTCCAATGCGCCCCGCCCCTACTCGTGGGGGCACACCGATTTCATCGCTGATCTCGAGGGCCGCACGCCCACGGGGGACCCCGAGGCGGAGATCTGGTACGGCGACCACCCCGGCGACCCGTCGCGGGTCACCGGGACCGACGAGCGGTTGGATGCCGCGCTCGCCCGCGCCGGGGAGCGCCCGCTGCCCTTCCTGCTGAAGCTCCTCGCGGCGGGATCGTCGTTGTCGATCCAGGCACACCCGACGAAGGCCGAGGCGGTGGCGGGCTTCGCGCGCGAAGAGGCGGCCGGCGTCCCGCGCGACGCGTCCGACCGGCTCTACCGTGACGACAACCACAAGCCCGAGATCATCGTCGCCCTGAGCGACGAGTTCCGCGCGCTCGTCGGCATCCGTCCCGTGGCGGAGACTCGGCGCCTGCTCGCGGCGCTCGGCGGCACGCCCGCGCTCGCGCGTCTCGACGCGCTCCTTGCGGACGACGACGCCGAGCGGGGCGTGCGAGCGGCGCTCGCGTGGGCGCTGAACGACGCCACTGGCGACGATGTCGCCGAGTTGACGGCGGCGCTGGATGCCGCCGGAGGGGCGGATGCCGCCGCCGTAGGGGCGGATGCCGCGTTCGCCGACGAGATCACGGTGCTGCGGGCCGCGGCATCCGACTTCCCGGGCGATGCGGGGCTTTTCGTCGCGCTCCTCATGAACCTCGTGACGCTGACGCGCGGCGAGGCGCTGTTCGCTCCGGCGGGGGTGCTGCACGCCTACCAGTCCGGGCTCGGCGTCGAGCTGATGGCCGCGAGCGACAACGTGCTCCGCGGTGGTCTCACGCCCAAGCACGTCGACGTGCCGGAGCTGCTGCGCATCGTGGACGCGACGCCCGGCCGCGCGCCCGTCGTCGAGCCCGTGGTCTCGGGAGATCACGCGGTGACCTACGACCCGGGCGTCGAGGACTTCGTGCTGACGCGGGTGGAGCTGACGGGGTCGCCCGTGTCCGCGGACCTGCGCGGCCCCGCGATCATCCTCGCGACGCGCGGCGAGATCGCCGTCGCGGAGCGGGAGCCGGGACGCGACGCCGTGGTGCTCGCGCCGGGGCAGGCCGTGTATGTCGGTGGGGGAGCGACCGGCGTGGAGATGTCAGGGACAGGCGAAGCGTTCCTCGCGCAGGCCGGACTGGGCTGAAGCACCTTCCTCGATGGGCGCGACACGCCGGGCGTGGCGCGGGTGAAGGTTCAATCACGCCCTGAGGGTTTACGATCTGCGACTTGACCTCTGGGAATGACAGCGGTGTAATTATCTCCAACACGCGGCACCGCGTGCGGGGAACCAGTGGGGAGAGCGATATGACGGGTTACCGTTCCGGAGTTCCCGAGAACTGGTTCGTCGATCCGGTGAATCTCGGGGTTCCCGGCGTCCGGCGTCCATCGACCGGCGACGAGGATACCGCCCTCGCCTGGCAGGCCGACGCGCTGTGCGCACAGACCGACCCCGAGGCGTTCTTCCCCGAGAAGGGCGGATCGACGCGCGATGCGAAGCGCATCTGCACGACGTGCGACGTCCGCACCGAATGCCTCGAGTACGCGCTGCAGAACGACGAGCGCTTCGGCATCTGGGGCGGCCTCAGCGAGCGCGAGCGCCGCAAGCTCAAGCGCCGCGCCTGACCTCGATACGCCGCGTCTCGATACACCGCGTCTGGATACACCGCGTCTGGATACACCGCGGCGACGCCGCGGCACTCGATCAGCATTGGGTCGGGAGGGTGCGATGTGGGCGCGGCGGCGCGGCATGCGGCCGTGGCGGGAAGGCGTGCTTAGGCTGACGGGGTCATGCCCGCCCGAGTTCACGCGCTGCTGGTCGTGCGCCCCGATGCGCGCGAGGCTGCCGACATCCGCCTGCAACGGACGCTCACCGCGCTCCGCGCGCAGACGCGACCCGTCGACACACTGACGATCGTCCTCTGCGACGCCGACAACCGGGTGCAGGAGGTCGCCCGCGCCTCTCACGCCGAAGGCGTCATCAGCGCCGACCGCGGCACCAGCTTCGCCCGCGCCCTCGCGCTGGGGTCCCACCGACTCGACGGCGACGCCGTCTGGGTGCTCACGCACGACACGGTTCCCGCACCCGACGCGCTCGCGCGCCTCGCGGGCGCGCTCGAAGCGGCGCCCTCGGTCGCGTTCGCGGCGCCCAAGCTCGTCCGTTCCGACGAGCGCGACCGGATCGTCTCGCTCGGCGTTTCGATGACGCGGTTCGGCCGCACCGTCGGCCTGTTCGACGGCGAGCACGATCAGGGGCAACACGACGGCGGGGAGGACGTGCTCGGCTCGGACGTCCGCGGCATCCTCGTCCGATCGGATGCCTGGCGGCAGCTCGGCGGCGTCGACCCCGCCCTCGCCGGTGCCGACGAGGGACTCGACCTCGGCATCCGCGCGCGCCTGCGCGGCGGACGGATCGTGCTCGTGCCGGCGGCTGTCGTGGCCGTGTCGGCGCGCGAGGTCGCTCCTCTTCGCACCGCGTACGCGCAGCGCACCGCGCAGCTGCACCGCCGCCTCGCGTACGCCCCGCCGTTCGCCGTGCCGCTCCACGCGCTGAGCCTGCTTCCGCTCGCGCTCCTGCGGACACTGGGCGCCCTTATCGGCAAGCAGCCGTCGCGGATCCTCCCCGAGTGGGGAGCGGCGACCACCGCGCTCGTCCGGCCCGGTGCGGTCGCGCGGGCGCGCCGCGGCATCCGCACCGATCGTGTCGCGTCGTGGTCGCAGATCGCGCCGCTGCGCGTCACCTCGCGCGAGCTTCGCCACCGGCTCGACGACGACCTGCCCGCAGGCACCGGACGGGGCGAGCTGCACTTCTTCAGCGGCGGGGGCGCGTGGGTGGTCCTCGCGGCGCTCGTCGTGTCGGTGATCTCCTTCTTCTCGCTGCTCGCCTGGCCCGTCCTCGGCGGCGGCGCCCTCGCCCCTTTGCGCGCGGGGCTCTCGGGCCTCTGGGCCGATGCGGCGTTCGGTCTGCGGCCACTCGGCTGGCAGACGAGCGGACCGGCCGACCCCTTCAGCGCGGTCGTCGCCCTGCTCGGCTCGCTCGCCCCGGCGACCCCCTCGCGCGTCCTCGTGATCCTCTGGGTGCTGGCATTGCCGCTTGCCGCGCTCGGCGGCTGGTTCGCGGCGACCCGATTCAGCGATCGAGCGATCGTCCGCGTCGTCGTCGCTGTCGGATGGGCGCTCGCACCGAGCCTCCTCGACGCCCTCATCGGTGGTCGTCCCACGGTCGTCATTGCCCACCTCGTCCTGCCGTGGCTCGTCTGGACCGGCGCCGTCGCGCACCGTTCGTGGAGTGCCGCAGGCGTGGCGTCGATCCTCGCGGTCGTGGTCGTGGCTTGTGCTCCCTCGCTCGCACCGGCGCTCGCCGTCGTGTGGGTCGTGGGGCTGCTGCTCGTCCTGTCGGCCGGGCGTGCGCGGGGGCTGTCGCGCATCATCTGGCTGCTCGTGCCGACCGTCGTGATCTTCGCGCCGCTCATCTGGGAGCGCGTGCGCGCGGGCGATCCGTGGGCGCTGCTCGCCGACCCGGGCGTCCCGCTCGGCGACCCGGGCGGAACGGGAATGGCGCGCCGGATGCTCCTGGCGCTCGGCTTCCCGACAGGAGACGGATGGGATGCCTTCCTCCCGGCATCCGTCGCGGCATGGACCCCCCTGCTCGTCGCGCCCGTCCTCCTGCTCGCGCTCGCGGCGCTCGTCGTCGCGCGGCCGCTGCCGGCTCTCGTGCTCTCGGTCGCGGGGCTCACGGGCGTCGCGACGGCGGTAGGGGCGATCGGCGCACAGCTGTCGACGTCGGGGCCCGAGGTCATCACCGTGTGGCCGGGCGCAGCGCTCAGCCTCTTCTGGATCGCCGCCCTGTGCGCCGCCGCGCTCGCCATCGACGCGCTCCCCGGGGGCCTGCGCCGCGGCGCGCGTGTCGCCGCCCCCGTCTCGGCCGTCGTCATGATCGCCCTCGCCGTGAGTGCCGTGCCGAGCCTGACCGCACCGCTGCGCGGCACCGCGACCATTACGGAGGGCACCACGAGCACCCTGCCCGCGTACGTCGAGGCAGAGGGACGCGGGGGCCTTTCGACGGCCACCTTCGTCCTCGCGCCGACCGCGCCGGGCTCCGTCATCGCCGATGTCGTGTGGGGCGCGACCTCCTCGCTCGGCGGGCAGACGACCCTGCGGTCCGCGCGCCCGGAGGCGGACGCAGCCGACCAGGAGACCGCCGACCTCGCTGCGCGCTTGGTCGCCGACCCCGACGGTCCGGCCGTCGCCGACCTCGCCGCCCACGGCGTGGCCTACGTCCTGCTCGCGGAGGGCGCGGACACCGACGCCGCGCGCGCGGTGCGGCTCGAGGCGGCGACGAGCCTCGATCAGCGTGCCGACCTCGAGATCGTCGGCGACACCGCCAAGGGTCGGCTGTGGCGCGTCACGGGCGACGTGACGCCCCGCGCGAGCGCAGACGGTGCGGATGCCTGGCGCATCGCGCTCGTCCAGATCGGCGTCGTGCTCGCCGCGCTCCTCCTCGCGATCCCGACCCGCCGCTCCCTGGAAGAGGCGCGCCGACGTCCGCGTGTCGTCGGGCGTCCTCGGGTGCGCCGGCGGACCCTCGTCGTCGCGGCAGGGCCGGGTGCCGATGCCGGCTCGGCGCACGCGACGGTCGGGCCCGAGACCGGAACCGACACCGGAGTCGGCCCCGACGCGGGGGCGGACGCCGACCCCGGGGCGGACACCGACCCCGGGTCGGACGCCGCCTCCGACGGGGGTGAGGACCGATGACCCCCTCCGTCGCGCGCACGGCGCGCTGGGCGGTCGGCGGCCTCGCCGCCGCGACCGCCGCAGCGGCCGTCGTCGCGCTCACCGTCGTCGGTCTTCCCGGCGTCCCCCGCGAGTCGATCTCCGTGCTCGCGCAGCCGCCCGCCACCCCCGCCGTCGCCGCGTGCGCCGGTCCGCTGCTCGCAACGGGCAGGGACCCGGGCCGTGCCGCCGCCCTCGAGGATGCCGCGGCGCCCGCCGTCGTCGCCGCGAGCGCCGACGGATCGGCTCCCGCCGAGCGGCGGCTGACCGCGCCCGACGTCACGAACGGCGCGGGGGCCGACGTCCGCGTCGCGACACCCGACGGCGACGAACCGAACGACGTCGCCGCCGCGTCCTCGGCGCGAGCCGCGGACGCCGACCTCGCCGGATTCGCGGCCTCCGCCTGCAGCCGGCCCGCGATGGAATCGTGGCTCGTGACCGGGGCCGCGACGACCGGAGCCTCCGACCTCGTCGTCCTGTCCAACCCCGGCGATGTCCCCGCACTCGTCACCCTGACCCTCTTCGGAGCGACCGGCGAGACCGCCCCCGCCGCCGGCGCCGACATCGTCGTGGCGGCGGGGACGCAGCGCGTCATCCCGCTCGCGGCGCTTGCCCTCGGCGAGGAGAACCCCGTCGTCCGCGTAACGGCCGCGCAGACCCCCGTCGCCGCCTCCCTGCAGTCGAGCCTCACCCGCGTGCTCGATCCCGGAGGCGTCGACCAGAGCGCCGCCGTCGGCGCGCCCTCCGACGAGATCGTGATTCCCGGAGTCGCTGTCACGCTGCCGCCCGGCGAGTCCGGCAGCAGCGAGGTCTCGACGACGCTGCGACTGCTGGCCCCGGCATCCGACGGCACGGCGACCGTCACCGTGACGAAGGACGGCGCGTCCGACGGCGCGTCGCAGGACGTGCCGCTGACCGCCGGCATCCCGTTGCAGCTCGACCTGCCGGGGCTCGCTGTCGGCACGCACACCGTCACGATCCGCGCGACCACCCCGGTCACGGGCGCCGTGTGGAGCGTGACCGGGTTCGGCGCCGGGAGCGACTTCGCCTGGTACACCCCCGCACCGCGCCTCACGGCGGAGACGCTCGCCGCCGTCGCCGACGGACCCGGGGCGACGCTCACCCTCGCGGCATCCGGCGATGCCGACCAGACCGTGACGGTGCTCGCCCCCGGCGGAACGAGCCGCGACGTGACAGTGCCGGCGGGTCGGAGCGCGAGCGTCGCGGTCGACGCGGGGTCGGTGCTCCGCCTCGTGCCGAACGGCGACGGGGTGTTCGCGGCGATCTCGTATGCCGGGACCGGAGCCCTCGCGGGCTACCCGGTGCCGGCGGGCGACGCCGCGGCATCCGCCATCGAGGTCTACCCGCGCTGAATCCGGCCGCCGGATGGAGCGGTCATAACGTGCGGGCGATCAGTACGAGCGGTAGCGGTCGGGGCCGAGGTCCCACGGGTCGCGGTCGAGATATTCGGCCGCCGCGCGGAAGACGCACCCCTCGATCGCCATCCGCCGGTGCAGATCGTCGTCGCGGTGCAGTTCGCCGAGCCGCTCGATCGGCAGGCGGTAGAGGGTGATGCGCTTGCGGTCGACGTCGATGCTCCAGCGGGGGATGCCGTCGTCATCGGATGCCGGGGGCATCCAGCCGACCTCGAAGCGCACCTCGCGCAGCTCCGGCCAGGCGCTCCGCAGGAACTCGGCGGCCGTGCCGACGGCGAAGTCGAACCTCTCCTCGCGCGACTCGAGGGGCAGGAGCGGCGGGCGTACGACGGGGCTCCGGCCCTCGCGCCCGTGCCGGCCGTGCCGGGCGGGGCGCCGCGCCGGTCGGCTCGAGGGGCGCCGCCTGATCATGGCTCAAGTCTAGGTCTCCGCGGTTCTGGGTCCTCCTGGTTCTCGGTTCTCGGTTCTCGGTTCGCGGTTCGCTGTGGTGTCGAGGTCGCCGTTCGGGCGCCGCTTCTCTGTTCGGGCGCCTCTGTTCGGGCGCCACTTTCCTGAGCGCCCACAACCTCCGGCGCCAGTCTCGTGTTCGGGCGCCAGAAAACTGTGGCGCCCGAACGGGAAAGTAGCGCCGGTACACCCGAGCCGCGCACCCGGAGCCCTCACCCGCCGCAGCACCGGCCGCGGCGCCATCGCCGCCGTCCCGACCACCCACCGTCCCGACCACCCGCCGCCGCGACGGCGCGGCATCCGAGGACCCGACGAGCGGCGGCGTAGCGTGGAGCGCGATGCGAACCAGACTGTGCTCCAAGGTGGGCTGTGCCCGCGAAGCGGTGACGACGCTCACCTTCGACTACGGCGACCAGATGGCGGCCGTCGGCCCGCTGGGCCCCGGCGGCGACCCGCACGCGCACGACCTGTGCGCGATCCACACCGACCGGCTCTCGGTGCCGAAGGGCTGGCTCGTCGTGCGCCACGAGACTCTCCGGGTCTGAGGACGTTCTCGGCGCGGCGTCGTCCGGTTCGCAGGAGACTCCGTCGATCGGGGGCTCCCGGGGACCGGGGAGCCGCCTCGACGCGCGATCGTCCTGCGAACCGAACGCCGACCCCCGGCGCCGGGACCGAGTTCTTTTGAGGTGATCAAAAGTAGGCGGTAGGGTGGATGCCGTGACCGCGCCCACCTCGCCCTCCGTCGCCGCCGCCCCGGCCGCTTCCGCGGCCGACGCGCTCCGTGCCGCCGGACTGCGTGTCACCGAGCCGCGGACGGCCGTCTACGACGCGCTTCGCGCGCTCCCGCACGCGAGCGCGGACGCCGTGCACGCGGCGATCGCGGGCGATCTCCCGCGCACGAGCCTGCAGTCGGTCTACAACGCGCTCGGTGACTTCGAGGGCGCGGGCCTCGTCCGCCGCATCGAGCCGGCCGGTCAGCCCATGCGGTTCGAGCTGCGCACCGGCGACAATCACCACCACCTCGTCTGCACGTCGTGCGGCGCCGTCGAAGACGTCGACTGTGCCGTGGGGGAGGCCCCCTGCCTCCACCCGTCCGACGTCCGCGGCTTCACCGTCGCGGTCGCCGAAGTCACGTACTGGGGCCTCTGCCCCAACTGCGCGGCCGAAGCGGCCGACGCAGACGCGGCCTGACACGCGCGTCCCACCTCACACCCGAAGCCCGACCCACACCCGAACCCCGATCCGACCCGGAGGAAGGAACACCATGACCGAGAACGACCCGAGCGCCGCCGGCATCGGAGAGGACGTCACCGACATCGACCAGTCGGTCACCGTCACCGACACCGCAGAGGCCGAGGCCGAGCAGGCCGCGACCTGCCCCGTCATCCACGCGCAGCCGCACCCCACCTCGGGCTCGGCCAACCGCGTGTGGTGGCCGAACCAGCTGAACCTCAAGATCCTCGCGAAGAACCCCGAGGCTCGGAACCCCCTCGCCCCCGACTTCGACTACGCGGCCGCCTTCGAGGCGCTCGACCTCGCGGCTGTCAAGAAAGACATCGCCGAGACCCTCACCACAAGCCAGGACTGGTGGCCCGCCGACTTCGGCAACTACGGCCCTCTCATGATCCGCATGGCGTGGCACTCCGCGGGCACCTACCGCGTGACCGACGGCCGCGGCGGCGGTGGCGCGGGCCAGCAGCGCTTCGCCCCGCTGAACTCCTGGCCCGACAACGTCGGCCTCGACAAGGCGCGCCGCATCCTCTGGCCGATCAAGAAGAAGTACGGTCAGTCGATCTCGTGGGCCGACCTCATGATCCTCGCCGGTAACGTCGCGCTCGAGACGATGGGCTTCGAGACCTTCGGCTTCGCCGGGGGCCGTCAGGATGTCTGGGAGCCGGACGACGACGTGTACTGGGGCCCCGAGACCACGTGGCTCGGCGACGAGCGCTACAAGGGCGACCGCGAGCTCGACCGCCCGCTCGCCGCCGTGCAGATGGGCCTCATCTACGTGAACCCCGAGGGTCCGGCCGGTCACCCCGACCCGCTCGCGTCGGCGCGCGACATCCGTGAGACGTTCGGCCGCATGGCTATGAACGACGAGGAGACGGTCGCGCTCATCGCCGGCGGTCACACCTTCGGCAAGACACACGGTGCCGCACCCGACTCGAACCTCGAGGACAACCCCGAGGCCGCAGGCCTGGAGATGCAGGGCCTCGGCTGGAAGAACAACAACGGCTCCGGCAAGGGCGACGACCAGATCACCTCGGGGCTCGAGGTCACCTGGACCTACCACCCGACCCGCTGGGACAACGAGTTCTTCCACATCCTCTACGCCTACGAGTGGGAGCTCTTCCAGAGCCCCGCCGGCGCCCACCAGTGGCGTCCGACGGGTGGTCAGGGTGCCGACATGGTGCCGCTCGCCCACTCCGACGGCCGCCGCGAGCCGCGCATGCTCACGAGCGACCTGGCGCTGCGGATGGACCCCGAGTACGACAAGATCTCGCGGAAGTTCAAGGACGACCCGAAGGCCTTCGCCGACGCGTTCGCGCGCGCGTGGTTCAAGCTGACCCACCGCGACATGGGCCCGGTGGCCCGCTACCTCGGCTCCGAGGTGCCCTCCGAGACGCTCCTCTGGCAGGACCCCGTGCCCGCCCCCGAGGGAGACCTCATCGACGCCGCGGGCGTCGCCGAGGCGAAGAAGCGCATCCTCGACTCCGGCCTCACCGTCGCCGAGCTCGTCTCGACGACGTGGGCGGCGGCATCCTCGTTCCGCGGCAGCGACAAGCGCGGCGGCGTCAACGGCGCCCGCATCCGTCTCGCTCCGCAGAAGGACTGGGAGGTCAACAACCCCGCCCAGCTCCACAAGGTCCTCGGGGTTCTGGGCGGCATCAAGGCCGACCTCGACGCCGCGGGCACGCCCGTCTCGCTCGCCGACCTCATCGTCATCGCGGGCAACGCGGGCGTCGAGAAGGCGGCGGCGGATGCCGGCGTGACGATCGAGGTCCCGTTCCGCGCGGGCCGCACGGATGCCTCGCAGGAGCAGACCGACGTCGAGTCGTTCGGCTACCTCGAGCCCATCGCCGACGGCTTCCGCAACTACCAGGGCCCCCTCGCGGAGATGCCGGCGGAGTACCACCTCATCGACAAGGCGAACCTGCTGACCCTCACCGCCCCCGAGATGACGGTGCTCGTCGGAGGCCTCCGTGTCCTCGGCGCGAACTGGGACGGCTCGCCCTACGGCGTGTTCACCGACCGGCCGGGTGTGCTCACGAATGACTTCTTCGTGAACCTCCTCGACCTCGGCACGACGTGGAAGCCCCTCGACCCGGGCTCGCACGCCTTCGCCGGGGCGAAGGACGGCTCGGGAGAGAAGGTCGGCGTCGGCACCCGCGTCGACCTCCTGTTCGGCTCGAACTCGGAACTGCGCGCGCTCGCCGAGGTCTACGCCTCGGACGACGCGGCGGAGAAGTTCGTCCGCGACTTCGTGGATGCCTGGACGAAGGTCACCGAGCTGGACCGCTTCGACCTGCACCGCTGAGTCGAAACGCGCAGTTACGACGTCGACGCGGAAGGCCCGCCCCTCTCGGGGCGGGCCTTCCGTCGTTGGGATCGCCTCAGGAGCGGGTGCGGTCGAACAGCGCCCGATGTGCGAACCCGGCGATGAGTCCGCCGACGATCGGGAACACGATGAACACCCAGAGTTGACCGAGCGCCCCCGTGCCGCCGTAGATCGCCGCGGCGATCGAGCGGGCCGGGTTCACCGACGTGTTGTCGACAGGGATCGAAATGAGGTGGATGAGGGTCAGGGTGAGGCCGATCACGAGGCCCGCCATCGTCGCGTTGCCGCGGGTGACGTGCGTGACGCCGAGGATGACGAGGACGAAGACCCCGGTGAGGACGATCTCGATCGTGATCGCCGACCCGAGCCCGAATCCACCGGGGGAGCGGTCGCCGAACCCGTTGCTCGCGAAGCCGCCGTCCTGCGCCTTCTGCAGCCACCCGTCCGGGCCGAACAACCCGATGAGCACGATGATGCTCGTCGCGATCGCGCCTCCGACGATCTGCGCGATGATGTAGCCGATCGTGTCCTTCCACGGGAACCGTCCCGCGGCGGCGAGGCCGAGGGTGATCGCGGGGTTGAAATGGCCACCGGAGAGGGGGCCCCACGCGTAGGCGCCCGCGACGACGGTGAGGCCGAAGGCGAGCGCGACGCCGACGTAGCCGACACCCACGGGGAAGCCGTTGTCGGCGAGCCCGTTGTTGGCGGCGAGGAGGGCTGTTCCGACGCCGCCGAAGACCAGCAGGAAAGTACCGGATGCCTCGGCGACGAGCTTCATCGACGTCGTCGGCGCATCCGCCGCGCTCGACGGCGTGGGCGTGTGGGAGAGTTCGGTCGGATCGATGGGGCGGTCGGGACGGGGGTCGGTGCTCACGGTGGTGTCCTTTCGGCGGTCGGCCGGATCGAATCGTGCCTTGCTCGTGATTGTGCACCCTCCGGCGTCCGGAGGACAGGGCTGCGACGGCACGTTGCGTGCGACGATCACGCGCGATGCGCTCGGCGCGTCCCCAGGCGCGTCCGATACTGTAAACGTGCGCCGTCCCGTCAGCGCCCGGCATCCCGCCGAATCGAAGGACTACATCGCCCCCATGACTTCTCGCATCCTGGTTGTCGACGACGACACTGCGCTCGCGGAGATGATCGGCATCGTGCTGCGCACCGAGGGCTTCGAGCCGGTGTTCTGCGCCGACGGCGCCGTCGCGGTCGACGTGTGGCGCACGGAGCGGCCCGATCTCGTCCTTCTCGACCTCATGCTCCCCGGCATGGACGGCATCGAGATCTGCACGCGCATCCGCGCCGAGTCGGGCGTGCCGATCATCATGCTCACGGCCCGCACCGACACCGCCGACGTGGTGCGCGGGCTCGAGTCCGGTGCCGACGACTACATCGTCAAGCCGTTCAACCCGAAGGAGCTCGTCGCGCGCATCCGCACGCGCCTGCGTCCCGCAGCCGCTGCCGAGACGGAGACGCTCCGCGTCGGCGACGTCGTCGTCGACGTCGCCGCGCACGAGGTGCGCCGCGGAGAGGAGGCGATCGCGCTGACGCCGCTCGAGTTCGAGCTGTTGGTCGCGCTGGCGTCGAAGCCGCAGCAGGTGTTCTCGCGCGAGATGCTCCTCGAGCAGGTATGGGGCTACCACTACAAGGCGGATACCCGCCTCGTGAACGTCCACGTACAGCGCCTGCGCGCCAAGATCGAGATCGATCCGGACAACCCCCGCATCGTCACCACCGTCCGCGGTGTCGGCTACCGCGCCGGCGCGGTGGTGTGACCGCCTCATCATGACGGCGACCGTGACCGTCCCGGCGTCGCGCGGCTGGCAGGGGTGGCGTGACTGGCGGTCGTGGCCGGCGCGGTTCGGCACTTCGTGGCGGCGTTCCCTGCGGTTTCGCACCCTCACCCTGACGCTCGGACTCACGGCCCTGGCGATCCTCGGGGCCTTCGTCACCATGGCCCTCGCGATCCAGAACGACCTCTTCGAGTCGCGCGTGAACCAGGTGCAGGCCGCCGTGGCCCGAGCGACGGCGTCGGCACAGGATGCGCTCGATTCGGCGCAGGTCGACGGCGACCCGGTCGCCCTCGACGCCCTCATGGAGTCGGCGATCACGTCGACCACGCGCCAGGCGGGCACGGACATGGTCGCGGCATTCCGCGTCTCCGACGCTCCCTCGGCCATCGCCCCGCAGGACTTCAGCCTCAACGGACTCACCGCGAACATGCTCAGCGACGGGCTGCGCGAGCGCGTGCGCGGAGACGCGGAGCAGCGCTGGTGGCAGTCGATCGGGCTGCCGGGCGCCGACGGCCAGGTCGTCCCGGGTGTCGTCGTGGGGCAGCAGTTGATCTTCCCGGGCGTCGGAGCGTACGAGTTCTACTTCGCGTACGACCTGGCCTCCGAGGCGCAGACCCTCCGCTTCGTGCAGGTGACGCTGTGGCTCGTCGGCGCAGGGCTCGTGCTTCTCATCGGCATCATCTCCTGGCTCGTGCTGCGCTCCGTGACGGCGCCGATCGCCGCTGCGGCCGAGACGAGTGCCAAGCTCGCCGCAGGCGATCTCGGGGTGCGTCTGGGGGTGCACGGCGAGGACGAGTTCGCGACGCTCGGCCGCTCCTTCAACGCCATGGCCGACTCGATCGAGGCCCAGATCAAGGAACTCGCCGAACTCTCACTCGTGCAGCAGCGCTTCGTCTCCGATGTCTCGCACGAGCTGCGGACGCCGCTCACGACGATCCGCCTCGCGAGCGACATGCTCAACGACCAGCGCGACACCTTCGACGCCACCACCGCGCGCGCCGCGGAACTGCTGCACGCGCAGGTCCAGCGATTCGAGGTGCTCCTCACGGATCTTCTCGAGATCAGCCGCTACGACGCGGGGTCGGTACAGCTCGAGAACGAGCCCACGAGCCTCGCGCACCTCGCCGAGGACGTCATCTCGTCGATGAGTCAGCTCGCCGAGCAGCACGGCACCGACGTGCGGCTCGTCGCCCCCGGGGGATATTCCCCCGTCGACATGGATCCGCGGCGGGTGCGGCGGATCGTGCGGAACCTGCTCGGCAACGCGATCGAGCACGGCGAGGGGCGCCCGATCGTCGTGACCGTCGACAGCGACCAGAATGCGGTGGCGCTGGGTGTCCGCGATTTCGGCCTCGGCATGACCGCCGCCGATGCGGAGCGCGTGTTCGACCGTTTCTGGCGCGCAGACCCCTCGCGCAAGCGCACGATCGGCGGCACCGGTCTCGGGCTCTCGATCGCCCTCGGCGATGCGCGCCTGCACGGAGGCGCCCTCGCTGTCTGGTCCGAACCGGGGCGCGGGACGAACTTCGTCCTCACCCTGCCGCGGCGAGATCAGCCGATCGGGACGTCCACCCCGATCCCCGTCGATCCCGGCGACGACGGGGCGTCGCTGAACGACCTCGGTCTGACGCAGCCGATCACGATCGCCCCGGCATCCCTGCCCGCCGACGAGGAGGCCCGCTCATGACGGCCCGTCGCAGGATCGCGCAGGCGATCGCCGCCGTCGCTCTCGTCCTCGCCCTCGCCGCGTGCGGCAGCCTCCCGACCAGCGGGCCGGTCAACGCCGGCGAGCCGATCGCGGATGACGAGACCCAGAGCAACCCCGTCTTCATCCCGCGGGGCCCCGCGAAGGATGCCACGCCGCAGCAGATCGTCGAGGGCTTCATCGCCGCGGGGTCGGGGCCGCAGGGCGACTGGGAGACGGCGCGGCTCTTCCTGGACGATGGCGTCGAGTGGAACCCGCGCGAGAGCGTCACGGTCTACAGTCCCGGCGATCGCGAGATCGAGCAGACCGGCGACACCACCTTCACGCTCTCGGTCACACCGGCAGCGACCGTCGACGACACGGGCGAGCTCTCGCCCCTCGGCGGCAGCGGGCCGATCCCGCTCCGCTACACGCTCGCGCAGAACGACGACGGGCAGTGGCGCATCACCGAGGCGCCGCCGGGGATCGTCCTCGACAGCACGCGCTTCGTCGCGGTGTTCTCGAGCTACGCCCTGCAGTTCTTCGATCCGACCTGGACGTACCTCGTGCCCGACGAACGCTGGTTCCCGCGTGAGTACGCGCGCACCCGCATCGTCGAGGCGCTCGTCAACGGCGGCCCCTCGACATGGTTGCGGGGGTCAGTGGCAAGCGCTTTCACCGACGGCGCGCGCCTGGCGAACAGATCTGTCCCGATCTCCTCGAGCGTCGCCTCCGTCTCGCTCCAGGACGGCGCGCGCTCGCTCGACGCGACGGTGCTCGATCGCATGCAGACCCAGCTCGAGGCCTCGCTCAAGGAGGCGGGCGTCCTCGGTGTCGAGATGGTCGTCGGGGAGCAGCTGCTTCCCGCGACCGCCGTCACGGTGCGCCTGACCCGCGTCGACCCGAACCCGCTCGCGGTGACCGAGCAGGGGTTCGGATTCGTGTCGGGATCGACGGTGGACGAGATCCCCGGGCTCTCCGACGCGGTCGTCCAGATCGACGCGACCGACATCGAAGTCGACGCCGACCGCTCGATCGCCGCCGTCCGTGACCACGCCGGCGCCGTCTGGGCGGCCGAGAGCGACGGGACGCGCACGCTCATCGACAATCGGCCCGGCCTCGTGGCGCCCTCGGTCGACCCCTTCGGGTACATCTGGACGGTGCCGGAGTCCTCGCCCGGTGCGGTGATCGCCCACGCGGCGGACGGCACCGAGGCGCCCATCGCCGACGCCTGGACGGGCACCGTCCAGATCCTCGCCCAGCGCGTCTCGCGCGACGGCACGCGCGTCGCGGCGATCGTCCGCGACGGCGAGGGATACGCCCTGTGGGTCGCAGGGATCGTCCGAGACAGGACCACCAACGCCCCGACGGGGCTCGGCGAGCGGAGAGTGCTCGCGATCCTCTCCGAGCCGACGGCGGTGCTGACGTGGACGGATGCCTCGACGCTCGCGCTCCTCATCAGCGAAGACGACGAACCATGGCTCTACACGCAGCAGATCGGCGGATTCGCGAAGCTGCAGCGGGCGCCCGCCGGAGTGACCATGGCTGCGGGCGGTTCGCAGTCCGGCGGCATCCGCGTGAGCGATGCGGAGGGCGTGCTGTACACGCAGCGCGGGACGGCGAACTGGCAGCAGCTGGCCACAGGCATCCTGGTGCTCGCGGTGCAACAGGGCCTGCCGCGCTGACGTCTCCTCCACAGGAGGCGGATCGGCGGACTTCTCCACCGATCGCGCTCTCCGCGTCACGGCGGGCGGTGCGCGGCGCCACACTGGTCGGATGCCTGCCCTCCCCGCCCGCGTGAGCACGGCGTTCTCGGGCGCCCTCGCGCTCGTCTTCCCCGTCTGGTGCGTCGGGTGCGACCTGCCCGACGTGGCGCTGTGCGCTGCGTGTCGCGACGCGCTCGCGCCCCGGACTCTCCGGCGCCGTCTCGATGGGCTGAGCGTGCACTCCGGCTTGGCCTTCGAGGGCGTGGCGGCGCGGGCGCTGCGCGCCGCCAAGGAGGAAGGGCGCACGCGCCTTCTCTCCGCGCTGGCCCCGGCGCTCACGACGGCCGTCGACGCGGCGCTACGCAGTGTCGGCGGTGGCGGGGCCCCCGTGATGCTCGTCCCGGTGCCGACCTCGGCTGCCGCGATGCGTCGCCGCGGCTATCGGGTGGTCGAGATCCTCGCCGCCCGCGCCGCCCTCCCCACCCGCCGCCTGCTCACGGTGGGAGGCTCCACCGCCGACCAGCGCACGCTCGGTCGCCGCGAGCGGGCCGAGAACGTCTCCGGCCGTATGCACGCCCGAGGCGCAGAGGGCCGTCGCGTGATCCTCCTCGATGACGTCGTCACCACCGGTGCGACCCTTCGCGAGGCCACCCGCGCGCTCGTCGCGGCCGGAGCGCAGGTCGTCGGTGCGGCCACCGTCGCCTCGACGCCGCGTCGCGGATCGGGGTCCTTTCTCACGGCATCCGACGCGTGACATGCGACCCGCACCCCGATAGCGTTGGAGAGACCAAGGCGAACTCAGGTTCTCCCTTGACCGGGAGAACCGGAACAAGGAGGTCAAGGATGGAAACCAACATCGTCGGCGTGGGTGTGAGCATTTCGGATCGCTTCCGCACCGTGGTCGAAGAGAAGTCCGTCCGCATCGAGAACCTCGCCCCCCGCGCGCAGCGGCTCGATGTCAAGGTCACGCACCGGGCGTATCACAACGGCTCCCGCGAAGAAGAGACCGTCGAGCTGACGCTCACCGGAAAAGGCCCCGTCGTCCGCGCTGAAGCGACCGACGGCGACAAGTTCGTCGCCCTCGACCTCGCCGTGGACAAGCTCGCCGAGCAGGTCCGTCGCGCGAAGGAGAAGCGCGTCGATGCGCGGAACCACCCGCGCGGAGCGAAGCTCGACAAGGAGAGCGGCGCCCTTTCGGGCATCGACGTGCAGCCGGCGTCGGCCGACGTGCTGCGGGCCGTCGCGACGGGGGAGATCCCCGTCATCGGGGAAGACGGCGACGAGGACTACACGCCCGTCGTCATCCGCACGAAGAACTTCGACGCGGAATGGATGACCGTCGAAGAGGCCGTCGACCGCATGGAGCTGGTCGGCCACGACTTCTTCCTCTTCATCGACGCGCGCTCCGACCACCCGAGCGTCGTCTACCGTCGCAAGGGCTGGGACTACGGCGTGATCTCCCTCACCGCGAGCGCGCCCCCGAGCGCCGAGCTCGCGTCCTGACGCGCGGGCTCTGATCTTCGTCGCGGATTCTCTTCGTCGCGGATTCGGAGATCGTGCACAGAATCGGATGCCTCGCGCTGAGGCATCCGATTCTGTTCGTCTGATCCGAATCCGCGCGCCGCGTCGGGGGTGAGCGCGTCGACAGGCTTAGTCGAAGATGCCGTCGAGGATCGAGCCGATGACCAGCCCGCCCAGGATGCCGTTGACCATGCCGCCGCCGTTTCCACCGCGGCGGCCGCCGCCCATTCCGCCCCACCCGTCGTCATCGGGGCGTGAGGAGTCGATGTCGCGCTGCGCGAGCTGCAGCGCCTCGGAGGCGAGCTGACCGCAGCGGCGCGCGCTCAGGAGCGCGGCCTCTCGGTCGTCCTCGGGGATCGGGGTCGGGAGGTTCGCGAGGTCCAGGCGCAGACGCTCCGCCTCAGCGAGTCGCGTGCGTGCGTCGGCGCCGATCCAGCCGCGGTGACCCGAGATGACGCTGCGCGCGACCCCGAGCTGCCGGTCGGCGTCGTCGATCGCGTGACGCACGTGCGACTCGGGGGGCACGGGGCGCGCGGCGCGTTCGCGGGCCTTGTCGACCGCGGCGTCGAGCGCCGCGTTCGCGGCCCGAAGGCGCGTCAGCTCGGCGAACGGGTCGGGCTTCGCGCCCGCCGGCGTGAGGGAGAGGAGCTCCTTCTCGAGCTCCGTCATCGCGGCGGCCACCGCGGGCACGTCGCGCAGATCGCGGGCGGCCGCGATGTCGTCCCGCGAATCGTCGACGATCGCATCGAGGGTCGTCTCGGCGCGCAGCGCCTCGACCTCGAAGGCGTCCACGGCATCCAGCAGCGTCGTCGCACGGCGGCTCGCCTCGATCGCCGTCTCGAGTGCGAGGTTCGCCTGCTCCCGCTGACCGGTCTCACGACGCGCGGTGGAGATGTCGGCGCCGTGGAGGGCGAACTCGAGCAGGTGCCCGGCTTCGCGGGCGTTCCCGGCGACCTTCCGCAGGGCCTCTGCCGAATAGCGGTCCGAGAGCCGTGCGAGCGCCGCCTCGGCGCGGGGGATGCGCGCTTCGTCGCGGGCGACGTCGCGGCGGATGCCGTCGATGATCTCGGGTGCCCGGCGCGCCCGAGCGACTGGCTCGGCGAGGGCTTCCAGGCGATCGTCCAGCAGGGCTTCGGCCCAGTCGCACAGCTGCACGATGCGCGCGTTGCGCGTGCGCGCCTCTTCGGGGGTGTCGGGGATCTCGTCGTGGTTGAGCTGATTCAGGTGGAACGCCTCACCGAGATGGGTGCGCACCGCTGCGAGCGCGTCGCGAAGGTCCTTGGTCGCGTCGCGCCCGAGCTCGAGCTCGGCGAACATGAGTTCATCGGCGGTGAGACGCAGCCGCTCGTCGGCGGCCACCAGGGCGGCGTCGGCGCGGCGGCCGAGCTCGGCATCCTGCGCAGCGAGCTCTGCGCGCTCTTTCTTGCGTGTGCCCCAGAATCCGGCCATGGTCCGATCCTAGGCGGCGCGATCGCGTCGGGGGCGGGTGCGGGCGCGAGACGGATGCGCCTCGCAGGAAACACAGGTCACAGACGGGTAACATGACGAGGTGTGCTGTGCCCGCCGCGCGCAGCCCCGATCGACAGCCCCGATCGACCGCCCCTGATCGAAGGTCGCGTCGACCGCATCCGACAGATGGAGATCCTCCGTGGCCAACCCTCTCGAGAAACTGCTCCGCGCCGGTGAAGGACGCATCCTCCGCAGGCTTCAGCAGGTCGCGAAGGCCGTGAACGCCCTCGAAGAGGACTACGCGCAGCTCACCGACGAAGAGCTGCGCGGCGAGACCGCAGAGCTCCGCGCCCGCTACGAGGCGGGGGAGTCGCTCGACAAGCTCATGCCCGAGGCGTTCGCCGCCGTCCGCGAGGCCGCGAAGCGCACGCTCGGGCAGCGCCCCTACGACGTGCAGATCATGGGCGGTGCGGCCCTGCACCTCGGCAACATCGCCGAGATGAAGACCGGTGAGGGCAAGACGCTCACCGCGACCTTCGCCGCGTACCTCAACGCGATCGCCGGCAAGGGCGTCCACGTCATCACGGTCAACGACTTCCTCGCCTCCTACCAGTCCGAGCTCATGGGCCGCGTCTACCGCGCGCTCGGCATGACGACCGGGACGATCATCGCGGGCCAGCCCCCCGAGGTCCGCCGTGAACAGTACGACGCCGACATCACCTACGGCACGAACAACGAGTTCGGCTTCGACTACCTGCGCGACAATATGGCGTGGCAGAAGCAGGACCTCGTCCAGCGCGGCCACTTCTTCGCGATCGTCGACGAGGTCGACTCGATCCTCATCGACGAGGCGCGGACACCCCTCATCATCTCCGGCCCCTCCTCGGGCGAGGCGAACCGCTGGTTCGTCGAGTTCGCGCGCATCGCCAAGACGCTCGAGGCGGGCGTCGACTACGAGGTCGACGAGAAGAAGCGCACGATCGGCGTGCTCGAGCCCGGCATCGAGAAGGTCGAGGACTACCTCGGCATCGACAACCTCTACGAGTCGGCGAACACCCCGCTCATCTCCTTCCTCAACAACTCGATCAAGGCGCTCGCCCTCTTCAAGCGCGACACCGACTACGTCGTGATGAACGACGAGGTCATGATCGTCGACGAGCACACCGGCCGCATCCTGGTCGGCCGACGCTACAACGAAGGCATCCACCAGGCCATCGAGGCCAAGGAGGGCGTGCCCGTCAAGGCCGAGAACCAGACGCTTGCGACCGTCACGCTGCAGAACTATTTCCGCCTCTACGAGAAGCTCTCCGGCATGACCGGTACCGCCGAGACCGAGGCGGCCGAGTTCATGTCGACCTACAAGCTCGGCGTCGTCCCCATCCCGACCAACAAGCCGATGATCCGTAAGGACCAGGCCGACCTCGTCTACAAGAACGAGCAGGCGAAGTTCGCGCAGGTCGTCGAGGACATCGCGCGTCGCCACGAAGACGGCCAGCCCGTCCTCGTCGGCACCGTCTCGGTCGAGAAGAGCGAGTACCTCTCGCGCCTGCTCGCGAAGAAGGGCATCAAGCACGAGGTCCTGAACGCGAAGAACCACGCCCGCGAAGCCGAGATCGTCGCCCGCGCCGGGCGTCTGGGCGCCGTCACCGTCGCGACCAACATGGCCGGCCGCGGCACCGACATCATGCTCGGCGGCAACGCCGAGTTCCTCGCCGTGCAGGAGATGAAGTCGCGCGGACTCGACCCCGTCGAGACGCCCGAGGAGTACGAACAGGCGTGGGACGAGGTGTACACCCACATGCGCGACACCGTCGCCGAAGAGGCGACGAAGGTCGTCGAGGCGGGCGGCCTGTACGTGCTCGGCACCGAACGCCACGAGTCGCGCCGCATCGACAACCAGCTGCGCGGACGCTCGGGCCGTCAGGGCGACCCAGGTGAGAGCCGCTTCTACCTGTCGCTCACCGACGACCTCATGCGCCTGTTCCAGTCGGGCGCCGCGGAGGCGATCCTCGCGCGCGCGAACTTCCCCGACGACGTCGCGATCGAATCCGGCATGGTCTCGCGCGCCATCAAGAGCGCACAGAGCCAGGTCGAGGCGCGGAACGCCGAGATCCGCAAGAACGTCCTCAAGTACGACGACGTCCTCAACCGTCAGCGCGAGGCGATCTACGCCGACCGCCGTCAGATGCTCGAGGGCGACGACCTCTCCGGCCGCGTCGAGCACTTCATCGAAGATGCGATCTCCGCCGTCATCGACGACCACACCGGGGCCGGCCACACCGAGAGCTGGGACTTCGATGCACTGTGGACGGAGCTGAAGACGCTCTACCCCGTCAGCGTAACGATCGACGAGGTCGTCGCCGAGAGCGGCAGCAAGGGCCGGGTCACCTCTGACGTCATCAAGCGCGAGATCCTCTCCGACGCGAAGATCGCCTACGCGAAGCGCGAAGAGACGCTCGGGTCGGCGGCGACGCGCGAGCTCGAACGCCGCGTCGTGCTGCAGGTGCTCGACCGCCGCTGGCGCGACCACCTCTACGAGATGGACTACCTCAAGGACGGCATCGGCCTGCGGGCGATGGCCCAGCGCGACCCGCTGATCGAGTACCAGCGCGAGGGCTACGCCATGTTCCAGGCGATGATGAGCCAGATCAAGGAGGAGTCGGTCGGCTTCCTCTACAACCTCGACGTCGAAGTGCGCCAGCAGGGCGACGGGCAGGTCGAGGCGAAGGGTCTGCAGGGCCCGACGGTCGACGCCCAGAAGCTGCAGTACACCGCGGCCGGCGAGGGCGGCGAGGTCGAGGTGCGCAACGAGCGCGGTCAGGTGCAGCAGGCGGCGACGACCAAGGCACGCCAGCAGACGCGGCCTGCGGCATCCGCGCCGAGTGCTCCGGCGGCTCCCACCGCACCCGCTGCGCGCGGCGCGTTCGGGCAGCGGACGGATGCCTCATCCGCCGCACCCGCTCCGCAGAACCGCGCCCAGCGCCGCGCCGCCGACAAGAAGAAGTGACGGGCCACGGGTCGTCGATTGGCCCGCAGGCGGCGGCGATATCCTGATGCGATGAGCCCCCGCATCCTGGATCAATCGTCGAAGCTGAAGGACGTCCTCTACGAGATCCGCGGGGCAGCACTGGTCGAGGCCGACCGTCTCGAGGCCGACGGCCACCGGATCTTGAAGCTCAACACGGGGAACCCCGCCGTCTTCGGATTCGAGGCCCCGTACCAGATCGTCCGCGACATGATCGAGGCCGTTCCCACGTCGCACGGCTACAGCGACAGCCGCGGCATCATGTCCGCGCGGCGCGCCATCGTCTCGCGCTACGAAGAGGTGCCGGGCTTCCCCCGGTTCGACCCGGACGACGTCTACCTCGGCAACGGCGTCTCCGAGCTCATCACCATGACGATGCAGTCGCTCGTCGACACGGGAGATGAGGTGCTCATCCCCGCGCCCGACTACCCGCTGTGGACCGCGATGACGAGCCTCGCCGGCGGCACGCCGGTGCACTACCTCTGCGACCCGGAGGACGGCTGGCAGCCCTCCCTCGACGACATCCGCGCGAAGATCACCGACCGCACGAAGGCGATCGTCGTGATCAACCCGAATAACCCGACCGGCGCGGTCTACTCGCGCGAGGTGCTCGAGGGCATCGTCCAGATCGCGCGGGAGCACCAGCTGCTCCTCCTCTCCGACGAGATCTACGACCGGATCCTCTACGACGAGGCCGAGCACATCTCGCTCGCGACGCTCGCCCCCGACCTCCTGTGCCTCACCTTCAACGGCCTGTCGAAGACGTACCGCGTCGCGGGCTACCGCTCGGGATGGATGGTGATCACCGGAGACAAGCGCCGCGCCGAGGGGTTCCTGCAAGGCATCCAACTGCTCGCCTCCACACGTCTGTGCCCCAACGTGCCCGGGCAGCACGCCGTGCAGGCGGCGCTCTCGGGGGTGCAGTCGATCGACGCGCTCATCGCGCCCACGGGGCGGCTGCACGAGCAGCGGGATGCCGCGTGGGAAGGTCTCACGGCGATCCCGGGCGTCACGTGCCACAAGCCGGCCGGTGCGCTGTACGCGTTCCCCCGGCTCGATCCGGAGGTGTACGAGATCCGCGACGACGCGAAGCTCGTGTACGACTTCCTCGTGGCGGAGCACGTCCTGCTCGTGCAGGGGACCGGCTTCAACTGGGCGACGCCCGACCACCTGCGGGTCGTGACGCTGCCCGAGGCCCGGGTACTCAGTGAGGCGATCGAGCGCCTCGGCAACTTCCTGGCGTCATACCGGCAGTAGCGGCACGCGCCCGCGCGGGGCCGCAGCGGTCCGATAGCGCGGTCCTACAGCGCGGTCCTACAGTGCGGCGACGGACGTGGCGCGCCAGCGCCCGTCCCAGCCCTCGAGCCGGACGGCGACGGCGCGCGTCCGGGCGGGGCCGGCGGTGATGACGACACCTTCGATGACCCCGTCGGCGGGGGAGGAGGCGTGCGTCGAGACGATCCGGTAGGCGGGGCGGGCCGGCGTGACGTTGCGTGCGCTGCGGGCGCGGGCCGAGAGGTTCGCACGGGTGACGAGGGCGCGGAAGGCGTCTTCGCCGAGCCAGCGGGCGAGTTGGTCGGGCTCGCGCACACCGGCGAGGACCTCGAGCACGCCGATGGTGAGGTTGGCGAGCAGCGGCTCGGGGTCGGGCAGGTCCTGCGTTGCGGTGCGCTGCGGGGCGAAGTACTCGGCGACTTCGAGCGCCGAGCCGACGCGGGCCCTGCGGCGCGCGGCTCCGGGGGGCGGGGGAACCATGATGACCTCCTCGGACCTCATGCGGAAAGTGAATCTGACCTGGGATCGAGTAGAACACGGTGCCTCACGGGGTGGGATGAGAATGTCCTCACCTGTGGACAGACCCCTCGCGGCGCCGCGTCCGTCGCTTACGCTCACGGGGTGCGTTGGGATCGGTTCTTCGAAGACCTGGAAGGTCAGCTCGACTCCGAATGGGAGGCCGAGCGCGCCGCCCTGGACACCGAAGCCGAGCGGCTGCGACTGTCGCGCGTCCCGCTGCGCGATCGCCTCATCGCCCTCGAGCGCGACTCCCGAGAGGTCACGGCGCACCTGAGCGACGCGACGAGCGTGCAGGGGCGGATCGGCCGTGTCGGCGCGGATTGGTTCGCCGTCGTCTCGGGCGACGACGCCGCCGGTGCGGCGATCGTGCCGCTCTGGGCGGTGGTGGGCGTCGGCACCTCGCCCGACGCCGTGCTCGCGAGTGTGCGTGACGCCGACGCGGGTCCCGCACTCGGCCAGCGGATGGGGTTCGGTTTCGTGCTCCGCGACCTCGTGCGCCGCCGCGTCGCGGTGTCGGTGCACACGGCCGCGGCACGCACCCTCACCGGCACGATCGACCGCGCCGGCGCGGACCACCTCGACCTCGCGCTGCACGAGCCCGGCACCCCGCGGCGCGCCGGGAACGTCACCGGCTACCGGATCGTCCCGTTCGCCGCCGTCATCGCGGTGCGGCTCGCCTCGGCATCCGACCTCGCCTGACCGCACTGCTCCCGCTCTCCCCGACGTTCTCCTTGACCGCGAGACTGCATCTGCGCCTCGAAACTGCGGCCACGGACCGATGTCTCGACCCGCAGATGCAGTCTCGCGGGACAGAGGAGGGGAGAGGAGAGTGGAGAGGGGGGAGGGGGTCAGTCGCCGCCGCGGACGGGCCCGCGACCCCAGAGCTCGGGAAAGCTCGCCGCGTTCGACTCGCGCCACAGCGCCATCCGCCGGGCCTCTTCGGCCTGGTCGTCGAGGTATCCTTCGACGCTCGCCGCCTCGATGCGCCAACGTCCGGGGGAGCCGACCTTCATGCCGCGCAGGCGCCCGTCGATGATCAGCGCGACGACCTCGTCGACGGGGAGCTGGAGCATCTCCGCGACTTCGGCGGGCGTGAACAGGCGCTGTCCCGCGTCGGGTTCTTCGGGCATGAAGCAATTATGGTCCGCCGCGAACTTAATTCGACCGTCGCGTGCGACCTGTGGATAACATCTGCGACGCCGACGCTCCCCGGGTCACGATGAGGGACATGAGCGATCATTCCACCGCCCGCCCGCGTCCCCGCGCGTTCTGGGCCGACATCAGGTTCCTGCTCGGCATCGTGCTCGTCGTCGTCTCGGTGGTGGGCGTGTGGCTCGTCGTCTCGGCGGCTCGACAGACGGCACCGGTGTTCGCGGCGGCCCGCACGATCGTGCCGGGAGACGCCGTCGATGCGGACGACCTTCGGGTCGTCGAGGTGGCGCTCGGTCAGCTGCAGGATGCCTACGCCTCTCCTGCGACGCTCGAGCCCGGCGCCGTGGCGACGCGCACGATCCCCGCCGGCGAGCTCGTCGCGAAGGATGCCGTGGGAGACGCGGCGGCCGTGCAGACGACGCACGTCGTCGTGCGCACTTCGACGGCGCTCCCCGCGGCGGTGACGCCGGGGTCGACCGTCGAGGTGTGGTCGGCACCTCTGCTCGACCGCGGTCGGTACGACACGCCGCGGATCCTCGTCGCGTCGGCCACCGTCGTATCGGTCTCCGACGACGAGTCGATGATGGGGTCGAGCGGTCCCGCCGTCGAGCTCGTCATCGAGCGTGCCGACGTCGCCGAGACGCTCGCGGCGATCTCGGACGGATCGAGCATGTCGATCGTCCCGACGGCGGGGGAGAAGCCGTGACCGGCGGCGACGGGCGAGCCCGAGCGGGTGGATCGCGCCCGGCCGTCATCGTCGCCGTCGACGGGACGAGCGGGGCCGAGCTCGCCAGAGACCTCGATGACGCGGGTGCGGATGTGCGGCTCGTCGTCGCGGCCGACGCGCCGAGCGACGCCGTCGTCGACGCGATGCGCGGTCGGGAGTCGGCCGAACTCCTCGGTGAGCTCGCACGGGCCGACGTCCTCGTGGTGACGGCCGACCGCCGCACGCTCACCGCTCAGCTCGTCGAGGCATGCGACCGCTTCGGCGTGCGCGTTGCGGCGCTGTGCGCCGAGGCATCCGCCCGCCGACTCGCGGCGATGTTCGGTGTCGACGCATACGACCCCGAGGTGGCGCCGGCCGAGATCCTGACCGGCTCGACGGCCCCGACGGAGGAGCCCGAGGGCGCCCAGCGCGGGCGCGTCATCGCGGTGTGGGGCGCGGCCGGTGCGCCGGGCCGCACGACGCTCGCGATCGAACTCGCCTGCGAGCTCTCCCGCGACGGACGCCGCGTCGCGCTGGCGGATGCCGACGCGCACGCGCCGTCGCTCGCGATGGCGACGGGGCTCGCCGACGAAGGACCCGGCTTCGCGGCGGCCTGCCGGCAGGCCGAACGCGGCGCACTCACTCCCGCCGAACTCTCCCGGATCTCCGCTCCGCTCGCGCAGATCGACGTGCTCACCGGTATCAACCGGCCGGGGCGGTGGCCCGAGCTCGCGCACGACCGTGTCGCCGCGGCGCTCGAGCACTGCCGAGGCTGGGCAGACGACACCGTCGTCGACGTGGCGGCATCCCTCGAGCGCGACGAGGAGATCGTGAGCGACCTCGACGGTCCGCGGCGCAACGCCGCCACCCTCGCGGCGCTGTCCTCGGCCGACCTCGTCGTCGCGGTCGTCTCGGCGGATCCCGTCGGCGTCGCCCGCTTCGTGCGCGCGTATGCCGACCTCCGGAGCGTCATCGGCGTGACGCCCGTGCGCATCGTGGTCAACAAGCTCCGCACCGCGACGCTCGGTCTCGACGCGAAGGGGCAGGTGCGCCGCACGCTCGAGCGGTTCGCGGGCGCCGGCGACGTGTGGTTCGTCCCGTGGGACCCGAAGGCCGCCGACGCGGCGACCCTCGCAGCTCAGCCGATCGCGCACGTCTCGCCGCGCTCGCATCTCGCCGGGGCCGTGCGCCGTTTCGTCGGAGAGGCGATCGAACCGCCGGCGCCTGCGGCACGGACGCGCAAGGAGCGTACCGGCGCCTCGGCGCAGCCGTTCCCGCGCCGCCGGGCACGCACGGCGTGAGCGACGAGGCGCGGGCGCGCCCAATAGGCTGAGGGCGTGTCCACGCTCAGCGAACTCGTCTACGCACAGGGTCTGTCTTCGGAGGCCGACGTCGAGTGGCTGCATCGCCTCGCGGGCGACGGGCAGCTTCTCGCCGACCTCGCCTTCGCCGACATCGTCATCTGGGTGCCGACAGCCGACGACTCTTTCATCGCCGTGGCCCACACGCGGCCCTCGGGCGCCGCGACGCTGTTCTACCGCGACATCGTCGGCGACCGGATGCGCCCGCAGTGGCGTACGCAGGTGCGGGATGCCTTCCAGCGTGCGACGATCGTCGACTCCGCCTCTCCCGATTGGTTCGAGGAGACGCCGACGCGCGTCCGCGCCGTGCCCATCGTGCGCGAGCGCGGAACCGCCGACCGCCCGCCGAGCGTCATCGGCGTGCTGACCCGGCACACGAACCTCGGGGAGGCGCGCACGCCGTCGCGCCAGCAGATCACCTTCAACGACTGCGCCGACGACCTGTTCGGCATGGTCGCCTCGGCCGATTTCCCCGACCTTGCCGCGCCCACCTCGCCGCGCCGGGGCGCGCCGCGCGCCTCCGACGGTCTCATCCGCATCGACGTCGACGGCATCACGACCTTCGCGAGCCCGAACGCGCTCTCGGCGTTCAACCGTCTGGGGTTCGATGACGAGCTCGAGGGCGAGTCGCTGCTCGAGGTGGCCACCGGCATCCTCCCCAAGGGTCGCGACTTCGACGAGTCGCTGCCGATCGTCATGGCCGGGCGCGCGCCGTGGCGCGCCGACATCGAGGCGCGCGGCGTGACGGTGTCGCTGCGGACCATCCCCCTGAAGGACAACGGGCATCGCATCGGCGCGATCGTCCTCTGCCGCGACGTCACCGAGATCCGCCACCAAGAGCAGGAGCTCATCACCAAGGACGCGACGATCCGCGAGATCCACCACCGCGTCAAGAACAACCTCCAGACGGTCGCCTCGCTCCTGCGCATCCAGTCCCGCCGCACGCATTCCGACGAGGCGAGGGACGCCTTGACCCACGCGATGCGCCGGGTGTCGGCGATCGCGGTCGTGCACGACACGCTGTCGGAGGGCCTCGCTCAGAACGTCGACTTCGACGACGTGTTCGACCGGGTGCTGAAGCTCGTCGCCGAGGTCGCCGCGTCGCCCAACACGCGCGCACGCACGGTCAAGACGGGGACCTTCGGCACGCTGCCGAGCGAGTACGCGACGCCGCTCGCGCTCGCGCTCACCGAGCTTGTGACGAACGCGGTCGAGCACGGGCTCGCCGATCAGGAGGGCGAGGTCGAGATCATCGCGGAGCGGACGCCCGAGCGACTCGGGGTCAAGGTGCGCGACACCGGCGTGGGACTGCCCGAGGGACAGGTCGGCCGGGGGCTCGGCACGCAGATCGTGCGGACGCTCATCCAGGGGGAGCTCAGCGGCACGATCGACTGGCACACGCTGACGGGATCGGGCACCGAGGTGACGATCGAGATCCCGATGCGGTACCTGGACCGCTGAATCAGCTCGCGCGGCGGGCGCGGGCGGCGCGGCGCTTGAGCGCGCGGCGCTCGTCCTCGGAGAGGCCGCCCCACACGCCCGAGTCCTGACCGGTCTCGAGGGCATACTGCAGGCAGACTTCGGTGACCGTGCACCGTGCGCAGACGGCCTTGGCCTTCTCGATCTGCTCGACGGCAGGACCGGTGTTGCCGACCGGGAAGAACAGCTCGGGGTCGACCGTGAGGCAGGCGGACTTGTCGCGCCAATCCATAGTGGGGTGCTCCTTGATACGGGAATCGTGAAGTGAGATGAGGGAACGGACTCGGGTGTCCGATACCCTGGTGGGTGTGCGAGCCGGGCTCGCCCCACTTCGCTGTGGGAGCACACTGATTGCTCTATCGTCCCACGCATATTCGGATGAATCAAGAGTGAACGGGTCGTTTCCGCGGGCCGTTGCTGAGTATCCGCTCCACGGTTGGGGGCCCGCCACAACCCGCCCCCGCAGAATTCAGGAGAACGTGGCCCATGTCGACAAGCGTCCCCGACCGCATCGCCGCCGCCCTCTTGGCGATCGAGGGACTGGCGCTGCTGTGGGTGACCGGACGTGAACTCGTCGCCCTGGTCTCGGGTGACTCGACTGACACGGGGAGCTCGATCGCGCTCATGGTGCTCACGGTCGTCGGCGTCGTGGCGGTGATCGCCTTCGCGATCGCCGTGCTGCGCGGTCAGTCGTGGGGGCGGTCGGGTGGGATCGTGACCCAGCTGCTCATCCTCGCGGTCGCCATCGGGGCCCTGACGGGGCCGGCGCCCTCGCCGGGGTTCGCGCTCGCGCTGGCAGTGCCGGCGCTCGTCGCGCTCGTGGCCCTGTTCGCGGGCGTGCGACGCGCGGGGGCGGCCCGGCACGGCGCACCGGGCGACGAGGCGTGAGCGTTCAGTCGACGCCGAGCAGCTTCCGCAGCCGCGCGACGTGCCCCGTCGCCTTGACGTTGTACAGGGCCTGGGCGATCGTGCCCGAGGCATCCACCACGAACGTCGAGCGGATGACCCCTTCGACCTTCTTGCCGTAGTTCATCTTCTCGCCCCACGCGCCGTACGCCTCGTGGACGGCGTGGTCGGGGTCGCTCAGGAGGTCGTAGGTGAGGCCGTCGCGCTCGCGGAACTGCCGCAGCTTCGCCGGCTCGTCGCGGGAGATCCCGAGCACCGTGTAGCCGGCGGCCTGGAGCGGGGCGAGGCTGTCGCGGAAGTCGCACGCCTCGGTCGTGCACCCCGGCGTCATCGCGGCCGGGTAGAAGAACAGGATGACGTGCCGGCCCGCGTAGTCGCTGAGGGAGACCTCCTTCTCATCCTGGTCGACGAGGGTGAAGGCGGGTGCGGGCGAACCGATCTCGAGCTGCGTCATCCCCTCAGCCTACGAGCAGCGCGGGCGCGCGGGGGTCAGGCGAAGGTGGCGAGCAGGCGCTGCAGCGAGTCGAGGCGGGCGGCGCCGCGCTCGCCCAGGCGGCCCTCGTCGACGGCCTCGATGATCGCGCAGTCGGGGGCGTCGGGGAGGTGCGTGCACCCGCGCGGGCAGTCCTCGGCGACGACCGCGAGGTCGCTGAACGCCTTGAGGATGTTCTGCGGGTCGACGTGGCCGAGCCCGAACGAGCGGACCCCGGGGGTGTCGATCACCCACCCCTTGCCGGCGTCGCTCTCGTAGCGCAGCGACACCGTGGAGCTCGATGTGTGACGCCCGCGCCCCGTGACCTCGTTGACGTGGCCGGTCGCGCGGTCCGCCGAGGGAACCAGCGCGTTGACCAGCGTGGACTTGCCGACGCCCGAGTGCCCGACGAACACCGTCGAGTGCCCGACCAGGTGCCGCCCGATCTCCTCGACCGGCATGTCGCCCGTGCCGCTCAGGAACACCGTCAGGTCGTCGACGCCCTCGAAATGGGTGAGGAACTCGGTCGGATCGGCGAGGTCGGTCTTCGTCACTACGAGAAGAGGGTGGATGCCGGCATCCAGCGCGGCGATGAGATAACGGTCGACGAGGCGGGGGCGCGGCTCGGGGTCGGCGGCCGCGACGACGATCAGCATCTGGTCGGCGTTCGCGACGATGATCCGCTCGACCTGGTCGGTGTCGTCGGCGCTGCGGCGCAGGAGCGACGTGCGCTCCTCGATGCCCACGATGCGGGCGAGCGTGCCCTCGTCGCCCGACGAGTCACCGACGACCCGGGCCCGGTCTCCCGTGACGATCGGTTGCTTGCGCAGCTCACGCGCCCGGGTCGCGAGCGCGGTGTGCTCGTTCGGTCCGTCCTCGTCGATCAGCACCGTGTAGCGGCCGCGGTCGACGCCGAGGACGCGGGCGATCTCGGCATCCGCGTGCGCGGGACGGCGTTTGGTGCGCGGGCGGTTCGCCTTGGGGTTCGGCCGCACGCGCACGTCCGACTCGTCGAACTCCGGTTCGTCGTCGTCGACGTCGTCGAGCCAGCTCATGTCAGCGCCGGCTCACGATACCGCCGCGGTCGCGACGAGTTCGCTCCACAGCTCCGGGAACTCGGGGAGCGTCTTCGCGGTGGTGCCGATGTCGTCGATCTCCACGCCCGGGACGCGCAGACCGATGAGGGCGCCGGCCGTCGCGATGCGGTGGTCGTGGTGCGCCCGCCAGAGCCCCCCGCGCAGGGGCGCGGGAGTGATGCGGATGCCGTCGGGCAGCTCATCGGCCACGCCGCCGAGCGCCCGGAGGTTTTGCACGAGCGCGTCGATGCGGTCTGTCTCGTGTCCGCGGATGTGCCCGATGCCGTGCAGCGTCGTGGGGGCGTCGGCGAACGCGGCGAGGGCGAACAGCGTCGGGGTGAGCTCGCTCGCGGCCGACAGATCGAGATCGACACCCGCGACCCGGCCGGTGCCCGTGATCGTCAGGGCGCCGCCGCGCCGCGATCCGCGCGCCCCGAGCAGAGACAGGATCTCGGGCAGGAGTGCTCCGGGCTGCGTCGAGGTTGCGGGCCACCCGGGGATCGTCACCGATCCGCCCGTGAGCAGGGCCGCCCCGAGGAACGGCGCGGCGTTCGACAGGTCGGGCTCGATCGAGGCATCCCGCCCGCGAGGAACGCCCGCCGGGACGACCCATTCGTTCGGCGTCGGGTGCTCGACGGCGATGCCGCGCCGCGCGAGTGTTTCGACCGTCATGTCGATGTGCGGCAGCGAGGGCAGGCGCGCGCCCGAATGCACGAGGTGCAGACCCACGTCGAAGCGAGGCGCGGCGAGCAGGAGCCCCGAGACGAACTGGCTCGATGCGCTCGCGTCGATCGTCACCTCGCCGCCGCGGATGTGTCCGCGCCCGCGCACGGTGAACGGCAGCGACCAGTTGCCGCCGTCGTCGATGTCGGCGCCGATCGTGCGCAGGGCCTTGATCATCTCGCCCATTGGGCGATGCAGGGCGCTCTCGTGCGCGGTGATCGTGACATCGCCCTCGGCGAGCCCCGCGAGAGGCGCGATGAAGCGCATGACGGTGCCCGCCTGGCCGCAGTCGATCGTGACACCGCCGCGAATGGATGCCGGGGGAGTGATGCGGAGGTCGGGGCCGAATCGCCCGGTCTCGGGAAGCTCCTCGATCTCTACGCCGAGCGCCGTGAGCGCCTCGATCATGCGCGCCGAGTCGTCGGAGTGCAGCGGTGCCGAGAGCGTCGACGGCGAGTCGGCCAGGGCCGCGAGGACGAGCTTGCGGTTCGTCAAGGACTTCGACCCGGGCACGGCGATCGTGGCCTGCACGGGTTCGTCGATGTGGGGCGCGGTCCACATCGATGCAGAAGCGGGCTGGCGCTGGGAATACCCGGTCGTGGTCATCGAGTTCTACCCTAACGAACCCGTCCGACGCTCTCGAATGGAAGGAGACCCCGTTGACAGCGATGCTCTCACCCGTTCGGGTCGACCTCGCCGACGTAGACTGGGCCGCGATGGAAGAGCAGGCGGCCGCAGAACCGCAGACCACCGCAGGCACCGATCAGACCGATCCGGCCGCGCCGGACGACGCGAGCGCCCAGTTCCAGGAGCAGGCGCTGCCGTTCATGGATCAGCTCTACGCCGCCGCGATGCGGATGACGCGCAACCCCGCCGACGCCGCGGACCTCGTGCAGGAGACGTTCGTGAAGGCCTTCGCCTCGTGGGCGTCGTTCACGCAGGGCACGAACCTCAAGGCATGGCTCTACCGGATCCTCACGAACACGTACATCAACACGTATCGGAAGAAGCAGCGCGAGCCGTACCAGGGCACGATCGACGAGCTCGAGGACTGGCAGCTGGGCGGCGCCGAGTCGACCACCGCGACGAGCAGCCGCTCGGCCGAAGCGGAAGCGATCGACCACATGCCCGCGTCCGTCGTCAAGGATGCGCTGCAGTCGATTCCCGAGGACTTCCGCCTCGCGGTCTACCTCGCCGACGTCGAAGGGTTCGCGTATCAGGAGATCGCGGACATCATGAAAACCCCCATCGGCACGGTCATGAGCCGCCTGCACCGAGGCAGACGGCTGTTGCGTGACCTGCTGGCCGATTATGCGCGCGAGCGTGGCATCGACGTGCCCGCAGTCGCGGTGGAGAGCACCGCGACGACCAGCGCGAAGAGCAAGAAATGAGCGAGACGATGAGCGACTGCGGCTGCGACAAAGCCCGGAAGGACCTGGAGGAATACCTCCGCAACGAGGTGTGCCGGACCGAGCACTCCGACATCACGGAGCATCTCGAGCACTGCCAGTCCTGCCGTGACGAGGCGCTCGTGGCGACGACGCTGACCGCCGTCGTCGCCCGCGCCTGCAAAGAGACGGCCCCCGAGGAGCTGCGCGACCAGGTGCTCGCGCGGCTGCGTGCGGAGCAGGCCTCCCACCACTGACCGCGCCGCCGGCGGCGCGAGCTCTCCCGCAGACGAGCGCGCGGTCCGCGCCGGGCGCAGAGCAATCCCATAGCCGACTCCCGGGCGACCCATCGCCTCGGAGCTCTAGCATCGGATCCGGTGACCTCGACCGATTCCGCCTCCGACGCTGCGACGGGCACGCAGAAACCGCACCACTCCGGCATCCCCGTGGTCGCGGTGATCCTGCGCAGGGTCTCGGCCGTGCCGCGCGGCTACCTTCGCCGGCATCCGGTCGCGACGAGCTTCGGCGCCGTCGCTCTGCTGGCGTTCGTCGCGACGGCGACGGTGGTGCCGACGGAGTTCTTCGGCATCGGACCCCAGGCGCTGCTGCAGAGCGGACGCTGGTGGACCCCGCTCACCGCGCTGCTCGTTCCCGCCTCGCTCGTTCAGGCGCTCATCGTCGTCGCGCTGTCGCTGACGCTGCTCGCTCGGACGGAGACCGTGCTCGGTCGACGGCGGACGCTCATCGCCCTGTTCGGCATCGGAGTGCCGGCGGTCGTCCTGAGCGTCCTGGCGCAGGCAGCGCTGTGGACCATCGCCAGCTGCGGCCGTTCGAGGGGGCGGAGGTGCTCGTCCTCGACCCCGCGATCGCGATCGCCGGGGCGGTGATGTTCGCGTCGGCGGCCGCCGGACCGCTGTGGCGGCGGCGTGTGCGGCTCATCGGCATCAGCACCCTCGCGATGCTCGCGCTCTACACCGGTGACGCGGACGCGTGGTATCGCCTCGTGGCCGCGCTCATCGGACTCGCCGCGGGCAGCCTGTTGCTGCGACGCGGCCGGGTGCATGCCTGGCATCGCAGCTCCATCGCCGAGACGCGGTCCCTGGTCGCCGTGCTCGTGGCGGTCGCCGCGGTGGGGCCGTTCTCCGCGCTGTTGTCGGATGGAGGTCACGGCATCCTCTCGCGCGTCTCCGACATGTTCACGCAGGTCGATCAGCGCCTCGCCGAGGCCTGCGCGCGCGACTCCTTCCCCGCATGCGACCATGTGACCGCCGCGGTCGTGACGCACGGGGCGGGTCCCGCGCTGCTCGCCCTGTTGCCGCTTGCACTGCTGGCGGTCGCCGCGTGGGGGTTGCGGGCCGGGCGCCGGGCCGCATGGGTGCTCGCGCTGATCGTCGGCGCGGCGCTCATCGCCCAGGCGATCGTCGGGATCCTGCTCGGCGAGGGCGCCGGCGAGTACGCGGGCGACGCACTCGATGTCACCGCGACGATCCTCGCCGATCTCGTGGTTCCGATCGTCATGATGATCGTGCTGCTGCGAACGAGGCGCGCGTTCGACATCGTCGCCGACGGACGCGTCGCGCGACGCGCAGCCGTCATCGCGGTCGTGGCCGTGGTCGCCGCGATGATCGCGTACATCGCATCGGCGATGGTGTTCCGCGCCGACTTCGTCTCGACCTCGACCTGACCCGCGGTCGTCGCGGAATCGATCCGGCGGCTGCTGCCGCAGGGTCTTCTCAGTGCCAGCGCCGAACCCCAGTACCCGCACCGCGGCGCGATGCTCGTGATGTACCAGTGGGTCGGCGTCGCGTTCTGGGTCGGGGTGATCGCGCTGCTGCTGCGCGTGTTCCGTTCGCGCCGCACGCTGCCCGATAGCGACGGGGAGCTGTACCGGCACCTTCTGCGTCGCGGTGGCGGCACCCTCTCGTGGATGGGCACGTGGGAGGGAAACCGGTACTGGTACAGCGCCGACGAACGCGCGGGCATCGCCTACCGCGTGGTCGGCGATGTCGCACTCGCCGTCGGCGGACCGGTCGGCGAGCGCGACGGCGCCGGCTCCGCGATCGGCGGCTTCGCAGCCCTCTGCGCGCAGCACGGGTGGACGGTGGCCTTCTACAGCGTTGAGGACGACCTGCTGCCCGAGTTCGCGCGTCGCGGATGGGACCACCTGTCTGTCGCCGAAGAGACTATCATCGACCTCGCCGACTTCGACCTTTCCGGCAGCGCGCGCCAGAAGGTGCGCCAGCCCGTGACGCGCGCCGAGCGCGAGGGCCTGCGCGCCGTGTGGACGACGTGGGACGAGCTGTCCCTCGGGCTCGCGACGCAGGTCCGCGAGATCAGCGAGGCCTGGGTGGCCGATCGGGCGCTTCCCGAGATGCGCTTCACGCTCGGGTCGATCGACGAAGCGCGCGACGGCGAGGTGCGCCTCATGCTCGCCGTCGATGCGGCGGGCCGCGTGCAGGGCGTGACGAGCTGGATGCCGTCGTGGCGCGACGGTGTGCTCATCGGGCGCACCCTGGATTTCATGCGGCGACGCGCCGACGGGCCGAACGGTGTCATGGAGTTCCTCATCGCCAAAGCCGCGTTCGCGTGCGCCGCGGAGGGACTCGCGTTCGTCAGCCTCTCCGGTGCGCCTCTCGCCACCCGCGAGCTCGATCGGGAGGTGCCCGCGAGGGCGGTGGATGCCGTGCTGTCGTGGCTGGCGGCGGTGCTCGAACCCGCCTACGGATTCGCCTCGCTGTTCCGCTTCAAAGCGAAGTTCCACCCGCGCTATGCCGGTCTGCACCTCGCCATCACGGCACACCTCAACGTGACGTCGGATCACGCACGCTGGCTGATCGGCGGATACTCCAATGGAGGATCGTGCGCCCTCACCTATGCCGCCGATCACCCCGACGTCTGGGGCGGGGTGATCGACATCTCGGGCAACGAGTACCCCGGCTCCGAGCATGTGGACGAGACGGTCCGCGATGTGTTCGGCGGCGACCGCGCGGCCTTCGAGGCCAGCCTGCCCGCGGCGGTGATGGCACGGAACGCCGGCGACTACGCGGGCCACATCGCCGTCTTCACCCGGGGTTCGGAGGATACGACGTTCGGGCCCGGGCAGCAGCGCAATGCGGCGGCCGCGCGAGCTGCGGGCTTCACCGTCTCCGAGACGGTCATCGCCGGAGCGGGTCACGTCGGCGCGGCGCTCGCCGACGGGCTGACGGCGGCCGTCGCCGCCGTGGGGCCGGCGCTCGGTCTCGCACCGCCGGGGTGAGGACGCGCGCAGAACGAGCGAAGAGGGGGATGCCGCGGCATCCCCCTCTTCGCTCGTTGATCGCCGGGCGGCGTCAGACCGCGAGCGCCTCCTCGACGATGGCGGCCTGCTCGCGGGCGTGGACCTTCGGCGACCCGGTCGCGGTGGACGCGGCCGCGTCACGCGAGATGCGGCGGATCGTCCGGCCCTTCAGGTGCTTGACGACCTCGAGCGCGATGAACGGCCAGGCCCCCTGGTTCTCGGGCTCGTCCTGCACCCACACGAGTTCCGCGTTGGGGTACCGGTCGAGCACGGCGTTCAGTTCGTCGACGGGCGCCGGGTAGAGCTGCTCGAGACGCACGAGCGCGACCTTGTCGTTCGGCTTCTTGTCGAGCTCGGCCTTGAGATCCCAGTGGATCTTGCCCGAGTGCAGCAGCACGCGGGTGACCGTACCGGCATCGATGCCGCGCTCGTCGTCGAGGACCGGCTCGAAGCGTCCCGTCGTGAAGTCCTCGACGGGGCTCGTCGCGCCGCGCAGGCGGAGCATCGCCTTCGGGGTGAAGACGATGAGCGGGTGACGCGGGCGAGCGTAGGCCTGGCGGCGCAGCAGGTGGAAGTGGGATGCCGGGGTCGACGGACGCGCGACGGTCATGTTGTCCTGCGCGCACATCTGCAGGTAGCGCTCGATGCGCGCCGACGAGTGGTCGGGTCCCTGGCCCTCGTAGCCGTGCGGCAGGAGCAAAACGACGCCGGACTGCTGGCCCCACTTCTGGTCGGCGGCCGAGATGTACTCGTCAACGACCGACTGCGCGCCGTTGGCGAAGTCGCCGAACTGGGCCTCCCAGAGGGTCAGTGTGTCGGCGCGTTCGACCGAGTAGCCGTATTCGAACGCCATCGCGGCGTACTCGCTGAGCAGCGAGTCGTACGCGTAGAAGCGCCCCTGGTTCTCGGAGAGGTTCGCCAGCGGCAACCACTCCTGGCCGTTCGCGCGGTCGTGGAGCACCGAGTGGCGCTGGACGAATGTGCCGCGGCGCGCGTCCTGACCGGCCAGGCGCACGTTGGTGCCTTCCATGAGGAGCGAGCCGAACGCGAGGAGTTCACCGAAGGCCCAGTCGATCGAGCCGTTCCGGCTCATGTCGAGGCGCTTCTCGAGCAGCTGCTGCAGCTTGTTGTGCACCGTGAAGCCCTCGGGCTTGTTCACGAACGCGTCGCCGATGTGATGCACCACCTCGGTGCTGACGCCGGTCGTCTCCGGCTCGCCGACCGCGGCCTCGAGCTCACCGGTCGCGGGCGACACGATGCCGGTCGTGCCGGTCTCGGCGGCGTGGGTCTCGGCGAAGGCGATCTCGAGGCGGTTCTGGAAGTCCTGCTTGGCCTTCTGGTACTCCTCCTCGGTGATGTCGCCGCGACCGACGAGCGACTCGGTGTAGAGCCGGCGCACCGAGCGCTTCGCCTCAATGAGGTTCGTCATGAGAGGCTGCGTCATCGACGGGTCGTCGCCCTCGTTGTGACCGCGGCGGCGGTAGCAGACGAGGTCGATCACGACGTCGCGCTTGAACTGCTGGCGGTACGCGACCGCGAGCTCGGCGACACGGACGACGGCCTCGGGGTCGTCGCCGTTCACGTGGAAGATCGGCGCCTGGATGGTCTTCGCGACATCCGTCGCGTACACCGACGAGCGACCGTCCTGGGGGAGGGTCGTGAAGCCGACCTGGTTGTTGACGACGACGTGCACGGTGCCGCCGGTGCGGTAGCCGCGCAGCTGCGACATCTGCAGCGTCTCGACGACGACACCCTGGCCCGCGAAGGCCGCGTCGCCGTGGACGAGGATCGGCAGCCACGAGAACGAGCCGATGGGCTTCCGGTCCTGCTTGGCGCGGACGATGCCCTCGAGGACGCCGTCGACGGTCTCCAGGTGCGACGGGTTCGCCGCGAGGTAGACGGGCAGCTCCTCCCCGGCATCCGACACGAACGTGCCCTCCGTGCCGAGGTGGTACTTGACGTCGCCCGAGCCCGACTTCGACCCGATCGCGACGGAGCCCTCGAACTCGCGGAAGATCTGGCTGTAGGTCTTGCCGGCGATGTTCGTGAGGACGTTCAGGCGGCCGCGGTGGGCCATGCCGATCGCGGTGCCGTCGAGCTTCGCCGCGGCCGCGCCCTGCAGGATCTCGTCGAGCAGCGGGATCAGCGACTCGCCGCCCTCGAGCGAGAAGCGCTTCTGGCCGACGTACTTGGTCTGCAGGAACGTCTCGAAGGCTTCGGCCTGGTTCAGCTTGTCGAGGATGCGCAGCTGCTCGTCGTGGCTCGGCTTCTGGTACTTGACCTCGACGTTGTCCTGGAACCACTTGCGCTGGGCCGGGTCCTGGATGTGCATGTACTCGACGCCGATCGTGCGGCAGTACGAGTCGCGCAGGACCCCCAGGATCTCGCGGAGCTTCATCGTGCGCTTGCCGCCGAAGCCGCCGGTCACGAAGTCGCGGTCGAGGTCCCAGAAGGTCAGGCCGTGGTTCTCGATCTCGAGGTCGGGGTGCGTGCGCTGCACGTACTCGAGCGGGTCGATGTCGGCCATGAGGTGGCCGCGCACGCGGAACGAGTTGATGAGCTCCTGCACACGGGCGGTCTTGTCGACGCGCTCGGCGACGTCGACGTTGATGTCGCCCGCCCAGTGGATGGGGGCGTAGGGGATGCGCAGGGCGGCGAAGATGTCTTCGTAGAAGCCGCGCTGGCCGATGAGCAGCTCGTGGACGATCTTCAGGAACTCGCCCGAGCCGGCACCCTGGATGACGCGGTGGTCGAACGTGCTCGTGAGGGTGATCGTCTTGCCGATGCCGAGCTCGACGAGCGTCTTCTCGCTGGAGCCCTGGAACTCGGCCGGGTACTCGAGGGCGCCGGCGCCGACGATGCAGCCCTGGCCCTTCATGAGGCGCGGCACCGAGTGCACGGTGCCGATACCGCCGGGGTTGGTCAGCGAGATCGTCGTGCCCTGGAAGTCGGCGGCGGTCAGCTTGTTGCCGCGGGCGCGAACGACGAGGTCTTCGTACGCGGAGAGGTACTCGCCGAAGGTCAGCGACTCGGCCTGCTTGATGGAAGGCACCATGAGGGCGCGCGTGCCGTCGGGCTTCGGGAGGTCGATCGCGATGCCGAGGTTGATGTGCGCGGGCGCGACGACCGAGGGCTTGCCGTCGATCTCGGCGTAGGCGACGTTCTGGCTCGGGAAGACCTTGAGCGCCTGGATGAGCGCCCACCCGATCAGGTGCGTGAAGCTGACCTTGCCGCCGCGCGTGCGCGACATGTGGTTGTTGATCACGATCCGGTTGTCGATCATGAGCTTCGCCGGGACGGTCCGGACGCTCGTCGCCGTCGGGACGGTCAGCGACTCGTCCATGTTCGCGGCGAGGGTCTTCGGCATGCCGCGCAGCGGCGTCACGACGTCTTCGCGAGCTGCGGGCGCCGCGGCGCGATCGGCGACGGGAGCCTGCGCGGGCACGGGCTGCGGCGAGGCGGGGCGGGTCGTCGTCCGGGCGACCGGCTGAGCGCCGACGACGGGGATCGGCGCCGTCATCGGGCGCGGCTCGGCCGTCGCCGCGGGCGAGGCGGCCGGCGCGGGAGCGGTCGTCGTCTTGCCCGGGGCGGGGGATGCCGGAGCTGCAGCTTCCTGAGCCGTCGCGCCCGCCGTCGTCGCGTCGGGCTTCGCCGCGGTGTCGGGTTTCGCCGCGGTGTCGGGCTTCGCCGCGGCGACGGGCTTCGCCGCGGCATCCTGCTGCGACTTCTCATACGCTTCGAGCACCGGCCACCAGGCCTGGTCCACTGCGTTGCGGTCCTTCGCGAACTGGTCGTACATCTCGGCGACGAGCCACTCGTTGGCTCCGAAATCGCCGTCTGTCGAAGTTCCCACACCGGTCACCTGGCTGGACACGGTTGACGCCTGCTTTCATCGATGAAGTTCACTCGGCGTGCAGCTCGGAGACCGTCACGCACACATCCATCAAGGGTATCCCAGGTTTCGAGTCGGTACCGTGGATCCCATGCACTTCTCCGGCGCCCAGCCCACCGTCGATCTCACGTATTCGGACGTCTTCCTCGTCCCCCGCCGCTCGGGCATCACCAGCCGTCTGGACGTCGACCTGTCGCCGGGCGACGGCACGACCGCCACCATCCCCCTCGTCGCCTCGAACATGAACTCCGTCACCGGGCCGCGGCTCGCGGCCACGCTCGCGCGCCGCGGCGGCCTGGGCGTCCTCCCGCAGGACATGCCGCTGCAGGACATCGACGCCGCGATCCGGTGGGTGAAGGACCAGCCCGTGCCGTGGGACACGCCGATCGTGCTGCCCGCATCGGCCACCGTCGCGGACGCTGCCGCGCTCCTCCCTGCCGCGGACGGGCACGGGATCGTCGTCGTGGCGGAGCTCGCCGAGCGCGTGCACGTCGACGACATCCTCGGCGTCGTCCCCGCCGCGCGCCTCGGCACGGCACTGCCCGACGCCCGCCTGGGCGACCTCGCCCGCGGGCGCACCGCGTCGATCGACGCCGACGACGTGGAGGATGCCCGGCACGCGTTCGACCTCATCGTCGCCGCCGAGGCCGACATCGTGTGCGTCCTCCACCACGGCTACCTCGTCGGGACGCTGTCGGAGCGCACGGCCTTGCGGTCGACGCTCTACCGTCCCGCGGTGGATGCCGATGGACGGCTCATCGTCGCGGCCGCCGTGGGCATCAACGGCGATGTCGCCGCGAAGGCGCGCGCCCTCGCCGACGCGGGCGTCGACGTGCTCGTCGTCGACACCGCGCACGGCCACCAGGAGGGCATGCTCCGCGCCCTCCACACGGTCGCGGGGCTCGGCCTCGGCATCCCGATCGCGGCGGGCAACATCGTCACCGCCGAAGGCGCGCGCGACCTCGTCTCGGCCGGGGCCTCGATCCTGAAAGTCGGCGTCGGTCCGGGCGCGATGTGCACGACCCGCATGATGACCGCCGTCGGGCGCCCCCAGTTCTCCGCCGTCCTCGAGACGGCGCAGGCCGCCGCCGAGCTCGGCGCGCACGTCTGGGCGGACGGCGGGGTCCGCTACCCCCGCGACGTCGCGCTCGCCCTCGCCGCCGGCGCCGCCTCGGTCATGATCGGTTCGTGGTTCGCCGGCACGATCGAGGCGCCCGGACAGCTGCAGGTCGATGAGGCCGGGCGGGTGTTCAAGGAGTCGTGGGGGATGGCATCCACGAAGGCCGTGCACGGCCGCTTCGGCCGCCTCGACCCCTACGAGCGCGCCCGCAAGGAGCTGTTCGCCGAGGGCATCTCGTCGTCGAAGATCTACCTCGACCCGCTGCGGCCGTCGGTGGAGGACCTGCTCGACATGATCACGTCGGGCGTGCGGTCGTCGTTCACCTACGCCGGCGCATCGACTGTCGCCGAGTTCCACGAGCGCGCGACGGTCGGCCTCCAGTCCGCGGCCGGCTACGAGGAGGGCAAGGCGCTGCCCGTCAGCTGGTAGCCGCCGCGGGGCGCTGGTCTCGGGTGTGCTGACGTCGGCATCCCCTCGCGCGGAGTTTGGGCGCCACCTTCCTGCTGCTGGTCTCGTTCGGGCGCCATCTTCCTGCTGCTGGTTTCGTTCGGGCGCCACTTTCCTGCTGCTGGTTTCGTTCGGGCGCCACTTTCTTGCTGCTGGTTTCGTTCGGGCGCCACCTTCCTGTTCGGGCGCCAGAAAACTGTGGCGCCCGAACAGGAGAGTGGCGCCGACGCGTGCCAGGGCCTCCACCTCATCGACCTCTCCACATGCGGGAAGATCGACGATCTGTCCACGGACTCCGTGATCGCAGCTCCGCGGTGTGCGCTGGCCATCGACGATGTGTGGATGCCTCGACTTCCCGAACCTCGGATCGACACGTTCCGCCGACGCGAGCGCGACGGCGCGCCGGTCAATGACCGGCGACTCGCGCGGGCGCTCGACGCGGGCGAGTTCGTGCGCATCGCGCCCGGATCTTTCGCCCGGGCATTCGACTGGCGCACGCTGACCCCGATCGAGCAGCATCACCTCCGCGTCATCGAGGCCGCCGACCGCGCCCAGGGGGAACTCATCGTGATGGGTGCGGCCGCCGCCGCAGTGCATGGGATCGACCGGATCGGCCCCTGGCCGCGCACGATCGACATCGCGGTCCCGCGGCGCGGCGGTGGTCGCTCGACCGGGCTGATGCGCCGAAGGGGCTTTTCCGACTTGGATCTCGAGACGGTCGCGTGGCGGAATCATCGGATCACGACGCCGGCGCAGACGGCGATCGATGTGGCGCGTGAGTGCGGTTATGCGCGCGGCGTCGTCGCGATGGATCAGGCGCTCTGGCAGCGTCGACCCGGGGGAGCGCTCACGACCATCGACGATCTGACTCGGGTGCTCACGGAGGGGATTCGCCGGCGGGGTCAGGAGCAGGCCGAGCGCGCGCTCTGCTTCGCGAGCGCCCTCGCGGACTCGGTTCGCGAGAGTCAGAGTCGCGTGCTCCTCGACCAGCTCGGCTTCCCCGCGCCGAGCTTGCAGCAGCGATTCCTCCTGCCGGGATCGCGCGTGGTCTTCAGCGACTTCTGGTGGGAGGAGTTCGCGCACGTCGGTGAGTTCGACGGCGTCGGTAAGTACTTCGATCCGGCGCTGCTGCACGGCCGGACGCCGGAAGAGGCGATGCTCGAGGAGAAGGATCGTGCCGATCAGCTGCGTCGGCACGTGCGCGCCCTGTCGCGATGGCGGACGCCGGCGCTGCGTGACGTGCGTGAGCTGTACGACATCCTCTGCGGCGACGGGCTACCGTCACGGCTGCCGCGACCTCCCGCGGGGTTGCAGATCGGCCCGGCCGCATGGTGACACGGATGCCGCTATCGGACGCGTCGCGGAGAGCGTCGTGCCGGTTCGGCGCTGTTCGGGCGCCAGAGATCTGTTCGGGCGCCACAGATCTGCAGCGCCCGAACAGGGAAGTGGCGCCGGGACGGCGAGAGGACAGGGAAGTGGCGCCGGGGCGGCGAGAGGGCAGGGAAGTGGCGCCGGAAAGAGTCGGAGGACAGGGAAGTGGCGCCGGGACGGCGGGAGGACAGGGAAGTGGCGCCGGGACGGCGAGAGGACAGGGAAGTGGCGCCGGAAAGAGTCGGAGGGCGGGATACGGGTCGGGTGGCGGCGAGCGCGGCGCCGCGAAGGGCGAGCACGTGCGGGGCCGGATGCCGGAGATCGCGCCCGCCCCGGCGGGGGCGGGGTGCCGTACACTCGACTGCAAATGGACGACCCTCCTAGTTGCCGACGTTCGCTCCACCGCACGGGCCTGACACTCATCGGGACACTCGTCCCGACGTCCGCCCGCACATCCGCCGCCCGCGCCGCCGGCTCGCGCGTTCCCCGCGCCGCCGCCTCGCGCGTTCCCCGCGCCGTCGCCTCGCGCACCGAGGGTGAGGCCTGATGGATTACGTCATGCTCGGTGTCGGCCTCCTGCTGACGATCGGCACAGGCCTCTTCGTCGCGAGCGAGTTCGCCCTGGTCAACCTCGACCGCGCCGACCTCGAAGCCCGGCAGGCCGCCGGCGAGTCGCGCCTGTCGCTCACGATCAGCGCGCTGAAGATCACCTCGACGCACTTATCGAGCGCGCAGCTCGGCATCACCCTGACGACGCTCCTCACCGGTTACACGATGGAGCCGGCGCTCACGAACCTCATCAGCCCGCTCTTCCAGGCGTGGGGACTGCCGAGCGGCGCGGCGCGCCCCGTCGCGACCGTCATCGCGATCGCGATCGCGACGATCTTCTCGATGATCCTCGGCGAGCTCGTCCCGAAGAACTTCGCCCTCGCGATCCCGCGTCAGACGGCGAAGCTCGTCATGCCGTTTCAGGTCGGGTTCACCACGCTGTTCCGGCCCGCCGTCTCGCTCCTCAACGGCAGCGCCAACGCGATCCTCCGCGGCATGGGCATCGAGCCCAAGGAGGAGCTCTCCGGTGCCCGCACCGCCGACGAGCTCTCGAGCCTCGTGCGCCGTTCCGCCAGCGCCGGCGTGCTCGAGCAGGACACGGCATCCCTCCTCAACCGCACCCTCACCTTCGCGCGCCTGACGACCGCCGATGTGATGACGCCGCGACCGAGCATCCACGCGGTCGCCGCGGGCGACAGCGTCGAAGACCTGATCCAGCTCGCCCGCCGGACGGGCCACAGCCGATTCCCGGTGTACGGCGACTCGATGGACGACATCACGGGCATCGCGCACCTCAAGCAGGCCGTGAGCGTCCCCCGCGACCGCCGTCGCGAGGTGCCTGCCGCCGCGATCTCCGAAGAGCCGCTGCGGGTTCCCGAGGCGGTGCACTTGGATGCCGTCATGGCCGAGCTCCGCGCCCGGGGGTACCAGATGGCGATCGTCGTCGACGAGTACGGCGGCACGGCGGGCGTCGTGACGCTGGAAGACCTCGTCGAGGAGATCGTCGGCGAGGTGCTCGACGAGCACGACCGCAGCCGCGCCGGGGTCGTCCGCATCGCCGACTCGGTCGTCTTCCCCGGTGAGCTCCGCCCCGACGAGCTCCTCGACCGCACCGGCATCCGCGTGCCCGAGGGCGACGTCTACGACACCGTCGGCGGCTTCATCATGGCAACGCTCGAGCGCATCCCCGTCGCGGGCGACGTCGTCGAGATCGAGGACGGCGTCCTCGAGGTGCAGCGGATGGACGGGCGCCGTGTGGACCGCGTGAGGTTCACGCCGCACCCGGTTCCGGAGGGCGCTGCCGAGCTGAAGGGGGGTGAGCGGTGATGAACGATTGGGCGGGAATCGCGTGGCTCGTCGTCCTGCTGCTGTTCAACGGCTTCTTCGTCGCGTCGGAGTTCGCGGTCATCTCCGCGCGCCGCTCGCAGATCGAGCCGCTCGCCGAGCGCGGGTCGAAGCGTGCGAAGACCGCGCTCTACGCGATGGAGCACGCGACGCTCATGCTCGCGACGTGTCAGCTCGGCATCACGATCTGCTCGCTGCTGATCCTGAACGTCTCCGAGCCGGCGATCCACCACCTGCTCGAGGGGCCCCTCGGCCTCACCGGCTGGAGCGAGGCGGTCATCGGTGGCGTCGCGTTCGGCATCGCGCTGGTGCTCGTCTCGTACCTGCACGTCGTCTTCGGTGAGATGGTGCCGAAGAACCTCGCCTTCAGCCTCCCCGACCGGGCGGTGCTCTTCCTCGCGACGCCGCTCGTGTGGGTCTCGAAGCTCTTCTACCCGATCATCGTCGCCCTCAACTGGACAGCGAACCACATCGTGCGCCTGTTCGGCGTCGAGCCGAAGAACGAGGCATCCTCCACCTTCACGCTCGACGAGGTCGCGACGATCGTCAACCAGTCGCGTATCGAAGGGGTGCTCGACGACGCGTCGGGTGCCGTGACGGCGGCGGTCGAGTTCACCGACAAGAAGGCGCGCGACACCGCCGTGCCGCTGTCGGAGCTCGTCACGCTGCCGGAAGTGACGACGCCCGACGAAATCGAGCGGGCCGTCGCGAAGCACGGTTTCTCGCGGTACGTGATCGTGGATGCCGAGGGCGCGCCCATCGGGTACGTCCACCTCAAGGACGTGCTGCGCGCCGCCGAGGGCCCCGAGGGCGAGGAGGACGTCGCGCGCCCGATCAAGGCGAAGCGCATCCACCACATGGTGTCGGTGTCGGAGAACACCGACCTCGAAGACGCCCTCGCCCTCATGCGGCGCTCCAGCCGTCACCTGGCGCAGGTGCGGGATGCCGAAGGCACGACGACGGGGGTGCTGTTCCTCGAGGACATCATCGAGGAACTCGTCGGCGAGGTGCACGACGCCACCCGGCGCGGCTACTGACGCGCCACCCGCGCCAGCGCCGCCTCGCGGGGAGGGAGTGCGGCCCGGGGCGCGCGCGTGGGGGTCAGTGGGATGGTGCGCGCATCGCGCGCTCGTACTGCGGGGGCCACGGGGCCGCGGCGGGGTCGCCGAGCTCGCCCGCGGCGCGGAGGGCGAAATGCGGGTCGCGCAGCCACTCCCGCCCGGCGAGGATGACGTCGGCGTCGCCCGCCTGGAGGATCTCCTCGGCCTGCGGCCCCGACGTGATCTCGCCGACCGCGCCCACGGCGACCCCCGCATCGGCGCGCACGGACGCCGCGAGCGGCACCTGATACCCCGGGCCGGGGACGATCCGCTGGTGGGCGACGAGTCCGCCGCTCGAGATGTCGAAGAACACGGCGCCGCGCTCGGCCGCCCAGCGGGCGACGGTCGCGGTCTGTGCGGCATCCCACCCGCCCTCGGCCCAGTCGGTCGCCGAGAACCGGACCGTCACGGCGGTCTCGGGTGCGGCCTCGCGGACGGCGTCGACGACGCGCAGCAGCAGGCGCGCGCGGTTCTCGAGCGACCCGCCGTAGGCGTCGGTGCGCCGGTTCGACAACGGCGAGAGGAACTGGTGCAGCAGGTAGCCGTGGGCGGCGTGGATCTCGAGCAGCTGGAATCCGGCGGAGACGGCGCGGGCGGCGGCGTCCGCGAACGCGACGACGACCGCGTCGATCCCGGCGTCGTCGAGGGCGGTCGGCGCGTCGAACCCGTCGTAGGCGATCGCCGACGGCGCGACCGTCTGCCAGCCGCCTTCCGCGATCGGCACGGAGCCGCGCCGGCCGGAGAACGGCGACCACGTCGAAGCCTTTCGCCCGGCGTGCGCGAGTTGGACGCCGGCGACAGCGCCCCGGGCGCGGATGGCGGCGGCGATCGGGGCCCAGGCGTCCCGCTGTGCGTCGTTCCACAGCCCGACGTCCTCGGGGGAGATGCGGCCCTCGGGAAGGACGGCGGTCGCCTCGGCGATGACGACACCGGCCCCGCCCGACGCGAACTGGGCGAGGTGCACGTGGTGCCAGTCGTTCGGCATGCCGCCCTCGGCGGAGTATTGGCACATGGGCGCGACCCAGAGGCGGTTGCGGATCGAGAGGCCGCCGAGGTCGATCGGCGAGAACAGCAGGCTCATGCGGAGACTCCAGAGGGGGAGGACAGCGGGCGCGGTGCGCGCGGACTAGGGTGACGCCATGACCGAGCAGTGGACGACGCAGGACGCCGCACGCACTCTTCGGAGGCCAACCGCCTCCGACGACAAGTATTCCCGAGGCGTGCTCGGCGTCCGGACCGGCTCCGACCGTTACCCCGGGGCCGCCGTGCTCGGCGTCGAGGCCGCGCATCGCACGGGCGTCGGCATGGTCCGCTACGTCGGGCCGGAGCGGGCGACCGCGTTCGTCCTGTCACGCCGTCCGGAGACGGTCGCCGCGGATGGACGCGTGCAGGCGTGGCTGATCGGCTCGGGGACGGATGCCGCGGAGCGCAGCGCCGACGAGACCGCGGCGCTGCGCGCACTGTTCGCCGGAGAGGTGCCCGTCGTCGTCGACGCCGGAGCGCTCGACCTCGTGCCCGGTCGCTCCGGGACCGCGCCGGTCGTCGTGACCCCGCACGCGAGCGAGCACGCGCGCCTCCGCGAGGCGGCGGGGCTCGACGCCTCGGCCGCGGACCGTGCGGAGGCCGCCGCCGACACGGCCGCAGCCCTCGGTGTCGCCGTGCTCCTGAAGGGCGCCGAGACGATCGTGGCGACGCCTTCGAGGGCGATCCGCCGCGTCGAATCGCCCACCGCGTGGCTCGCGACGGCGGGCACGGGGGACGTGCTCGGCGGCATCCTCGGGGCGCTCGTCGCGGCGGCGCAGCCGAAGGATGCCGAGGCGCTCGCCCCCCTCGCCGCGACGGCCGCCCTCGTCCACGGCCACGCGGGCGCCGCCGCCTCGGCCGCCCGCGACGGCGGCCCGATCACCGCGCTCGACGTCGCGGAGGCCGCGGCATCCGTCATCGGCCGGATCCTCGCGCAGGCGGACGGCGCGCACTGACACGCGGCCCCGCCCGGCTGCGCCCGCTCCCTAGGATGGGACGGTGTCGAGACGGGCGGTGCTGTGGATCGCGTTCGCGGTCGTGCACGTCGCGGTCGCGGGACTCGGGTTCCTTCTGCCGAATGAACCGATGGGCGACGTCTACCGGGTCTACGAGCCGTGGTCGCAGCAGGCGCTCGAGGGCGGCGGCATCGTCGGGATCACCGAGGCGTGGGTGTACCCGCAGCTCGCGCTCGTCCCGATGGTCCTCGCGCACGGCTTCGCCCCGATCGCGGGATACACCGTCGGGTGGGCGATCCTCGTCACGCTGATGGATGCCGTAGCCTTCGGCATCCTCGTGGGCCGCGCCCGGTCCACCGGGCGGGTGAGCGCCGCATGGTTCTGGCTCGCGTTCATCGCCCTGGTCGGGCCCGTCGGCCTGTACCGACTGGACGGCTTCACGGTGCCGCTCGCGATCATCGCGTGCCTGTGGCTGGTCGGACGCCCGTGGATGGCGTCGATGCTCCTCGCGGCGGCGACCTGGATCAAGGTGTGGCCGGCCGCGCTCCTGGTCGCCGCGGTGATCGCCGTGCGCCGGCGTGCCGCGATCATCGGGGGAGTCCTCATCGTCAGCGTCTTCATCGTGCTCGCCGTCGTGGCCGCTGGAGGAGGCGCCTACCTCTTCGGCTTCGTGACCGAGCAGACCTCGCGGGGCCTGCAGGTCGAGGCGCCGGTCGCGACGCCGTGGCTGTGGGGCGCGCTGCTTCAGGTACCCGGCTTCGAGGTGCAGTACTCGCTCGACCTGCTCACCTTCCAGGTCGAGGGCCCCGCGGTCGACCAGGCGATCGCGGTCATGACGCCGCTTCTCGTCGTGGTGATGCTGGGCGTCGCGGCGGTCGGCGCGGTCAAGGCGTGGCAGGGGGCCGGATTCGCGGCGCTCTTCCCGGTGCTCTCCCTCGCGCTCGTCCTCGGCTTCATCGTCTGCAACAAGGTTGGCTCGCCGCAGTACCTCGTGTGGCTCGTGCCCTCACTCGTCGTCGGGCTCGTCGTCCGCCGCGCGACCTGGTCGGCGCCCGCGACGGTCGCCCTCGGCGCGGCGCTGCTCACCCAGTTCGTCTACCCGCTGCTCTACGGCGGCATCCTGCACCCCGAACCCGTCGCCGTCACGATCCTCACGGTCCGGAACCTCGTGCTCATCGCCCTCTTCGCCTGGATGGTCGTCCGCCTCGTGCGCCTGCCGGTGCCGGCGCGGCGGCGAGCGGACGTGACGGCGACCGCCTGAGACCCGACCCCGCCCCACCAGCCCCACCCACCCCGCCGATCCCGCGTAATCCTGGAGGTCCCCATGCTCATCGCCTTCTCCGTCGCCCCGTCCGGAGCTCCCGCCGGCAGCGGCGCTGCCGCTTCCGAGAACCCGGATGCCTCGGTCCACGACGCCGTCGCCGCGGCGGTCGCCGTCGTCCGCGCCTCCGGCCTGCCGCACCGCACGACCTCGATGTTCACGGAGGTCGAAGGTCCCGATTGGGACACCGTGATGGATGTCGTCAAGCGCGCGACCGAGGCCGTCATGCCGTACGGCTCTCGAGTGTCGCTCGTGTTGAAGGCCGACATCCGCCCGGGCTACAGCGGCGAGATCGACGGCAAGGTCGAGCGGCTCGAACGGGCCGTCGATGCGGCAATGGCCCGGCGCGACGGCCGCCCCGACGTCTGAGCGGCGGTCAGTCCTCGAGCAGGCGCCGCAGGTGCGCGGTCACGGCATCGGTCTCGATGAGGAATCCGTCGTGACCGAAGTCGCTCGAGATGACGACGAGCTCGTCGTCCTGTGTCGTGCGGATGCCGCGGAAGATGCGCTCCTGTCCCTCGACCGGGAACAGACGGTCGCTGTCGATGCCGAGGACGAGCGTTCGCGCCGTGACGCGGGCCAAGGCATCCTCCACACCGCCGCGATCGCGCCCGACGTCGTGGGAGTTCATCGCTTCCACGAGCGTGAGGTAGCTGTTCGCGTCGAACCGGCGCGTGAACTTGTTGCCGTGGAAGTCGAGGTAGCTCTCGACGGCGAAGCGACCTCCTCCGCCCAGGGGGCTGACGTCCGACTGCCAGGAGCGCTGGAAGCGGAGGTTCAGCTCGACGGGGCTGCGGTAGTTCAGGAGCGCCATGCGCCGCGCGAGCGCGAGCCCCCGGTGGGGGCCGTCGCCGTCGGCGGCGTCGTAGTACTCGCCCCCCGCGAAGCGCGGATCGATGCGGATCGCTTCGAGCTGCACGGAGTTGAGCGCGACCTGGTCGGCGGTGGTCGTCGGCGGCGCAGCGAGGACCGCGAGGCGCTCGACGCGCTCGGGGTAGGTGACGCCCCACTCGAGCGCCTGCATCCCGCCCATCGATCCGCCGACGACGGCGGCCCATCTGTCGATGCCGAGGGTGTCGGCGAGCGAGGCCTGGGCGGCGATCTGGTCGCGGATGGTCAGGTAGGGAAAGCGCAGCCCCCACTCGCGCCCGTCGGGGCCGATCGAGGCGGGGCCGGTCGACCCCTGGCATCCGCCCAGCATGTTCGGGGCGACGACGAACCAGCGGTCGGTGTCGATGGCCGCTCCCGGCCCCACGATGCCGTCCCACCAGCCGTCGGTCGGATGCCCCGGGCCCGCCTCCCCGCGCACGTGGCTGTCGCCCGTCAGGGCGTGGAGGACGAGCACCGCGTTGTCGCCGGCCGCGTTGAGCTCGCCCCACGACTCGTACGCGAGTCGCGCGAACGGCAGGCTCTCGCCGTTCTCGGTGCGGAAGGCGCCGAGCAGCGCGAACCTCCGGTCGCCGGCGGGGTCTCCGTCGCGCCACGCGCCGGTCGCCGGCGGGCGGGCGCGCAGCAGCCGCGCATCGGCCTCGGAGATCGGGGCCGAGGGCACCGTGTCTTCCGAGGCCTGCCAGTCCATGGCATCCATTCTCGCCGCTGCCGGCGCGGTCGGTCGGCGTGTTACGCCCCGAAAGCAGGCTGGATCGGTCGGAGCCGCGCTCTCCGGCGACGCACGGCGCAGTTCACCCTGCTTTCGGAACGCGGCGCCGGAAACAGACGTGCTCCGGCACCGCCGCAGGGCCGGCGCCGGAGCACGCAGAGACGACGGCCGTCAGGCGCGGGCGGCCTCGGAGACCCGGCGCGCGGCGGCGAGGGCCTGGTCGAGGTCGACCTTCAGGTCCTCGACGTTCTCGAGCCCGACCGAGAGACGCACGAGGCCGGGCGTGACGCCGGTCGTCAGCTGCTGCTCGGGGGTGAGCTGGGAGTGGGTCGTGGATGCCGGGTGGATCACGAGCGAGCGCACGTCGCCGATGTTGGCCAGGTGGCTGAACAGCGTCAGGGAGTTGACGAACTCGCGGCCCGCCTCGACGCCGCCCTTCAGCTCGAACGACAGCACCGCGCCGACTCCCTTCGGGGCGTAGCGGTTGGCGGCGGCGTACCAGGGCGAGGTCGGCAGGCCCGAGTAGTTGACCGAGGCGATGTCGGCGTGGTTCTCCAGCCACTCGGCGATCTCCTGCGCGTTCTGCACGTGACGCTCGATGCGCAGCGACAGGGTCTCGATGCCCTGGATCAGCAGCCACGCGCTCTGCGGCGAGATGGCGGCGCCGAGGTCACGGAGCAGCTGCACGCGCGCCTTGATGATGTAGGCGAGCGGGTCGCCGACGGCCTGCGTGTAGACCGCGCCGTGGTACGACGGGTCGGGCGTCGTGAGACCCGGGAACCGGTCGGCGTGCTCGGTCCAGGGGAACGTGCCACCGTCGACGATGACGCCGCCGATGACTGTGCCGTGGCCGCCGAGGAACTTGGTCGCCGAGTGCACGACGATGTCGGCGCCGTGCTCGAACGGGCGGATGAGGTAGGGCGTCGCGATCGTGTTGTCGACGATGAGGGGGACACCGGCCTCGTGCGCGACGTCGGCGACGGCACGGATGTCGAGCACGTTGATCTTGGGGTTGCCGATCGTCTCGGCGAAGAAGAGCTTCGTGTTCGGGCGCACCGCGCTCCGCCACTCTTCGGCGTCGTCCTGGTTCTCGACGAAGGTGACCTCGATGCCGAGCTTCGCGAGCGTGTACTTGAAGAGGTTGTAGGTGCCGCCGTAGATCGACGACGACGAGACGATGTGGTCGCCGGCCTGCGCGATGTTGAGGACGGCGAAGGTCTCGGCCGCCTGCCCCGAGGCGACGAGGAGCGCGCCGGTGCCCCCCTCGAGCGCCGCGACGCGCTGCTCGACGACATCCTGCGTCGGGTTCTGGATGCGGGTGTAGATGTTGCCGAACTCGGCGAGCGCGAAGAGGTTCGCGGCGTGGTCGGCGTTGTCGAAGACGTACGACGTCGTCTGGTAGATCGGCGTCGCGCGGGCCTTGGTGACCGGATCGGGCGCGGCACCGGCGTGGATCTGGGTGGTCTCGAAGCGCCAGTTCTCGGGTGCGGACATGATCGGACTCCTGCGATTGGTCGGATGGACCGAGCGGATGCCTCGGCCACATCGACAGTACGATCCGCCGCCCTTGTCAACAACGGACGGGAAATGTGACGTCACAATCCCCGGCGTGATCCGAGCGCCGAGCACCCCGGTAGCGTGGAGGCATGACGACGCGACGTGCTGTGGTGACCGGGGCGAGTTCGGGAATCGGGGAGGCGACGGTCCGCGCGCTCCGTGCGAGCGGATGGGACGTCGTCGGCGTCGCCCGGCGCGCCGACCGCCTCGATGCTCTGGATGCCGAAGTGGGTTCGGCATCCTTCGCCGCCGACCTCAGCCAGGAGGCCGACGTCGCCGCGCTCGCCGCGCACCTCGCCGAATCCGGTCCGGTCCACGCGCTCGTGCACGTGGCCGGCGGCGCCCGGGGCACCGAGCGCATCGAGGACGGCAACCCCGACGACTGGCGCTGGATGTTCGAGGCCAACGTGCTCTCGGCGCAGCTGCTCACGAAGGCGCTGCTGCCGCTCCTGCGGGCCTCGATCGGCGAGGGCGGACACGCGGACACGCTGTACGTCACGTCGACCGCGGCGCAGAACGCGTATGCCGGCGGCGCCGGCTACAACGCCGCGAAGGCGGGCGAGTCGATGCTCGTCCACGCGCTGCGTCTCGAGCTGAACGGCGAGCCGATCCGCGTGACGGAGATCGCGCCGGGCATGGTCTACACGCCGGAGTTCACCCTCAACCGGCTGCGCGGCGACCAGGTCGGCGCCGAGAAGGTCTACGACGGTGTCGAGCAGCCCCTCGTCGCGACCGACGTCGCCGACGTCATCGCCTACGCGCTGAACGCGCCCGGCCACGTCAACCTCGACCTCGTGACGATGCGACCGGTCGCGCAGTCGGCGCAGTTCCTGCTCGCCCGCGGGCCGCTCCGTCCGCGCGGCTGAGCGCGGGGTCGCCGACCGGCGTCAGGCAGGCGGCGCGTCGGCGAAGGCGACCTTCGGCACGAAGAAGAGCAGCACCGCGGCGAGGAACCCGCCGGCCGCGCAGATCGCCCACACGGTGAGGTATCCGCCGAGGGATGCCGCGGTCTGGCTCGCCACGGTGCCCGCGCCCGCCGCGAGCACGACACCGAACACCGCCGACGAGAATGTGCCGCCGATGGTCTTCGTCGTGTTGGTCAGCGCCGAGGCGATGCCCGTCTGCCCGGGAGGCGCTGCTGCAGCCGCCGCCGCGGGCATCGCGCCGACGAGCGCGCCGCAGCCGAGGCCCGCGATCGAGAGGTTCAGCAGCACCTGCCAGAGCTCGAGGTGGAACGGGAGGAACAGGGCGTACCCGATGCCGACGAGCAGCGCGGCGCCGATCAGCACGATCCGCGGGCTCAGGCGGCGCGAGGTGACCGCGAAGATGATCGCGCCGACGATGAGCGACACGAGGTACACGCCGATGATGTTCGAGCGCTCCGTGGCATCCAAGCCCAGCCCGTACCCGAGCGACCGGTCGGTGCCCGCGTAGGTCGACAGCGGCACCTGCGCGCCGAGCAGGCTGATGCCGACGAGGAAGGCGGTGGCCTGCACGGGCCACATCTCGGGGCGCGCGAGGACGCGCAGGTCGACCGCCGGGTCGTCCTGCCGCAGCTCGTACCAGGCGAACCACGCGAAGACGACGAGCCCCGCGAGGACGAGCGCGACGACCCAGAGCCACGCGCCCGCGGCGAGGTGGAACTCGCCGATCATCCGCATCCAGGCGAGGCCTCCCGTGACGAGCAGCAGCCCCCACGCGAGGATGACGAAGCCCCACGTGTCGAGCTTGCGTCCCGGTTCGGGCTTCGATTCGGGCACCCACAGCCAGATGACGACGGCGACCAGCGTCGTCGCGATCGCGGGGACGATGAGGGTCAGGGTGAGGTCCTCGCCGCTCGCGCGGAAGATGCGACCGGCCGACAGCGCGCCGATGATGGCGCCCGCCTGGAGGCCGACGACGAGCAGTCCCGCGGCGCGGCGGGTCGTCGACACGCCGCGTTCCTGGCGGCGGCCGCGCTCGAAGATGAGCGCGATCTCCAGCGGCAGCCACACGACGTAGAAGCCCTGCAGGGCCCACGCGATGAGGAAGGTCCAGAACGATCCGGCGAACGCGATCCACCAAGTCGCCCCGGCGGTGAGGATCGCGGAGACGAGCAACACCTTCTTGTGCCCGTACATGTCGCCGAGCTTCGCCATGATCGGTACCACGATCGCCGAGAGGAGCAGCTGTGCCGCCTCGAACCAGTTGGCGTCGGAGTCGTGGACGCCCAGATGCACCACGATGTCGCTGAAGAGCGGCGTGTAGTAGCCCTGGATGATGCCGCTGACGATCTCGACGACGATGAACACACCGATGAGGCTCGCGGTGACGCCGACGGCGGAGGTGCGGATCGCGTCCGTGGCGGAACGCAGTGTCGAGGTTCGTGGCACGGCGTTCAGCATAGGGCCGCTCCGGCGTCGCCGTGTTACGGCTTCGCGTCGCCGCGATGTCGGGGTGCTGGGGTGCTGGGGTGTCGCGATGTCGCAGTGTCGCGGTGTCGGGGTGTCGTGGTGTCGCGGTGTCGCGGTGTCGCGGTGTCGGCGTCGCGCCCCGCGACGCGCTGAGCGTCGTCGGTGGGAGCGTCTACATTGGAATCGTGACCGACACCGACGACGCCCCCGCCCGCGAGATCCTGACCTGGGACGCCTTCGGCGAGGCGACCCGCGACCTCTCCCGCGCCATCGTCGCCGACGGGTTCGCCCCCGACGTGGTCGTCGCGATCGCCCGCGGAGGACTCCTCCCGGCCGGCGCCGTCGCGTACGGGCTTGGCGTCAAGAGCTGCGGAGCCCTGAACGTCGAGTTCTACACCGGGATCGGCACGGTGCTCGACGCTCCCGAGATCCTCCCGCCCGACCTCGACCTCGGCTACCTCCCCGGCAAGCGGGTGCTCCTCGTCGACGACGTCGCCGACTCGGGCCGCACGCTCGCCCTCGCCGTCCGCATGCTCGAGGGCGTCGGCGCCGACGTCCGCTCGGTCTGCATCTACACGAAGCCCGGCTCGGTCGCGATGCCGGACTACGCGTGGCGCGAGACCGACCGGTGGATCGACTTCCCCTGGTCGGCGCGGGGCAGCGTCATCGAGGAGGACACCGGCGGCGAGGCATCCGCCTGATGCCGATGACGCTCGATGAGCTGGCGGAGGCCGGGCTCATGGATGCCGGATGGGCGCGCGCCCTCGCGCCCGTCGCGCCGGACATCGCCGCGCTCGGCGAGCGACTGCGCGCCGAGGCATCCGCCGGGCGCGGCTATCTGCCCGCCGGTGACAACGTGCTCCGCGCCTTCGCGCGGCCTCTCGACGAGGTGCGCGTGCTGATCGTCGGGCAGGACCCGTACCCGACGCCGGGCCACCCGATCGGGCTCTCGTTCGCGGTCGAGCGCCACGTACGGCCGCTGCCCCGGAGCCTCGGCAACATCTACACCGAGCTCGAGAGCGACCTCGGCATCCCGCCGGCGACGCACGGCGACCTGTCGGCGTGGAGCGATCAGGGCGTCATGCTGCTCAACCGCGTCCTTACCGTGGCGCCGGGCGCGGCCGCGTCGCACCGCGGCTGGGGCTGGGAGAAGGTCACCGAGCATGCGATCCGCACGCTCGTCGCACGCGAAGCGCCGCTCGTCGCGATCCTGTGGGGGAGGGATGCCGCGAACCTCCGGCCCCTCCTCGGCGACACTCCGGTGATCGCGTCGGCGCACCCGTCGCCGCTGTCGGCGAGCCGCGGCTTCTTCGGATCGCGGCCGTTCTCGCGGGCGAACGAGCTGCTCGTCGCGCAGGGCGCGGAACCGGTCGACTGGCGTGTGGACGCGGGCGCGTCTGCGTAGGCTGTCGGCATGCTGCAGGAGGAGCCGTGCTAGAGGAGGAGTACGAGAAGACGCGGCGGCGTCTGCCCGCGCATCTGCGTCGGGTAGAGCGCGAGCGCCCGTTCTCGTACGAGATCCGCCCCGTGCGCGAGAGCGACATCCCCGACATCCGCGAGATCTACAACTACTACGTGACGAACTCGGTCGTCACGTTCGACGAGAAGAAGTGGACGCTCGCCCAGTGGCGCGAGAAGGTCGCGTTCCTCGAGCGGCTGGGTATGCCGTTCCTCGTCGCCCAGTCGCCGTCGGGGCAGGTCCTCGGGTACGCGCTCGTGCAGCCGATGTCGTCGAAGTCGGCGTACCGCTACAGCGTCGAGAACTCGATCTACCTCGGCCACGCGGCAACCGGCAAGGGGCTCGGACGGGCGCTGCTCGACGCGCTGATCGCCGCGTCGGAGGAGGCGGGGATCCACCAGATGGTCGCCGTCATCAGCGACAAGGGCGCCGAGTCGTCGGTCGCGTTGCACGAGAAGCTCGGCTTCGTCGAGGTCGGGCGGATGGGCCGGGTCGGGTTCAAGTTCGGCCGCTGGCTGGGGACGATCTACCTGCAGAAGCAGCTGAAGCCCAAGAAGCGCAAGCGCCGGCTGTTCGGTCGCGGTGGGGACGCCGACGGGGACTAACGCGCGACGGCACCCGATCAGCGGGCGGGTGAGGCTGATCAGCGCGGGGACGGGGTCGAGGCGTCGCGCACGGCGTCGATGAGGGTGCGCCAGGGGCCGGATGCCTCGGACTCCGCCAGCTCGGCGTGGTGCTCGGCCTTCGGCATCCGCGCCGACACGCTGTAGGCGAACCGGTCGGCGCCGGTCGTGGCGTGCGGAGCCGCAACGCACGCGTCCCAGGGACATGCGTCGACGAGTGCGATCCACGGGTCGGCGTCGGCGTCGGCGGCTTCGACGCCCCAGCGCCGGCGCATGCCCGCGATTCCGCCCGTGCGGACGACGGTCACCGCGACCGTGCGCTCCGTGTCGGCGGGCGCGTCCTGATCGTCCGAGTCAGCGTTCAGCTCAGGGTCGTGTTCCACCGATGCTCACACCGACGGCGCCCCAGGCGGTGCGGACGGCGGCGACCTCCTCCGAGTCCTCACCGTACTCCGCCGCGGCCGTCGCCGCTGTCGCGGCGGCGAAGGTCTCGAAATCGGCGGTGCGCGGCAGAGCGCCGCGCGTCACGGTCAGGTACCAGATGCGGCCCGCCCGCTCCCAGGCGTATCCGCCGAGCGCGGAGGCGACCAGGTGGAACGCCTTGTTGGGGATGCCGGAGTTGATGTGCACGCCGCCGTTGTCCTGCGTCGTCTCGACGTAGTCGCGGATGTGCGCGGGCTGCGGGTCGCGCCCGAGCACGTCGTCGTCGTAGGCGGTGCCCGGCGCCTTCATCGATCGCAGAGCGGTGCCCTGCACGGCATCCGTGAAGATACCCGCGCCGATCAGCCACGAGGCTTCCGTCACGGGCTGGCGGCGCGCGCGCTGCTCGGTCAGCGCACCGAACACGTCGGCGACCGACTCGTTGAGCGCACCGGACTGACCCTGGTAGGTGAGGCCGCCGCCGTGCTCGATGACGCCGTGGCCGAGTTCGTGCGCGATGACGCTGAGTGACCCCGTGAAGCCGCGGAACACCTCGCCGTCCCCGTCGCCGAACACCATGCGCTCGCCGTTCCAGAACGCGTTGTCGTAGCGGTCGCCGTAGTGAACCGTTGCGGCGAGCGTGCCGCCGACGCCGTCGATCGACGCCCGGTCGAACGCGTCCCAGAAGAACGCGAACGTCTCACCGAGACCGTCGAACGCCTCGTCGACCGACGCGTCGCCCGTCGCGGGATCGCCCTCCCCGCGGACGCGCACCCCGGGGAGCGTCTCCCGGTTCTGCGCATCGGAGATGACGCGGTCGGGGTCGGGGGAACCCTCGAAGACAAGCGCGTCGCCTTCGACCGAGAAGTCGAGGTTCGCGGGCACGCGGTGATAGACGCGCGGGGTCGCGAGCGTCGCCCGGGCCGCCTCGGCGGCGACGGCGAGGTGCGGGGCCTCGGCATCGGCGAGCCGCGCGAGGAGGTACGGAGGGATGATCGCGTGCATGCCGACACGCTACCGGGCGCCTCCGACATCCCACGCGTCTTCGCCGACGGTGGCCGGTCGCGAGGTCTCCGCCGACGGGCGCGCCCGGTCGTCGGATCCGTGGGGCTGGTGTCACCTCCGCGGCCTCACCAGGCGACACCCGCCCCAGCGATCCGACGGATGGTCACGCTCCGGACACGCGTCGACGCGCTGCGCGCGCCGGCTCGGCCAGCGCCACCTCGCGAGACCGCCGGCTCTCGACGAGACCCGGTGTCGCGGACGCGGGTCTCGTCGAGAAGACGCGGTCTCGCGGGAGAGGCGCCGGGATGCCAGACCGCCCGCGACGAGAGGGGGCGAGGCGGCCTCGGGTCAGGTCTGCGAGGGGCCGATCACGGGGATCGAGGCCAGGAGGCGCCGCGTGTAGGCGACCTGCGGGGCGAGGAGCACCTTCTCGGTCGGGCCCTCTTCGACGATCCGGCCGTCCTTCATGACGATGACCTCATCGCACAGGCTCTGCACCACGCCGATGTCGTGCGACACCATGACGAGCGAGAACCCCTCGGTGCGGCGGAGGTCGCGCAGCAGCTCGAGGACCTGGGCGCGCACCGTGACATCGAGCGCCGACAGCGGCTCATCGCCCACCAGCAGGCGCGGACGGTGCACGATCGCCCGCGCGAGCGCGATGCGCTGCCGCTGTCCGCCCGAGAACTCGTGCGGAAAGCGCGCCGCCATGTCGGCCTCCAGGCCGACGCTCTCGAGGACCTCGCGCACCCGCGCGCGGCGGTCGCCGTCGATCCCGAGCGCCCACAGCGGCTCGCCGACGATCCGGCCGACGCTCATACGGGGGTCGAGCGACGCGTAGGGGTCTTGGAAGACGATGCCGGTCTCGCGGCGCAGCCAGTGCAGAGACCGTGCGCCGGCTCCGGCATCCACCGCCCTGCCGTCGAACTCGACCGTGCCGGACGTGGGCGAGTCGAGCCCCAGCAGGATCCGGACGAGCGTCGACTTCCCCGACCCCGACTCGCCGATGATCCCGACCGCCGACCCCTCGCGGACGTCGACGTCGGCATCGTCGAGGGCGGTCGGCCACTGTGCGCGCTCGAAGAGCCTCCTGCCGCGCTGGCGGTACCTCTTGGTGAGCGCCCGGCCGCGCAGGAGCGTCGTCACGAGATGCCTCCCGGCTTCCAGACGGTGGCGGTCGCATCGCGCAGGAGCCCCTGTGTGATGGGCGACTCGGGAGAGGTCAGCAGGGTGGTGAGGGGGCCGCGCTCGACGACGCGGCCGTCCTCGAGGACGACGGCGTGGGTCGCGACCTGCGAGAGCACCGCGAGGTCGTGCGTGATGAAGACGAGCGACATCCCGTCGCGGTCGACGAGACCGTTCAGCAGCTCGAGGATCTCGGCCTGGATCGTGACGTCGAGGGCCGTCGTCGCCTCATCGGCGATCAGCAGACGCGGGCGGCACGCGAGCGCCATGGCGATCGCGACGCGCTGACGCTGCCCTCCGGAGAGCTGGTGCGGGTAGCGGCGCACGATCTCGGCGGGTTCGGGCAGGCGCACGCGGTCGGCCTCGGCGATGGCACGAAGGGATGCCTCCTTCCGCGACACCCCCTCGTGGATGCGGATCGACTCGCCGATCTGCCGGCCGACGGTGCGGATCGGGTTCAGGGCCGTCCGCGGCTCCTGGAACACGATGCCGATCTCGTCGCCCCGGAGTTTCGCGAGCTCGCGATCGGGCAGACCGATGAGTTCGCGCCCATCCCAGCGGATGCTCCCCGACGCCGTCGCCGCCTCCGGAAGGAGCCCCAGGATCGCGAGCGCCGTCAGCGACTTGCCCGACCCCGACTCGCCGATGAGGCCGACGCGCGCGCCGTCGGGCACCGAGAACGAGACGCCGTCGACGACGCGCCGGCCGTCGATCTCGACGACGAGGTCCTGCACTTCGAGACTCACGCGCTCACCCCGTTCATGCGACCCACCCGATTCATGCGACCACGACCGGTTGGTGGGTGCGCGCGGACCGGCGCCGCTGCGAGAGCGTGGGGTCGGTCGCCTCGCGCAGGCCGTCGCCGAGGAGATTGAGCCCCAGCACGGTGATCGTGATCGCGAGTCCCGGCCAGATGACGGTCAGCGGATGGACGGAGATGTAGGTCTGCAGGTCGCGCAGGAGCAGCCCCCAGCTCGGTTCGGTGGGGGGAGCGCCGAAGCCGAGGTAGCTGAGGCCGGCCTCGGCGAGGACGGCCACGGCCATGCCCCACGACAGCTGCACGATGAACACGGGCGCGACGTTCGGGAGCAGGTGCCGCCACAGGTTCTGGAACGGTGTGAGCCCCGACGCGCGCCCCGCGAGGACGAAGTCGCTGTGCAGCACGCGGCGGAGTTCCGGCCGGGTGACGCGCGCGATGTTGACGCCGAAGCCGATCCCCACCGCGACGATCACGACCCAGAGCGATCCGCCCCACACCGACGAGAGCATCATCGCGATCAGCAGCACGGGGAAGGCGATGAGGATGTCGACGAGCACGGCGATGCTCTCCCGCACCCATCGGGTGGTCAGCGATCCGAGCGCGGCGAGGAGGAGCCCGAGGAGCGTCGCGACGACGCCCGCCCCGAGCGCGACCCACACGGTCGTGCGCGCCCCCGCCATGAGGAGGCTGAGGATGTCGCGCCCCGACCCGTCGGTTCCGAGCAGGTGCGGGATGCCGGGGGAGTCCCACCGGTTCGCGACGTCGACCTTCTGCGGGTTGAACGGCGTCCAGAAGCGCGCGACGAGGGCGGTGAGGGCGATCACCGTGACGACGATGATCCCGAAGCGCCCCGTCGGGAGCGCCCAGAGGCGTGAGAGCCAGGAGGGCCTCTTCAGCCGACCGGAACGGTTCATTCCGCCTCCCGCTGTCTCGGGTCGATGAGGCGGTGCACGAGGTCGACGACGAACCCGATGATGAGGACGAAGCCGGTGAGGACGAGGAGCTCGCCCTGGACCTTGGGGAGGTCGCGGTTGCCGACATCGGTGACGAGCATGCGGCCGATGCCGGGAAGACTGAACAGCTGCTCGATGATGACCGCGCCCACGATGATGCCGGCGACCTGCAGGCCCAGCACCGTGATGATCGAGAGCCCGACGGTGGGCAGCCCGTGGCGGATGAGCGCCTGGTTGCGGGTGAGGCCCTTGGCGGCGGCCGTGCGGACGAAGTCCTGCCCGCCCGCCTGCAGGGTCGCCGAGCGGACGAAGCGCATGAGCATCGCGCCCTCGACGACGCCGATCGTGATGGCCGGCAGCAGCAGCGAGCGGAAGGCGAGGCCCGGCTCGCTCCATCCGCCACGGGGGAACCCCTGCGCGGGGAACCAGCCGAGCCACACGGCGAAGACGAGGACGAGCATCATCCCGGCCCAGACGACGGGCACCGCGGCGATCGCCTGCGCTCCGATGTTGAGGGCCGTGCCGTCGGCGTGCCCGCGGCGCATCGCTGAGACGACGCCGAAGGGGAGCGCGATCAGCAGCGCGATCACCATCGACATGAGTCCGAGCGGGATCGTCACCTGCCCCTTCTGGACGAGCTCGCCGACCACCGGCGCCCCGGTGAGCAGCGACGAACCGAAATCGCCGCGGAAGATGCCGGCGATCCATGCGCCGTACTGCACCGGAAGCGGCTGGTCGAGGCCCAGCCGGTCACGGATGGCGGCGACCTGCTCGGGGGTCGAGTTCACCCCGGCGATGATCTGCGCGACATCGCCGGGGAGAACGCGGAGGGTGAGGAAGATCAGCGCACTGGCGACGAAGAGGCCCAGCAGCAGCAGGGCCCCTCGCGTCAGTGCGTAGCGGATCACTCCGTGCTCGGCGTCTAGCCCTGGCTCTTGGCCAGCTCGGCGAGGTTCATGCGCTCGTTCGTGTTCACCGTCGGGAACCCGGAGACGCCCGATCCGATCGCGACGACGGATGCCCCGTTGTAGAGCCAGTCGGCGGCCTGGTCCTCGGCGACGATCTTCGCCGCCTGCTTCAGGTCGTCGGCGGCGGTGTCCGCGTCGGTCGCGGCGACGGACTGCGCGTAGAGCTCCTGCACCTTCGGGTTGTCGTAGGTGAAGTAGTAGTCGGGGTTCGCCCAGTTCTCGAAGTCGCGTGCCTCGGTGTGCAGCACGAAGCTCAGCTCGTAGTCCTTGTTCACGTAGACGTCGTTGATCCAGGTCGGGAACTCGACCGGGTTGACCTTCAGCGTGATGCCCACGTCGTCGAGGTTCGAGACGAGGATCTGCGACACCGTCGTGCCGTAGAACGCGGGGATCGTGAGGGTCAGGGTGAGATCCTCGGCGCCGGCCTCGGCGAGGAGCTTCTTCGCGGCATCCGGGTCGAAGGGCGCCGTCTTCTCGAGGTCTTCGTAGCCCGGGTCGAGCTCGGGGATGGGGCCGTACTGGGTCTGGCCGGCGCCGAGGGCCTCGACGATCGACTCCTTGTCGATCGCCTGGCGGATCGCCTGGCGCACCCGCTTGTCGGCGAGGGGTCCGCTCGTCGAGTTCATCGCGAGCGTGCCCTTGTCGGTCGACTTTCCGAGCACGACCGTGAAGTCTCCGTTCGCCTCGATCTGGTCGGTGAGCGTCGCGTCGAATCCGGTGACGACGTCGAGCTCGTTCGCGAGCGCGCCGTTGAGGGCCGCCTGCGTGTCGGGGATGTAGTCGAGGACGACCTCGGCGACCTTGGCCTTCTCGCCCCAATAGGCGTCGTTGCGCTTCAGGGTGATCGAGTCGCCCTGCTTCCAGTCCTCGAGGACGAAAGGACCGGTGCCGTTCGCCTCCGTCTTGCGGTCGATCGCGTCGCCCTCCTTGAGGACGAGACCCGCGCGGCCGGTCAGGTTCCACAGGAGGGTGGAGTCGGGGGCGGAGAGTGTCAGGACGACGTTCTGCCCGTCGGCGACGATCGAGCTGACGTTCGCCAGTCGCGCGGAGTCGCGGTAGCTCGCGTTGTCCTTCACCTGCTGCAGTGACCAGACGACATCGGCGGGAGTGAGCTCCGTACCATCGTGAAAGCTCACGCCTTCGCGGACGGTGAAGGTGTACGTGAGCCCGTCGGCTGAGACCTCGTGGCTCGAGGCGAGCGTGTCGACGATCTCCTGATCGGGAGTGCGCGAGACGAGACCTTGATAGACGTTGTCGACGAGAAGCTGGTCGAGTGCGGCGCCAGCCGTCTCGCGGATGTCGAGGTTGCTGGGTTCGAGCACGAGCCGCACCGCAACGGAGGCGTTCGGGTCGGGCGTTCCGGTATCGGTGGAGGAGGGGGACGGCGACGTCCCGCCGGTGCAGGCGCTGAGCAGCAGGGCGCCGGCCGCGAGGATCGCGGCGGCAACAGTCGTGCGGCGGAGCATGGAGGGGTTCCTTTCGCAGCGGCGCGCGGGGAGGAGGGAAGGGTGCTGTGGGAGCGCGCCCGTGGATTCGGTGCGTAGGACAGCCTAGGCGTGCGCGGCCCATGCGGGTGCACGGTGACGGTCATCCGCCGTCATGCACCGACGGTGGGGCTGTGGGTTCAGTCGTCCGCGACGTCCCCGACGAGGGCGGCGAGGGCGAACGGGAGCTCCTCCTGCACGTTGTGCCCGGCCGGGACGACCGCGATCGTCGCCTCCGGAACGCGGGCGCGGAAGTCGTCGGCATCCTTCGCCGTCACGAACCCGCGCTCGCCGCGCACGAGCGTGATCGGCGCCGTCACGGCCGCCAGATCCTCCCAGCCGGATGCCGCGAGCACACCCCGCAACGCCCGCTGATGCGCCTGGGCGGCGCCCGCGGCATCGGCATCCGCTGCGAGCGCGTTCGCGAGGTGCGCGAAGTGGTGCTTCCATTCGACGCGGCCGTCCTCGCGCACGCGCGAGTTGAGGAAGACCCCGCGGGCGGCGGACTCGCGCGAGCCGCCGAGCCCGAACGACACCGCGCGGTCGGTCAGCTCGTCGCGGCTCGCCCAGTCGGTGGGGCCGGCGAAGAACGCGGCGATCTGACGTGCGTCGCCGTCGGGATCGATGCCGGGGGTGATGTCGACGACGACGAGCTGCCGCACGAGCTCGGGGTGCGTGGCGGCGAGGGATGCCGCGGTCAGGCCGCCGAGCGACTGCCCGACGAGCACCTGCGGGGCATCCGTCCACTCCGCAAGGGCGCGGGCGACGTCCGGCGCGAGGGTCGCGGCGGTGTAGGAGCCGTCGGCGCGCCACGACGAGTCGCCGTGGCCCGGGAGGTCGACGGAGAGGGCGGGGCGTCCGAGCGCGAGGATCGTCGTGTCCCACGTGTGGGCGTTCAGGCCCGCGCCGTGGAGGAACGTGACCTCGGGGGAGGGGAAGGCGCCCGTCGCGGCGTCACCGTACTGGAGGGCGCTCACGGTGCGCCCGTCGGCCAGGGGGAAGCTCAGGCGGCGCACGGGCGGCACCGGTGCATCGATCGCGGCAGCCTGGGCGGGCAGGAAGGAGAACTCGTCCATCCCGCCATTGTGCGGCATTCGCCATCTGCCCGTGGGCGCGGTGGCCGCAATAGGCTGAGGGGATGAGCGAACGTCGTGTGCACCTCTCCCGATCGGCCCGGCCAGCCTACGACGCGCTGGAGGCCTTCTCGCAGACCGCCGGCGCGCTCGCCGCCGAAGCCGGCATCGACAACCGGATGAAGGAGATCGCGCTCATCCACTCGTCGCAGCTCAACGGCTGCGCCTACTGCGTGCGCATCCACGTCGACCGCGGCGTTGCGGCAGGACTCACCGCCGACGAGATCGCCCAGATCGCCACGTGGCGTGAGTCGGGCGTCTTCACGGCGCGCGAGCGCGCGGCGCTGGAGCTCGCCGAGAGCTACGTCTTCATCCATGAAGAGGGCATCCCCGACGACGTGTACGACCGCGTCGGAGGCATCCTGAGCGAGCAGGAGTACGTGGCGCTCAGCTGGACGCTCGTGGCGATCAACGCCTTCAACCGCATCACCATCGCGGGCAAGTATCCCGTGCCGCCGCGCAAGACCGACCACGCGGCGCACGCTCCGGCGTGAGCGACGCGGACGCCCGTCGGATCGCGGGCGCGCTGAACTTCCGCGACGTGGGCGTGCTGCCCGCGGCCGGCGGCGCGACGCGGCCCGGGGTGCTCTTCCGGTCGGGCAACCTCGCCCGCCTCGACGAGAACGACCGCGGCGCGCTGCGGGCCCTCGGCATCCGCCGCATCGTCGACCTGCGCGCCGACGACGAGGTCGCGTTCGAACCCAGCCTCCTCGACGGGCTCGACGTCGAGACCGTGCGGGCTCCGCTCTTCCTCGGCTCGACGGCATCCTTCTTCGCCGAGGATGTGCCGCTGCGTGAGATGTACCGCCTGCTCGTCGACACCGCGTCGGAGCGGATCGTCGAGGTCGTCCGCGCCGTCATCGGCGCGCAGCCGGTGCTCGTGCACTGCACGGTCGGCAAGGACCGCACGGGCGTGACGGTCGCACTCATGCTCGCGGCGGTCGGGGTGGACCGGGATGCCATCGTCGCCGACTACGCCCGCACCGAGACGCTCCTGCCCGCCGGTCGGAACGAACGCGTCGTCGCGTACCTCCGCAGTCGTCACCCCGAAGCGCAGCACATCGAGGAGCTCGCGACGCTCTCGCCCGCTCCCGTCATGCACGCCTTCCTCGACGACGTGACGGAGCGCTTCGGCTCGGCGGCCGGCTACCTGCGCGCGCACGGTGTCACCGAGGAGGAGCTCGTGCTGTTGCGCGCGGCGCTCATCGCTCCGAACGGCGATGCCGGCGGCGGCGGTGGGAACGCATCGAGTAGGTAAGGCTCGCCTAAACAGGGTCTATAGTGGAGGAATCATGTCCTCCTTGATCGAGTCCTCCGCCGGCGCCGCCGCGACGGCGACCCGCGCCGCGCACGACGCGTCAGCGTGCAAGGCGTCGCGTCACGCGCGCGTGCAGCAGCTCATCACGGCCGACGAGACCTCGCTCATCGAACTCGAGACGCTCGTCGCGACCCTGCCGATCTGCTCGACGGGACGTGTGTTCATCGAGGTGCCGGATGCCTCGTGGATCTTCGATCTCGCCGTTCCCGCCCGCATGATCGTGACGTGGCTCGACCGCTCGTCGCGCACCGGCGCGCCGGGCACGGGACGCGGCTGCGCGCCCGGTCAGGCGCTCGCCCGCGCCGTCACCGCGTGGGCCGACGAGATGCTGTGCGATGCCGACGCGCTGTGCGCGGAGAACTCCCGCGTGTGCGCCGGAGGTACGCGCATCCACCTGCTCGGCGGATTCCTCGGCACCGCCGACATCTTCGACCACCTCGTCGACGCGCTCGGCATCGACGCGTCGGTGGTCGCGACGCCGGAGCGGTTCGGCCTCACCGCCGCGCGCTGAGCCCGTGACCCGCTGAGGCGGCGGCGCGCTGAGCCCGTGACCCGCTGAGTCGACTGCCCGGTTCTCCGGTCAGCTCCCGCGCGGCACGTAGTTGCCGTCTTCGAGCCCGGCCATGATCTCGAACCGGTTGCGCAGCGGGTTGCGACCGGCGAGCAGGTACAGCACCGGCATGAGGAACCCGTACCTCCGCCACTGCCGGGCGTGCACCGCCTCGTGCCGCAGCACCGCGTCGGTCACGCGCGCGTCGCCGGTGAGGTAGCACCCGCCGACGCACACGCCGCCGCGACCGAACGTCCACCCCGGCATGCCGGTGAACACGTGGAGGCCCTCGCGGTGCTGGACCGGGCCCGTCGACCACAGACCGCCCCAGATCCAGCCGATCGCCGTGCCCCACCAGTACCCGACCCGGCTGATCGGCGAGTCGAGGAGAACCGGCGGGATCAGCCGGTCGAGCTTCTCGCCGCGAGCCACGGCGCGCTCGGCGCGGGCGCGCCAGCCTGGGGGCGGGGTCGCGATCACGCGAGCGCCCCGACGATCCGGAGGATCGTGCCGAGGTCGTCGACGGCGGCGGCCGGGGATGCCGGGGCGAAGCCCGACAGCGACCCACCGACGAGCGGCACCTCGGCGCGCAGGGCCCGCACCGCGGCCACCAGCTCATCGAGCGACAGGCCGAAGGGGACGGGCATGCCGAGGCCCGCCAGGACGGCGGGGTCGAGGACGTCGAGATCGACGTGGACGTAGACGGCATCCGCACCCGTGGCGGCGACGGCGGCCGCCAGCGCGCCGGGGTCGGCCAGATCGGTGACGGGAAGATGCGTGATCCCGAGGTCGGTCGCGGCGTCACGCTCGCCGTCGTCGAACTCCCGTGCCCCGACCAGGATGATGCGCTCGGCGGGCACCGCGCCGCTCCCCGGGAACGTGCCGGCCTCCGCCACGGCGCGCAGCGCCATCCCGCCGAACGCGCCCGAGGGCGAGCTGTCTGCGGTGTGCAGGTCGCCGTGCGCGTCGCACCACACGACCGCGAGGCGTTCGTGCCGTGCGGCGGCAGCGGCGATCGCCGGAACCGCGACGCCGCAGTCGCCGCCGATGACGAGCGCGGACTCCGCGGCATCGCCCTCATCGAGCGCGGCGCCGATCGCCGCGCTGACACGTTCGAGGGTGCTGAAGCGGCGGATGCCGGTGTCGAGCGCCTCTCCCGCCTCGGCGGGGACCTCGACCCGCACCGTGGAGGAGCGCGGCAGGTCCCCGGCGATCGCCTCGGCCCCGTCGATCAGCTGCATCGCGCGCGCGGACGGCGACCCCTGCCACTGCGGAACGACGACGAACCGCGTCATCCGGTCATCCTTTCCCGCGCGCTTGCGCGTGCTCCCGCACCGCGAAACCGCCCATATGTCACGTTCCCGTGCCGGGAAGCGTGCATATGAGCGGTCTCGCGGATGGATTACTGCTCGATCGCCGCGGTGGACGTGCCGCCGGTCTTCAGAGCGGCCAGGCGCGCCTCGACCTCGGTGAGCTCGCCCACGTCCTCCAGCTGGTTGAACTGCTCGTCGAGCGACGACGCCGCGATCTCCGCCTTGCCGGCGGCCAGGGCCTCCTGGCGACGGACCTTGTCCTCGAAGCGGCCGAGCTCGCTCGTCGGGTCGAGGACGTCGATCGACTTGACGGCGTCGTGGACCTTGTTCTGGGCCTCGGCGGACTTCGAGCGGGCGAGGAGCTCGGAGCGCTTCGACTTCAGCTGCTCGAGCTTCAGCTTCATGCCGTTGAGGCCGTCCTTGAGCTTGTCGACGACCTCGGTCTGCGCCGCGATGGTCGGCTCGATCGCCTTGGCCTCGTTCTCCTCGCTGATCTGACGCTGCAGGGCGATCTTGGCGAGGTTGTCGAACTTGTCGGCGTCGGTCGTGTTGCCCGTGCCGCGCAGCTCGTCGGCTTTGCGGCTGGCCGCGAGGGCCTTGCCGCCCCACTCGGACGCCGCGCGCACGTCTTCTTCGTGGTCGCGCTCGAGCAGGCGCAGGTTGCCGATCGTCTCGGCGATGGCCGACTCGGCGTCGGCGATTGAGTTGGTGTAATCGCGCACCAGCTGGTCGAGCATCTTCTGCGGGTCTTCGGCCGAGTCGAGGAGGGCGTTGATGTTCGCCTTCATCAGGGTGGAGATGCGGCCGAAGATGGACTGCTTTGCCATCGGATTTCCTTTCTTACGGAACATGGTGTCGAGATCTGGTCGGGGTCCGGGTCGGGTTCGAGGGGGTGGAACGAGCGGATGCCGGGGTCAGAAGCGTCCTCCGCCGCGGCGACTGCGGGTGCCGCCGCCGCCGAAGCTGCCGGGGCCGAGACCGCCGCCGCCCCCGCGGCTGTAGCCGCCGCCTCCGTATCCTCCGCCGCGGTTACCGCCGCCGTTCAGGAGCGAGTTGATGACGATGCCGCCGAGGACGGCGCCCATCATGTTGCCGCCCCCGCCGCCTCCGCCGCCGAACATGCCGCCGCCGGAGAAGGCGCCGACATCGTTCTGGGCGGACTGGATCGCCTGTGCGGCGAGATCGTTCGCGCGCTGGGCGTAGCCGAGGGCCTGCACCGGGTCGGTCTGCTGCAGTTGACGCGCCTGCACGAGCGAGGCGCCCGCTTCAGCGAGACGCGTGCGGGCCTCGGCGCCGATCGCGCCGCGACGCGACGTGATGAAGTCCTCGGCGGCCGACACCTGCCCCTGCGCCTGCGTCATCAGTGCGGCGAGCTGCTGGGAGGCCCGCTGCTGCTTCGCCTGCGCGTCGCGGACGCCCGCGAGCATCGTGTCGATCTGCTTGTTCGCCGCGTCGAGCCCCTCGAGGGCGTACAGCGGTCGCTTCTGGGTGCCGGCGAGCAGCCCCTTCGCCGCCTCGACCTGCTGCCGCGTCGAGGCGATCACCGGCGCGAGGCGCCCGTCGGGGTCGGGCATGGCGCTCGCGGCGGCGAGGTCCTGCTCGACGTCGGCGATGAGGGCCGCGGCATCCGTCTCGCCCTTCGCGAGGTCGGTGCCGAGCTTTCCGACCGCCTTCTGCAGGAGGTCGGCCTGGGCGACGGCATCCTCCGCCGCGCGGATGCTGACGGCGGCGGCCGCATTGTCGCCCTCGGCGATCTCCTGCTGCGCCATGCGCAGGCGCTCGTCGGCGAAGGTCAGCCGCTCGGTGGCCTGGGCGGGGTTGTCGACGATCGTCGCGAGGGCAGCCGGGGCGTAGGCCTGCTGCAGGGTCGCGAGGGCGGCCTCGGCCTGCTCCGGCGCACCCGTGAGGCCGCCGCGCAACGCCTGCACGCGCGCGAGCGCCTCGGGGGCGTTCTGCTCGAGACTGCGCAGCTCGTCGAAGTCCTTCGCCTTCTCATCGAGCTCGCCGTTGGCGTGGGTGCACAGGTCGACGATCTGCGCGTTCCACGCGCGGGTCTGCTCCTCGGTGTCGGGCGTCTCGTCGTCGAGCTGCTGCTTCAGCGAGAACGCCTGGTCGAGGTCGGTCCGGGCGTGCGCGAGCGCCTCGGCGAAGGCGGCCGTCGCCTCGTCGCCGAACTGCGCGCGGGCGAAGTCGAGCTCCTGCGCGCTCGTCTTGATGGCGTCGTCGGTCGCGACGAGGGCCGAGGCGGCACGCTTCGCGAGCTCGGCGGTCGACACGCCCGCGAGCGGATCGACGGGTCCGCCGGGTGCGGCGACCTGCCCCGTCTTCTTGCGCCGCGAGCGCACGACGATCCAGATGACGAGGGCCGCGAGCGCCACGAGGACGACGACCAGCAGGATGCCGAACACACCCGACCCGCCGCCGGAGCCGCCCGTACCGCCCGACCCGCCGCGCGCGGCGTCGGCGAGGCCGGCGGCGGCGGCCGTTGCGGCACCGGCCCAGTCGTTCGCCTCCAGCGCGGGGCCGATGCGCTGCTGCTCGATCGCGGTCAGCTGGTCTTCACCGACGGGGCCCTCGGAGTACCCCGAGAGGTAGAACGTCCGTCCGTCCGTCGCGATCGCGAGGAGATACTGGTTCGGGCCGAGTCCGTTGCGATCGGCGGTGTCGTTCGCCCACTGCTCGGGGTCGGTCGGGTTCGTGAACTCGGGAACGTAGACGACCCACAGATCGACGTTCGACGACGAGGCGGAGCGGAGCTCGGCATCCACGTCGCGTTCTTCGGAGGCCGACAGGACGCCGGACTCGTCGAGCACGCGCGTGCTGCCGAGCGAGAGGGGATCGGTCGCGACGGCGGCTGCGGCGCCGCCGAAGACGATCGCCACGGCTGCCGTGAGGGCCAGCACCAGACGCGCGCGCACAGACATCCCCTCCGGACCGGAATCGCTCCGGCTCTCGCCCCGATCCTATTGCGGGCGCCGCGAGCGGCGGTAGGGCGGATGCCGGGGTTCGGCCATCAGCGAACGCGAAGCATCGCCGTCCGCGCCGCCGGCCGCGCGGTGTCGGGGAGTGCGGGCGTTGCGCGCCGGCGTCGACGGCGGCTGCGGGTAACGTGACCGACTCGGAGGAAGCATGCATCACGACCCGACCGACCGCTACGGCGGCGACGTCCTCGCGGCGGGCTGGCGGAACGTCGGCCGCCCCGTCGTCACCAAGACCCCCGCGGAGCCGGGACTCGTCGTCGAGGTCGCCGGCGACGGCTTCTGCGGCGCCGTCACCCGCGTGCAGTCGGGGACGGTCGAGCTCGAAGACCGCGTCGGCAAGCGGCGCCTCTTCCCGCTCGGCGGTGGGTTCCTGATCGACGGCGCCCCCGTCGAGCTGGTGGTGGCCGCCACGGCATCCGCCGGGCGCGCGCGCACCGCCTCAGGGTCGTTCGCGGCCCCGGAGGCGCGTGCCCGGGTCGCCCGCGCGTCGCGCATTCTCGTCGAAGGTCGGCACGATGCCGAGCTCGTCGAGAAGGTGTGGGGCGACGACCTGCGCCACGAGGGGGTCGTCGTCGAGTACCTGCAGGGCGTCGACCTGCTCGACCAGGCGCTCGCCGCCGACCCACCGAGTCGCGAGCGGCGGTACGGCGTGCTCGTCGACCACCTCGTCCCCGGGTCGAAGGAGTCGCGCATCGCCGAGGCCGTCGCCCGCGGACCGCACGGCGCGCACGTGCGGATCGTCGGCCACCCGCACATCGACGTCTGGCAGTGCGTGCGGCCGGAGGTCCTCGGCATCCGTGCCTGGCCGGACGTGCCGCGCGGCATCGAGTGGAAAGTCGGCGTCAGCCGGGCGCTCGGCTGGCCGGCGCGCGATCAGGCGGACCTCGGACGTACGTGGCAGCGGATCCTCGGCGCCGTGAGGAGCTACCGCGACCTCGACCCCGCCCTCCTCGGCCGCGTCGAGGAGCTCATCGACTTCGTCACCGAGTAGTCAGCGAGTTGTGAACCGCCGGTAGCCTGGGAGGATGCCGGATGCCACGCCCGACGCCGCCCCCGACGCCACTTCCGGTACGGCGGACAGCGCGCCCCGCTACCGCGACAAGCCGGTCTCGTTCGTGCGCCGCAGCGGCCGGATGAGCGACGCGCAGGAGCGCGCCTGGAGCGAGCTCGCTCCGTTCTACGTCGTCGACGTCGAGCGCGGGGCCGCCGCGACGAGCATCCACCCCGACTCGACCGCCGATCCGGTGGTGCTCTTCGGGCGCGAGGCGCCCCTCGTCGTGGAGATCGGCTCCGGGCAGGGCCACGCGATCGTGCACGCCGCGTCGACGACCCCGGACACAGACTTCCTCGCCGTCGAGGTGTTCCGGGCGGGGCTCGCCCGCACGATGCTCGACGCCGACCGCGCGGGCGCGCGGAACCTCCGCCTCGTGGAGGCGAACGCCCCGGAAGTGCTCGAACACCTCCTTCCCGAGGGGAGCGTCGACGAGCTGTGGGTCTTCTTCCCCGACCCCTGGCACAAGGCGAAGCACACCAAGCGCCGCCTCATCGCCCCGGCCTTCCCGCCCCTCGCCGCCCGCGTCCTCCGCGACGGGGGCGTCCTCCGCCTCGCGACCGACTGGGAGGAGTACGCCCTCCAGATGCGCGAGGTGATGGCGGATGCCGCCGACTTCGCGCCGGCCTTCGAGGGCGACTGGGCCCCGCGGTTCGACCGGCGCACCATGACGGCCTTCGAGCGGAAGGGCATCGCGAAAGGCCGCGACATCCGCGACCTCGCCTATCGGCGCCTGCCGAGATCATGACGGCGCACGCCGGCGGCGCGGCGCACGCCGAGGCATCCGTCCGCCCCCTCCTCAGCTCGGACATCGTGCCGGCGCTGCTGGTCTGCCTCGCCGCACCCGCGCTGTTCGTCGCGCTGATCCCGTGGCTCGGATGGCTCCTGCTCGCCGCCGGCGTCGGCCTCGCGGCGATCGTCGAGCGCGGGGGCGTCTTCGACCGGCTCAGGGACGCGGCATCCGCGCCCTCGCTCACGCGCGACCTGTCGCTCATCGCGATCGGCATGCTGATCGTCAGCGCGATCTCGCTCGAGGCGAAGCTCGACACGGCGTCGATGATCCGGTTCACGATCGCCCTCGGCGGTGCCGTCGTCGTGCCGTACGCCCTGTCGCGATGGGTCTACCGCGACCGGGCGATCCGGTTCCCGTGGCGCGGGGGAGGGCGTTGGAGCGTGTGGCAGTGGGGGTGGCTCGTCGCGGTGCTTCTGCTCGCGTGGCTGATCCTGCCGTTCTACTTCATCTCGTCGGGCGTCTACCAGAACTGGCCCGTCGTCGACACGCCCGACCTCATCGCACGGCTCTTCGTGGGTGTCGGCGCCGTCGGCATCTGGGACGAGCTGTTCTTCATCTGCACCGTCTTCGCGCTCTTGCGTCGGCACGTCGCCGACCTGACGGCGAACCTCCTGCAGACGATCGTGTTCGTGTCGTTCCTCTGGGAGCTCGGCTACCGCGCCTGGGGTCCGGTGCTCACCATCCCGTTCGCGCTCCTGCAGGGCTTCATCTTCCTGAAGACCCGCTCGCTCGCATACGTGGTGACGGTGCACCTGCTCTTCGACGCCGTCGTCTTCGCCGTGCTCGTGCATGCCCACAACCCCGGGATGCTCGACGGGATCTTCCTCCTGACGCCCTGAGCGGGCAACGTGATCGGGCGTTGCCCAGGATGCCGCGATACGCTCGATCACGGACCTCGACAGGGTCCCCGGACGAGGGTTCAGTACCCGGTGAGCGACAAGACTGGCCGAAAGGTCACGCCATGTCGTGGGTCGTTCTCGTCCTCTCCGGTCTCCTCGAAGCCGTCTGGGCCACCGCGCTCGGCAAGTCGGAGGGCTTCACGAAGCTCGGGCCGTCGATCGTCTTCGCCGTCGCCCTCATCGCCAGCATGGGCGGACTCGCCTGGGCGATGCGCGACATCTCGACCGGCACCGCCTACGCCGTGTGGGTCGGCATCGGCGCATCGCTCACCGTCGCGTGGGCGATGATCTCGGGCGCCGAACCCTTCTCGATCGTGAAGACGCTCCTGATCCTCGGCCTCCTCGGCTGCATCGTGGGCCTCAAGCTCGTCGGCGACCACTGACGCGCCGCGGTCGCGGCGGCGAGAGGCCATTCGGCGCACGGGACGAGCACCGGAAGAGCACAAGCCGGAAATGCCGGATGCCCGACCCACGAGGGGCCGGGCATCCGGTGGGCGCCGTCGGGTCGGCGCCGTCAGGTCAGCGGCGGATCACTGTTTCGCCCACGGACCCCACTGCGAGGCGCCGGGGGTGTCGCCTTGCGTCCACCACTTGGCGGCGTAGGTGGCGCCGCCGTAGGTGACCTTGTCGCCCGCGACGTAGGCCCGAGCGGAGTTCCACGCGGGGGCGGTGCCGGGGTTCGTCCCCGGGTCTATGCCGCCGCCCGTGCAGCTGCCGGTGGCGAGCCACACGCCGCCCGATGCCGGGTTGTCGCCCTTCGTCCACCACTGCGCCTTGTAGACGGTGCCCTGGTAGCTGACCGTGTTGCCTCCGGTGTAGACGGTGTCGGCGCTCCACGCGGCCACCGAGCACGTGCCCGGGGTCGGGGTCGGGGTCGGGGTCGGGGTGGCCGTCGGGGTCGCCGTCGGAGTCGGCGTCGGCGTCGCGGTCGGGGTGGGTGTCGGTGTCGGGGTGGGTGTCGCCGTCGGAGTCGGCGTCGGGTTGACCGGGTCGGTCGACGGGCCGGTCTTCGCGGCGCGGAACTCGTCCGCAAGGGTGCCGATCAGCTCGTTGTTCCGGTCGCCCGAGAGCTCCCACCACATGCCGCCGCCGAGACCCTTGTCGACGATGTACTTCGCCTTCTGCTTCGTCGTCTGGGCGTTGTCGTACGACCACCACTGGTTGCCGTCATAGCGCCACGCGGCGCCGATCGAGGCGTCGTAGTTGTCGACGCCACGGGTCTTGAGCTTGTCGTAGTCCTCGTTGCCCGCCTCCCACGTGCCCGGGGCGGCACCGGTGGCGGCGCTCCACGGCGTCGTGGTCTTCACGCCCTGCCAGCCGCGACCGTACGCCGCGAGACCGATGCCGAGCTGCGACGGCTTGATGCCCGTCTTCAGGTATTCCCCCACGGCCTTGTCGACGCTGAACTGCTTGTTCGCGGGACGCGTGTCCTTCGGGTCGTCGTAGCGGTTGCCCTGGTGGCCGGTGAGTGCGGGGTCCCACGCGCCGTGCAGGTCGTAGCCCTGGACGTTGCCGAAGTCGAGGTCCTGGAAGATCGCGGGGTCATTCCAGCCGCCCGCCGCGATGTCCGCCGGGTTCGCGGGCAGGAACGCGCTCAGCTGATACGCCTTGCCCGACGTCTTCGAGTAGGCATCCAGCTGCGTGCGGAACTCCTTGATGAGCGCCTTGAAGTTGGCCTTGTCGCCCACCGGGTCGACGAAGTTGCCCTCGAGCCCGCTCGTCGTGCCGGGCCACTCCCAGTCGAGGTCGAAGCCGTCGAAGACGCCGGCGGCCGAACCGGGGCCGCCGCGTCCGTCGATGACGGGGAGGTTGCCCTTGATGAACATGTCGATGCAGCTGGAGACGAACTTCTTGCGCGACGCGTCGGTGGCGGCGGCCTTCGAGAAGTTCTTCGACCAGGTCCACCCGCCGATCGACATCATGACCTTGAGGTTCGGGTGCTTGGCCTTGAGCTGCTTGATCTGGTTGAACGAGCCGGCGAGCGGCTGGTCCCACGTGTCGGCGGTGCCCGAGACAGAGGTCGCCGCGGAGTAGCCCATGCCGTAGTCGGCCCACGCGTCGCCGGCGCCGTCGGAGCCGTTCGGGCCGGTGCCCTGCGCCTTGTTGGCCTCGAAGCACGTGAGGCTCTGGTGGTGGATGTTGGCGAACGAGTAGTTGATGTGCGTGAGGTCGGCGGCGGCGCCCGAGCGGTCGAGCTGGCGCAGCGTGAAGTCGCGTCCGTAGACGCCCCACTGGGCGAAGTAGCCGACGTTGCGGTAGCCGTTGATGCCGGGCGCAGGGTCCGCGGCGGCTGCCGACGCCGTCGCGACGCCGACGAGCCCGCCGACGGCGAGCGCCGTCGTGGCCACCGCGGCGGCGAGGCGATGGAGGCCGCGTCGCGGCCGGGGGTGTGTGGACATCTCGATCCTTCTGGATTCGACCACACCGACGGCTCGTCGAGGCCGGGAAGGGGCAGTCCGGCGTCGGCGGGGGCGATCGCCTCGTCGGCGGCGAGGGCCAGGAGCGTGCCCGCCTCGGTCATCCGGCCGCCGAGGTAGGCGACGATCGCCCGGTCGACGAGCAGTCCCGCGCGCAGCGGACGCGACTGCGGGGTCGGGTGCGCGGCATCGAGCGCGATCGTCGTCTCGAGGGGGACGCCGTCGGTCACGGCGTCCAGGCGCCGTGCGAGGGCGACGGCGAGCCCCCCGAAGACGAGTCCCACCGGCACCGTCGCGGCGGCATCGGCGAGTTCGGCACGCGCCCGGGCGAGCTGGCCCTCCCAGAACAGGACGAGCGCGATCGCGACGCGGCGGTGGGCTTCGAGCAGCGGTGCGGTGCGGGGCTGGTCGAGCGTCGTCGGTGTCGGTCCGACGGTGCCCAGCGTCGTCCCCACCGTGCCGTGCAGCATGCCGAGCGCCGCGTCGGCGCGGTCCGCGCGGGCGTGCTGGAGCGCCGTCGCGATCCGCGACAGGTGCGAGGCGGTCCACGATCCTTCGGCCCGCTCGGCGGCGGGCGCGTCCACCGCCTCCGGGGGCACACCGAACACGAGGCACCACCGGCGAGCCTCGGCGAGAGGCGCCGGCTCCTCGCCGAGCGCGTCGGCGGTGGCGGCCGGGTCGGCGTACGACGCGAGGCGTTCGGCCACGGAGAGCATCGCCGCCGCGTCGGCGACGTGCCCGCGCTCGGCGTGCAGCTGCGCCGCGGCGCACACGGCCTCCAGCAGACCCGGATCGGGTGCGGTGCGCGGCGCGTCGTCGCTCATGAGCGGTGCGATGAGGCGGGCGATGTCGGCATCCGGCACGCTTCCGTCGCGCAGCGCCACGGCCCACACGTACGCGGGGAGGGCGGCGGCGGCCACCTCGCCCCCCGCGGCCACGGGAGCGTGCAGCCACGCGGTCGCATCCTCGACAAGGCCTGCCGCGACGGCCGCGCGGCCCGCCAGCACGTGGGCGCGCAGGCGCGTGTCGCCGGGAGCGTGGCTCGCCGCCTCGCGCGCGACCGCGTGCGCCCACTCCGCTGCGCCCGACTGGAGCGCGTGTGCGGCGAGGGAGAGGAGTGCCGGGGTCAGCGCCGCGTCGCCCTCGAGCGTGCTGAGCGAGGTGTGCCACGTCGCGAGCCCGTCATCGCCGGCGGCCCGGTAGGCCGCCCCGAGCCGTGCATGCACGTCGGTGCGCTCGCCGAGGCTCGCGGCGCTGTGCAGGTACGCCCGCACGCGCGGGTCGAGGAACGACAGGCGACCCGCCGCGAAGGTGAGCAACGGCGGGGTGGGGGAGGCCAAGGCATCCGCCAACGTCGTCTCGGCGGCGGCGAGGGCGACGTCGACGCGTCCATCGACGCTGACGGCCGCGGTCAGCAGCAGCCGGCGATCACGCTCGTCGAGCGCTGCGACCGTGTCGCCGACGGCGTCGCGCACGGCGCGGACGGCGGGGAGCGGGTCGGGCAGTGCCGACAGGCCCGCGCGCTGGGCGGGGGAGAGCAGCGCCGCGACCTGCGCGATGGCCGCCTGATCGCCGCAGAGGGCGGCGTGCAGGCGGGATGCGACGTGGGGCGCTACGCGGTCTCCGTTGCGCTGGAGCAGTCGGAGCACTGCGTCGATATCGCGGGCGTCGACGTCACGGGCATCGAAATAGCGGGCGTCGAACTCGTGGGCCCGGGGAGAACTCGTCTCCGTCACCTACCGCACCTCCTCGAAGTCCCCATCGGCCCCAGTGCCGGTTATGTTACCAACCCTTACAAAGTCAGGGAACCACCTGAGTGTTGCGTCTGTGTGTCGGCGCGGACGCAGTTCGGTGACGACTGGGATCCGCCCCGGGCGACGACTGGGATCCGCCCCGGGCGATGTCGCGGATTCGGACATGGTGCGCGGATTCGGATGCCTGGGCCTGCGGCATCCGAATCTGTCGCGGATCTCCGAATCCGCGACGACGTGTGCGGGGTGTCGACGAGGCGTGTGGGCGGGTCAGAGTCCGGCGAGGAGCGCGGGGCCGAAGACCACGGCGGCGGCGAGTGGGACGACGAGCAGCGCCAGGGCGGCGAGGCCGATCGCGACGATCACGCCGGCCACCGACAGTACGGCGGCCCCGCCCGTCGACACGCGGTCGCGCAGTGGCGTCCGGCGTCGTCTCGATGCGGGGAGGGAGATGCTCGCGGTGACCATGCTTCGACGCTACGAAGAGGGGATGCCGCGGCACATCGCCCCCGCGGTGGATGCGCGTCCGCCGGAAGGATGATCCTCGCGCGTCACGCCCACCCGGCCGAAGACGCGCTGCGCGCGCGGGAGAACGGCGTTCGGTCTTGCTTGTGCCCCCGACAGGAATCGAACCTGCGACCTTTGGTACCGGAAACCAACGCTCTATCCCCTGAGCTACGGAGGCGTACCGATCGAGGTTATCACCCGGCGCTGTTACCCCGTGACGGCGGCGACCGCCGCCGCGAGCCGCTCGGCGAGGTAGCGGTGGCCTTCCGTGGAAGGGTGGTTCCGCGCCAGGTCGCTCGTGTCGATGACGGAGAGATAGTTCTCGGGCGTGATCCAGTTCTCCTCGATGGGAGACACGTACCACCAGCCGCGATCGGCGGCGGCGGCGCGCAGGTCGCGGTCGATCCGCGCCGTCGCACGCTCGACGGGGAGCACCTGGGGCGCAGGGCCGAGGATGACGAACTGCGCGCGCGGGTAGGTGGCGGCCAAGGCATCCCACGCGGCATCCACGGCGGCGCGGTATCCGGTCGCCGGCAGGCGCCGATCATTGATCGACCCCTGCACGATGATCAGGTCGGGATCGATCGCCGGATCGAGGGCGGCGATGCGGTCGCCGAAGTCGGGGCCGTCGAGCCCGGGTTTGACGTAGCCCGAGCCGCGCACGCCGTTGACCACGGTGGTCCAGCCCGCGATGTCCGCCACGATGTACGCGTAGCCGAGGGTGGGATCGGATGCCGCGGAACCGTACGTCCACGAGTCGCCGAAGATCAGCACGGTGGGGTGGTCGGGAAGGTCGAGCTTCGCCGGCTGCGAGGGGACGACGGCCCCGCCCTCACCCGCGGCGACGATCGCCTCGGGGGTCGCCCAGGGGCGCCAGATCGAGATGCTCACGACCGCAGCGACGGCCACGGCGAGCAGCGGAAGAACCCATGCGCGACGCCGCCTCGGGGACGGTCGGACGGCACGCATGCGTCGAGGGTAAGTCACGCCGGGCCAGATCGCGAAGAGCGGGTGTGGACAACCGTCACGAGGCATCCCTTCGGGCATGCGAGGATACTTCGGTGCAACGCATCGTGACCGCCGAACTCGACCTGGATCTGGGGTCCTCCGTCGACCTCATCTTCCAGATCGCGGCGGCCCAGCCGGCGCCCGTCGTGCGCGAGGAGCTGACCTTCACGCAGGGCGATCGCGTGTACACGCCGAACGAGATCGTCGACCAGTCGGGGAGCCGCCTGCACACCCTCCGCGGAGAGGGCGGCCCGCTCGCGGTGCGCTACGAAGCGGTCATCGACGGGCACGTCGCGCAGCGCTCGACGAGCGATCTCGAGGCCATCACCTACCTGCGCCCGAGCCGCTACTGCCAGTCCGACGAGGTGTTCTCGCAGGCACGGCGCCAGTTCCGCGGGCTGCAGGGCGTCGAGCTCATCACCGCGGTCAGCGAGTTCGTCGCGACGAGCACGACCTACACTCCCGGTCTCAGCCAGGGTACCGACTCGGCCGTGACGACCCTCATGACCGGGCAGGGAGTGTGCCGCGACTACGCGCACGTCGTCATCGCCCTGCTGCGCGCCATGGACATGCCGGCGCGCTACGCCGCGTGCTTCGCGCCGGGTCTTCGCCCGATGGACTTCCACGCCGTCGCCGAGGCGTACCTCGACGGGTCGTGGTACGTCATCGACGCGACGCGTCTGGCGAACCGCCGCTCGCTCGTCCGCATCGCGACGGGCCGTGACGCGGCCGACTGCGCGTTCCTCAGCTACCACGGCGGCCACGTGGGCCTGAAGCGCATGCACGTCGACGCGATCGTCGTACCCGACTCGGCATCCGATGTGGCGGTGCAGGGTGTGGCGCTGCAGGATGTGGCGATGCAGGATGCCGTCGCCGCGGCATCCGATCCCGCGCACGACGACCTGGCCGACCTCGTCCAGCTCGCGTGACGTCGTCGCGGACCACTATTGTCGAGTCCGATTGCTGAGGAGGCTTCGCTGTGGGCATGATGCTGCCGAACGAGCTCGTGTGGGTGATGGAGAAGCTCGGATTCGAGTGGCCCGACATCGATGAGGACGAAGTCTCGAAGGGCGCCGCGCTCGTTCGCACCTTCGGGTCCGACCTCGAGAGCGTCATCCAGTCGGTCGACCGGCAGATGAACGGCCAGTTCGGCGAGGCGATGCGCGGCAAGACGGGGCCTGCGACGGTCGCCGCGTGGAACGCGAACCGGTCGATGAACCTGCAGCAGCTCGTCGACATCCTGCCTCCTGCCGCGGCCGCGATGGACATCGGCGCGGGAGCGATCACGGCGCTGAAGGTCAAGGTGATCGTCGATGTCACGTCGACCCTCGTCGCGCTCGTCGCGATGCTCACGAACCCGGTCACCGCGCTCGGAGCGGGTCCGATGCTGCTGCTCAAGAAGAAGCTGCTGAACGCCGCCGTCGACATCGCGGTCGAACAGCTCATCGGTCAGCTCGCACCGATGGCGATCGAGCCGCTCGCCGAGCAGCTGCCCGCCGTGCTCGACGCGATCCTCGACGCGCCGCTCGTCGAGGGCGCGGTCGGCGACACCGACGAGTTCTACGCCGACCTCGCCGCGCTCGAAGACGCGCAGGCCACGATGAAACTCCACAGCACCGACATCCAGACGCTGACGTCGACGTTCTTCGCCGAGTTCTCGGCACTCGATTTCGGAGGGGATGCCTGATGAGCGCCATCAAGCCGATCTTCCGCGAGCTCAAGGATGCCGCCCTGAAGGGCTTCGGCGCCCTCAAGCACAAGCTGCACCAGTTCGCCGACGCGCTCGACGGCCACGCCGACGACGTGATCCGGCGGGTTCGGGGTCAAGACCACCTCGACGCGCCCGGGAGCTCGCGAGGTGTGTCGGCGGGTGAGACGGACGAGCTCGTGCCCCGACCCGAGTGCCTCGACGGCGCGGGCAATATCGACTGGAGTCAGGCCCCCGGAAACGGATTCCGCCTGGACGCCGACGGCAACCCGATCACACGCGATCACGTGCCGGATGCGGGCGACCGATTCGATCGGTATGGCGATGAGCGGGGGCGCTATGTGTCACCCGTACCGGAGGACGGACCGTTCTCGTTCGACAGTCGATCGCTGCCCTACCAGGAGAATCCGAACGCGTATCACCAATACGAGTGGTCGCATTCTCCTTCAGACGTGCAGGCTGTCTACAGCGGCCTTGACGACGTGACCCGCGCCTCCGTCGACGCAGACCTCGCCAAGTACGGACTCGAGGTCGGCGATCTCGCGCATGTCACCCGCGGCGAGGCCGCGCCGATCCCCGCCTGGGGCACCGCAGGCGGCGCAACACAGGATCTGCTGCCTGCGAGTGTCGCCCTGCTGAAGGATATGGGCATGATCGTGGAGGTCCGATGAACGTCGATGAACTGATGCAGGTGGTCCGGAACGAGCGGCTTGATGCGCCCGTGCTCTACGGGGCGGGGCAGCCTGGCCTCGACGATGTCGTCGTCCGAAGCGACGACGGCCGCTGGCGCGTGTACCTCTCCGACGAGCGGGGCGAGCCCTTCGCTGCAACTCTCAGAGAGTTCGCGAATGAATCCGACGCGCTCCAATACGCATTGCAGAAGCTGCGTCAGGTCTCGGCCGCGCGCGTCGCAAAGGCGGCACTCCGCGCGAAGCAAGCCGCCGACGGGAATACGGCGACGTAGACGTCTGCGGTCAGCCCCCGCGAGGGTTCCGACAGAGTGACCGCGCGCGACTCTCCCACTGATGAACTGCTGAGTGGAGCCGTGATCGCGCACCTGGGAAAGGGAAGGTCCGCCTTTCCGGTGAGTGACGACGAGGCCGTCCTTCGACTGGCCGGCGATCACGGGGCGGACGTGCTGCAACGGGTCAGCGAGCTCGAGGACGAGATGATGGCCGTGGGGATCGATTGGGATCAGTTCAGCCTCACCGAAGGCGGCGATCAGGCGAGGAGCGTCCTCGCGGACCGGCATCCGGAACTCTCACCCGCCGCGCTCGATGCGTTGCGGTGGATGTTCACATACAACTGGCGCTGATATCGCCGGCCGCAGCGGCCCGATAACCTGACACGATGCTCAGCAATCCGCAGGTCGTCGAGGCCTCTTCCGACGCACGGCCTGCGAGCGCCGTCGTGTCGTGGCTCTATCGCGACGGACTGTGGCGCGTATCGATCGTCTCTCCGGCATTCGGGCGGTTCGAGGCCTCGGCGGATGACGCGTTCGAGGCGCTCTGCCGCGTGCGCGAGGAACTCGATGCGGGCGGCTGGCGCGTGGGTGTCGCCGGCGCACAGTCGAACGTCTGGCCGAGCGGTATGGCTCGTGACCAGGGCGGCGGGCTCACGGCGTACCGGATGACCGAGGACGGTGTCGTCGGTGTCGTGGACACGTTCGCGCCGGTCGATCCCGCCACGACGGTGCCGGTCGCCGAGCAGCGGCGGGAGGCGGACCGGCTGCTCGCCGCAATCGCTCGCCGAGGGGCGACGGGCGCAGGGGAGCCGTGATCGGCGACATCGATCTCAGCGAGGCGATCATCGTGTCCCTCCGGAACTATCCGGGGCGCAACGAGATCGAGTTCCGGACCTCCGTGAGCCCGCCCTGAGGAATCTCGGGAACGACGTCACGTATCTCGTCCGCTGAGCGGTCGCTCCAGGGGGCGGTGAGGGCGACGCGGGGGTGAGGCGGACCAGTCGTATGGGCCGTGGGGCGGTGTTGCCTCGTGAGCAACGGGAGACGACACCAGCCCCACCGGTCATACGACGGAACCGCACTCGCGGCTCATCGCTCGCGCCGCGGGGCCTCACCGCAGAGGAGCGCGGGTCCCTGCGCCCGTAGACTTGACGGGTTATGAATCCTGACGCCCTCTCCGAAGCCCTGCTCGCCGTCATCGCGCCGCTCGCCGAGGCGCGACGCGAGGGCTCGAGCGCGCATCTGACCTCCGCCGACCTGCCGTTGGAGCGTCCGCGCAACCGCGACCACGGCGACTGGGCGTCGAACGCGGCGCTCAAGCTCGGCAAGGCCGTCGGGGCGAACCCGCGCGAGTTCGCGCAGGAGATTGCTGACGCCCTCGCCCAGACCCCGGGCATCGCGTCGGTCGAGGTCGCCGGCCCCGGCTTCATCAACATCCGACTGGATGCCGCCGCCGCCGGCGCCCTCGCGAAGACGATCGTCGAGGCGGGCGCGGCCTACGGTACGAACGACTCCCAGCGTGGCCAGTCGATCAACCTCGAGTTCGTCAGCGCCAACCCGACGGGTCCGATGCACATCGGGCACACGCGCTGGGCGGCCCTCGGAGACGCGATCGCGCGCCTGCTTCTCGCGAGCGGGGCGACCCTGGTCCGCGAGTTCTACATCAACGACGCGGGCGCCCAGATGGACCGGTTCGGCCGGTCGGTGCTCGCCTCGATCAAGGGTGAGCCGACGCCCGAGGACGGCTACCCCGGCTCGTACATCGACGACCTCGCGCGTCGCGTGCAGGCGGAGCTGCCCGGCATCCTCGACCTCCCTCTCGACGAGCAGGAGGTGCAGGCACGCGACCGCGCCTATGCACTGCAGCTCGCCGACCTGCAGGAGTCGCTCGTCAAGTTCAACGTCCACTTCGACGTCTTCTTCAGTGAGCGCGAACTGCACGCGAAGGGCGCTGACGGCGAGCCGAGCCTCGTCGACGAAGCGGTCGACCGCTTGCGGGCGCAGGGTTACGTCTTCGAGGACGAGAACGCCGTGTGGGTGCGCACGACCGCGTTCGGCGACGACAAGGATCGCGTGATCCGCCGCTCGAACGGCGAGTACACGTACTTCGCCGCCGACGCCGCGTATTACCTGAACAAGGGCGACCGCGGCTTCCGGCACAAGATCTATCTGCTGGGCGCCGACCACCACGGTTACGTGCACCGGCTGAAGGCGCTCGCCGGCGCCGCGGGCGACGACCCCGATAAGGACATCGAGGTGCTGATCGGGCAACTCGTGTCGGTCAACGGCGCGCGTCTGTCCAAGCGTGCCGGCAACATCATCGAGCTCGACGACCTGCGCGACTGGCTCGGCACCGACGCGCTGCGGTACTCGCTCGCGCGGTACCCGGCCGATTCGCCGTTGACGCTCGACCCCGAGATCCTCACGAAGCGCACGAACGACAACCCCGTCTTCTACGTGCAGTACGCTCACGCGCGTACGCACAACGTCGCCCGGAACGCCGCGACGGCGGGCGTCGACCGCTCGGCCTTCGCGCCGGAGCTTCTCACCCACGAGACGGAGAGCGCGCTCCTGGGCGCGCTGCAGGAGTTTCCGCGCATCGTCGCGTACGCCGCCGAGGTGCGCGAGCCGCACCGTGTCGCCCGCTACCTCGAAGAGCTCGCGAGCCTCTACCACCGGTGGTACGACACCTGCCGCGTGACGCCGCTCGGCGACGAGGAGGTCACCGACCTTCACCGCACGCGCCTGTGGCTGAACGACGCGACCGGGCAGGTGCTCCGCAACGGCCTCGACCTGCTCGGCGTCAGCGCGCCCGAGCGCATGTGACCGACTGAGCGAGACGCGGGGGAAGCGATGAGCGACGAGAACCCGACGGTGCCGTTACCCGACCCTCGCGCGCAATGGGCCCTGTCGACGGATGCCGCGGCCTCCGGCACGCGCACCGAAAAGCCCCGGAAGCGTCGCTGGCCGTGGCTCGTCGCGGTTCTCGCCGTCGTCCTGCTCGCCGTCGGTGCGTGGTTCGCGGGGGAGTACATCGCCCGCGGCATCGTCGAGCGGACGATCCGCGAGCAGGTCACGACGCAGCTCGCCCTCCCCGCCGACCAGCCGATCGACATCGACCTGCCCGGGCAGGTGCTCCCTCAGCTGATCGCCGGGCGGTTCGACCAGCTGACCCTCTCGAGCCAGAATGTCCCGTTCGGGCAGCTGACCGGCGACGTCGTCGTGCACGCGAGCGACGTCCCGATCCGCGGCGATGACCCGATCGGCTCCGCCTCGGCATCCGTCACACTCGACCAGTCGCAGCTGCAGGCGCTTCTCGCGACCGTCGAGGACTTCCCGGCGGCGACGGTCGCCCTCGCCGAGCCCGACGTCGACATCTCGATGGACCTGAAGCTGTTCGCCCTCACGGTGCCGGTCGGTGTGGGGCTTACGCCGAGCGCGTCGGCGGGGCAGCTCGTCCTCACCCCGCGGACCCTCATGCTCAACGGCGCGGAGATCTCCGCCGAGGCGCTCGTGGACCAGTTCGGCGCGATCGCACGCACCGTCGTCCGCGACTGGGAGGTCTGCATCGCGCAGTACCTGCCCGCCGGGCTCGAGCTCAGCGCCGTGACCGTGTCGGGCGACACGATCGTCGCCGACTTCGCGATCGACGGCGCCATCATCCACGACGAGGCGCTGCAGCAGAACGGCACCTGCCCGGCATCCTGACCCGCCGCACGCCCCCTCGCCGACCGCGCCCGACACCCCCGAGACGCCCGCGAGACCGCGCGAATTTCACGCAAACCGGCTCGAAAGCGGACATATGCGCGGTCTCGCGGGGTCTGTGGCCGCCGAGGCTGCGCGATATGCGCGGAGCGGTATGGGGCGGTGCCCTAGACTTGCACCACCCGCTGCCCGGCAGGCGGCGCCCCCGTTGCGCTCGCCCAGCCCGAGGTGCGGGAATCCCGCATCCCGCACCCGATTGGTACCCAGCTCGTGTCCGCGTCACCCGATCGTCCGCTCGTGCCGGACTGGCTGACCGTCCCTGACGACGCGAACGCCCTCGCGCAGGGGGTGTGGCCGGATGCCGCACACCGCGACGACCGGGGCGAGCTCGTCGTCGGGGGTGTCTCGGCGAGCGACCTGCGCGCTCTGTACGGCACGCCCCTCTACGTCCTCGACGAGGACGAGGTACGCGGCCGCGCCCGCCGCGCCCGCGCCGCGTTCGACGCGGCCGCCGCACGCCACGGCACGACCGCGCACGTGTACTACGCAGGGAAGGCGTTCCTGTCGACCGAGGTCGTCCGGTGGGTCACGTCCGAAGGCCTCGCCGTTGACGTCGCCACCGGGGGAGAGCTCGCGGTCGCGCTCGCCGCCGGCGCCGACCCCGCGCGCCTCGGGTTCCACGGCAACAACAAGTCCGTCGCCGAGATCGCCCGGGCGATCGCGGCCGGGGTCGGATCGATCGTGATCGACAGCGAGATCGAGGTCGAGCGGGTCGCCGCCGAGGCGGAGCGCCGCGGCATCCGCCAGTCGGTGCGCCTGCGCGTCACCAGCGGCGTGCACGCCGAGACGCACGACTTCCTCGCGACGGCCCACGAGGACCAGAAGTTCGGCATCGCCCTCGACCGCGCCGAGGCGGTGGTCGCGCGGATCCGCGCCCTCCCGAGCCTCGACTTCGGCGGGCTGCACTGCCACATCGGCTCGCAGATCTTCGGCGTCGACGGCTTCCGTGAGTCGGCCGCGCGCCTCCTCGACGTGCACGAGCGCCTGCTCGAGGGCGGCCCCGTCCGGGTCCTCAACCTCGGCGGTGGCTTCGGCATCGCCTACACCTCCGTCGACAGGCCGACCCCGATCGAGGAGCTCGCGGGCGCCATCGTCGACGCGGTCGCCGGCGAGTGCGCGCGTCGCGGCATCCCCGTGCCCGTCCTCGCCTTCGAGCCCGGCCGGGCCATCGTCGGGCCTGCGGGCGTGACGCTCTACGAGGTGGGCACCGTCAAGCCCGTGCGCGTCTCCGACGACCTCACCCGCGTCTACGTCAGCGTCGACGGCGGCATGAGCGACAACGCGCGCCCCGCCCTCTACGGTGCCCAGTACTCCGCACGCATCGCCTCGCGCGTCTCCGACGCCGACCCCGCACTCGTCCGCGTCGTCGGCAAGCACTGCGAGTCGGGCGACATCGTGGTGGACGCCGAATACCTCCCCGGCGACGTCGCACCCGGCGACCTGCTGGCCGTCCCCGCGACCGGCGCCTACTGCTTCTCGCTGTCGAGCAACTACAACTACGTGCTGCGCCCGCCCGTGGTCGCCGTACGCGGCGGCGCCTCCCGCGTCATCGTGCGCGGTGAGACGATCGACGACCTGCTGGCGCACGACGTCGGCGTGCACGACGCCGCCCAGGCCCTCCGTTTCGGAAAGGACTCCGAGTGACCGACTACAGACGCCTCCGCGTGGCCCTGCTCGGCGCGGGCGCCGTGGGATCGCAGGTCGCTGCGATCCTCCTGAAGCACGGCGACGAGCTGGCCGACCGCGCGGGTGCCGCGCTCGACCTCGTCGGCATCGCTGTGCGGAACCCCGACGCGCCGCGTGACGTCGAGCTTCCGCGCGAGCTGCTGACCACGGATGCCGAGGAGCTCATCGTCGGCGCCGACATCGTCATCGAGCTGATGGGCGGCATCGAGCCTGCGCGCACCGACATTGTGACGGCCCTCGGGTCGGGCGCCGACGTCGTCACCGCCAACAAGGCGCTGCTCGCAACGCACGGCCCGGAGATCTTCGACGCCGCCGACCAGGTGGGCGCGTCGGTGTACTACGAGGCGGCGGCGGCGGGCGCCATCCCGATCATCCGTCCGCTGCGCGATTCGCTCGCCGGCGACCGCGTGAACCGGATCATGGGCATCGTCAACGGCACGACGAACTACATCCTCGACCGGATGGACCGCGAGGGGTCGGAGTTCGCCGACGTCCTCGCCGACGCCCAGGCGCTCGGCTACGCCGAGGCCGACCCGACCGCCGACGTCGAGGGCTACGACGCGGCGCAGAAGGCCGCGATCCTCGCCTCGCTCGCCTTCCACACCGCGGTCCCCCTCGACGCGGTGCACCGCGAGGGCATCACGAAGGTCGATGCGCAGCTGATGGATGCCGCGCGTCACGCCGGCTACGTCATCAAGCTCCTCGCCGTGTGCGAGCGGCTGACAGGTCAGGGCGAGGTGTCGCCCTCGGGCGAGGCGATCTCGGTGCGCGTGTACCCGACGCTGATCCCGCGCGAGCACCCGCTCGCGAGCGTCCACGGCGCGAACAACGCCGTGTTCGTCCAGGCCGCGGCCGCCGGGGACCTCATGTTCTACGGCGCCGGCGCCGGAGGGGTGCAGACCGCCTCGGCCGTCCTCGGTGACGTCGTCTCGGCCGCGCGCCGCCACATCGCGGGCGGCGTCGGGGTGGGGGAGTCGACCCGGGCGAACCTCCCCGTGCTGCCGATCGGACGGGTCACGACGCGCTACCAGATCACCCTCGAGGTGTCCGACGAGCCCGGCGTCCTCGCGACGGTCGCCGGCATCCTCAGCGAGGGGCGCGTCTCGATCGCGACGGTCGAGCAGAGCGTCCTCGACGTCGCCGGCGACCGCGCGGACGAGGCCCCGGGCACGGCGCGGATCGTCATCGGGACGCACCCGTCCCTGGAACAGGATCTGAGCGACACCGTCGCCCGACTCGCCGAGAGCGGCGTCGTCGGTCGCGTGGTGTCGGTGTTGCGAGTAGAAGGAGACTGAGATGGTGCATGTCTGGCAGGGAGTCCTGCGCGAGTTCGCCGACCGGTTGGGCGTCACCGACGCCTCGACGGTCGTCACCCTCGGCGAGGGCGGCACGCCACTCATTCCGGCCGCGTCGCTGTCGGCGATGACCGGGGCGGACGTCTACGTCAAGTTCGAGGGGATGAACCCGACGGGCTCGTTCAAGGACCGCGGCATGACGGTGGCCCTCTCGCGCGCCGTCGAGCACGGCGCGCAGGCGGTCATCTGCGCCTCGACGGGGAACACCTCGGCATCCGCCGCCGCCTATGCGGCGCACGCGGGCATCACCGCCGCCGTCCTCGTCCCCGAGGGCAAGATCGCGATGGGCAAGCTCAGCCAGGCCGTCATCCACGGCGGGCGCCTCATCCAGGTGCGCGGCAACTTCGACGACTGCCTCGAGATCGCGCGCGAGCTCGCCGAGAACTACCCCGTGCACCTCGTGAACTCCGTCAACCCCGACCGCATCGACGGACAGAAGACGGCGGCCTACGAGGTCGTCTCGCAGCTGGGGGATGCCCCGGACTTCCACTTCATCCCGGTGGGCAACGCCGGCAACTACACCGCCTACACGCGGGGCTACCGCGAAGATGCCGAGCGCGGGGTGTCGACTCGCGTGCCCCGCATGTTCGGTTTCCAGGCCGAGGGCTCCGCGCCGCTCGTGCGCGGCGAGGTCGTCAAGAACCCCGAGACGATCGCCTCGGCGATCCGTATCGGAAACCCCGCCTCGTGGGAGCTCGCCCTCGAGGCGCGCGACGCCACCGACGGCTGGTTCGGCGCGATCTCGGACGAGAAGATCCTCGTCGCGCAGAAGCTCCTCGCCGACACGGTGGGCGTCTTCGTCGAGCCGGCATCGGCGATCAGCGTCGCGGGCCTCCTCGACCGCGCCGAGGCGGGCATCGTCCCGGCGGGAGCGAAGGTCGTGCTGACGGTCACGGGCCACGGCCTGAAGGACCCGCAGTGGGCACTCCGCAATGCCGACGGCTCCGAGGTGACTCCCACGGTCGTCGACGCGTCGACGAGCGAGGTCGCCGCCGTCCTCGATCTGGCGTGACCGTGACCGGCGCCCGCACCCCCGAGGCCGCGCACGACGGCCTCCGCACCGTCGCGGTCCGTGTGCCCGCGACGAGCGCGAACCTCGGTCCGGGCTTCGACACGCTGGGCCTCGCGCTGAGCGTGTACGACGACCTCGTCGTGACGGCGCTCCCCGAGCCGGGGCTCGAGATCATCGTGTCGGGGGAGGGCGCCGCAGACGTCCCCACCGACGCCTCGCACCTCGTCGTCCGCTCGATGGCGTACGCCTACGAGGCGGTCGGTCGCACGCTTCCCGGCATCCGTCTCGTGGCGCACAACACCATCCCGCACGGGCGCGGCATGGGGTCCTCCGGCGCCGCCGTCGTCGCGGGCCTCCTGGCCGCGAAGGGGCTTCTGGCCGGCGAGGTCGAATTCAGCGACGACACGTTGCTGCGCCTCGCGACGGAGCTTGAAGGCCACCCCGACAACGTCGCACCGGCGCTGTTCGGCGGACTCACGATCGCGTGGATGGGACAGGACGGCCCGCAGCACAAGAAGCTGCTCGTTCACCGCGGCGTCTCGCCCCTCGTGTTCGTGCCGGAGTTCACGATGTCGACGTCCGTCGCCCGCGGCCTCGCCCCGCTGCAGGTGACGCGCGAGGATGCCGTGTTCAACGTGTCGCGCTCCGCCCTGCTGATCGCGGCTCTCATGCAGAGCCCGGAGCTGCTCATGGCGGCCACCGAGGACAAGCTCCACCAGTCGTACCGCGCCCAGGCGATGCCCGAGACCGACGCACTCGTTCAGGCGCTGCGCGCCGCGGGGTTCGCGGCGGTCGTATCGGGGGCGGGACCGAGCGTGCTCGTGCTCGCCGACGGTCCGGGCCGCCGGCTCGAGGCCGCGCGGCTCGCGGCATCCGCCACCGACACACCGTGGGAGCCCCTCATGCTCGCCGTCGATGTGAAGGGTGGTACAGTGAGGGACCATACGGAGGGTTCCACGGTCAGTCCGTGAATCTGGCCTCCGTCGCAATTCTGCGAACCCCCGCATAGTCACCCTTTGCCTCATCGACGTCCACGTCGGACGCGCGATGTCATCGGGTCAGCGCCTCTCGTGGACGGCGTCTGTGCGGATCTGTCCTGTCCACTTTCCCCATGAAGGAGAACTCGTGGAGTCCCTCTCCGAGATCGAAACCCCCCAGAACGACGCTGCGCGCGAGGATGCCGCTCACGTCGTGACCCCCGACACCGACGCGCCCGCCGCGGACGAGACCGTGGAGACCGCGGACGTCGCCGCGGAGGCTCCTGCCGAGGAGGCCCCGGTCGCTGCCGAGGAGTCCGCTGCCGCGAAGCCGGCTGCCGCCGAGGCGCCCGCTGCCGCCGAGGCTCCGGCCGACGCCCCCGCCGCGGAGGAGGCCCTCGCCGCGGAGGAGACCCCCGCCGAGGCGCCGGTCGCCGAGGAGAAGCCGGCCAAGGCGCCGCGCAAGCGTGCCCCTCGCCGCGCCAAGAGCACCGACGTTCCCGCTGAGCCGGCCGCCGAGGCCCCCGCCGCCGAGGCCGCCGAGGCCCCCGCCGACGCCGCCGAGGCGCCGGCCCCCGAGGCATCCACCTCCGATGACGTGGCCGCGCCGGCCGAGGCACCCGCCGCGGAGGCGCCTGCTATCGAGTCGTCGGAGACGCCCGTCGCCGAGGCATCCGAGACCCCCGCGCCCGCCGACGGCGACACCGCAGCCGAGGGTGAGGCAACCGCCGAGGGCGAGGCCCCCGCCGAGGGCGAGACGCCGAGCCGCTCGCGCAGCCGTTCGCGCTCGCGCAGCCGCAGCCGCGGGCAGAAGTCCGAGCAGCAGAACGGCGGCCAGCAGAACGGCGGCGGCCAGAACAACCAGAACCAGAACGCCCAGAACCAGAACGGCTCCGCCGAGGCATCCTCGAGCGACGCCGACAGCGACGAGCAGGGGTCGGGTCGCGGCCGCCAGCCGCGCAAGCGCCGCGGGCAGAACCAGACGGGTGACGAGTTCGAGACCGAGATCGGCGAGGACGACGTCCTCATTCCGGTCGCCGGCATCCTCGATGTGCTCGACAACTACGCGTTCGTCCGCACGACCGGCTACCTCCCCGGCACGAGCGACGTCTACGTCTCGCTCGGGCAGGTCAAGAAGTACAACCTGCGCAAGGGCGACGCCGTGGTCGGCGCCATCAAGCAGCCGCGCGAGGGCGAGCAGTCGAGCCGCCAGAAGTACAACGCGCTCGTCAAGGTCGACGCGATCAACGGCCTGTCGGTCGACGACGCCGCGAACCGCGTCGAGTTCGGCAAGCTGACTCCCCTCTACCCGCAGGAGCGCCTGCGCATGGAGACCGCGCCCGAGAAGCTGACGCAGCGTCTCATCGACCTGGTCGCCCCGATCGGCAAGGGTCAGCGCGGCCTGATCGTCGCACCGCCCAAGGCAGGCAAGACGATCGTGCTGCAGCAGATCGCCGACGCCATCGCGAAGAACAACCCCGAGGTCCACCTCATGGTCGTGCTCGTCGACGAGCGTCCCGAAGAGGTCACCGACATGCAGCGCACGGTCAAGGGCGAGGTCATCGCCTCGACCTTCGACCGCCCCGCCGAAGACCACACGACGGTCGCCGAGCTCGCCATCGAGCGCGCGAAGCGCCTCGTCGAGCTCGGTCGCGACGTGGTCGTGCTGCTCGATTCGATCACTCGTCTCGGCCGCGCGTACAACGTGTCGGCCCCGACGTCGGGCCGCGTCCTCTCCGGCGGTGTCGACGCGTCGGCGCTCTACCCGCCCAAGCGCTTCTTCGGCGCCGCGCGCAACATCGAGAACGGCGGATCGCTCACGATCCTCGCGACCGCGCTCGTCGAGACCGGCTCCAAGATGGACGAGGTCATCTTCGAGGAGTTCAAGGGAACCGGCAACAGCGAGCTGCGCCTGTCGCGCCAGCTCGCCGACAAGCGGATCTTCCCGGCCGTCGACGTCAACGCGTCGTCCACGCGCCGCGAGGAGATGCTCCTCAGCCCGGACGAGGTGAAGATCACCTGGAAGCTCCGCCGCGCGCTCGCCGGCCTCGACCCGCAGCAGGCCCTGGAGGTCGTGCTCGGCAAGCTCAAGGAGACGAGCTCGAACGTCGAGTTCCTCTACCAGATGCAGAACGTGCAGCTGAAGGCATCCAACGGGTCGAACGGCCACGGCGGCGGTCACAGCCACGGCCACGAGAACAGCATCCGCTGAGTCCCCGCGCGATGGTCGAGGGGGCCGTGTTCGCGTCGGTTCAGACGCTCATCGACGAGCACCGCGCGGTGCAGGAGGAACTCTCCGACCCCGCGGTGCACGCCGACGCGACGCGCGCCAAGCGCGTCAACCGGCGCTACGCCGAGCTCTCGAAGATCGTCGCCGCGCACGACGCCTGGGTCGCCGCGAGCGACGACCTGGATGCCGCGCGTGAGCTGGCCGGGGAGGATCCGGCGTTCGCCGACGAGATCCCCGCGCTCGAAGAGCAGGTCGCCGCGGCGCAGGAGAAGCTCCGGCGTCTGCTCATCCCGCGCGACCCCGACGACGCGCGCGATGTGATCATGGAGATCAAGGCGGGGGAGGGCGGCGCGGAGTCGGCCCTCTTCGCCGCCGACCTCCTGCGGATGTACCTGCAGTACGCGGCCTCGCAGGGCTGGAAGACCGAGCTTCTCGAACGGAACGAATCCGACCTCGGCGGCTACAAGGACGTCCAGGTCGCGATCAAGGGGTCCGGGACCGACCCGGCGCAGGGCGTGTGGGCGCACCTCAAGTACGAGGGCGGCGTTCACCGCGTGCAGCGCGTGCCCGCGACCGAGTCGCAGGGCCGCATCCACACCTCGACGACGGGGGTGCTGGTCTTCCCCGAGGTCGACGAGCCTGAAGAGATCCAGATCGACCCGAACGACCTGCGCATCGACGTCTATCGTTCGTCGGGCCCCGGCGGGCAGTCGGTCAACACGACCGACTCGGCGGTCCGCATCACGCACCTTCCGACCGGGATCGTCGTGTCGATGCAGAACGAGAAGAGCCAGCTGCAGAACCGCGAAGCGGGCATGCGGGTGCTCCGCGCGCGGCTGCTTGCCAAGCAGCAGGAGGAGTTGGATGCCGCGGCATCCGATGCCCGCCGCTCGCAGATCAGGGGAATGGACCGCTCCGAGCGCATCCGCACCTACAACTTCCCCGAGAACCGCATCGCCGACCACCGCACGGGGTACAAGGCGTACAACCTCGACCAGGTGATGGACGGCGCGCTCGGCCCGATCATCGACTCGGCGATCACCGCCGACGAAGAGGCGCGGCTCGCGGCCCTCGCCGAGAACTGACGAGCTCGCGGGGCGCTACGCTCAGCGCATGATCACCTTCCTGATCCGCGCGCTGATCTTCGTGCTGTCGGCCGCCGTCGGCCTCATCGTCGCCGACCTCCTCCTCCCCGGCTTCCGGATCGACTGGTCGAACTGGTGGGGCTTCGTCCTCGCCGTCGTCATCTTCGCGGTGCTGCAGTCCGTCCTCACTCCGTGGGCGGCGAAGGTCGCCCGCCGGAACGCGCCGGCCCTCCTCGGCGGGGTGGGGATCGTCTCGACGTTCATCGCCCTGCTCGTCGTCGTGCTGATCCCGGGCGCGGGCATCACGATCGGTTCGCCCTGGTGGACGTGGCTGCTCGCCCCGATGATCGTGTGGCTCATCACGGCGCTGGCGACGATGCTGCTGCCGGCGCTGTTCATCAAGAAGAAGGTCGGCGACAAGCGCGCATCCTGACGGCGCCGCGGGATGCCTCAGATGTAGTACTCGGGGGTCGTGAGGAGCGCCCGCGTGTCCTCGCCGCTCTTGCGCTTGCGGGGCTTCGCCGGAACGCCGACGAGAACCGAGTCCTCCGGGGCGTCGCTCGTGACGACGGCGTTCGCGCCGACGGCGGATCCCGCGCCGATGACGACCGGTCCGAGGATCTTCGCGCCGGCGCCGACCGCCACGCCGTCGCCGAGGGTGGGGTGGCGCTTCCCCGCGTCGCGCGTGCGACCGCCGAGGGTGACGCCGTGATAGAGCATGACGTCGTCGCCGATCTCGGCCGTCTCGCCGATCACGACACCCATGCCGTGGTCGATGAAGAAGCGTCGGCCGATGACGGCGCCCGGGTGGATCTCGACGCCCGTCAGCCAGCGGGTGAGCTGCGACAACGCCCGCGCGGGGAAGCGCAGCCGCCGCGTCCAGAGCCGGTGCGCGACGCGGTACGACCAGATCGCGTGGAGCCCCGAATAGAGCACGGCGATCTCGACGCTGCTGCGCGCAGCCGGGTCGCGGAGCTTCGCGGCCGCGATGTCCTCACGAATGCGCGCGACGGCGCCCCCGATGCCGCGTCCCAGGCGCCCGATCACGCCGCTCATGCGGACACCTTCTCGCTGGACTCTTCGCTGACCTGTTCGCGCAGATCCGCGTACAGCGCCGTGGTGAGGTAGCGCTCTCCGGCATCCGGCACGATCACGACGATGCGCTGCCCCGCCGATTCGGGTCGCTTCGCGATCTCGAGCGCCGCCCACACCGCCGCACCCGCGGACATGCCGGCGAGGATGCCTTCGCGTGCGGCGAGCTCGCGCGCGACGCGCATCGAGTCCTCGAAGGGCGCGTCGATGATCTCGTCCACGACGGAGCGGTCGAGGACGTCGGGCACGAAGTTCGGCCCGATGCCCTGAATGCGGTGTCCCCCCGCGCGGTTTTCGCTGAGGACCGGCGAGTCCGCCGGCTCGACCAGGGCGACCTTCACGCCCGGCACCTCCGCCTTCAGCACCTGGCCGACGCCGGTGACCGTGCCGCCCGTGCCGGAGCCCGCGACGAACCAGTCGATGCGGCCGTCGGTGTCGCGGAGGATCTCCTGCGCCGTCGTCCGGCGGTGGATCGCCGGGTTGGCGGGGCTCTCGAACTGGTGCGCGAGGATCGCGCCCGGCGTCTCCGCGGCGATCCGCTCGGCGGTCTGGACGGCTTCGGTCATCCCCTTGTACGGATCGGTGAGGACGAGCTCCGCCCCGTACGCCTTCAGCAGCGCCCGGCGCTCCTTCGACATCGATGCCGGCATCGTGAGGATCACCCGGTATCCGCGCGCCGCGCCGATGAGCGCGAGCGAGATGCCCGTGTTCCCGCTCGTCGACTCGACGATCGTGCCGCCCGGCTGCAGGGCGCCGGATGCCTCGGCCGCCTCGACGAGGGCGAACCCGAGGCGGTCCTTGACGGACCGCCCGGGGTTGTAGAACTCGAGCTTCGCGAGAACCTCGGCGTGCAGGACCTCGGTGAGCGCGTTCAGCCGGACGAGGGGAGTGTTCCCGAAGACCGTCGTGATGTCGGAGTGGATGCCGGGCACGGGGTCAGACCGCGGCCTCGTCGCGCAGGTTCTCGAACAGCACGGTGGACAGGTATCGCTCGCCGAACGAGGGCACGATGACGACGACGTTCTTGCCGGCGGCTTCGGGGCGCGCGGCGACCTGCAGGGCAGCCCAGATGGCCGCCCCGGAGGAGATGCCGACGAGGATGCCCTCGCGCGTCGCGACCTCGCGGGCCGTCCGCAGCGTGTCGTCGAGCGTGACGTCGAAGACCTCGTCGATGACGCCCTGGTCGAGGATCGGCGGGATGAAGTTCGCGCCGATGCCCTGAATCTTGTGGGGGCCGGCGGTGCCCTTGGTGAGCAGCGGCGAATCGGCGGGCTCGACGGCGATGATCTTCGCGTCGGGCACGCGCTCCTTGAGCACCTGGCCGACGCCGGTGATGGTGCCGCCCGTGCCGATGCCGGCGACGAAGTAGCCGATCTCGCCGTCGGTGTCGCGGATGATCTCCTCGGCGGTGGTCTTGCGGTGGATCTCGACGTTCGCCTGGTTCGCGAACTGCTTCGCGAGGATCGCGCCGGGCGTCTCGGCCGCGATCTCCTCCGCCTTCTCCACGGCTCCCTTCATGCCCAGGGCGGGGTCGGTGAGGACGAGCTCGGCGCCGTAGGCCTTGAGGAGCAGGCGACGCTCGATCGACATCGACGATGGCATCGTGAGGATGACCTTGTACCCGCGGGCGGCGCCGACCATCGCGAGCGCGATGCCGGTGTTGCCGCTCGTGCCCTCGACGATCGTGCCGCCGGGCTGGAGGTCTCCGGAGGCCTCGGCGGCGTCGACGATGGCGATGCCGAGGCGGTCCTTGACCGACGATGCGGGGTTGTAGAACTCGAGCTTCGCGAGCACGGTGCCGGGGAGGCCCTCGCTCACGCGGTTGAGGCGCACGAGCGGGGTGTTGCCGAACGCGCTGGTGATGTCGGTGTGGATGCCGGACATGATCTGCCTTCCTGGCGGGTCGTGGACCGCCCCGCCGCGCCGGTTGCGCCGGGTGAGGCGGACCGCGCGAACCGAGCGGATGGTTCGATGGTGCGAACCAGCCTAAGCGGCGTGTCTATTCCGCGGCCGAATGTGACGCACCGTCACGGGCGGTTCCCGTCGCGCCCGGAGTCGGTCGCGACGCGGCACGTAAACTGGTCCCACCCATGGCCACTTCGCACGATACCGGCGCGCCCGCATCTCTTGCGGTCCTGTTGCGCGACGCCGCGGCGACCCTCGCCCGCGCGGGGGTGCCGACGCCCGATGCGGATGCCGAGCTGCTCGCCGCGCACGTCTTCGGGATCGGTCGCGGCGAGCTGGCCGCCGCCGCGATCCGAGGGGACGCGGCGCCCGCACAGACCGACGACTTCCTCGACCTCGTCGAGCGTCGCGCGGCGCGGGAGCCTCTCCAGCACCTGACGGGTTCCGCTCCGTTCCGCCACCTCGAGCTCCGTGTCGGCCCGGGGGTGTTCGTCCCGCGCCCCGAGACCGAGATGGTCGCGCAGCTCGCGATCGACGCCCTCCGTGCGGTTCCGGATGCCGCACCGATCGGGGTCGATCTCGGCACCGGGTCGGGGGCGATCGCCCTCGCTCTCGCAACCGAGGTGCCGCACGCCGAGATCCACGCCGCCGAGAACGCGGTCGACGCCTTCATCTGGGCGAAGGAGAACGTCGACGCTCTCGCGCCGCACGTCCGCCTGGCGTTCATCGACCTGGCATCCGCCTTCCCCGAACTCGACGGCCGCGTCGCGGTGCTCGTCTCGAATCCGCCGTACGTTCCGGATGCCGCGATCCCGCGCGACCCCGAGGTCCGGTTCTGGGATCCGCCCTCCGCGCTCTACGGGGGAGAGGACGGGCTCGACGTCGTCCGCACGCTCTCCGATGTGGGGCTGCGGCTCCTCCGCCCCGGGGGGACGCTCGTCATCGAGCACGGCGAGTGGCAGGGGCCCGCGATCCGCGAGCTCCTCTCGACGGCCGGGTGGCGTGCGGCGGCGACGCACCCCGACCTCACGATGCGCGATCGGGCCACCACCGCGCTCCGTCCCTGAGAGGGCCGCCGCGTAGACTGGACGGATATGTCTGACCTCTTCGACTGCCGCGACGCCGAGCAGCTGCTCCCCGGCATGCGCAAGGCGCGCCAGGCCATCGGCCGCGGCGAGCTCGTCGTCCTCCCCACCGACACCGTGTACGGCGTCGGCGCCGACGCGTTCAGCGCGGCGGCCGTGCAGCGGCTGCTGGATGCCAAGGGCCGCGGGCGCCAGTCCCCGCCGCCCGTCCTCGTCGCGGGCGTCGCGACGATGCGCGCTCTCGTCGCCGAGGTGCCCCCGCAGGTGGAGCGCCTCGTCGAGGCGTTCTGGCCGGGTGGCCTGACGATCGTCCTCCCCGCCCAGCCGTCGCTGTCGTGGGACCTCGGTGAGACCCACGGCACGGTCGCGGTGCGCATGCCCGCCGAGCGCATCGCCCTCGAACTCCTCGAGGAGTGCGGGCCCCTCGCCGTCTCCAGCGCGAACCTCACCGGTAGGCCCGCCGCGGTCGACGTGGACTCCGCGCGCGCCATGCTCGGCGACAGCGTCTCGGTCTACCTCGACGGGGGCCCCGCGTCGACCGGGGTCGCATCGACGATCATCGATGCGACCGGTCTCGTCGCGGGCGGCACCCGTCCCGTGCGCGTGCTCCGCGAAGGCGCCGTGAGCCGCGCGCAGCTGGGGGAGGTGCTCGGCGATCTGCTGGAGCCCGCCGATCCCGACGCGCCGCTGCTCGGCGACGGAGCGCGAACGGATGCCGGCCCCGCCTAGGGTCGGGCCGCCGCGGAACTCGACCTCATCGTGAAGAACGCATCGTGAAGTACTACCTCTTCATCGCCATCATGACCGCGACCTTCACGCTCGCGTTCACCGCGATCGTGTGGCGTGTGGGGCTGCGGTACCGTCTGTATCCGGCGATCCGCGAGCGGGACGTCCACAAGACCCCGAAGCCCCGCATCGGCGGCGTCGCGATGTACTTCGGTGTCCTCGCGGCGTTCGCCCTGTCGTCGCAGGTCCCGTACTTCTCGATCATCTGGGCGAAGCCGTCGGTGGTGTGGTCCGTGCTCGCCGCCGCGACTCTCATCGTCGTGATCGGCGTCGCCGACGACCTGTGGGACCTCGACTGGACGATCAAGCTGGGAGCGCAGTTCCTCGCCGCGGGGATCGTGGTCGGTTTCGGCGGCTTCCAGATCTTCTATCTGCCCTTCGGCACCCAGCTCGTCGTGTCGAGCTGGGTGAGCTTCGCGCTGTCGGTGCTCGCGATCGTCGTCGTCATGAACGCCGTCAACTTCATCGACGGACTCGACGGGCTCGTCGCCGGCGTCGGGCTGATCGCGAACCTCGTCTTCTTCGTCTACACGTACCTCGTGCTGCGCGACACGGGCGCCTCGACCTACTCGAGCCTCGCGCCGTTCATCGCGGTCGTCCTCATCGGCGTGTGCATCGGGTTCCTGCCTCTCAACTGGGCGCCGTCGAAGCTCTTCATGGGCGACTCGGGCGCGCTGCTGATCGGCCTGCTCATGGCCACGGCGGCGCTCGCGCTGATCGGCAGCCTCGACCCGGCCCTCTTGGGCGACAACAACGCCTTCGGGCGCTCGCAGCTGCTCGGTGCGTTCATCCCCATCGTGCTGCCGGTCGTCGTCGTCCTGCTTCCGCTGCTCGATTTCGGCATGGCGATCATCCGCCGCATGGGCAAGGGACTGTCGCCCTTCTCACCCGACCGCAAGCACCTCCACCACCGCATGCTCGACATGGGGCACAGCGACCGCGACGCCGTCCTCGTCTTCTTCGCGTGGACGGCGGTCATCTCGCTCGGCGTCCTCCTCATGTACATCGGCACGGCGCAGGATTGGGACGCGGGCTACTGGCCGGGCGTCGCGTTCGTGCTCGTGGGCATCGCCGCCTGCATCGCCGTGACGCTCCTCCCGTCGGCATCCCGTGCCGTCCCGCGGGATGCCGCGGATGCCCCGAGCTCTTCCGATGCGTCCGCATCGGTCGATCCTCCGGACTCTCCCACCCATCCCGACGCTCCCGCCCCGAACGAACCGAGGACCGCATGACCGAGGCCCCCGATCCCCGCCGCTCCGCCGCCCCGCCGGCCCCCACCGCGCGGCAGGAGGTGTCGAGCAACCGGCTGTTCCGCGCGACCCTCCTCTGGTCGGCGGGCGCGACCGCCGTGCTCGCGGTCGTCGGCGCCGTCGTCGGCTACGCGGTCGCCGGCACGTCGGGCCTATGGAGCGCGCTGGTGGCGATCCTCCTCGCGGCGGTGTTCCTCGGTCTCACGGCCGGCTCGATCCTCATCGCCAACCGCTGGTACGGCGACCCGCTCTGGGTGCCGATCTTCTTCGGGGCGGTGATGGGCAGCTGGGTCGTGAAGTTCGGGCTGTTCATCGTCGCGCTGCTGGTGCTGCGCGGCCAGGAGTGGCTCAACGGGCCGGTCTTCTTCGTCGCCCTCGTCGTGAGCGTCCTCGCCTCGCTCGTGATCGATGTCGTCGTCATGCTGAAACTGCGCGTGCCGCACGTGGGAGACGTCAGCCTGCCGACGCTCGCGGACGTGGAGGCCGCCGAATCCCGACCGGATGCCGGGGACGGGGAGCCGGGCGCGGACACGGGCGCCCCGCGCGCCTGATAGGCTGTCTCTGCGCCCGTGACCTCAGGTGTGAGAACGCCGAGGACTGTGTGCGCATCGACTTTCACCGACCATCGTCGCCTCGGTTCACGCCGATGCCCCGAAGCTGGAGTCTGCGCTGTTTACCCACGCTGCGACCTTGATCGCCAAGACCGCCGAAGACGGCGGCGAGTTCCACGGACCCTCGATCAACGAGTTCTTCCCTGAGACGCTCTTCAACCTGTTCGGTGTCATCCCGGTCAACCGGATCCACCTGATCCAGTTCCTCGCGACGGCGATCATCGTCCTCCTCTTCTGGCTCGGTACCCGCAACATGCGCGTCGTCCCCGGCACCGACTTCCGAGGCCGCCGCCAGGGCCTGGTCGAGATGGGTCTCGACTTCGTCCGCGTCAACATCGCCGAGGATCTCCTGGGCAAGAAGGACGGGCAGCGCTTCCTCCCGATCCTCACCACGATCTTCTTCATGGTGCTGTTCTTCAACCTGACCGGCATCATCCCGTTCCTGAACATCGCGGGAACCTCGATCGTCGCCGTCCCGTTGCTGCTCGCCGTGGTCAGCTACGCGACCTTCATCTACGCCGGTATCAAGAAGAGCCCGAAGAACTTCTTCAAGAACTCGCTCTTCCCCTCCGGTGTGCCGTGGCCGATCTACATCATCGTGACGCCGATCGAGCTGATCTCGACCTTCGTCATCCGTCCGGTCACGCTGACCCTCCGACTCCTCATGAACATGATGGTCGGCCACCTCCTGCTCGTCCTGTTCTTCGCGGCGACGCAGTTCTTCCTCGTGACCCTGGGCGGATGGTGGTCGGCGCTCGCCGTCGGCTCGCTCGCCTTCGGTTTCGTCTTCACCCTGTTCGAGCTCCTGGTGGCCGTCCTCCAGGCGTACGTCTTCGCCCTCCTCACCGCGGTCTACATCCAGCTCGCGGTGGCCGAGGAGCACTGAGCGGTCGAGGCTCCCGCTTCGCCCATCCCACCCTGAAAGGAAAACCCCCGTGGACGCAACTACGGTTCTCGCCGAGCTTTCCGGCAACGTCGCGACGATGGGCTACGGCCTCGCCGCCATCGGCCCCGCCATCGGCGTCGGCATCGTCGTCGGCAAGACGATCGAGGGCGTCGCCCGCCAGCCCGAGCTGGCCGGCCGCCTGCAGGTCCTGATGTGGATCGGTATCGCCTTCACCGAGGCGCTCGCCTTCATCGGTATCGCGACCTACTTCATCTTCCAGTAATCGCCTCCCGGACTTAAGGAGACAGGATGCTCAAGGCTCTTGTCGCGTACGCGGCGGAGGAGGGGCACAACACCAACCCCCTCATCCCCGCCTGGTACGACATCATCTGGTCGGCGGTCTGCTTCGTCATCATTCTCTTCCTCTTCTGGAAGATCGCGCTGCCGAAGATGCGGGACCTGCTCGACAAGCGTTCGGCTGCCATCGAGGGCAACATCGCGAAGGCGGACGAGGCTCAGCGCAAGGCCGAGGCCGCGCTCGAGGAGTATACGGCGCAGCTCGCCGACGCCCGCAAGGAGGCCGGTGAGATCCGCGATGCCGCCCGCGAGGACGGCAAGAAGATCGTCGCCGAGGCGAAGGACAACGCGACGGTCGAGGCCGCCCGCGTGACCGCCGCCGCCCAGACTCAGATCGAGGCGGAGCGCCAGACGGCGCTCGTGTCGCTGCGCAGCGAAGTGGGCACGCTCGCGCTCGACCTCGCCGGCGGTGTCATCGGTGAGACGCTCTCCGACGACGCCCGAGCCAAGGGCGTGGTGGACCGCTTCCTCGCCGACCTCGAGGCATCCGAGAAGGCCGCCTCGTCGACGGAGGCTGCGAAGTAATGGGAAGCGCGACCACTCAGGCGCTGGCGACCACGGTCGCCGAGCTCACCGCGTCGACCGTCGACGACCTCTCCGTCTCCCGCGAGCTGTTCGCGGCGGCACGGGAGATCTCCGACTCGACGCAGCTGAGCGGCGCGCTCTCGCTGTGGGGCGCGCCGGCCGCGGCGCGCACCCGGGTCGTCGAGACGGTCTTCGCCGGGTTCGGTGAGACGTCGCGGAAGCTCCTGGCATCCGCCGTCTCCGAGCGCTGGTCGTCGACCTCCGACCTGATCTCGGGGATCGAGGAGCTCGCCATCCGTGCGGCCTCCATCGCCTCACCGGGAACGGACGTCGAGGGCGAGCTGTTCCAGGTGGTCCGGATGGTCGCGGCCAACCCGGACCTTGAGCTCGCGCTCGGCAACCGCCTCGCCTCCGCCGAGGCCAAGGGCGCGGTCGTCGAGAAGCTCCTCGGCGGGCGCACCAGCGAAGCGACGACGCTCATCACCTCGCAGCTCGTGCAGCAGCCCCGCGAGCGTCGCGTGCGCTTCCTGCTGACACGGGCGACCGAGCTCGTCGCCGACCAGCGCGGCAGCACCGTCGCCACGGTCCGCGTCGCCGCGCCGCTCGACGAGCAGCAGCGGGGCCGCCTCGCTGAGGCGCTCAGCGAGCGGTACGGCAGCACCGTGACCGTCAACGTCATCGTCGACCCCGCGGTGCTCGGCGGGGTGCGCGTCGAGATCGGTGACCACGTCATCGACGCGACCGTCTCCTCCCGAATCAACGACTTGCGCCAGCGCCTCGCTGGCTGAACCAGAAGGAAAACCATGGCAGATCTCACCATCAGCCCCGACGTCATCCGTGACGCACTGAAGGACTTCGTCGCCGCCTACGAGCCCACGGGCGCGGCGGCGACCGAGGTCGGCACGGTCGTCGACGCGGCCGACGGCATCGCCCACGTCGAGGGCCTCCCCGGCGTCATGGCGAACGAGCTCGTCCGCTTCGCGAACGGTGTCGAGGGCCTCGCGCTGAACCTCGACGAGAACGAGATCGGTGTGGTCGTCCTCGGCGACTTCTCCGGCATCGAGGCCGGCCAGAGCGTCACCCGCACCGGCGAGGTGCTCTCCGTGCCCGTCGGCGACGGCTACCTCGGCCGCGTCGTCGACCCGCTCGGCACCCCGATCGACGGTCTCGGCGACATCGCGACCACCGGCCGCCGCGCCCTCGAGCTGCAGGCGCCCGGCGTCATGCAGCGGAAGTCCGTGCATGAGCCGATGCAGACCGGCATCAAGGCGATCGACGCCATGATCCCCGTCGGCCGCGGTCAGCGTCAGCTGATCATCGGCGACCGCCAGACCGGCAAGACGGCCATCGCGCTCGACACGATCATCAACCAGAAGGACAACTGGGCCTCGGGCGATGTGAACAAGCAGGTCCGCTGCATCTACGTCGCGATTGGTCAGAAGGGCTCGACCATCGCCGCCGTGAAGGGCGCCCTCGAGGACGCCGGCGCGATGGAGTACACGACGATCGTCGCGGCCCCGGCATCCGACCCCGCCGGCTTCAAGTACATCGCCCCCTACACGGGCTCGGCCATCGGCCAGCACTGGATGTACGAGGGCAAGCACGTCCTCATCATCTTCGACGACCTGTCGAAGCAGGCCGAGGCCTACCGTGCCGTCTCGCTCCTCCTCCGCCGCCCGCCGGGCCGCGAGGCGTACCCCGGCGACGTCTTCTACCTGCACTCGCGTCTGCTCGAGCGCTGCGCGAAGCTCTCCGACGAGCTCGGTGCCGGTTCGATGACGGGTCTTCCCATCATCGAGACGAAGGCCAACGACGTCTCGGCGTACATCCCGACCAACGTGATCTCGATCACCGACGGCCAGATCTTCCTGCAGTCCGACCTCTTCAACGCCAACCAGCGCCCTGCGGTCGACGTCGGCATCTCGGTGTCGCGCGTCGGCGGTGACGCGCAGGTGAAGTCGATCAAGAAGGTCTCGGGAACGCTGAAGCTCGAGCTCGCCCAGTACCGGTCGCTCGAGGCGTTCGCGATGTTCGCCTCCGACCTCGACGCGGCCAGCCGCCGTCAGCTCGAGCGCGGCGCACGCCTCACCGAGCTCCTCAAGCAGCCGCAGTACTCGCCGTACCCGGTCGAGGAGCAGGTCGTCTCGATCTGGGCCGGCACCAACGGCAAGCTCGACACGATCGAGGTCGAGGACGTGCTCCGGTTCGAGCGCGAGCTGCTCGACTACCTCAAGCGCAACACGACGATCCTCACGACGCTCCGTGACACGAACGTCCTCGACGACGACGCCGCCGCCGAGCTCGAGAAGGTGACGGATGCCTTCATCCTGGAGTTCCAGGGCGGCAAGGGCCAGTCGATCGACAAGCCGGGCCACGAAGAGGTCGCGGCCGCGCACGAAGAAGACGTGAACCAGGAGAAGATCGTCAAGGGCCGCCGCGGCTGAGGCCGCGGGACCGTTTCCTGAGACAGAGAACATGGGCGCACAACTCCGGGTCTACAAGCAGAAGATCGCTTCTGCTCAGACGACCAAGAAGATCACGAAGGCGATGGAACTCATCGCGGCTTCGCGCATCCAGAAGGCGATGGCGCGCGTCCGCGCGTCGTCGCCCTTCGCGCGGGCCGTGACGCGGGCCGTCGCCGCCGTGGCGACGCACTCCAACGTCCAGCACCCGCTCACCACCGAGCGCGAGGTGATCCGCCGGTCGGCGGTCGTCATCTTCGCCTCCGACCGCGGCCTCGCCGGCGCGTTCAACTCGCAGATCCTCCGGGAGGGTCTCGAGCTCGGAGAGCTGCTGCGGCTGCAGGGCAAGGATGTCGTCTACTACCTCGTCGGTCGCAAGGCCGTCGGCTACTTCCAGTTCCGGCGCATGGCGTCGGCGGGGGAGTGGGTCGGCGACACCGACACTCCGCACTTCAACACCGCCGAGCAGATCGCAGGGGCCCTGCTGGATGCCTACGACCGCGGCGGCGACGAAGAGGGCGGCGTCGACGAGATCCACCTCGTGTACAACCGCTTCATCAGCATGATGACCCAGGAGCCCGAGCGGGTGCGCCTGCTCCCGCTCGAGGTCGTCGAGGCCGACGAGACCGAGGCCGCGAGCAGCGGACCTGCGCAGGTCTACCCGCTCTACGACTTCGAGCCGAGCCCAGAGACGGTGCTCGACGCGCTCCTTCCGGTGTACGTGCAGAGCCGCGTGTTCAACGCGCTCCTGCAGTCGTCGGCCGCGAAGCACGCCGCGACCCAGAAGGCGATGAAGAGCGCCAGCGACAACGCCGACAAGCTCATCACCGATTACACCCGCCTGCGCAACAACGCACGCCAGGCCGAGATCACTCAGCAGATCGCCGAGATCGTCGGCGGCGCCGACGCCCTCTCGTCCGGCTCCTAATCCGGCAACTGACCACACCGAAAGAGACAGACAATGACTGCCACCGCCACTGCCGACAAGGCCGAGACGACGGTCGTCGGGCGCGTCGCACGCGTCACCGGCCCGGTCGTCGACATCGAGTTCCCGCACGATGCGATCCCCGACATCTACAACGCGCTGAAGACGACGATCACGATCGGCGACGACTCCACCGAGATCACGCTGGAGGTCGCGCAGCACCTCGGCGACGACCTCGTGCGCGCCATCTCGCTGAAGCCGACCGACGGCATGGTCCGCGGCCAGGAGGTGCGCGACACCGGCGGCCCGATCTCGGTGCCCGTCGGCGACGTCACCAAGGGCAAGGTCTTCAGTGTCACCGGTGACATCCTGAACCTCGAGCCCGGCGAGCAGGTCGAGATCACGGAGCGCTGGGGCATCCACCGTCAGGCTCCGAACTTCGACCAGCTGGAGTCGAAGACCCAGATGTTCGAGACGGGCATCAAGGTCATCGACCTGCTGACCCCGTACGTCCAGGGTGGGAAGATCGGCCTGTTCGGCGGCGCGGGCGTCGGCAAGACCGTCCTCATCCAGGAGATGATCCAGCGCGTCGCGCAGGACCACGGCGGCGTGTCGGTGTTCGCCGGTGTCGGCGAGCGCACCCGTGAGGGCAACGACCTCATCCACGAGATGGAGGAGGCGGGCGTCTTCGACAAGACCGCACTCGTCTTCGGCCAGATGGACGAGCCGCCGGGGACGCGCCTTCGCGTCGCCCTGTCGGCGCTGACGATGGCGGAGTACTTCCGCGACGTGCAGAAGCAGGACGTGCTGCTGTTCATCGACAACATCTTCCGCTTCACGCAGGCCGGCTCCGAGGTGTCCACCCTCCTCGGTCGCATGCCCTCCGCGGTCGGCTACCAGCCGAACCTCGCCGACGAGATGGGTGTGCTCCAGGAGCGCATCACCTCGACGCGTGGTCACTCGATCACCTCGCTCCAGGCGATCTACGTGCCCGCCGACGACTACACCGACCCGGCCCCGGCGACCACCTTCGCCCACCTCGACGCCACCACCGAGCTCTCGCGTGAGATCGCGTCGAAGGGTCTGTACCCGGCCGTCGACCCGCTGGCCTCGACCAGCCGCATTCTCGACCCGCGTTACATCGGTGCCGACCACTACCGTGTCGCCACCGCCGTGAAGCAGATCCTGCAGAAGAACAAGGAACTGCAGGAGATCATCGCGATCCTCGGTGTCGACGAGCTCTCCGAAGAGGACAAGGTCGTCGTGTCGCGCGCGCGCCGCATCCAGCAGTTCCTCTCGCAGAACACCTACATGGCGAAGAAGTTCACGGGCGTCGAGGGCTCCACGGTCCCGATCAAGGAGACCATCGAGTCGTTCGACGCGATCGTCAAGGGTGACTACGACCACGTCGCCGAGCAGGCGTTCTTCAACGTCGGCGGCATCTCCGACGTCGAGGAGAAGTGGGCGAAGATCCAGAAGGAGAACAGCTGACATGGCGCTGACCGTCACCCTCGTCTCCGCGGAGGAGGAGGTCTGGCACGGCGAGGCGAGCCTCGTCGTCGCCAAGACCGTCGAGGGCGAGATCGGCTTCATGACAGGGCACGAGCCGGTGCTCGCGATCCTCGCCGAGGGCCAGGTGCGCATCACCCAGTCCGACGGCTCGAAGGTCATCGCGACAGCGCACTCGGGCTTCATCTCGATGGAGCGCGACGAGCTCACGATCGTCGCCGGTCACGCCGCCCTGGAGTCCTGACCCCGCCTCATCTCCTGAGCGTTTCGACATCGCCTGAGCGTTTCGACTCGCTGCGCTCGCCCGCTCAACGACCGGCACTTCCGGACGTTGAGCGGGCGGCGTAGCGGCGAGTCGAAACGCTCTCGTCATTGTGAAAGTCCCCATGCTGATCCTGCTGCCCCCGTCGGAGACCAAGCGGCCCGGGGGTCGTGCCCGCCCCCTCGATGTCCCCGCGCTCGCGATGCCGCAGCTCTTTCCGGAGCGCGAGGCGGTCATCGACGCACTGGTGTCGCTGAGTGCCGACGCCGACGCCGACGCCGCTGCGCGCGTTCTGAAGCTCTCCGAGCGTCAGCGCGGCGGGATCGCCGACAATGCGGCGCTCCGCACGGCGCCGACGCTCCCCGCCGTCGACCGCTACACGGGCGTGCTGTACGACGCGCTGGATGCCGCGACGCTCGACGCCGCCGCACGGCGGTGGCTGGGGGCGCACGTCCTCATCCACTCGGCGCCCTTCGGGCCCGTACGCGCCCTGGATGCGATCCCCGCGTACCGACTCGCGGCGGGCGTCCGCCTTCCCGATCTGCCGCCCCTTCGGCGCGTGTGGGCGGATGCCGTGACCCGCGCGCTCGCGGAGGCCGCGCCGCGCTTCGTCCTCGACCTGCGCTCCGAGGCGTACGCCGCGCTCGGGCCGGTACCTTCCGGCATCCCTTCGCTGTACCTCCGCGTCGTGACCGGGGCGGCAACGGGGGATCGCGCCGGGAGCGAGACGGGCGCCGTCCGCGCCCTGAACCATTTCAACAAGCACGCGAAGGGCGCCCTCGTGCGTGCGCTCGCCGAAGGTCGACCCCGCATCACGAGCGGGGATGCCTTCCGCGCGTGGGCCGAGACCGCCGGCCTCACCGTGCGAACGGGTGCGGACGGCGAACTCGACCTCGTCGTCTGATCAGCGCGGCGGCGTGGTGGCGCGCTGCGTGTTCTGCGCGGTGCGCTCGGTGTTCTCCGCGATCGCGACGAGCGCGACGCCCGCTTCGATGACGAAGCGGAGCACCACGATCGCGAGGAAGGCGAGCACGGGGACGACGATCAGCGTCGAGATGATGAGCGCGATGCCGCCGCCGACGTTCCAGCTGAGCGACCCGATGCCGGAGATGATCCCGCTGAAGAAGGTCGCGATGAAACCGATGCCGATCGCCACGAGACCGACGAGGTAGAAGACGCTCGCGAGGCGCCGCGTGATGAACTGCGTGAACGTGATGTCGAACAGCGCCGAGAGGAAGCCCTTGCCGATCTCGTCGAACTCGCCCAGCAGGCGCGGCACGCCCGTGTCGTCGACACCCGCCTGCCCGCCGGTCGGTGTCGTCGCCGGCGCGGCCTGCGCCTGAGCGGCCGCGTCGGCGGCGGGCTGCTCCGGGACGGGCGGGGGAGTGGGGGTCTGCGCGTCGCTCATGGCGATCCTTCCGATGGGTACAGTCGCCAGGCTAGCGAAACCAGCGCTCGGCGCGCGAGAAACTGCGCGCGCCGACTGCCTCTGGTCGCGGGGTGCGCTGTGCCCTTACGATGACTCTGACGGACGCGCTGGCGACCGCTCACGGCCGAAAGGACATCATGGGCGACTCTTACAACGACGGCGCGGTGGTCGCCGCTGCCCTCTTCTTCGGGTTCATCTTCTTCCTGTTCGCGGTGCTGTACTACGTCCTCTCGTCGCTCTTCCTCATGAAGATCTTCGACAAGGCGGGTGTCCAGGGGAAGTGGCGCGCGTGGGTGCCCGTCTACAACTTCATGGTCTTCAGCAAGCTCGGCGATCTGAGCCCCTGGGTCGTCCTGATCGCCGCGGGTGTCGCCATCGTCCTGGCTCCGCTGAACCTCGGCTTCCTCGGTTTGGTCCTGTTCATCGTGGCGACGGCGCTGGCCGCGTGGCGCGTTGGGTTGAAGCTGCAGAAGGAGCCCGTCTGGGTTGTCCTCTACGTGCTCCTCTCGATCGTCTGGCTCGGCATCAACGCGTACGACAAGTCGCGCTGGAACCCGGCCATCGCACCCGCACCGTGGGCCGGCAACGGGTTCTTCGCCGACCGCACGGTGTGGCAGGGGATCCCGGTGCAGCCGAGCGCCGGGTACGTCGCGCCGCCCGCGCCCGGGTACGCGCCGCCTCCGGGCTACCAGCCGCCCGCCGGCTATCAGGCACCCCCGGCCGGCTATCAGGCGCCGCCCGCCGGTTACCAGGCGCCGCCTGCCGGTTACCAGCCGCCGCCCGCGGGTTACCAGCCGCCGCCGGCCGGTTACCAGCCGCCGCCGGCGTACGGACCGCCCTCGACCGAGCCGCCCGCCTACGGACCGCCGTCGACCGAGCCTCCCGTCGCCGCACCGGCCCCCGAGCCGCCGGTGGTGCCGTCGCCCGCCGCTGAAGCTCCCCTCGCGCCGCCGGCGACCGAGCCGCCCACGACCGAGCCGCCGACGACCGCAGCGCCGACGACCGATCCGTCGGCATCCGGCGACACGACGACCGACCCGACCGCGGGCGGCGCCGGCGAGACGCCCAAAGCCTGACCGCGCGGCGCAGGCCCCCGATGCTCGGGAAGATCCTCGTCGGTTTCCTCCGGCCCGCGTGGCCGTTGCTGGTACTCGTCGTGCTGTTCCAGCTGGGGCAGTCGATCGCCTCCCTCGCCCTGCCGACGCTCAACGCCGACATCATCGACAAGGGCGTCGTCACCGGTGACATCGACTACATCTGGCGTACCGGCGGGGTGATGTTGCTCGTCAGCTTCTTCCAGGTCGTCTGCTCTCTCATCGCGGTGTACTTCGGGTCGCGCCTCGCGATGGGCATGGGCCGGTCGCTCCGTGCCGCCGTGTTCCACCGTGTCGTCGCGTTCTCGCAGCGCGAGGTCGGACAGTTCGGCGCTCCTTCGCTGATCACGCGCAACACGAACGACGTGCAGCAGGTGCAGATGCTGGTGCAGATGTCGGCGACGGTGATGGTCTCCGCGCCGATGCTCGCCATCGGCGGCATCATCATGGCGGTGCGACAGGATGCCGGTCTGTCGTGGCTCATGGCGGTGTCGATCCCGGTCCTTCTCCTCGTGGTCTCGCTCATCGTCGTGCGCATGGTCCCCGCCTTCACCGCGATGCAGGCGCGCATCGACCGCGTGAACCAGATCCTCCGGGAGCAGCTCACCGGCATCCGGGTCGTCCGGGCGTTCGTGCGAGAGGACCGGGAGCGCGCCCGGTTCGGCAAGGCCAGCGAAGACGTCATGGAGACCGCGCTGCGGGCCGGGTACCTCATGGCGTTGATGTTCCCCGCTGTGATGCTCGTGATGAACCTCTCGTCGGTCGCCGTCATCTGGTACGGCGCCGACCAGGTGCAGAACCACGGGGTGCAGATCGGCACGCTGTTCGCGTTCCTCAACTACCTCATGCAGATCCTCATGGGGGTGATGATGGCGACGTTCATGTTCGTCATGATCCCCCGCGCCGCGGTGTGCGCCGACCGGATCGGCGCCGTGCTCGAGACCGAGCCTTCCGTGCACGCGCCGGAGCACCCGGTGGAGGTCCGGCCCGCCGGGGGCCTCATCGAGTTCGACGACGTCGACTTCACCTACCCCGGCGCCGACGAGGCCGTGCTCCGCGACCTCACCTTCACCGTCGCGCCGGGCACGACGACCGCGATCATCGGATCGACCGGTTCGGGCAAGACCACGCTCGTCGGCCTCATCGCGCGCCTGTTCGACGTCACGGGCGGTGCGGTGCGCGTCGACGGCACGGACGTTCGCGAGATGGACCCCGATGACCTGTGGGCGCGCATCGGTCTCGTGCCCCAGCGCGCGTTCCTCTTCTCCGGGACGGTGGCCTCGAACCTCCGCTACGGCGACCGCGACGCCACCGACGAGGAGCTCTGGAAGGCGCTCGATCTGGCCCAGGCATCCTCCTTCGTGTCGGGTTTCGACGGCGGGCTCGAGGCGCCCATCGCGCAGGGCGGCACGAACGTCTCGGGCGGCCAGCGGCAGCGTCTCGCGATCGCACGCGCGCTCGTGAAGCGCCCCGAGATCTACATCTTCGACGACTCTTTCTCCGCTCTCGACCTCAAGACGGACGCGGCGCTGCGGCACGCCCTCGACACAGAACTCCCCGACGCGACCCGCGTCATCGTCGCGCAGCGCGTGACGACGATCCGGTACGCCGACCAGATCGTCGTGCTCGATCACGGACGCATGGTCGGCCTCGGCACGCACGACGAGCTGCTCGATACGTGCGAGACATACCGTGAGATCGTCGAGTCGCAGCTCTCCGCGCAGGAGGCGGTATGAGCGGCGGAAGCACGACGTCATCCCGCCCGGCGGCACCCCAGGGCGGGCAAGGACCCCAGGGCGGGCACGGACCCATGGGCGGACGGGGGCCCATGGGCGGAGGGCGCGGCATGGCGCCGGGCGGAAAGGCGCAGAACTTCGGGCCGAGCGCGAAACGACTGCTCGGGACCCTCAAGGTCGATACGCCGAAGCTCGTCTTGGTGCTGATCCTCGGGGTGCTCTCGGTCGCGCTCAGCGTCGCGGGCCCGAAGATCCTCGGCGAGGGCACCAACATCATCTTCGCGGGGTTCATCTCCCTCCAGGTGCCGGCCGGTGCGACCAAGCAGCAGATCATCGACCAGCTCATCGCGTCGGGCAACGAACAGCAGGCGGACATGATCCGCTCGATGGACTTCACGCCCGGCGCGGGCATCGACTTCGACCGCCTCGCGGTCGTCATGATCGCCGTCCTCGCCGTCTACATCCTCGCCGCGGTGTTCGGCTGGCTGCAGGCGCGGTTGCTCACCGGCATCGTGCAGCGGGCCATGAACCGCCTCCGCGTCCAGGTCGAGGACAAGATTCACCGGCTGCCGCTGGCGTACTTCGACCGCGTCCAGCGCGGCGAGCTGCTGAGCCGGGTCACGAACGACGTCGACAACATCGGTCAGACGATGCAGCAGACGCTCTCCCAGGTGGTGACGAGCCTGCTCACCGTCGTCGGCGTCCTGGTGATGATGTTCGTCATCTCGCCGCTGCTCGCCGTCATCGCGCTCGTGACGATCCCCCTGACCATCCTCATCACGACGCTCGTAGCGCGTCGATCGCAGAAGCTCTTCGTCGCGCAGTGGGCCGCGACGGGCGTTCTCAATGCCCGCGTCGAGGAGACGTTCTCCGGCCATCAGATCGTCAAGGTGTTCGGTCACCAGACCGACGTCGAGGCCGACTTCGCCCGCGAGAACGATGCGGTGTACCGGGCGAGCTTCGGGGCGCAGTTCCTCTCCGGGATCATCATGCCCGCGATGATGTTCATCGGGAACCTCGTCTACGTCGCCATCGCGGTCGTCGGCGGCCTGCAGGTCGCGAACGGTCTCATGTCGATCGGCGACGTGCAGGCGTTCATCCAGTACTCGCGGCAGTTCACGCAGCCGCTGAGCCAGCTCGGGTCGATGGCGAACCTGCTCCAGTCGGGCGTCGCGAGCGCCGAGCGCGTCTTCGAACTCCTCGACGAGGAGGAGGAGAGCCCCGATGCCGAGCCCGCCGAGACCGTCCCCGAAGAGACCGCGGACCTCGCGTTCGACGACGTCTCGTTCCGGTACGTCCCCGACATCCCGCTGATCGCGGACCTGTCGCTGCGAGCCGATCCCGGCAGCACCGTCGCGATCGTCGGCCCGACGGGGGCAGGGAAGACGACGCTCGTGAACCTCATCATGCGCTTCTACGAAGTGGATGCCGGCGTCATCTCCCTCGGCACTCTCGACACCCGCCTCATGACCCGCGCCGATCTGCGCTCGCGCACCGGGATGGTGCTGCAGGACACGTGGCTGTTCTCGGGCACGATCCGCGAGAACATCGCCTACGGCAAGGACGACGCGAGCGAGGAGGAGATCCTCGCGGCGGCGAAGGCGGCGTACGTCGATCGGTTCGTGCACGCCCTTCCCGACGGCTACGACACCGTGCTCGACGACGAGGCGACGAATCTGTCCGTCGGTGAGCGCCAACTGGTCACGATCGCGCGGGCCTTCATCTCCGACCCGCGCATTCTGATCCTCGACGAGGCGACCAGCTCGGTGGACACCCGTACCGAGCTCCTCATCCAGCGGGCGATGTCGCGTCTGCGCCGCGACCGGACGTCGTTCGTCATCGCCCATCGCCTCTCCACCATCCGTGACGCGGACCTCATCCTGGTCATGGAGGCCGGGGCGATCGTCGAGCAGGGCACGCACGAGGAGCTCCTCGCGGCGAACGGCGCATATCGGCGCCTCTACGACGCGCAGTTCGACGCCCCCGCCGTCGACGACGAGACGGATCCGGTCGATGTCGAGCCGGAGGCGGTCCTCACCGGACCGGTCCCCGTGGTCTCGCCCGGAGCGGTACCGCCGCTGCCGCCCATCCCGCCCGTCGCCGATGAGCCGGGCGAGGCGTCCACTAGAGTGTGAGCGTGTCAGAAGCCGCGACCCGTTCGCGCACCGTTCCCCTCGACGACGGTGCGCTCGAGCTCCAGTGGTCCGAGGTGACCCATCGTGGACGTCGCCGTGACACGAACCAGGATGCCGTGCTGGCCGAGTACCCGCTCTTCGTCGTAGCCGACGGGATGGGCGGCCACATCGGGGGAGAGATCGCCAGCGCGAGCACCGTCGACCGGCTGCGCGCCGTCGCGACGAAAGGCGACGTGGGCCCGAAGGCGATCGAGAAGGCGCTCGCCCGCGCCGTGAGCGATATCGCGTCGCATCCCGAGACCACCGACGAGGGCACAGGGACGACCGTCACCGGCGTCTACCTCGACCTCTCCGGCCCCGAACCCACGTGGGTGACGCTCAACGTCGGCGACTCGCGCGTGTACCTCTTCCGCGACGGAACGCTCGCGCAGGTGACGACCGACCACTCTGTCGTGCAGGAGCTCATCGCCGCAGGAAGGCTCAGCCCCGAAGAAGCCGAGAACCACCCGTACGGCAACGTCATCACGCGCGCCATCGGTCCCTCCGACGGCGTCTCGCCCGACTACGTGCGCCTCGAGGTGCTCGACGGCGACCGGTTCGTGATCTGCAGTGACGGGCTCACGAAGGAGCTCACCGACTACGGCATCCTGCACTTCCTGCTGCAGCACGACGACCCGACCGAGGCCGTTGACGACATGCTCGAGGCCGCGCTCGAGAACGGTGGTCGCGACAACGTGACGATCATCGTGCTGAACGCGCGCCGCACGCACGCGGGTGACGCGCCCATCGACTCCTCCACAGACGACGCCTGAGCGGATTCATCCACCGATCCGCCTGATCGGTCCCCACGCGCACGGTCGCCCCGCTTGACTGTCGCGCATGCATGACGCACACGACGACCCGCTCCGCCTCCCCGCTCCGCCTCCGTCGCCGCCGCGACCGGCGCTGCCCATCGCCGCAGCGATCGTTCCGGTGATCGGCGCCGTCGTCCTGTGGAAGGTCACCGGGTCGCCGTTCGCGCTCTGGTTCGCCGCCCTCGGGCCGCTCATGGCGGGGGCGTCGTTCCTCGACGGGCTGCGCACCGCGCGACGCACGAAGCGGCGCGCCGCCAAAGACGGGGCGCGCGAACTGGGTGTGCTCGAGGGCGAACTCGACCGGCGCCACGACGTCGAACGCGAGCGCGCCTGGCGACGGACTCCCGATGTCGCGGGCTACGCGGCCGCCCCCGAAGAGATCTGGCGTGTGGTGCCGGGGCGCGAGGACGTCCTTGTCGTGGGCGCGGGGCGCGCCGCGAGCGGGGTGCGCCTCGACGGCGAAGCGCACGACGACCGATCCCGCGCGCTCCGCCGCCGCTCCCGCATGCTCGATGACGTACCCATCACGGTCCCGCTCGCGGGCGGTGTCGCCGTTGCCGGCCCCGCGATCCCGGCCGCGGCCGTCGTCCGTGCGCTCGCGCTGCAGGTGTGCCTCGCGCACGCCCCGGGGAGCGTGCGGTTGGGGGATGCCGGGGCTGCGGCGGCGGGTGATGCGACGCTGCGCGTGCCGCATGCCGAAGCGACCCGCGGTGCGCTCCTCGTCGTTGCGAACGGCGGCCGGCCCGTGTCCGACGGCATCGACATCCCGATCGTGCAGGTGCGCGAGGGGGATCCGCCGCCGCCGCGCTGCGCCGCGGTGCTCACACTCACGGGTGCCGACAGGGCGCGCCTCGATCACGACGGCCTCTCGCAGGAGGTTCGCGTCGAGGCGATCTCCTCTGCCCAGGCGGAAGCCCTCGCGGCCGCGCTCGCCGCGCGCGCCGATTCGCTCGGGCAGCGGGTGGACGGTGCCGTGTCGCTCGAGGACCTCCCGGTGCTCGGGGGTGGGCGCGGCAGTCTCGCGGCCGCCGTCGGCAGGAGCGGCGGCGCGCCGGTCGTCCTCGACCTCGTCGGTGACGGCCCCCACGCCGTCGTCATCGGGGTGACGGGGTCGGGCAAGAGCGAGCTGCTCACGACGTGGATCGCGGCGATGTGCCGCACGCGCTCGCCGCAGGAGCTGTCCCTGCTCCTCGTCGACTTCAAGGGCGGGCGCACCTTCGATGCGCTCGCCGCGCTCCCGCACGTGACGGGGGTCCTCACCGATCTCGACGAGGCACGCGCGCTTCGCGCGGTGGAGAGTCTCACCGCCGAGATCCGCTACCGAGAGCGCGTGTTGGCGGACGCAGACGCCCGCGACATCGACGACGCGGGCGACGCGCTGTCGCGCCTCGTCATCGTCGTCGACGAGTACGCGGCCCTCGTCGCCGCGCGCCCCGAGCTGCACGACCTGTTCGCCGACATCGCCGCGCGCGGCCGCGCGCTCGGCATGCACCTGATCCTCGCGTCGCAGCGCGCCGCGGGCGCGTTCCGCGACGGAGTGCTGGCCAACGCCCCGTTGCGCATCGCCTTCCGTGTGACAGATGGCGCCGACTCCCGCACCGTGATCGGCCAGGATGACGCGGTGCGCCTCCCCGGGAGCGAAGCCGCACGGGGGACGGCGCTCATCCGCTGCGCCGCCGACGCCACGGCGCGCACGGTGCGGGTCGCGCGGACCGGCGCAGACGCGCTCGCCGAGCTTCGGGCACAGGCCTCGGGGCACGCCCCCGCCCGGCGTCCGTGGCTTCCGCCGCTTCCCGACCGGCTCGAGCTTCATGACGTGCGCCGAAGCGGCGAGATCGTCCTCGGGCTGAGCGACGAGCCGGAGCACCAGCGGCAGAGCGTCGTGACGCTGCCCCGAGCCGCCGGGGGCCTCGCTATCGTCGGCGGGCCCGGCAGCGGGCGCTCGACGCTTCTTGCCACGATCGCCGCCCAGGCGGAGCGCGTGCTGCGCGTGCCCGCCGATGCCGAGGGCGCGTGGGACGCGCTCGACGGCATCGCCGCGGCGCCCGCAGGCACGGTCGTCCTCGTCGACGACGCCGACGCACTCGTGGGGCGACTGCCCGGTGAGTACGCGGCGACGTGGGTCGCTGGGCTCGAACGGGCGGCGCGCGAGGCACGCGGTCGCGGGATCGTGCTGGTCGTCGCGGTCGCGCGCCTCGCCGGCGGACTCGGGCGGGTGCTCGAACTGCTGCCGCACCGGCTGCTCCTGCCACTTCCGACCCGGACCGATCACGTGGCCGCGGGGGGCGAATCGTCCGACTTCGCGGCCGGCACGGCACCCGGGCGCGGTCGCTGGGGGCGGCGTCCGATCCAGGTCGCGGTCGCCGACGGGCCCGGCGGGACCGGCGGAGTGGGCGCGGGCGGTGGGGCCGGCGGGCTGCCCGGGTCGCTCCCGGCATCGATGGCGACGCTCGAGCCGACCACGCCGCTCGCGATCGTCACACCTCCCGGGGCGCGGGTCGAGCGCCTGCGCGCCGCGTGCGCGGAGGCGGGCCTTCACGCGATGACGGTCGAGGAGGCGGCGGCATCCACCACTCCGCCCTCTCGCGGCGACGCGGTGATCGGCACGCCGGACGCCTGGCTCGCGCAGTGGCGCGTGCTCGCGGCGGCACGCGAGCACAGCCGATTCGTCGTCGACGTCGCCTGCGCGTCCGAGTACCGCGCCGTCACCGGGCGGCGCGAGTCTCCGCCGTACACGGAGGCTGTGCCCGGGCGGGCGTGGGCGCTCGCTCCCGGCGAGGCTCCTGCGCGCGTGTGGTTGCCGGACTGAGGGCGCGGATGCCTCAGGCGAGGGCGTCGGCGAGCGTCACCGCCGCGAGGCCGTGGGCTTCCGCGACGCCGGCGTTGGCGAGAAGGCCGGCCGTCACGTTGAGTCCGTCGGCGAGGGCGGCGTCCGCGCGCAGCGCGTCGCGCCATCCGAGCCCCGCGATCCTCCGGACGTAGGGAAGGGTGGCGTTGGTGAGCGCCGAGGTGGAGGTGTTCGGGACGGCGCCGGGCATGTTCGCGACGCAGTAGAAGACGCTCCCGTGAACGGGGAAAGTGGGGTCGGCGTGCGTCGTCGGTCGGGTGTCCTCGAAGCAGCCGCCCTGGTCGACGGCGATGTCGACGAGCACCGATCCCGGTCGCATGCGCGCGACCATCTCGTTCGTCACGAGCTTCGGCGCCTTCGCGCCGGGGATGAGTACCGAGCCGATGACGAGGTCGGACGCGACGACCGCGCGGTCGAGGTCGAGCGGGTTCGACGCCGCCGTCTTCACGCGACCCTGGAAGTGATCGTCGAGAAAGCGCAGACGTGCGATGTTCGTGTCGAAGATCGTGACGTCGGCACCGAGGCCCGCCGCGATGTAGGCGGAGTTCGCCCCCGCGACGCCGCCGCCGATGATCGCGACCGTCGCGGGACGCGTGCCCGGCACACCCGACATGAGAAGGCCGAGGCCCCCGGCGGAGCGCATCAGCGTCGCAGCGCCCACCGTGGGGGCGAGGCGACCGGCCACCTCGCTCATCGGGGCGAGGAGCGGCAGCCCACCTCCCGGGAGCTGCACCGTCTCGTACGCGATCGCGGTGACGCCGCTCGCCACGAGGGCGTCGGTGAGCGGGCGGTCCGCGGCGAGGTGCAGGTAGGTGAAGATCACGAGGTCGTCGCGGAAGTACCCGTGCTCCGCGGCGATCGGCTCCTTCACCTTCAGGAGCAGTTCGGCCCGCGCCCAGACCTCCGCCGCGTCGTCGAGAAGCGTGGCGCCGGCGTCGGCGTACTCGGCATCCGACATCGACGAGCCGATCCCGGCACCGCGCTGGACGAAGACCTCATGGCCGGATCGCACGAGGTCGTAGACACCCGCGGGGGTCAGCGCGACCCGGAACTCGTTGTTCTTGATCTCGGTCGGAACACTGATGCGCATGTCGCTCCCTTGTCGGTGCCCCGCCCCGCCGCGCCTTGTGGCCGCGCCGTGCGAAGGCTAAACGGTCGGCCGGATCAGGCCGACATCCTGCCCGCCGCCGGTCACGGCGAGCGGAAGCTGAGCCAACGTCGCGGCGACGTCGGCGGGGGAGAGGGCGCCGACGCGCTCGAGCAGGGCGAGCGCGATCGCGGTCGTCGCGCGACCCGACCCGTCGAGCACCTTCAGCGCGACCGTCGTGCCGTTCGGGGCGACCATGATCATGACGCCCTCCGCGCCCCCCTTCGCGAAGACGCCGAGCCGCTCGATCGCGATCGTGTCCGGACGACCCGGCCCGTCGATCGTCCACGGGCTCTCGCGAACGGCGCGGACGAGGGCGCCGGCGCTGCGGTGCAGGGCGAACGGGGAGCGCTCCGACGACGTGCCGATGCGATGCGCCGCACGGCCGAGAGCCGACAGGCTCATCCCGTACACGGGCGCGCCGCAGCCGTCGACGGCGGCGGAGGTGACCTTCGTGCCGATGAGACGCTCGATGACCTCGCGGATGTGGACCTGCAGCGGGTGGGCGGGGTCGAGGTAGCCCGTGGTGTCCCAGCCGTTCACGGTGCACGTGAGAAGCATCGCCGCGTGCTTGCCGGAGCAGTTCATACGGATGCGCTGGGGCTGTCCGAGCTCGCGCATGAGCTCGTCGCGCGTTGCGGGGTCGCCCGGCCACGCCGCGGGGCACCCGAGATCCGACTCGCCGAGACCCGCCGCATCGAGGATGTCGCGGACGACGGCGACGTGCCGGTTGGTGCCCGAGTGGCTCGCCGTCGCGAGCGCCAGGCGCTCGCCGGTGAGGTCGGCGCCGGCCGTCAGGCATCCGAGCGCCTGTAGCGGCTTCATGCTCGAGCGGGGCAGGATCGGGGTCTCGACGTCGCCGAGCGTGAGCTGCACGACGCCCTCGGCGTCGAGGACGATCGCCGCTCCCGCGTGGCGCGACTCCACGAACCCGGAACGTTCGACGACGGCGAGTTCGACGGAGGAGGGCACGGTCAACGTCTCGGGCACCGGCCCAGCCTACCGCCGGCACCGGCCGGGCCGAGGACGGTTTCGGTCAGGTCGCCCGACCGGCGCGGTGCGAGACTGGGAGCATGATCGGAGAGCATCGATACGAGGTCCGCAGCACGTGGACGGGCAACCGCGGCACCGGAACGAGCGGGTACCGCGATTACGACCGCGCCGTGACGGTGTCGATCTCCGGCAAGCCCGACCTCGCGGCATCCGCCGACCGGCCCTTCCGGGGCGACCCCGCGAAGTGGAACCCCGAAGACCTGCTGCTCGCGGCGCTCTCGGAGTGCCACCTGCTGTCCTACCTGCACGCATGCGTCGAGGCGGGCGTCGTGGTCGTGTCTTACGACGATCACGCGACCGGCACGATGACCCTCGACGGGCGCGGAGGCGGCGCATTCACCGAGGTGACGCTCCACCCGCGCGTCGTCGTCGCCGAGGAAGGGATGATCGCGGCGGCGGAGGCCGCGCACGCGCAGGCGCACGACTGGTGCTTCATCGCGAACTCGGTGAACTTCCCGGTCCGTCACGAGGCGACGGTTACCGCCGTCTGAGCCGCGCGTATCGACGCCGGCCGACCCCGCGAAAAGCAGGGGCGACTGCGTCTATCCGGTCTGTGGCCCGCCTTTCCTGCCACCTGCCCCTGCTCTTGCCTGCGTTCGCGCCGGGGACGCGCGGCGCCGCCTCGGCCGCCGCGTCGCCCCTGCGCGGCCGCCGGCTGCTTCGTCACCGGGGGCGGGCGGCGAGCAGCCCCGCGACCGCCGCCCGCACCACGTCCGCACGCTCCATGATGTCTTCGGCGATCGGGCGGTACGTCGTGAGCCCGCGCATCGCAGCCTCCTGATCACGTCGCCGGTCGCGCTTCTGCTGCTCCCATGACGAGTGGAATGCGCGGCTGTCGCATTCGATGATGAGCCAGCCGTCGACGAGGAAGTCGACGCGTCCGACCCCCGCGATCTCCACCTGCACGTCGAATCGGCACCCGAGGGTGCGCAGGATGAGCCGCATCAGCGACTCGGGCCCCGACTCGGCGCGGGAGTCGAGCAGTCGACGCAGCCGCCGGTGGCGACGGGGGAGCGACGCGAACAGCTCGTCCAGGTCGTCGTGGGCGAGAACCCCGAGATGGAGCGCGGAATCGGTCGTCGCGATCGCGGCCCGGGGGCTTTGGCACAGCACCGATTGGCGCACCGCGTCGAAGACTTCCACGCTGAGCGACCGGGGATGAGGGGCACGCAGGAGCCGGTCGCGGTGCAGCCGATTCGTCCCGGGCGGTCCGAGCCGCGCCGCTTCGGGCACGACGTGGATGTGCCGTGTGGCGTGGTCCATGACGAACACCCCACGACGACGCAGCTCGGAGACGCACGCGAGACGTCCCCGGTTGCGCCCCGCGGCGACACAGTCGGGCGGGGTGAGCGGCGAACAGAAGGCGCCCTGACGCACCCGCACGAGACCTCCGCTCTCCACCGCGGCCCGCACCTCGCTCGCCCGCCATCCCGCCGCCCGCAGGTCGCGGGTTCGCGCGATGCGCGGGGCCGGTCCGGCGTCGGCCTGCGTCATGTGCTCCATGCCGCCAGACTGTCGGCCCGCGCAGTGGCGAGGGCGCGCCCGCGTCTGATCTGTGGACGGATCGGCGATTCGACCGGTTGGGGAGGAGGCGATGCGCGACCGTCTGGAGAGCGAGCCGCCGCAAAAGCAGGGCGAACCGCAGCTGCGGTGGCGTCACACCGCCGTCGGCGCCGATCGGCCCTGCTTTTCGCCCGCGCTCTCGCCGAGATCCCGCGTCCGGCGCCCGTGCGCTACCGCCGCTCGTGCGGGAGCACCTGCTTGAGACGTTCGACGGGGTTCGCGGCGGGCGCCTCGTTGTAGGTTCCGGCCAGCTCCTGCCCCGAGAGGGCGTGGATCGCGGACATGACCTCGTCGGTCGCGAGCCGGCGTGCTCTGCCGCTGGATGCCGGTCCGTAGTGCGACAGGTCGAGAGGCTCCCCGTAGCGCACCGTCACGCGGGGATGCCGCTTGGGCATACGTGCGCCGACGGGCATGGCCTCGTTCGTGCCGATGAGCCCGACGGGGACGACCTGGGCGCCCTCTTCGAGCGCGAGGAATGCGACGCCCGTCCGTCCCTTGTAGAGCTTGCCGTCCAGCGAGCGCGTCCCCTCGGGATAGAGCGCGATCGCCCGACCCGAGGCGAGGATGCGCCGCTGCTGGTCGAGCGCGTCGAGCGCCGCCTGCCCGGCGCCGCGCTCGACGGGGGTCGCACCGATGGCACGGAAGAAGTGCCGGCTCACCCACCCGCGGAACCCGGTGCCCTCGAAGTAGGCCGACTTCGCGAGGAAGTAGACGGGGCGCGGCGCGAACATCGGGATGATCAGCGAGTCGATGAACGACAGGTGGTTGCTCGCGAAGACCACCTTGCCCGTACGCGGGATGTTCGCGCGCCCTTCGATGCGCGGGCGGTAGATGAGCCGGGTGAGCGGCACGAGCACGGCGCGACCGAAGTAGTAGGTGAAACCGACGGGTGCGACGCCCGATTCGTCCGGCTCGGCATCCGTCGTCGCGGCGCGTTCGGGCGCCTCGGACGCGCCCCCATGCTCTTCTGCCACCCGTCGAGGGTACTCCCGATCTCATTCCTCCCCGCGCATGGCCCCCATCGGCCGCGCGGCCGGCCTCCCGACGGGACGCCTCTCAGCGGGGACAGAAGAAGATGCGCGAAGATGTGTGAGTCTCTCGTCTGCCCGGGTGCCGTGTCACGGCATCCGTGACCACCACCCCTGTGAGGTCCCCGTGCGCCTGCGCCCGATCGCCGCCCTGTCCGCCGCCGCCGTGTCGGTGCTCCTGCTCGCCGGGTGCGCCGGGTCGGGCGACGCGGAATCCTCGCCGTCGCCGTCCGGCTCCAGCGGTGCGGCGGACGCCTGCCTCATCGCGGCGTCGCCGGGATCGGACTCGGACGCCGTCACCGTCGACGAGGCGGGTGACACGCTGTCTGCCACCGTTCCCTCCGACCTGGCGTTCGAACAGGTCGAGCGCACCGTCGTCACGCCCGGCGACGGGGCGGACCTCGGCGTGGGCGACCTGGTCTCGGCGCAGTACCAGGTGTACGACGGCGCCTCCGGTGAGCTGATCAACGACTCGACGACGACCTCCGCCTCCGAGGACGGACGCGTGCCGGTACTCATCGACCAGACCCAGCTGACGATGTGGGTCGGAGCGATCGAGTGCAACCCGCTCGGGTCGACTGTCGTGATGACCGTGCCCGGCTCGGCGCTCGGCACCGAGGGCAGCAACTACGTCGTCGTCGCGCGCACGTTCGAGGAGCTGCCGACGACAGCGACCGGTCAGAGCGTTGCGCCGGTGGAGGGGATGCCGGAGGTCGCTCTCGCGGACGACGGCGAGCCGACGATCACCGTGCCCGACACCGCTGCGCCCGCCGACCTGCAGATCGAGGTGCTCAAGAAGGGCGACGGGCCGACCGTCGCCGAAGGCGACCAGGTGACGGTTCAGTACAAGGGCGTCGCGTGGGACACCAAGGAGGAGTTCGACTCCAGCTGGAAGCGCGGGGCGCCGGCGGCGTTCACCACGACGGGGGTGTACGAGGGGTTCGGCAAGGCGATGGTCGGTCAGACCGTCGGCAGCCAGGTGCTCGTGGTCATGCCGCCGTCGATGGGTGACCTGAACGGCGCGCTGAAGGGGAAGACGCTGGTGTTCGTCATCGACATCCTCGGCACCCAGCACGCGCCGACCGCCGCCACCCAGTGACGCCGAGGCGCCCCAGCGACGGCGCGCGGCTAGGCTGACGGGATGCGTCGCGTCCTGATCCTCGGCTCCACCGGTTCGATCGGGACGCAGGCGCTCGATGTCATCCGAGACCGCCGCGACAGGTTCGAGGTCGTGGGGCTCGCCGCCGGGCGTGACGCCGACGGCATGGCCGCGCAGGCGGCCGAGTTCGGCGTCGCCGAGCGCGCGACGGCGCTCGGCGCAGACGCGGCGGAGCGGCTCGTCCGCGAGGTGGATGCCGAAGTGGTGCTCAACGGGATCACCGGATCGGTCGGCCTCGGCCCGACCCTCGCAGCCCTCGAAGAGGGGCGCACGCTCGCGCTCGCGAACAAGGAGTCGCTCATCGTCGGCGGCGACCTCGTGACGGCGCTCGCCGCGCCCGGGCAGATCGTCCCGGTCGATTCGGAGCATTCCGCGATCGCGCAGGCGCTGCGCGCGGGGGAGGCGCACGAGGTGCGACGGCTCGTGCTCACGGCATCCGGGGGTCCGTTCCGCGGGCGGACGCGCGCCGAGCTCGTGAACGTGACGCCCGCCGAGGCGCTCGCGCACCCCACCTGGGACATGGGCCGGGTCGTGACGACGAACTCCGCGACCCTCGTCAACAAGGGGCTCGAGGTCATCGAGGCGCATCTGCTGTTCGGCGTCGACTACGACGCCATCGACGTCACCGTGCACCCGCAGTCGATCGTGCACTCGATGGTCGAGTTCACCGACGGGTCGACGATCGCCCAGGCATCCCCGCCCGACATGCGCCTGCCGATCTCGCTCGGGCTCGACTGGCCGCACCGCGTCGCGGGCGTCGGTGCGCCGCTCGACTGGACGACGGCGCAGACCTGGACGTTCGAGCCGCTCGACGACGAGGCGTTCCCCGCCGTCGCGCTCGCGAAGCAGGTCGGCCGCGCCGGCGGCACCTACCCGGCTGTCTTCAACGCCGCCAACGAGCAGGCCGTGGATGCCTTCCACGAGGGCGCTCTGAGCTATCTCGGCATCCTCGACACCGTTCGGCGCGTCGTTGACGCGCACGCGGCCCCCGGCGAGCTCACGCGTGAATCGCTCGCCGAGGCGGAGAGCTGGGCGCGCGCGGAGGCGGATCGCGCGATCGCCGGTGCCTGAGAGCTCCGGCGCGTGAGGAAGGGGATCAGCCCGCGCCCGGGGATGGGAAGGGGCGCAGGCTGATCCGGGAGCCGACCACCGCGGTGTGGGGCTCGAGCCGACCATCGGGTGCGGATCGGCGCGTCGGGGGAGCGGTCAGTAGGTCGTCAGACCGTGCGCGCGGAACTTCTCGCGCACCCGCTCGGTGAGTTCGGGAGTGGGCGGCTCGGTGTCCTCGAGCAGGTAGTCGCGGCCGAGGGCGGCCCACTTGTCGCGGCCCATCTGATGGAAGGGGAGGACCTCGACGCGGGTTACGGTGCCCGGCATGATCTCGTTGAGGGATGCCGCGTACTCCGCCACCTTCTCGACGTTCTCGACGTCGTCGGTGAGACCCGGGACCAGCACGAAGCGGATCCAGACCTCGGGACCGTGCGGCATCTCGGCGAGGCGCCGCCCGAAGGCGAGCGTCGGCTCGAGCTCGCGCCCCGTGACCGTCTTGTACGTGTCGGGATCCCCGCTCTTGACGTCGAGGAGCACGAGGTCGACGTCGTCGAGCATCGCGTCGGTGGCCGCCGCGCCGAGGTAGCCGGAGGTGTCGATCGCCGTGTGGATGCCGAGCTCCTTCGCCCCGCGGAGGATCCGCGCCGCGAAAGCGGGCTGCATGAGCACCTCGCCCCCGGAGAGCGTGATGCCGCCTCCGGTGGCGCGGAAGACGCCCTGATACCGCGCGATGCGGGCGAGGAGCTCGTCGCTCGAGACGGGCTTGCCGTCGCGCATCTGCAGCGTGTCGGGGTTATGGCAGTACTGGCACTGCAGCGGGCAGCCCGCCAGGAAGGTCGTCAGCCGCGTTCCCGGGCCGTCGACCGCCGTCACGAGCTCCCACGAGTGCACCGATCCCAGCCGGCCCTCGCGCATCGCGACGAGGCGCTCGTGCCGCGAGGCGTCGGCGACCTCCAGGCCCGCGAGAGGAGCAGACAGGTTCGACGCGATCAGCGTGGCGGACATGGTCTGCTCCTCTCGGGGTCTTCTGGGGTGGGGGTTACATCGAGCCGTGGAACGTGCGCGACAGGACGTCGAGCTGCTGCTCGCGGGTCAGTCGCACGAAGTTCACGGCGTAGCCGGAGACGCGGATCGTCAGCTGCGGGTAGTTCTCCGGGTGCTCCATGGCATCCTCGAGCGTCTCGCGGTTCAGCACGTTGACGTTCATGTGATACCCGTGCGACCCGACGTACGCGTCGAGGAGGCCGGCGAGGTTGTGCACCTGCTCGTCCTTCGTGCGTCCGAGGCCGGCGGGGACCACCGTGTTCGTCAGCGAGATGCCGTCCTGCGACTCGGAGTACGGCAGCTTCGCGACCGACAGGGCGGAGGCGAGCATGCCGTGCGTGTCGCGACCGTTCATCGGGTTCGCACCCGGGGCGAACGGTTCGCCGGCGCGGCGGCCGTCGGGGGTGTTCCCCGTCGCCTTGCCGTACACGACGTTCGACGTGATGGTCAGCACCGACTGGGTCGGCAGCGCGTTCCGGTACATGGGGTGGCTGCGGATCTTCGCCATGAAGCGCTCGACGAGGTCGACGGCGATGTCGTCGGCCCGGTCGTCGTCGTTGCCGTACGTCGGGAACTCGCCCTCCGTGACGTAGTCGACGACGATGCCGCGGTCATCGCGCACCGGGGTGACGGTCGCGTACTTGATCGCCGACAGCGAGTCGGTCGCGACCGAGAGGCCGGCGATGCCGCAGGCCATCGTGCGCAGCACGTCCTTGTCGTGCAGGGCCATCTCGAGCCGCTCGTACGCGTACTTGTCGTGCGACCAGTGGATGCAGTTGAGCGCCTCGACGTACGTCTCGGCGAGCCAGTCCATCGTCTTGTCGAACCGGGCCATGACGTCGTCGAACTCGAGCGGTCCGTCGCCCACGGGGGCGGCGACCGGCGAGACCTGCTTGCCGGAGACCTCGTCGCGCCCGCCGTTGATCGCGTAGAGCAGCGTCTTAGCGAGGTTGACGCGGGCGCCGAAGAACTGCATCTGCTTTCCGACGCGCATGGGGCTCACGCAGCACGCGATGGCCGCGTCGTCGCCCCACGCCGGACGGATGATCTCGTCCGACTCGTACTGCACGGCCGACGTGTCGATCGACACCTGCGCGCAGAAGTCCTTGAACCCCTGCGGGAGGTCCGGGCTCCAGAACACGGTCATGTTCGGCTCGGGCGCAGGTCCCAGGTTGTAGAGCGTCTGCAGGTAGCGGAAGGAGTTCTTCGTGACGAGCGGACGCCCGTCCTCGCCCATGCCGCCGATCGTCTCGGTGACCCAGGTCGGGTCGCCGGAGAAGAGCGCGTCGTACTCGGGAGTGCGGAGGAACCGGACGATGCGGAGCTTGATCACGAAGTCGTCGATGATCTCCTGCGCCTCGGTCTCGGTGAGCAGGCCCTGCTCGAGGTCGCGCTGGATGAAGACATCCAGGAACGTCGAGGTTCGGCCGAGCGACATCGCGGCGCCGTTTTGCTCCTTGACCGCGCCGAGGTAGGCGAAGTAGAGCCACTGCACGGCTTCACGAGCGGTGGTCGCGGGGCCGGAGATGTCGAATCCGTAGGATGCCGCCATCTGCTTGAGCTCCTGCAGCGCGCGGATCTGCTCCGCGTGCTCCTCGCGCTCGCGGGCGATCTGCTCCGTGAAGGGCGTGGTGTCGAGGCCGAGCTTGTCGACCTTCTTCGCGGCGATCAGCTGGTCGACGCCGTAAAGCGCGACGCGGCGGTAGTCGCCGATGATGCGGCCGCGGCCATAGGCATCCGGCAGACCCGTGATGATGTGCGACGAGCGTGCGGCGCGGACGTTCGGCGGGTACACGTCGAAGACGCCCTGGTTGTGCGTCTTGCGATACTCGCTGAAGACCGTCTTCAGGGTCTGGTCGACCTCGTAGCCGTAGGTGTCCAGAGCGCCCTCGACCATGCGCCAGCCGCCGTTGGGCATGATGGCGCGCTTGAGGGGAGCGTCGGTCTGGAGGCCGACGATGACCTCGTCGTCCTTCGCGATGTAGCCGGGCGCGTGGGCGGTGATGCCGGCCGGCGTGTGCGGGTCGACGTCGTAGATGCCCTTCTCGCGCTCCTCGGGGAACATCTCCGAAAGGGTGTTCCAGATGCGGGTCGTGCGGGCGGTGGCGCCGGTCAGGAACGAAGCGTCGCCGGTGTAGGGCGTGTAGTTGCGCTGGATGAAGTCGCGCACATCGATCTCGTCCTGCCAGGGGCCGGCGGTGAAGCCGTTCCAGGCGGCGGGCTGAGCGTCGTGCTCGGTCTCGTGTGCGGCGGGAGTGACGGTGGTCATGATTGTTCCTCGAGTCCTCGTGGGATGAGCCCAATGGATCGATCGGCTTCGCCGATCCGCCCGAGCACCCATCCGTGTCCGGGTCGTGATTCCAGTGTAGGACTTGTGGTCAGACCACAAAGAAGATGTGTGCGCAACCCACAAGGCGGGGCGCGTTCGCGGCATCCCCTTTGTGGTCAGGCCACACGTGCCTTCCCGCGCGGCGGCGCGTCACCACCCCGCGTCGCGCAGGGCGCGCAGCGCCATCTCCCGCGGGTTGTAGGGATGCCGGACGCCCTGGATCTCGCGGTGGTCCTGATGCCCCGGTCCGAACCAGAGGATCGCGTCTCCCTCGCCCACGAGCGAGACGGCCTTCGTGATCGCGTCTTCGGGCGGGGTGATGTTGTAAAGGCCCCCCGCGGGCGGCTCCTCGACGGCGCCGGAGTACAGCGCGTCGCGGATCACCTGGGGGTCTTCGTAGCGCGGGTGGTGGTCGGTGACGATCGCGATGTCGCTGTTGCGCGCCGCCGCCCGACCCATCGCCGGGCGCTTGGTCGTGTCGCGCGAACCGTCGGCGCCGAACATGATGAGGAGCTTCCCCGGCGTCTGACGACGGACCGCCTGGGCCGTCATCTCGAACCCGTCGGGGGTGTGCGCGAAATCGAGGTACACCGTCGGCCCGCGGCCCGTCGTGACCGTCTCGGTGCGCCCCGGAAGCGTGCCACGGATGCCGCCGTCGCGATCGAGCGTCGCGACGATCTCGTCCCACGTGGCGAGGCCGGACTCGAGGATCATGACGATCGCAAGACCCGCGTTGGCGGCCATGTGCGGCCCCGTGACGGGCGCGGTCGTCTCGAGGCGCTCGCCATTCGGACCGGTGAGGACGAAGCGGGTCTCGTTGATGCGCTCGTCGACCATCTCGACCGACCACTGCGCCGTCGCGGCGAGCGCGGCGTCGGTCGCGATCTCGGGCGTTGCGATCGTGGTCACCGGGATGTCGGCGTGCTCCACGACGCGCTGCCCGGCCGGGGTGTCGAGGGACACCACGGCGCGGCGGGCGCGGTCGGCGCGGAACATGCGGAGCTTCCCCTCGAGGTACTCCTCCATGTCGGCGAAATCGTCCATGTGGTCGTACTGCAGGTTCGTGAAGCCGGCGACGTCGTAGACGATGCCGTCGACGCGGTGACGGACGATCGCCTGGACGCTCACCTCGAGTGCGAGCGCGCGCACGCCCTGCTCCCGCATGTGTGCGATGAGCGCGTGCAGCTCGGTCGACTCGGGGGTCGTCAGGCGCGCCATGATCGACTCGCCGTTGATGTGGCGGCGCGCGGACGAGGACATCCCCGACGGGATGCCGAGCTGCTGCAACAGCTCATCCTGCAGATGCACGGTCGAGGTCTTGCCGTTCGTCCCGGTGACACCGAGGATCACCGGGAGGTTGCCGTCGGTGCCGTAGACGAAGGAGGAGACGTCTGCGAGGGCGCCGCGCGGGTCGTCGGTGACGAGGATCGGCACGCCGGCGTCCGCGGCGATCTCGGCGCCCGCCTCGTCGGTGAGGATCGCGACGGCGCCGCCCCGCACCGCGTCGGCGGCGAACTCGGCACCGTGCCGGCGCACGCCGTGGATGCCGACGAACAGGTCGCCCGGGTGCAGGTCGGTCGTCGCCAGGGTGACGCCGGTCACCTCGACACCGTCCAGGTCGCCGATCGTGCGATGCGCCGCGCGCTCCGCGACCTCGGTGAGGGCGCGGACGGGCGGGTGTGCCGGGCGCAGCGCGGGGGGGATGTTCGAGGGCGGAGTGGGCATGTTCATGTCCCGTCCATCATCTCATCGACACCTCGTGCGGGTGTCGCACCGCGCTGCGCCCGGAGGCGCGTCAGCTCATGCGGCGGACCGCGGCGGCTTGTGCGCCGGACTCCGCGTCAGCTCTTGCGGCGAAGCCCCGCGACGCCGACGCCGAGGGCTGCGAGCGCGGCGACGAGCGCCCCGCCGGCGAGCCAGCGCGCGACGGGATCGGCCGCGGCGCCCACGTCGTCGGTGTCGGCGTGCTCGGTGTGGTCGCCCCCGTCGGCGGGGTCGGCCGACGCGTCGTCGGCCGCGCCGTCGCCGTGACCGTGACCGGTGTCCTCCGACACCTCTCCGACGGTCACGACGGGAGCGGGAGACTCGAGGTCGTCTTCGCTCTGGCCTTCGCCGGCGACCTCGGCCCAGTCGGTCTGGCCGACCTCGCAGGTCTGCAGCACCGGGAAGGCGACCTGCGTTCCCGACGCCGACGATGCGAAGATCACGTCGAGCGCGACGCTCGCGGCGACACCGGATTCGACGGGCGTCACCGCCGTGTAGGTGACCTTCGTGGGGATGCCGTCGGTGCCGACCTCGCGGTCGATCGTCCACGCGCCGTCGAGGACGGGCGTGACGCCGTCGACGCCGTCGGGGATGCTGATCGCGACGGAGGTGGTGGGCGAGTCCTCGCAGCCGTGGCTGAACGAGAAGTCGAGACGCGTCGTCGTGCCGGCGGCGGATTCGTCGGGCGTGACGTGGACGTGCGCCGACGCGGCGAGCGGCGCGGCGAGGATGAGTGCGCCGCCGGCGACGAGGCCGGCGAAGAGCGGTGCGCGGCGGCGACGGGGCGTGGTGGAGTGCGGGCGTGCGGATGCCATCGGGTTCTCTCTGTCTGTGTGGTGCCGTCGGTGCGCGGTGCGCGGTGCGCGGCGGGACGGCCGGTGTGAAGGGACGCCTGCGCTCGGACGAACGGATCAGGCGGTGAGGGCGGACGCGGGGCGCGTCGGCGGACCCCTTCGGCTCAGACAGTCGAGGAAGACGGCGGCCGCGTGCGGAGCGGTGGCCGGGGCAGACGGCAGCGGCGCATGCGGGGACGGCAGCATGGGCGCGACCGGCAGGCGCAGCAGGCGGCGGATGCCGCGGGCGATGGCGACCATCAGGTGCTCACCCCACGCGAGCACGACGAGGGTCGCGAGCGCGGCGATCGCGTGGCCCACGGTCATGGTCGCGGCGGCGGGATCGGCGAACGTCGAGGCATCCAGAGCGAGCGGGGTGTGGTGGTGCGCGGCGTGGCCGAGGCCGCCGGCCGGGGCGGCATCGCCGATCACGGCGAAGGCGCCGTGCAGGGCGAGCTGGGCGGCGCCGATCGTGGCGGCGAGCCGCGGCAGGGTGCGGCGCCGACCGATGAGGCCGACGCACAGCGGGGCCGCGAGGACGACGATCGCCACGACGAGCCAGGCCGGCGGTGCGTGCCCGCCGGAGAGCGTGTGCGCAGTCGAGGCGAACAGCACGGCGACGGCGGCCGCGACGGTGCCGCGCAGCGCGCGCAGGCGCCGCAGCGTCGGGCGTTCGCTCACGTCGGGCACAGACAGGAGCCTAACCGGCCTTCAGGTGGAGTGATGCACGGGCCGACCACCGCGCTCACGACGGGGCCCACGCGGCGTCGGGTCGGGTGGCGGCTCGGCAAACTCAAAGCGGGTCGCGCTAGCCTCTTCGGTCGTGACCGTCATCGCCTTCATCATCGGGGTCGCGCTGCTCGTCGTCGGGCTCGCGGTGTCGATCGCGCTGCACGAGATCGGTCACCTCGTGCCGGCGAAGAAGTTCGGCGTCCGCGTCGGCCAGTACATGATCGGGTTCGGTCCGACGCTGTGGTCGCGGCGCATCGGCGAGACGGAGTACGGCGTCAAGGCGCTGCCGCTCGGCGGCTACATCTCGATGGCGGGGATGTATCCGCCCTCAGACGCGACCGCGTCGGGAGCCGCGGGCAAGGCCGGAGGCGGGTTCTTCGCCACGATGGTGCAGGATGCCCGCACCGCGAACGACGAGACCCTCGCCGCCGGCAGCGGCTCGCGCGGGCTCTACTTCTACGAGCTGCCGGTCTGGAAGCGCATCATCATCATGCTGGGCGGGCCGGTGATGAACTTCCTCCTGGCCGTCGTGCTCTTCACGATCGTCGTGAGCGGCATCGGCGCGCAGACCGCGACGACGACGATCGCTGCCGTGAGCGAGTGCGTCCTTCCCGCCGGCACCAGCCAGACCACCTGCACATCGAGCGACCCGGCGTCGCCTGCGGCGGCCGCCGGCATCCTCCCCGGAGACGTCATCGTCTCGGTCGACGGCACCGACGTCGACACGTTCGCCGAGGCATCCGCCATCATCCAGGACAAGCCGGAGACGACGATCCCGATCGTCGTCGAGCGCGACGGGCAGCGTCAGAGCCTGCAGGTCACGCCGATGCTCGCGACCCGGCAGGTGGCGGGCGAGGACGGGACCGCGACGACGGCCGAGGTCGGCTTCGTGGGGATGACCGCGACCGTCGAGTACGAGCGCCAGCCGATCTGGGAGGGCCCGAAGGCGGCGGTCACCCAGACCCAGCAGGTCGCCGGGATCATCTGGCAGCTGCCGGTGCGCGTCTACGACACCGCCGTCGATCTCGTCACGGGGCAGGAACGCGACCCGAACAGCCCGCTCTCGGTCGTCGGCGCGGGGCGCCTGGCCGGCGACGTCGCGGCGACCGACACGCCGATCCTCAACCGGGTGTCGGGCCTGCTCACGATCCTCGGCGCGCTCAACATCGCGCTGTTCGTGTTCAACCTGATCCCGCTGCTGCCCCTCGACGGCGGGCACATCCTGATCGCGCTGTGGGACGGCATCCGCCGCTTCTGGGCGAAGCTGTGGCACCGCCCGCCCCCGAAGCCGGTGGACGCGACGCGGCTCGTGCCGGTGACGTTCGTCGTCGTGATCGCGCTCGCCGTCATGACGGTCGTGTTGGTCGCGGCCGACCTCTTCAACCCCGTGCAGCTCCTCGGCGGCTGACCCGTCTCGGGAGCCGGCGCGTCGGGGCCCGCTCAGGTCAGGGCGGGAGCCAGCGCGTGGGTCAGGAGGCGGTCGAGGGTCTCGAGGCCGTCGCGCGACAGGATCGACTCGAGGTGGCCCTGCACGGACGCGTAGCCGGGGCCCCGAAGCGCGTAGACGTCCCCGGATGCCGGGTCGGCCGCGATCTCGGTCTCACCGAGGGCCGCGGTCCCGGGTGCGACGCGCGCCGTGAAGGTGTTGTAGAACCCGATGGATGCCGTCTGCCCGAACACCTCGACGTTCTTCTGCAGTCCCTGGTGCGGGCTCGCGAGCGGCACGAGGTCGAGGCCGAGCGTGTCGGCGAGCACCTGATGGCTGAGGCACACGGCAAGGAGCGGGCGGCCGGACGAGAGCCGAGCGGCCACCACCTCGCGCATGCGCGCGATGCGCGGGCTCCGATCGTCGCGGGGGTCGCCCGGTCCGGGGCCCGCGACCACGACGTCGGCGACATCGAGCGCCGACGGTGAGGCCTCGGACCACGGCACGATGGTGGTGGCGAACCCGAGGTGGCGCAGCTGGTGGGCGAGCATCGTCGTGAAGCGGTCTTCGGCATCCACCACGATGGCCGTGCGTCCGGCACCGGGGCCTGCGGGGGCGGCGGGCGCGGTGGCCGTGGGCACCGCCGGGGCCTGCGGGTTCATCCAGAACGGGGCGAGGCGCTCGTTCCGCGCCTCCAGCAGCGCCGCGATCTCGGGGTCGTCGGCGAGCGCGGTGCGCGGCGCGGCGGCGGGGGCGTCCTCGTCGAGCGCGGCACGCTCGGCCGCCTCATCGCGCGGGATCGCGCCGATCGCGCCCAGCACACCGGCGGCCTTGCCGTGGGTCTCACCGACCTCGCCGTCGGGGTCGGAGTGGCGCACGAGCGTCGCCCCGACCGGAACGCGCAAGGTCCCGTCCACGAGGTAGGCGGTGCGGATGAGGATCGGCGCGTCGAGATCGTGGCCCGCGGCATCCGGCACCCCGCCCGCATCGGCGGGCGCCGGGGTGAACAGCGCCGCGACGCCCGAGTAGTACCCGCGGGGAGCCTTCTCGTGGCGCTTGATCACGGTGCACGCGTTCTGCATGGGCGAGCCGGTCACCGTCGGCGCGAACATCGTCTCGCGAAGGATGTCGCGCGGGTCCATCGTGCTCTGCCCGCGGAGCATGTACTCCGTGTGGGTGAGGCGCGACATCTCCTTGAGGTGCGGACCCGTGATGCGGCCTCCGTCGGAGCACACCGCCGACATCATCTTCAGCTCCTCGTCGACGACCATGAAGAGCTCCTCGGTCTCCTTCGTCGACGCGAGGAACTCCGTCAGCGCCTCGGCGGTCGCGCCGCCCGCGGGATGACGGAACGTCCCCGAGATCGGGTTCATCGTGACGACACCGTCACGTGCGGACACGTGCGCCTCCGGGCTCGCGCCGACGGCGAGGTGGCCCGGGGTCGAGACGAGGAACGTCCAGTACGCCCCGCGCTCGTGCTCGAGCAGCGCCCGGAACCACGTGAGGCCCGCCGTCAGCGGGTCGGTGTTGACGGATGCCGTGAAGTCGCGCCGGATCACGAAGTTCGCGCCCTCGCCCCGGCCGATCTCCTCGGCGATGACGGTGCGCACGATGTCGGCATACTCCTCGTCGCTGAGGTCGAAGCCCGCATCCGCGAGCGGCACCGTCGCGTTCGGCAGCGCGGCGATCGCGTCGGCGAGGGGCACCGCGTGGTGCGCGTCGACGACGAGGCAGCGCAGCGGCGCCGCATCGTCGTGGCACGCGAAGCCGCGCTCGACGACCTGGCGATAGGGGACGAGGGCGAGCACCTCGCGGGGGGCGCCGTCGGCATCCGTCAGTGGGATATCCGCGAGGAGCTCGACGTCGACGACGTCGCCGGTCAGCACCTCGACGGTCGCACCGTCGCGCGCCAGGAGGGCGAAGGGGCGGCCGGACGCGATCGCCTCGGTGAGAGGAAGGAGAGGGGCGGACTGTGCTGGCTGGGCGGACTGTGCTGGGTGGGCGGACTGGGCGTCGGTCATGCCGGGCCTTTCTGTGGAACGGGGCCGCCTTGTCGTGAGTACGCAAAGACCGCCCGTCGGGTGGGAGGGGCGGTCTCGTCAGTCGCTCGCGCAGCACACCGCCTCAGCGGGTGTGCCACCAGGAGTCGCGCGCGAACATGCGGTCACGATAGCAGAAGGCGGGGGAGGTCGGACGCCTGCGTTCAGACGGCCGTTTCAGCCCGGCCCCAGCCGCGCGGCGTAGGCTGAAGCCGTGCCAGCAGTGAATCTCGGGATGCCCCGCGTGCCGGAAGTCCTCGCCCCCCGTCGCAAGACCCGCCAGATCAAGGTCGGGAAGGTGCTCGTCGGCGGCGACGCCCCGGTCAGCGTCCAGTCGATGACCACGACGCCGACGCACAACATCAACGCGACCCTGCAGCAGATCGCCGAGCTCACGGCATCCGGCTGTGAGATCGTCCGCGTGGCGGTGCCGCGGCCCGAAGACGCCGACGTCCTGCACATCATCGCGAAGAAGAGCCAGATCCCGGTCATCGCCGACATCCACTTCCAGCCGAAGTACATCTACCAGGCGATCGACGCCGGGTGCGGCGCCGTCCGCGTGAACCCGGGCAACATCCGCGAGTTCGACGGCAACGTCGGGGCGATCGCGAAGGCCGCGAAGGATGCCGGGGTGTCGCTGCGCATCGGCGTGAACGCCGGGTCGCTCGACAAGCGCCTGCTCCAGAAGTACGGCAAGGCGACGCCGGAGGCCCTCGTCGAGAGCGCCGTGTGGGAGGCATCCCTCTTCGAAGAGCACGACTTCCACGACTTCAAGATCTCCGTCAAGCACAACGACCCGATCGTCATGGTCAAGGCGTATCGCATGCTCGCCGAGCGCGGCGACTGGCCGCTCCACCTCGGGGTCACCGAGGCCGGGCCCGCATTCCAGGGCACGATCAAGAGCGCGACCGCCTTCGGCATCCTCCTCGCTGAGGGCATCGGCGACACGATCCGCGTCTCGCTGTCGGCTCCTCCCGCCGAGGAGGTCAAGGTCGGCCACCAGATCCTGCAGTCGCTGAACCTGCGCGAGCGCAAGCTCGAGATCGTCTCGTGCCCCTCGTGCGGGCGCGCGCAGGTCGACGTCTACACTCTCGCCGAGGACGTGACCGAGGGCCTCAAGGATGTGACGGTTCCCCTCCGCGTCGCCGTCATGGGCTGCGTCGTCAACGGCCCCGGTGAGGCGCGCGAGGCCGACCTCGGCGTGGCCTCGGGCAACGGCAAGGGCCAGATCTTCGTGAAGGGCGAGGTCATCAAGACCGTCCCCGAGTCGGAGATCGTCGCGACCCTCATCGAGGAGGCGCGCCGCATCGCCGACGAGATGGGCCCCGACGCCCAGGTGGGCACGGCGCAGGTCGTGACCGCCTGACGGTTCCTCCGGCGCGGTCTGCGCCGCTGCCGCTCACTGGAGGCAGAACTCGTTGCCCTCGGGATCCTGCATCTGGAAGTAGTACTCCGGCCACGGCCCCCAGGACTGGTCGATCAGCCGGACGACGCTCGCCCCGAGCGCGACGAGGCGATCCTTCTCGGCGTCGACGGCGGCGCGCGGGTCCTGCCCCTCGACGCGCGGTGTCGTGACGTCGAGGTGCAGGCGGTTGCGACCGGTCTTCGCGCCGTCGGCGTGCAGGAAGAGCAGCCGCGGGCCCTGTCCGTTCGGGTCCTCGGCGAGACCGCGGTGGGCGAGATCGTCGGCGGTGAGTCCCGCGTCGAGCAGCTCGCCGCGCAACGGCTCCTCCCAATCGAGCGCGGGGTACCCGAACACCCCGCTCCAGAAGTGCGAGAGCGCGCGCGGGTCGTCGGCGTAGAACGTGATGTTTCCGAGAGTTGCCATGGCTTCCGCCTTCCGATCGCTGTGGATGATGCCGACGCTACGACGCCCCTCGGACATGCGCCAGAAGGTGCCCGTCGGCGGATCACGGACGACGGAGATGTCGCCGAGGCAGGATGCGGAAGGCGGAGTCGGTCCTGTCGGCCCGAGATCTCCTGCGTCGGTGAGGTGCACCGCACCGAGACATTCCACGCGAGCGGGGGCACTCCACGCGAACGGCGGCACTCCACGCGAACGGCGGCACCCCACCCTAACGCCGGCACCCCACGCGAACGGGATCGGAGTGGTCGAGTGACGCGCTCGATCCGCTAGCGTCGGCATCCTATGACCGCGTCCTCGCCCACCCCCGCCGCGCCCACGGAATCGGTGCCCCTGTCGCGCCCGATCGTCGCCGGTGTCATCACGGCCCTCGTCGGCGTGACGTCGTCGTTCGCCGTCGTCCTCACCGGACTGGATGCCGTCGGCGCGAGCGCCGCGCAGGCCGCGAGCGGGCTCCTGGTCCTCTGCCTCACGATGGGCCTCGCCTCGATCGTGCTGTCGGTGCGCTACCGCATGCCGATCTCGAGTGCCTGGTCGACGCCCGGCGCCGCCGTGCTCGCCGCGACCGCCACGGTCGAGGGCGGATGGCCCGCGGCGGTCGGCGCCTTCCTCCTCACCGGTGGGCTGATCGTGCTGACGGGGCTGTGGCCGCACCTCGGTCGCCTCATCGCACGCATCCCGCCGTCGATCGCGCAGGCGATGCTCGCCGGCGTCCTGCTGCCGCTGTGCCTCGCCCCGGTCACCGGTCTCGTCGCGAACCCGTGGGGCGTCGTTCCGGTCGTCCTCGTGTGGCTCGTGTTCCTTCGCCTCGCGCCCCGGTGGGCGGTGCCGCTCGCGTTCGTCGCGGCGGCGATCGTCGTCGGCATCCATGTCGGCGTGACCGCAGCGGCGATCGACCCCGCCCTCCTCGTTCCGCGCCTGGAGTTCACGGCGCCGACGTTCACTCCGGGCGCTGCGGTCGGGGTCGCGCTGCCCCTGTTCATCGTCACGATGGCCTCGCAGAACGTCCCCGGCGTCGCGGTGATGCGCAGCTTCGGCTACGAGGTGCCCTGGCGCCCCGCGATGCTCGTGACGGGCATCGGCACCGCGCTCGGCGCGCCGGCGGGTGGCCATGCGATCAACCTCGCCGCCATCAGCGCCGCGCTCGCCGCCGGCCCCGATGCTGACCCCGATCCGCGCCGCCGGTGGGTCGCGGGCGTGTCGACGGGAGTCTCGGCGATCGTGCTGGGCGCGTTCTCGGCGGCGCTCGTCGCGCTCGTCGTCGTCGCCCCGACCGCCGTGATCCCCGCGGTCGCAGGGCTCGCGCTGCTCGCGACGCTCGCCGCGGCGATCCAGCAGGCGATCGACGACCCGGGGGAGCGGCTTCCCGCCGTCGTCACGTTCGTCGTCGCGGCATCCGGTGTCTCCGTCCTGGGCATCGGCGCGGCGTTCTGGGCGCTCCTCGCGGGGCTGCTCGTCCGCGGCGTGCTGCACGTCGGGCGGCGGCGCTGAGGCAGGGGCGGGCCGTCACGCCGTCACGCCGTCACGGAGACAGGAGATGTCACGGACACAGGCTGAATGCCGTTGATTCCGTCCTGCCTCGGTGAGATCTCCTGCCTTCGCGATCTCCTTCCCCCGTGAGATCGCCTGTCTCCGTGACCTGACGTGACCTGTGCACGCGCCGGTCACGCCCGCGCGAACACCAGGGTGCCGTCCGCGATGGATGCCGAGACCAGGCGCAGCCGCACCGTTGTGCCGGGTTCGACGTCGAGGCCCGCGACCTTCGCCTCGACGGGCGGATCGGTCACCTGCACGCGCGCGCCGTCGCCCTTGACGCTCAGGACGACGCCGTCGAACACCTCGCCCTCGCGCCCGTGGAGGACGGCGGCCTCGACGCGATCGAGCGATGCGGCATCCAGCTGCGAGGCCTTCTGCGTGCTCCGCGCCATGAGCGTCGGAAGCTCTCCGAGGGAGCTGCGAGCCCAGTCGGGAACCTCCCGTCCGTTTGCGAGGGCGTCGCAGACGACGAGCGCCCACCGGTCGACGAGGCGACGCAGCGGCGCCGTCGTGTGCGCGTACGCGGCGCCGATGGCGGAGTGCAGGGTGTCGGCGGGCACGGTGCCGTCGAAGGCGACATAGCCCGCGCCGCGGAACAGCCCCGCGGCGTACTCGCGCACGGCGAGGGCCGCGGGGGAGCGGTCGAGGCCGCGCAGGTAGTCGCCGTACGCGACGTCGGGACTCCACGGCATCCCCAGGGCGATGGTCTGCGCGCGGAACTCTTCGATGTCCTCCGGCGCGGCGGGCGGCATCGTGCGAAGGATGCCGACGCGCCCGCGCACCATGATCTCGGCCGCCGCCATTCCGGTCAGGAGCGAGACCTGCGCGTTCCAGTCCTCGAGCGGCACGCCGTAGCTGCGCTCGAGCCGGTAGCCGTCGCCGTCCGGCTCGATGCGCACCTCGGGGACGTTGAGGCTCGCTCCACCGCGTTCTCGTTCGCGCTCGCCACGGGCGGCCCCGAACCACGGCAGTGCGGCGAGCGTGGGCGGCGCGTAACCGGCGTCGATCGCCCGCTGTGCGTCGTCGTAGGACCACTGCCGGCGAGAGCGCACGACGCCGCGCGTGAGGGTCGTCTCGGTCGGGTTCGCGCCCTCGTCGAGCACGAAACGCCAGACGTACGCGCGCCGGTCCCGGCAGGGCAGGAGGGAGGCGGCATCCTCGCTCAGCACGGGCGGGTGCAGGGGGATGCGTCCGTCCGGCGCGTAGAGCGTCTGGCCACGGCGGCGTGTTTCGGCATCCAGCGGGCCCTCCGGCGCGACGTATGCCGGGACGTCCGCGATCGCGTAGTGCAGGATCGCGCCGTCGGGGGTCCGCTCGAGGTGCAGCGCCTGATCGAGGTCGGTAGACCCCGCCGGATCGATCGTGAGGAACGGGATGCCGCGGAGGTCGGGCACTCCCGCGGCATCCGGATCGACGGGGACGTCGCGGGCTGCGCGATCGGCCTCCGCCTGCGCGTCGGCGGGATACGAGTCCGGCACGTCGAGGTCGCGGCGGAGCTGCGCGAGGGAGCCGGCGAGCGCGCCGCGGGCCTCTGTCGGAACGATGCGGGAGCGGCGATGCGTCACGCACGTCAGCCTATGCGTGTGGCCACGTTCGGTGCCGAGCCGTCACGCAGCCTCATCCGTAAACCTTCGAAGAAGATCCCCCCGAAACCGATGGGGTCGACGCGGTCCCGTCTGGCGCGGGTTCCGCCGGAAATCGGAACGGGCGGCGCTGCGAAAGCAGGCTCGATCGCGGCCTGCGGCCCCCGTGAGAGCGGGGCGTGCACAATCGGCCCTGCTTTTGCGGCGGGGACGACGGTGATCTCGCGGATCCCACGACCGAACTCCCGATCGCGCGGAATGACGCAGGAACCACGCGGCTAAGCTTGACGCTCGTGGTCACCCGTCTTTCCAACTACTTCGTCCGCACGCTCCGCGAGGACCCCTCGGATGCCGAGGTCACGAGCCACAAGCTGCTCGTGCGCGCCGGCTACATCCGACGCGCCGCCCCGGGCGTGTTCACGTGGCTGCCGTTGGGCTTGAAGGTCAAGGCGAAGATCGAGGGCATCATCCGCGAGGAGATGGCGGCGGCGGGCGCCTTCGAGGTGCACTTCCCGGCGCTCCTGCCCCGCGACCCGTACGAGCAGTCGGGCCGGTGGACCTCCTACGGCGACGGCATCTTCCGCCTGCAGGACCGGAAGGGCGCCGACTACCTCCTCGCTCCGACCCACGAGGAGATGTTCACGCTCCTCGTGAAGGACCTGTACTCGTCGTACAAGGACCTGCCGCTGACGATCTACCAGATCCAGGACAAGTACCGGGACGAGGCGCGTCCCCGCGCCGGACTCCTGCGTGGCCGCGAGTTCACGATGAAGGACGCCTACTCGTTCGACTACACGGATGAGGGGCAGGATGCCTCGTACATGAGCCAGCGCGACGCGTACGAGCGGATCTTCCAGCGCCTGGGTCTCGAGTACGTCATCGTCGCCGCCGACAACGGCCTCATGGGGGGCGCGCGGTCGGAGGAGTTCCTGCACCCCACCGCCGTCGGCGAGGACACCTTCGTCCGCTCGGCGGGCGGCTACGCGGCGAACGTCGAGGCGTTCACGACGGCCGTGCCCGATCCGGTGCCCTTCGACGAGGGCGAGGCGCCCGTCGTCTTCGACTCGCCGAACACGCCCACGATCGAGACGCTCGTCGCGCACGCCAACGCCGTACTCGAGCCGCGCGCCGACGGGCGGCCCTACACCGCCTCCGACACCCTCAAGAACGTCGTGCTCGCCCTGACGCACCTCGACGGTGAGCGTGAGCTCGTCGTCGTGGGACTTCCCGGCGACCGCGAGGTCGACGACAAGCGCGCCGAGGTCGCTTTCGCGCCCGCCGCCGTCGAGGCCGCGACGGCGGAGGACTTCGAGCGGAACCCCCTGCTGGTCAAGGGCTACATCGGCCCGTGGTCGCCGGCGGGCGCCGTGCTCGGCGAGGAGTCGGCGACCGGCATCCGCTACCTCGTGGACCCCCGCGTCGGAGAGGGCTCTGCGTGGATCACCGGCGCGAACCTCGACCAGAAGCACGCGCACTCGGTCGTCGCCGGGCGCGACTTCTTCGCCGACGGCGTGGTCGAGGTCGCGAACGTCGTCGCGGGCGACCCTGCCCCCGACGGCTCGGGACCGGTGGAGCTCGCCCGCGGCATGGAGATCGGCCACGTCTTCCAGCTGGGCCGCTTCTTCGCCGAGACCCTCGGTCTCAAGGTTCTCGACGAGAACGGCAAGCTCGTCACCGTCACGATGGGCTCGTACGGCATCGGCGTGACGCGCATCCTCGCGATCCTCGCGGAGCTCAACAACGACGAGAAGGGCCTCGTGTGGCCGGCATCCGTCGCGCCGTTCGACGTGCAGGTCGTCGCCACGGGGCGGGATGCCGCGGCGTTCGATCTCGCCGAGCAGGTCGCCGCGTCGCTCGAGGATGCCGGGCTCGACGTGCTGCTCGATGACCGCCCCAAGGTGTCGCCGGGCGTGAAGTTCGGCGACGCGGAGCTCATCGGCGTTCCGCAGATCGTCATCGTCGGCCGCGGCGCCGCGGACGGCGAGGTCGAGCTCTGGGACCGCCGCTCGGGTGAGCGCACGGTCGTCCCCGCGGCGGATGCCGTGCAGACGCTCGCCTCGCGCTGACGCCGCGTCCGGTGCCGCCGGCACCGGACCCTTGCCCCGCGCTCAGCGCGCCCCCGCGGCGAACTCCTCGAGCAGTTCCGCCGCGCGCGGCGCCCCGCCGGCCTCCGCGAGCTGCGCCGCGATCTCCCGCGCCCGATCCCGATAAGAGGGGTCCGCCCGCACGCGCCCGACCGCCTCCCGCACTGCTGCGGGCGCGGGCCGCCCCGTCCGCAGGTTGACGCCGGCACCGGCCGCCGCGACCCGTCCGGCGACCTCGGGCTTGTCGAGGTCCGCGCCGCCGACGACCAGTGGCACGCCGTGCGAGAGCGCCGTCAGGGTCCCGCCCCACCCGCCGTTCGTGACGAGGAGGTCGACGCGGGGAAACAGCGCGTCGAACGGGAGCATCGCCGCGGCCCGGGCGTTCGGCGGCACGGGGAAAGGCAGCGTGTCGACGCCCCGCACCCCGGTGGACGCCGCGACGATCACGTCGGCGTCGGCGAGGGCATCGAGAGCGGGCTGCAGCAGATCGGTCGGGTCGACGTTCTGGGTCCCCTGGGTGACGGCGATCACACGGCGCCCGTCGAGCTCGTCCCACCACGGCGGGAGCGGCACCTCCGCCGGCGTCGCGAGCCGGCCCACCCGGTGCAGGTGCGCAGGCCTGTCGGGCAGATCGAAGTCGAGCGCGGGGACGCCCGAGGCGAGGATCAGCTGCGCCGACCAGACCTGTCGGTCGAAGCCGACGGATGGGGGGCGAGCCCCACCTCGACCCGTGCCCGGTTCGCGGCTCGGTTCAGCGTCCCCGAGAGCGCCGGGATGAGTGCGCGCAGAAGCCTGTCGCGCGTCCTGCCCGCAACCGAGCGCCCCGGCCGGAGCCCCTGCCCCGGCGGAGGCCCCTGCCGTGAGACGAGGTGCAGCGGCAGCACGGCGACCGTCGCCCACCGGCATCCGATCGCCTCTGCGACCACGCTCGGCGCGAGGGATGCCTCGTCGCTCACGAGTGCGTCCCAGGACTCCCGCTCCCATTCGGCGCGGAGGTCGGCGAGCTGGGCGGGCGCGGTGCCGACGAAGAGGTCCTCCATGTTCACCATGAGCTGGCGGAACCCCTTCTTGCCGACGAGACGCGGAAAGGTCGCGGGCAGGTTCTGCTCGTCGAAGTCGGCGCCGCCGTCCACGGGACGAACCGCGCCCCGACGGCCTCGACCTGCACGCGGAACGCCGCCCCCGTGTAGAACCGGACGTCGTGCCCGCGCCGCGCGAGCGCGCCCGCGACGGCGACCATGGGCGCGACATGCCCCGAGAACGGCATCGCCGTCACCATGAAGCGCGCCATCGTCACCCCCCGACATCCCCGCTGCCCAGTATCCTCGCTCGGGGCGCAACGCGATACCGGGCGCGGCCCGTGCGGGCCTCGGCAGTGTTCCCCGGTCAGCGGATGATCTTGCCGTGGTTCATGATGTCGTCGTCGGGGGTGTCCTTCGTGACGAGCGACTTCAGCATGCCCGCGGCCATCGCGATCTTGCCCTTCGCGGGCTCCCAGAACTCGGTGACCTTCGGCGTCACCTTGAGCAGGGCGATGCCCGGGGTGTCGAGTCCGTCCTCGAACCACACGTCGAGCGAGGGGGAGTAGAGCTCCTCCATCTTCGCCTTGTCGTGCACGACCGCCGCGGTGCCGCCGACCGACACGTAGCGCATGCCCTTCGCGTCGCAGTACGACAGGCCGACCTCGCGGTGCGCGCGCGCCTCGTCGACCTTGTCGGTACCCTCCGAGGTGAAGAACCAAATGTCGCCCGCCTCGTCCATCTGGCGCGTCGACATCGGGCGCGACACGAGGTGGCCGTCGTCGTCCTGGGTCGTGAGCATCGTGAAGTCGATGTCCTCGACGAGTTCCTTCACGCGCTCGAGCGCGTCGGTTCCGGTGATCTCTGTCATGCCGCGAGCCTCACATCACGGCATCCGCCCCGTCAGGGGATTGACAGAACGTCCGCGGCGAGCGTATCCGCGGCGATGCGGCGGTCATGCGCGACCAGGATGCCGAGGTCTCCCGCGCCCGCGCGGCCGATGGTGCTCGACACGGACCGATCGCGGCACGCCCGTCCCGGCAGAGCCGCCCCGGTTCGCCCGCGGTTCACCCACGCGTGCCAGGCTGGGGGCATGGCAGGAAGCTCCACTCAGATTCCGCAGACCGTCACCGACGACCTCCGCACGCTGATCGCGGACGCCGGGATCGACGCCGACCAGGACCTCATCGCCCGCATCCTCGCGACCGGGGTTGGCCTCGGCCTCGACGACACCGACCGGCTCGACCTCAAGATCACCTCTGCCGCCCTCACCGAGATGCGCGCGGCGTTCGCGCTGTTCGCGCCGTTCCGCGGCATCCCCAAGGCGACGATCTTCGGCTCGGCGCGCACGCGCCCCGACGACGAGCAGTACCGTGCGGCAGCCGCCGCGGCCCACGAGCTCGCCGAGCGCGGCTGGATGGTCGTGACGGGAGCGGGTCCCGGGATCATGCAGGCCGCCGCCGAAGGCGCGGGCCCCGAGCACTCGCTCGGCGTCAGCATCCGGCTGCCGTTCGAAGAGAAGCCGAACGCGATCATCGCGAAGAACTCGCGGAACGTCGCGATGAAGTACTTCTTCACCCGCAAGCTCATGCTCGTGAAGGAGTCGCAGGCCTTCATCTGCGTGCCCGGTGGCTTCGGCACGCTCGACGAGATGTTCGAGCTTCTGACGCTTCAGCAGACCGGCAAGGCCGATCCCACCCCGATCGTCCTCCTCGACCGCCCCGGCGGCACCTTCTGGGCGGGCCTCGAGCGCTTCGTCGACGAGCAGCTCATCGCGGGGGGCGTCATCTCGCCCGACGACTTCGACCGGGTGCTCGTGACCGATTCGGTGGATGCCGCGGTGAGCGAGATCACCGGGTTCTACCGGAACTACGACTCGCTCCGGTGGGTCAAGGGGCGCCTCGTGATCCGCCTGCACGCGGCGCCCACCGCGGAGGAGATCGACGACCTCAACGCGCGCTTCGGCTCCTTGCTCGCGCAGGGGCGGATCGAGGCGACGGAGCCGCTGAAGGCCGAGGTGCGCGACGATGACCGCCTCGACCTCCCGCGCATCGTGATGACCCTCAACCAGTTCAAGGTCGGGTCGTTGCACCTGCTCATCCGGGCGCTGAACGACCTGCCGTCGGCGGCCGGCGAACCCGAGACCGCGCCGGTGCCGTCCGCCAACCTCTGACCGGAGCGCACCGAGCCGGGGTCGTCACAGCCGCGCGTAGCGCGCGCGGAAGAACTGGAAGACGCCATAGGCGATGAAACCGACGCCGACGATCGCGACGAGGAGTGGACCGAGGAAGACCTCGCGCAGGGCGCCGAACGCGGCGTCGAGACCGCCTGCCTGCGCGGCATCCGACGTCGTCGCGGCGACGATCAGCAGCACCCCGACGATGGCGAGCGCCACACCCTTCGCGATGTAGCCGAAGACACCGAGGGTCTTAACGAACGTGCCGAGGCGCCCGGACGGAATGGACATCTTCTTCTCGAACGAGCGCATGATGCCCATCACGACGAAGACGATACCGCCGATCGCGATGCCCGCGCCGACGACCCAGAGCAGAATCGACCCGCCCGGCAGCGCGAGCACGTCGCGGCTCGCGCCCTCGGCGCGGTCGTCGCCGTCGGGGCGGGCGCCGAGCGCCACCGAGACGGCGACCGAGGCGAGCGCGCCGTACACGACGGCCTGACCCCAGGCCGAGATCCGCTGCCCCCAGCGCTTCGCGGTGCTCTCCGCGCGCACGACGAAACCCTGGATCAGCTGGTACAGCGCGAGGGCGCCGAGCATGACCGCGATCACCCAGAGCGCGGCGAGCCCCAGAGGCGCGCCGGCGATCGCTCGGAGTGCACCGCCCTGGTCGGCCGTCCCCGAGCCTCCGAATGCGAGCGACAGCACGAGGATGCCGGTGAGCACGTGCACGGCGCCGCTGGCGGCGTACCCGCCGCGGGCGAGCCCGGTCATCACAGGGCTCGACTGCACCTCGCGGGCGGCGGATTCGGCGGCGTTGCTCACTCGAGAACTCTAGGCGTTCGGGGATCGCGACGGGATGGCGAGAGGGCGCGACGTGCGGTCACGGCTCGGGGTCGTCGCCGCCGGCGATCCACGGGCGACCGAGCGGGACGACGTGGCGGCCCAGTGTCCGCCAGTAGAACTTCTCGATGAGCATGTAGGCGGCCAGTGCAGACGCCGCCATGAGGAACCACGCGCCGATGATCCCGAAGCCGTCGACCCCGCTGAAGGACCCGATCGCCTCGAGTCCGAGGCCGATCCCGACGCACAGGAGCGTGAGGGGGAGGACCGTGTTGTGCGTCGCGCCGGCGATCGCGAAGCCGAACGCCAGGACCGAGAAGATCAGCATGAACAGCGGCTTCGCGATGCCCGAGACTTCGAAGAAGCCGAGCTCGCCACCCAGGAGGAACCCCGGCATGCAGATCCAGTACCAGCCGAACGCGTTGTAGACGATGAAGTGGAAGTCGTCGCCGATGAAGTACGACAGCATGCCGGCCGTCACCTGCACGACGCCGCCGAACGCGGCGCCGACCCAGAACACGGCGCTCTCGTTCTGCACGCCGAGGTGCGCGAGCTGGGCGGTCAGGGTCGCGGTGACGAAGCCCAGCAGGCCGATGAGGCCCGGATCGGCGCGGTTCGACGGGATGTGCGACCGCGCAGAGGGCGTCGCGGCATCCGTCTGTTCGGACATCATTCGCCTCCGCGGGACGGACGGTGGATCGGATCGACTCCAGCCTGGCCCCGTTCGAGGGAGATGTCGAGAGGACCGGTGACGGTCAGCTCGTCCTCCCAGCACTCGATGCCCGTGACGTCCGGCATCCGGTCACGCGTGAAGACGGGATCGCGCCCCGCGCGCCGCTGAGCGGTGTAGTCCTTCAACAGCCGGATGGCGATGGGGGACAGGAGCGCGATCGCGATCAGGTTGATGAGCGCCATGAGTCCCATCACCCCGTCGGCGAAGTTCCAGACGAGATCGGCGGTCACCACCGACCCGACGAGCACCGCGACGATGACGAGCACGCGATACCCCGTGAGCACGGCGGTGCCGCGGGTGATGAACTCGATGTTCGACTCGCCGTAGTAGTAGTTGCCGAGGATCGACGAGAACGCCAGAAGGAACACGATGACGGCCAGAGCGATGTTCGCCCAGGGTCCGAGCGTCGAGGTCAGCGCGCCCTGCGTCAATCCGATGCCGCGCTCGGCGTTCGCGAGATCCGGCACCGAGACGAGGATGATGAACGCTGTGATGGAGCACACGAGGAACGTGTCGAAGTAGACGCCGAGCGTCTGGACCAGACCCTGCTTGACCGGATGCGTGACGGCCGCGCTCGCGCCGGCGTTCGGCGCCGACCCGAGGCCCGCCTCGTTGGAGAACATCCCGCGCTTGACACCCGTCAGCACGATGTAGCCGAATGCAGCGCCGACGACCTCGTTCGGCCCCCACGCCTGAGCGAAGATCTGCCCGAACACCTCGGGCAGCCGGTCGACGTGCAGCGCCACGACGGCGAGGCCGAGAAGGAGGTAGGCGAGCGCCATGAAGGGGACGAGGTACTGCGTCACGGACGCGATGCGTCGGACGCCCCCGAACACGACGAGCGCCGTCAGGATCGCGAGGATCGGTCCGATCACCCACGGCAGCCACGTCGCGACGTCGGCGGACATACCGCCGGCGACAGTCGCCGTGATCGTATTGGCCTGGAGAGAGCTGAATGCGAAGGGGAAGCACACGATGAGGATGATCGCGAAGAGGACACCCATCCACCGGGCGCCGAGTCCTCGTTCCATGTAGAAGGCCGGTCCGCCGCGGAAGGCATCCTTCTCGCGCACCTTGTACAGCTGCGCGAGGCTGGACTCGATGAAGCTGGACGCGCCGCCGATGAATGCCATCAGCCACATCCAGAACACGGCGCCGGGTCCCCCGATCGCGATCGCGGTGCCGACTCCGGCGATGTTGCCGACACCCACGCGCGACGCTGCGGAGATCGTGAAGGCCTGGAACGCGGAGACCGACTGGGGCTCCCCGTCAGCGGTGCGCGGCGTCTTGTCGGTGAGGGTGCGGAACATGTCCGGAAGCAGGCGCAGCTGGACGACCCCCGAACGCACGGTGAAGTAGACCCCGAGGACCACGACGACGGGCAGCACCGCCCACGTCCAGAGGTGATCGCCCCACGTCAGCAGCCATTCGTTGATCGATTCCATCGGCCCAGTATCGCGGGGCGCGCCCGGGCGACGCCATCGCGGCACCGCGCGGCGCGCTCTCAGCCGGCATCCGGTAAAATCAGCAGGATGGCGTGCGGGGCGACCCCCAGATGAGTGAATCCCCGGTGACGGAACCCGGTGGGTGATGCCCGCGCCGAGAGCTGAATAGGGAGGCACCTGTGGACATCGATCTGGGACTGCTGCGGACGGTCGAGCGCGAGAAGGAGATCCCCTTCGACGAACTCGTGCGGATCATCGAGCAGGCGATCCTCACCGCCTATGCCAAGCACACCTCTCCCGACGGCGAGCTTCCCGAGGGCGCGCGCGCCGAACTCGACCGCAAGACCGGTCACGTCGCCGTGTACGTGCCGCTCCTCGACGAGGACGACGTCGTCATCGGCGAAGAGGAGTCGACACCCGAGGACTTCGGCCGCATCGCCGCCTTCGCCGCGAAGCAGGTCATCAGCCAGCGCCTGCGCGACATCGCCGACGACGCGATCCTGGGCGAGTTCCGCGGCAAGGAGGGCGACATCGTCGCCGGCGTCATCCAGCAGGGCCCGAACCCGCGCATGGTCCACGTCGACCTCGGCACGGTCGAGGCGATCCTCCCGCCCGAAGAGCAGGTTCCCGGCGAGGAGTACCCGCACGGTCAGCGCCTGCGCGTCTACGTGACGTCGGTGTCGAAGGGCCTCAAGGGGCCGCAGATCACCGTCTCGCGCACGCACCCGGGGCTCGTGCGGAAGCTCTTCGCGCTCGAGGTCCCCGAGATCGCCTCGGGCCTCGTCGAGATCACCTCGCTCGCCCGCGAAGCCGGCCACCGCACCAAGATCGCCGTCACCGCGAACGACCCGGCGATCAACGCGAAGGGGGCCTGCATCGGTGAGATGGGCCGCCGCGTCCGCGCCGTCACCGAAGAGCTCGGCGGCGAGAAGATCGACATCGTCGACTACGACCCGGAGCTTGCGAAGTTCGTCGCGAACGCCCTGTCGCCAGCGAAGGTGACGTCGAGCTTCATCCTCGACGCGAACACGAAGGCCGTCCGCGCGCTCGTCCCCGACTACCAGCTGTCGCTCGCGATCGGCAAGGAGGGCCAGAACGCCCGCCTGGCCGCAAAGCTGACGGGCGCGAAGATCGACATCCAGCCCGACAGCATCTTGGAAGACAAGTAACGGGGTAGGATGGAACCCGTTCGAACGTGCGTGGGATGCCGCGCGCGCGCTCCCCGGTCCACGCTCCTGCGAGTCGTGGCCCGAGACGGCTCCCTCGTCCCCGACGAGAAAGCCGTCCTGCCGGGGCGGGGCGCGTGGGTGCACGACACCACGGACTGCGTGGAAGCCGCCCTGCGGCGGCGCGCATTCGGACGAGCATTGCGTGTATCGGGTCCGCTCGAGACGCAGACCTTTCAAGAAACCCACCAGCGAAAAGGCTGAACGGCTATGGACACGAAGTGAACGGCTCGAAATGAGACCCGTCCGCATCTAACGGTCTGCCCTGTCCGGGGGAGACCTCAGACAGGAGAATTGTGGCAAACCCACGAGTGCACGAAATCGCTTCCGAGATCGGCGTCGACAGCAAGGTCGCCCTCGCGAAGCTGAAGGAGCTCGGCGAATACGTCAAGAGCCCCTCATCCACGATCGCGCCGCCCGTTGCGCGGAAGCTCCGCGCGGCCCTCGAGGCCGACGGTGCGGCGAAGCCGGCCGATGCGCCCGCCGCGGCCAAGAGCCCGACGCCGTCGGCGCGCCCGTCGAGCGGTGCCCGCCCCGGCCCCGCGAAGCCGCAGGCGCCGACCCCTGCTGCGCAGGCTTCGGCATCCCCGACCCCGGCTGCGCAGGCGCCGGCATCCGCCGCGTCGTCCTCGAGCGCGACGACCGAGTCGACCTCGGGCGCTGAGGCCAAGCCCGCCGCGGCCACGCCGTCGACGGCCACGCCCGGCGCCCCCAAGCCCGGTGGCGCGACCCCCTCTTCGGCGACGCCCGGTGGGGGTGCCTCCGGCTCGGCGACCCCCGGCGCTCCCCGCCCCGGCGGGACCCCGCGCCCGGGCAACAACCCGTTCGCCTCGTCGCAGGGCATGGGGCAGCGCCCCGCCGGCCCGCGCCCGGGCAACAACCCGTTCGCCTCCGCGCAGGGCATGGGTCAGCGCCCCACCCCCGGCAACATCCCGCGCCCGCAGGCGCCGCGCCCCGGTGCACCCCGCCCCGGCGCCCCGCGTCCCGGCGGTGCCGGTCGTCCCGGCGGCGGCGGTCGTCCCGGCGCTCCCTTCCAGCAGCGTCCCGGCGGCGCGGGCCGTCCCGGCGGTGCCGGCGGCTTCCAGCGTCCCGGCGGCGCGGGCGGTCCCGGTGCGCCCGGCGGCTTCGCCGGTCGTCCCGGTGGCGGCGGTGGTCGTGGCCGTGGTCCCGGCGGCGGCACCGCGGGTGCCTTCGGCAAGGGCGGCGGCAAGTCCAAGCAGCGCAAGTCGCGTCGGGCGAAGCGCCAAGAGTTCGAGATGCGGGATGCCCCGGTCGTCGGCGGCGTCAACGTCACGAAGGGCAACGGCGAGATCATTCGCCTGCGCCGCGGTGCGTCGATCGCCGACTTCGCCGACAAGCTCGAGGCCCTGCGGGGCTACACCGTGCAGCCCGGCACGCTCGTGACGATCCTCTTCAACCTCGGTGAGATGGCGACGGCGACCGAGTCGCTCGACGAGGCCACCTTCGAGGTGCTCGGCGAGGAGCTCGGCTACAAGATCCAGATGGTCTCGCCCGAGGACGAGGACAAAGAGCTCCTCGAGGGCTTCGGTCTCGACCTCGAGGCCGAGCTCGAGGCGGAGAGCGAGGACGACCTCGAGATCCGTCCGCCCGTCGTCACCGTCATGGGCCACGTCGACCACGGTAAGACGCGCCTGCTCGACGCGATCCGCCAGACGAACGTCGTGGCAGGGGAAGCCGGCGGCATCACGCAGCACATCGGTGCCTACCAGGTGTGGACCGAGCACGAGGGCCACGAGCGCGCCATCACCTTCATCGACACCCCCGGTCACGAGGCGTTCACCGCCATGCGTGCCCGTGGTGCGCAGGTCACCGACATCGCGATCCTCGTGGTCGCCGCCGACGACGGCATCATGCCGCAGACGGTCGAGGCCCTGAACCACGCGCAGGCGGCGGACGTGCCGATCGTCGTCGCGGTGAACAAGGTCGACAAGCCCGACGCCAACCCGGCCAAGGTGCGCCAGCAGCTCACCGAGTACGGTCTGGTCGCCGAGGAGTACGGCGGCGACGTGATGTTCGTCGACGTGTCGGCGCGTCAGGGCACCGGCATCCAGGACCTCCTGGACGCGGTCCTGCTGACCGCGGATGCGGGACTCGACCTCACGGCCAACCCGAACAAGGCGGCGCGCGGCGTCGCGATCGAAGCGAAGCTCGACAAGGGCCGCGGTTCGGTCGCCACCGTCCTCATCCAGTCGGGAACGCTCCGCGTCGGCGACGCGATCGTCGCGGGAACCGCCTACGGGCGCGTTCGCGCCATGGTCGACGAGAACGGCGACGCGGTCGAAGAGGCATGGCCTTCGCGTCCGGTCCAGGTGCAGGGTCTCAACTCGGTCCCGCGCGCCGGCGACACGTTCATCGTGACGGAAGAGGATCGCCTGGCCCGCCAGATCGCCGAGAAGCGCGAGGCCGCCGAGCGCAACGCCCAGCTGGCCAAGGCGCGCAAGCGCATCTCGCTCGAGGACTTCACCCGTGCGCTCGAAGAGGGCAAGGTCGAGTCGCTCAACCTCATCATCAAGGGTGACGTCTCCGGTGCCGTCGAGGCGCTCGAGGAGTCGCTCCTCAAGATCGAGGTGGACGACTCCGTGCAGCTGCGGATCATCCACCGCGGTGTCGGCGCGATCACCGAGTCGGACATCAACCTGGCCACGATCGACAACGCGATCGTGATCGGCTTCAACGTCCGCCCCGACACGAAGGCGCGCGAGCGCGCGGCCCGCGAGGGTGTGGACGTCCGGTTCTACTCGGTCATCTACAACGCGATCGACGATGTCGAGCAGTCGCTGAAGGGCCTGCTCAAGCCGGAGTACGAAGAGGTCCAGTCGGGCGTCGCGGAGATCCGCGAGGTGTTCCGCTCCTCGAAGTTCGGCAACATCGCCGGTGTCATCGTCCGCTCGGGCACGATCACGCGCAACGCCAAGGCGCGCGTCATCCGCGACGGCGTGGTCATCGCCGACGGCCTGGCGATCGAGTCGCTGCGCCGCTTCAAGGACGACGTCACCGAGGTCCGCACGGACTTCGAGGCCGGTATCGGACTCGGCAAGTACAACGACATCCAGGTCGGCGACGAGATCGAGACGACCGAGATGGTGGAGAAGCCGCGCGGCTGACGTCCTCGTTGTCGTCGTCGCTTCGGCTGCGGCG
>NZ_CBDRLZ010000003.1:0-409987 GCF_965345155.1 Microbacterium sp. bgisy203
GCCGGCGGATCTCCGCCCAATCTTCCACTGAAATCACCCTCCAAGAGTGTCGGAGGGGTCAAGACTCAAACGTCGCCTCGGGGTCAGTCTTCACCCGTCGTCGACAGGTGCGTTCGCGTTGCTCTTCGATCGACATGCGCCGGCGATCTACCGCTACGCGGCGCAGCGGCTGGGAGAGGGCAGCGCCGAGGACGTGATGTCGGAGACGTTCCTCGTCGCCTTCGAGAAGAGAGCAGCGTACGACCTCGCGATCGTCGATGCTCGCCCCTGGCTGTTCGGGATCGCCACCCGCTTGATGCATAAGCATGTGCGGCTGGAAGCGCGGGCATGGAAGGGCATGGTCGCGGATCTCGCGGCGCAGCTCTCGCCCGACATGATCGAGCAGGCGGGCGCGCGGTTGGACGCGGCACGGCTCACGCGGCGCTTGGCTTCGGCGCTGCGTGGCCTGCCCGCGTCCGACCGCGACACCCTGCTGCTGTACGCCTGGGGCGACCTCGACTACGCGGGCATCGCACGCGCTCTCGACGTGCCGATCGGCACCGTCCGCTCACGCCTGAATCGTGCCCGCCGCATCCTGCGGACCGCGGCCGGCACCAACGATCCCGAACTGGAGAAGGAACATGGACGAGTTGACGCTGCTGCGCAACACGCGTAGCGAGACCGAACCGCCGGAGTCGACGTTGCACCGGGGCAGGGCGGCGCTCCTAGACGCAGCCTCCGGCTCCGCCCAGCCGCACATCAGCACGTCGCGCCGACCGAAACGCGCCCGACGCTTTGCGATCGGCGGACTCAGTACGGTCGGCGCCGCGGCACTGGTGGCGGGGCTCGTGCTGACGGACGTGGTCGGCCTCGCTGGCTGGCGTGGTGGGGCGGATGCCGCTGCCGCCGCCGTGCTCGACGAGGCGAGCGCCGCCGCGATCACCTCAGTCGATCCCGCGGTGCAGCCCGGCCAATATCTGAGGGTCAACACCAGGGGCGTACACCTCTCAAGCGGAGGTATCGGTGATGTTGTGGCGTCGTACCAGTACGCGTCCGATGACACTCTCTACCGCCCCGCAGATCCCTCCGATGACTGGGTGTGGGTCCGCGGTCCGCAATCCATCGCGGCGACATTCGGTCCGGAGTCCGAGCAGGTGGCGAACGCGTGGTGGGAAGCCGTGTCCTCCTCGTCAGGTTCATTCGAGGCTGGGGATCTTCTCCGGGCACCTGGGGGCGCGTTCTACGGGGGTGACGCCGGGGCGGGGTTTGCCGATCTGGACCAGCTTCCGCGTGACCCGTATCGACTGCTCAACTACATCTACCGTGTCACCCTCGGCTCCGGTCCCTCGCCCGACACCGAGGCTCTCGTGTACATGGCCGACCGTCTCCGTGCCGGGAACGTGCCCGCCGACCTGCGCGCCGCGATGTACAAGGCTGCGGCCATGATCCCGGGCGTCACGTTCATCAGCGATCAAGCCACCCTTGACGGCCGCACGGGGGTCGCGATCGGCCGCGTCGAGGACGCGTGGGGCACCCGGGTGGACATCATCATCGACCCCGATACCGGCACGTTCATCGGCGATCGCGAGGTCCTCCTCCGCGACCGGGACGGCGTACCGGCGGGCACGGCGGTGCGCTGGACGAGCGTCACCTCCTCGGTCGTCGACGAGGCGCCCGAGGGCGGATCGGTGTGCGGGAAGATGACCGTCAACCCGGAGACCGGGCAATGCTGACCGGGACAACTGTCGGAGTCGAACCGACGAGTCTCATCCTCCCTCCGACGGAGTCGCTTGTGATTCCGCTCGACCTGCACCGACCTCATGCGATGAGCGACCAGCGCTGATTGCACCACATCGATTCCCCTCGCGACCCGTGAGGGGGATCGATGTGGTGAAGCGCGTGCCGACTATTGCTTCTTCTCGCCACGTGAGTACTTTGATGCCTTGTACTCCTCGAGAGCAGACTTGCTCGACCGGTACCGGCCGTCGCTCCCGATGATGGCTTCGAGGCGCCCGCGCGATGCGGCTTGCTTTAAGGCGACGAGGCTGAAATCGTCGTCGACGAGTGCCTCGAGAGGCACGTACTTGGCAGGGCCGGCGATGTTCGGGATGAGCCGATGGAGATTGTCGACGACGGAGCGGCTGATCACCTCTGCCAGAGGCCCGTCATCCCCTTGATCCGAGCGTTCGAGTGCGCGGAGGTACTTCCGTCGCTGTTCCTTGAGGATGATCGCGGGCGGCCACCCGAGCCGGATGAGTAGAAGGTTGAGCAGGAGTCTTCCGCTGCGTCCGTTGCCATCGATGAACGGGTGGACGCACTCGAACTCGCGATGCAGCCGGGCCAGCTCCTCCGGAACCGCGGCGATGGTGAGTGATCCATCGCTGATCTGTTCTTGCAAGTGATTTGCTCGATCGACCCACGCGGTGATCTCGGACGGGATGAGCGGGAAGGTCGGGGGCTTCATGCCGCCCGCAAATTCCTGGATCTCATGCTGCCGCCAATTGCCTGGCCCTTCGGTGTCATGCGCATCCGGGTGTGGCGCCACCTCCCACACCTTCGCCATGGCGAGAGCATGGACGCGCCGAACCTCGGTGACGGTGACCAGACCGTCGTGCGACCACTCATCCGGGGCGACGGCCTGCTGGTATACCCACCGGGCGGCTTCGGCGTATCCGAGGACCTCCATGTAATCCTTCAGCTCCTTCGCCCCCACAGCGCGCCCCTGTTCGAGCAGGGTCTCGACTTCGCGGAGGACGAGAGTGTTTCCCTCGATCGCTGTCGAGTGGTGAGCTTCAAGATGCCACAGCTGATCCCACAGCGACTTGGCTTCGTAGGGCTTCGGCAGCCCGCCGTAGTTCGCCAGCTCATCGATTGCGGTCGCGAAACGCTTGTAGATCACTTCACGGCTCGGTCGTCCGCGTCCCGGCCGCCCACTCGTAGAATTTGTCATCACCGCTCCGCCCTAAATCAACATCGACAACTTAGCATGTTGTCATCGCTGACCACTGATTAGTCAACAACGACAAACTCAAGTCCGTCAGGCGTCTGAACGCACAGGACCGGGTCTTCGTGAGGAGATAGCTTCCGCCCAGAATCCTCGACCGTTTTGAGACGCGGCGCGGAGCGGTCGAAGCCCTCGAAATGATCGTCGAGCCTGAATCGGCGTAGGCTGAAATCGCGTGCTGAAAGCGGCGCGCGGCCGCGGGATCGCTCCTCAATCGCTGCCACGTTTCTGCCACGAATCGAACCGAATCGACCTGATCGAAACGGACGCCGCCGGGGTCAGAACCCGCGGAATCACGCGGTTTCAGTTGACTTCGATTGCCATCGGCGCGATTCCAAATCCCTCCGTCTCCGCCATTTTCCCCAGGTCAGGAGCCATTTTCGCGGCTCGACTGTTGGGTGCTGGCGGTCAGAGTCCGAGGCTCGGACCCTTCGAGGTGACCCCCAGGTGACCCCCGCTGCGGCCGAACTCCTCGGCGGCCGCGAGGCGGCGCACGTGGTCGCGGCGCTGGCCTTCGCCGAGGACGTGCGCGTAGACCGCGAGCACGGTGCGCGCATCGTCGCCCAGGTACTCCGATCACCGGCGGCAGGATCGTCCTGCCCTCCGGCCGCAAGGTGTCCGAGCGCGACTTGCTCAAGCCCCTTGGTGACCCGAAGAAGACGCCCGACTTCTACGAGCTAGTCGCCCTCCAGCACGGCAGGCTCGCCGCCAAGGGCGACCCGAACCCGTCAGCGACGATGGCCGACATCAGCGGTGTCGCGCTCTCCACCGCGCAGGGCTGGGTCACCCGCGCCCGCGCCCGCGGGCTGCTCCCACCGGGACGCCAGGGCCGCGCCGGATAGCCGGACTCGTCCGCTCTCCCAGAGCGCGGAAAGAGTCGGAGGCTGCAATCCGCTCGCTGTGCTCGGGCCTTGCGGTCTCCGACTCGGCCCCGCGCAGAGCATGGACCGGCTCGGGCCAGGAGCCAGGTGCGAGGGACGACTGAGCCAGCGAAATCCCTAGCGAGGAAGTAGCGTCCGAGCGGCAGTTTTCAGCGGAGCAATCATCTCAAGAGTCCTTCGCCAATGTATCCGCCGCTCTCGCAGCCAGGTGGGATGGCGAAGGTGGCGGAGCCGATGGGGATGGTCCATTGGTTGAGGAGGTCGAGTTCGTCCAGGCGGCGCTGGATGGGAACGAACTGAGCGGTCACATCGGCTTGGTAGGACGCGAAGATCAACCCTGACTCAGAGATGCCGTCGCCGCTGGGTGGGAGATCGTAGTTGTAGCTGCGTCGGTAGATGCGCTCGGTGCCGTCGCCACGGGCGCGCCGCATGTGGGCGAAGTCGGGGATGACGGGAAACCCTGCGGTGCCGGTGGCGGCGAAGTCGGGTTCATCAGTCTCGTTCGCCCCTGTGAGCGGTGCTCCGTTCGACAGGGTTCGGCCGATCGATGCCTCGCGCCCCACGCGGTCGAGCTCGTCCCAGGTGTCGAGGGTCATCCGGATGCGACGGATGACGAGGCCGGTGCCGCCGGCTAGCCAGCCGTCGGTGGCCCAGACGACGGAGTCGAAGTCCTCGGTTCCGGGGACGGGATTGACGGTGCCGTCGACCTGTCCGAACAGGTTCCGCATGGTCGTGCCGGATCGTTCGGTACCGCGGGCGCGGCGGAAGCCGTCCTGCCGCCAGCGCACGGTCGCGAAGCGGCGAGCATCCTTGAGCAGCATCCGGGCGGTGTGTGCGACGGTGACCGGGTCGTCGGAGGCGATCTCGATGAGCAGATCCCCGCCGCTCCAGGCGTCCTCGAGCTGGTCGATCGAGAACACGGGCAGCGGGGCGAGCCAGCCTGGGGCGGTTCCTCCCGCGCGGGCGACGAGACCGGGGCCGAAGCCGAAGGTGACGGTCAGGCGTGCGGGCGCGATCGCGAGCTCCGGTTCGGAGTCGGCGAGAGCGGCGACCCCCTGGGCGAGGCGCGCGGCGTCGTCGGTGAGGATGCGCATCATCCGGCGCAGCCCGTCTCGGCTCGTGCTCGGTGCGAGGTCGAGCCCGATGAACGCGGTGTGGGCCTGCGGAACGGTCGCGACGCCGGCCTGATGGGGTCCGTGGAATGGGACAGCGTCGCTCCTGGTGATCGCGTCGGCGTCGGCTGCCGATGTCGAAGAGGCGCGATCGCGGGAGGCGAGGGCGAAGTCTGCGCCGATCGCGGCGGCGGCGCCGAGGCCGGCGGCAGCCCCTCCGAGGAGGAGCTGTCGCCGGTTCACGCCGCGCCCGGAACCGGCGTCCTGGGCTTGGGGCATCAGTCGTCCCCGCCCATGTTCATGTCGTCACCTGTGTAGGTCTCGTTGGCGCCGGAGTAGTCCTTCGCCGGGGCGGTGAAGGTGTAGTCGGAGCCGTCCGAGAACGTCAGGGTGAACTCGATCTCGTCGCCTGCGACGATTGGGGCGGTCAGGCCCATGAGCATGAGGTGGTTGCCGCCCGGCTCGAGCGTGAGCGCGCCGCCGGCCGGGATGGTGAAGCCGCCGTCCTTCTCCTGCATGACCATCGAGCCGCTGCCGTTGTCTACGGTCTCGTGCAACTGCATCGAGGTCGAGGCGGTGCTGGTGGCCGAGACCAGGGTCACGTCGGCGTCGCCGTTGTTGGCGAGCTCGCCGAAGGCGGCGGACATGCCCTCGTCGGTGGCCTTGACCCAGGCGTCGGTGATCGTGACGCTCTGCCCGGCGGTTGTCGGGCCAGCGGCCTGGTCGGGCGTCGTTGTCGCGCATCCAGCGAGAGCGAGCGCAGCGGCGGCGGCCAGCGCGAAGACGACCGCCGGACGGCGGACGGTGAGTGTGTTCATCAGAATGGTTCCTTATGTCGTTCAGAAAGGGTTGGGTGTGTTCACGGAGAGCCGGGCTCGTCCGTGCCGTGTTGGGTGACGCGTCGGCGGAGGAAGCGACTGGCGATCCAGTAGCCACCGCCTGCGATGACGGCGCCGGCAAGACCGATGAGAACGATCCGTATCGCCCCCGGCACTCCCGGCTCTCGGGTGTCTGCGCTGTCCTGCCCGTTCGCTGCTCCTGGCGCCGTGGCGGCCGGTGACGGCCGTTCGCCGGCATCTCCGACGGCGAACGGGATGATCCCGCTGATGGGATGCCCGTCGCGAGAGACGACCTGCCATCGGATCTCATACCAGCCGTCGGGCATGCCGCCCTGCAGTGCGATCCGCGCCCTGGTGTCGTCGTAGGCGAGGTCGCCCTCGGTCCACGACTGCTCGGCGGCGTCGGTCACGATGATGATGCCGCCGAGCTCCATGAGTTCTCCGGAGAACTGCAGCACGACCTCCTCCGGTGGAGCCTGAAGCACTTCGCCGTCGGCCGGGGTCGATGCGACGAGCTGGTCATGAGCCTGGGCAGGCTCCGCGATCCAGAGCAGGCCACTGGTCATTGTGGCGACCGCGAGCGCGGCCGCGACGATGCGTATCCACCCGGAAACGGGTCGTAACATGGTGCGTCCAATGCTGATCGGCACGGCAGCGCCGCACCAGGGTGAGAGCCAGATCGTTACCGTCGGCGACGGTCGACCGCGAAAGAGCCGGCTGGTTGAGGTTCACGCCCCGAAGGGTCGGAACGGACGCCAGCCGCACGCTCCCGGGGCGTGTGCGACCCGGTGCGTCAGGAGAACGCGAGCAGAGTGGAGCGCGGTGGCCCTCTGCGGGAGATCGACGCCCCGAGCAGCAGATGCGCGAAGGGGCGCTGGTTCAGGAAATCGCCCACCAGCCGCGGCAGGGCGACCCGGATGGCAGCCGGACGAGGCAGTCGCGGGAACAGCGTGCGCACAAGCATTGCCGTGAGCTGCCACAGGCCGACGAGGGCGGCTTCGCCGCATCGGATCAGCAGGATGGTGACCACCGCTGCGATACCGTGCCCGACCCACATCCCGCCGTCGGGGTGATCCATGTGGGGAGCCATCTCGGTCCCGGTGTGCAGCAGTGTGATCGTCTGCGCATGATGCCCGGCGTGGCCGGCGGGGGCGTCTTCGATCAGGAACGCTCCGGGGCCGGTAGTGCCGAGCACGAACAGCCAGTGGAACAGGAGTTGGCTGGACAGTACCGAGAGCACCAGCCCCGGCAGAGACAGGACGCGCCCGGACAGCGGGAGGCATACGAACACCGAGAGCGCCAACGGCACCAGGATGCCCAGCATCTCCGGCACGGACCCTCCGGCGAGCACATGCGATATCAGCGCGATCAAGGTGGAGAACACCGCGACGAGCAGCGCCTTCCCGGCGCGCGCCTGCCGAGACAGACGCGCCCCGCGCAGCCGCGCCGGGACGGGCTCGCCGTCTCGGGCTGCTTCTGCAGTGCGAGGTCTCATCAATCTCATCCTAAGGATCGGCCGAGCCCCTCCGAGGAGCCCGCGGCGGGCGCATGGAGCACCTCCGACTATGCCCCATTATACGGTGGGGGGTATATTCGGAGCATGTCGACCCCCACGATCACGCCCGCGCGTCGCCGGGTGCAGCGGCGCACGCTGCTGTTGCTCTCCCTCGCCCAGGTGTTCAGCGGTGTCGGCACCGGCGCGGTGGTGTCGACCGGCTCCTTGCTTGCCGTCGAGCTGTCGGGGTCGGAGGCGTGGGCTGGTTCGGTGACCACGACGATGACGCTCGGCGCGGCAGTCGCCTCGGCGCTGCTGATGCGCCTGGCCCTGGCCAGGGGTCGTCGGATCGCCCTGTCGACCGGACTGCTGATCGGCGCTGCGGGAGCTGTCGGCGTCGTGCTCGCCGCCGTCAGCGGGGCCTTCTGGCTGCTGGTCGCCTCGGGGGTGCTGATCGGATTCGGGAACGCGGTGAACCTGCAGGCACGATTCGCCGCGACCGATCTGAGCGCGACCGAGCACCGAGGGCGCGACCTGTCGCTCGTGGTCTGGATGAGCACGATCGGCGCGGTCGCCGGCCCGAACCTCATCGGCGCCGGCGGGACACTCGCAGCCGGACTCGGCATTCCTGCGTTGTCCGGGCTGTTCGTGATCTCCACGGCCGGAATGCTGGTGGGCATGGCCGTCATCTGGATCGGCCTCCGACCCGACCCCTACCTCGTCCTCATCGGTCGGCAACCGCTGGCCGGAGCCGACGGAGCGGTCACGGCTGCGCCTGTGCCGGGAGGTCCGCGGCCGGGGTTGCGGCAGGGCATCCGGGCGTTGTGGTCCCACCCCGGATCGCGAGCCGGGCTGATCGGCATCGTCGCCGCGCATGCCGTGATGGTCGCGGTGATGTCGATGACGCCCGTGCACCTGACCGGGCACGGCGCCTCGATCACCATCGTCGGGCTCACCGTGAGCCTGCACATCGCGGGCATGTATGCGCTCGCCCCGGTGATGGGCGTGCTCACCGACCGGCTCGGCGGGCGCATCGTCGCCGCGGGCGGGATGGTGACGCTGCTGGTCTCGGCGCTGCTGGCCGGGTTCAGCGGCGACGCCCACATGGTGACCGTGATCGGGCTGATCCTGCTCGGCCTGGGCTGGTCGGCCGCGACCGTGGCTGGGTCGGCGATGATCGTCGCCGCCACCCCCGTCGCCGAGCGGGTTGCCGCCCAGGGCGCCTCGGACACGCTGATGAGCCTCGCCGGTGCTGCGGGCGGGTTGCTCGCCGGGGTCGCGCTCGCCGCGATCGGCTATCTCGGCCTCGGCGCTGCCAGCGCCGTGGTCATTCTCATCACCCTCGCGGTCCTGGCCTGGACCGCACGAACGAATCGGAGAACCCCATGACCATCCTCGCCTTCCTCAGCTCCACTCCCGGACGGTGGACCCGCGCCATCGTCGGTGCCGTCCTGATCGCGCTGGGCGCGATCCTCGGCGGCTGGTGGTGGCTGCTCGCCGCGCCCGGGCTCTTGTTCGTCCTCGTCGGCGCACTCGACGTGTGCCTGATCGCGCCGCTCGCGGGAAAGCCCCTGCGCGGCAAGGACTTCCGCGCCGCCCTTGGCCGCTGACCGGCCCGAACGAACGGACACGCATCATGCGCACGCTCCTCACCCTGCTCTCGCTCGCCTTCGCCGCAACCCTCACCCTGGCCGGCTGCTCCAGCCCTGCCCCCGTGACCGTGGGTGAGGATGCCGTCATCATCGACGTCCGAACTCCGGCTGAGTACGCCGAAGGGCACCTTGACGGCGCGGTGAACATCGACGTCTCCTCCCCGGCATTCGCCGACACCATCGCCGAGCTCCCCGCAGACGACGAGTATGTCGTCTACTGCCGGTCGGGCAACCGCTCCGCGCAGGCCGCCTCGATCATGCGCGACCACGGATTCGAGCATGTCATCGACGCTGGCGCCCTCAGCGATGCATCAACGGCCACCGGGATCGACATCGTCACCGAGTGAGCGTCAGCCCGCGCGACCACGCATGTTCGCATCCCGATACCCCTGGGGGTATACTCGAGCTATGGCTACCCGAGAGATCACCCTCGACAACCTCGAACCCACCATCGCCGGGAACGACATCGTGCTCCTGGACTTCTGGGCTGCGTGGTGCGGCCCGTGCCGCGCGTTCGCGCCCGTGTTCGAGACCGCCTCGACTACCCACCCGGACGTGGTGTTCGGGAAGGTCGACACCGAGGCGCAGCAGCAACTCGCCGCGGGGTTCCGGATCACCTCGATCCCGACCCTGATGGCGTTCCGCGAGAACATCCTGGTGTTCGCCCAGCCCGGCGCCCTCGCGGCCCCGCAACTGGAACAGGTGATCGCCGCCGTGCGCGACCTGGACATGGACGAGGTCCGCGCCCAGGTCGCCGCACAGGCTCAGCAGAGCCAGCAGGAGACGGCGCGATGAGGATCGTCATCGTCGGAGGCGTCGCCGGCGGCATGAGTTGCGCCGCCCGCGCACGGCGGTTGGATGAGTCGGCGGAGATCATCGTGCTCGAACGCGGCGAGCACGTCTCCTACGCGAACTGCGGACTGCCCTACTTCGTCGGCGGGGAGATCGCCGACCCCGCGAAGCTGCTCGTGCAGACCCCGCAGTCGCTTCACGCCGCGCTGAACCTGGACGTGCGCACAGGCCACGACGTCACCGGACTTGACCCCGAGCAGCGGGTCGTGACCGTGGACACCCCGGACGGGAGGACGCGGATCGGGTATGACGCGCTCGTGCTCTCGCCGGGTGCGCAGGCCGCACGACCCCCGATCCCGGGTCTGGACTCTCCGCGAGTGCGCACCCTGCGCACCGTCGATGACGCCCTTGCTCTGCGCGAGCAGGTCGAGGCCGGAGCGCGGCGCGCGGTCGTGCTCGGCGCCGGGTTCATCGGCATCGAGGCGGCCGAAGCCCTCGCCCGCCAGGGGCTGGACGTGACCGTGGTCGAGCTCGCCGAGCACGTCCTGCCCCCGCTGGAGGCCGAGCTCGCCGCGCTCGTGACGGGCGAGCTGCACGAACTCGGCATCGGCACCCGCACCGGGATCGCTGCGACCGGCATCCAGCAGGGCGCCGAGCACGACCTGGTCGCCCTCGGCGACGGCACGCTGCTGCCCGCGGACCTGATCGTCCTGTCCGTCGGGGTCCGACCCGACACCGCCGTGTTCGAGGCCGCGGGAGTGAAGTGCGAACGAGGCGCGATCGTCGTCGACGAGCACGGCCGCACCTCGATCCCCGGCGTCTGGGCTGTCGGCGATGCAACGGTCAGCGCCGACGCCGTCACCGGCATCCGCCGCCCGGTTGCACTGGCGGGACCGGCCAACCGCGCCGGACGACTCGTGGCCGACGACATCCTCCGACCCGGCACCGCCAGGCCGATCCCGCACCCGGTCGGCACCGCGATCGTCCGAATCGGGTCCGTCACCGCCGCGCTGACCGGCGCGAACCGTGCCGCGCTGGACGCGGCCGGGGTCGGTTACCGGACGATCCACCTGCATCCGAACCAGCACGCCGGCTACTTCCCCGGCGCGGCCCAGCTCCACCTGATCCTCCACTTCCGCGAGGCCGACGGGCTGCTGCTCGGCGCGCAGGCGGTCGGCGCAGAGGGGGTCGACAAGCGCATCGACGTGCTCGCCTCCGCGATCCGCGCCGGCATGAGCGTGGACGACCTGATCGACCTCGACCTGGCCTACTCGCCGCCCTACGGCCAGGCCAAAGACCCGGTGAACCTCGCCGGCATGGTCGGAGAGAACCTCCGCACTGGCACTCTGGCACTCTGGTACGCGCAGGACGTGGACCAGGTGCTCGCGCACTCGCTGGTCCTCGACACGCGCAGCAGGGCGGAGTTCGCCACCGGGCATCTGCCCGGCGCGCTGAACATCCCTCACACCGAGCTGCGCGAACGGCTCGACGAGGTCGGCACCGCGTCCGCGGGGCGTCCCGTCCGGGTGATGTGCGCCTCCGGAGTCCGCTCCGCGATCGCGCACCGCGTCCTCGCGCAGGCCGGGTTCGATTCCGCCTCCCTGTCGGGCGGCATCCTGACGCTCCGGGCGGTGCTCGGCGACCGCGCCGGCGAACTGCTGCGCTTCGAAGGGGCGATGCAGGATGCCTGAGCGTCGCACTGTCCGGGCCTGCGCGACGTCGCCCGCCGATCGGATCGTCCGGGGCATCGCCGCGCTGTTCGTCGGCGCGTTCGCGCTGAGCATGACCGGCCAGCCCTGGTGTGCGATCCCGGCCGGGGTCTGCTCGATCCTGCTCGCGGTCGGCGCGATCACCGGCTGGTGCCCCACCGACCTGCTCCGCACCCGTCAGGCTGAGACAGTCGAACAGAACACCCTCGGCTACACCGACGCCCGCCAGCACATCGACATCACCTGACCGTCTCCGACCGAGAGGAACCCCATGCGCACCACCGACCCCGACGTCCAGCGCCGCATCCTGCACCGCCTGCGCCGCGCCCGCGGCCAGCTCGACGCCGTCATCAACGCCGTCGAGCAGGAGAAGCCCTGCCGCGATATCGTCACCCAGCTCGCCGCCGTCTCCAGCGCCCTCGACCGGGCCGGCTTCGCGATCGTGTCCACCGCCATGAAGGACTGCCTCACCGACCCCGACACCGCCCTCGCCGAAGACGGCATCACCACCGAAGAGCTCGAGAAGCTCTTCATGATGCTCGCCTGACCACGGACCCCACAGACAAGACAACGGAGGAGAACGCCCATGTGCCAGCAAGTCACCTGCTCACGCTGCGGCCGACCGACCTGGACCGGCTGCGGTCAGCACATCGAGACCGCACTCGCCGGAGTGCCCGAAGCCGACCGCTGCCACTGCCAGGAGGCGTGACCATGTGCTCAGCGACGACCTGCAAGACCTGCGGAAAGACCACCTGGACCGGATGCGGCCAGCACATCAACCAGGTCCGACGAGGCGTCCCTGCGCACCAGTGGTGCAACGGACGGCATACCCCCGAGGAGATCGCCGCCGCGAAAGCGCAGCGCGGAAACATCTTCACCCGGCTCTTCGGCCGCTGACCCCAGCCGCTTCGAGTTCAGTCGCGAGACGGTGTGCCAGACGACACCGCGCCACCCTCTGATCCGCCGACCGCCTCGGGCGCCGATCCCGCTCATCAACCTGCTCGGTTGCGGCTGGACCGGGCGAAGGTTCAGTGCCGCTGCCCGTGAGACCGCGAGGGCATATCCCTCGGTCTCCAGGGGCGGGGCCATGCGAAGGCCTCCGTTCCTCCACAGCGGTGGATTCGGGCGCGTTCTCCCCATGGCGTGGGATGCGGTGATCGTGGCTGCGCCTGCGTCGGGATGCTGGCCGCATGGGAATCCGCTAATACGCTCATGCCTTCGATGCCGACCGCGCTCAGCAGGCGGTCGATGACCCGCACAGCATCCTCTCCAGCGACCCGCTCGCTGACGCATGGGGCCTGGAGCCGCACGCGAGCGTGAGTGTCGCGACGTTCGAGCAGGTCTCACCGAAGCGCGACATGCTCTATCTCGACAAGGCATGGTCCGTTTTGCAGTCCCTCACGCGCTCGGGGCCCGGAAGTCCCGCCGCCGGCTCGTGCTGCCGGATGTTCGAGAGGAACGTGACGATGCACGACATGGGCTGGGACCCGTGGGTGAGGACGATCCTGCCGGAGGAGGTGCCGGCGATTCGGGACGACCTCTGTGCGATCGACGAGGACCAGGTGCGAACGTGGGCGCGCACTTGGCGCAGCCGGCACGACGAGCTCCGCTACGTTCTCGACTACCTCACGCGGGCACAGGAATTCGTCGAGGCGCTCGCGACAGAAGGTCGCGGGATGGTCTACCTCATCGGGTGACTCAGCCCGAGCTATCCGCCGCCGCCGCGTCAACGGATGTCGGTGTGTTCCTTCAGAATGGACGCGTGCCATACGCCTTGAGCAGGAGCGCCTCCCGTGGAGTTACGCGCTCGAACGGCTCGGGGTGTCCTGACGAGGCATCTGATCGTTGCCCCAGCGCGCTCCTATTGGCCTGTCAGCGACGCGTGCTACCGTAATCGCAACAAACGCAACCTCCTGCGTTTACGTGTATTGAGGTGATTTCCGTGTCTCGCGCTGCCGTCGTTGAAGAGACGTACCTTCCCAGCAGGGAAGTCGAGCTTGCCCCTGTGCTGGACTTCCTCACCGCCCATGAGGCCGCCGGCCGGGCTCTTCCCGAGCCAAGGTACTTCCTTGCGGGCGCGCGTCCAGGCGACCAGGTCGAGCTTCCGGAAGAGGTCTACCTCGCTCTCCGCAAGATCGTGGACGCGATGCAGAGCGGGCTTGCCGTGTCAGTTGTACCCCAGGCAACACGGCTCACCACCCAGCAGGCAGCGGATCTCCTGAACGTGAGCCGCCCGACCATTGTGAAGCTCCTCGACGAGGGTGAGATCCCATTCGAGAAGGCGGGAACGCACCGACGCATTCTCCTCGCGGATCTGCTCGAGTACCGAGAGCGCCGGCGGGAGCGTCAGTACGACATGCTCGCCGCCACGCGCGACGCCGTCGACGAAGGCAACATCGAGCAGACGCTCGAGGACCTCAGAGCGGCGAGGAAGGCGGTCGCCGCAAGGCGGGCAGCCCGACTCTGACCTCGCAGACTGACAGGATGGGGTCGTGTTCACGGCGACCCTCGACACCAGCGTGCTGTGGCCGAGCCTGCAACGCGACTTCCTCCTTTCGCTCGCGGTCGAGGGCGCGTATCGACCGACCTGGAGCTCGGCGATCCTCGACGAACTCGAGTTCCACGAGGAAGTCAAGCTCGTGAAGCGGGGGATACCCGTAGCGGAGGCTGCCAGCCGCGCAGCAACCCTCATCGCCGCGATGCGGCGAGAGTTCGCCGACGCGGAGGTCGAAGGCTGGGAACCGCTCGAAGGTACCTTCGGGCTTCCCGATCCGAACGACGAGCACGTGGTCGCTACGGCCGTCATCGCGGGAGCCGGAGCGATCGTCACCGAGAACCTGAAGGACTTCCCTGCAGCCAAGATTCCGCCGGGCATCCAGGTGCTCAGCGCCAGGGAGTTCGCGAAGAACACTGTCGCGCTCAACCCCAGGCATGCGCTCGCCGCGGTGCGGGAGATCGCGAGTCGTTCCGGCCGCTACGGTGCAGCGCTCACCGTCGAGGAGATCCTGGACACGTTGCGCGACCGATACGGCATGATCGAAGCCGTCGAGATGATGGTCGAAGCTGCGTCCGCGTAGCCTCCAGTTCGCATGACTGAAGAGCGGGGTGCAGCCACCTGATTTCGCGCCGAACACCCGCCACGTTTCTGCCACGAATCGAACCGCGCTGACCTGATCGAGGAGAACGTCTGTGACCTCAGAACACGCGGAATCATGCGGTTTCAGCTGGGTCCAGTTGCCATCGGCGCGATTTCAAATCCCTCCGTCTCCGCCAGTTTTTCCCTGGGCAGAACCCGTTTTTAGGGTTCCTCCGACCTTCCCTCCTTCCCCTGACTCGGTTTCCGGCGCGGTATCAGGGGAGTGAGAGGGGAGTGAAGCGTTCAGGCGGCGCAGAGCCTCGATGTCCTGAGCTTCCCCGAGAACGTGTGCGTACACGCGCAGAACGGTGCGCGGGTCATCCCCGAGCCAGGCCGCAACCTGGTTGATCGGGATGCCCTGGCGCAGCCATGTCGATGCGGCGTAGTGCCGCAGGTCGTGGATCGTGTGATCGGGGGACGTCGTTGTCCACGCGACCGCACGGCGAAAGTAGGTGCCCCGCAGTTGCAGCCCGGTCGCGCTCGACGCGAGGTAGTCCGTTGACCCTTTGCCCGCTGCCCACACCTTCGCAATTTCGTGAGCACGAGCCACGAGCGGCACAGTACGGCGACCCCTGGCAGTCTTGGGCGACTTCTCGGCATAGCCGTCGCTGGCTGCCCGGAGCACACGCACAGCGGGGAACGGTACGTCTTGCAGATCACCGACGCGCAGTGCCCGCAACTCAGACCAGCGCAAGCCGGTGAGGCTCAGCCACTCGGTGATGAGCGCACCATGTGGCGAACGACTCCGCTGCGCATCGAGAACCACAGCGAGGATCGAGGCCGTCAGCGGCGCCCCTTCATGAGCCTGCACGGCACCAGACGGCATCCGCACACCACGAACCGGATTCGTCGGCGTTAGCCTCTCTCGCACCGCCCACGACCACAACGCCGAGAGCGTCGTGCGAACCCGCGCAACCGTCGAATGAGCGCGTGAGCCGAGCAGTTCGGTAAGCAGTGCCAACACGTCGGCCTCGGACACCGAGCCGATGGGCCGCGCGAGGAACTTGCCAGGCAATGCCGCCAGGTTGTCCCGATCCGTGCGGAGCGTGTGCGGAGCCACCTGGCCGGATCGAGCGTCGAGGAAGGCAGTGACGACCTCGGAGACAGGTGTGCGTTGTTGCTGAGGCGAGACGAAGCCGCCACCGTACAGTGCTTCTTTCTGCTGACGCTCGAACGCCTCGGCGGCACGCCGGGTCGTGAACGTCTTATCGGCCACGACCCGGCCACCCGCATGAAGCCGAACCCGCCAGCGAACACCGGAGGCTGTCTCTCGACGCTCAATGCTCAACGCTCAGCCCCGCGAGCCGGTGCACATCCGCAACCGCGTAGACCCGACGGGCACCGACCACGAGCGGCGTAATCGGGAACGTACCCGCACGCACCTTACGGCTGATTGTGGAGGGGTGCACCCGCATGAGCTCCGCGAGCTCGGCCTCGGTGTACCAGAGCGGCGTGTCAATCGTCTTACTCACCGTCGTTTCCCTTCTCGTCGTACAGACGCCTACGCTCGGCGTAGAGAGCGCCCAACTGCGTGTCATGCTCAGCCGTCCACTGCCCAGCCATCGCAAGGCCAATAGCCCGCTTCTCGAACCCGGAAATCTCGTCATCCAGTCGCCGCAACCGCTCACGCCGCTCCATCGCTGACCACCTCCCGCGAAGCATCGCCCGCACGGGCAGCCAACACCGCAGCGCGATAGTCCGCGTACTCGAGGTAGTCGGCGCGGAAGTAGCGCAGCGGTTCGCCCGCTTCGTGGATGACGCCCTGACCCGGACGCAGGCCCATGATCCGGTCAACATCCTCCGGGGTCGCCAGCTCCATGAGCAGTTCGACGCTTGCCCGGTTATCGACCCGCATCGACACGCGACGGGCGTACTGCGCACGCTCAGGGAGGTTCGCGACCTCGGCCCGCTGGATGATGGTAAAGACCCGCATACCGGCTTTCGCGGATTCCCTGAGCAGCCGCCCCATCGCCAGACGCATGCGCGGCGCGAACTTCTCGCCAGGCTTGCGCCCCTGATCTTCGCCGTCGAGCCACGACAGGATCGCAGGTAGTTCCTCGAACACGATCACGAACAGAGGGAACGCGCGACGGAGAACGTGCATCGGTACCGAATCCAACCCGCGTTCGAGCAGGAGGCGGATGCGCTTGTCCATCATCCGCACCAGCTGCTCAACCACCTCGCAGGCCGACTCCGGGTCAGCCGTCCCCAGGTGGATCAGCGCGTCATCGTCGCCCCGCCGATGCGGAGCCAGGAGCAGCCCAGATGGGTCGACACCAACGACCCGCACCGCTCGGTCACGAGCCGCAGCAGCCAAGACCGCGTATGCGAGAACTGACTTTCCCGAGCGCGTCGCCCCCTGGATCACCGAGTGCATCGCAGCGAAGTGATCCCACACGACGTTGCGCCCGTTCTCGTCGACGCCGAACGTTCCCCGGCGGCTCACAATGCCGCCGCCATTGCCTCGGGAACGCTCGCGTTCGGGTCGATCCACTCGCACCCGTCGATGGCCGCCCACGGGATGTCGTCGCCCTCGAAGTCATCGAGCATCAGACGGCCTCCGTCTCGTCGTCATCCGTCCAATCGTCCGGATTCACCGCCGCAGCAGGCGCAGCGGAAGGCGTAGCGACGCGGCGCATGCCGTCCAAAGGCGAGCGCGTCATGATGCCGACACGCACGACGGCAGGGCCGATCTTCTCCACCACGACATCCGTGCCTGTCGCCGCGCCGATTCGTTCGGCGTTCGCGTCCGAAGGCACGCGGCCACGAGGGAGCACCAGATCAACAGCCGGCCCTGTAGCGAGCAGTGAACGCCCCACGACCGCCGGCAGGTAGGTAATCGTGTCGCCCCTCCGACTCAACTTCTCGACCGAGAGGCCCACGTCCTCCGCCCAGGCCTTCACGCGCTCGACCGAACGCAGTGCGCGTTTCTCGTCCGCCGACAGCGAGGCGCGCTCTTCCTTGCTCAACTTCGGGCCACGAACGCGACCGAACCGAGCGAGCAGCCAGCCACGGAACGCCGGAACGAGCATCGCCACCACTGCGACGGCGAGCAGCAGCACGAGCAGGACGGCCACCAGGCCGCGAACGAACGACACGAGGCCGTACAGCGGATGCGACGGCGCAACACCCGTCACGGACAGTGCAAGCAGTACGGCGACCATCAGGCAAGCCATTGCCAGCGGCACGATTCGATGCAGCTTCATCGCGACAACCTCGGAATCTCGAACGTCACGCGCTGCACGTTGAAGGTCGAGGATGACGTGCGCGTCGAGACCACGAATGTGTGCGAGCCGTGATCCAGTCCGTCCACACGAACATGGGCACCGTCGAACGCTCGATCAGCCCCAGTCCCTGAGAACTGCACGGCCACCCACGAGCACGCACCATCGCTCAACCCGCCAGGTGCGACAGCATCAAGCCTGCACAGCGTCTTCCCCATGCCTCCGTCGGTGACATCAGAAATCGTGAACGATTCGCCCAGCGGCGGGAGATAGATCACTGCCGACCCATCATCGGTCTTGCCCGCACGAGGCCTCACCGCTTGCGATACCGTCACCGTCTTCTTGTCCTGTTCGGCGTAGACGTACACCGGATCCGTGCTGCCTGGAACGTACTGATAGGTGTACTCCGTAGCGTCATCAGTGATCGCCGCCGACGCAGGAGTCTCCACGACGACCCACGCCACGGCGATCAGCAACACCAGCGCGAAGCCCGCAAACCCCGCGACAGCGCCAGTAGCGCGGCGCTCGATTCCTCGCGTGTTCATGTCACGCCTCCGTCTTCTTCGGCGAGGGAGCTGTCACCGGTACGAGGCTTTCGACCGTGATCGACAGCAGCACGCGACCGTTGCTTTCGTACGGCTGCACCCATACCAGGCCGTCGGCGCGCACCTGCTCGCCCGCTTCGATCACGTCATCTGGCACCGCATTGATGACGTGCAGCGAATGTCCCTTCTGGGGGCGGAGCCGCCCCTCCTTGTCGAGCAACTGCGGGATGCAGCCTGAGGCGAGGGTCGGGCGTCCGTCGGGCGACAGCGCGTTGCTCTGTGCGCTGCCGCGATCCCCCTTCATGCGGAACCGCATCGGCTCACCGAGACCGAGTGCGGTCAACGGCCATGCATCGGAGTTGGTCAGGATCGGAAGGCTTGCCGCCTGGGTAGTGTTCATTCTCGTTCTCCTTGTCTGTGCACGCGGCGCTCGATTTGATTGGTTTGCGCGTCACATGCACGACGATACGTCTTGATTGGTTTGCGCGTCAACTGGTAGCGTCAACCTATGACGCCGAAGACTCTTCCCAGCCCATACCAGGACGATCCAGACGCCTTCCCCGTAGCGCAGATGAAAGACCCGGCGCAGATTGCTGAGTTCTTAGAGCGCGCCGGGCATGCACTACTCCGTGCGGCGAAGGCGGCGCAGCAACCTCAGCCGCCAGCGGATCCCATCGACGCCGACACTCGAACGACGAGCGCGCTGGAGGCGCTGCGGATCGGTGTTGCTCAAACCTTGCTCGCGCGCCGAATCGCTATCGAATGGGCGCTCGAACATACCTCGCTGACGCAACGGGGTGTCGCTGCTCTGCTTGGACTGAACCAGGCGACCACATACCGATACCGCCACAACGTCATCACCAACGAGGACGTTGCTGAGGCGGCGCTTGGCATCGTTCCACGAGTCGACTGAAGTGCAGCTACGGAGCCCTTCCCTGCGCTGAGCTAAGGGCTCCGTAATGTCCTAGAGGTGCCAGTTCTGGCCGACCCTGAGGTGGTTTCCCGCGCTCCTCGACCGGACACGCGGGTGTCGGCGTTCCTAAGGCCGTGCTCGGCTTATGCCAGCATGGTGCCAATACCCCAAGGAGCTTACGCATGGCCGAGATACGCAAGTTTGTCCGGTTCTCCGACACTGTCGTCATCGAACCTGACGAAACGAGGAACCCGGCTCAAGGCACCTTCTGGTTCGACCTAATTGACGGGATGCACGGTTGGTCCCACCAGCAGCGTGAGTTCCCGGTGTCGGGTGTGAAGTACTTCGGTGAACCGCAGCGCCCCGTTTCGCCACCGCTACCGCACATCCAGGTCGGCCGCGTTCGAGACCTATCGGAACAACTCAAGAAGTACAATCTGACAAGCGGGAGCGTCGATCCGCTCACCTTTGAGGATCCCGACGACCGCGTCTCCGAGCCGACGTACATCGTGCCCTTCGGTAACAATGGACGTGTCGCAATAATGAGCCCGGCGGTACGTGCCACCCGACACGAAACGCTTGCCCGCTGGGTGACGGGAGTATGCGAGTTGGCAACTCAGGGTCGCTCGATCGAGCTGATTCCTGTTGTTGACGAAGAGGTCCTCGCAAAAATCGCGAACGCCGAGGGCGCGGTGATGCTTGAGGTCCACGTCGATGCTGGAATGCCGATCCCGGACTCTGGGGGTGGGGACCTGGGTGATGCGTTCCGCGCTGCGAGACATCAGGCAACTGATGAGCTGGACCTCGTCCTGCGCTGGTCGCTGGGACGTCGTAACGGGACGCACTCGATCCGTGACGCGATTCGTGAAGCAGCTCTATGGGTTGCCAACGGTGGGTTCAGCACGAAGGCTGAGGTCAACATCGTGACGGAGAACGAGGAGGGCAGCATCTCGCGGGAGCTTCACTCCATCTTCGATGACCGCATCGCCAAGCGCGTGGAGTTCTTCGTGCCCGAAGGTCAGGTCGCGCCGGACGAGGTAGTGCTTGCCTCCATCGGCGAAGCGATCAACAATTTCCTCCGCGGGAGCGGTGTCGGAGGCTGAGCCTACACTGAACATTCGTTCGAAATGGTGGTGATGTCATGAAGGCTCTACGGAGGTTCGGAAGCTTTTTCGTCAACTACCCGGCGGCTGTCTCGGTGCTGATTTTAGTTGCGGTTGCCGCTCATTTCTGGCTGGCGCAAGAGAGACCGGAGCTCAACGTTGCTCGTGCCCTAGCAGAGAGCGCGGTTCCCGAGCCGAGGGAAACTCTGATGAGTCTCGCCCTCGGCGTTGCCGGGGTAAGTGCCATGGTCGGTGGTTTCGCGGGCGTGGTGGTGGTGTTCGGACTTGGGACCGAGCATGACCGATTCAGATTGCTCCGTCGCAACGGCGGGAGTCGGCTACGTGCAAGCTGGATTTCGGTCGTGCTTAGTTCATTTACGGGCGCCTTCGGGGCAGTCGTGTCCGCGGTCATGGTCGTTGGCTTCGGGGTGGAGCCGGGGATGTGGGTTCTCGAAGCATGCTTGCTGTTCACTGCGCATGGCGCAGTCAGACTCACGGTGCTGCTGGCGGGACTAGCGCGGATCGTTGACGAGGGTGATCGAGATGCCGACCGGCAGAAGCGCACTGTGAAGTCGACCGATCTGATCCCAAAGAAGCCGCAAGCTTAGGCCGCTGGCATCAACCAGTTTCGCCGAATTTCGGTGTACTGCGGCCGGATGGGCTGGGAGCCGTTTGCACGTACCAGGCGAGCCGGTCGAAGTCGCCGGACTCCGCGATTTCGAGCGCTTCCGCCAGACGATCAGAGTTGTTCCGGAACGCGCGATCGTAGGTCCGAGCTTCGATCACGGCGACCGGCTCGAAAGCCTCCGCCTCATCGATCAGTTCGTCGTCTGTCTTCTCTTCCTCGCCGGGGAGCAGACGGTCACGCAGTCCCTTCGTCCACGAGAACGCTCGACGGCCCCGAGTGGCTGTCACGAACTCGACCCACAGCGCTCGTGCTTGCTCTGTCCCTGGACCCTCTGCATCGAGCAGTTCGAACGGTGCGAGACTGTCGCCGCGACCTCGCTTCAGATCGCCGCGCGCAATCTCCGCCCCTACCGACGCTCGACGCTCGCCTGTGTGCTCTTGCACCTTTGACAGGTACTTGGCGAGCACCGCACCGTCACCGTCGACCGCTTGCACCTTGACGCCATGCTCTCGTGACGGGAGTCGTCCGCCCTTCTTCTCGACCGCGCGCACCCACAGCGCGTGAACCTCAGTCTCGAACGATGCGAGTTCCGCCGCCGACAGTGGATGCTCGAACACGACCAGGAAGTGCGAGTGCGGGTGCCAGCCGTTGCCCCCGTAGGTGACCTCCGTCGAGCGGATCGCGCCGACATAGCCGAGACGCACGGCCAGCCGCTTCCATGCTCGCCAGGACTGCACGGCACGCCACGCGCCCAGCAACACGTCAATCGACGGCGCTAGGCCGTCCTCGGACTTGTGGCGCAGCGTCAGCGTCATGAACGCGAGGCCCATGCCCGCATCCTGAGCGTGCAGCGCCGCCCGCTTAATCTCATCCGCCCGCGTCGCGCGAATCACGCCCGCGCACACCGGGCACGCCCACACCGACGCGCAGCGCTCCAGGCCGGAGTAGTGCGCTGGATGCTCGCCGGTTCCGTCGGCATGAACTGTCACCGCAGCGGCAGCGCGCCAGCGGCACCGAGCCGGACGCAGAGGCCGCACCCACTCGCCGGACTCATCCGCCCGAGCATCACGAGATAGCCCCACCTGCTCCCGAGCATGACCGATCAGCCACCCGCTCGACCGCTGCCGACGCCGGAACCGAACCCGCCGCCAATCCGAAGCGGCAACGCTATTCGCGATGTACCAAGACGCGTCGCTTCGCTCCGCGTGCGGAGCACCTTTCGACCCTTCGCGGGCTTCGCCCGCTCCGGGCGCGAAAGGCGCTCCCTCGGGGGCGTGCTGGCGTTGGTCATCGGAGAAGTGGCCTGGCATTCATGCCGGTCGGCCCAGGGGAGTGGCAGGGGAGCGGCACCGCCGAACACGCCTCGAATCGGCGTGCATCCGGTGCGCACGGGCGCAGAAAACAGCGGCCTATGCGGACTCTGTGGCCCTGCTAAGGTGGAGTCCCCTTACGGGGACCGAGGGTTCAAATCCCTCCGTCTCCGCAAAGAAAACCCTGGTCATAGGGATCTTTTCCGACCCGTTCGCTGCGTGCGGGTGTCGGTGGCGGCGCCGCTATGCGGTGCTCTTCGGGATCGACTCCCTGCGGGGCGGGATGAGCGGTGTCGAAGGATCGAGGGTCGCCGTCAGCAGCTCGCCCATCGCGGCGACGGGGTCGCTTCCGTCGGCAAGCCAGCGGATCTGGATGCCTTCCCACGCAGTGACGACGAGGCTCGCCGCCGCGGCGGCATCCATGCGCGGGCGCAGGCGACCGACCGCGACATCGTGCGTGATCAGCTCGGCGTAGGAAGCAGTGACGGTGGCGTAGCGACGCTGCAGCCAGTCGTGCGCCTCGTGGCGGGGATACGTCGCTTCGGCCGAGACGATCGAGAACATCCGGACGAGCTCGCGCCGGTTCAGGTTGCGCCGCACGATCGCGAGAACGGAGGGAGCGAAGCCGTCGCGGCGTGAGCGCTCGTCGAAGTCGACGTCGGCGGCATCCTCCTGCTCGAGCACGGCGGACAGGAGCGACACCTTCGTCGGGAAGTGGTGCATGAGTGTCGTGAGGCTGAGGTCGAGCTGCTTCGCGATCTGGCGCAACGACCCGCCCTGGTAACCGTGCGCGCTGAACACGGCGGTTGCGGTGGAGATGATCTCGCTGCGCCGCTCGGCCGTCTTGGCGTACGGCCCGCGGCGAAGGGGGCGCTCATCGGACATGGAGCGATCGTAGCGGGATGCCGGAGGGAAACCGTGCAACTGCACGTATTTCAGCATAGGCTGACGGCATGGCAATCGATGACACGACCTACCGGTGGGTGAAGCCCGGGGCGGCGGGCCCAGGCGCGATGCGCTACGGCGCCGACTACAACCCGGAGCAGTGGCCGCGCGAGGTGTGGGACGACGACGTGCGGCTCATGACCGAGGCGGGCGTCAACATCGTCTCCCTCGGAATCTTCTCGTGGGCGCTGCTCGAGCCGCGCGCGGGCGAGTACGACTTCTCGTGGCTCGACGACGTCATCGACTTGCTGCATGCGAACGGCATCGACGTCGCGCTCGCAACGGCGACCGCCTCGCCGCCGCCCTGGCTCGCGAAGGCACATCCGGAGATCCCGCCCGTCGCGATCGACGGCACCGTCCAGGAAGATCGAGTAGTTGCGGCGACCGGAGGCCGCGATCTCGGCCAGCATCTCCGGCCAGACGGGGCTGTGCCGCTCGATGTAGGCATCGAGCATCTCCGGCCGCACGTGCAGGGTGAAAGCGACGCGGGTCATGACACTCCTTCGTGAGGGCTCACGATCATGAATCGTTTCAACAATAGCGCTCCTGTATCGTTTCACGCAAGCACCGCGAAGGGATGCCATGTCCATCAGCGTCAAAGACGTCGCCGCCGCGGCCTCCGTCTCGGTCGGAACGGTCTCGAACGTCCTCAATCGGCCCGAGAAGGTCGCCGCCGCCACCGTCGCCCGGGTGCAGGCGGCGATCGACGACCTCGGCTTCGTGCGCAACGACGCCGCCCGCCAGCTGCGCGCCGGGCGCAGCCGCTCGATCGGCCTCATCGTGCTCGACAGCGCCAACCCCTTCTTCGCGGAGGTCGCGCGCGGCGCCGAAGAGCAGGCCGATGCCGAAGGCATGTCGGTGCTGCTCGGCAACAGCGACCAGGTGCCGAGCCGCGAGAGCGCATACCTCGATCTGTTCCGCGAGCAGCGCGTCAACGGCGTGCTGCTGACGCCCGTCGACCTCGACGAGGCACCCGTGCGGAGGCTCGCCGCTGCCGGCATCCCGCTCGTGCTGGTCGACGGGGAGCTTCCGGGCGGCGACGTGCCCTCGGTCGCGGTCGACGACGTGGAGGGCGGGCACCTCGCCGCCGCGCACCTGCTCGCGCTCGGGCGCCGCCGTATCGCGTTCGTCGGCGGCCCGCTGTCGATCCGTCAGGTGGCCGACCGACTGCGCGGTGCGCGTCGCGCGCTCGCCGCCCACCCCGACGCGCGCCTCGAGGTCATCGACACCGACGCGCTCACGGTGCTGCGGGGGCGCGAGGTGGGCGAGGCGATCGCGCGCCGCCCCGTGGGCGAGCGACCCGACGCCGTGTTCTGCGCCAACGACCTGCTCGCCGTCGGCGTCATGCAGGGGACGGCGATCCTCGGCGACATCCGCGTGCCGCACGATCTCGCCCTCATCGGCTACGACGACATCGATTTCGCCCAGGCGACCGTCGTTCCGCTGTCGTCGATCCGTCAGCCTGCGCGCGAGATCGGCGCGACCGCCGTCGCCTTGCTGTTCGAGTCGCTCGAGGGGGCGCCGGCGCGTCACGTCACCTTCCGCCCCGAGCTCGTCGTGCGGGCCTCGACCGCCGGCTGAGCCCGTCGTCCGCCGGATCGTCCGACGGGGCGCCAGCGCCCGCGGACGCGCAGCGTCACCGCGCCGACGACGCCGAGCGTGTCCGCGATTTGCGCGGCGGCCTCAAGGCGCGCCCGGGCGGCGGCGGGCAATCCGATCGTGGTGTCGACGCGGAGCGGCAGGACGTGCAGCGTCACCTCGTCGCCCGGCCGAATACCGGCATCCCGCACCGACACCGTCCAGCGCTCGCCGTCCCAGAACCGGTCGTCGACGACGCGGCCCCCGACGCGCAGCTGCGCGACGTCGCCCGCCCAGTCGATGTCGAGCACCGCGTCGGCGGCGGTGTCGCTCGCCGAGGCGGGGAGGTCGAGCCGGAAGACGGCGGCGAGATCGTCGACGACGTCGGCGTCGGGAGCGCGATGGCGTGCGCGGCCGAACCCGTAGTCGGCGGGGACAGCGCGAACCGCGGCTTCCGCGAGCACCACGGGTGTCAGCGGCGTCGGCCCACCGGGGTCGGCGGCTGCGGGTTCGCGGTCGAGCGAGCGCCAGGCCCCGCCGAACTCGTCGAACACCTCGACGACGCCCGGGCCGCGCGCCCACAGCACGGCGTCGTCCCACGAAAGCTCCGCGGCCGTGCGCAGCAGAGCGCGCCCGGCAGCCGTTTCGCGCACCCACAGCCGGTCGGCGTCCGATGCAGGCAGGACGAGCACCCGGCCGGCGCCGACGGAGACCGGCTCGCCCGGCGTCACCGGCAGTTCGCGGCCGTCCACGCGAAGACGGGGCTCCACCCCGGCATCCGCGAGCAGCACGAGCACGGGCGACGCGCCCGGCAGCTCGGTGAGAAGCGACGCCGTCGCCCCGTCGATCCGGGCGCCGGCGAACGGCCACGCGACGGGCCAGCGCGCGAGCGTGCCCGCCGGGATGTCGGTCGCGGGAAGCTCGATGACCTCGTCGTCGAGCGTGATCCGCACGCGCGCACCCGTCACGTCGGCGACGGGTTCGTGCGGCTGATGGTGCGAGATCACGACGATGCCCCGCTCCCCGTCCGAACGCAGCGCCCAGCGCAGGGTCGTGCGGTCGTCGAGCCCGGTGGGAGAGGCATCCGGCAGCGTCGAGGTCATCTCGGCGAGACGATCGCCGAATGCCGCGAGGAACGAATGCTGCAGGCGCAGCGGCGCCGCCGAGGCGTGCAGGTCGCCCGACTGCCCGATCGGCGCATGGAAGTCGTACCCGATCTCGGGGAGGTCGTTCGGGTAGCCGGTGGCGATGGTCTCCTGCAGCCTGGGTGCGGGGTTCGCGCCGCCGACGTACATGAAGTATCCCTGCCACGCCGAGCCGCTGCCGATCTTGCCGTGCGCGAGCGCCGCGATGTCGTGCGCCGTGAGCACGGGGCGCCGATGGTAGGCCGTCGCCATACCCGATCCGAGCTCGCACGTCGCCGGGGGGAACCCGTGCAGATCGGTGGGGCGACCGGTATCCGACGGGTCGGCGGCGAACCCCTGCGCCTCGCGCACGTCGGCGCCCACGCCCGGATCGTCCCACTCGTGCGAGGGGAAGAAGTGCGCCCGGAACGACGGATCCCAGCCGTCCTCCGGATCGACCCAGAACCCGTCGGCATAGCCGCTGAACACCGGGAAGACCTCGCCGCCCGGCAACTGCGCGCCGCCCCACGCGGTGGCCGTCCACAGCGGAGCGGACATGCCCGACTCCCGCGCGAGGCGCTTGAGCGTGACGAGGTGCTCGGGCCGGTCATACAGCTCGTTCTCCAGCTGGATGCCGACGACGGCACCCCCGGGTCGTGCGCGTCCGTCGAGCGCGTGGGCGAGCCGGGGCCGACGCGGGCGCGCTCACCGCGGCGGGCGCCGCGTTCCTCGACCCGTCGGGACTACTGCGCCCCGGCATCCCGTTCTGCCCGCCGGGAGGCGACGCGGGGACCGGCATGGTCGCGACGAACGCGGTGGCACCACGCTCCGGCAACGTCAGCGCAGGAACGAGCGTGTTCGCGATGGTCGTCCTCGAGCGCCCGCTCGTCCACGCGCATCACGAGATCGACCTCGTGTCGACGCCCGCAGGTGAGCCGGTCGCGATGGTGCACTGCAACAACGGCGCCAGCGAACTCGCGGCGTGGGCGGAGTTGTTCGGGCGTTTTGCCGCGGCATCCGGCAGCCCGCTCGACGACGACGCCGTCTTCGAGGTGCTGCTCCGCGAAGCGCTCGAGGGCGCGCCGGATGCCGGGGGCCTGCTCGCCTACAACCATCTCGCGGGGGAGCCGATCGCGGGGCTCGCGGACGGACGCCCGCTCTTCGTGCGCACCCCCGAATCGAGCTTCACCCTCGCGAATACGATGCGCGCCCAGCTGTACGGGGTCTTCGCGACGCTGGCCCTCGGCATGCGGGTGCTGCACGAAGAGGGCGTCGCGCTCGACCGGATGCATGCGCACGGCGGCTTGTTCCGCACGGCCGGGGTCGCGCAACGGCTCCTCGCCGCCGCACTGGACACACCGGTCGAGATCGGGGCCACGGCGTCGGAGGGTGGGGCGTGGGGCATGGCGGTCCTCGCCGCGTTCCGCCGGGTTGCGGCAGCCGACTCGGCCTCCGACCTGGGTGCCTACCTGGACGGGACCGTGTTCGCGGGTGCCGACGCATCCGTCGCCGTTCCCGACCCCGCCGATGCGGCGGGGTTCGCCGCGTACCTCGATCGCTATCGCGCGGGTCTCGCCGTCGAAGCCGCTGCGGTGGCCGCCCTCTGAGCGGTGCGCGCCGTGTCGACTCGTCGCCTCTCTCCTCGCTCAATGACCGGAATCTCGGGAAAAGGAAGACCATGACCCTCACCGCCACGCTCGACAGCTCCACCGTCTGGTTCGTCACCGGCAGCCAGGGCCTCTACGGCGAGGAGACGTTGCGGCAGGTCGCCGAGCAGTCCCAGCAGGTCGCCGAGGGCCTGGCCGGGTTGCCCGTGAAGGTCGAATGGAAGCCCGTGCTGACCGACTCCGACGCGATTCGCCGGCTCGCGCTCGACGCCAACTCGGATGACTCCGTGATCGGGATCATCGCGTGGATGCACACGTTCAGCCCCGCGAAGATGTGGGTCCAGGGGCTCGACGCGCTGCGCAAGCCGCTGCTGCACCTGCACACGCAGGCGAACGTCGAGCTGCCGTGGGCGGAGATCGACTTCGACTTCATGAACCTGAACCAGGCCGCGCACGGCGACCGCGAGTTCGGGTACATCCAGACCCGCCTCGGCGTTGCCCGAAAGACGGTCGTCGGTCACGTCTCACACCCCGCCGTCACGGCGCAGATCGAGGACTGGCAGCGCGCCGCCGCCGGCTGGTAGGCCCTGCGCACTCTCAAGTTGGCCCGCTTCGGTGACAACATGCGGTACGTCGCGGTCACCGAGGGCGACAAGGTCGAGGCCGAGCTGCGCTTCGGGGTGCAGGTGAACACATGGGGAGTGAACGAGCTCTCGGATGCGGTGGCCGCGGCATCCGACGCCGACATCGACGCGCTGGTGCAGGTCTACCTCGCGGAGTACGACGTCGCCGACGAGCTCCGACCGGGCGCCGAGCGACACCAGTCCCTCCGCGACGGCGCGGCCATCGAGATCGGCCTCCGGTCGTTCCTGGAGGCGGGCGGGTTCGGAGCGTTCACCACGAGCTTCGAGGACCTCGGTGCTCTGAAGCAGCTCCCCGGACTCGCCGTCCAGCGGCTCATGGCGGAGGGGTACGGCTTCGGTGCCGAGGGTGACTGGAAGACCGCGATCCTCGTCCGGATCGCCAACGTCATGGGCGCAGGTCTGCCCGGCGGGGCCTCGCTCATGGAGGACTACACGTACGACCTCACCCCGGGCGACGAGAAGATCCTGGGCGCGCACATGCTCGAAGTCTCCCCGTCGCTGACGACCCGCAAGCCGAGGCTCGAGGTCCACCCGCTCGGCATCGGCGGCAAGGATGACCCCGTGCGCCTCGTGTTCACCGCCGATCCCGGCCCCGCGCTCGTCGTCGCGATGAGCGACATGCGCGACCGTTTCCGTCTCACCGCCAACGTCGTCGGGAACGTCGAGGCGCCCGACCTGCCGCGCCTCCCCGTGGGGCGCGCGATCTGGAAGCCCGCCCCCGACTTCGCGACATCCGCTGCGTGCTGGCTCGCTGCCGGCGCCGCGCACCACACCGTCATGACGAGCGCGGTCGGCATCGACGTGTTCCGCGACTTCGCCGACATGGCGCAGACCGAGCTCCTCGTCATCGACGAGGACACAACCGTCCGCGGCTTCCAGAAGGAGCTTCGCTGGAACCAGGCGTACTACCGTCTCGCCCAGAGCCTGTGAGCATCGCTCAGCAACGTCGATCCGATGCGCATATGCCGGGGACGCCATACTCGCGGGCATAGCCTGGCCCCAGCGATCGGCACCCGCCTTTGGCTCCGCAACGGCCACGCGGTCACGATCGAATCCCGAGTTATACCATCTCCGCCACCGCACTCGAGCCGCGGCTCGGACCCGTCCGTCAGACTTACGCGGGAACCGACCAGTTCCCGCCGCTCGCTCGCGCGTACACCGACGTCGCGCAGGTCGTGCGGGAGACCGGACTCATGCGCCGGGCGTCCGTCTTCTACATCTGCGTCGGTCTTGCCCTCGCGGCCGGATTCGGCGGCGTCGTGACCGGCTTCGTGCTGCTCGGCGACAGCTGGTTCCAGCTCCTGATGGCCGCCGCGCTCGGCATCCTGCTGACGCAGGTGGCCTTCCTCGGACACGAAGCGGCGCACCGCCAGATCCTCTCCTCGGGGCCGGCGAACGACCGACTCGCCCGGGTGCTCGTCAACGGCATCGTGGGGATGAGCGCGTCGTGGTGGGCGGGTAAGCACACGCGGCACCACGCCAACCCGAACCGCGTCGGAAAAGACCCCGACATCGAGATCGACACCATCTCGTTCCTCGACGTGGACGCCGCCTCAGCGCGAGGCATCCGTCGGATGATCACGCGTCGGCAGGGCTGGCTCTTCTTCCCTCTCCTCACCCTTGAGGGGGTGAGCCTGTGGCGCTCGTACGGCATCGTGATCGCCTACCTCAATCGCGTCGGCCTCGCCGCCCGCGATCCGTTCGACTGTCCCCTCGTCGCGACATACCGCCCGGCCTAGCATCCGGTCTGGCATCCGGCCTAGCATCCGGTCCAGGCCCGCGCAATCCCCGTCGCGGCGACGCGAGTCCCCCGTAGCGTCGAAGACATGGCAACCACGACAGCGACGAAGAACAAGCGCAAGGCCGCCCACGGCGCGCGCCTGACCGGCGAGCAGAATGCCGAGAACGGATTCACCGCCTCCGAGACCCTGAGTGAGAACCTCCAGAAGGTGCTCGTCGACCTCATTGAGCTCGCGTCGCAGGGCAAGCAGGCGCACTGGAACGTCGTCGGCACGAACTTCCGCGACACCCACCTGCAGCTCGACGAGATCATCGAGGCGGCGCGCGAGTTCAGCGACACGATCGCCGAGCGCATGCGGGCCCTGCACGCCCTGCCCGACGGACGCAGCGACACGGTCGCCGAGACGACGACGCTCCCCGAGTTCCCCCAGGGCGAGATCGCGACCACCGAGGTCATCGATCTCATCACCGTACGGCTCGAGGACGCGGTATCGACCTGCCGTGAGGTCCACGACGCCGTCGACGACGAAGACCCGACGAGCGCCGACATCCTGCACGAGATCATCGAGAAGCTCGAACAGTACGCGTGGATGATCAGCGCCGAGAACCGGAAGGCACGCACCTCATGACCGACATGTACACCCGTCAGGACCCGACGACCCAGTACCCGCGTCCGCCGTTTCCGCCCCAGCAGCAGGATGCCCCGGGCGACATCCACGAGATGACACCCGCGCCCGATCACGGCGAGACGACCTACATCGGTTTCGGGCGCCTGCCCGGTCGGAAGGCCCTCGTCACGGGCGCCGATTCCGGCATCGGCCGCGCCGTCGCGATCGCCTACGCCCGCGAGGGCGCCGACGTCGCCCTGTCCTACCTGCCTGAAGAGCAGGAGCAGGCCGAAGAGGTCGCGGAGCTCATCCGCGCCGAGGGGAGGACCGCCGTCCTTCTCCCGGGCGACCTGCAGGACGAGCAGACGAGCATCGACGTCGTCGAGAAGGCCGTGAAGGACCTCGGCGGTCTCGACATCCTGGTCCTCAACGCGGGCACCATGCCGACCGTCGACTCGATCGACGACTTCGAGACGAAGACCCTCGACCACGTCGTCAAGGTCAACATCTATCCGCTCTTCTGGATGACGAAGGCGGCGTCGCCGCACCTCGAGCCCGGCGCGGCGATCATCACGACCTCGTCGATCCAGGGGTTCGACCCGTCGCCGTCGCTCGCCGAGTACGCGGTGTCGAAGGCGGGCATCGCCAACTGGACGCGTGCGACGGCTCAGCAGCTCATCGAACGCGGCATCCGCGTCAACGGTGTCGCGCCGGGGCCGATCTGGACGCCGCTCCAGCCCGCCTTCGTGCCGAACGAGAAGATTGAGTCGTTCGGCGAGCAGACGCCCATCGGCCGCGCCGGTCAGCCGGTCGAACTCGCCCCGGCGTACGTGTTTCTCGCGTCGCAGGAGTCGAGCTATGTCGTCGGCGAGACGATCGCCGTCACCGGCGGCATGCCCGTCACCTGATCGTCGGCGCCGCGAATGACGATCACGGACCGCTCCGATCTCGCGACGTATGCGCCGATCGGCGACGGGCGCACGATCGCGCTCGTCGCCGGTGACGGCGGTATCGACTGGATGCCGATGCCGAACCTCGACTCGACGCCCGTCTTCGCGCGGCTCGTCGACGACGAGAACGGCGGGTGCATCGAACTGGGACCCGAGGGGGAGCCCGGGGTCGACTACACCGTGCGCCGCCGCTACCTCGCCGGCACGAACGTGCTGCAGACGACGTTCACGACGGCATCCGGGTCGGCACGGGTGACCGACGCCCTGGTGACGGGCGTCGCCGGACGCCTCCCGTGGGCGCAGCTCGTGCGGCGCATCGAGGGCGTCGACGGAAATGTGCGCTTCCGCTGGAAGGTGCGCCCCGGCACGCGACTGGGCACGGCATCCCCGTGGATCGTCCGACACGACATCGCCGGAGACGGCGCCGCGCACCTGCTCCGTGTCGGGCGGACGACGCTTGCGGTCCTCGGCGACGGGATCGGACGCGCCCGGTCGGAGGACGGCGGCGCGCCGTTCCCCGCCGTCCGCGGCACCTTCACGACGAAGCCGGGCGACCGTCATCTGCTCGCGATCGTCGCCACCGACGACGAGCCGCTGCACCTTCCCGACCCGGCGACGCTGGATGACAGCCTCGAGCGCTCGATCGGGGGCTGGCGTGCCTGGTCGCGCGAGTTCTCCTACGACGGACCGTGGCGGGATGCCGTGCAGCGCAGCGCCCTGGCGATGAAGCTTCTCGTGTACGCGCCGACCGGGGCGATCGCCGCGGCTGCGACGACCTCGCTACCCGAGAACCCGGCGGGCGGGAAGAACTGGGACTATCGCTTCGCGTGGGTGCGCGACCTCGCGTACACGGCGTACGCGCTCGTCCGATTCGGGCTTCGCGAAGAGACGCATGCGGCCCTGTCGTGGCTGCTGAAGACGATCCGCAGCCACGGGTCCGTCCCGCACGTGATGTATACGCTGCGCGGGGATCTCGTTGAGGGGGCTCGCGAGTTCGACGTTCCGGGGTGGCAGGGCATCGGCCCGGTCGTGGAGGGAAATCCCGCGAACGACCAGTTGCAGCTCGGCGTCTACGGCGACCTGTTCGCGATCTGCCGCACCTACGTCGACGCCGGGAACATCCTCGACGTCGAGACCGGTCGCCTCCTCGCGCGCGTCGCCGACCGCACGTGCGACCTGTGGCGCGAACGCGACTCGGGCATGTGGGAGCTTCCCGAGCTCGCTCACTACACCTCGTCGAAGATGGGGTGCTGGCAGGCGCTCCGCGACGCGGTGCACCTCTCCGAGGCGCACGCGATCCCCGGCCCCGCCGAGCGGTGGGCGGCCGAGCGCGACCGCATCCGCGCATGGATCGAGGAGAACTGCTGGTCCGAAGACCTCGGTGCGTACACGATGGCGCCCGGTTCCACGGCGCTCGACACCTCGGTGCTCCTCCACGCCGAGAGCGGCTTCGACCGCGGTGAGCGGATGTCGCGCACGATCGACGCGCTGACCGCGGAGCTGGGCTCGACGGTGCAGGGCCGTGAGGCGCTGCTGTACCGCTACAGCGGGATGCCGCGTGAGGAGCACACCTTCGTCGCCTCCGCGTTCTGGCGCGCGGGCGCTCTCGCGTGCGTCGGGCGGCACGACGAGGCGATCGCGGCGATGGATGAGCTCGTCGCCCTCGCGAACGACGTCGGCATCTACAGCGAGATGATCTCCGAGCGCGACGGGTCGTTCTGGGGCAACCTTCCCCAGGCGCTCAGCCACCTCGCGGTCGTGACGGCGGCGCTCACTATCCGCGACGTCGTGCCGGAGAAGAAGCTGCCGAAGCGCTGATCGGGCGCGGGTGCGGGTGCGGGCGCACACGGGACGATGAATCCGCCGTGGCGGCTCAGTCGTATGGAGCGTGGGGCTCGAGTGCGCCCGTGTGAAGGATGAGGTGTGAAACCGGGCGGTCGCCATACGACTCAGCCGCCACGTCGGGCACGCGCCGACGGTCAGCGCGACGCGAGAGCGCGCACGGGAGAGGCTCAGGGGGCCTTCGCGAGCAGCTTTTCCGCCGTGCGGAGCGACAGCGCGACCTGCGTCAGCGCGGGGTTCGCGGCCAGTGCGCTCGGGAAGGTCGAGTTGTCGACGATCCAGAGGTTCGCGATCTCGTGGCTGCGGCCGTCGGCATCCACCACCCCGTCGTCCGGGTCGACGCTCATGCGGCACGTGCCGAGGGTATGTGCGGTGCGCTGCAACACGCGCGTCTCACTCGCGCCGGCCGCCTCGAGAATCCGGACCATGACGTCCGTCGCATGCGCGATCAGGGCTTTCTCGTTCGTGCCGAGGGAGAAGGTCACCTCCGCCCGGGGGAGGCCGTACTCGTCCGGCTCGCCCGTGAGCGTCAGGGCGTTCTCGGCGCTCGGCAGGCACTCGCCGTTGATGCCGACGCCCGTGGTGAAGCTCGTCGCGTCGAGCGCCGCCATGAGCTCTCGCCCCCACAGCCCGCCTCCTCGGACGAGACTCGTCGCGAAGGTGAGCGGCATGACGCCGAGACTCTGGATGAGGTAGCCGCCGGCGAAGTCCGCATCTGCCGGGGCCGAGAAGTCCTCGGTGATGAGCGCCGAGGGATACCCCCGGTACGCGCGCTGGAGCGTGTCGAAGGTTCCCCACACCTGCGTCGCGGGGTGGGCGAGGAAGTTCCGGCCCACCTGTCCGCTGGCATTGGCGAGGTCGTTCGCGAGCAGGAGTCGCGGCGTCTCCACCCCGCCCCCGGCGAGCACGAGCGTGCGGCAGCGCTGCCGCACGTCGATGTCGCCCTGCCGGTAGACGACGGCGCGCACGAGTCCCGCGGCATCCGTCTCGATCGTGTGCACCATCGCGTCCGCACGGATCTCCGCCCCCGCGGCGATCGCCGCGGGCAGGTACGTCGTCCCCATGGTCGCCTTCGACCCCGTGCGGCACCCCTGGTGGCACGCGCCGCACGCAATGCAGGCCTGACGCGGGATGCCGTGCTGCTCGCGGTCGCGTGTGAGGACGGCGGCGGGGGCGTCCGTGGCCCGGATGCCGAGCTCCCGGCATCCCGCCGCCATACGCTCCGCGGCCGCGTTCCGTCCGGGGGGTGCGTACTCGTAGGCGCGCGACGGATCCCACGGGTAGTCGGCGGGCCCGCTCACGCCGAGATCGCGCTCCGCGCGCAGAAGATGGGGGAGGAGCTCGTCGAACCCGAACGGCCAATCGCGCCCCATGCCGGTCTCGGTGCGCAGACGCATCTGCCCCGCAGCGGGCCGCGGCGTGAAGGCGCCCCAGTGCAGCGTCGAGCCGCCGACGCCCCGCCCGGAGTTGTTCGGTCCGAACGCGACGGGGTCGGCTCCGCCGGAGAGGCGCTCGCTCATCCAGTTGATCTCGACCGCCTCGGTCTCGTCGGGCGTGTGCGCGGCGGGATCGAAGAACGGGCCCGCCTCGAGCGCGACCGCGCGCAGTCCCGCCGCGGCCAGCTCGGCGAGGACAGGGGCGCCGCCCGCGCCGGTGCCCACGACGACGACATCGACCTCCTCCGACGGGTCGAACCGGCGCATCGCGGCGACGTCGAGAGCGAGCGCGCTCATCCGGCGACGCCGAGGTCGGACGGCTCCCACCGGTCGCGCCGGCCCGCCGCGAGCACCGCGAATCCGCGCGGGTCCGCACCGCCCCGGGTGGCGAACGAGTCATTGCGTGCACGGGCGAGCGATGCGGGGTGGGCGAGCCACTGGCGCGTGAGTTCCACCCGCACGTCATCGAACCAGGCCTGCAGCTGCGCGGCGGTGAGCGCGGATGCCGCCGGCTCGAGCTCTCCCGCGACAAGCGCCGCGACGGCGTCGTCATCGAGATCGACACCCGCCAGCGCGTCGAGGGCGAGGCCGGTCGCGACGGCATCGGGCGGGAGGATCGCGGGGCGCCACCCATCGCCCACACCGGCGGCGAGCTGCCGGTCGAACCGGGCCGCGAGGTCGATGCGTCCGCCCGGCTGCGGCTGCGGGACGACGAGCGCGGCGAGCGCGCGGAGAGTGTCGAGCTGCGCCGGTGTCATGGCCCGAGGACGGTAACCCGGGTCGTCCGCGATCGCTCTCGCGGCAAGGGCGGCACGCACGCGCGGCTCGACCTGCGGCGACGCGATCAGATCCGCCCATTCGGAGGGGACGGCGGGAGCGTGCTCGGCGATCTTGGTGCAGACGGCCACGACCGCGGACGCCACCGCGCGGGGCCGCTCCTGCGGCAGGAGGTGCCCGGTCTCACGCAGCCGCACGAACCGCGCCCGCGGGTAGACGCCGCGGTGCAGGCGCGGCTGCGCATCGGCGCCGAGGTCGTCGTCGTCCTCGCCCCCGAGGATGAGAGCCGGCACGTCCAGCTCGCCCACGAACGCCGCGAGATCCTCGCGGCTGCCCTGTGCGAGCCAGTGCACCCAGGCATCCGGCGCCGCGCGACGCAGATCGTCGATCGTGCGCTCATCGCACTCGTGCGAGAGCGGAAGCGCCGTGTTCGCCTCGACGAAGGTGCGCGCCGCCGTCTCGTCGAGGGCGCCGTCCGACGCCCACCCGATCATCTCGGCTCGGCGCTGCTCGCTCATCGGCTCGGGGGTCGGGGGTGAGCCGGCGAGCAGCACCACCCCTGCGAAGCCGAAGACCAGGTCGTCGCCGGCGAGCGCCCGGCGCGCGACCACCGAGGCGACCTTGCCGCCCATGCTGTGCCCGAGAAGAACCCAGCGGGCTGCGCCGTCGCTGCGGATCCGCGCGAGGACATGGTCGGCCATGCCGCGAGCGCCGCGCTGGCGCGCATCCCCCGCTTCGCCGAAACCCGGAAGATCGATCGTCACCAGCCGGATGCCGGGGGTGAGGTGCGCCGCGACCGCGCGGAACGACGCCCCGCTTCCGCCGAGGGCGTGAAGGGCGTAGACGGTCGTCTGGGCGTCGTCGGGGCCGGCCGTCACGGCGTCACCATCCCGCCGTTGACGTTGAGCGTCTCGCCCGAGACGTAGCCCGACTCGGCCGAGGCGAGGAACACGAACGCGGGCGCGATCTCGGCGGGCTGGCCGGCCCGCTGGTACTCGTTCTCATCGTCGAAGTGGGTCATCTGCTCGTCGGAGACCCCGTCCGAGACCTGCAGCGCCGTCCACGTCGGCCCCGGCGCGACCACGTTGACCCGGATGCCGCGGGGTGCGAGCTGCTGTGCGAGCCCCTTCGACAGGTTGTTGATCGCCGCCTTCGTCGCGGCGTAGTCGAGCCGGTCGGGCGCGGGCTTGTACGCCTCGAGCGAGGCCGTGTTGATGATCGTCGACCCCGCGTCGAGATGCGGGAGCGTCGCCTTGATGAGCCAGAACGGGGCGAACACGTTGGTGCGGAACGTCGTCTCGAACTGCTCGTCGGAGAGGTCCTCGACAGCAGCGACAGCCGTCTGCTTGCCGGCGTTGTTGACGAGGATGTCGAGGCCGCCGAGTGCCTCGACGGCCTCGGCGACGACCTCGCGGCAGCGCGCCGGGTCGGTGATGTCGGCGACGATCGCGACGCCGCGCCGCCCGGCATCCGCGATGAGGGCGAGGATGTGCGCGGCATCCGCCTCTTCGCCCGCGCGGTGCACGATCGCGACATCCGCGCCCTCGCGCGCGAAGGCGATCGCCGTCGCCCCGCCGATGCCCGAATCGCCGCCCGTGATCAGCGCGCGCCGGTTCTCGAGGCGACCGGTGCCGCGGTAGGTCTGCTCGCCGAGGTCGGGGACGGGGTTCATCCGTCCCTGCACCGCCGGCTCGTCCTGATGCTGCAGCGGAGGCTCGACCCGGTCGTAGCGGGTGACCGGGTTCTCGAACGTGTACTGGTCGCGTCCGCTCATGAGATGCGTCCCTTCAGAGCTGTGTGGTCGACGGGTCCGTCTTCGGCGAGGACGGCGCGCGCGGCATCCGTCGACTCCGTCGACTCCGTCGAGTCGGAGATGTTCCACAGGAGCACGCCGACGACGCGGTCATCGTCGAGGTAGTAGACGACGCCCTTCTCGTACTCCGTCGTCCAGTCCTCGACGGTGTCGAGACTCGCATCGAGCGTGCCGACCGCCTCGTAGCGCGTGCCGAAGACGGCGGAGTAGTAGTACGGCGTGTGGGTGTAGTCCTCGTCGGCGCCGGCGAGATTCCGCCCCGCCTGCCGGCCCATCTGCTCGGCGTTGTCGACGTGCTCGACGCGGCGACGCCCGAGGATGCGGTCGGGGTAGTCGGCCACGTCGCCCGCCGCGAACACGTCGTCGGACGAGGTGCGCAGGCGCGCGTCGACGACGATGCCGTCGTCGACGGTCAGCTCCGCGGCCTCGGCGAGGTCGGTCGTCACCTCGATGCCGAGGCCCGACACCACGGCATCCGCCGTGATGGTCTCGCCGCCTTCGAGGTCGAGGCGCACGCCCGCGTCGCCGGCGACGCCGCCGACCACCTCGCGGCCGCCGACCAGCTCGACGCCTGCGCCCAGGAACATCTCGGCGAAGTGGTCGGCGAGGCCGGGCGGGAAGATGTCGCCGCCGAGCGTGTCGGTGCTGTGGATGAGGACCGTGTCGACGCCGTTCTGCACGAGGGCCGCTGCGAGTTCGCTGCCGATGTAGCCTCCGCCGACGACGGCGATGCGGTCGACGTGGTCGGCGAGGGCGCGCAGGTGCCAATAGTCCTCGGCGGTGCGGAACGTGAGCACCCGGTCGCTCGGCGCGGCGCCCTCGATCGGGAGCGGCACGGGGCGGCCCCCGGTCGCGATGAGGAGTGTGCCGTAGGCGAGCGTGCCGTCCGCGCTCTCGGGGTTGACCGTGCTCTCGGTGTCGACCGTGCTCTGGATGTCGACGGTGTGCGCCGCCGGGTCGATCGCTGTGGCGCGCGTCCGCAGGAGGACCGTCGCACCCGTGTCCGCGGGTGTGCCCAGGGGCACGTCGTCGCCCGTGAAATCGGGATCGGTCCAGAGCTTCTTGCTGAGTGCGGGGCGCGTGTACGGTGCGTCGATGTCGTCGCTGATGATCGCGATCGTCGCATCGGGGTCGAGCTCGCGGATGCCGCGGGCCGCCGCATCGGCGACCATGCCGCCGCCGACGATCACGTGGTCGTACCGGCGCGGCGATGCGGACTTCGGCTCAGGAGTCGTGGAAGTCATGCATCGAGTCGATCAGGCGTTCGGAGTGCACGCCATCCGCTTGCGCCAAGGCCCCGTCCGCGCTAGCGACCTCGGCGCCTACGGCGACGCGCTGCGGGATGGCGGGCGTATCGCGCGAACAGGTGCGCGTCAACCACCCCCCCCCGATCGCGCGGGCGGTGAGACCCTCGAAGAGACGGACCGGGATCAGGACGGAGGCGCGGCTGTGAGCACGACGACGGGACTCGGGGCCTCGGGGCGGCGACGCGTTGCGGCCTGCGACAGCGCACCCGAGTCCGCCGCCCGCGCCGCCTCACTCGGTTTCCCCGATGCGCCCGTGTGCCCCGATGCGCCCGTGTGCCCCGATGCGCTCGTGTGCCTCCCCGTCGCGGTCGACCGCTTCGAGGTGTCGCGCCCGGGCGTCGTCGTCGGCTTCATCGACCGCGTCGGGCACGTCTTCGTGGTCCTCACCGGCCAGTGGTACGCGGTCGCGGTCGAGTCGCGCCAGGTCCTCACCTTGGACGAGGCGGTCGCGGCCTTCCGCTGATGCCGCGAGACCGCGCGAATGCACGGTTCCCGCTCCGGGATCGTGACATTCGCGCGGTCTCGCGGTCGGGGTGACGGCGCGGAGCCGGGTCAGTAGCCGGCGCGCTGCGTGTCGTCGGCGTGCGGGATCCAGCGCGCCGCGAGGGCCTCCGACCCGCGCGCGAGAAGGGCGACGTCGGCGCCGACGGCGATGAACGCGGCGCCCGCGTCGAGGTAGGTCTGTGCCACGGCGGGGTCGAACGCGTTCACGCCGACGGGCTTGCCCGCACCCTGCACGGCGGCGAAGGCGCGGTGGACGGCGTCGACCACGTCGGGGTGCGTCTGCTGACCGAGCAGGCCCAGGGATGCCGCGAGGTCGCTCGGTCCGACGAAGACGCCGTCGATGCCGTCGACCGCGGCGATCTCGGCGGCGGCGTCGACGGCATCCGCCGTCTCGATCTGCACGAACAGCGACACATACGCGTCGGTGTTTGCGAGGTAGTCGTCCACGCGATTCCAGCGCGCCGAGCGGGCGAGCGCCGAGCCGACGCCGCGCCGGCCGCGCGGCGGATACCGCACCGCCTCGACGACCGCGCGCGCCTCGTCGGCGGACGAGACCATCGGCACGAGGAGGTTCTGGGCGCCGAGGTCGAGCACCTGCTTGATCGTCACGACATCACCCGACGGCACGCGCACCACCGGCGTCGTCCCCGACCCGTCGATCGCCTGCAGCTGCGCGAGGACCGTGTCGAGGGTGTTCGGACCGTGCTCACCGTCGATGAGCAGCCAGTCGAGCCCCGCGCCGGCCATGATCTCCGCGACCAGCGGCGAGCCCGACGACACCCAGCCGCCCACGAGCGGGCGAGGCGCCGCAGCGAGTCGGTCGCGGAAGGTCGCGCTCAGTCGAAACGACATGTGATGACTCCCATCGGACCGTAGTCGCAACGGATCTCGTCACCCGCCGCGACCCACATCGGCCGGGTGAACGACCCGGCGAGGATGATCTCGCCCGCCTCGAGTCTGTCACCGTGGGCCGCCACCTTGTTCGCGAGCCACGCGACGCCGGTGGCGGGATGCCCGAGCACGCCCATCGCGACGCCGGTCTCCTCGATCTCGCCGTTGCGGCTGAGGACTCCCGGCACCCAGCGCAGGTCGATCTCGTCGGGGCGGCGGTGCACGTCGCCGAGGACCATCGCGCCGTAGGCGGCGTTGTCGCTGATCGTGTCGACGATCGTGCGGCCCTCGAGCTCGATGTGCGAGTTCAGCACCTCGAGCGCGGGCACGGCATAGTCGATCGCAGCGAGGGCGTCGTCGAGGGTGCAGCCCGGGCCCGCGAGCGGGGCCTTCAGCACGAACGCGAGCTCGACCTCGATGCGGACGTTCGAGAACTCCGCCGCCCGGATCGTCGCACCCGTCGGATAGACGGTGTCGTCGAACATCACGCCGTAGTCGGGCTCGGTGATGCCCGTCGCCTGCTGCATCGCCTTCGAGGTGAGACCGATCTTCCGACCGACGAGCGTGCGCCCCGACGCCGTCATCCGGTCGCGCCAGACGCCCTGGATCGCGTAGGCATCCTCCACCGTCGCGTCGGGGTAGCGGGCCGTGATCCGCGGGATGACGGTGTGCGCGCGGTCGGCGACGGCGAGCTCGTCGGCGATCTCGGCGATCTGGGTGGGCGTGAGCATGGGGCCTCCGGTCGGTGAGGGGTGCGCGACCCTCCGGTCGTTGAGCGAGCGCAGCGAGTCGAAACGGGTCAGAGCTGGTGGCCGAGCTTGTACTCGCCGCGCTTCCACTCGGGCATCGACGCCTCGCCCTCGTCGCGGCGCGTGTACGAGAAGCCGTCGGCGCCGATCGTCACCGCCATCTCGGAGTCGTCGGTCCGGGCGACGACCGGCTGCGGGTTGCCGTCGAGGTCGAGGACGAGCGAGCCCTCGGTGTACCAGGACGGGACGACGGGATTCCCCCACCAGTCGCGGCGCTGGTTGTCGTGCACGTCCCACGTGACGACCGGGTTGTCGGGGTCGCCCGTGTAGTAGTCCTGCGTGTAGATCTCGACGCGGTGGCCGTCGGGGTCGCGCAGGTACAGGTAGAACGCGTTCGAGACGCCGTGGCGGCCGGGGCCGCGCTCGATGGCATCCGACCGGCGGAGCGCGCCGAGCTTGTCGCAGATCGCGAGGATGTTGTGCTTCTCGTGCGTCGCGAAGGCGACGTGGTGCATGCGCGGGCCGTCACCGCCGGTCGCGGCGGTGTCGTGGACGGTGGGCTTCCGCCGCATCCACGCGGCGTACACGGTGCCCGCCTCGTCCTGGATGTCCTCGGTCACACGGAACCCGAGGTCCTGGTAATGGCGGACCGCGCGCGGCACGTCGGGGGTGATCTGGTTGAAGTGATCGAGGCGGACGAGCTCGCCGGGAGTGTGGAGGTCGTAGCGCCAGCTGAGCCGCTCGACGTGGGTCGTCTCGAAGAAGAACTCGTACGGGAACCCGAGCGGGTCCTCGACGCGCACGGAGTCCCCGATGCCCTTCACGAATCCCTCGGCGCGGCGCTCGACGCGGCATCCGAGCTCCGTGTAAAAGGCGACGGCCCGGTCGAGGTCTTCGGCCGACCGCACGCGGTAGCTGAAGGCGGCGACGGCGGCGATGGGTCCGCGGCGGAGCACGAGGTTGTGGTGGATGAACTCCTCCGTCGAGCGCAGGTAGATGGCCTCGTCGTCCTCGGCGGTGACGTAGAGGCCCAGCACGTCGACGTAGAACCAGCGGGATGCCGCGAGGTCGGTGACGACGAGCTCCATGTAGGCGCAGCGCAGGATGTCGGGCGGGAGCGCCGTCGGCGTCGCGATCGGGTTGTCGGAGTGGATCGGGGCCTCCTGGCTCACGAAGTAGCCCGAGGAGGTGGGGGTGAGGGTGTCACGGTGGGTCATGTCGCGTCCTTGCGTCGGGTGGGTCGTTGCGGATCGTCGTGTTCCGCGAGACCGCGCGAATGTCACGTTTCGGGGCCCAAAAGCGTACATACGCGCGGTCTCGCGGCGGGTTCAGGCCTTGCCGAAGGTGGGGTTGTGGGGTTCGGAGGCGAGCGTGATGTGCACGGCCTGCTGATCGGTGTAGACGTCGATCGAGCGGTAGCCGCCCTCGTGCCCGAGGCCCGACGCCTTCACGCCGCCGAACGGGGTGCGCAGGTCACGCACGTTGTTGGAGTTGAGCCAGACCATGCCGGCCTCGAGCGACTGCGCGAAGGTGTGTGCGCGCTTCAGGTCGTTCGTCCAGACATACGCGGCGAGCCCGTACTTCGTGTCGTTCGAGAGGGCGAGCGCGTCCTCTTCCGTGTCGAACGGGGTGATCGCGACGACCGGGCCGAAGATCTCCTCCTGGAAGATCCGGGCGTCAGGGGAGACGTCGGCGAAGGCCGTCGGGGCGACGAAGTTGCCGAATTCGAATCCCTCGGGCTGCCCGCCGCCGGCGACGAGGCGGCCCTCGGTCTTGCCGATCTCGACGTAGCTCATCACCTTCGCGAAGTGCTCGGGGTGCACGAGCGCGCCGACCTCGGTGGCCGGGTCGTGCGGGTAGCCGACCTTCACGCGCTTCGCCTGCGCGGCGTAGCGCTCGACGAACTCGTCGTAGATCGAGCGCTGCACGAGGATGCGCGAACCCGCGGTGCAGCGCTCGCCGTTGAGCGAGAAGACCCCGAAGATCGTCGCGTCGATCCCTCGTCGCCCCGCACCCGCGCGACGTCGTCCGCGAGCGCCTCCGCCACCAGGCGCGCGTCGCCGCGGATGAACCCGCCCACGTGCGGGTGCGTCGCCGCCGGCGCGATGTCGACCTGCACGACGCGGGTGCCGGGCGAGAACAGCGCGCCGAAACGCATGGTGAACTGGTTCAGTCCCGCACCGAAGACGACCGCGACGTCGGCCTCGCCGATGAGCTCCATCGCGCCCTCGGCGCCGAATCCGCCCGTGACACCGAGGTCGTACTCGCCACGCGGGAAGATCCCGCGCCCGAGGGCGGTGGTCGCGGTGAGAGCCCCCGTCGCGTCGGCGAGCCGGCCGAGCACGTCGCCGGCGCCGGCGAGGAACGCCCCGCGTCCGGCCAACAGCACGGGACGCTCGGCCCCCGCGAGGGCGCGGGCGAGGTCCGCGATCGCGGCCTGCGTGAACGGTGAGGTCGGGGCGAGAGGCGCGGGCAGCCGCGGCGCGGGCGCTTCGGGCACGGGTCCCGCGTCGACCTTCGCGACGTCGTACGGGATCGCGAGCACGGTCGGGACACGGTAGGCGAGGGCATGCTCGACGGCGATGACCGTCGTGGCCGCGGCATCCGCCCGCCCGACCGTATAGGTGCGCGCGCCGACGGCGGCGGCGAGGGCGATCTGGTCGACGTCCCAGGGGCGTGGCCCGGAGGTCGGTTCGTCGCCGACGACGAGGATGAGCGGCACGTGCGCCTGCACCGCCTCGGCGAGGGCCGTCAGGGTGTTGGTGAACCCCGCGCCGTAGGTCGCCGTCGCCGCCGCGAGACCGCCGCCGGCGCGGAAGTGCGCGTCGGCCGCGACGACGCCGCCGGCCTCGTGGCGCATAGCGGTGTAGTGGACGTTCTCACCGCGCACGAGCGCGTCGAGGAAGTGGACATTGCCGTTGCCCATGACCCCGAAGACGTGGTCGATGTGGCGGGCGAGGGTCTGGGCGACGTGCGCGGAGACGGTGGGCATGGAAGCTCCTGAGACGAAGAGCGGTGAAGGATGCCGTATATGTCTCGCGTGCCCCTTTTTCGAGCACCGGGCGCGTCGTCGCGTCCGGACAGTCACGAGTATAGGGGCGCCGGGCGACTGCGGTGCCCGGCGCCCTCCGCGCACGCGCGTCAGGCGTTGCGCTTGACGACGTTCATCAACCAGGCGATCACGGCGACGATCAGGATGACGATGCCGATCCAGAGGAGGAACTGCGCCGCCTGGACGAAGACGCCGAGAAGGATGAGGACGATGCCGACGATGATGAGGATGAGTGCGAGGGTCATGGGTCGAGTCTCCCGCGCCGGGTCGTCCCATGCGTAAGGCTTGACAGCCCGCCCCGCGTCTGTCAACCCCCTGCGTGGCGCCCAGCCGATCCGGTTCAGTAGAGGCACACGGAACCAGTACGCATCCAGAGGGACACGCACCATGAAGGACATCCTGATCGAGGGCCACCGCATCCTGACGACGGACGAGATCGCCGATGCCGTGCTGTCCTATGCCCGGGCCTTGCGTGAGCGCGGCGGCACCGACATCGTCGAGTTCCCGAGCTTCCACGAAGGAAACGCCGCGCTGTGCTCGCTGCTGCTGGGCGGATCGGGGATCATGGCGGTCGTGGACGCGCCGCTGGAGCTGGCTGCCCCCGTCGGCGGAGCCGACCTCGCCCTCGATGAGATCACCCGCCGCGTCGACGCATTACGGTAGAGGCGTGGGCAGGTTCAATTACGACGGCAGCGTGAAGGTCGACTTCGACGACCGCGTGCTGGCGCACCTCCAGGTCGTCATCACCCAGAAGCTCCGCCGCGGCGAACCCTTCCCGTTCACGTGGCGCAACGACGCGAGCCTCGGCGACGGCCGCACCACCGTGTGGCTCCACCCGAACGCCTCACTCGTGTACAAGTACCACGGCAGCCGTCAGCCGGCCCTCAACCGGGCGTGGCTGGAGGCTCTGACGCATGCCGCCAACTCAACGGCGGGTCTGTACATCGTGCCTGAGCCGGAGGGTTCCGTCGCCGGCGAGGTCATGACCGGCTGAGCCGGGTCAGTCCGAGACCTCCACGGTCTGCGGCGCGTCGTCCGCCGTGCCGTTCGTATCAATCTGCTCGGCCACCAGCTGGATGCCGCCGGACGAGTTCGCCGATTGGGCGAGGTCCTCGATCCACGCGCGGCTGAGCTCGGCCGGCTCGGGGTCGTCGAAGACGAAGCGCATCGGGATGGACGGGTGCAACCAGATCGTGCTGCGGCCGCGGGGCTCGCCGTCAGGGTGGCGCCACGACACCGTGAAGCTCTCACCGCGGCGGAGCTTCGTCGAGATCACGACCTTCAGATGCGCGAGCGCCCGGTCGTCGATGTGGATCGGCGTCGCCGACCCCCCGTAATAGATGGTTCCCACGGGAACGATTGTAAGTCGGATGCCGCTCTTCGTCGGCTATTCACAGCCGTGACCATGCCTCCGTCAGCACGCCGCGCAGGATCTGCTCGATCTCGTCGAACTCCGCCGGGCCGATCGTCAGCGGCGGCGCGAGCTGGATGACCGGGTCGCCGCGGTCGTCGGCGCGGCAGTAGAGCCCTGCCTCATACAGTGCCTGCGAGAGGAAGCCGCGCAGCAGCCGCTCGGACTCGTCCTCGTTGAAGGTCTCCCTCGTCGCCGTGTCTTTCACCAGTTCGATGCCGAAGAAGTACCCGTCGCCGCGGACGTCGCCGACGATCGGCAGATCCAGAAGCCTCTCGAGCGTCGAGCGGAAGACGGGGGAGTTCTCCCGCACGTTCTCGAGCAGCCCCTCCTCCTCGAACAGGTCGAGGTTCTCGAGGGCGACCGCCGCCGAGACGGGGTGACCGCCGAACGTGTAGCCGTGGGCGAAAGATGCCTGCCCGTGCGCGAACGGCTCGTAGATGCGGTCCGAGACGATCGTGCCGCCGAGCGGCGCGTACCCGCTCGTGACGGCCTTGGCGAACGTGATCATGTCGGGCTGGTAGCCGTAGGCATCCGCGCCGAAGTACGTGCCGAGCCGCCCGAACGCGCAGATGACCTCGTCGGAGACGAGGAGGACGTCGTGCCGGTCGCAGATCTCGCGGACCCGCTGGAAGTACCCGGGCGGGGGAGGGAAGCATCCGCCCGAGTTCTGCACCGGCTCGAGGAAGACGGCGGCGACGGTCTCGGGGCCTTCGAAGACGATCATCTCCTCGATGCGGTCGGCGGCCCAGACGCCGAACTCCTCCTCCGTGCCGCCGGCGAAGCCCGCCTCGGCGGCGCGATAGTAGTTGGTGTTCGGCACGCGGAAGCCGCCTGGGGTGACCGGCTCGAACATCGCCTTCATGCCCGGAAGGCCCGTGATCGCGAGCGCGCCCTGCGGGGTGCCGTGGTAGGCGATCGCGCGGGAGATCACCTTGTGCTTGAGGGGCTTGCCGACGAGCTTGAAGTACTGCTTCGCGAGCTTGAACGCCGTCTCGACGGCCTCGCCGCCGCCGGTCGAGAAGAAGACGTGGTTGAGGTCGCCCGGAGCGAGCGACCCGATCCGGTCGGCGAGCTCGATCGCGGCGGGGTGCGCGTAGGACCACAGCGGGAAGAAGGCGAGGGTCTCGGCCTGGTTCGCGGCGGCCTGGGCGAGGCGCTGACGCCCATGCCCCGCGTTGACGACGAACAGCCCCGCGAGACCGTCGAAGTACTTCTTGCCCTGCGCGTCCCAGATGTGGTGTCCGTCGCCCTTGACGATGATCGGGACCCCGGGCCCCTCGGTCATGACGGACTGGCGGGCGAAGTGCATCCACAGGTGGTCGCGCGCCATCTGCTGCAGTTCCGGTTCGGTGCGGGTCACGGCATCCTCCGATCGACGTGACCCCACGCTACTGCGGGGCGGTGACGTCGTGGGGTGTGACGGGCGGAACTTCAGCCGTCGATGCGGGAGTGGTCTCCGAGTCGGTGCCAGGAGCGGTTGTGGTAGACGAGGGCGTCGCCGTGCTCTCCGGCGGCGACGTCGCGGGAGACGTCGGCCTGCAGAGCGTGCGCGGCGATGACGGTGGAGGTGCCGGCATCCATGCGTCCGATCACGGCGCAGCGCGCCCACGCGCGCACGCCGTCGTACACGGGCTCGCCGGTGACCAGGCGTGACCAGCGGTGCGTCTGCGCGAACCGGTCGACACCGCTTGTCGCACCGAGCCGCGCGAGGTCGATGTCGTGCGCGTCGAGGAGGTGCACGACGACCGTCTCGGCGCGCGAGAGAACGTCGGATGCCGACGACAGCGACGACACCGAGAAGATGAGGAGCGGCGGTTCGGCGCTGACGCTCGAGACGCTCGTCGCGGTGAGCGCGACCGGGCCGTCGCCGGCATCCGCCGTGACGACGGCGACGCCGCCGGGGTGTCCGCGGAAGAGCGTCTTGAATTCGTCGGGGGACAGCGACGACGAGAATTCGTGCGTGGGGGCGTCCGCGGAGGAGAACGGCGCAGCGGACGGGAACGGCGCGGCGGAGGGATCGGGGGCGTGGGGCGTGCTCATGACAGTCGAGTCAACCGCGCGGGGTGCCGTCTTATGCCCGACTGTGTGCATGTGTGACCCTGCGTGACGGAATGTGACGACGCTGTGTCGCCGTGTTGCGGCGCTTCTGTCGCGTGCGCCGCGCGCTCGGAACCATGGGGTCATGTCCTCTCCGCTGGTGAGCGCGCCCGAACTGGCCGCCGAGATCGCGCACGGTGCGCGCCCTCGGCTGCTCGACGTGCGCTGGCGACTCGACCGACCCGAGGGCCGTCCGGACTACCTCGAGGGACACCTTCCGGGGGCCGTGTACGTCGACCTCGAGCGGGAGCTCGCCGCCCCCGGGCACCCGGAGGCGGGCCGCCATCCGCTGCCGACGGATGCCGATCTCCACGAGGCCGTGCGCCGGTGGGGTGTCAACGTCGGCGATCGTGTCGTCGTCTACGACGACAACGAGGGCGTTCCCGCCGCTCGGGCGTGGTGGCTTCTGCGGCGCAACGGCATCGACGTGCGTCTGCTCGACGGCGGGTTGCGCGCGTGGTTCCGGCACGGGCTGCGGCTGGAGCGCGGCGACACCGCGGTGCGTCGGGGCACGTGGAGCGGAGAGTCCGACTACCGCGACGCGGTCGCCGACATCGACGACGCGGCTCTCGCCCCCCACCACGGCGTGCTCGTCGACGTGCGCGCGCCGCAGCACTATCGCGGGGCGGTCGCCGGGCTCGACCCCGCCGCCGGCCACATCCCCGGCGCCGTGAACATCCCGACCGTCACGCACATCGGGCCGGACGGGCTGCTGCGCGGCCCGTCCGAGATCCGCGCGACCCTCGCGGTGCACGGCATCGTGCCCGGCACGCGCGTGGTGCTCTCGTGCGCGTCCGGCATCCCCTCGATGCACTCCGCGCTCGCCTTCGAGACCGCCGGGGTCACCGCGCGCGTCTTCGTGGGGTCGTGGAGCCTCTGGTCGCGGAGCGCAGGGCGCCCGATCGCGATCGGCGCGAGCCCGTTCGACGTGGTGGTCGCCGGGTACTGAGCGCGCACGGGCGGCACCGCGGCGTCACACGGCGAAACGTTGGTACACGCGGCGAAACGGTCCGCGCGCCAGAGGCATCCCGCCGGGCAGTATTCCCGGAGCGCCGCTCGCAACCCGCGAAGCGCCCGACGTCACAGGAGGACCCATGACTCGCCACATCGTGTTCGGAGCGATTCTCACCGGCACCGGAGGCCCCGGCGAGCACAACCGCTGGCTCGATCCCGAGATTCCGGGAGACGCGAGCGTGGACATCGATTGGTACATCGCGCAGGCACAGCTCGCCGAGAGCGCCGCGCTCGACCTCGTCTTCATCGTCGACAGCCAGTTCATCACCCCCGACTCGCCCCCGCACTACCTCAGCCGGCTCGAGCCTCTCACCCTCCTGTCCGCCCTCGCGGCACGCACGAAGCGGATCGGCCTCGTCGGCACGGCGACCACGTCCTACAACGCGCCCTACAACCTCGCGCGCCGCTTCTCCTCGCTCGATCACATCAGCCGCGGGCGCGCGGGATGGAACGTCGTCACGAGCGGCGACGGGGGGACGGCGGGGAACTACGGGCTCGACGAGCACTACGACTACGCCACCCGGTACTCGCGCGCCGCCGAGCACATCGAGGTCGCGCGCAAGCTCTGGGATTCGTACGAGGACGACGCCTTCCCGCGCGACCGCGAGAGCGGCCGCTTCCTCGACCCGGCGCGACTGCACCGGACCGATCACCGCGGCGAGCACTTCTCGATCGTGGGCCCGCTCAACATCGAGCGCTCGCCGCAGGGTCATCCCGTCGTGTTCCAGGCCGGCGATTCGGCGCCCGGGCGCGACCTCGGCGCGCGCCACGCCGACGGAATCTTTACGCATGCGTCGACGATCGCCGCGAACCAGGAGTTCGCCCGCGACATCCGCACGCGCGCGGCGGCGTTCGGGCGCGATCCGGAGAGCATCCTCATCCTCCCCGGCGCGCGGATCGTCGTCGGCGACACCGACGAGCAGGCGCGCGAGATCGAACTCGCTCAGCACCGCCTCTCGAACACGTTCGAGCAGGCCCTCGCCGAGCTTGGCCGCCCGTTCGGCTGGCACGACTTCCGGCAATACGACCTCGACGCGCCCTTCCCCGCCGAGACGCTCGCCTTCGCCGAGCGCAGCTTCAAGACCCAGGCGGCGCAGATCGTCGATCGTGCCGTCTCCGAGGCGCTGACCCTGCGACAGGTCGTGGAGCAGCTGTCGCAACCGCGACGTTCGCCGTTCGTCGGCTCGGCCGAGACCGTGGCGAACGTCCTCGAGGAGTGGTTCCGCGCGGGCGCCGCCGACGGCTTCAACATCTATGTGTCGGCGCCGAGCCAGTTCCGCCGCTTCCTCGACGAGGTGCTGCCGATCCTCCGCAGCCGCGGGCTGGCGCGCGACGGCTATGAGGGCACCACGCTCCGAGAGCACCTCGGACTCGTCCGTCCGGAGAACGTCCACACCGCACGACGGGGCACGGAGCCGCTCGGCGTTCCCGCGCTGCTGGATGCCTGAGCAGGCTCGCCGCCCATGACCGTCCGGAGCATCGCGGCATCCGTCATCCGCCCCGTCGCCGTCTTCGTCCCCGTCTTCCTCCTCGCCACCTTCCTCACGTATCTCCTGCGCGACCTGTCGGGGGTGAGCCCGGCGCACCTGCAGCTCGGCGAGAACGCGACGCCCGAGCTGGTCGCGCAGATCGAGAAGGACTGGGGTCTCGACAGGCCGTTCTTCGCGCAGTACGCCGACTGGATGGGCGGGGTGCTGCGCGGCGACCTGGGCAACAGCTGGTGGAACGGCACCGAGATCTCCCGCATCCTGTTCGACAAAGCGCTCGTGAGCCTGTCGGTCGCGGGGCTCGCCCTCGTCATCGGAATCGTCGTCGGAGCGATCCTCGGACTGATCGCGGCCCTCCGCCGTGGCGGCGTCGTCGACCGCGGCATCACGGTCGTCACGACGGCGTTGTCGGTCATGCCCCCTTTCGTCGTCGGAGTCGCGCTGGTCGCGGTGTTCGCCGTCGGGCTGCGCTGGTTCCCGTCTGCCGGGTACGTCTCTCCGGCCGAGGGGGGTGTCGGTCTCTGGCTCTGGTACATCACGCTCCCCGCTGTCGCGCTGAGCTTCGACACCGTCGCCGACGTCGCCCGACAACTGCGCACGGGACTCACCTCCGCGCTCGACGAGAACTACATCGTGGGGGCGCGCGTGCGGGGGCTGAGCCCGCAGCGCGTCTTCTTCGGACACGCGCTCCGCGGCGGCGCCGGACCGGCCGTCGCCGTGCTCGGCATGAAATTCCCGGCTCTGCTCGGCGGGGCGATCGTCACCGAGGCGATCTTCGGGCTCTCCGGCTACGGGCAGTTCGCCGCAGACTCCGCGCTTCGCGGCGACGTGCCGGCCGTGCAGGGAGCGCTCGTCGTCTCGATCGTGCTCGTCGTGGTGTTCAATCTGCTCGTCAACATCGTGCTGGCCCGGCTCTCGCCCGCCGCCGGCCGGGGAGTGTGAGCCGCCGTGCCCGACCTCCTGAGGATCCGCACCGGCCTCGTTGCCGCCATCCTCCTCGCCGTCATCGTCGCACTGGCCGTGTTCGGGCCGCTCCTCGCCTCGTTCGACCCGCTGCAGGGGAGCGACGACATCCTCGCCGGGCCCTCCGCGGCGCACCTGCTCGGCACCGACTACCTCGGGCGTGACGTGCTGTCACGCCTCCTTCACGGGGCCCCGCTCAGCGTCTTCGGCACGGCGCTCCTCGGGGTGATCGCTCTCGTCGTCGGCGCGGTCCCCGGCATCCTCTCGGTCTTCCTGGGGCGCTCCTTCGAGTGGGTGTCGCTGCGCGTCGTCGACACACTCATCTCCCTGCCGTTCCTCGTCTTCGCCGTCGCGGTCACGGCGCTTCTCGGCAACGGACTTCTGCAGGCGCTCGTCGCTGTCGGGGTGCTCATCTCGCCCCTCTTCTTCCGCGTCGCCCGCGCCGCGACGCTCCAGGTCTTCGGCTCGCAGTACGTGGAGTCGGCCGTGCTGTCGGGCGCGACCACGGGGTTCATCGTCCGCCATCACGTCGTGAAGAAGGTGCTCCCCGTCATCGGCGTCGCCCTCGCGGGGGCGCTCGGGGCCGGTCTCGTCGTCGTCGCGAGCCTCAGCTTCCTCGGCATCGGCGTGCAGCCGCCGACGCCGACGTGGGGCGGCGACCTCGCCGCCGACCTCCGCTATCTGCCACTGAAGCCGTTCGCGCCCGTCTTCCCCGCGGTGCTCATCATGGCGACGGTGCTGAGCCTCAACCTGCTCGCCGACGCCCTGCGCGATGTCTCGGGCCAGAGCGGGCGTGCGCTGCTGGCGCGCGCGAGCCGCTCGGCCGGGGCTCGGCCGCCGCGCGCCGCGCGCGATCACGACAGACGCGATCCCGAGAAGCAGGAGGTCCTCCTATGACCACGACCGAACAGACCGGTGTCGTCTCGATCGACGGACTCACCATCGTCTCCTCGCTGACGGGTGAGACCCTCGTCGACGACGTCACGCTCGCACTTCGCCGCGGGGGCGTGACCGGGATCGTCGGGGAGTCGGGGAGCGGCAAGACGCTCACGTGCCGATCGATGCTCGGCGTTCTCCCTGACGGTGTCGAGATCGCGGCGGGGCGGATCGTCGTCGACGGACAGGACGTGACGGGCTTCCGGGAGCGGGAGTGGTCGCGCCTGCGCGGCGGGGTGATCTCCGCCGTGTTCCAGGATCCGGGGTCGTACCTGCATCCCTCCCTCACCATCGGTGCGCAGCTGCGCGAGGTGCTGCGCGTGAAGCGCGGGCTGCGACGGCGGGCGGCTCGGGTCGAGAGTGCGCGCCTGCTCGACGCGGTGCGCCTCGGCGACACGGGCCGCGTCGCACGCTCCTACCCGCACGAACTGTCCGGCGGCATGCTGCAGCGCGTGCTCATCGCGATCGCGATCGCCCTCGAACCGCGTGTGCTGATCGCGGATGAGGCCACCACCGCGCTCGATGTGACGGTGCAGGCCGAGATCCTGGACCTGCTCACCGACCTGCGCGAGAGGATCGGACTGACCCTCCTCGTCGTCTCGCACGATCTGTCGGTCATCGCCCAGCTGTGCGACGAGGTCGTCGTGCTGCGCGACGGTCGGGTGGTCGAGGCAGGACGCACCGCGCAGGTGATCGGTGCGCCGAGGCATCCGTACACCCGCCTGCTCATCGAGGAGCATGAGAAGTACGGTATCGAGCGTTTCGTCGCGCTCCCGGCGTCGGAGCCCGATGCTGCGGCGGTGACCCGTGTCGGCTGAGTCGGGCGCGTCTGTACCGGCGCTGCGTCTGCGTGGCGTCGAAGCCGTGCGGGGACGCGGACGACACCGCAGACGGGTCCTCCACGACGTGTCACTCGACGTCGCCGCCGGCGAGATCGTCGGGCTCGTGGGCGAGTCCGGATCCGGGAAGACGACCCTCGCGCGCACGGTGCTCGGACTCGTCCCCATCCGTGCGGGCGAGATCTTCGTCGACGGTGCGGCGGTGCACGGGCTCGCCGGGGCCCGGCGGCGGGCGTTCCGACGGTCGGGCGCTGTCCAGTACGTCTTCCAGGACCCGCTCCGAAGCTTCGACCCCGACCGCACGATCGGAGACTCGATCGCCGAACCGCTCACCGTGCGCGGCGGGCGTGAGCGTGCCGGGGCGGCGGATGCCGTGAGCGCGCGCCTCGTCGACGTCGAGCTCGACCCCGCGCTCGCGGGCCGCCTTCCGGGTGAGCTCTCCGGCGGGCAGCGGCAGCGTGCCGCCATTGCGCGCGCCCTCATCACCGACCCCGCCGTCATCGTCCTCGACGAGCCTGTCAGTGCGCTCGACGCCGCCAACCGGGTGAAGATCCTCGAGCTTCTCACGAGGCTCCGTGGACAGGGCGTGGCGCTCCTCTACATCTCGCACGATCTGGGATCGGTCGCGGGCGTCACCGATCGCACCGCCGTCCTCTACGACGGCACGATCGTGGAGACCGCCACGAGCGAGAGCGTCGTACGCCGCCCCGAGCACGCCTACACGCGGCTGCTCGTGGGTTCGGCGCCGACCCTCGCCGGGGCGGGCATGCCCCGCGCTGAACGCGAGCGCTTGCGCCGCGAACTCGCCGGCTGACCCGGTCAGCGCCCCCCGGTCGGCTGAACCCGCCCGGCACGCCGTTCGGTTCGCAGGACATTTGCTGCTCGCGGCACGATTCGAGGCGCGAAAAGCCCCCGCATGGACAGAATCTCCTGCGAACCGAACACGAAGCGGCGAGCCGAACACGCAACGGCGGCGACTCCCGAGGGAGCCGCCGCCGCCGCATGTTTGGGGTCAGTCGTCGGACGTGATCCGCACGCCCTTCCAGCCGAGTCGGCCCTCGATGTGCTCGTCGCTGTCGGAGATCGACGGGTCCTTCGCCCAGATATACGTGCCCGTCGCCAGCGCGACCGTCGAGCCGTTGCGGTAGCCCGCGGCGGCGGCCTGCGTGAGCGCCTCGCCGTACGCCTCGGTGTCGTCCGTCGGTGTGGCGCGGACCTTGGCGAGCGCCTCGGCGAACTCCGGCGACGTATACGGCGAGCTCAGATTCAGCACGCCGCCGTCGGAGAAGTGCTCGGTGAGCGCTTGCACGTACGAGTCTCGGCCGACGTACCCGTAGAGCGCGAGAGCGTACTCCTTGCCGAAGTATCCCTTCGCCCAGTTCGGATCGATCTCGATGTCCACCGTGATGCCGACGGCGCCGAGCTGTGACTGGATGATCTCCGCATTCGGATCGGAAGCAGTAAAGGGATAGAGCGTGAGAGACAGGTCACCGGGCTCGTATCCGGCATCCTTCAGCAGCTGCTTCGCCTTCGCAGGGTCGTAGGCGTATTCGTCCTCGAGCGACGGGTCGTAGCCGAGGTGACCTTCGGGGAAGACCTGGTTCACGGCGTCCGCGTACCCGAGGTACCCCTTCTTCACGATCTCGTCGCGGTCGATCGCGTAGCGCACCGCTTCGACCACTCTCGGATCGGTGAACGGCTCCTTGTTGAGATTCAGACTGAGGAACGAGATCACCCAGTTCGTCTTCGGGTCGCGGATGACGTCGAAGCCGGCCGTCTCGGCCTGCTCGATGAGCGCGGGCGTGATCGTCGCGAAGTTGTACACGCCGGTCTGCAGCGACGACACGAGCGTCGACGGGTCGTTGCCGCCGTCTATCTCGATGCGGTCGATGTGGATCTCGTCCGCGTCCCAGTAGTCCGGGTTCTTCTCGAGGACGATCTTGTCTTCGGGGACGAGGGAGACGACCTTGAACGGCCCCGCACCCACCGGCAGGCTCGTATTGAGCGCCTGCGGATCCTTCTGCGCCGCCACCTTGCTCGTGATGAGACCGGCTCGGTTGCTCAGGAGGTACGGCAGTTGGTAGTCGACCGTCTTCAGATGGACGACGAAGGTGAGGTCGTCGATCACCTCGACGGTGTCGATGTTCTCGTAGGAGCCCGCCAGGGCGGAGTTCTCCTGCCTTTTGGCGCGCTCGATGAAGTACTTCACCGCCTCCGCGTCGACGGGGGAGTCGTCGTGGAAGGTGAGACCCTCGCGGAGAGTGAAGGTCACGGCGGTGCCCTCGTCGTTGTACTCCCAGGAGGTGGCGAGCGCGGGGTGGAGCTTGCCGTCCTCGCCCCGCGTGATGAGCGACTCGTAGATGGGTGTCATCGTCGTCGTCGCCCCGGTCGCCCCCGTGACGATCGGGTCCCAGTTCGTGTTGAGGGCGGCCACGCCCCACTTCACCACGGCGGGCGCGGCGTCGCCCTCTCCGCGGGGCGTGTTCGAACCGCATCCGCTCAGGGCGAGCGCGACGGCCGCCGCGGCGGCGACCGCGGCGGTCAGGGTGAGTCTTCTCATGAGGTCTCCGTGCAGGGTGGGAATCGGGTGCCAGGGGCAAGGACGCGCCAGTCCACCACGGCCCGGCGGCCGGACCCCGCGGATCGTTACGTCGCATTGCGCCGCGTGTCGTCCGCTTTCATCGGCGTCGGTGGAGTCCGCGCGCGAGCCCCAGACTCGGGACATCCAGACCCGTCGCCGCGAAAGAGCCGTCATGTCTCCCACACCTCCCCGTCGCCGCATCGGCGTCTTCGTCCTCCCCTCGGCACGGGGCGACGCGAGCGTACTCACCCGTCGGATCGTCCAGGCAGCCCGCGATGTGGAGAACGTCGGCTTCGACGCCTTCTGGCTCGCCGAGGGTCACTTCGGCACGATCGGCGTCTCGTCGGCGCTGACCGTGCTCGCCGGCGCCGCGGCCGCCACCGAGCGCATCGACCTCGGCACGGCCGTCGTTCCGATCGCCTTCGACAGTCCTCTGCGCCTCGCCGAGGTGGCTGCGAGCGTCCACGCCCTCAGCGGCGGACGGCTGCAGCTGGGGGTCGGGAAGGGCAACGGGCACGGGTTCTCCTCCCAGGCGTACCGCGCCTTCGGTCTTGACGAAACCGGCCGCGAGGAGCTCTACTGGGGGGCGCTCGCGGATCTGCGCACCCTCCTCACCTCGGGCGCGCGGGTCGACGGCGAGCGCGTCGCCCTGTACCCGCCGCCGGCCGATCTGGCGACGCGGCTGTGGCAGGCGACATCGGGGGAGGCGACCGCGGTCGCGGCGGCGCGTTCCGGCGACGGGCTCCAGCTGCATCGCGTCGTGCGCGCCGGCGACACCGGCACCGTGCAGCGCGCCCTCGTCGACGCGTACGTCACTGCCTACCCCGCGACCGCCGCCACGGCCCCGCGGATCGCCGTGTCGCGCGCCGTGTTCGTCGCGGCATCCCGAGGGGACGCCCTCGAGCGCATCGGCGCGATCCTCCGCGACGACCCTGGCGCGCTCCCGCTCGGCCAATCGGGACAGACGGCGCTCGATTACGTTTGCCTGTCCAACACTCACGTGGGTTCGCCCGCAGAGATCGCCGCGTCTCTCGGCGAGGACCCCACGGTGCGCGCCGCGACCGATCTGCTCCTCGCCCCTGTCCTTCCCCTCGCCGACGCGGGATTCGCCGACCAGCTCGTGGGCATCGCGGAGGCGAGCGACCACGGGCTGCGCGCCCCCGCGCTCGCGTCGACGCTGTGATCGACCGAGACGTTGCCCGCAACACCCCGCAACAAGGTGGCGCCATGCGGCGTCGCTCAGTGAAATGGATGCCATGACCTCCGCTCCGACGCTCCCGCCCGTCCTTCACGAACCGCCCGCCGGAACACGCGTACGCGGTGTCCTCGCCCTCATCGCCGGGGCGGGGGAAGGCGCCGACGTCTACGCCCGATTCGGCCGCCGCCTCGCTTTCGACGGGTATGTCGTCGGCGTCTTCAGCGGCGACGACACAGCGCGGACGCAGGCATGGCTGGTCGCGCAGGAGCCTGGGCCGCGTGTCCTCGTCGGGTCGGATCGCGGCGCTGCGATCGCTCTGACGGCTGCTGCGGGCGCGCGCGGCGCGGGCATCGACGGCGTCATCGTCGCCGGGCTTCCGATCGCGGGTCGGGACGACGCGTCGGCGTCGCCTGAGGAGCGCTCCGCCTGCCCTGTCCACCTCGGTGTGCTCGCGGCGCAAGACGCACCCGGTGACACTCGCAGCGCCGCCGCGATCCCCGGCGACCGTGCGCTCGCCGGTATCCGCGTACCCGTCCTCGCGATCCACGGCGGCGCCGACCCCATCGCGCCGGTCGGGACCGCCCGCGAAACGCTCGCCGCGGTGCCAGAGCTGGAGTTCGTCGAGACGGTCGATGGGCTCCACGACGCGCTCAACGACCAGAGCCACCGCTCCGTCGCCGCGACGATCGTGCTGTGGCTCGAGCGGCTGCGCGCCGGAAGTGTCGAGCAGCCGATCGTGCGCCACCCGCTCGTCGAGGCGGCCCGCGCGTGAGCGACGGCTTCGCGTCGCTCCAAGTGCATGAGGGGTACACCCCTGGCACGCCGCAGAACGCGGTCGCGACGCCGATCTACCAGACGACGGCGTACGAGTTCGCCTCGCTGCAGGATGCCGAGGACATCTTCGCGCTTCGCAAGGCCGGCAACCTCTACTCGCGCGCCTCGACCCCGACGCAGGTGGTGTTCGAGCAGCGCGTCGCCGCGCTCGAGAACGGGACGGCAGCGGTCGCCGTCGCGTCGGGGCAGGCCGCGGTCGCCGTCGCGCTCCTCGCGCTGGCCAAGGCGGGGGAGCACATCGTCGCCGCGCGCCAGCTCTACGGCGGCACGGTCGACCTCCTGCAGGACACGTTCGCCGACTGGGGCATCGCGGTCGACTTCGTCGATCAGGACGACCCGGATGCGTGGCGCAGCGCGATCCGCCCCGAGACGCGCGCCCTGTTCGCCGAGTCGGTGACGAACCCCACGGCGCAGGTGCTCGACGTCCGAACGGTCGCAGACATCGCGCATGCGGCGGGCGTGCCGCTCATCATCGACAACACCGTCGCGACGCCCTATCTGCAGCGACCGAAGGACTTCGGTGCCGACATCGTCGTGCATTCCGCGACGAAGTACCTCGGCGGGCACGGCACCTCCATGGGCGGTGTCGTCGTCGACCTCGGCACCTTCGACTTCGGTGCCGACCCGGGCCGTTGGCCGCAGCTGACCCGCCCCTACGCCCGCATCCCCGGTGTGACGCTCTGGGACCGGTTCGGTGCGGCGGGTCAGGCGCTCGCCGTCCTCATCCGCACGAAGTACGTCCACGACCTCGGCCCCTCGCTGTCGCCGTTCAACGCGTTCCAACTCCTTCAGGGCATCGAGACGCTCGACCTCCGCATCGCGAAGCACACCGCATCCGCGCTCGAGGTCGCCCGCTTCCTCGACGCGCACCCCGCGGTCTCGGCCGTGCATCACCCCGGCATCCCGGGGAATGCGTGGGCGGATGCCGCACGCACCTACCTCCCCAAGGGCGCGCCGGCCGTGTTCTCGTTCGACCTCGCCGCGACCGGCGATGCCGACGCCGACCGCGCGCGCGTGCACACGGTGGTCGACGGGCTCGGGCTCGTCAAGCTCGTCGCCAACATCGGCGATGCCCGGTCCCTCGTGAACCATCCGGCATCCATGACCCACAGCCACCTCACCGACGTGCAGCTGGCGGATGCCGGGATCTCCCCGACGACGATCCGCCTCTCGATCGGGCTGGAAGACCCGGCGGACATCATCGCCGATCTGGAACAGGCTCTCGGCCGTCTCTCCGCGCCCTCGAAAGGAACCTCATGACGATCGACCTCGGCTACTGGACTCCGGTCTACGGCGGCTTCCTCCGAAACGTCGGCGACGAGGAGGGGATGGCGGCGACGTGGGCGTCGATCCGCGATATCTCGATCACCGCCGACCGGCTGGGCTTCCACACGACGCTCGTGCCGGAGCTCTACCTCAACGACCGCAAAGGTCCCGAGGCGCCGAGCCTCGAAGCGTGGTCGCTGTCGGCCGCGATCCTCGCCGTCACCGACCGGCTGCGTGTCATGACGGCCGTGCGTCCCGGCTTCCACCTGCCGGCGGTCCTCGCCAAAACCGTGTCGACGCTCGACTCGATCGCGCCGGGGCGCGTCGCGCTCAACGTCGTCGCGGCCTGGTGGGCGGAGGAGGCGCGGCAGTTCGGCGGACGCTTCACCACCCACGACGCCCGCTACGTGCAGGCGGAGGAGTTCGTCGACGTGCTGCGCGGGCTGTGGGAGAGGACGCCGTTCGACTTCGCGGGTGAGTACTACACGCTCGAGGGGACCATCGTCGAGCCGAAGCCGTCGGCCGCACCCGTCGTCTTCGCGGGCGGCGAGAGCGACGCGGGGAAGGAGTCGATCGCACGGTTCGCCGATGCCTACGTCATGCACGGCGGAACGCTCGAGGAGGTGACGGCGAACGTCGCCGACATCACCGAGCGCTCGCTCCGCTGGACGGGACGACCGATGCGGGAGATCGGCATGCCCGCGTACGTCATCGTCCGCGACACCGAGGCCGAGGCGCAGCGCGAACTCGAGCGCATCACATCCGTCGACGAGTGTTCGCCCGGCTACGCGTCGTTCGAGCAGTTCCGGCAGAACTCCAACCTCTCGCTCGAGCTCACCAAGCGGGAGTACTCGGTCGGCACCCGCGGGCTGCGTCCGAACCTGGTCGGCACACCCGAACAGGTCGCCGAGCGGATCCGGGCGTACGGCGACGCGGGCATCACGCTGCTGCTCATCCAGTCCTCGCCGCTGCGCGAGGAGCTCGAGCGCATCGCCGAACAGGTGTTCCCGCTCGTGCCGCAGAGCTCCGCACCCTCGCTTCTGGGGGTCTGAGCGCAGCGGGTGAGGCCGGGGAGTGTTACGCCGAATGTGTAACACTCCCCGGCATCCTGGGTCGTGGGTTACTCTGGCGGGGTGTTCCTGACCTGTCGCTGTTGTCGCTGACGCCGAGGCGCGTACCCCGCGCCCGCGTTCTCCCGACGACCCCGACAGCCCGCCGCTGATCCCCGCGCATCGCGCGCCTCACCCCGCGGCCCCATCCACAGGACTCCTCATGCGCTACGTCTCGCACATCGCCGACCTCGTCGGCAACACGCCCCTCGTCCGCCTCGGGTCCGTCACCGACGGCATCCGCGCCACCGTTCTCGCGAAGGTCGAGTACTTCAACCCGGGCGGCTCGGCCAAAGACCGCATCGCGAGCCGGATCATCGATGCCGCGGAAGCATCCGGGGAGCTCCGCCCCGGCGGCACCATCGTCGAGCCGACGAGCGGCAACACCGGCGTGGGCCTCGCCCTCGTCGCGCTGCAGCGCGGGTACCGCATGGTCTTCGTCGTGCCCGACAAGTTCGAGGGTGAGAAGACGGCGGTTCTCCGCGCGTACGGCGCCGAGGTCGTCGTCGTGCCGACGAACGTGCCGCCTGAGCACCCCGAGTCGTACTACAGCGTCTCCGACCGCCTCGCGCGCGAGATCCCCGGAGCGTTCAAGCCCAACCAGTTCGCGAACCCGAACGGACCGCGCGCGCACGCGGAGACCACCGGCCCCGAGATCTGGCGCGACACCGATGGGCGGGTCACGCACCTCGTCGCGGGCATCGGCACGGGCGGCACGATCAGCGGCACGGGGCGCTTCCTCAAGGAGGCGACGGCGGGCGAGATCGTCGTCGTCGGTGCCGACCCCGAGGGTTCGATCTACTCGGGCGGCCCGATCCACTCCTACGCCGTCGAGGGCGTCGGCGAGGACTTCTACCCCGACACGTTCGATGCGTCGGTCGTGGACCGGTACGAGCGGGTGTCGGATGCCGAGAGCTTCGCGATGACCCGCCGCCTCGCCCGCGAGGAGGGCTTGCTCGTCGGCGGGTCGTCGGGCATGGCGGTCGTCGCGGCGCTCCGCGTCGCGCGGGGCCTCCCCGATGACGCGGTGGTCGTGGTGGTCCTCCCCGACCACGGCCGCGGCTACCTCACGAAGCTGTACGACGACGCGTGGCTCGAAGCCCGCGGCATCCCCCTCGCCTCCCCCCCACCCACCCCACCCACCGCACCCACCGCACCCTCCGCGGTCACCGCACCCTCCCTCCCGCGAGACCGCGTCTTCTCGACGAAACCCGGCGAGAACGCCGGTGGTCTCGTCGAGAACGCGCGGTCTCGCGGGGGCCGAGACGACCTGACAGGAGTCCGTTCATGACCACCCCCGCCGCCCGCGGCTTCGCGAGCCTCGCCGTCCACGCCGGGCAGGAGCCCGACGAGAGCACGGGAGCCGTCATCCCGCCTGTGCACTTCTCGACGACATATGCCCAGGACGGCATCGGTGGCCTCCGCCAGGGCTACGAGTACGGCCGCAGCGGCAACCCGACCCGCACGGCGCTGCAGGCGCAGCTCGCGGCCCTCGAAGGAGGAGCGCACGCGTTCTCGTTCGCCTCGGGCCTCGCAGCGGAAGACGCGCTGCTGCGCGCCGCGCTGCAGCCCGGCGACGAGGTGCTTCTCGGCAACGACGTCTACGGCGGGACCTACCGACTGCTCGCGCGCGTGCTCGGTCCGTGGGGCGTCGGACTTCGGACGGTCGCCATGAGCGACACGGATGCCGTGCGTGCGGCCGTCGCGGCGGCACCCCCGCGCCTCCTCTGGGTCGAGACGCCGTCGAACCCGCTCCTGCGCATCAGCGACATCGCCGCGCTCGCCGAGATCGGACGCGAGGCGGGCGCGCTCGTCGTCGTCGACAACACGTTCGCGACCCCGGCGCTGCAGCAGCCGCTCGCGCTCGGCGCCGACGTCGTCGTGCACTCGACGACCAAGTACCTCGGCGGACACTCCGACGTCGTCGGGGGAGCGGTCGTCCTGAACGACGACGCCCTCGCGGCCGAGGTCGGCTTCCTGCAGTTCGCCGTGGGCGGCGTATCCGGGCCGATGGATGCCTGGCTCACGACGCGCGGCATCAAGACCCTCGACGTGCGCATGCGCCGGCACAGCGAGAACGCGGCATCCGTCGCCGCATTCCTCGAGGGGCATGAACGTGTTGCGCGCGTTTACTACCCGGGGCTCGCGGCGCACCCGGGGCACGAGCTCGCGGCGCGCCAGATGTCGGGCTTCGGGGGCATCGTCTCGGTCGCGCTCGAGTCGGGCGAGGCCGCGCGCCGCTTCGCCGAGTCGACGCGCCTGTTCACCCTCGCCGAGTCGCTCGGCGGGGTCGAATCGCTCGTCAACTACCCCGACGCGATGACCCACGCCTCGGTGCGCGGCACCGACGCGGCGGTCCCCGTCGAGGTCGTGCGCCTGTCGGTCGGCATCGAGGACGAGGCCGACCTCCTCGCCGACCTGGAGCAGGCGCTCCAGGTCTGATCTGGTCTGGAGCTCGTGCCCGGCGGGGGTTTCGTCGGCGCAGATCGTCGGCAGCGAGGGCTGTGGCCGCGATCTGTGCCGACGATTCCGCGCGTGGCAGCGTTTTGCGCCGACGATTCCGCGCGTGGCCGCGTTCTGCGCCGACGATCCTCAGCGACCTGCGGGACCCTCAGCGCCTTGCAGCGCGCTTCAGCGCCGGCGCCACCAGCGCCGCGGGCCCGGCGCCTGCGCCACGGCATCCCGGGCCTCGGCCTGCGCCGCCGCCTCCCGCGCCGCGGCGGCGGCTCGCTCCTCGCGGCGCGCGCCAGGCCGCGACCTCCGCGTCGGCGTCGCGGGTCGGGGTCACGACCGGAGGCCCGCCCATCAGCTGGCGGCGCGCGTCGATCACGCGGCGGTTGAAGTCCTCGACGTACTCGCGCACCTGCCCCTCGCGCGCGAGCGCGTCGACGCGCTCCTCGAATTCTGCGTGCTCGGTGCGGAGCATGAGGGCCGGCGGCCCGAGGCCGGAGAGCTTCTCGGTCTGGATCTTCCGGCGGATCCACCAATCGGGGTCGTGATGGCCGCCGAGCCCCTCGAGGGGCTTGCCCGCCCCAGGCAGGTTGTCGAACTCGCCGCGCCGGATCGCCTGCTGGATCGCGGTCTCGACGTACATCGCCCGCTCGTGCGGCGTCGGCGTTCCGGTATTCGAGCCGGCGCCCGAGTCGGCGCCCGATCCGGCCGGCGCGGATGCCGCGGCATCCGTCTCGCCCGCGGCGTCGCCGTCCTCGCCGTCGACCCCCGCCTCGCGCGCGGCCTGCGCGGCGCGGTAGCGCGCAGCGCTCAATGCCGAATCCCGCCGTGCGTCGCCGGTCATGAGCCCCACGCTACGGCGTGAGTGCGCTCCGTGGGCGCGTCGGGCGTGAACCGTCGCGGGCAACCCGCGCGCCGCGTCCACCGAATCCGCCCGCCGCTACACCGCCCGCACGGCGCCGACCCCCACCCCCGTGCCGCGCAGCTCGCCGCGCAACTCACCGCGCAACTCACCGTGCAACTCCCCGTGCAGGCGCTCCATCCGCGCGTCGAGCAGCGCGGCCGAGTCCGCGGCATCCTTCAGCTCGGAGAGCAGGCCGTCGGGGACGATGCCCGCGTACTTGTAGTAGATCTTGTGCTCGAGGCTCGCCCAGAAGTCCATCGCGATCGTGCGGAACTGCACCTCGACCGCGACGTCGACACGTCCCGTCGAGAGGAACACGGGCACCTCGACGATGACGTGCAGGCTCTTGTAGCCGTTCGGCTTCGGCGCGGCGATGTAGTCCTTGACGGCGCGCACGGTGATGTCGTCCTGCTGGGTGAGCAGGTCGAACAGACGGTAGGCATCCTTCGTGAAGCTCGTCGTCACGCGGATGCCGGCGATGTCGGTGATCCCGGCGCGGATGCCGTCGAAGGTCGGCTCGACGCCCTTGCGCACCACCTTGTCGACGAGGCTGTCGGCCGTCTTGACGCGGCTCGAGAGATGCTCGATCGGGTTGTAGTCGTGCATCTGCTGGAACTCGTCGCGCAGGATGCCGAGCTTGGTCTCGACCTCGCGGAGACCGAACTGGTACTCCAGCAGGAAGCTCTGGAACTCGTCGCGCATCGCGCGCAGCTGCGCGGGGGAGAACGTCGCCGTCCCCTCATCGGTCATGACGGTCAACGGCAGCGCGGGGGCGTCCATGCCCTCGACGGTACCGGCGGGGCTTGTGCGCGACCTGTGATGAAGGAACGTTCTTGAGCACGCCGCCATCACCAGGTACCTTGTGATGCATGTATCCGGAAGAGCGCGTGCAGACCAACCTGCGCAAGGGCGTCCTCGAGTGGTGCACGCTCGCGCTGTTGCGCGGCGGCGACCTGTACGGCCGCGACCTCGCGCGACGCCTCACCGGGCTCGGGCTCCTCGCGAGCGAGGGCTCGCTCTACCCGCTGCTCACGCGCCTGCGCGAGTCGGGCTGGGTGCAGACTCACTGGATCGAGTCGCCGAGCGGCCCGCCGCGGCGCTATTACCGGCTGACGGATGCCGGTCGCGACGCCGTCCGGGGCTTCGAGCGCACCTGGGCGGATGTCTCGGCATCCGTCGCCGCCGCCCTCGATCCCGCTCCCGCTGCCACTTCCGCCGCTCCCGCTGACACTCCCGCCGCTCCCGCCGACGAAAGGACCGAGCGATCATGAAGGACCAGCTCTCGGTGCTGCGCGACCCGCGCGCCCGCGCGTATCTCACCGAGGTCCACGCCGCCGTCGCCGCGGTCGACCCCGCCGCGGCGGACGGAATCATGCGGGAGATCGCCGATCACCTCCGCGAAGCCGCCGCCGAGCCCGGCTTCGACCTCGACCGCACGCTCACCGACCTCGGCGACCCGGCCCTCATCGCGGCCGGTGTCGAGCCGGCTGCGGCTGCTGCCAGCAGCGCTCCCGGCGCGTCACCCCGGTTCGCCGACTCCGCCGCTGGCGTGGTCGTGACGGTCCTCGCGCTGACGGTCGGCACGTGGTGGATGGTCCTGGTCGGCTGGCTCGTCGGCCTTGCGCTGCTGTGGTCGTCGCGGCGCTTCAGCCGGTCGGACAAGATCGTCGGCACCGCGGCGTGGCCGTTCGCGATCCTCGCGGGCCTCGCCCTGACCGCCGTCGGCCGATCGTCCGCGAACCCGCTCCCGTGGGGTGCGGGGTTCGCCGCGCTCATCGTCCTGCCCCTTCTCGCAGGTGCGTATCTCCTGGTCCGCGGGCTCTCCACGCGGGGCCGGAGCGAACCCGAGCGGATGCCGGTCATCGCCCGGTCCGGCCGAGGCGCGTGGCTCGAGACTCCGCTCGTCGCGGCGCTCGCGCTCGGAGGCATCGCGCTGGCATCGGCATCCTTCGTCGCCCTGGCGGCGCTGGCTGTGCGGAGCGAGCAGGTGTACGGGTTCCTCGTCGCCGCAGAGCTCGCGCTCGTGCTGGCCGGATGCCTCGTCTGGATCTCGCGGTCCTGGCGCGACGGCGACAAGACCTTCGTGACGCTGCTTTTCGTACTCGCCGGCGGCGGCATGGCATTCGCGGTGAACGCCGCGCTCGATGCGGGTCGAACGGTGACTGCGTGCACCGCCGACGGATGCCGTGCATGGACGCTCGTCGAGCCCTCCGCCCTGGTCGGGATCGTCGGGCAGCTCGCGCTGCCGACGCTGACCGCCGCCGCGGTGATCCTCGGCGTCGGCTTCCGCGCCGCCGCGGCGGCCGATCGCTGGCATCCGACCCGGGCCCAGGCGTTCGGAGTCGTCGCGGCGATGACGGTCGGCGGCGTCGGCTTCGTGCTCCTCGTCCTCAGCCAGATGCTGGCGTCGGGGGCGCTGCTGGCGGGAGCCGCGGCGCTTCTCGCCGTGTGGGCCGCCGCGATCATCGCGCAGTGGAGAGCGGAGGGGTGGATGCCGGTGGACCGCGCAGCCGCGGCGCTCGTGCTGCCGGTGCTCGCGGCGATCCCGCTGGTGCTCCCGTGGGAGTACACGGCCACCTCGGCGGTAGACGGCGGCGTGCGTCCGGCATCCTCCTTCGATCTCGGGCTTGTCTGGGGAGTCTTCGGCGTCGCCTCGGCGATCCTCGCGCTGTGGCTCGTTGTGCGCTTCGTGCCGGCGGGCGGGGAGCAGCCTGACGCTCGTGGGCGTGCGCCGCGCCCTGATGCCGAGGTCGGGGTGTCGGCGCGGCTCGTCGGTGTCGTCGGCTTCTTGCTCGTCGTGGCGTACGCGACGACGGCGGCGCTGCAGATCCTCGTGTGGAACCCACTCGCGGCGGCGCCGGGCGAGAGCCTCGACGAGATCTACGCGCATCTCGCGGCGGTCGGTGAGGACTTCAGCGTGCCGACGGTTCTCGGCTACCTGGCGATCGGCCCGCTGCTCGCACTCGCCCCACTGATCCTCTCGTGGCGGCGCGGAGCGGGGGTGCGCGGCATCGTGACGGCCTACTGCGGCATCCTCGCCGCCGGGGCGCTCGGGTATTTCATGGCCTCATTCGGCCCGGGGATGTCGCTCGCCGATGCGTACGACATCTCGGGCGGTGACCACGCGCCGTTCGGTCTGGTGCTCGCGATCGTCAGTGCCGTCGCCCTCGTCGCGGGTGTCGTCATCGGCATACCGATGGCGCGTCGCACCGAGGAGCGCATCTCGACGCGCTGAGCGGGGTGTGCGCCGGCGGCGGCGTGTCGACTCGCTGCGTTCGCTCGGCGGCCGGGGCATCGCGCCGCGCACAGCGCGGTCCGCGCGAGAATGGCGGTCCGCGCGAGAATGGGTAGGTGAGCCCCGACCACGTCCCCCTCCGCGCGCGCCTGCGCGCCGAGGCGACGCACGTCGCACGAAGCCTTACGACGTTCGGGCCGTCGACGGGTCGGCGCTGGCCGCTCGCCCTACAGGCCGCGCTCGCGATGGCCGTCCCGATCGTGGCGCTTGCGGCATCTGGGCGGTCGGACATCGCCCTGCTCGCCGCGACGGGCGCCTTCACGGTCATCTACGGCGGCTGGCTGCGTCCGCGCGAACGGGCGCGCTTCGCACCGGTCGTCGCGCTCGCCCTCTTCGTCTGCGCCGCTGCGGGGGTCCTCGCCGCCGCCGGGGGCACCGGCTCGGTGCTCGCCGGGGCGATCGTCGTCACGATCGTCTCGGCCGCCGTGGCGGGGTGGGTCTCGCTCGGCCCTCCCGGGCCGGTCTTCTTCGTCCTCGTCTACGGGCTCTCGGCGCAGGTGACCGCGATCCGCGACGGCGCACGCGTCGTCGACCCCTGGATCTACCTCGCTGTCGTCGCCGGGTCGTCGCTGTTCGCCTGCCTCCTCGTCGTCGCGCCGCTCCTCCTGCCGCGCTACCGACGCGCACCCGCGCGGCGGCTCCGTGACCTCTTTCCGGCGCGCTGGGACGCCGTCGCGCGCACCCTCACGCTCCGCGCCTCGATCGTCGCGGTCGTCGGCGTCGTCGCGGCGGCCGTCGTCGATCCCGCGCGGTCGTACTGGATCGTCTGCGCCGGCCTTGCCGTCGTCGGGATGCCGGTGGGCCGCCGCGACGCCGCAACGCGCGGCATCCACCGTGCCGTCGGAACCGTCCTCGGCGCCGGGCTCTATCTCGTCCTCGCCCTCCTGCCGCTGCCGGTATGGGCGCTCGGACTCTTGCAGGGCGGCCTGCAGTTCGTGATCGAACTCGTCGTCGTTCGGCATTACGCGCTCGCGCTCGTCTTCATCACCCCGCTCGTGCTGCTGATCATCGGAGCCGCGACGGGGGAGGGCGCGACGTTCACTCGCGCCCTGGAACGCGTCGTCGACACCCTCGTCGGCGCGGTGGTCGGGACCATCGCCGCGCTGTCGGTGCGGCTGCGTCTAGCCCCCGGGCGCTGACGGCGGCGTCCGCCTCGCCGCGCTCGCTCGATCACCGGGACAGCGACCGGAAGGCGGCCGGAAGAGACACGCCACGCGCACGCATGCTCGACATGCAATTCCCGGTATGCATATACTCGGAAATCAGATTCCCGGTATCTCCATCGGGAGCGGATCGGAGAAGCGGATGTCCGTGCGCCAGAGCCTGTTGGCGATCCTCGACCAGGGGCCGTGCTACGGCTACCAGCTGCGCGCCGAGTTCGATCGCCGCACGGGCTCGACGTGGCCGCTCAACGTCGGCCAGATCTACAACACCCTCGACCGCCTCGAGCGCGACGGCCTCGTCGCCAAGGGCGAGACCGATGACCAGGGCCATGTGTACTGGGAGATCACGGATGCCGGCAGCGCGGAGGTCGCGGCGTGGCTCGCCTCTCCCGTCGAGCGGACGCAGGGCACGCGCGACGAGCTCGCCATCAAGCTCGCGATCGCCGCGACCCTCCCGGGCGTCGACGTCGTGGGCGTCATCCAGGCCCAGCGCCGCGCGTCCCTCTCGCAGCTGCAGAGCCTGCAGCGCGCGAAGTACGCGGGGGCCAGCCCCGACGGTGCCGAGGAGCTCGCCTGGTCGCTCGTCGTCGACTCGATGATCTTCGCGGCCGAGGCCGAGGTGCGCTGGCTCGATCACACCGAGCAGCGCCTCGCGCTTCACCCGCGCCAGGCGCTCGCCCTCGAGCTGTCGACCGAGAAGCCCAAGCGCGGACGCCCGACTAAGGCCGACGCGACGGGCCGGCCGTGAGTCTAGGTTCATAACTCCGGAGATTCACCCTCCGGGGCGCGAGATCGACCCTCGGGGCGGGACTCTAGGCCCGATTCTCCGGAGTTGTGAACGCCGCGGCCGGGCGCCCCCGCTCGCCGCGGCCCGGGGTAGCGTCGAACCATGGACGACCTGATCACCGCCGCAGACCTCGCCGCTCGCCTCGACGCGCCGAATCCGCCGGTCGTCCTCGACGTGCGCTGGAGCCTCGGCGGCCCGCACGGCCACGCGCCGTATGTCGCAGGCCACATCCCCGGCGCGCTGTTCGTCGACCTCGAGGCCGACCTCGCGGCGCACGGCGCCCCGACCAAGGGGCGTCACCCGCTGCCGGACGCCGAGGCGTTCCAGGCATCCGCCCGCCGCTGGGGTCTGGACGACGGCGACGAGATCGTGGTCTACGACGACGACAAGGGGTGGGGCGCCGCGCGGGCGTGGTGGATGCTGACGGATGCCGGGGTGTCCACGCGCGTCCTCGATGGCGGACTCGCGGCCTGGCGCGCGGCGGGATACTCGCTCGAGGAGGGAGATGTCGTGAGGGATCCGGGCTTCGCGACCCTCCACCCCGGCCATCGGCGGCAGCTCACGGTCGATGAGGCGGCCGCGCTCGGGGCGAGCGCCGACGGCATCCTGCTCGACGCCCGCGCCGGTGAGCGCTACCGCGGCGAGACCGAGCCGATCGATCCGCGCGCGGGGCACATCCCCGGCGCGGTGAGCGCCCCGACGACCGAGAACGTGCGCGCCGACGGCACGTTCCTCGGCGCCGACGAGTTGCGCGGTCGCTTCGCGGACCTCGGCATCGACCCCGGAACCGCCCTCGGCGTCTACTGCGGCTCGGGCGTCAGCGCGGCGCACGAGATCCTCGCGCTCGCCGTCGCGGGTCACGACGCCGCGCTGTATCCCGGGTCGTGGAGCCAGTGGGCGAACCTCCCCGAGCGCCCCGTCGCCACGGGCGCCACGCCCTGAGCCTCGGACCCGACCCCCGCCCGCGCCCCGTCCGGTTTCGTCGGCGCAGATCGTCCTCATCGCGCCGGGTGACAGCATGTCGCGCCGACGAAATCTCCCGAGGCAGCGATCCGCGCCGACGAAACCCGCGCCCGCCCGCCCACGACGCGCTCCCATCCGCGAGAATCGACCGGTGACCACCACACCCCGCTCCGGCACGCAGTACTCGATCCGCTCCGGCGCCTACTTCGCCGAGATCGCGAGCATCGGGGCATCCCTCCGCCGCCTGCGGCACGACGGTCGCGACCTCACCGTCCCGTTCGACGCCGATGAGGTGCGCCCGGGGTTCCGCGGCGCGCTGCTCGCCCCGTGGCCCAACCGCGTCATCGACGGGCGCTACGCCTTCGCGGGTGAGCAGTACCGCCTGGCGCTCACCGAGCCCGAGCGCGGCCACGCGCTCCACGGCTTCGCCGGCTGGCTCGACTTCACGGACACCGCGCACACCGACGACGCCCTCACGCTCGCCGCGACGATCGAGCCGCAGACGAGCTATCCGTGGCGCGTCCGCGTCGAGACGACGTTCGAGCTGGGCGCTGACGGACTCACCCAGACCGTGATCGCGACGAACGAGGGGACGGATGCCGCGCCCTTCGGCACCGGCCCGCACCCCTACCTCGTCGCCGGCCCCGGCCCCCTCGACACCTGGACGCTGGAGCTTCCGGCATCCGTCGTGCTCGACGTCACCCCCGACCGGCTCGCTCCGGTCGCCCTCCACGACGTCGCGACGTTCGATCCCGCGCGCTTCGACCGGCGCGCACCGCGCGTGCTCGGCCCGGTCGAACTCGACCACGCGTACACCGACCTTGTGCGTGACGACGCGGGCCTCGCGACGGTGCGGGTGACCGACCCGTCGGGCACGGGCGTCGCACTCGCGTGGGATGCCGCGTGCCCGTGGGTCCAGGTGCACACCGCCGACCTCCCCGGCGGCCCCGCCCAGCCCTTCCACCGCGCGGGCCTTGCGGTCGAGCCGATGACGTGCGCGCCCGACGCCTTCAACGACGACCACTACCCGTGGGGCACGGGGCTGATCGTGCTGGATGCCGGAGCGCAGGCATCGGCATCCTGGCGCATCTTCGCGCTCTGACCCGCCCCGACACCCCGGCCGGCATTCCCCCCCGGGGCAGGCAGAAGGGCCCCGGAGTACTCTCCAAGGCCCTTCGCTGACGCCCGCGCCGCGATCACGGCCGGCGTGGCTGGTGAGGTTCAGTCTTTGTCGCCGCGGAGCTCCGCGTTGACCTCGTTCTTCGTCTCGACCGACTCCTTCTCGGCTTCGGCCTTCTTGACGTTGGCCTCCGCCTTCTTCTCGTCGAAGTAGTCGTCGACGCGGTCCTTCGTGTCCTCGAAGCCTTCTTTGATCTTGCGGCCCGCGGTCTCGGCGGCGTCCTTCGCGTCATCCAGGAATCCCATGATGCGCTCCTTTCGGGTGCAGTGAACGTGAGTCTGCGATCACGCTATGCGGCGCCTCGATCCACAGACAAGGGGTTGTCCCTATGGGTTTGCCGTGCTATGCCGACATTCCCCCGGCGGGACCCTCGCGCGCCGGGAACCCGGTTCCATAGGATCGAAACGAGGGGGTGGTGACCGCGTGGCAGGCAAGCACAAGCGCGTCCGCACCCGCGATGTCGTGGCCGAGGGGCTCTACATCGCGTCGGCCGCGACCCGCCTGAGCCTCAAGAACGCGATCCTCATGCACATCCTCGCCGACGGCGAGGACTTCGACCCCGAGCGGTACGTCCCCGAAGCGCGCGCGACGCTCGAGACGCTCGCGGCGGAGGCCGAGGACGAGGCGCACCGCGCCGAACACGAGCGCAAGATCGCACGGAAGCGCCACTCGATCTCCGACGGCACCCACGACTACCGCAGCCGCGACGTCCGGAACCTCCGCCGCCGCGAGAAGCAGTCGCTGCACGTCGCCGCCGAGCTTCGGGCGCGCGCCGCCGACGACGAGCAGCTGCACCGGCTCATCGCCGACGCGCGGGATGCCGCGTGGGACGAGGTCGCCGGGAACATCGAGCGGACGCTGCGCATCGAGGCATCCCGCCCCGATCTCGAGCCCGACTACGAGCGCATGCGCTCCGCGCGCATGCAGGCGCTGCGGCTCGTCGACCTGCCGAAGCTCCGCGCGCACCGGAGGAGTGTCGCCGCGCAGCAGAAGCTCCGCGAGGCGGGGGAGCTGCCCGACATCGTCACCGAGGGCGCGGTCCCCCGGGGCGCCGTCGAACCGGGGGAATTCGAGTAGGCGAGCCGGGAGGCATCCTCTGCGCCCCGCTTCGCGCGGGCTGTGTGTTTCGTCGGCGCACATCGTCGTCATCGAGGATTTCGTCGGCGCATCTCGTCCTCTCGCCGCGCGATGACGACGCTTCGCGCCGACGATCCCGCGCCCACGCGAGATGCGGCGGCCCGGTCGGTGGCTCGATTCGTCGGATGCCGACGCGTGCGCTAAGCTTGCCTACGGCCTTCCGCGAGGGAGGCATGCGCCCGTAGCTCAATGGATAGAGCATCTGACTACGGATCAGAAGGTTAGGGGTTCGAGTCCCTTCGGGCGCACACTGTGTTGAGACAGTGCTGAAGACCCCCGGTTCACGCCGGGGGTCTTCACTTTTCTCCGACGTGGCCACGCGCTTCGCGCCGCAGCCATCGGCGTTCGGCCTCGTTGCCGCTGAGGCGCGCGGCGAGCCCATACGCGGCGGCCGCCTCTTCGCCCCGGCCCGCTCGTGCGAGCAGGTGCGCCCGCACGGCGGCGACCCGGCCCGCGGGCACCCCGCCCGTGAGCCCGCCCCCGCCGGTGATCCCGACCTCACCCGTGACCCCGACCCCGCCCGTGACCTGGGCCCCGCCCAGCCCGTCGCCATCGATCGCCCCCAGCGCGGCGAGCCCGGCATCCGGCCCTTCGACCTCGCCCCGCGCGACGGCGTGTCCGAGCGCGCTCGTCGGCCCTGGATCGAGCCGGCACAGGACCTCGTAGAGCCCGAGGATCTCGCGCCAGTCGGTCTCCTCGGCGCGCGCCGCCTCGGCGTGGACGGCGGCGATCGCGGCCCGCACCTGGAGACGCCCTGCGCGCCTGAGGGCGAGCGTCTCCTGCAGCAGCGCGAGCCCCTCGGCAATGAGGTCTGCCCGCCACAGCGCGCGATCCTGCAGCTCGAGCGGGATCGGCATCCCCTCGGCATCCGTCCGCGCGGGCGCCCGCGCATCGGTGAGCAGCATGACCACGACGAGGCCTGCGGCTTCGGGGTACCACTCGTCCGCGGGTGACCCGAGCGCGAGCAGCATCCGGGCGATGCGCAACGCCTCCGCGCCGAGCGGGCCGCGGGAGACATTGGCGCCGCCCGCCGCCGTGTGTGCCTCGGTGTGGAGGAGCGCCAGGACCTCAAGCACCGCGGGGACCCGGTCGCCGAGGGGCGCCGCTCCGCCGGACCCGTCGCCGTCGAAGGGCAGCCCGCGCAGGCGCGTCTTCGCGCGTGAGATCCGTTGCGCGATCGTCGCTTCGGTCGACAGCAGGCCGCGCGCGATCTCGCGCGTCGTGAGGCCGCCGATGCACCGGAGCGTCAGCGCGACCTGCGACGCGCGGGGCAGCGCGGGGTGGCAGCACAGCAGGAAGAGGCGCAGCGTGTCGTCGCGATCGGATGCCTCGCCTTCGCGCGCCGAGAGACGGGCCGCCCGGTCTTCGCGATCGCGTCGCGCGGCGTTCGAGCGGACGGCATCCACGAACCGTCGAGACCCCACCCGCACGAGCCAGGCGGCGGGCTCCGCCGGAATGCCCTCGCGCGGCCACTGCACGACCGCCGCGGCGACCGCCTCCTGAAGGGCGTCCTCGGCATCGTCGAAGTCGCCGGTCCGGCGCGCGAGCACGGCGAGGGCGCGCGGCGTGGCCGACCGCAGTGCCGCCGTGAGGATGCCGGTCGGTGTGGCGCCGCGCGGCGCACCGCGCGCGTCGCTCACCGAGTCTCCCGGCATCGCGATCGGCATCGGCGCTCCCTCGACACGGCCCCGTCGCTCAGGTGTTCGCCGCGAAGTCGGCGTCGGTCCACACCCGCGCGATCCGCATGCCGCCGGGGGCGGCCGCCTCGGGGAATCGGGCCGCGATCTCGGCCGCCCGCGCCTCGTCGGCGACGTCGACGAGGTAGTAGCCCGAGACGACCTCGGTGACCTCGGGGAGGGGCGCATCGGTGACGAGAGGAGCCTCGCCCGGCGTCGCGGCGCGTTGTACGACCCGTTGCGCGGTGGTGTCGAGGGCCTTCGAGTCGACCAGTTCGCCGGTCTCCTGGAGGTCGCGCTCGACGTCCCAGTAGATCTGGTAGGCGGCGGCGCGCTCTTCGTCGCTCATGTCGGCGAACAGCGTGGCGACGGCGGGGCTTTCGTGGATCAGGATGAGGTACTTCACGGTGATCTCCTCACGGGGGTGCCAGTGCGGGTCGCCGGTCGCGACCCTCTCAGTGTGTCGGAGCCGCCCTGCAGTTTTCGACACGCCTGTGGATTTCGACACGCCTGTGCGAATTCGACCCCCGGAGTCCGTCGCTCCCCGATGCGCGGTCCACGGCATCCCCTCGAATACTTCCGGGCGGAGGTTTTATCGAGTAGGGTCGTGCCGACGGCACTGCCGCCGTCGATGACGACGTACCCCGAGGATGCACTCATGACTCTTCCCGAAGCTTCCGTCCAGCTCTACTCGCTCGCCAAGGAGTTCGCCGCCGACCCGCAGGCCTCGCTCGATCGGCTCGCCGCCGCCGGATTCCGGAACGTCGAGGCGTTCGACTTCGTCGGGCATCCCACCGAGATCCGCCGCGCGCTGGATGCCGCGGGCCTCGCATCTCCGACGGGTCACGCGCCTCTCCTCACCGACGAGCTGTGGACACCCGACGGGTCGATTCCGACGCCGGAGCCCGCTGTCGTGTTCGCGGCGGCCGCGGAGATCGGCATGTCGACCGTGTTCGACCCGTTCGTCGCCGCCGACCGCTGGCTCACCGAAGAGGGCGTCGCCGACATCGCCGAGCGCCTCAACGCGCTCGTCGACACCGCCGCGGGCTTCGGACTGTCGGTCGGCTACCACAACCACGCGCAGGAGTTCGTGGCCGACTTCGACGGGCAGAGCGCGTACGAGCGCTTCGTCTCGCTCCTCGACCCGCGGGTGCAGCTCGAACTCGATCTCTTCTGGGCGCTCACCGGCGGGCAGGACGTCCCCGCGCTCGTCGCGAGCCTCGGCGACCGGCTGACGGCCGTGCACGTCAAGGACGGCGTGGTCCCGGCATCCAACCCGTGGGCGCCGGGCGCTGCGGAGTTCGGCTCGGCCAGCCTCGACCAGCGCCGTGCCGGCACCGGCGACGTGCCGCTGGCCGCCGCCCTCGAGGCCGGTACCGCGATCCGCCACGCCGTCATCGAGTTCGACCACGCGCCGGGGGACGTCTTCGACGACGTCGCCGCCGGTCTCGTGTTCCTCACCGACGGCGGGTTCGTCGCGTGAGCGCCGCGGGTACGGAAGCCGCCCAGGCGCGCGGCCCGCTCGGCGTCGGCATCATCGGCACCGGCGTCATCAGCCAGACCTACCTCGAGAACCTCACCTCGTTCCCCGATGTCGCCGTCGTCGCCGTCGGCGACCTCGTCCCGGAGCGCGCGCGGGCCAAGGCGGAGGAGTTCGGCATCCCCTCGTGGGGGAGTGCCGAGGACGTCCTCGCGAACCCCGACGTCGAACTCGTCGTCAACCTCACGATCCCCGCGGTCCACGTCGCGGTCTCGTCGGCGGCCGTCGCGGCAGGCAAGCACGTCTGGACCGAGAAGCCGATCGGCCTCGACCGCGCGTCGACGCAGGCGCTGCTCGCGCAGGCGGATGCCGCAGGCGTCCGCATCGGCTCGGCGCCCGACACGCTTCTCGGGCCGGGGTTCCAGACGGCGAAACGGGCCCTCCTGGAGGGCGTCATCGGTACGCCGCTGTTCGTCCAGACGATCTTCCAGACCCAGGGTCCGGATGCCTGGCATCCCGAACCCGCCTTCCTCTTCGCCGAGGGCGCGGGCCCCCTGCTCGACATGGGTCCGTACTACTTCTCCGCACTCGTGAGCCTGCTCGGGCCCATCGACGCCGTCGCCGCACGCGGGTCGCGGCCGCAGCTCGAGCGCACCATCCGATCGGGACCGCGCGCCGGGGAGACGTTCCCGGTCGAGGTCCCCTCGACCGTGCAGGTGCTGACCTCGTTCGCGGGCGGCCAGCACGGCACGCACCTGCTGAGCTTCGACTCGGCGCTCGAACGCGCCGGCGTCGTCGAGATCCACGGCTCGGAGGGGACGATCGTCCTGCCCGACCCGAACATGTTCGAGGGGCGGATCGCCTACGTGAAGCCGCTCCAATCGATCACTGACGCCGCCCGCGGCGGCCAGGAGTGGATCGAGATCGAGCCCGTCGGTGCCGTGACCGGTCGCGGGTTGGGCGTTCTCGACATGGCGCGGGCTCTGAACGAGGGCCGGCCGCACATCGCGACCGGCGAGCTCGGCTATCACGTCCTCGACGTGATGCTCTCGGCGCAGGAGTCGGCCGCCTCCGGCGCCACCGTCGAGGTCGCCTCGACGGTGGCTCCCGTGCCGCTGCTGCCGGAGGACTTCGACCCGTTCGCGCGAACGCGGGTCTGACTGCCGGAAGCTGTCGCGAAAGCAGGGTCGATCCGCATCACGCGCGCCCGACGCGGGATGCGGGGCACGATCGGCCCTGCTTTCACGACGTGCGTGTGCGATCGGCCGCCGCGGCGTGGGTCACGCCGCCCGAGGCTCCACCCGCAACCACACGAAGCCGTGCGCGGGAAGGTCGATGCCGTCGGTGAGGTCGAGGTCGCGATCACCCACGAGGTCGGATGCCGACGCTTCGAACCCCGACAGCGTCAGCGCGTCGATGTGCACCGCGGCATCCCCGACGTTCGCGAGGACGAGCACGGTGCTCGCCTCGCCCGGCCGCTGGAATCCCACGACCGACGGGTGGTCGGTGCGGAAGCCGATCAGCTCGTTCCCGGCGAGCTCGGGGGCGAGCTGACGCGCGGCGATGAGCTTCGTCAGGCGTCGGAAGACGCGGCCCGCCGCCGTCGACTCGTCGCCGCGCTCGGCGTACCGGTCGCGGGGCGCGTTGCCGCGGTGTACCCAACGGCTGTCGCTGCGGCGGGCGGGATCGTCGGCGTACGAGTAGTCGTTAAGCTGCGCGACCTCGTCGCCGAGGTAGAGGAGCGGGATGCCGCCCGTCGACATCGCCAGGGCGTGCGCGAGGATCACCCGATCCTCGCCGCCCGGGTCGCCCGCCTCGATGCCCGCGAGCGACGCGGTGGTCCCGGTGACGCGCGCGTCGCCGGTGGCCGGGTTCTCCTGGAACGGAACGCCCCGGGCGAACGTGCCGTCGAACCGACCCGTGTAGAAGCGGTTGAGGAACTGCCGGTGCGCGAACGCGTCGATGCCGAGCGCCGCGGCATCCTCATCGGCGAACGTCCACCCGATGTCGTCGTGTGAACGCACGTAGTTCAGCCAGGCGGTGCCGGCCGGGAGGGCGTGTCGGTGGTCCAGGGCATCCTGAAGCAGGCGGCCGTCGCGGGTCGCGAGGGCCTCCCACGTGAGCGCCATCTGGAGCGGGTTGTACGAGAGGCGGCACTCTTCTGGAGAGATATACGTCACGACCTCGTCGGGGTGCACGATCGCCTCCGACGTGAACGCGACGCTCGGCGCGGCCAGCGCGAGCACCGCGTTGAACGCCCGCAGCAGCAGGTGCGCTTCGGGGAGAGACTCCGACGGCGTCCCGAGCCGCTTCCAGATGAAGGCGACGGCGTCCATGCGGAAGATGTCGACGCCCTGGTTGGCGAGGAAGAGCATCTCGCCCGCCATGGCACGGAACACCGCGGGGTTCGCGTAGTTGAGGTCCCACTGGTAGTGGGAGAACGTCGACCAGATCCAGCGCGGCGGCCCGTCCGACGATCCGTCCTTCGGGGGGATCGGCACGAACGAGCCGGGGTGGTCGTCGGGGAAGATCTCGCGCGTCGTCCGCTCGAAGGCATCCGGCATGGTGCGGTCGGGGAAGATCAGGTAGAAGTCCTCGAACTCCGGGTCGCCGGCAACGGCCTTCCGCGCCCACTCGTGCGCGTCGCTCGTGTGGTTGAAGACGATGTCGAGCATGAGCGCGATGCCCGAGGCACGCAGGTCCGCCGCGAGCTCGGACAGCTGCGCCATCGTGCCGAGGCTCGGGTCGACCCGGTGGTAGCTCGACACCGCGTAGCCGCCGTCGTTCTCGCCCGCCGGGTGGCTCGTCTCCGCCTCGAACAGCGGCATGAGGTGAAGGTAGGTGAGGCCGAGCTCCCGGAAGTACGGGATCTGGTCCCGGATGCCGGCGAGGTTCCCCGCGAAGCGGTCGACGTAGCAGACACCGGCGAGCATCCGCTCCGACTGGAACCAGTCCGGGTCGGCGGCGCGCTGGGCGTCGCGAACCTTGAGGTCGAGCGGGCGGGCGTTCCACGAGGCGGATGCCGCGGCGATCGTCGCGGCGAGCTGCTCCTGCCCGTCGTTGCGCCCGCCGTAGAGCGCGGCGAACAGGTCGTGCAGCCGCGGGAACTGCTCGTCGAATCGCGCGAGGAACGCGTCATCGAGCCTCCCGGCATCCTCTGCTGCGGCCAGCGCAGCGCTTCGGTCGGCATCGATCGTGCTCAGCGCGGTCATCGGTCGCCTCACCCCCTGATGCCCCAGCCTACGGGCGGGCTACGCTGGCGGCATCCCCGCGCCGCCGCGCGCACGTCCGCCTGCGTGCTCCGTGGGCGCGCCTGCTACCGGAAGGCTCCCCGTGGACCTCGTTCAGATCGCCCAGCACGCCGATGACCTCGACCGTGCCGCCGACTTCTACACGATGCTCCTCGAGCGTCCGCCACTCGCGCGCTTCGACGAGCCGAGGCTCCTCTTCTTCGACCTCGACGGTGCGCGGCTGCTGCTGGATGCCGCGGCTCCGAGCGCCCTCGTCTACCTGCGCGTCGACAACGTCCACGAGACGCTCGAGCGTCTTGCCGGGCTCGTCGACGTGGTCGCCGCGCCGCACGTCATCTTCGTGCACGAGGACGACACGCTCGGCCCGGTGGGCACCGAGGAGTGGCAGGCGTTCATCCGCGACAGCGAGGGGAACACGGTCGGGCTCGTCGCCTTCCAGCGCGCCTGACGCGGTCGGTTGCAGCCGGTCACGGCCCCGCGCGGACGGCTGCGGTGCGGACGGCTGCGGTGCGCGCGGCGTAGGCTCGCAGGGTGAGTGCGTACGTCTCGGCGTTCGAGCTGTTCTCCATCGGCGTAGGACCCTCGAGCTCCCACACGGTCGGCCCGCTGCGGGCGGGTCGCGATTTCGCGCGACGCATCGCCGACCTGCCCGGTCTCGCGCGCGTGACCTGCGACCTCTGCGGATCGCTCGGCGCGACGGGGATCGGCCACGGCACCCCCGACGCCGTCGTCGCCGGCCTCCAAGGGCACGAACCCGAGACCGTCGACCCCGCCGACGTCCGCGGTGCGTGGACGAGGTGGACCGACGGCGCACCGCTCGTCGTCGACGGCCGGACGCCCGTGCCCTTCGCGCAGAGCGACGTCGCCTTCGCGCCGCGGACGCGTCTGCCGGGGCACCCGAATGCGATGACGCTCCGCGCGTTCGACGCCGCGGGCGCCGAGCTCGCCGAGCAGACCTACTACTCGATCGGCGGCGGGTTCATCCGGCGGGAGGGCGAGCCCCCGGCCGTCGATGCGGTCGCCTACCCGCTGCCGTTCGCCTCGGCTGCCGAGCTGCTCGCGCTGTGCGACGAGCAGCACCTCACGATCGCCGAGGCCGCGCGCCGCAACGAAGAGGCGTTGCGGAGTGAGAGCGAGGTCGCCGCCGGGCTCGACGCGATCTGGGATGCCATGACCGCGTGCGTCGAGGCGGGCCTTGCGACCGGAGGCGAGCTTCCCGGCATCCTGCGCGTGAAGCGTCGTGCGAACGATATCCGCCTGCAGCTCGAGCGCGCCGAGGCCGAGTCGGGGCGCGAGCTCCCCGGCGAATGGCTGGGCGCGTTCGCGCTCGCCGTCAACGAGGAGAACGCATCCGGCGGCCGAGTCGTCACCGCTCCGACGAACGGGGCGGCGGGCATCGTGCCGGCGGTCGCGATGTATTGGTGGCGGTTCCTCGCCGACTCGGGCCTCGGGTCCTCGACCGCCGTCACGCCCTACGGCGAGCTCGTCGGGTCGGCGCTGCTCGGCCTGCATGGCGCGGACGAGGCGGCTGACGCGGGCGCGGGTGCTTCGGGTTCGGCCGGCGACGCCCCGAGCGCGGATGCCGTGAAGGCGCGCGCCGACGCGGCATCCGTCGCCGAGGCGAACCGACGTCGCGGCATCCGCCGCTTCCTGCTCACCGCGACGGCGCTCGGGTCTCTCTTCAAGGCGAACGCGTCGATCTCGGGCGCCGAGGGCGGGTGCCAGGCCGAGGTCGGGTCGGCGTGCGCCATGGCCGCCGGCGGGCTCACCGCCGTGATGGGAGGCACGAACCGGCAGATCGAGAACGCCGCCGAGATCGCGATGGAGCACCACCTCGGCCTCACCTGCGACCCCGTCGGCGGCCTCGTGCAGATCCCCTGCATCGAGCGGAACGCGATCGCCGCCTCGACCGCCGTGACCGCGGCGCGCCTGGCCCTCCGCGGCGACGGCGAGCACTTCGTGAGCCTCGATCAGGTGGTCGAGACGATGCGCCAGACCGGCATCGACATGTCGCACAAATACAAGGAGACGAGCGAGGGCGGTCTCGCGGTCAACGTCATCGAGTGCTGACCCGCGCCGCGCCGCCGCCAGGATTTCGTCGGCGCAGATCGCGCTCATCGGTCAGGGTGAGGACGAATCACGCCGACATTCTCCAGGATGCCGACGATTCGCGCCGACGAACTCCCGCGGACTCCCCCGCCAGGTCACCCCTGCCACCCGTGTCGGCGCAGAGCGCTTGCGACGACGTCGGGTGCGGTGCCGCCGCGCACGCGCGCTCCCGTGAGCCGCGTGACGTCCCACCCCTCGCCCGTGAACGCGGCGATGCGATCGATGTCGCGATTCCACTGTCGTCGACTCGTGCGGTGGTGGTCCCCCTCGACCTCGACGATCACGCCATAGCGCGGATACACGCTATCGGCGATGCCGAGGAGCCGACCGCCCACGTCGCGGATCTCGACATCGAGCTCCATCGGGGGGAGCCCGGTGGCCTCGGCATCCAGCCGGTACTCGGTCTCGAGTCGCGAGCTGCTGCCGACCCTGACCCGATCGAGCGCTCCCAAGAGGTGCGACCGATTCCGCCGTCCCGGTTCGATCGCCGCCGCGTGTAGCATCTCGATCGTCGTCAGCTGGGCTGAGGGCACCGGCGTGCCTCGGTCGTCGCGGGGCACACGCACGAGGTGATCGCCGACGACGACGAGCCAGCGCTCGCCGCACTCGCCACCGAGCATCGCCCAGGTCGTCGCGGGGCTCGACACGCGCAGCCCGCCGAGATCGACGGTGGAGATCAGGTGCGGGCGCAGCGCGTGAGATCGGATGCCGCAGCCCGCGGTGCCCGGACCGGATGCGGTGTCGCCACGCACAGATCGCCGTCGGGGTCGAAGTCGTCGGGCAGAGGCGCACCCCAGAGCGCCGCGGCGGTCCAGCCCGCGAAGATCGCGTGCGGACTGAGGGTGGGAGCGACGGCGACCGCCCGCCTCCGCACCCGCTCGCGCCGACGGCGATCGAGCGTGAGCGGACCGTCGTCGGTCTCGTCGGCGGGCGCCGGGCGCATGCGCACGCCGTGGAACGGGCGCTCGAGGTCCCGACCTCGAAGGCGCCCGGGCGTCACGCCCGCGGCGAGGGCTTCGGCGTGGGTGAATGAGGTCCCGAGGCTGAGGGGGAGTGGTTGCGGCGGTCGAGGCATCCCCACACCCTGCTCGCCCGCGACGCCGTGTGACGTCCTGCATCGCGAATCTGTGGAGGGATGGCGCACATCGCTTCTTGGGGAGGAGTCGATGGGCGGCACGCGAACGTCGGCACAGATCGCGCTCATGTTCCAGGATGCCGACGATTCGCGCCGACGAAACCGCAGGAGACGACGATCCGCGCCCACGAATTGCGACCCCGCCACCCGCATCGTTCGCCGTGCGAGAACGGCTGGCACTCGCCCCCCGAGAGTGCTAATCTGAGAGCACTTGAGCCGCAAAGGCTCAACTTTGAGACCACCGGTCCGGCGCCCGCCGGGCCACCAGAACAAGGGAGAGAACAATGGCCACGTATGACCCGTTCCGTGACCTCGACCGCCTCGCGTCGGGCCTCTTCGACACGCGCCGCGGCCCGCGCCGGATGCCGATGGACCTGTACCGTGACGGCGACCACTACGTCCTGAGCGCCGACCTTCCGGGCATCGACCCGGGTTCGGTCGACATCGACGTGGACGGCCAGCTGCTCACGATCCGCGCCGAGCGCACGCTGCCCGAGGGCGACGGCGTCAAGTGGATCACCCGCGAGCGTGAGGCGGCGAGCTTCCTGCGCCAGCTGAACCTCGGCCAGGGCATCGACACCGAGAACATCGCCGCGACATACAGCAACGGCGTCCTCACCGTCACGATCCCCGTGAGCGAGAAGGCCAAGCCCCGCAAGGTGCAGGTCGTCGCCGACGGCGCGGCGTCCACCCCGGCGCACGAGACCATCCAGGCCCACGAGTCCGACCAGGCGCCCCAGCCCGTCGACCAGTGACCTGGACCAGTGATCGACCACTGAAGAGCGCCTGAGCCCCGCGGCTCACGCCCCCCGAACCGCCCCGCGTCCGCACGGAGCGGGGCGGTTCTGGGTGCCACCGCGAGGGGTTTCGTCGGCGCAGATCGCCCCCACTGCGCCTGATGGGCGCGATCTGCGCCGACGTTCTCCGCGGTGAGGACGATCTGCGCCGACACTTGCGCGAGCGTGCGCGTGCGCGTGTGCGCGCGCGGGTGCCAGGAGCACACAGGCGATCGATAGAATCGGATCACCCGCCGCCCGCCCGAGGCGCGCAGGACGTCGACGAGGATGCCGATGACCACCGAGCCTGTCCCGAAACCCACCCCGCCCGCGGCCGGCGAACGCCCCGCCCCGCCCACGGCTGATGAACGCCCCGAGCGGGAACTCACCGAACCGGTCGCTCTCACGCTCCCGAACGGATCGCTCAACGATGCCGCGATCGGCTGGGCGCGTCGCCCGCTCGTCGACACGTCGGGCATCGCGGCGCGGCACGGCGTGCGCGTCCCCGGCTGGGGGCGCAACAAGCGGTGGGAGTACTGGAACGTCATCACACCGACTCACATCGCGGCGCTCACGATCTCCTCCCTCGACTATGCCGCCGTCCACGAGGTGTGGATCTTCGAGCGCGCGACCGGCCGCTCGTGGGGCCGGAACGCGACGGTCATCCCCGCCCGCGACGTCACCCTCCCACCCTCGCTCGGTGATGGCATCGCCCTCGCGCACGCGAAAGACCTCGCGGTCAGCGTCACACCCGCGGACGACGGGCGGGTATGGCGGCTGCACGCCGTCATGCCGGATGCCTCGTTCGATGTCACCGTGACCCGCCCCGAACGTCACGACCTGCTCGCCGTCGTCGTCCCCTGGACGAACCGGCTCTTCCAGTACACCGTGAAGGACGTTGCGCTCCCGGCATCGGGTGTGATCGTGACCGACGGCGTTTCGCACGACGTCGGGCCGGGCTCGTGGGCCGTGCTCGACCACGGGCGGGGGCGCTGGCCGTACGACGTCGCGTGGAACTGGGGCGCCGGGTCGGGCGCCCTCGCCGACGGGCGGAGCATCGGCATCCAACTCGGCGGACGGTGGACCGACGGCACCGGCTCGACGGAGAACGGCGTCCTCGTCGGCGGAACGATGCACAAGATCTCCGTGCCGGTGCGGTGGGAATACGACCTCGCTGCGCCGCTTCGGCCCTGGCGCATCACCGGCGGCGGGCTCGACGCCGTCTTCACGCCCTTCTTCGACAAGACGTCGCGGACGAACCTCGGCATCCTCTCCTCGCGCACCGATCAGTGTTTCGGTCAGTGGTCGGGCACGTTCTCGTGGACGGATGCCGCGGGTGCCGCGCGGTCCGTGTCATTCGAGGGCATCGCGGGTTTCGCGGAAGACGTGCACAACCGCTGGTGACAGCGTGTGCGGACGGAAGCCGAGGGAGCGTCAGACCCCGCGAAGCTTCGCCGTCAGAGCCTCGAGCTGGGTCAGCTCGTCGTCGGTGAGCACCGACATGCGGTCGGCGATCGACCGGCCGTGCGTCGTGGCGAGCTTGCGGAAGGCGACGAGCCCCTCGTCGGTCGCGCGGACGATCGCGCCGCGCCCGTCGTGGGGATCGGGGCACTTGCTGAGGAGCCCCCGCGCGACCATCCGGTCGACGAGGCGCGAGACGCTCGGCTGACTGATGAGCATGTTCGCCGTGACATCGCGCAGGCGCGCCGCGTGGTCGTCGCTCCGGGCGACAGTCAGGAGCACGTCGTACTCGGCCTGGGAGAGCTCACCGCCGGTGAAGTCGTCGCTCAGCTCCGCGAAGACCTCGTGCTGCGCGCGGAACAGGTTCTCCCAGGCGGCGACGGCGAGGCGGCGATCGGTCATCGCTCCACTGTAATGCGCGCTCGCGCATGCCCGGCGTCGGCCCGGCGTCGGCCCCGGCGGCGGGACCGCCCTTCACCGTCGCGCATAGTCTGAAGGCATGCTCCGCGTGCGCGTCATCACCCTCCTCGCCGCCGTCGACGCCGCACTCGCCCTCACGACGGGTGCCGCCGCGGCGGCCGCTCCGGCGCTCGAGGCGTCGGCTTCGGAGCCGGGCCTCTCCGCCGTTCCCGGCGACGTCGACGACCTCACATTCGATTCGTTCGACGCGGACTACGTGCTCACCCGCGCCGATGATCGCACGAGCCGGCTGCGGGTCGTGGAGACGATCGTCGCGGTGTTCCCCGACAGCGACCAGAACCGCGGCATCCGCCGATCGATGCCCGACACCTACAACGGCCAGCCGCTCGAGCCGGTGCTCGTGTCGATCACCGACGAGAACGGAGCGCCCCGCCCGGCCGACGTCGAAGACGTCGACGACGAGTTCTCCGTCGTCTCGCGGGCGGACGACTATCTGCACGGCAGACAGACCTACGTGATCACCTACACGCTCGAGAACGTCACGTGGGACTTCCCCGACACGGGGCTGGAGTTCTACTGGAACGTCAACGGCACCCGATGGGGCGAGCCGTTCGGTCGTGTCACCGCGCGGCTGCACCTCGATGCCGATCTTGCGCCATCGCTCACCGGGAATCAGGCGTGCTATCGCGGTGAGTACGGGCTGACGGATGCCTGCGACGACATCTCGCGGGCGCCCTCCGGAGACGGAGGCGCCACGATCACGGCGACGGCTGCGGGCGTCGCACCCTACGAGACGCTCACGTTCGCGGTGGGCTTCGCGCCGGGGACGTTCGCGATGTACGACACGTCGCTTCTCGCGTCGCCTGCCGGTTGGCTGCAGGTTCTGGCGCTCGTGGGGACGTTCGCGGCGGGAGCATTCGGCTTCCGCGCGTGGTGGAAGGCGAGCGCCGGCGGCAGAGGGCGTCGCACCATCGTCGCGCAGTACGAGCCGCCGGCATCCCTCGATGCGCTGGAGAGCGCGGTGCTGATCCGTCGGCGGAAGAAGGGAATCACAGCCGAGGTCCTCGAACAGGCGGTGGCGGGGTCGATCCGGATCGTCGAGTCGACGAAGAAGACATGGCGCGGAAAGCCCCAGCTCGTCGCCGAACTCGTCGACTTCTCGCTCGCGGACGAGAACGCGCGCCCTCTGCTCACGGGGATCTTCCACGGGCGCAAACCCGGGTCGCGCTACACCTTCGGCGTGAGGAATCAGGGGGCCGCGCGAGCGGCACAGAGGGCGCTCAACAGCGCCGAAAGCGAGATTCTCACCCGCGGATTGCGGCGGAAGATTCCGACCGCCGCGCGCGCGTGGCCCATCGCGGTCGCCTCCGTCATGGTCGTCGCGGTGTGGTTCTTCGGAATCGGCGCCATCGCGGACCACGCGAACTGGGTTGCGCCCGTCATCCTCATGGCGGTCTCCGTCGTCGCGCTGGTGGCGATCCTCGTGCTCCTCGCGCTTCGGCCCCTCACAGCGCGCGGCGCGCGCTTTCGCGATCACTTGCGGGGTATGGAGCAGTTCATCGCGTGGGCAGAGGCAGACCGCATCCGCATGCTGCAATCGCCCGAGGGCGCCGAGCGCGTCGCCATCGACGTCGACGACCCGCGGCAGAAGCTCGCCGTGTACGAGAGGCTCCTGCCCTACGCCGTCATCTTCGGGCAGGAGAAGCAGTGGGCTCGTGAGCTCACCGCGCTCTATCCCGGCGCGGGCGAGCGGGAGCCGCACTGGTACGCGGGGAGCGGGCCGCTCGACGCGACGGTGCTGGCCGCCGGACTTCGCTCGCTGACGATCGCGGCGCCGTATGAGTCCTCCGGGTCGGGGTCCTCGGGGTCGTTCGGGTCGTCGTCCTCGTCGGGCGGATCAAGCGGCGGCGGGTTCGCCGGCGGAGGAGGAGGCGGCGGAGGGGGCGGAGGGGTCTGATCCGGCGGATGCCGAGGGCGCGCATCCCGGCATCCGTCGCCTTCTGCGTGCCCCGTACACGCGACGCGGCCCCCGGCGGTGGATGCCGGGGGCCGCGTCGTGTGTGGGAGGTGTGGATCAGCCGAACTGGTTCATCGTGTTGTCCTTGCCGCCGGCCTTGAGAGCCGCGTCGCCGGCGAAGTACTCCTTGTGGTTGTCACCGATGTCGGAGCCGGCCATGTTCTGGTGCTTGACCGTCGCGATGCCCTCGCGGATCTCGCGGCGCTGCACGCCCTTGACGTAGGCGAGCATGCCCTCGTCGCCGAAGTAGCCCTTGGCCAGGTCGTCGGTCGACAGCGCGGCCGTGTGGTAGGTCGGCAGGGTGATCAGGTGGTGGAAGATGCCGGCGCGGGCCGAGCCGTCCTTCTGGAACGAGCGGATCTTCTGGTCGGCCAGCTGCGCGAGCTCGGTGTCGTCGTAGGCGACGTTCATGAGGTCGGCGCGGTCGTAGGCCGAGACGTCCTTGCCCTCTGCGACCAGCGCGTCGTACGCCTGCTGGCGGAAGTTGAGCGTCCAGTTGAACGACGGGCTGTTGTTGTAGACGAGCTTCGCGTTCGGGATCTCCTTGCGGATCTCGTCGACCATGCCGGCGATCTGCTCGACGTGCGGCTTCTCGGTCTCGATCCAGAGGAGGTCGGCACCGTTCTGCAGCGACGTGATGCAGTCGAGCACGCAGCGGGCCTCGCCCGTGCCGCTCTTGAACTGGTACAGGTTCGAGGCCAGACGCTTGGGGCGCAGCAGCTTGCCCTCGCGGCGGATCACGACGTCGCCGTCGTGCAGGTCGGCGTCGCTGACCTCTTCGACGTCGAGGAACGCGTTGTACTGGTCGCCCAGGTCGCCCGGCTCGGCCGAGACGGCGATCTTCTGGGTGAGGCCGGCGCCGAGCGAGTCGGTGCGGGCGACGATCACGCCGTTGTCGATGCCGAGCTCGAGGAACGCGTAGCGGACCGCGTTGATCTTCGCGAGGAAGTCCTCGTGCGGAACCGTGACCTTGCCGTCCTGGTGGCCGCACTGCTTCTCGTCGGAGACCTGGTTCTCGATCTGGATGGCGCAGGCGCCGGCCTCGATCATCTTCTTGGCGAGCAGGTAGGTCGCCTCGGGGTTGCCGAAGCCGGCGTCGATGTCGGCGATGATCGGGACGACGTGGGTCTCGTAGTTGTCGATCTGCGACTGGATGAACTCCACCGCGGTCTCGTCGCCGGCGAGGCGGGCCTCGTCGAGCTTCGTGAAGAGGAGGTCGAGCTCGCGGGCGTCGGCCTGGCGGAGGAAGGTGTAAAGCTCTTCGATGAGCGCGGGCACCGCGGTCTTCTCGTGCATCGACTGGTCGGGGAGGGGACCGAACTCCGAGCGGAGGGCGGCGACCATCCAGCCGGAGAGGTAGAGGTAGCGCTTGTTGGTCGACTTCAGGTGCTTCTTGATCGAGATGAGCTTCTGCTGACCGATGAAGCCGTGCCAGACGCCGAGCGACTGCGTGTAGACCGACGAGTCGGCGTCGTACTCGGCCATGTCCTTGCGCATGATGTCGGCTGTGTACTGGGCGATCTCGAGGCCGGTGCGGAACCGGTTCTGCGCCCGCATGCGGGCGACGTACTCGGGGTTGATCGCGTCCCAGGAGGGTCCGTTCTCGTCCTTCAGGGCCTGCACGGCCTGGATGTCGTCTTCGTAAGCAGACATTGCTTCTTCCTTTGCGGTGTTGGCGGTAGAGCTCGTGCGAGGGAGATCGGTGGCGGGATGCCGGTGGCCTCCGTGTCGCTGGAACCAGCATGACCCCAAGAAGAAGGGGTCTTTATGTCAAACAGCGCGTGAAGATCGTGCGAAATTCTGCTCTTGTGCAGGAAAGGGGCGGTGCGGGGGCTATTCGACGTCGTGGGGGCCGGTGAGGATCTCGTCGAGGGTGGCGAGTGAGATCTCGGCATCCTCGCCGCTGTCGCCCTCTCTCTCGGTGAGTCGGAACGCCCAGCCCGCCTCGGTCGCGAACGCGATCGCCTTCTCGAGCCGCGGCGCCTCGACGATGTGCTCCTGACCGAAGAGGGATGCCGTGTACAGCGGCGTCTCGTTCGCCAGCGCATCGCGTAGCTCGGGCGTGGAGCGCCCGATCAGGCGGTAGAGGTTCTGCAGCTGCGCGCCGGTCGCGCTGGGGGATCCGGTGACGATGAGCGAGATCACGAGGTCGTCCATGCCCCCATCCTCCCAGCCCCTTCGTCCCCCGTCCCCCCCGGTCGTTGAGCGAGGCGCGTAGCGCCGAGTCGAAACGCCCCCCTTCGCCGATCGACTGCCCCGACGGGTCGAGTCCACCTCGCTGATCGAGTGCCCGCGCGCAGCGCGGGTGTATCGAGATCACCGCGACCGATGTGTGCCGAAACTCTCACACATAGATCTGCGGATTACGTGTCCGATCGGCTGTTTTCGGGGTCGGAATGTCGGAGCCCCTCGCGACAATAGGGGTATGGATCTCCTCACCGCCCCGTTCCGCGACCTGGCCGAACGCCTCGCCGCGACGGTCGGTGACGCGGCCCGCGAGCGGGCGTTCGAGCAGGCATCCGACACTGAACTCGCCACCCACCTCGGTACCGTCGCGGAGCTCGGACGCCTCGTCGAGGCCCTCCTGCTCGACGCGGTCGGTGAGACCGGACGGCGGTCGGAGAACCCGATCCGCGACGACCGGATGACGTCCCGGCTCGGGTGTCATGACCTGAACGAACTGATCCAACGGACCACCCTCGTGTCCCCGGCGACCGCGAACCGGGTGATCCGTGCGGCGAAGACCATCCGCCCCGCCGTGTCCGACACCACCGGGGAACTCCTTCCCGCCCCGTTCCCGTCGGTGCGGGGCGCGGTCCTGGAGGGGGTGATCGGGGTGGACGGTGTCCTCGCGATCACCGACCCCCTCCAGCAGACCGCGCCCCGCGTGACCGCGAAGGCGCGCCGCCAGGCGGCGGACGTGTGCGTGAGCGAAGCGCGGGGCGAAGGACCCGACGGGGCGCCACCGGCGTGCGCGGACCTGCTGAAGATCCACGCGCAGACGTGGGCGCTGGCTCTCGATCAGGACGGTGCGGAACCCCGTGAGCGTGTCATGGAACGGAAGCGTTCCCTCACCCTCGGGGCCCCCACCTCGCACGGCATCCCGATCCGCGGAACCCTGCTCCCGGAAGTCGCCGCGCAGCTGCAGACGATCTTCGACGCGCATTTGGCGCCGACCGTCACGTTCACCGACCCCTACGCCGATGACGGCGACGGGCCGGTCGCGCCGCTCGATGACCGCACCCGCCCGCAGAAGCAGCACGACGCCCTCGCCGCCGCGCTGGGCACCGCCGCCTCCAGTGGCCTGCTCCCCACCCTGGGAGGTGCCGCACCCACGCTCGTCGTGCATGTGGATGCCGGAGACCTCACCGCCGGCACCGGGTACGCGCACGCGCAGGGCTGCGATCAACCGATCAGCATCGCCGTCGCCCGCCACGTCGCCTGTTCGGGCGTCATCCAGCGCATCGCCAGCCGCCCCGACGGGCGCATCCTCCGCATCGGCACCGAAGAACGTGTCTTCAACCGGCACCAGCGCCGCGCGATCGCCCTCCGCGACGGCGGCTGCATCATCCCCGGCTGCGGTGTCCGCGCCGCCTGGTGCGAAATCCACCACGTCACCGACCACGCCCATGGTGGACCCACCCACACCGACAACGGCGTGTTGCTCTGCTGGTACCACCACCGCTTCCTCGACCGCACCGGCTGGAAGGTCCGCACGAACAACGGCATCCCCGAAGTCATGCCACCCGGCTGGTTCGATACCTCGCACCGATGGCGACCCGTCACCACCTCACCGACACGACTGCGCAGGAAACTCCTGCGCACGTGACGCGCGCCGCGGGCCGACGCCCGGACCACGAGGGCACGAGGGCAAGGAGGGCAAAGAGAAGGCCGGTCGGAGAGGCTTCCGACCGGCCCGTGTCCCTTGCACCAAGAGTGTCCTGCAATCACATGTAGGTAGCTGCCACAGCAAAACAACTACCGTGCGAGCACTCTATAACGACCAGGTAACGGTGATCAAGGCCTCGGCGTTACCTTTTCGTGATTCTTTTGAACCTCACAGAATCGGTGCCCATCTGACCCGCCGACGACGTTGATTCTGTGTCCGCCTGGGCGGGGGAGACGCCGTGCTCCAAAAAGTGCGGGAGAACGCTCCCGGGAGATCGACCTCGCCGACCGGCATCCTCGACAACTGCGGAGAAGTTCGCCGAGTCCAGCGGTTCGCGGGGCGAAGTGCGCCGGGTTCGTAGGATGACGGGCGTGAAGGTGCTCGGGATCGACATTGCTTCCGCCCTCGCCGATCGCTGGGTGGACTGGTGGATGCTGGAGACGCACCCGTTCGTCGTCCCTGCGGGGCTCGCCGCCGAGCGGGCCTGGCCTGACGCGCGGTCGCGCGGGTCGAGGACGGCCGCCGGCCGAGCCGACACGCTGAGGTGACAGGAGCGGAGTGGGATGACTCCGCCTCAGTCGTCCCCGGAGCGCGCGCGATCGCCGGCACCTTCCCCGAGCGCAGCGGCCCGAACTGCTTTGGCGCCGTGATGCCGCCGCAGGCACAAGCCCTCGCAGGGCTGGATGTCGCCGACCAAGGTCCTCGCCGTGCGCGACGGGAAGTGCAGCTCGCGGAGCCCCGGGCTACGCCTGCACCGCTACATCTTGGTGCGGCCGTGACCCCGCGCGCGCAAGGATCCGGCCCGCGCGGCTGAGGCATCCTTCACTGGACGCGTTCGTCGAGAACACGGACGCCGTTCCCGCCAAACGCGACCACTGAGACCCGCGCGGTGCCGCGCTCCGCCCGCCGCGGTCAGGCGAACGGCGCGAGGGCCACGGCGAGCATGCGGTGTCCTTGGCGCTCGAACTCCTCGTCCCCGACCTCGTATGCCCAGACCGCGGTGCCGACTGCCTCGCGAAGCTGATCGATGGCCCATACCTCCGGGTCGCGAGGGTCAGGCCCGTAGCCGTCCAGGAATGCTCCCTCGAGCGCAGGATCTATCGCCCACTGCTGCACGGCGAGTCGGCACAGGTCGGTCGCCGCCGGCCGATGCTCGAACCTGCCGAAGTCGATCATGCCCACGCGCGCGCCGTCGTACACCCAGTTCCGTGGATGCCAGTCGCCGTGGGTCGCGACGACCGCCACCGGCCTTGCCGTGTACCGGGAGAGGACGTCGCGCGCGAGCGCCGCCGCGTCGTCGCGGATGCGGTGCTCCCGGTCGAGCCTCGTGAGCGCCTTCGCCGTCACGAGTGCCTCGTAATCCGGATCGAGTCGCGCGTCGTCGCCGTGGAACGCCCGCAGCAGGACGCCTGCCTGTCGATGCACTTCGGGCGAGAACTCGGCCGGGGTTCCCTGCACGAGATCTCCCGCGAGATAGGTCGTGATGAGCACGCCGGCCTCGGCATCCGCCGCGATCAGCTGGCTGGCCAGCCCGGCGCGAGCGAGGGGTGCGGTCGCGGTCTCGTGCGCGGCGATCTCGCGCGCGATGTGGTGGTTGTGCGGGCCTCCCGCCTTGACGACGTACTCGCCTGCGGCCGAGCGGACGCGGAGCACCGTCGTGTCGCCGAGCGGCCAGGACATGTCGGTGACGAGCTCGTGTGCGCCGATCGCGGCGACGACGACGTGCTGCTGCCGTGGGCTGAGCGGACGGGTCATCGGGCGGCGCGCGCGACGAAGACCATGAGCGGCGCGCTCCCCTCGAACGGCGTCTCGAGCCCGTCGCCGGAGACCGCCTCGACGTCGAAACCGGCTGCTTCCAGGTCGCGTGAGACGGTTTCGAGATCGCGGAACACCAGATCGAACCGGTCGATGACGGTCTCATCGGCTTCCACGAAGTAGTTGGATGCCTCGATTCGCACCGTGCCGGGAGCGATCTCTTCCGCCGTCATCCATTCGATGAGTTCTCCGTGCCTCGTGTGTCGCGTGCTGCGCGTCGGCGACGACCAGTCTTCCCACGCCCGGGCGTCGGGATTGCGCGTCTCGAAGGCGAGCGTCGCCCCGGGCCGCATCACCCGGCGCAGGTCGCGAAGGGTGCGACCCCACGCGTCGTCACCGATGTGCTGCGCGACGTTGCCGGTCATCAGCGCGTAGTCAAAGCCGCGGGCGGGCAGGGCGCGAGAGTCCCCGCGGATCCAATCGACCTGGTCGCCACCGGGGCGTGCGCGAGCGACGTCGAGCATCGCGGCGGAAGGATCGACGCCGACCACGGAGCGCCCGGGTCGGGCGAGGGTCGTTGTCAGCATGCCGGTGCCGCAGCCGAGATCGACGATCGCCGAGGCATCCACGTCAGCCGCCAACGCCCGGTAGAAGTCGTGGTCAGGGCCGTCCGGATTGTCGATGTCGTAGAGCTCGACGAGTCGCGGATCGTCGTAGGCCATGCCCCCACGCTATCGGCGGCGCGCGGCCCAGGCATCCTGGTGTGGGCACGTTCGTCGAGAACCCGCGAGGCGGTCCCGCTGAACGCGACCACTGAACAGCCGCGACGCGCGGGATCACGGCATCCGGAACACCAGACGGTCCTCCGGCGCGAACACGTGCTCGTCGTCGCAGCGGTAGCCGCGCAGCCATGGCACCCCGTCGACGACGCGGAGGTAGAAGCCCTTCGGATAGTCGTCGTCGAGGCGCAGCGGTGCACTCGCGACGGTGAGCGAGGCCGAGGGCGCGCGCCCGGCGTTCATCACCGAATCCGGCGCGGATGCCTGAGCGAGGGTCGCGAACCGCAGATAGGGCCCTGCCTGCGGCGGGCAGAGATCGAGCCCCGCGGCGCGCGCAGCGCCGAACACGTCGGCCAGCGTCCCTCCGTTCGGAAGCCCGAGTTCCGCGACCGACCGGTCGACGAACGCGATCTCCGTCGGCGCCTCGGCGCGCTCGAACGCGGCATCTGCGAGGAGCGTCTCCGCGTACGCGTTGAGGTGGATGCCGGCGCGTCGCAGTTCCGCGACGAGGTCGGCGCGGGCCCTGCCCCCGACGACGATGCGCAGGCCGTCGCGGGGGAGCGTGGGATCAGGCATCCCTCAAGGGTAGGGGGAATCTCGATACACGCCCGCTGCGCGGGCGCACTCGATCAGCGGGTGGGTGAGGGCCCTCCGCACGCGCGAACTCGGTCAGCGGATGGTGGGGCGCCCAAATCGTGGGCGCAGATCGCGCTCTCCCGGGATTTCGTGGGCGCAGATCGTCCTCACCGCGCGCGGAGGCGACGATTCGCGCCCACAAAACCTCGGGCCCCAGATAGAACCCGGGGCGCCACACACGAGAACGCCCCCGCTGGGGGCGGGGGCGTTCTGCGTTGGGGGAGTGAGGGGTTACTTGAAGGCATCCTTCACGTTCTCGCCGGCCTTCTTCACGTCGGCCTTGGCCTGCTCAGCCTTGCCTTCGGCCTCGAGCTTCTCGTTGTGCGTGATCTTGCCGAAACCCTCTTTGGCCTTGCCGCCGAGGTCCTCAGCGGCGTTCTTGATCTTGTCGTCGAGTCCCATGGGGTGCCCCTTTCTGTCGCGAACACCTCGAAACTACGAGCGCGAGGCGCGGATGCCGAGGGGGTTGACGCATCTTCGGAGGGGCGCTAGTTCCGCGACGGCATCCCATGACGATGTGTGACGGCGAGGTGGCCAGCACGCCCCACGCATCCTTACCGTGAGGGGCGCGCCGATGCAGCAACGCGCACACCCGCACCACCTCGAGCACCACCGGCACAAGCCGCGCCCCGCACCCCCGAACTCCGCGCTCACCCTTGCGCACGCACCAGAGGACCACGCACATGTCAACCTCACGCCTCTTCGCGACCGTCGCTGCGGCTGCGCTCGCCCTGTCGCTCACCGCCTGCGGCGCGTCCAGTCCTGACGCGGGCTCGTCCAGCGGCGCCGCAGACGACAAGACCGACATCAAGATCGGCTTCAACCCCGGTCCCTACAAGGAGATGTTCGAGGGAGGCATCCTGCCGATCCTCGAGAAGGAGGGCTACGACGTCGAGACCGTCGACTTCACCGACGGCATCGTCGTCAACGTCGCGGTCGACCGCGGCGAGATCGACGCCAACATCATGCAGCACCCCGTCTACCTCGACTTCGTCAACGCGCAGGAGGGCCTCGACAATGCGGCGCTCGTGCAGGTGCCGACCCCGCGCATGGGCCTGTTCGGGGGCAAGCAGACCTCGCTCGACGACGTCGCGAAGGGCGCGACCGTCACGGTTCCCAACTCTCCCTCGAACCTCTACCGTGGCCTGCTGATCCTGCGCGACGTGGGCTGGATCGACTTCGACGACGTCGACGACCCGAACACCGCCGACCTGTCGATCATCACCGACAACCCCCACGAGCTGAACATCACCCCGATCGAGAACGCACAGCAGGTCCCCGCGCTGCAAGACGTCGACTACGCGACGATCCAGGGGAACTTCATCGTCGCGGGTGGACTCGACTACGACGACGCGCTCGCCGTCGAAGACCAGCTCGTACAGTTCTCCAACGTCGTCGCCGTGCGTTCGAGCGACCTCGAGTCGGGCTGGGCGAAGGCGATCGCGGCGGCATACCGCTCGCCCGAGTTCATCGACTACATCACGAGCGACCCGCAGTACGACGGATACAACCTGCCGGCCTGGTTCGAGTGAGTTCGGACGTCTCCGCGAGCCCTGACGTCGCAGGGGGGATCGTCTTCGACGATGTATCGAAGACGTTCCCCTCGCGGAAGGCCGCCGCCACGACGGCCCTCCGCGGTGTCTCTCTCGATATCCGTCCGGGGACGATCCACGGCGTGATCGGCTACTCGGGCGCCGGCAAGTCGACGCTCATCCGCCTCGTCAACGGCCTCGAGAAGCCCACGTCGGGCCGGGTCGTGGTCGGAGGGACCGATATCGCGGCGCTGCGGGGTGCGCGCCTGCGCGCGGCGCAGAAGAGCACCGGCATGATCTTCCAGCAGTTCAATCTGCTCTCGACCCTGCGCGTGCGTGACAACGTCGCCCTCCCGCTGCGCCTCGACGGCGTCTCCGCGGACGAGGCTCGCACGCGCGCCGACGAGGTCCTCGAGGTCGTCGGCCTGTCGGCCAAGGCCGAGAGCCAGCCGGGCGACCTGTCGGGGGGCCAGAAGCAGCGCGTGGGCATCGCACGCGCCCTCGCGCGTAACCCCCGCGTGCTCCTCGCCGACGAGGCGACGAGCGCCCTCGACCCCACCACGACCACGCAGATCATCGATCTGCTCCGCACGATCAACCGCGATTTCGGCACGACGATCCTCGTCGTCACGCACGAGATGGACGTCATCAAAGACCTGGCGGACGAGGTCGCCGTCATGGCCGATGGACAGGTCGTCGAGCAGGGACCCGTGCTCGATCTCTTCGTCCGCCCCCGCGCGCAGATCACCCGCGACTTCGTCTCCACCGTCATCCCGCAGGGTCTTCCCGACCGCGTCCTCGAACACCTCGGCCACGACGGACTGTGGCGGCTGTTGCTGCTCGATGACCAGGTGACCCAACCGCTCGTGTCGAGCCTGGTCACCGACGTCGGTGTCACCGCGAACATGCTCCACGCCGACATGACCGAGATCGGAGCCCACACCGTCGGACAGATGATCCTCAAGATCGAAGGCTCGTCGCGGCAGGTGGCCGACGCGCAGGCCTTCCTCCGTCCGCGCGTCGCCCATTTCGAGGAGGTGACCGGATGAAGGTTGCCCCGTGGACGCTCGTCACTCCCGAGATGTTCTTCAAGGCTCTTGCCGAGACGCTGCAGATGCTCGGTGTGGCTCTCGCGCTCGGCTCGCTGCTCGGCATCGTCATCGGCACGGTGCTCGCTGTCACGCGCCCCGGCGGGGTGCTGCAGAACCGGCCGGTGAACGTGGCCCTCGGCGTCGTCGTCAACCTGATCCGTTCGCTGCCGTTCATCATCCTGCTCGTCGCCATCCTCCCCTTCACGCGGCTTCTGGTCGGCACGAGCATCGGCGTCTGGGCGGCCATCGTGCCCCTGACCGTCATGATCGCGCCCTACATCGGTCGCCTGGTCGAGAACTCCCTGCTCGAGGTTCCCGACGGGGTGATCGAGGCGGCCCGATCGATGGGGGCGACGCCGCTGCAGATCATCGGACGGTTCATGCTGCCCGAGGCGCGCAGCTCGCTGATCCTCGCGATCACGATCGCGTCGATCGGGCTCATCGACGCCACCGCCGTCGCCGGCATCGTGGGCGCGGGCGGCATCGGCGACCTCGCCCTGTCGTACGGGTACCAGCGCTACGACGGGTTCGCGATGCTCATCACCTGTGTGACGCTCATCCTGCTGGTCCAGGGGATCCAGGTGCTCGGCACTTCGATCGCGCGACGATACCGGAGGCGCTGAGCGTGGCATCCTTCACCGCGTCGGCACGCGTGCGCGCGCTACCGCAGAACTTCTGGGGAGCGATGGATGCCGAGGTCGCCCGGCTCCGCGCAGAACCGGGCGCACCCATGATCGACGTCTCCAAGGGCAACCCCGATCTGCCGACGCCCGAGCACATCGTCCGCGCCATGCAGTGCGCCGTCGCCGACCCCGCCAACCACCGCTACCCCTCCTACGCGGGCCGCCCGGCCGTGCGCGAGGCGATCGCGCACCGCTACCGCCGCGATCACGGGATCGAGATCGACCCCGCGACCGAAGTCGCGGTGTTCCACGGGTCGCACGAGGCGCTCATGGCCGCGGTGCTCGGCCTCGCCGACCCGGGCGATCGCGTCATCGTCCCCGATCCGGGGTACCCGATCTACGTGTCGGCGATCGATCTCGCGGGCGCGCGCGTCCATCCCGTGCCGCTGAGCGAGCCCGACTATCAGCCCGACTTCGCCGCCCTCGACGGCATCGACCGTGCGGCGGTCGTCCTGTTGAACTACCCGCACAATCCGACCGGCGCGCTCGCCGCCGACGACACCTTCCCTCGCGCGCTCGACGCGTCCGAGCGGCTCGGAGCGGCGTTCGTCCACGACTTCGCCTACGCGTCGCTCGGCTTCGAGGCGCCTCCGCGTTCCGCGCTCAGCGCCGACCCGCAGAAGGAGCGCACGGTCGAGATCCAGACGCTGTCGAAGACCTACAGCATGGCGGGGTGGCGATTCGGCTTCGCGGCGGGAAACGCCTCGATCATCGCGGCGATGACGCGTTACCAGTCACACGCGTTCTCGACGATCTTCGGCGCGATGCAGGATGCCGCCGCCGCCGCGCTCTCGGGCGACCAGTCGGCCGCGCGCGAGCTCGTCGACGTGTATCGGCGTCGTCGAGACCTCGTCGTCGCCGGACTTCGCGAGATCGGCTGGGACGTGATCGAGCCGGAGGGGACCTTCTTCGTCTGGGCGCGGGTTCCCGGCGGCGGCGACGCCGTGCGCTTCGCCGACCGGCTGCGCACAGAGGCGAGAGTCGCCGTGGCGCCGGGAGACGGGTTCGGTCCGCGCGGACGCAGCCACGTGCGGCTGGGACTCGTGCACGACGACGCCGTTCTCGCTGAGATGATCGAAAGGCTCGCCGCACTGACTCTTCCAGGCCGCCCGCCGCGTTGACCCGGCGCCGCGAACGGCGAACCGCACGTCCGCTTCCCTCACAGCCCGAAAGGAACCCCATGGCCGAGATCGAGAGCTTCACCCTGGACCACACTGCTGTTCTGGCGCCCTACGTGCGCAAGATCGGCGTCGAGCACGGACCGTCCGGAGACGCGATCACGAACTTCGACGTGCGCTTCGTGCAGCCCAACGAGGGCGAGATCCCGACGGCCGGTCTCCACACCATTGAGCATCTGCTCGCGGGGCTCCTCCGCGACCGCATCGCCGGGGTGATCGACATTTCGCCGTTCGGATGCCGCACGGGCTTCCACCTGCTCATGTGGGGCGAGCCGGAGGTCTCCGAGGTCGCCCGCGCGCTGACGAGCAGCCTGTGTTTCATCGCCGACGAGGCGACCGAGAGCGACGTCCCGGGGGTCTCCGCGGTCGAATGCGGGAACTACCGCGACCACTCGCTGCACTCGGCGCGCGAATGGTCGCGGCGCATCCTCGACGACGGCATCAGCCTCGACGCGTTCTCGCGCGTCCTCGCCTAGTCTCGCCCGGCGTCGCTCAGTACCAGCCGTTCGACTGGGAGTGGCCCCACGCGCCGCAGGGGGTGCCGTAGCGTCCGGAGATGTAACCCAGGCCCCACGCGATCTGCGTCGCGGGGTTGGTCGCCCAGTCGGCGCCGGCCGAGGCCATCTTGCTGCCGGGGAGCGCCTGCGGGATGCCGTACGCCCCGCTCGGGTTCGCGGCGTTCACGCGCCAGCCCGACTCCTTGTTCCACAGCGACACGAGGCACGCGAACTGGTCGTCGCCCCAGCCGTAGCTCGCCGCCATCATCGACCGGGCGATGCCCTGCGCCGATGCGGGGTCGACGTTCACGTTGACCGACGGCACCGACACCGAGCCGCCCGACGACGACCGCGCGGCCTTCTCGGCGGCGGCCTTCTCCGCGGCGGCCTGCTCGGCCGCGGCCTTCTCGGCGGCGGCCTTCTCGGCGGCGGCCTTGGCCTCTGCGGCGGCGTTCACGGCCTCGATCGCGGCGGCCTGTGCGGCGGCTTGTGCGGCGGCATCCTCTTCGGCCTTCTTCGCGACGGCGGCGTCGAGCTGGCCGCGCAGCGTCGCCGTCTGCACGAGCACGGACTGCGTCTCGGCCTCGGTGTCGGCGCTCAGCGAGGGCACGAGCATCACGGGCGTCACGTCGATGTTGCCGAGCTTGTCGATGTGCTCGCTCAGGGTGCTGGTGTCGATGACGGTGCTCGGGACATCGAGCGTGAGGCCCGACGCGGCGATGTCGGCGGTCACGTCGCGTGCCGCGGAGACGGCTGCGCGAGCCTTGTCGAGCGTCGACTCGCCGCGCGCGGTGATGGTCGAGAGGGGAGCGGAGACGCTGTGCGCGCGCGAAGAGTCGCTCTGCCCCGCCGCGTCCGGTGCGTTCGGGGGGAGGGCGGCGCCGGTCGCGCCGATCGAGGTGGCGACGAGCCCGGCGCAGATGAGCGCAGGCGTGACGAAGCGGAGAGAGAGACGGGGCATACGCGTACTTCCGGTAGATCAACGTCGCGGCGGCAGAGCGCTACCAGCGGCGTGCGTCCTCGGGTTGGACACGAAGGTCACAGGTTGGCAACGTTTTCTGGACAGACCCGGTACGAAACCTGAAAGAAGCCTGAATGCGGATGCTGGAATGTACACGCCGAGGTCCGCGACATCCGTTGGCCTGACCACAACCGCGGCGGGGGTCTTTCGGGGTGTCGGGGGCCAGGTATAGAGTCACCGCAAAGGCGACTTTCAGGCCACGTCCAGGGAGATGAAAGCATGGCTTACGACCCGGCATCCGAGATCATCGACGCGGTCGGCGGCGCCGACAATGTCGAGAGTCTGACCCACTGCGCGACGCGGCTCAGGTTCCAACTGCGCGACGGCGACAAGGCCGATAAAGACACCGCCGAGAAGATCCCCGGAGTCCTCGGAGCAGTGCCGCAGGCCGGCGATCGCTTCCAGGTCGTCATCGGCGGCGGCGTTCAGAACGTCTATAACGAGATCATGGCGCTGCCCTCGATGTCGGGCGCGCGCACGGCGACGACGACAGCCGACTCCGACGCCGACATCAAGGCCCGCGAGCGCGCGAAGGGCCCGCGCGGAAAGAACGCCTGGCTCGACACGCTCTTCGAGTACCTGTCCGACTCGTTCCGCCCCATCCTCGGCGCCCTGCTCGGGGCATCCCTGTTCATCACCTTCATGGCGCTCATGGCGACGCTCGGCGTCATCCCCGCGTGGAACTCGCCCGGCGTCACCCTCGACCCGTCGTGGGCGTTCGTGAACCTGATGTGGCAGTGCGTGTTCGTCTTCCTGCCGCTCATGGTCGCGTACAACGCCTCGGCCAAGATCGGCGCCGACCCGTGGGTGGGCTTCGCGATCATGGCCGTGCTCATGCTCCCCGGCTTCACCGCGCTCGGTGAGGGCGTCGAGAAGACGCCGCTGTTCGGGTTCGAGCAGGCGCAGGTCGCGATCGTGCAGATCTGGGGCTTGCCGATGCCGATCGCCGACTACTCGTCGCAGGTGTTCCCGCCGCTGCTGATGGCCGCGGTCCTCGGGCCGCTCTACAAACTGCTGAAGAAGATCATCCCGGCCAACCTGCAGCTCATCTTCGTGCCGTTCCTCGCGATGCTCATCATGATCCCGCTGACGGCCTTCCTCATCGGCCCCATCGGCGTCTACGTCGGCGCGGGACTTGCGAGCTTCCTCGCGGCGATCAACTCCTTCTCGCCGTTCATCTTCGCGATCGTCATCCCGTTGGCGTATCCGTTCATGGTGCCGCTGGGTCTGCACTGGCCGATCAACGCGATCATGCTCCTCAACATCCAGACCCTCGGCTACGACTTCATCCAGGGCCCCATGGGTGCGTGGAACTTCGCGTGCTTCGGTGCGACCGCCGGTGTCCTCTTCCTCGCGTGGCGCGAGAAGGACAAGGACATGAAGCAGACGGCGACCGGTGCGCTCGCGGCGGGTCTGCTGGGTGGCATCTCCGAACCGTCGCTGTACGGCATCCATCTCCGGTACAAGCGGATCTATCCGCGCATGCTCGTCGGATGCCTCACGGGTGGCCTCATCATCGGTATCGGTTCGCTGGTGCTGGGCCTGAAGAACGGCATCACGACGCAGGCGTTCGTGTTCACGTCGCTGCTCACGATCCCGGCCTTCAACCCGATCGGGTTGTACACGATCGCCGTGCTCAGCGCGTTCTTCGTCGCGATGGCGCTCATCATCTTCTCGGGTTACAAGGACCCGAAGGACAAGGCGGCCCCGGCGGTGGCGGGCGCGGCCGACGGCAGCGACGTCGTGGGAGGCGTCCGCGACGAGGCCGCGTCGGTCTCGGAGGTCGCCGGAGGCAGCGAGCTGCTTCCGGATGCCGGAGCAACCCGGGCCGGAGGTACCGCGACCGCGGGGGCGGCGACCGCCACCGCCGTCGCGGCCGGGACGGCGACCGCGGCCGCGCCGAAGGGCGAGGGTGAGACGACCGAGGTCGGTGCGCTCATCCAGATCGCATCGCCCCTCGACGGCAACGCCGTCTCGCTCGACACCGTGCCCGACCCTGTCTTCGCCGGCGGAGTCATGGGTCCGGGCGTCGCGATCGAGCCGTCGGGCGACACCGTGTACGCGCCGGGAGCCGGCACCGTGGTCGCGGCGCAGCCCACCGGTCACGCGTTCGGGCTGAAGCTCGACAGCGGTGTCGAGGTGCTGATCCACGTCGGCATCGACACGGTGAACCTCAAGGGCGAAGGCTTCGACGTCAAGGTCGTCAACGGCGACAAGGTCGAGACCGGATCGCCGCTCGTGGTGTTCGACCGCTCCGTCATCGAGAAGGCGGGCTACGCGCTCATCACCCCGGTCATCGTGCTGAACGCGGATGCCTTCGACACGGTCGACCCGGTGAAGCTCGGGCCCGTCTCGCACGGCGAGCCGCTGCTGGACGTGCAGACGAAGGCGTAGTCCGGGCGGTTGCGGCGTTTCGACTCGCTGAGCGAGCGCCGCAGCCGCGAGTCGAAACGGCCTCAGGTCCCGGCGCGCAGCGCGACCACGGCATCCCACACGGCGTCGGCGACCTCGCGCTTCGCGCCTGCGACGTCGGCGACGAGGGCGTCGTCTGCGCCGAGGAGCAGCACACGGTTGTCGGCGCTCTCGAATCCGATGCCCTCACCCACGGCGTTGACCGCGAGGAGGTCGACGCCCTTCCGGGCGCGCTTGCGGCGTCCGCGCTCGAGGAGCTCCTCGTCAGACGACGCGGTCTCGGCGGCGAACCCGACGATCGTCTGGCCCGCGCGGCGTCGCGCGACGAGCCCCGCGAGGATGTCCGGGTTCTCGACGAGATCCAGACGGGGGATGCCGTCTTCCTTTCGGAGCTTCTCGGCCGAGGGCGACGCGACCCGGTAGTCGGCGACAGCGGCGACCATCGCGACGACGTCGGCGGTGGCCGCGGCATCCGTCATCGCCGTCTCGAGCTCGGCGGCGGACCCGGCCCGCACGAGCGTGATGCGCGGGTGGTTCACTGCGGCATCCAGCACGCCGTCGTCGACGTGCGCCGCGACGAGCGCGACCTCCGCGCCGCGCTCGGCGGCGGCGAGGGCGAGCGCGGCGCCCTGGCGTCCGCTCGAGCGGTTGCCGAGGTAGCGGACGGGATCGATCGGCTCGCGGGTGCCGCCCGTCGAGACCGCGAGGCGCACGCCGTCCAGATCTGCGCGATCGGAGGCATCCGTGTCTGTACTGCGCACGACGCCGCCCGCTACGACGCCCGCCGCCACCTGCAGCGCCGCCGCGACGATCTCGTCGGGTTCGACCATGCGTCCCGGCCCGCTGTCTCCGCCCGTGAGAGGCCCATCGGCGGGACCGACGATGTGGACGCCTCGCGCGCGCAAGGTCGCGATGTTGGCCTGCGTGGCCGCGTGCTCCCACATCGCCGTATGCATCGCGGGGGCGACGACGACGGGCGCGGTCGTCGCGAGGAGCGTCACACCGAGGAGGTCGTCGGCGATGCCCGCCGCCATGCGCGCGAGGGTGTTCGCGGTCGCCGGGGCGATGACGACGAGGTCGGCGGACGTTCCGAGGGCGACGTGTCGCACCTGCGCGACGTCGTCATGGACGCTCGTCGTGACAGGATTCCTCGAGACGGCCTCCCACGTGGTCGTCCCGACGAAGCGCAGCGCGTCGGCCGTGGGAACAACGTGCACCTCGTGACCGTTGGTCACCAAGGCGCGCACGAGGTGCACCGTCTTGTACGCGGCGATGCCGCCCGTCACGCCCACGACAACGAACATGGTCCGATCCTCCCACGGATGCCTCGCTCGAGGCCTCGCGCGGAGGCGGCAGAGAGGTCACGAGCACCGTGTGCACCGTCATCGTCCACGTCCCTTCCGAGCCCGACGAGGCCGTCCGACTGCTCGCGGTGCGCGACGAGGACCCTGCCCGCACGTGGGATCCGCTCGGTGCGTGGTGGCCCGAGCTCCCCGGTGTCGTCGGCGTGCGCGACCGCCGCGCGGGCGGCGCGTGGCTCGCGGCCGACGCCGACCGCGGGCGCGTCGCGGTGATCCTCAACCGCGCCGACGTCGTGACCGACGGCGCGGAACCCCTCGCGTCGCGGGGGAGGGTCGTGCTCGACGCCGTCGAGGGGCGGATGCCGGAGGGTCAGCCCCGCACCCACGGCTTCAATCTCGTCGAGGTGAGCGCGGGGGAGGCATCCGTCACGATGTGGGATGGCGCCTCGGTGCGCCGCGTTGTGCTCGAACCCGGGATCCACATGATCGCGCACGACGACGTCGACGACCCCGCCACCGCACGCATCGCCGCGTGGCGCGACGCGTTCGCCGCGCCGGTCGATGAGGGCGGCTGGGCAGGTGGTGGTGCGGGCGGCTGGGCGGATGACTGGGCGGGTGCGTGGCTCGACATCCTCGAGCGCACGAGCGCCGTCGGCCCGGTCGATGACCGCGCGATCGTCCGCGACAACCGCCCGTTCGGGTATCCGACGCTGTCGCTGCTGGTGTGTGCGGCCTCGGCCGGCCCGGACGGCGTCGACGTCCGCTACGGCGAGTTCGACCAGCCCGGCGCCTGGAACCGCCCCGTCCTCGCCTGACGCGGCATCCGTCGCGCTCATGCCGGTCGCGCTCTGCGGCTCGCCGCGCGCCCCGCGTCACGTCGCGACGTGCCGCGCGTCGCCACTCGCCGTGCCGCGCCTCGCCGCTCGCCGTGCCGCGCGTCGCCACTCGCCGTGCCGCGCGTCGCCACTCGCCGCGCCGCCCCTCGCCGTATCACGCGCCCCCATGCCCCCGAGACCGCGCGTTCTCGACGAGACCCGGCGTTGTCATCGGGGGTCTCGTCGAGAGGAGGCGGTCTCGCGGGGTGGGGAGGGGGCATCGGCGCGGGGTGGGGAGTGCGCGTCCGCCAGGGGCGGGGTGGGCGTGTCGGAGGCCGGTGGTAGCGTCGCGCGCATGGACGGGGACGAGCCCGAAGTGGTGTTCTTCGCGGATGCCGCGGCGTTCCGCACCTGGCTGGCCGAGAACCACGACTCGGCGAGCGAGCTGTGGATGGAACGGCGACCGAAGGGGCATCCCGAGCAGGGCCTCCGGTGGGAGGATGCCGTGCCCGAGGCCCTGTGCTTCGGATGGATCGACTCGACGAGCCGGCGCATCCGCGAGATGCGTGCGCAGCGGTGGAGCCCCCGGCGTCCGGCCTCGAACTGGAGCGCCGTCAACATCGCCCACGTCGAGCGCCTCACCGCCGAAGGCCGCATGCACCCGGCGGGGATCGCCGCGTACGAGAAGCGACGCCCCGAGCGCAGCGGCGTGTACGCCTATGAGAACGCCGACGCATTGACGGATGCCGAAGAGGCGGCGATCGCCACCGATCCGGCCGCCGCGGCGTTCTGGGCCGAGGCGACGCCCGGCTACCGGCGCCTCGCGGCGAGCTGGATCCACGGCGGCAAGCGTGAGCAGACGCGCGCCGATCGACTGGCGGCGCTCGTCGCCGACAGCGCCGCGGGGCGGCTCATCCCGTTGCAGCGCTACGGGGACGCCCCCGCGTGGCTCGCCCGCGCCGCCGCCGCGGCCCGCGCCGCCGACCCCTCCGATCGCTGACCGGGGGTTGCGCGCGCTCAACGACCGAAGGCTGCGCGGCCCGAGGATGCGGCGCCGGGGTCAGTGGGGGAGGAGAGTCGGGAGCGCCGCGAGGTACCCCTCGGCGTCGAAATCGGGCATGAGGGTCTTCTGCAGGATGAACCCTGGCGCCGTCGAGAGCACGATGGGCCCGACCCGCTCGGCCCACAGGCGGGCGTCCCCCTCGACCTTGTCGGGGTGCGCCGCCGCCCAATCGGCGATGGCGCCGACGACGGTCGCGCGCAACTCGAGGAAGACCTCGCGCACGAGCGCGCGGATCTCGGCGTCGACGGCCGCTTGTCCCCAGAGCTGGGGCAGGACCGCGCTGATCTGTTCGCCGCTGATTCCGGAGATGAGCGTCGCCATGACCTCGCCGGGGGCGAGAGGTGGGTCTTCGCGTCGACGCGCCTCGAGCTCCGACCGGCGGGTGTGGAGGATGCGCGTCGCGGCGGCGACGAAGATCTCGTCCTTCCCGCCGGGGAAGTTGCCGTAGATCGCGCCGGCCGACAGCCCCGACTCCGTCACGAGGTCGGCGATCGACGTGCGCCCGAACCCGCGCGAAAGGAAACACCGGATCGCCACGTCGACGATCTCGTCGCGGCGCGCCTGACGGTATTCGTCGCTGACCTTCGGCATCCGTGTCCTCCTCCCGCTTGTCGATCCTAGAGGGAGCGAGTATAAAGAACGAGTATTCGTTTTCTTAAGTTCGCCAGGAGTTGCCATGGCCGCCCCCACCCCCGTCATCCACACGCCGCACACCCCGGTGCGGCGCGTCGGCGTGCTCTCTCTTGTTCTCGCGGCGGTCGTCGCGGTCATCGTCCTCGCCTTCGCCTGGCCGAGCGTCACGGCCGCGCCGCACGACCTTCCCGTCGCCGTCGCCGGCCCCGACCAGGCCGTCGACGCGGTCACCGACGCGGTCGCCGAGAAGCAGCCCGATGTCCTGGAGTTCACGCGCGTGGACGATCGGGATGCCGCAGTGGTGGCCATCGAGAAGCGTGAGGTGTACGGCGCGATCGTCCTCGGCGATGCTCCCGAGGTGCTCATCGCCTCTGCGGCGAACGCGTCGGTCGCGCAGCTGCTCACCGGCATCGCGGGCGCTCTCGAGGGTCAGGTGAACGCGCAGGCGGCCGCCGGCGCCGCCGCGGCGGGAGCTCCGGCCCCGGCCCACATCGCCGTCACTGTGACGGACGTCGTACCCCTGGCATCCACTGATCCGCGCGGAACGGGCCTCACCGCGGCGATGTTCCCGCTCGTGATGGGGGGAATGCTCGGCGGCATCGTGATCTCCCTCGCGATCATCGGGGCGATGCGGCGCGTGCTCGCGGTGGTCGTCTACTCCGCCGTGGGCGGGCTCGTGCTCACCGGCATCCTCGACGGATGGTTCGGGGTGCTGCAGGGGGACTTCTGGGTCCAGTGGGCGGCCATCGCCCTCGCGCTCGCCGCGATCGCGGCGCCGATCACGGGCGTCGTCGCGCTGATCGGGCGTGCGGGCATCGCCGTCGGGCCGATCGTCATGCTGCTCTTCGCCAACCCGATCTCGGGCGCCGCGATGCCGCGCGAGTTCCTGCCCGGCGCGTGGGGTCAGATCGGCCAGTGGTTCCCGCCGGGAGCTGCCGCGAACCTGTTGCGCGATGTGGCCTACTTCCCGGATGCCGACGCGAGCTTCTCCTGGCTCGTGCTCGCCGGATGGACCGTCGGCGCCCTGCTGCTCTCGGTGATCGGGCACTTCCGCACCGCCGGCGGCGCCGAGCCCGACGAGCTCGCCACGCACGAGGACGACCCCGTCGCCGCCGCCGTCTGACGGCATCCCCGCCGCGCCTCCCGTCCCCCTTCCCGCGAGACCGCGCGTTCTCGACGAAACCCCGGGCGAAAGACGCGGGTCTGGTCGAGAACAGGCGGTCTCGCGGGAAAGAGGCCGCCCGCCCCGTCCCCGCCGCGAGACCGCGCGTTCTCGACGAGACCCCGGGCAACAAACGGTGGTCTCGTCGGGAACAGGCGGTCTCGCGGGAAAGGCGCGGCCCCGCCCCGTCCCCGCCGCGCCCAGCCCGTGCCGCGCGCGGCGCGGGGTCAGGACCGGTGGGCGCGGTAGTAGTCCAGAAGCGCGCGCGTCGAGGCATCCTGTGCCGCGTACGCGTCGTGGTCGCCGTCGACGGCCGGCGCGATCTGCAGCGCGAGCTGCTTGCCGAGCTCGACGCCCCACTGGTCGAACGAGTTGATGCCCCAGATGACACCCTGCGTGAACGTGATGTGCTCGTACAGCGCGATCAGCTCGCCGAGGACGCGCGGCGTCAGCGCCGGAGCGAAGATCGACGTCGTCGGGCGGTTGCCCGGGAACGTCCGGGCCGCGACCAGCGCGCCGGTCGTGCCCTCGGCTTCGACCTCGGCGGCCGTCTTGCCGAAGGCGAGGGCCTTCGTCTGCGCGAGGAAGTTCGCGAGGAAGAGGGCGTGCACGTCGCGGCCATCGTCGTTGAGCGGATACGCGGGGTTCGCGAACGCGATGAAGTCGGCGGGGATCAGGCGCGTGCCCTGATGGATGAGCTGGTAGAACGCATGCTGCCCATTCGTCCCCGGCTCGCCCCAGAAGATCTCGCCGGTGTCGGTGGTCACGGGCGACCCGTCCCAGCGGACGCGCTTGCCGTTGGACTCCATCGTCAGCTGCTGCAGGTACGCCGCGAAGCGCGAGAGCTGCTGCGCGTACGGCAGCACCGCGTGCGACTGCGCGCCGAGGAAGTTCGTGTACCAGACGTTGAGCAGGCCCATCAGCACCGGCACGTTCTGCGCCAGCGGTGTGGATGCCATGTGCTCGTCCACGGCGTGGAAGCCCGCCAGCAGTTCGCGGAACGAGTCCGGGCCCAGCTCGATCGTGAGCGACAGGCCGATCGCCGAGCAGACCGAGTAGCGTCCGCCGACCCAATCCCAGAATCCGAAGGCGTTGGCCGTGTCGATGCCGAACGCCGCGACCTTGTCGAGGGCCGTCGACACCGCGACGAAGTGGTGCGCGACGGCATCCGTCCGCTGCGCGTCGGACCCGTCGATCACCCCTGCCTCCTGCAGCCCGCGCCAGAGCCACATGCGCGCGAGACGCGCGTTGGTGAGCGTCTCGAGCGTCGTGAAGGTCTTCGAGGCGACGATGAACAGCGTCGTCTCGGGGTCGAGATCCTTCGTCTTGTGGGCGAGGTCGAACGGGTCGATGTTCGACACGAATCGCGCCTCGATGTCGCCCCCGAACGGCTCGAGCGCCGCGGAGATCATGGCGGGGCCGAGGTCGGAGCCGCCGATCCCGATGTTCACGATCGTCTTCACGGGCTTGCCCGTGACGCCCACCCACTCGCCCGAGCGCACCCGGTCGGCGAAGACGGTCATGGCGTCGAGCACCTGCTGCACGTCGTGGTCGATATCCTGCCCGTCGACGGTGAGCGTCGGCTCCGAGCCGGGCGGACGGCGCAGCGCCGTGTGCAGCACGGCGCGGTCCTCGCTCGTGTTGATGTGGTCGCCCCGGAGCATCGCCGCGAACCGCTCGGCGACGTGCGTCTGTTCGGCCAGGCGCACGAGCGAGGCGAGGATGCCGGCGTCGACGAGGTTCTTCGACAGGTCGACGCGGAGGTCGGCGAGGTCGAACGTCAGCGCCTCGACGCGCGACGGGTCGTCGCGGAACCAGGCGCGCAGGTCGGGCACGAAGGCATCCTTCGCGGCGGTGAGTTCGGCCCAGGCCGACGTGGTCGTGGGATCGATCGGAGCGGTCACAGCTCCACGCTAGCGCGCGGGATTCGAACCGGCGAGGGATGCCGTTGAGCGTGCGGTCCGAGCGCGTCGCCGTACGCTGTGACGGTGAGCGCATCGCCGTCCGTGGTCCTGCTCGCCGGCGGCGCCGGCGGATCCGCCTTCGCCGTGGGGCTCCGCGACGAACTGCGCGCCCGCGGGGGTGAACTCACCGTCGTCTGCAACACCGCCGACGACCTGTGGCTCGCGGGGCTGCGCATCCAGCCCGACGTCGACTCGATGCTCTACGGACTTGCGGGCGTCAAGGACACCGCGAAGGGCTGGGGCCGCGCGGGCGACTCGCTGCGGGTCGCGGCCGAGCTGCACGCCTGGGGCGTCGGTTGGGACTGGTTCGAGCTCGGCGACCTCGACCTCGGTGCGCACATCTCGCGGACGTCGTGGCTGCGCGAGGGGGCGAGCCCGACGACGGTGCTGGCGCGGCTGCAGGCGCGGTGGCGCGACGAGATCGGCGCGACGCTGCTGCCGATGACGGATGCCGAGGTCGAGACCCACGTGGTGATCGAGGACTCCGGCGATGCCGGCGGCGCCGTGACGATTCACTTCCAGGAGTGGTGGACGCGCTACCGCGCGACGCGCGAACCCGAGCGGTTCGAGAACCCGGGCATGACCGGCGCGCGGCCCGCCCCCGGCGTGCTCGAGGCGATCGCCCGGGCGGATGCCGTCGTCTTCGCCCCCTCGAACCCGATCGTCTCGATCGGGCCGATCCTCGCCGTTCCGGGGATCCGCGACGCCGTCGCCGCGGCGCCCGGCCGCGTGGTCGGCGTCTCTCCGATCATCGGGGGAGCGCCCGTCCGGGGCATGGCGGACGTATGCCTGCGGGTCGCGGGCGTCCCGTGCTCTGCCGACGGTGTCGCGGGCCATTTCGGTGCCCGTGCGGACGGCGGCCTGCTCGACGCGTGGCTCCTCGCGGAGGAGGACGCGGCTCTCGCCCCCGCCGTCGCCTCCCTCGGCATCGACGCGCACGTTCGTCCGCTGTGGATGGCCGGGCCCGACCTCACCCGCGCGCTCGCCGCCGACACGCTCGCCGCCGCCGGGTTCTGACCCTCCCGGCCGTCCGCGGTTCACAACTCCGGAGAATCGGGCCTCGGCCGAGAGGGTGGGCGCTTTCGGGGTCGTTTGCGCGCGAATCTCCGGAGTTGAGAACGCCGCGCCGCCGCGACCCCCGTACCGTCACCCGAGCGGCGGCGCCTCCGCGGCGCGGGCGAGGGCTTCGGCCACGGGGTGCGTCCCCGACGCGAGCGCCCCGCCGGTCACGCGCACGTGCGGCCGCGGATCGGCACCCGGGACGGATGCCTGGAACGGCATACCCGCGCCGACCGCGATGCCCTCCGCAGCCAGGTGCACGAGCGCGGCACGCTCATCGGCCACCGGCATCCACAGGTTGATGCCGTCGGGAGCGCCGACGTCGACGCCCAGGCGCAGGAGCCGCGCGGCGAGCCGGTCGAGCCGGTCGCGGTAGATGAGACGCGCCGTCCGCACCCGGGCGATGGCGCCCTCATCGGTGAGGAGTCCGGCGAGCACGGTCTGCAGGAGGCGTGAGGTCCAGCCCGGTCCGAGCATCCGCCGCGCGACGATCCCGTCGACGACGTGCGCCGGGCCGCCGAGGGCCGCGATGCGGAGGTCGGGCCCGTGCGACTTCGAGAAGCTCCGCACGTGCACGACGCGCTGCGGCAGCCACGTCGCGAGGGTGACCGGAGGCGCCGTGCAGATGAGCGCCGAGTGGTCGTCCTCGATGATGAGCGCGCGGCTCCCGCCCGGGTCGTCGATGACCGTGCGGGCGAGCTCCCGTGCCCGCGCCTGCGACATCGAGACGCCCGTCGGGTTCTGCGCGCGCGGCTGCAGGATCACGGCTGCGACCCCGCGACTGAGAGCGCGTGCGAGGGATGCCGGGGTCACGCCGTCGGCGTCGCTGCGCAGAGGCACGACCTCGACGCCCATCGCGTCGAGCAGGTCGAAGAAGTACGGGAAGCCGGGGGACTCGACGGCAACACGCTCGCCGAAGCGGACGGTGACCTCGAGCGTCCGCGCGATGCCGTCGAGCGCGCCGTCGACGACGGTGATCGCCTCGACGCCCGCGCTCGGCCACGCCTCTCGCAGCAGCGCTTCGAGCTCGGGGAGCACGGGCAGATCGTGATAACGGCCGGTGTCGGCGCGCTCTGCGACGCGCGAGAGTGCGGCGTGCAGGGGCGGCAGCATCGCCGGATCGGGCGTGCCGAGCGACAGGTCGATCCGAGGCTCGGCCGCGGCGCCGGCCGTCGGGCGCGCGGCAAGGCTCTGCACGTGCGGCGTGAGCTCGCCCCGCTCGGCGCGGACGAAGGTGCCGGCACGCCCGCGCGCGACGATGAGTCCCGCGCGGGCGAGCGCGGTCCAGGCCGCGCCGACCGTTCCCGCCGAGACGCCGAGCGCCGCCGACACGTCGCGCACCGTCGGAAGGCGCTCGCCGGGGGCGAGCGTGCCGTCGTGGACGAGACGCGAGATCTCGGCGGCGAGCCCGGCGGGACTGCGCTCGCCCAATGCGGTGGGATCCAGCACGCGTCCACCCCTCCCGGTGCTCGACGCGACGCCGGTCGGCATCCGCGATCTGTTTACCGCCGCGTCACATTCGGAAATTGTCGGGAAATGTTCAAGCGAAACAGTAACAGGAATCGGCGGTTCGACTCCCGACGACCGACGATCGACCCCCGCAGCTTCGACGAAAGGTGCCCCATGACTACGGTGCGCGCGGCGATCTCGCAGACGACCTGGACCGGTGACAAGGAGTCGATGCTCGACAAGCACGAGCAGTTCGCTCGCGACGCGGCCGCGCAGGGCGCGCAGGTGACGTGCTTCCAGGAGCTCTTCTACGGGCCCTACTTCGGCATCACGCAGGACAAGAAGTACTACCGCTACGCCGAGCCCGTCGACGGCCCGATCGTCACCCGCTTCGCCGCGCTCGCGAAGGAGCTCGGCACGGTGCTCGTCCTCCCCATCTACGAGGAGGCGCAGACCGGCGTCTACTACAACACGTCCGTGCTGGTGGATGCCGACGGCACCATCCTCGGGACGTACCGCAAGAACCACATCCCGCAGGTCGACCGGTTCTGGGAGAAGTTCTACTTCCGCCCCGGCAACCTCGGCTACCCCGTGTTCGAGTCGGCCGTCGGCAAAGTCGGCATGTACATCTGCTACGACCGGCACTTCCCGGAAGGATGGCGCGAGCTCGGCCTGGGCGGCGCGCACATGGTGTTCAACCCGAATGCCACCAAGCCCGGTCTCTCGAACCGGCTCTGGGAGGTAGAAGGCCCCGCCGCCGCCGTCGCGAACGGCTACTTCGTGCTGCAGCCGAACCGCGTGGGACTCGAAGACAACGAGTACGGCGACGACGCGGTGTTCTTCTACGGCAACAGCCAGGTGATCGACCCGCGCGGCAACGTCGTCGGCGAGATCGGCTCGTCCGAGCACGAGGAGCTGCTCGTGCGCGACCTCGACCTCGACATGGTGCAGGAGATGCGCGACGACTGGCAGTTCTACCGCGACCGCCGGCCCGACACCTACGGGGAGATCGTGCTGCCGTGAGGCGTTTCGACTCGGGCCTGCGGCCCTCGCTCAACGACCGGAAAGGCGACCGGGAGGAATCATGACCACGACACTCATCACGGGCGGAACCGTCGTCAACGCGACCGGCACCGGCCAGGCCGACGTCCTCATCGACGGCGAGACGATCGCCGCGGTCCTCGCGCCGGGGTCGACGCTCCTCGGGCACGACCTCGCGGCATCCGTCGATACGGTCGTCGACGCGACGGGCAAGTACGTCATCCCCGGCGGCATCGACGCGCACACGCACATGGAGATGCCCTTCGGCGGCACGTTCGCCTCCGACACGTTCGAGACCGGCACGCGCGCGGCGGCCATCGGCGGCACGACGAGCATCGTCGACTTCGTCGTGCAGTACCCGCACGAGAACATCCTCGACCAGTACCACGTCTGGCACGAGAAGGCCGCGGGAAACTGCGCGATCGACTACGGATTCCACCAGATCCTCTCCGACGTGCAGGACTCGTCGCTCACGGCGATGGACGAGCTCATCGCCGAGGGCGTCACGTCCTTCAAGCTCTTCATGGCGTACAAGGGCGTGTTCCTCTCCGACGACGGGCAGATCCTCCGCGCGTTCCAGAAGGGCGCCGACAACGGCGCGATGATGATGATGCACGCCGAGAACGGCGCGATGATCGACGTCCTCGTGCAGCAGGCGCTCGCGCGCGGCGAGACCTCCCCCTACTTCCACGGCACGACGCGCCCGTGGCAGGCAGAGGAGGAGGCCACCCACCGCGCGATCATGATCGCCGACCTGACCGGAGCGCCCCTCTACGTCGTGCACGTGAGCGCCAAGCAGGCGGTGGAGCAGATCGCCGCGGCCCGCGACCGGGGCCTCAACATCTTCGGCGAGACCTGCCCGCAGTACCTCTACCTCTCGCTCGAGGACCAGCTCGGCGCATCGAGCGAGGAGTGGGGCGACTTCGAGGGTGCGAAGTGGGTGTGCTCGACGCCGCTGCGCTCGAAGCACGAGGGCCACCAGCACCACATGTGGCAGTCGCTGCGCACCAACGACATCCAGATGGTGTCGACCGACCACTGCCCGTTCTGCATGAAGGGCCAGAAGGACATGGGCATCGGGGACTTCTCGAAGATCCCCAACGGCATCGGCTCGGTCGAGCACCGCATGGACCTCATGTACCAGGGGGTCGTGACGGGCCAGATCACGCTGCCGCGGTGGGTGGAGCTGACGAGCACGACGCCGGCGCGCATGTTCGGCATGTACGGCAAGAAGGGCGTCATCCAGCCCGGCGCCGACGGCGACGTGGTCGTCTACGACCCGAACGGGCACACCTCGATCGGCATCGGCGAGGGCCGCGTCCACCACATGAACATGGACTACTCGGCGTGGCAGGGGTTCGAGATCGACGGCCACGTCGACACCGTCATCTCCCGCGGCAAGATCGTGGCGGATGCCGGGAACTACGTCGGCGCCAAGGGCGACGGCCGCTACATCAAGCGCGGCCTGTCGCAGTACCTGGTGTGAGGGGAGGCGGCATGGATTTCGGTGTCGTCCTGCAGACGAATCCGCCCGCGGCGCGGACCGTGCAGCTCGCGAAGCTCGCCGAGGCGCACGGCTTCAGTCACGTCTGGACCTTCGACTCGCACCTGCTCTGGCAGGAGCCGTACGTCATCCACTCGCAGATCCTGAACGAGACCAAGCGCGTCACCGTGGGACCGTTCGTGACGAACCCTGCGACGCGCGACTGGACCGTTACGGCATCCGTCTTCGCCACCCTCAACGAGATGTACGGCAACCGCACGATCTGCGGCATCGGTCGCGGGGACTCCGCGGTGCGGGTCACGAACGGCACGCCGACGACGCTGAAGGAGCTGCGCGAGGCGATCCACGTCATCCGCGAGCTCGGCAACTCGCGCGCCGTCGAATACAAGGGCGCGACGCTGCAGTTCCCGTGGAGCCGCGGGTCGGAGCTCGATGTCTGGGTCGCCGCGTACGGTCCGCTCGCGCTGAAGCTGACCGGCGAGGTCGGCGACGGGTTCATCCTGCAGCTGGCCGACCTCGACATCGCCGCGTGGATGATCCAGGTCGTCCGCGACGCCGCCGCGAACGTCGGACGCGACCCCGACGAGATCGCGTTCTGCGTCGCCGCCCCCACGTACATCGGCGAGGACACCCCCGAGGTGCGGGCGCACATGCGCGAGCAGTGCCGCTGGTTCGGCGGCATGGTCGGCAACCACGTCGCCGACATCGTCGCGAAGTACGGGTCGGGCTCGGACGTGCCCGCCGCGCTCACCGACTACATCGCGGGCCGCACCGGCTACGACTACAACTCGCACGGCAAGAGCCACAACGACCACGTCGACTTCGTGCCCGACGAGATCGTCGAGCGGTTCTGCATCCTCGGCACCGCAGACGAGCACATCGCGAAGCTCGAGGCGCTCCGCGCGATCGGCGTGACGCAGTTCGCCGGGTACCTCCAGCACGACAACAAGGAGGAGACGATGCGCGTCTACGGCGAGACCGTCATCCCCGCGCTGAACCCTCCGCTGACGGCGAAGCGGTAGGGGAGCGGCCACGTGAAGCGGATGCCGAAGCGCACGCAGGCGACCCTCTGGGGCGTCGTCGGCGTGCTCGCCGTCGCCGCGGTGTGGGAGCTCTACAAGGCGATCGGTCCCGCCGAGGGGCTCGCGGTCGGCGGCGACGGCACCACCGGGTCGAAGATCATGCTCCTCCCGCGCACGCACGATCGCGCGATGCCGCACATCACCGACATGATCGCGCGGCTGTTCGAGCCGACGAGCGGCGGGTCGACCCCGCCGCTCATCCTCACCGTCATCCAGGCAGCGGGACTGACCCTCGGGCTCGCGGCGCTCGGGTGGCTCATCGGCGTCGTCGTGGGGGCGCTCCTCGGCATCCTCATGCAACGGTGGCGTCTCGCCGAGTGGGGCCTCCTGCCGTGGATCGTCGTCAGCCAGATCGTGCCGCTCATCGCCTTCGCCCCGATCGTCAACGCGATCGGCGGGCAGCTCGACCGCTCCGGCATCCCGTGGCCGCAGTGGCTCTCGGTCGCCGTCATCGCCTCGTACCTCGCGTTCTTCCCCGTGGCGATCGGCATGCTGCGAGGGCTCAACGCGCCCGACCGCATCCACCTCGACCTCATGCATAGCTACGCCGCCGGGTACGGGCAGACCCTCCGCACGCTGCGCCTGCCCGCAGCCGTCCCGTACCTCCTCCCAGCGCTCCGGCTCGCGGCGGCGGGAGCGGTCGTCGGCGCGGTCGTCGCGGAGGTGTCGATCGGCATGCGCGGCGGCATCGGGCGCATGCTCATCCAGCTCGCCGGGCAGGCCTCGTCCGACCCCGCCGCGCCCTGGGGGCCGACGTTCGGCACGATCGCGATCGGCCTCATCGCAGCCGGCGGCGTCGCGCTGCTCGGTCGCGGCCTCTCCGTCTACCGTCGCAGCGAGGAGACCGCATGACGACCCCGACCGCCCTCCTGACCCCCGCCGTGGGCGACCCGACCGCGGCCGTCCACGCCGCCGGCGTCGGCAAGGTCTTCTCGACCAAGGACGGTGAGGTGACGGCGCTGGCCGGCGTCGACCTCGACGTCGCGGCGGGCGAGTTCGTCTCCCTCATCGGACCGTCGGGCTGCGGCAAGTCGACGCTCCTCCGCCTCATCGCCGACCTCGATGCCCCGACCTCGGGCACGCTCGAGATCTTCGGCAAGCCCGCCCGCCGCGCGCGGATCGACCAGGACTACGGCATCGCGTTCCAGCAGGCGGGGCTCCTCCCGTGGCGGACGGTCGCGGCGAACATCGCGCTGCCGCTGGAGTTGCACAAGACCGCCGCCGCCGAGCGCGCGGCGCGCGTCGATGAGCTCCTCGCGCTCGTCGGGCTCGAGGATTTCGCAGACCGGTACCCCGACCAGCTCTCCGGCGGTATGCAGCAGCGTGTCGCGATCGCCCGCTCGCTCGCCGCGCGCCCGAAGCTCCTTCTCATGGACGAGCCGTTCGGCGCGCTCGACGAGATGACCCGCGAGCGCCTGCAGGGCGAGCTCGCCCGCATCGCCGCCGAGACGGGCGCCGCCGTCGTCTTCGTCACCCACTCGATCCCCGAGGCGGTCTTCCTCTCCGACCGGGTCGTCGTCATGAGCCCCCGCCCCGGTCGCATCACCGACGTCGTCGATACGCGCGCGGACGGCCCGCGCGACGAGACGCTGCGGGAGTCGCCCGCCTACTTCGCGCGCGTCACCGCCGTGCGCGAGGCGCTGCACGGCGCGCCGCTCACGAGAGCGAACGAACGATGAGTACGGCAACGGATGCCTGGACCCCGCCCTCGTGGGCGAAGATCGCCGCGCCCATCGCGGTCGGGGTGCTCGGTCTCGTCGCCTGGTCGGCGTTCGTCGCCTCCGGCTCCGCGCCGCGCATGCTGCCCTCGCCGGCGGCCATCGCCGAGGAGTTCGTCCTCCGCTTCGGCATCATCGGGGAGGCGATGGCCGTCACCGGCACGAACGCTCTCATCGGACTCGTCGTCGGTTCGGTGCTCGCGATCGCGCTCGCCGCGCTCGCCGCCGCGTTCCGCCCCGTCGACGGCATGGTCGCCCCGCTCCTCGCGGCCCTCGCGGTTGTGCCGATCGTGGCGATCACGCCGATCCTGAACACGATGTTCGGGGCGTCGAGCCAGTTCGGCCGCCAGGCGGTCGCGGGCATCGCGGCGTTCGTCCCGGTGTTCGTCAACACCCTCCGCGGCCTCCGGCAGACCACGCCCGTCCAGCGCGACCTGTTCCGGGCGACGGCCGCGACGTCGGGGCAGACCTTCCGCCACCTCACGCTGCCGGCCGCGGTGCCCTACATCGTCACCGGCATCCGCATCGCGGCATCCCTCGCCGTCATCTCCGCCCTCGTCGCGGAGTACTTCGGGGGACCCGCCGACGGCATCGGCACCGCGATCGCGACGTACACGAAGTCGGGGCGCGCGGCGCTCGCCTGGGCGTTCGTGTTCGGCGGCATCCTCATCGGACTCGTCTTCTTCCTCGCGACGACGCTGCTCGAGCGCCTCGTCGCGAGGCGTGTGCCGTCCTCGTCGCCCTGACGAGCCCGGCACGGCCCGCGTCGTCGCGACGTCGGCCCGCACCACCCGCATCACACGTTCCACCGCTCCACTCGCACCACCGCAGCACCCGCACCACAGGCATCCGAAACCCGAAAGGACCAGCATGAGACACAGCATCCGCCGCGGCCTCGTCGCCGCCTCCGCTCTCGTCGTCGCCTCGCTCGCGCTCTCCGCGTGCAGCGGCGGCGGCGATGAGCCGTCGTCGTCGGGCGACAGCGAGGACTTCACTCCGCTCACCTCCCTCAAGCTGCAGCTGCAGTGGCTGCCGCAGGCGCAGTTCGCCGGCTACTACGTCGCCCTCGAGAAGGGCTACTTCGAGGAGGAGGGCTTCGACGACGTCGAGATCGTGCCCTCCGGCGGCGACATCGTCCCGCAGGACGCGCTCGTCGCCGGCGACGTCGACTTCGCCGTCGCGTGGGTCCCGAAGGTGCTCGGCACCCTCGAGGCGCAGGGCGTCGAACTCACCGACATCGCGCAGGTGTTCCAGAAGTCCGGCACGACCCAGGTGTCGTGGAAGGACTCGGGCATCGAAGCAGTCGAGGACTTCGAAGGCAAGCGCATCGGCTCGTGGGGCTTCGGCAACGAGTGGGAGATCTTCGCGGCCATGGCCGACAAGGGCCTCGACTCGACCACGGTCTCGATCACGACGCAGGACTTCTCCATGAACGCGCTGCTCGACGGAGACGTGGATGCCGCGCAGGCGATGACCTACAACGAGCTCGCCCAGCTGCTCGAGACCGAGAACCCCGAGACCGGCGAGCTCTACACGATGGACGACATCAACGTCATCTCCTACGAGGACACCGCCGGTGCCATGCTCCAGGACGCCATCTGGGCCGACACGAAGCGCCTCGCCGACGACCCGGCCTACGCCGACGCCGCCGTGCGCTTCCTCAAGGCCGTGACGAAGGGCTGGGTGTACGCCCGCGACAACGCCGAAGAGGCCGCGGACATCACCTACACCGCCGCGACCGCGCCGGGCGTGCAGGCCTTCCCCGTCGGCCCCGTGCACCAGCTGTGGCAGATGAACGAGGTCAACAAGCTCATCTGGACCGGCGGCGACTTCGGCGTGGTCGACTCCGGCGCGTGGGACAAGACCGTCGCCGGTGCGCTCGCCGCGAAGAACCAGGACGGGTTGAATCTCATCACCGAAGAGCCCGCATCCTCGGCATACTCGAACGAGTACATCGAGAAGGCGCTCGCCGAGCTCAAGGAGGAGGGGATCACCGTCGACGGGGACTACACGCCGATCGAGGTCACCCTCACCAAGGGCGGCCAGTAAGCGCCGGGCGGTCGCCGGGCGAGGCCGCACTCCCGCCCGGCGACCGCACGCACACGACAGTCAAGGAACACCGCATGAGCACCACCTCCGATCTCGGCACCGCCACGGACCTCGACGCCCGCACCCTCGAGCTCGACCGCGCGCACGTCTTCCACTCCTGGTCGGCGCAGGCCGCGCTCTCGCCGCTCGTGATCGCCGGCGGGTCGGGAACGCGCGTCTGGGACCACTCCGGGCGCGAGTACCTCGACTTCTCCAGCCAGCTCGTCAACGTGAACATCGGCCACCAGCACCCCGCCGTCGTCGCCGGCATCAAGGAGCAGGCCGAGATCCTCACGACCGTGAACCCCGCCAACGCCAACCTCGCGCGCGGCGAGGCCGCGGCGCGGATCGTCGCGCGTGCCCCGGAAGGATTCCACAAGGTCTTCTTCACCAACGGGGGAGCGGATGCCAACGAGAACGCGATCCGCATGGCGCGCCTGCACTGCGCGGCTCGGGGGGACGTGGGGAGAGACACGGTGCTCTCGACCTATCGCTCGTACCACGGCAACACGGGCGCCGCGATCGTCGCGACCGGCGACTGGCGACGGATGCCGAACCAGTACGCCCGCGGTCACGTCCACTTCTTCGGGCCGTTCCTCTACCGCTCGGAATTCTGGGCGCACAGCCCCGAGGAGGAGTGCGCGCGGGCCCTGCAGCACCTGCGCCGCGTGATCGAGTCGGAGGGGCCGCAGACGATCGCCGCCATCCTCATCGAGTCGATCCCCGGCACCGCCGGCATCCTGGTGCCGCCGCCCGGCTACCTCGCGGGCGTCCGGGAGCTCTGCGACCGGTACGGCATCATCCTCATCCTCGACGAGGTGATGGCCGGGTTCGGGCGCACCGGGCGGTGGTTCGCGTTCGAAGACCACGACGTCGTCCCCGACCTCATCACCTTCGCCAAGGGTGTGAACTCCGGCTACGTGCCGGTGGGCGGCGTCATCATCTCCGACGAGATCGCCGCGACCTTCGACGACCGCGTCTTCCCCGGCGGCCTCACCTACTCGGGGCATCCGCTCGCCGCGGCGTCGATCGTCGCGACGCTCGACGCGATGGAGGCCGAGGGCATCGTCGAGAACGCCCGCCGCATCGGCGAGGACGTGCTCGCCCCGGCGCTCGCCGAGCTCGCCGAGAAGCACGCCGTCGTCGGGGAGGCGCGCGGCGTCGGCGTCTTCTGGGCGCTCGACCTCGTCGCCGACCCCGAGACCCGCGAGCCGTTGCCGGCTCCCGCGGTCGCGACGCTTCGCAAGGAGCTGCTGGCCCGCGGCATCCTGCCCTTCACCGCCGAGAACCGCATCCACGTCGTCCCACCGTGCACCGTCACAGCCGACGAGGTCGCCGAGGCCGTCGCCGCCTACGACGAGGTCCTCGCGCTCGCGCTCGCGCTCGCGCTCTGAGCCCCGTTCCCGCTTCTCGCCCCCATGACTCGCACCGCCTCCGTGTTCGCAACTCCGGAGAATCGCGCGCCTCGGCGCGCGAAGCGCGTCATGCGGCTCGGAAGCGCGCGGATCTCCGGAGTTGCGAACGGGCGGCGACCGTGACCGGCGCCGTGGCGGGGGTGGTGACCGAGGAACAGGCGACCGGGCTCCTCGGGGCGACCGGCGCGGCGCTCGACGACCTCATGGCGCGGGCGGCGGCGCTCCGCGACGAGGGGCTCGTCCGGGCGGGGAGACCGGCGACGATCACGTACTCGCGGAAGGTCTTCCTGCCGCTGACGACCCTGTGCCGCGACCGGTGCCACTACTGCGCGTTCGTCGACACCCCGGCGCAGCTTCGGCGCGCCGGCGCACCGCTGTACCTCGACGACGAGCGCATCCTGCGCCTCGCGCGCGCGGGCGCCGCGCAGGGCTGCAAGGAAGCCCTGCTGACGCTCGGCGACCGCCCCGAGGAGCGCTGGCCCGAGGCGCGCGCCTGGCTCGATGCGCACGGCTTCGCCTCGACGATCGACTACGTCGCCCATGCGGCCGCGCTCATCACCGCCGAGACGGGCATGCTCGCCCACGCGAACCCCGGCGTCATGACGCCGGCCGAGCTCGCGACGCTCCGCCCCGTCGCCCCGTCGATGGGGATGATGCTCGAGACGACGTCGCGGGAGCTTTTCACCGAGCCCGGTCGCGCCCACTACGGATCGCCCGACAAGGACCCCGACCTCCGCCTCGGGGTGATCGCCGACGCGGGTGCCGCGCAGATCCCTTTCACGACCGGCATCCTCGTGGGCATCGGCGAGACCCTCGCCGATCGGGCGCGCTCGCTCTTCGCGCTCCGCGACCTGCACGCCCGCTACCGGCACGTGCAGGAGGTGATCGTCCAGAACTTCCGCGCGAAGCCGCGCACCGCGATGGCCGGCGCGCCCGACGCCGATCGCGACTCCTACCTCGCGGCCGTCGCCGTGGCACGGCTCGTCCTCGGGCCCGACATGCGCATCCAGGCACCGCCGAACCTCAGCGATCCGGGCGAGCTCGCCCTCCTCCTCGCCGCCGGTGTCGACGACTGGGGCGGAGTGTCGCCGCTCACCGCCGACCACGTCAACCCCGAGCGGCCCTGGCCGCACCTCGACGACCTCGCCGCCGCGACCGCCGGCGCCGGGTTCACCCTGCGCGAGCGGCTGACGGCCCATCCGGAGTACGTGCGGGATGCCGAGCGGTGGATCGACCCGGCGCTGCAGAGCGCCGTGCGGAGGCTGGCCGCAGACGACGGGCTCGCGGCGGCCGGGCACGCGGCCGCAACGCATCCGGTGGACGTGGTGCGCGGCCGGGTGTCGGCGCAGGGGCACGGAGGCTCCGGCATCCGTTCCCTGCTGGAGCGCGCCGCCGTCGATGCCGACACCGTCGCGCCGGACGAGTGGGAGCGCCTGCTCACCGCGACCGGCGACGATCTCAGCCGTCTCGTCGCGGCGGCCGACGAGCTCCGCCGCTTCACGATCGGCGACACCGTCTCGATCGTCGTCAACCGGAACCTCACGACCACCTCCCTCCGCCGCGTCGCGCGCGAGCCGGGCGATGTCACGATCGCCGACGCCGTCCTGATCGCCGAGGATGCCGTGGACCTCGGCGCCACCGAGGTGTGCGTCCAGGGGCGGATCCCCGCCGACGAGGACCCGGAGCTGTATCTCGATCTCATCCGGACGGTCCGCGCCGCAGCTCCCACGCTGCACCTGCACGCTTGGCGCCCGCAGGACATCGCCGACCTGTGCGACCGCGGCGGGCTCCGCCTCGACGAGGCGCTCGGGCAGCTGCGCGCGGCGGGCGTCGACACGATTCCCGGCACGGGCGTGAAGGTGCTCGACGAGGGCATCCGCGCCCGGGTCGCGCCGAGTGATCTCGAGGTCGACCGCTGGACCGAGATCGTCACCGCGGCCCATCGCGCGGGGCTCCGCTCGACCTCGGTGCTGTTCTACGGACACGTCGAGCAGGTCTCGGACCGGGTCGCGCACCTCGTGCGGCTGCGGGACCTCCAGCGGGAGACGGGCGGCTTCACCGAGTTCGTGCCGATCCCGCTTCCCACCCCCGCGCACCCCCGGGGCGCCTCGACGGAAGACGAGCACCGCGCGATGGTCGCGGCCGCGCGGCTGATGCTCGGCGCCGACATCCGGCACCTCCAGATCCCGTGGACGCGGCACGGTCGCGCGCGCACCGCCGACCTCCTGCGCGCCGGCGGCGACGACCTCGGCGGCACGCTCCTCGACGGGCGCGTGCGCCCCGATGCCGGGGTCGAAGACGGCCTCGAGCTGCCGCTCGCCGACGCCGCCCGCCTCGCGGCGAGCCTGTCGCGGCGCCTCCGCCAGCGGACGACCGACTACGGGACGCCGCCCGCTGCCCGCCGTCCGGGAACGGCCGCATGACCGGCCACGTCGAGGTCGCGATCGTCGGCGCTGGGTTCGCCGGCATCGCCGCTGCGCTCGAGCTGCGCGAGGCCGGCCACGAGGTCGTCGTCCTCGAGCGCGGCGACCGCGTCGGAGGAACGTGGCGCGACAACACCTACCCCGGGGTCGCATGCGACGTGCCCGCGCACCTCTACGGCCTCGCGCGGCATCCGAACCCCGGCTGGAGCGCCGAGTTCGCCCCGGGCGCCGAGATCCGCGACTACCTCGACGACGTCGTCGACCGCACCCGGCTGCGACCCTCGATCCGGTTCGGCGCGGTCGTGACGGGCGCCGATTGGGATGCCTCGCGGTCGCGGTGGCGCCTGGAGGGCACGGCCGGCACGCCGGAGTCGGCCGACGTCCTGATCCTCGCGACCGGTCGCCTCACCGAGCCCCGCATCCCCGAGATCGCGGGCCTCGCGGGTTTCGCCGGCGAGGTCGTCCACACCGCGCGCTGGCGACCGGGGCTCGACGTCGCGGGGCGCCGCGTCGCCGTCGTCGGCACCGGATCGAGCGCCGTGCAGGTCGTGCCCGAGCTCGCCCGGCGCGGCGCCGAGATCACCGTGTTCCAGCGCTCGGCCGCGTGGATCCTCCCGCGCGGCGGGCGCACGTACGACGCGGCCGAGCGGACGGCGCTCGCCGCCGATCCCGCTGCGGTCGTGGCCCTCCGCGCCGAGGCGCGCGCGGGGGAGGACGCCCGGTTCGCCGCGCGCGCGGGGCTGGCTGTCGCGGGCGCGGATGCCGGGGGCGCGGATGCGGGCGTCGCGGGCGAGGATGCCGCAGACGCGCGTGCCGCCGCGCTCGCCCACCTCGCCGCGCAGGTCCGCGAGCCGAGGCTACGCGCCGCGCTCACCCCCGACTATCCGTTCGGCTGCAAGCGCGTCGCGCTGTCCGACGACTTCTACCCCGTCTTCGATGCCGGCCGGGCGACCCTGGAACCCTCGGCCCTCGTCGCGGCCGACGGCGACCGGCTCACCGCCGCGAGCGGCGCGCACCACGACGGCATCGACCTGCTCGTCCTCGCGACCGGCTTCGAGGCCTCCCGCCCGGCGTACGCCGAGTGGGTGCGGGGAGAGGGCGGCACCCCGCTCGCCGACCACTGGGCCCGGGGAATGACCGCCGCCTGGACCACGATGGTCGCCGGATTCCCGAACCTCTTCATCCTCGGGGGCCCCCACGCCGCCCTCGCGCACACCTCCGCGATCCTCGTCCTGGAGCGGCAGGCGGCCTTCGTGCGCGACCTGCTGGCCGCGCCGGTCGCGGCCACGGACCCCGAGCCGCGGGCGCCCTCTGCCTCGCGTGTCCTCCGGGCCGACGCGGAGGATGAGGCATCCTTCGCCCGCGACATCGACGCACGCACCGCGGGCACGTCGTGGCTCGGCGGGTGCGACAGTTGGTACCTCGACGACCGGTCGGGGCGCACGGCGCTCCTGTGGCCGGGCACCGTCGACGATCTCGACGTCGTGCTCGCCGCGGGCGTGCGCGAGATCACGGGCCGCACGGCCCCCATCGGAGGAGGACGGCGATGATGCGCTACGGATACAAGGCCTCGGCCGAGCAGTTCGGGCCCACGCGCCTGCTCGCCGACTCGGTCGCCGCGGAGGCCGCCGGGTTCGACTCGGTGTTCGTCTCCGACCACTTCCAACCCTGGATGCACGAGGGCGGGCACTCTCCGGCATCCATCCCCATGCTCGGTGCGATCGGCGCGCACACCTCCCGCGTTCTCCTGGGCACGTCGGTCCTGACACCGACCTTCCGCTACCACCCCGCCGTCATCGCCCAGGAGTTCGCGACGCTCGGCGTGCTCTACCCGGATCGAGTGATCCTCGGCGTCGGTACCGGCGAGGCCCTCAACGAGGTGACGCTCGGGGCGACGTGGCCCGACCCGCCCGAGCGTTTCCAGCGGCTCAAGGAGGCGATCGCGCTCATCGAGGAGCTCTGGGATCACGAGCGCGTCACCTTCGAGGGCACCTACTACCGCGTGACCGACGCGACCGTCTACGACCGTCCCGACGTGCCGGTGCCGATCTACATCGGCGCCGCGGGGCCGGCCGCAGCCCGCCTCGCGGGGCGCGTCGCTGGGGGCTTCATCACGACGAGCGGCAAGGGGATGGGCCTCTACCGTGACACGCTCCTCCCTGCCGTCGCGGAGGGCGAGGACAAAGCCGGGCGCCCGCAGACGGCCGTCGAGAAGATGATCGAGGTCAAGGTCTCGTACCACCCCGACCCCGTCGAGGCTCGCGAGCGGACGCGGTTCTGGGCGCCGCTCGCCCTGACGCCGGAAGAGAAGACCGGCATCCACGACCCCCGCGAGATGCAGGCGCGCGCCGCGGAGCTGCCGATCGAGCGCGTCGCGTCGCGCTTCATCGTCTCGACCGACCCCGACGAGCACGTCGACCGCATCGCGGAGTACGTCGACCTCGGGTTCACACACCTCGTCTTCCATGACCCCGGCGACGACCAGCAGGCGTTCCTCGAGCGCTATCGCCGCGACATCCTGCCCCGCCTGCGGGAGCGGTTCGGGTGAGCGGCGGTCCGGGGACGGCCCGGGATGCCGGCTGGACGGTCCTCGTCCCGATCGCATCGTTCGCGGTCGGGAAGACGCGCTTCGGGCCGGAGGGCCTGCATCGCGCGACGCTCGCCCGGGCGATCGCGCTCGACACGCTGGATGCCGTGTGCGCCACACCCGGGGTCGGCCGCGTCGTCGTGGTCACGGCCGGTGACGACGTCCGGCGCGCGATGCCGGAGGGCGTCGAGGTGGTGCGCGAGGCCATTGCCGACGGGGCGAGGCGTTCCGGGGTCGATGCCGCGCTCGCGCGGGCCGCGGCGACGGTCGGGGCGGCTGCGCGTCGCGCCGCACTCCCCGCCGACCTGGCCGCACTGGCGCCCGCCGAGCTCGGCGCGGCGCTGGAGGCGGCCGCGGCCCATCCGCGCGCCGTCGTCGCCGACGCGGAGGGCACCGGCACGACCCTCCTGACCGCGGTCGCCGGTGTGCCCTGGGTGTCGGCGTACGGTCCGGCATCCTTCGCCCGCCACGTCGACCTGGGGTTTCACCCGCTCGAGGTGGCCGCGGACTCAGGTCTGCGCTGCGACCTCGACACACCTGCGCAACTGGCGGACGTCGCGTGCCGCGTCGGCCCCCGCACCGCCGCGCTCGCCGCGCCTCGCCGAACGCACGCGGGCTGAAAGGATGAAGCCATGATCGCGCCCGACATCCGCCTCATCGCCGTCGACATGGACGGCACCCTGCTGCTGCCGGACGGGTCGATCCCGGCGGGCATCTGGCCCCTCCTCGAGCGGCTGCGCGAGCGCGGCATCGCCTTCGCCCCCGCGAGCGGGCGTCAGCTCGCCACTCTGCAGCGGATGTTCGCGGGCGTCTCAGCGGGTGAGCCAGGCGCCGGCGGCGAACTCGACTACATCGCCGAGAACGGGGCGTACGTCGTCCGCGGCGACGTCGAGGTGTCCTCGGATGCCGTCGATCCGGCGTTCGCGGCATCCGTCGTGACGCGCCTGCGCGACCTCGTCGCGGGCGGCGCGCTCCGAGCGGGTCTCGTCGTCTGCGGCAAGAGGTCGGCCTACATCGAGGAGACCGATCCCGACTTCGTCGCCGAGGTGGAGAAGTACTACGCGAAGCTCGAGGTCGTGCCGGACCTCCTCGCCGTCGACGACCAGGTGCTGAAGCTCGCGATCTACGACCATGACGGCGGCGAAGCGCATACCGCGCCCGCGTTCGCCGACGCCGCCGCGACGCACCAGGTGGTCGTCTCGGGCCTGCACTGGGTCGACATCATGAACCGGACGGTCAACAAGGGCGTCGCGCTTCGGGCGCTGCAGGAAGCGCTCGGCGTGACTCCCGCCCAGACCGCCGCCTTCGGCGACTACCTCAACGACCTCGAGCTGCTGCAGGCGGCGGAGTGGTCGTTCGCGATGGACGACGCCCACCCCGACATCGTCGCCGCCGCCCGCTACCGCGCTCCGTCGAACGCCGACGCAGGCGTGATCACGGTGATCGAGGAGCTCCTCGGGCGCGACTGAGGCCCCCGGAGACCCCGCCCCTCCGACGCCCGCGGAGCCCGCGACCGGCGTAGCGTGGAGGGCATGGTCACGATTCCCACGGTCACCCTCAACGACGGCACGGTCTTCCCGCAGCTCGGCTTCGGCACGTACAAGCTCCAGGGGGAGGAGGGTACGCAGGCCATCGTCTCGGCGATCGAGAACGGCTACCGGCTGCTCGACTCCGCCGTCAACTACGAGAACGAGCGCGAGGTGGGCGAGGCGGTGCGCCGCAGCGGCATCCGCGACCAGCTCATCGTCACGACGAAGGTGCCCGGCCGCGAGCACGGCTACGAGGAAACGATCCACAGTGCGCACGCCTCGCTCGAGCGGCTCGGCCTCAACCGCATCGACCTGTACCTCATCCACTGGCCGAACCCCAGCGTCGACCGCTACGTCGAGACCTTCCGCGCCATGATCGCGCTGCAGGGCGAGGGCAAGGTCGGCGCGGTCGGCGTCTCGAACTTCACCGAAGCGATGCTCACGCGCCTCATCGACGAGACGGGCGTCACTCCCGCCGTCAACCAGGTCGAGATGCACCCGTACTTCCCGCAGGCGAAGCTCCGCGCCTTCCACGCGAGCCGCGGCATCCGCACCGAGAGCTGGAGCCCGCTCGCCCGCCGGAGCGAGCTGCTCAGCGAGCAGGTCATCGCCGGCATCGCCGCAGCCCACGGCGTCACCCCCACGCAGGTCGTCCTCCGCTGGCACACGCAGCTCGGCTCGACCCCGATCCCGAAGTCGGCGACGCCCGCCCGGCAGGTCGAGAACGCGGACGTGTTCGGATTCCTGCTGACGGATGCCGAGCTCGCCGCGATCTCGGGCCTCGAGCGCGGGCGCCTGTGGGGCGGCGACCCGGAGACGCACGAGGAGATGTGACCGGCGGCCGACGCGGGTCGCTCAGGGGATAGCGTGGGGTGATGGCTGACACCCCCTTCGATTCCCTCGACGACTACATCGCCCTCCCTCGCATCGAAGCGCTCGCCCTCTCGCCCGACGGGACGCGCGCCGTGCTGACGATCGCGACCCTCGGCAAGGACAAGACCGCCTACGAGCGCTCGCTGTGGCAGATCCCCGTCACCGGTGACGCGCCGCCCGTGCGCCTCACGCGCTCGGCGAAGGGCGAGGCGGGAGCATCCTTCACCGCCTCCGGAGACGTGCTCTTCGTCTCGGCGCGCGCCGACGTCGAAGCCGAGGACGACCCGGAGCAGGCGCAGCTGTGGCTCCTGCCCGCCGCGGGTGGCGAGGCGCGCCCCGTCACCCGGCTCGCGGGCGGGGTCTCGGGCGTCACGGTGGCCGAGGCATCCGACCGCATCGTGCTCGGAGCGCCGCTCCTGCCCGCCGCCGAGGACATCGAGGCCGACGCGGTGCTCCGCGCCGACCGGAAGAAGCACAAGGTCCAGGCGATCCTCCATGACGCGTACCCCGTGCGGTACTGGGATCACGACCTCGGGCCCGCGACGCCCGCCCTCCACACCCTGGATCTCTCGGCGCTCGCCGACACGATCGCGGTGCTGGAGGAGGAGGCCGAGGCCGACGAGGGCGCAGAGGGGAAGGATGCCGTCACGCTCCCGCCGCCGTATCCGACGACGCTCCCCCGGCCGCGCCTGCTGGCCCGCGGACGCGACGCCGACGATGCGGGACTCGCGCTCACCCCCGACGGGGCGACCCTCATCGCGTCGCTCCGCGTGGCGCAGGGGCGCGACTCGCGTTACCGGATCGTCGCGATCGACACTGCGACCGGCGCGCAGCGCGTGCTCTTCGACGAGCCCGACACGTTCTTCGAGGCCCCGACGATCAGCCACGACGGCCGGACGCTCGTCTTCGTGAAAGCCGCGATGGGGTCGCCCGACGCGCCGTCGGACCAGGAGCTGTGGGTGTCGGACATCGACGGGCAGGGCGCCCGGCGCATCGCCGACGGCTGGGACCGCTGGCCCACCGGCATCCGCTTCGACACCGATGACACCGCGCTCATCGTGACGGCCGACGACGACGGACGCGGACCGATCTTCCGCGTGCCGCTCGACGGGGGAGAGGTCGAGACGCTCGTTCGCGACGACTTCACCTACACGCACGTCGACGTCGATGCCGCCACCGGCGACCTCGCGGCGCTCCGCTCGAACTGGATGACGCCGCCGCACGCGGTGCGCGTCTCGCGCGACGGCACGGTCACCGCGCTGCGCAGCCCCGTCACGATGCCGGCCCCGGCCGCCGAGATGACCGAGGTCGAGACGACCGCCGCCGACGGCGCGCGCGTGCGCGGGTGGCTGCTGACCCCGCGTGGGGCCTCAGCGGAGACGCCCGCGCCGCTGCTGCTGTGGATCCACGGCGGGCCGCTGAACTCCTGGAACGCGTGGTCGTGGCGGTGGAGCCCGCAGCTCGCCGTCGCCCGCGGGTACGCCGTGCTCCTTCCCGACCCGGCCCTGTCGACGGGGTACGGGCTCGACTTCATCGCCCGCGGCTGGAACGCGTGGGGCGCCGCCCCCTACACCGACCTGATGGCGATCACGGATGCCGTGGAGGCCCGCCCCGAAATCGACGAGACCCGCACGGCGGCGATGGGCGGGTCGTTCGGCGGCTACATGGCCAACTGGGTCGCGGGGCACACCGACCGGTTCCGCGCGATCGTGACCCACGCGAGCCTGTGGGCACTCGACCAGTTCGCCGGGACGACCGACCACTCCGGCTACTGGCAGCGGATCTTCACCCCCGAGGCGATGATCGAGAACTCCCCGCACCGGTTCGTCCGCGACATCGTGACGCCGCTCCTCGTGATCCACGGCGACCGCGACTACCGCGTGCCGATCGGCGAGAGCCTGCGCCTGTGGTCGGAGCTCAACGAGCACTTCGCCGCCGAGGACGGGTCGCTGCCGCACCGGTTCCTGTACTTCCCCGACGAGAACCACTGGGTCTTGGAGCCGCAGCACGCGAAGGTCTGGTACGAGACCGTGTTCGGCTTCCTGGGTGAGCACGTGCTGGGCGAGGGGCCCGAGCGTCCGCGCCTTCTCGGTTGAGGCCTCGGTGATCGAGTGCCGACGCGCAGCGCCGGCACTCGATCACCGAAGGGTTGCGGCCCCGCCGGTCAGTCGCCCTTCACGTTGACGAGCTGGCGGAGCGTGTGCCGGATCTCGACGAGATCCGCGGCATCCGCCATGACCTGATCGATCGGCTTGTACGCCTGCGGGATCTCGTCGATGAAGGCATCCGTGTCACGGAACTCGATCCCCTCCATCGCCGCGCGCAGCTGCGCGTGCGTGAAGGTCCGCCGCGCCGCCGACCGCGAGTACTCCCGGCCGGCGCCGTGCGGTGACGAGTTCAGCGACAGCGGGTTGCCGAGCCCCGACACGACGTACGACGCCGTGCCCATCGACCCCGGAATGAGCCCGGGCCGCCCGGCATCCGCCTGGATCGCGCCCTTCCGCGACACCCACACACGCTTCCCGAAGTGCATCTCGCTCTCGGTGAAGTTGTGGTGGCAGTTGATCCGCTCCTGCTCGATCACGTCCTCACCCATCGCCTCGGAGAGCTGACGCGCCACCCGGTCCATCATCTCTTCGCGGTTGAGGAGCGCGAAGTGTTGGGCCCAGCGCAGCTCCGCGATGTACCGGCGGAACTCCTCCGTCCCCTCGACGAGGTAGGCGAGATCGGGGTCGGGCAGCTCGATCCACCACTGCTTCGCGAGCCGCTGCGCGAGCGCGATGTGGTGCGTGGCGATCTTGTTGCCGACGCCCCGGGAGCCCGAGTGGAGGAACATCCACACGGCATCCGTCTCATCGACCGACACCTCGATGAAGTGGTTCCCCGACCCGAGCGACCCGAGCTGGTGCCGCCAGTGCCCCGCGTAGCGGGCGGGATCGAACTCCTTCGCGGCGGCGAGGTCCTCGAGTTCGGCGACCCGCGGCTCGGCGGTGGCGACGACCTTCCGGTTGTCCCGGCCCGCCGACAGCGGGATCGCGCGCTCGATCGCCTCTCGCAGCGCGCCGAGATCGCGCGCCACGAGCTGCGCCTTCGTGAACTGGGTGCGGACGGCGATCATCCCGCACCCGATGTCGACGCCGACGGCCGCCGGCATGATCGCCCCGAGCGTCGGGATGACGGATCCGACCGTCGCCCCCTTGCCGAGGTGCGCATCGGGCATGAGCGCCAGATGCGGGTAGATGAACGGCATGCGCGACGAGGTGAGCGCCTGCGCGACGGTCTTCTCGTCGATGACGCTCGCCCAGCTGAGCAGCCGGTTCGTGAGCTTCTCCATGATTCCTTTCCTTGTTGTGGAGAGGTCCGAAAGGCTCGGCATGCGGAGAGGGCACACGCGAAAACGCCCCGGACCTTGCGGTGCGGGGCGTGTGACGGTGGCGGCGTCAGACGGCTCGCGCCGGAGGGTACGACTCGTAGCGGTTCTGGGGGTTGCCCAGTTCGGGCTTCACCAGTTCCGCTGCGGGGAGAGTGCGCAGGTGCGCCATCGTCGTGATCCTCCGGTTCGTGTCGTGCCGGTGTCGGCACAGCCTTGCGACACTAGCGGTACGGCGCGCCCATCGTCAACCCTGGTTCGCGCCCGATCCCGCGTCCGTATCGTGGCCGCAGAGGCGGCCCGCACCGCGCCGCCGGAGGAGACGAACGCCATGAGCGAGCAGAACGACAGCGGCCAGCCGGATGCCGACGACACCGACGTCACGGGCAAGGCCGGCGGCCTCGGCGAAGAAGGCACCATCCCGCCCGACCCCGACGGCGTCGCCGCGGGTCACACCGACGAGCCGTCGAACTTCAACCCCGAAGAGGACGAGGAAGCCCCGGCATCCTGACGGCGCGCGCCTGTTCCGTCCGCCGCGAGCCGTCGTCAGGCGGCGGCAGAACGCTTCGCTGCGATGCGCCGCTGGTCGAGCCGCGCGAGGCCGTGGTCGATGACGTAGTAGACGTAGCCGACCGCGATGAGGGCGATCGTGAGGCCCACGATCCACGCGATGACCCCGCCGACGCCGTTCGCCTCGACGTCCATGAACGGGTAGGGCACGCGGGCGCCGCCGCCGAAGTCGCCGCCGAGCGCACCATACGTGAACGCGAAGATCAGATAGATGTAGGGGATGATCGCCCAGAGCACGGGGTCGATCTTCCGGAAACTCCCCTTGGGAATGAACAGCAACCAGTCGACGATGACGAGCACCGGGCAGATGATGTGGACGAGGTTGTCGGTGAGGCTGAACGGCTCGCTCGCGCCCGGCTGCTCGAACAAGTACGGCACCAGGACGATCAGGTAGATGAGCATCGTCACGGTGATCGCCATCATGACGAAGCCCTCACCGCGCGCGGACGGCGTGGAGTAGCCGTACCAGCCCTTCGTCTGCATGTCGCGGACGGTCACGATCGCCGACCACACCATCCACACGAGGCACAGCACGTTGCTCTGCACCGTGAAGAAGAGGAACGACGACCACGACGGGTCGGCGCTCCACAGCCCCGTGACGCGGGCGATGCCGATCAGGATGACGAGCGAGGCCACCGCGCGATACGCGAAGGCGAGGGCGCGATAGGGCAAGGCCATGCCCTCCATCGTATGCGCCCGCGAGGGCCTCAATGCGGGGCGTGGTACTCGGCCTCGCCGCGCTTCCAGTAGCCCTTGACCACGATCTGGTCGGATGCCAGGCCCCACCGGTCGAGAAGCAGCGCCCGGCCGGGCTTGACGATCGCCTGCTCGGCTGCGATGAAGCCGAAGACGTCACCGGCGGGGCGGTCGTCCGCGGTGAGCGCGTCGATGCGGGCTGCCAGGGCCGAGCCGGCGGGCGCATCGCCCCGGTGGACCTGCTCGACGACGACGCCCGCGGGCGCGTCGATGGGCAGTTCGCGTGCGGCGTCGGGAACCTCGACGAGGATGCGGCCGGTGGCCTCGGCATCCATCAGCTGCGCGAAACGGCGCATCGCGGGAACGGCGGTCTCATCTCCCGCGAGTAACCACGCGTCCGGGCGGCCGGTGACCACCATCGACCCGCGCGGGCCGCCGACGCCCGCGAAGGCGCCGATCTCCGCCGACGCCGCCCACACGGCGCCGACGCCGTCGGCGCTGTGCACGTCGGATGCCCCGTGGATCGCGAACTCGAGATCGAGCCATCCGGCGTCGGCGTCCCACGCGAGCGGCGTGTATTCACGGCTCGGGGCGGCGCGCAGCTCCTCGACCGACTCGGTGGGACCTGCGGGGAAGAAGACGCGGATGTGGTCGTCGGAGCCGAGCGATGTGAAGCCGCGGAGGTCGTCGCCCTCGAGGCGGACGCGGACGTACTCGGGGGTGATCCACTCGCGGGCCGCGAGCCGGACGGCGCGGAAACGGAGGTCGAGGCCCTGCCGTTCGAGGCGGAAGGCGGGAGTGGTCTCGGCGGTGGGTTCGGGGGGTGAAGTCGACGTGCTCATCATTCTTAGGTTAGCCTAACCAAGCCGGACGCGTCGTCGACCGGCATCCCCTGCACACTCACCGAGAGATACGTCACGCATGCCTTCTTCGCACCGCACTCGTCTTCGTCCCGCCTCCCGCATGGCCCTCGTCGCGATCGCCGCCGCCGCCGCGATCGGCCTCGCAGGCTGCTCGTCCGCCGCTGCGCCGGCCGCCAGCCCCTCGGCCACCGCGGAGGCCACCTCGGTCACCGTGACCGACAACCACGGCGAGCAGACGGTCGCCCTGCCGGCCCAGCGCGTCGTCGCGACGGACAACCGGACGATCTCGGTGCTCGACAGCTGGGGCATCGACGTCGTCGCAGCACCGCTCGACATCTTCCCCGCGGGCCTGTCGTACAAGAAGGACGGCTCGGGCGTCATCAACCTCGGCAACCACGGCGAGCCCGACCTCGAGGCCGTCGTCGCCGCCGACCCCGACCTGATCATCAACGGTCAGCGCTTCGCGTCGCACTACGCGTCGCTCCAGACGCTCGCACCCAACGCGACCATCATCGAACTCGACCCGCGCGAGGGCGAAGACTTCGGCGACGAGCTGAAGCGTCAGGTCACGGTCCTCGGCGAGGTGTTCGGCAAGCAGGACGAGGCGGCGAAGCTCGTCGCCGACTACGACGAGTCGGTCGAGCGCGTGAAGAAGGCGTACGACGGTCAGTCCGTCATGGGCGTCATCACCTCCGGTGGCGAGATCAACTACGCTGCCCCCTCGACCGGCCGCACGCTCGGCCCGGTGTTCGACATCCTCGCCCTCACCCCGGCGCTGTCGAGCGACGGCTCGACCGACCACCAGGGCGACGACATCTCGGTCGAGGCGATCGCCGCCTCGAACCCCGAGTGGATCCTCGTCATGGATCGCGACGCGGGCGTCAGCGCGAACACCGACGAGGAGTACACGCCCGCCGCCGACCTGCTCACCTCCTCCGCGGTGCTGAAGAACGTCCCCGCGGTCAAGAACGGCCACATCGTGTACATGCCGGCCGGCACCTACCTCGATGAGGGCATCGTCACCTACACGACGTTCTTCAACAGCCTCGCAGACGCTCTTGAGAGCGCCTCCTGAGTTCGGAAGCAGTGATCCCGCTGTCCCCGAGCGACACCGCGCTGCGCGGCATCCCCGACCGGATGCCGCGCAGCGCGCGCCCGCGTTCGCGCCAGCGCCTCTTCACGTGGCCGCTCCTGGTCGGCGTGGTGGTCGTCCTCGCTCTCGTGACGCTGTCTCTGTTCGTCGGGGTCTACGACATCTGGAACGATCCCGACGGCCTCACCGTCTTCTTCGCGACCCGCATCCCCCGGACGGTCGGGCTCGTCCTCGCGGGTGCGGCGATGGCGATGTGCGGGCTCGTGATGCAAATGCTCACCCAGAACCGCTTCGTCGAGCCCACGACCACCGGCACGACCGAGTGGGCGGGGCTCGGACTGCTGCTCGTCATGCTGCTGTTCCCCGAGGCGCCCCTCATGGCGCGGATGATCGGCGCGGTCATCGCCGCGTTCGTCGGGACGATGCTGTTCTTCCTGTTCCTCCGCCGGGTCATGCTCACCTCGTCGATCATCGTGCCGATCGTCGGCATGATGCTCGGCGCCGTCGTCGGCGCGATCTCCACCTACGTCGCCCTGTCGACCAACATGCTCCAGAGCATGGCGATCTGGTTCACCGGGTCGTTCACCTCGGTCATGCGCGGCTACTACGAGCCTCTCTGGGTCGTCCTGATCGTCGTGGTCATCATCTTCATCGCCGCCGACCGCTTCACGATCGCCGGCCTCGGCGAGCAGGTCGCGACGAGCGTCGGGCTCGACTACCGGCGCATCCTCCTCATCGGGACGATGCTCATCGCCCTCGCCACCGGCGTCGTGACCGTCGTCGTCGGAAACCTCCCGTTCCTGGGGCTCATCGTCCCGAACGTCGTCTCGCTCATGCGCGGCGACGACCTCCGCTCGAACCTGCCGTGGGTCGCGCTGGGCGGCGTCGCGCTCATCACCGCGTGCGACATCCTCGCGCGCGTCGTGAACATGCCCTTCGAGGTGCCCGTCTCCCTGATCCTCGCGATGGTCGGCTCGGTCGCCTTCATCGCCCTCCTCCTGAGGCAGCGTCGTCGTGCCTGATCCGCGTACGCTCACGACAGCGGTGACGAGGGATGCCTCGGCATCCGGCTCCCGCTCCGGCTCCGCGCGCCACGTCGGTGCGTTCCCGTCGCGGGCGCGTGCCCGCCGGTACGGCGTGCTGCTGGTCGTCCTGGCCGTCGCCGCCGTCGCGATCGCCGTCGGCATCCTCGCGTGGGACAACCCCGCCCCCGCCGGCAGCGACGGGTTCTGGCGCATCGCGCAGCTGCGCGTCGAGAGCCTCGCGGTGATCCTCGTCGTCGCGTGCTGCCAGTCGATCGCCACGATCACGTTCCAGACCGTCGTCGGCAACCGCATCGTGACGCCCTCGCTCCTCGGGTTCGAGTCGCTCTACACGGCGATCTCGACGACGATGATCTTCGTCTTCGGCGTCTCGGGCGTGCTGATCCTGCAGGGCGTCGGCGCGTACCTGCTGCAGATCCTGCTGATGCTCGTGTTCGCCGGCATCCTCTACGGGTGGCTCCTGTCGGGCAAGTACGCGAACGTGCAGATCATGCTGCTCGTCGGGATCATCCTCGGGGGTGCGCTCGCCGCGTTCTCGACCTTCCTCCAGCGCCTGCTGACCCCGACGGAGTTCGACCTGCTCACGGCGCGCCTGATCGGCTCGGTCGCGAACGCCGACGTCGCCTACCTGCCCTACGCCGTGCCGCTCGCGGCGCTCGCGATCGTCGCGCTCGTCTGGGGCGGACGCCGGCTCGACGTCATCGCCCTCGGACGCCCGGTCGCGCTGGGTCTCGGCGTCTCGCATCGGCGCGACTCGATCCTGGCCCTCCTCGCGGTATCGGTGCTCATGGCGGTGTCGACCTCGCTCATCGGTCCCATGACCTTCTTCGGGTTCCTCGTCGCGATGCTCACCTACCAGCTCGCCGACACGTATTCCCACCGCCGCATGTTCGCGATGTCGTGGCTCGTCGGGTTCGTCGTTCTGGGAGGTGCGTACTTCGTCATGAAGCACGTCTTCTACGCGGCGGGTTCGGTCGGGATCATCGTCGAGATCGTCGGCGGCACCTTCTTCCTCGTCTACCTCCTCCGAAAGGGGCGCCTGTGATCACGCTCGATGCCGTCGAGAAGCGCTACAGCACCGATGTCGCGATCGGGCCCGTCACCCTCGACCTGCCCGCGGGCGGCATCACGGCGCTCGTCGGACCCAACGGCGCCGGCAAGTCGACGCTGCTCACCATGATCGGGCGGCTTCTCGAAGCGGATGCCGGCAGCATCTCGATCGGCGGCCATGACGTCGCCTCGACCCGTTCGCGCGAGCTCGCGAAGGTCGTCGCGATCCTCCGTCAGGAGAACCACTTCGTGACGCGGCTGACGGTGCGCCAGCTCGTCGGGTTCGGGCGCTACCCGTACTCGCAGGGCAGGCTCACGGCGGATGACGAGGCGATCATCGACCGGTCGATCGACTTCCTCGGGCTCGGCGCGCTCGAAGGTCGCTACCTCGACGAGCTGTCGGGAGGTCAGCGCCAGCGCGCGTACGTCGCGATGGTCCTTGCGCAGGACACCGACTACGTCCTGCTCGACGAGCCGCTCAACAACCTCGACATCCAGCACGCCGTGCAGATGATGCGCCACCTCCACCGTGCGGCGGCGGAGCTCGGGCGGACGATCGTCGTGGTGCTCCACGACATCAACTTCGCGGGACACTACGCCGACCGCATCTGCGCCATGAAGGACGGCCAGGTCGTCGCCTTCGGCGAGCCCGACGAGATCATCCGCGGCGATGTCCTCTCGGAGATCTTCGAGACCCCCGTCGAGGTCGTCGACGGCCCCCGCGGGCGACTCGCCGTCTATTACTGAGGCGGGCTGAAACTGGGGCGAGCGGGGCGAGCGGTCCGCCGTCCCTACAGCTGGGCGCCGTCGTCCCACGGGTCGTCGCGGTGCGGGGCGCGCCCGCGGAACGATTCGTAGGCGATCAGCCAACCGATCGAGATGATCGCGGCGACGAACAGTCCGAACCAGACGCTGCCCATGATGAGCCCGAACAGGATGCCGAGGGCCACGAGCACGACCGTGCCCCACAGCCACCCCCAGCGGCCCCGCGGCCAGCCGGAGGAGCCACGCGGGTCGTCGCCGGGTTCGTCTGCGCCTGCGAAGGTCATGCCCCCACTGTAGGTGCGGCGCCGACGCCGCGCTCGGAGATCAGGTCACCGACACCCACAAGGCATCCGCCGTCGCCGAGCCTGGGCGGGGCGGCGGATCAGCGCCGTCGGTGATCCTCCGGCGCGACGCGCGGACCGCGCCGCGGCTCGAACGCGCCGCTCAGCCCGATCAGCCGGATCACCCGCTGGCGGTGTCCGCGCCACGGCTCCAGCAGGGCGACCATGCCGTCGTCGTCCACGCGACGCCCCGTGAGGGCGTAGCCGACCTGATGGGCGAGGTGGTAGTCGCCGACGCTCACGGCATCCGCATCGCCGAACGCGCGGATGCGCGCCTCCGCGCTCGTCCACGCACCCACACCGGGAAGGCTCGTGAACACCGCGTCGCGCTCGTCGCCGTCAGAGGCCGCGGACGCCGCCGCCTCGATCGACGCGCGTCGCCGCGCCGCCCGGACGACGGCCTGTGATTGCGGCGGCTCGAGTCCCGCGCGGTGCCACGTCCAGCTGGGGACGAGGCGCCAGTCGGCGGGCGGGGCGAACATCGGGCGTGGGGTGGGGCCGGGGGCGCGCTCGCCGCACCAGGTGAGGATCATCCGCCACGCGCCGAACGCCTGCAGCGCCGTGACCTTCTGCTCGAAGATCGCGCTCGCGAGGGCATCGAACACGAGGTCGGTGCGGCTGAGGCGGAGGTCGGCGTGACGCCGGTGCACCTCGGCGATGAGGGGGTGGTGATGCGGCTCGAACCCTGCGGGGTCGTCGTCCGCGCCGCACAGGCGCGGCAACTGGTCGAGCGCCCACGCGGCACCCGGGCCCCACGCCGCGGCGCGGATGCGGGTGCGCTCGACGCGGATCGCGAGCGTCGCCACCCCGTCGGGCGTGCGGCTCGCGCGCCAGATCACGCCGCCGACCGTCGTCTGTGCCGGATCGTGGGTGCCGCGCTGCTGATACGCGATCGCGCGGTGCGCGTCGAGGGGATGCCGCGGGCGATACTCGCTCTCGAGCGGGCGTTCGTGTCGGGGGCGCGGGTCGCGGGCGGGGCTTGCGGTGCGTCCCGGCATCCGTGTCGCCGCCCCGTTCGTCATGCCGTCACCCTACGTCAGCACCACCGACATCGCGGTGCGGGGGCCCGGCGGGGGTGCGGTGATCTCGATACACCGCCGCTGCTCGGGTTCCTCGCGAGCAGACCCGCACCTCGACGCTCGGGAACGCCGCCCAAGCTCCCGGAAGCGCCGCCGGAGCCCCAGGGGTCAGAAGCGGTCGGGCGAAGGGGCGCCGTGGCCGAAGCGGATGACGACGTCGGCGTGCCGGTCGAAGCGGTAGCCGATGCCGCGGACCGTGCGGACGATGTCCTCGTAGCGGCCGAGCTTCGCGCGCAGGCGTCGCACGTGCACGTCGATCGTGCGCTCGCCCGGGGCCTCGCCGTCGTCGGTGTGGCTCCACAGCGACGAGACGAGCTCGGTGCGCTCGATCGTGCGGCCCTCGCGGAGCACGAGGTACTGCAGCAGCTCGAACTCCTTGAAGGTGAGCGCGGCGCTCTCGCCGTCGATGTGCACGCGGCGGCGCGAGATGTCGATCGTGACGCCGCCGGGGACGTGGTCCTGGTCAGGCTCGTCGGCCTTCGTACGGGCGACGGCCGACGGCTCATGCAGCGCGAGGCGGACCACATCGACGTCGCGACCGCCGGCGTGGGCGGGGGCGAGGGCGACGGTCGCGTGGCTCTCGGCGTGCGGGGCGAGCTCGGCGAGGGTCTGGCGGAGCGCGGTGACGAGCGTCGAGAGCGAGACGCCGTCGGCGGCGGCCTTCAGTTCATCGATGCCGACATAGAGGGCGAAGCCGCGCGGCGCGGTGCCGACGGGAAGACCGGCGGATGCCGGAGCGGCGGATGCCGGGGCGGCGGGAGCCGTGGCCACGGGCGCCAGCGGAACATCGACGGCGTGCAGGTGACGAGCCGGTGAAAGCGTGGCGGCGGCGGTGGCGGGCGGGGTGAGGAGGGCGGTGGTCGACATGGGAGCGAGTCCTTCGGGGTGGAACCCGGGCGGAGGTGCCGGAGCGGGTTCGGGTGTGTGCGGCGAAGGGCCGGCCGACTCGGAGGAGAAAGAGGAGCGGGAGTCGGAGGAGGCCGTGTGCGAGGCATCCGTCATCCGCGTTGTGCGCGGGAGGAGACGGCGGCTCGGGGGTCGTGATGATCCCTGTTCCGAGACAGAGTGCTCAGAGAATCAGGGGCGACCCGGCGGGGGTGACCGTCAGGAACACATTCGGCAACACATGGCAACGCGCGGCATCATGATGCCGGCATATCCGTTCGCCTCCCGGGCGGACAGAGTGCGTGCGTTGTCAGTCATGAGGCCGATTATGACGAACGGTGCCGCGATGTGTCAAACGGATCTCCCCGGCATCCGGCTTCATGACGGAATGTGACGGAGCCGACGCGCACGGCACAATCGAAGGATGCCTGCCCCCGCCGACGCGCCGAGCGACGCGCCCGGCGACGCGCCTCGACGCATCCGGATCGTCGGCACGTCGGGGTCGGGCAAGTCCCGTCTCGCCGAGCGCGTCGCAGCCCGGACGGGCCTGCCGCGGCTCGACCTGGACGCCGTGTTCTGGGACCGCGACTGGACGCAGCGCGACGTCGATGAGGCGCGCTCCCTCATCCGCGCCTTCGTCGCGTGCGCTGGGCGTGGACCGCTCACCTTCGCGTCCGTGCCCGCATGCTCGAGCGGATCGCGGCGGGGGAGCCCATTGTGCACCTGGCCGGGCAGCATGCGGTCGACGCGTGGCTCAGCTCCCTCCCGGCTGACCGGGCGTAGCGTGGAGACATGACCGACCTGACGTTTGCCGATGAGAAGGATGCCTCGCGCTACACCCTGCACAAGGGGTCCGACCTCGTGAGCGTCCTGGACTACCGCGATGACGGGCGCACCGTTGCGATGACGCGTGCGTACACGATCCCGACGTTCCGCGGTCACGGCTACGCGGGCGAGCTCGTCGAGCGTGCCGTCGCCGACCTCGAGGCCCGTGGCGACCGCGCCGTGAGCCCTGTCTGCTGGTACGTCGCCGACTGGTTCGACCAGCACCCCGACCGGTCCGGCATCCTCGCCGCGCGTCGCGCGAGCTGATGGCTACCTTCCCACCCGCACCCCGTCAAGCCCCTGACCTGGGGCGTCACGACGGGTGACAGTGGACGCACCGACGACGAAGGGTGCGCCATGTCAGACCAGCGAGAGAAGAACGACCTGCCCGAGGGTGTCATCGACGCCGAGCCCGCCGGAGGGTGGGAGAGCGGCGACGTGAACGACGGGGAGACGCGCGAGCGCTCGGCCGCCGAAGCGCCCGAGGCCGCGCTGCCATCGGATGCCGATGAGGATGCCGACGGGCCGGCGACCGGATACTCCGTCGAGGCTGTCGACGACGTCGACGCCGCCGAGGTCTCGCAGGGCGTCGACGCCGATCTCTCGACGGGCGACGGCTCGTGAGCGAGGGGACCCAGGACGAGCCGGCGCTCGATCAGAACGCCGCGTCCGATCAGGACAAGCTCGACGGCCTCGTCGCGCAGCTACGCGCCGACGTCGCGGGCGAGAACGCCGCCACCGTCGAGCAGGCCGTACGCCGGCGGTTGGACGACACAGGGATCGCGCTCGGCGAGGAGCGGATCGCCGCGCTCGTCGCGGAACTGTCTTCGGGGCGCTGAGCGGGCGGGGCTCGGCCCGCGCCGCTCAGATCTGCGCGAACGCGCGAATCGCCTCGGCGGCCGGACCCGCGTCGCGGATGAGCGTCTCGTGGCCGTGCCCGGCGATCTCGACGCTCTCCGCGGACGGGATCGCGGCGACCACCTCGTCGCACCATTCCGGCGGCGCGACGGGGTCGTCCTCGCCGCGCACGACGAGCGTCGGCGCGGCGACGCGCGGGTAGGAGTCCTCCGGACGGTGTACGAGCATCGCGTGCATCTTGCGCCCGAGGTGAGGTCCGGCGCGCAGGTACTCGCGCGCGCCGAGGATCAGGACCTTGGGGCTCTCGCCCAGGAGGTCCAGGCCGAGCCGGATCAGCTGCGCGAATGCGCTCCGGTGGTGACGGTCAACGGTCGGGGCGACGAGCACGAGCCGGCGCACCGTCGCGGGGTGGCGCACCGCGGTCTCGGTGACGACCTGCGTGCCCATCGAGTGCCCGATGAGGGTCACCGGGCCCCGGTCGAGATGCCGCAGGTACGCGGCCACGAGGTCGCCGAGGCGCTCCATCGTCGGCGTGCGCGGGGGTTCGGGGGCGTCGCCATAGCCGGGGAGGTCGAGCGAGACGACGAGGGCATCGTCCTCGAGACGCTGGGTCAGATCGGCGAACACCTTCCGGCCCATGCCGATCCCGTGCACGAGGACGACCGTGCGCGGGGATGCCTGGTCGCCGCGCTTCTCGGCGATGAGCGTCGCCCCGTCGTACGAGAACTCCTCGATGTCGCCGTCGTCGGTCGGAACGCCCGTCAGCTCATCGATCGCCGTGTCGACGGCATCCGCAGCCTTCTCGACCGGCCCGTCGTCTTTCGCCATGAGATGAGCGTAGGAGGTGGGCGGAGGCGTCTTCTGAGCGAACGGTGAACGCGGATCGCCCCCGCGCCTCCCCGCGGGCATAGCCTGAGTGCGATGTCCACACCGCCCGGCTCTCCGCCCACCGCCAGCATCCCGCTCGGCCACGGCCAGCGCTGGCGCGCGTTCTGGGTGTGCGTGTCGGTCGCGGCGCTCACGATCATGGACCTCAGTAAGGTCAACGTCGCCCTCCCCTCCATCGAGAAGGCACTCGGGGCCTCGCCGACCGAGCTCCAGATCATCGTGTCGGGCTACGTCCTCATGTTCGGCCTCGCCCTCGTGCCGTTCGGACGCCTCGGCGACCAGCGGTCGCGGCGTCAGCTGTTCATCCTGGGCCTCTCGCTCTTCACGATCACGAGCGTCGTCTGCGCCCTCGCGCCCAACGCCGAGGTGCTGTTCGCGGGGCGCCTCGTGCAGGGGCTCGCCGCAGGCATCCAGATGCCGCAGGTCATCGGCACGATCCAGCAGATCTTCGTCGGCAAGGAGCGCGGGCGCGCGTTCGGCCTGTTCGGCGCGACGATCAGCATCGCGACGGCGATCGGCCCGACGCTCGGCGGCCTCATGATCGCGGTCGGCGGCGCGCAGGACGGCTGGCGCTGGATCTTCTGGATCAACGTGCCGCTGTGCCTGCTCGTCCTCGCGGGGGTCATCTTCCTGCTGCCCCGAACGAGGATGCCGAGCGCGTCGCGCCTCGAGCTCGACCCGATCGGCCTCGTGCTGTTCAGCATCATGATCATCACGCTCATGTGGCCGTTCCTCCTGACGACCGGGTCGCCCGACGACGACCCACGGCGCTGGTGGACGCTCGCCCTCGCCGCGGTGTTCGCGGTCGCCTTCGCCTGGTGGGAGCACCGGTATGCGGCATCCGGGCGGGCGCCACTCGTGCCGTTCGCCCTCTTCACCGTCGACTCGTATCGCAACGGCACGCTCATCGCGACGACCTACTTCACGGCGGTGCCGGCACTCTTCCTGCTGACGACGCTGTTCCTCCAGCTCGGCATCGGGCTCGCGCCGGTGTTCGCCGGGATGGTCTCGATCGGCTTCGCGCTCGCGAGTGCCGTCACCGCCTGGTACGGGGGCAACAACGTGGCGCGGCTCGGCCGGCCGCTCGTCGTGTGGGGCGTGGCGATCGTCCTCGTCTCGGCGATCGTCCTCACCGTCGTGGCCTACACCGTCCCGGTCGGGATCGTCGCCTACGCGATGGCCGCGGTCATGATGGTCGCGGGGGCCGGGGCGGGGCTCGTCGTCGCGCCGAACCAGACGCTCACGCTCGCGGAGATCCCGACGCGTTCGGGCGGTCTCGCGGGGTCGGTCGGCCAGCTCGGGCAGCGGATCGGCACGGCGGTCGGCACGGCTGTCGCCCTCTCGCTGTTCTACGCCGCGGTCTACCGCGACGTGGGCGCGGGCCGCGAGGGGATCGACGTCTACCACGATGCCTACGCCTACGGGATGCTCGCGGTCGTCGTCTTCCTCGCGGTCGCCCTCGTGCTCGGTCTCGTCGACCTCGCGGCTCGACGCCGCGAACGCCGGGCGGGCGGCTCGGGGGGCTGATCGCGGCATGCCCTCCGGGCGATGTCGGAGGGTCGATCTACCGTGGAGTCATGCGCATCCTGCACACCTCCGACTGGCATATCGGGCGGACCTTCCACGGTCACTCCACGCTCGAGGCGTTGCGCGGCGTGCTCGAGGCGCTGACCGACCAGGTGCGTGCGCACGACGTCGACGTCGTGATCGTCGCGGGTGACGTGTTCGATTCCGCGACGCCGGCCGCCGCCTGCTACGCCCTCCTCTCCGACACGCTGCGCGGCCTCGCCGCCACCGGTGCCGAGGTGATCGTCACGAGCGGCAACCACGACTCGGCCGCCCGGCTCGGCTTCCAATCGGGGCTGCTCCGCAGCGGCATCCACGTGCTCACCGACCCCGCGGCGGTCGGCATCCCCGTGACGGTGCGCGACGCGCACGGGCCGGTGCACGTATATGGCATCCCCTTCCTCGAACCGGCGCTGGTGCGACACACCTGGCCCGACGCGCGTTCGCAGGCGGGCGCCCTCGGGCACGCGATGGGTCTCGTCCGCGCCGATCTCGCCGCCCGAGAGGCGAGCGGAGAACGCGGCCGGTCGGTCGCGATCGCGCACTGCTTCGCGGCGGGGGTTGAACCGACACCGCATCTCGAGCGCGACATCCAGCAGGGCGGCCTCGACGTCGTACCGCTTCAGGCCTTAGACGGCGTGGATTACGCCGCGCTCGGCCACATCCACGGACGGCAGACGCTCGCGCCGCACATCCGGTACGCGGGAGCGCCGCTGCACTACAGCTTCGGCGAGGGCGACAAGCCGCGCGGTTCGTGGCTCGTCGAGCTGGATGCCGAGGGGCTTGGGGACGTCGAATGGCTTCCGCTACCGGTGCCTCGGCGTCTGCGGACGCTGCGCGGCGCGTTCGACGAGCTTCTCGCCGACCCGGGCCTCGCCGATGCCGAAGACGCCTGGGTGTGCGTCGAGTACACCGACATGCTTCCCCAGACCGACCCGCTGCGGCGGCTGCAAGAACGGTTCCCGTTCTGCGCGAAGGTCGTGCACGCACCCGCCGTGACGGCGGAGAGCGACGGGCGCTCGTACGTGCAGCGCGTGCGGTCGGCCCGCAGCGACACGGAGCTGCTGGATGCCTTCCTCGCGCACGTGCGCTCGGGTGAGGGCCTCACCGACCGCGAGAGCGACGTGTGGAACGACGTGCGCGACGAGCGGGTGCGCACCGGGGCGGGAGAGGGCGTCGGCGCCGCGCCGGCGGCCGCGGTCGTACGCGGCGACGCGGCGGGGGTGGGCGCGTGAGGCTCCACACGCTCGAACTGACCGGATTCGGGCCGTTCCGTGAAACACAGCGCATCGATTTCGACGCGTTCGCCGGCGACGGGCTGTTTCTCATCTCGGGGCGGACGGGTACGGGCAAGTCGAGCATCCTCGACGGCGTGAGCTTCGCGCTCTACGGCACCGTGCCGCGCTACGACGGTGCCGAGAAGCGCCTGCGCAGTGACCACAGCGCCCCTGCCGATCCGACCGAGGTGCGCCTCGAGTTCACGATCGGCGACACGCGCTGGCGTGTCACGCGGGCACCCGAGTACGACCGCCCTGCCAAGCGCGCCGGGGGCAAGCGCGGGGGCTTGACGACAGAGCCCGCCCGCGCCGTGCTCGAAGAACGCGTGGGCGAGCAGTGGATCGGCCGCGCCGCGAAGCCGCGTACGGTCGGTGAGACGCTCGGCGAGATCCTCGGACTCAACGCGCAGCAGTTCCAACAGGTGATCCTGCTCGCTCAGAACAAGTTCTCGCGCTTCCTCCTCGCCTCCGGTGACGAGCGGCAGACCCTCCTGCGCACCCTGTTCGGCACGCGCCGTTTCGAGCAGTACCGCGATGCGCTCGATGAGCGTCGCAAAGACGCGCAGCGCCGACTCGACACCGCCGGCGAGCACGCGCGCACCCTGACGGAGCTCGCCCTGCGACTCGTCGCCGAGCACGACCTGGGCGGCGGAGGCGCAGCCGGCGAGGCGACCGGCGACGCGGGGGCCGCGGCAGACGATCTCCTCGCGGCGCAGGCGCGCGCCGACTATCGCGTCGAGCAGGCGGCGACCGCGCGCGAGCAGGCGGATGCCGCGGCATCCGAGGCCTCGCGGCACCTGGTCGAGCGCACCGAGCGCGCGCAGCGTGCCCGCGAGCGCGCGGCCCTGCGCACGCGCCTCGCCGCGCTCGAGGAGCGCGAGCCGGCGATCTCCGCCGACCGCGACCGGCTCGCGGCCGCACGCGTCGCCGAGACGCTCCGCGCGACGCTCGACGTGGTCGACCGTGCGTCCGCCGCCCATGAGGCCGCCGCGCAGCTGGCCGACCGGGCGGAGCAGGAATGGGTCGCGCACGGCGGCGACGCCCTCGCCGACGGGCCGGGCGACCGCGCGGGCGAGAGTCAGGCCGTGGACCTTGGTGAACGGATCGACGCGCTGACCGCCGACATCGCCCGATGGGATGCCGCGGCCGCCCTCGAACGGGAGCAGTCCGAGCGCGAGGCGCGCCTCGAGGCCCAGGCAACCGAGATCGCCGCGCTCGACGCGGAGATCGCCGAGCTCGACGCTCGCCTCGCCGCGGCGCCCGACGAGCGCGCCGCCCTCGAGAACGCGACGGCCGCGGCTCGGGCCGGTGCCGCACGCCGAGACGACCTCGGGGCGCGTCGCGCCGAGCTCGAGGCCCGGCTCGCCGCTGCGCGGGAGGCGGCTCGACTGTCGGAGCGGAGCGTCGCTGCCGAGCGCGAGTATCTCGAGGCCAGCACCGCGGCAGGCGATGCCGCGACCGCGGTCACAGCGCTTCTCGCCCGACGCCTCGCCGGGCACGCGGGCGAACTGTCGGCCGCCCTCGTCGACGGCGAGCCCTGCGCCGTCTGCGGATCGACCAGCCACCCCGCGCCCGCTCCATCGTCCGACGACCCCGTCACCGACGACGCGCTCGCCGACGCGGAAGCGGCACGCGAGGGCGCGCAGCGCGGCGCGGCCGATGCCGCCGAGGCGGCCCGCGTCGCGCGCGAGGCACTCGCCGCCGCCCGCGCGCGTGCGGGCGACCAGAGCGAGCTCGAGCTGGTCGCCGCGCTCGCCGACGTCACCGCGCAGGCGGATGCCGCCGATGCCGCCGCCGACGAGCTCACCGCCCTGACCGAGCGCCTGACCGCGCTCGACCGGCGCATCGACGCCGCGCGCACCGTTCGCGACGACCTGGGAGCGCGCCGCGCGGCCCTCGGGGAGGAGCACGCCGCGACCCGATCCGCCTCGACCGGCGCAGCGCGCACGATCGCCGAGGCGCGCGGCGACTTCCCGACCGTCGCGGCGCGCATCGCGGCAGCGACGGAAGAGCGCGCCCGCGCCCGCGCCCTCGCCACCGCGCGTGAGGCCCGTGACGAACGCGCGCGCGCTCTGGCTGCCGCCGAGGACGATGCGCGCGTCGGCGTGGACGCCGCGGGGCTCTCCTCCGCAGCCGATGCCCGCGCGGCGCTCCTCTCGCCCGCTGAGCGCGACGCGCTCGACGCCCGCATCGCCACGCACGCCGCCGACCTCGCCGGGACGCGTGAGCGCCTGCTCGAACTCGAACTCGTGCTCACCGACGACGATCCCACCGACGCCGATCTCGACGCGGTCTCCGCGGCCGCGCGCGACGCCGACACCACCCGCACCGCCGCGATCGCCGCGCACCTCGACGCGGAGTCGGTCGCGACACGGTTGCGCGACCTCGCCCAGCAGGTCGATGACGCGTCCGCGGCCGTCAGCGGTCTCGCCGACGACGCGGCGGCCGTCATCCGCCTGGCCGACACCGTCGCCGGTCGCGCCCCCAACACGATGAAGATGGACCTCGAGACCTTCGTCCTCGCGGCGGAACTGGAGGAGATCGTCGCGGCGGCGAATCTCCGGCTCACCGAGATGTCATCGGGCCGCTACAGCCTGCACCACTCCGACGCGCGCGCCGCGCGCGGACGCGCCTCGGGGCTCGGCATCGAGGTGCTCGACGCCTACACCGGGCGGATGCGGTCGCCGCAGTCGCTGTCGGGTGGCGAGACCTTCCTCGCGTCGCTGTCCCTCGCCCTCGGCCTCGGCGAAGTCGTGACGTCGCGCGCGGGAGGCATCCGCCTCGACACCCTCTTCGTCGACGAGGGGTTCGGCTCACTCGACCCCGAGACGCTCGACCTTGCGATGCGGACGCTCGATGAGCTGCGCGCCGGCGGTCGTACCGTCGGCGTCATCAGCCACGTCGAGGCGATGAAGGAGCAGATCCCCGCGCAGCTCAGCGTCGAGGCGGCGCCCGAGGGGCCGAGCGTCATCCGGCAGGACGTCGCCGTCCTCGCCTGATCGATCGGGCCGGACGGCCTCCGCCGAGACCGGATCGGGCCGCCGTGCGCAGCGGTCCTGCTCACGCGGACGCGGCAGGGGTGGGGCGCGCGATCCCCTCATGGATGCGTCGCAGGTCGACCAGAAGCGATCCGATGAGCATCCAGTGCCGCGGCGGAACGGTGTTCACCTCGAGCGGACGCGTCAGCGCGGGCGGCTCGTCGCTCACCGGCGCACCGGTCCCCGGCGACGTCAGACGCAGATCGTGGCCCGCGCGGTGCAGCTGCTCCGCGATCGACCCGATCTCGCGGTCGGCGCTGATCGTGTCGTCGTAGTCGTCGACGAACGCCCGCGTCATGCCGATGGTCTGCGTCACGATGGCGAACAGACGCTGCACGTCGGACTCCAGGGCATCGACCTCCCGTGCTCGGGTCCTTCCGCGCGGGTTGAGGGCGAGCGACGATCGTGCGTCGGTGAGCGCGCGCTCGGCATCCGCCACCGAGCCGCGCAGAAGCCGCGCGTCGTCGAGCAGCGTCTGCAGCTGCGCGGCGCTCTGCGGCGCGACGAGCGCGTCGGCGAGTGCCTCGAGGCTGCGCGCGGTGGCGTCGTTCACCGCGCCGACCTTCTGCTGCGCCGGGGCGAGGCTCAGCGGCGGCACGATGACGACGTTGACGATCAGACCGATGAGCGCGCCGATCGCCGTCTCGAGAACGCGATCCACGGCGTAGCCGGGTGTCGCCGATCCCAGTGCGAGGACGAGCATGGCGCTGATGGCGACCTGGTTCGCCGTTCCGGGCGCCGCGCGCAGCCCCCACGCGAGCAGCAGTGCGGCCGCGACGGCGAGGGCTATCGCCCAGAACCCGTTGCCGAGGAGCAGCCCGATCGCCGAAGCGACGAGCACTCCCGTGATCACCCCCACCGTTCGCTCGACTCCCCGCCCGAAGGATTCGCCGACGCTGGGCTGAACCGTGAGCAGGGCGGCGATCGCAGCGAACACCGGCGGCGGGCCGGGGATGAGGGCGCCCGCGACGAGCCACGCCGCGATCGTCGCGACAACCGACTTGACGACCTGCAGAAGGGGCGTGCGCCGGGCGACGCGGAGCGACCATTTCATGTCCACACGCTACGCGCTGACGTCGGTCCCCGCGCCGGTCGCCGCGGACCGAGGCCTAGGCTGGAGACATGAGCAAGAGCACGGTGCTGACCATCCTCGGCGCGATCGTCGCGATCGTGATCGCGTGGTTCCTCGTCGACGTCGTCTTCAAGGTCGCGTGGTTCTTCGCGAAGGTCGGGATCGTCGCGGTCGTCGCCGTGGTCATCTTCGTCCTGCTGCAGCTGCTGCTGCGCCGCCGCGAAGACTGACCCGACCCCCACCCTCCCACGTGCGCGCGAAGCCCTCGCCGCGCGACGAAACTCCCGTCACGCGACGACGAGCCCCCGCCGCGCGACGCGAGGTCGCAGCGACGGGGGCTCGAATCGGGCCGAGACCAGCTCAGCGCAGGTAGGTGTCCGCGGAGTCGTAGATCGTCTGGTACAGCGAGCGCAGCTGGTCGGCGGTGATCGCGCCGCCCATCGAAGGCAGCGTCTGCTCGACGATCGCGTCGATGCCGTCCGGTCCGGTCACGAGCAGGCCCCGGCCGACCGTCAGCAGGGTGTCGTCGGTGAACACGCTGTCGACGATCTCCGGCGTGATCGAGGGGTCGAGCTGCCCCATGATGTCCTGCACCTTCGGGCGCACATCGGCGAGATACGCCGCCTCGTCGCCGGCCGACGCGTCGGGGGCGGTCGCCTCCGGTGAGGGCGAGGCGGATGCCTCATCGGTCGGCGTCGGCGCGGGGCTCTCGCTCGCGTCGGTGGTCGCCGTCGGGGCGGGCGTCGTCGACGTGCCGCCGGCTGCGAGACCGATGAACACCAGCGAGGCCAGGAGGGCGACGACGCCCAGGATGCCGCCGACGACCGACAGCACGAGTGCGGTGATGCTGAGGGGCTTTCCGCCGTTGCGCTTGCCGACAAGGCCGACGATCGACACGATCAGCGCGATCAGCAGCACGAGGCCGCCGAGGAGCACGGCGAAGAAGCCGAACCACGGAATCGGGACGAAGCCGAAGAGCACGAGCACGACGCCGACGATCGCGAGGATCAGGGCCGTCCAGGCGACGCCCTTGGAACGCGTGTCGGGCGCAGAGGGGCCCGTGCCGTTGGGCTGCTGGGGGTAGCCCGGCTGACCGTACCCGGCGGGGGGAACGGCGCCGCCCGCGGGCGGCTGCGCCGCGTAGGCGGGCTGTTGCGCCTGGTAGGCCGGCGGGTAGACCTCGGTCGGCTGCGTGGGCTCGACCGGGCGCTGGGGCTCCGCCGGGTCGTTGGGCGGTGTGTTCGACATGATGTCCTTCGTCGGTGGGAGAGTCGGTGGTGAAAGTCGGTGGGATGAGATGTCCCGGCGACGCGCGAAAGCGACGGGCCGCCAGAACGAGGCTACCGGCCTCAGACGCCGTAGCGCTTCGTGATCTCCTGCCGCAGCGTCACACTGCAAGCCGCCACGGCCTCGTCCCAGTGGGTGGTGGCGCCGTCCTGCGCGTTGTCCGACACGGCCTTCAGTACGGTGATCGGCACGCCGTACTGTTGCGCGACCCAGATGTACGCGTAGGCCTCCATGTCGACGAGCGTCGCGCCCAGGCCGCGGATGAACGCCACGGCATCCGCATCGTCGACGAAGCTGTCGCCCGTCGCGATCGTCGCCGTTCCGCGGCCGGTCTCGACGCGCGCCGGGAGGGACACGTGCTGACCCGCGACGCCCTCGAGGTCGGTGACGTCGTGCTGGATCGCCACGGCGATGTCGAACACACCGGATGCCTCGACGGAACCGGCCGGCGCGAGCGAGCCCGCCGTCCCGACGACGACGATCTCGTCGACGCGGCCGGCCTCGAGGCGCCGCGTGAGGGAGTACGCCGCCTTCAGCTTTCCGGGGCCGGTGACGAGGCGCTCGAACCCGGCGGGGTCGAGGTCGAAGGCGACGAGTTCGGAGTCCAGGGCGGCGACGAGGAGTTTCACCCCTCCAGTGTCCCATCGAGGCGGCATCTCACCTTTTTCACACCGGTGCGCACCGCCCGCGTGGCGTCATCGTGGTCCAAGATGGGGGCGAGGGGTGTCTTCGCGTCGGCGGGGCGCCCGTCGTGCGGATTCAGCGATCGGAGCGATCATGGCCTTGCAGACCGTCCTTCTCGAGACTCCTCCGGAGTTCACCGCGCGCCTCGGCTGGGACCCAGGCACGACGGTCCACGATCGGCGTCGCATCATCGCGCAGGAACTCATCGCCGGCAGGCTCTCCTGCGAGGCGAAGGACATCCGCATCGAGCGGGAGGCGCCGCGCGGCTTCGGCTATCACACACGTCTGATCGCCTCGCGCGACGGCGAGGAGTTGCCGATTGCGATCGTGACGGCGAGCTACCGCGCCGCGACCGTCGTCGCGATCTGCGACCCGGGGCTGCCGCTCGGCATCGACATCCGCGACATGAATCCGGATGCCGCGGACATCCGCCTCATGCAGAAGCACTCGAGTCTCATCGATGAGAGCAACATCCCCGACCTCCTGCAGCACTGGGTGCGCGTGCAGGCGGTGCTCGAGGCCGACGGACGCGGCGTGCGTGTCGCTCCGGAGCGCGTCAAGCTCGACCCGGGTCGGAACCTCGGGTGGATCCCCGACCGCAAGATGCGCTACAAGCTCATCGACGCGTCGCGCGACGGCTGGGTCATCACGCTGGCCATGGGCATCCTGCCGAAGGAGTGAGCGCGGGCGCCGGCAGGAGGGGGAGGGCGTGACGATCGAGCCGGTCTTCACGGGTGTCGCCGTGACCTTCGAGGTCGTCGGCGTCGTCGCGATCGTCGTCGGCTTCGCCGTCGCGATCGTGCTCGCTGCGCTCGAGCTGGCGCGTGGCCACGGTGGCGGCGCGGCGTACCTGACCCTCCGGCGCACGCTCGGCGGCGCCATCCTGCTGGGGCTGGAGATCCTCGTCGCGGCCGACCTCATCCGCACGATCACCTCCAAGCCCTCCATCGAGGAGGCGCTCGTCCTCGGCATCGTCGTGCTCATCCGGACGATCCTGTCGCTGTCGATCCAGATCGAGATCGACGGGGTGCTTCCGTGGCGGCGCGCCCTGCTGACGAGCGGTGCGCAGGTGATGTCGCGCGAAATCGGTTCGGCGCGCCGCGGCGGGCGGGCCTACGGCGGGCGGGCGGATGCCGCGGGGCGCGAGTCCTGAGCGCTCGCGCGACGGCGGTCAGCCCCGCGTCGCCCGCCGGCCGCGCCTCGCTCGTCAGTCCCGTGTCGCCTCGTCGCCGGCCGCGAGCGCCGCGTCGAGCTCCGCGAGCCACGCCGTCGCGTTCCCGTCGGAGGGCGCACGCCAGTCGCCGCGCGGCGAGAGCGACCCGGCGGGCAGCACCTTCGGGCCGTTCGGGATCGCGGTGCGCTTGAACTGCGCGAACCCGAAGAACCGGTTCAGGAACACGCGCAGCCACCGCACGATCGCCTCGCGGTCGTAGGCGTACCGGTCGGCGGCGGGGAACCCCGGCGGCCACGCTCCGGCATCCGCGTCGGACCACGCCTGCTCGGCGAGGAACACGATCTTCGAGGGCCGGAACCCGTAGCGGAGGATGTGGAAGAGCGCGAAGTCGTGCAGGGCGTAGGGGCCGATCGTGTCCTCGGTGGACTGCACCTTGCCGTCTTGACCCGCGGGCACGAGTTCGGGGCTGATCTCGGTGTCGAGCACCGACTGCAGCACGTCCTTCGCCTCGGGCGTCAGCGTTTCGTCGTCGCTGTGCGCGATGACCCAGCGGATGAGGTGCTGGATGAGGGTCTTCGGCACGCCCGCGTTGACGGCGTAGTGGCTCATCTGGTCGCCCACGCCGTACGTCGCCCACCCGAGGGCGAGCTCGGAGAGGTCGGAGGTGCCGACGACGAAGCCGCCGTTCTGGTTCGCGAGGCGGAAGAGGAAATCGGTGCGGGCGCCGGCCTGCACGTTCTCGAACGTGACGTCGTAGAGGGGCTCGCCGTTCGCGTAGGGATGCCCGAGGCCCTTCAGGATCTCGGTCGCCATCGGGCGGATGTCGATCGTCGAGGTCGTCGCGCCGATCGCCTCGGCGAGGGCGAGCGCGTTCGACTTCGTGTGCTCGCTCGTCGCGAAGCCGGGGAGCGTGTAGGCGAGGATGTCGCTGCGCGGGCGGTCCATGGCATCCATCGCCCGCGCGACGACGAGGAGGGCGTGGGTCGAGTCGAGACCGCCCGAGACGCCGATGACGGGCTTCGGTGAACCGATGGCGCGCATGCGCTGCACGAGCCCCGACACCAGGATGTTGAACGCCTCGTAGCAGTCCTGGTCGAGTCGGGCGGCGTCGTCGGGGACGAAGGGGAACCGGTCGAGCGGGCGACGGAGCTCAGTGACGGTGGCCGGCGGCACGAGCTCGAACGGGATGCGCCGGGCGCTCGCCCAGGCATCCACCCGGTTGTCGTCGAACGTTCCCTGACGGAGGCGATCCTGGCGGAGGCGGTCGAGATCGACGTCGGCATAGGAGGTGCGCGGTCCATCCGGGAAGCGCGGCGTCTCGGCGAGGAGCGTTCCCGCCTCGTAGATCATGGTCTGGCCGTCCCACGAGACGTCGTTGGTCGACTCGCCCGCGCCGGCGGCGGCGTACGCGTAGGCGGCGTTGCACCGGAACGACTGCGACTTCGCGAGCAGGTGCCGGTCGTCGGCGCGCGCGACGGTGATCGGGCTGCCGGAGAGGTTCAGGAGCACCGTCGCCCCCGCGAGCGCCGCGGTGGAGGACGGCGGGATCGGCACCCACATGTCCTCGCAGACCTCCGCGTGCACGGCCAGCCCCGGCACGTCGGATGCCTCGAAGAGCAGATCGGTGCCGACGGGCACTTCGCGCTCGCCGATCGTCGCGGTGTCGGGGGCGTCGGCTCCGCTCGCGTACCAGCGCGCCTCGTAGAACTCGCGGTACGTCGGGAGGTAGGTCTTCGGGGCGATGCCCAGGATCTCGCCACGGTGAATGATGACCGCGCAGTTGTACAGGCGTGCGCCGAGCAGGAGCGGCGCGCCGACGACCAGCAGCGGTCGGATGAGGCGCGAGCCCTCGGCGACCGTCTGGATCGCTGCGCGGACGGCATCCAGCAGGGTGTCCTGCATGACGAGGTCGTCGATCGCGTAGCCCGACAGGCACAGCTCGGGGAACACGGCGACCGCCGCGCCCTCGTCGTGCGCCGAGCGGGCGGCCGCGAGCACGGCGGCGGCGTTCGCTGCCGGGTCGGCGATCGCGACGGGGATCGTGCAGGCCGCGACGCGCGCGAACCCGTGCCGGTAGATGCTCTCGAACGGAAGGGTCTCGCTCACGGGTCCAGTCTGACACCTCCCTCCGGTCGTTGAGCGAGCTCACGAGTCGAAACGTCCGACCCCCCGTCTAGTGTCGATCGCGGAAGGGTGACATGCGATACATCGAAGGAGACGGGGCCGGAGCGCTGCCGCGGATCGTCTGGAGCGCGAGCGATCTGAAGGCGGCGGCCGAGTGCGAGTTCGCGTGGCTGCGGCAGATCGACGCGAAGCTCGGGCGCGTTCTGCTCGTCGAGGAACCGGAAGACCTGACCCTCGAGCGCGCCGCCCGGCTCGGTGACCAGCACGAGCTGCGCCGGCTCGAGGCGTATCGCGAGGAGTATCCGGGGCGCGTGGTCGAGCTGCCGCAGACCCGGTCGTCGGATGCCGAGGGCATCGCCGCCGCCGTCGCCGCGACGAACGCCGCGCTCTCCGACCCCGACGTCGCCGTAATTTACCAGGCCGTCTTCGCGACCGACGAGTTCGTCGGCTTCGCCGACTTCCTGCTGCGCGGCGAAGACGGACGGTGGATCGTGCAGGATACGAAGCTCGCCCGCCGGGCGCGGGTCACCGCGCTCATGCAGCTGGCGGCATACGTCGACCAGCTCGACCGCCTGGGTGTGCCGCACAGCGATCGCGTGGAGCTGCTCCTGGGCGACGGCACCACCTCGGTGCACGCCGTCCGTGACATCATGCCCGTCTTCCGACTGCGCCGCGAGCGGCTTCGCGCGCTCATCGCCGACCGCGATCTCGCGGCCGGGGCGGCGGGGGAGCCGATCGCGTGGGGCGATGATCGCGGGGCGCTGCACGTCGTTGCCGACGGCCGCTGCGCCACGTGCGATGCCGAGGTCGTCGAGCATCGCGATCTGCTGTTGGTGGCGGGTATGCGACCCGTGCAGCGCGAGCGGCTCCGCGCCGCCGGCATCCGGACGATCGATGACCTCGCCGCGGCACGCGAGGCTCCCGATCCGATGTCGTGGGACACGTTCTCGGGTCTTCGCACGCAGGCTCGGCTGCAGCTGGAGAGTCCCGCGGGCGGCGTACCGCCGCGCGAGGGGGTAGAGGCCCCGGATGCCGCGGTCGGGGGAGCGGAGACGCACCCGGTGCCGACGTTCGAGGTCGTCTTCCCGACGGCGATCGGTGCTCTGCCCCGCCCCGATCACGGCGACATGTTCTTCGACTTCGAAGGCGATCCGCTGTACACCGAGACCCCGCCGGCCGGTGGGGTGCCGCAGTGGGGCATCGACTACCTCTTCGGGTGGGTCGATGACCGGGAGCAGTACACGGCCCTCTGGGCGCACAGCTTCGCCGACGAGCGCGCCGCCCTCGAGACCTTCCTCGACATCGTCGCGCTGCGCCGCGCCGCGCACCCCGGCATGCACATCTACCACTACGCCCCCTACGAGACGACCCACCTGCTCGCGATGGCGGCGCGCTACGGCACGCGCGAGGCCGAGGTCGACACCCTGCTGCGCGACGGGGTGTTCGTCGACCTCTACCCGATCGTCCGGCGCGCCCTGCGCGTCGGGTCGCGGTCGTACTCGATCAAGAAGCTCGAGCCGCTCTACATGGGCGACGAGGTGCGCACGAGCGACGTGCAACGCGGCGACGACTCGATCGTCAAGTACGTCGAGGCGCGCGGCCTCATCGACGCCGGCCGCGCTGAGGAGGGCGAGGCGGTGCTCGCCGACCTCGCCGACTACAACCGCTACGACTGCGTGTCGACGCGGCGCCTGCGAGACTGGCTCGTCGACCGTGCGCGCGACGCGCACCTGACTCCGTCGGCCGACATCGACCAGAGCGAGGCGGCGTACGAGCCCTCGCCCCGTGCCGACGCGCTCGCCCGGTTGGCGACGGATGCCGCGTCCGCGCCCGACCCCGACGAGGCGGCCGTCGCCGCGCTCCGGCTCGGGTCGGCGGCGATCGACTACTACCCGCGCGAGGCGAAGACCTTCTGGGCCACGCACTTCCTGCGGCTGCGCGAGCCGGTCTCGATCTGGGAGGACACGCGCGACGTCGTCGTCTTCGACCACGACCGCTCCCGCGTGCTCACCGACTGGCACATCCCGGAGGGGGCGCGCGCGCAGCGCCGCGTGGTGGAGCTGCGCGGCGACCTCGCCCCCGGCACGAAGCTCTCCGCCGGCACGGCACCCTTCGTCCTCTACGAGCTGCCGGCGCCGTTCCCGGTCGAGACGAGCACGCGCTGGATCCACGTGCACCGCACCGTGCGGGTGATCGACACGCTCGACGACGGCGTCGTGATCGAAGAGAACGCGGTCCAGGGATTCACCTGGCAGGACCTGCCGATCGCCCTCACACCGCCCGCGCCGCCGAAGGCCGGCAGCCAGCAGGTGGCGATCGACGAGTGGGCCGATGCCGTGATCGCCGCAGCCCCGGCATCCGAACCCGCCTTCCCGCACGACGCCGCGACCGACCTGCTGCTCCGACGAGCGCCCCGCACACGGTCCGGGGTGCTCGCGCGCGGCTCGGGCGATGACGTCGCGGACATCACGCGGGCCGTCGACGACCTCGACCACAGCTACCTCGCCGTCCAAGGCCCTCCGGGGACCGGCAAGACCTACGTCGGCTCCCACGTCATCACCCGGCTCGTCGCGGAGCGCGGCTACAAGGTCGGCGTCGTCGCCCAATCGCACGCGGTCGTCGAGAACATGCTCGACCGCATCGTCGCGGCGGGGGTGCCGGCCGAGCAGGTCGCGAAGGCGCAGAAGTCCGGCGCCACGGGTGAGGCGACCTTCACCGCCATCGCGAAGGACGGGTACGCCGCGTTCGCCGCCGAGCACCCCGAAGGCTACGTCATCGGGGGGACCGCCTGGGACCTCTCGCACCCGCGCCGCGTGCCGCGCGGGAGCCTCGACCTGCTCGTGATCGACGAGGCGGGCCAGTTCTCGCTCGCGTCGACCATCGCGGTGTCCGTTGCGGCGCAGCGCCTGCTTCTTCTGGGCGACCCGCAGCAGTTGCCGCAGGTGAGCCAGGGGACGCACCCCGAGCCCGTGGACACGTCTGCCCTCGGCTGGGTCATGGACGGCGCGGCCGTCATCCCCGAAGACCGCGGCTACTTCTTGGCGCAGACGCGACGGATGCGGCCCGAGGTCGCCGAGCCCGTCTCCCAGCTCTCCTACGAGGGCCGGCTCGCGGCGCACCCCTCGACGTCGGCGCGCCACCTCGAGGGCGTCGCACCGGGCGTGGTCCCGGTCGCGCTCGGGCACACCGGCAACTCCACATCGTCACCCGAAGAGGCGGATGCCGTCGTCGCGATCGTCCGCGATCTCGTCGGGCGGCCGTGGGTGTCGGGCGAGGACGTGCCGCCGCGGCCGCTCGCGGCATCCGACATCATCGTCGTGACGCCGTACAACGCGCAGCAGGTGGTGGTCGAGCAGGCGCTCGCGGACGCCGGCTTCGGTGCGGTGCCCGTCGGGACGGTCGACAAGTTCCAGGGTCAGGAGGCGGCCGTCGCGATCGTGTCGCTCGCGGCGTCGTCGGGACGCGACGCGCCGCGCGGACTGGAGTTCCTGCTGTTGCAGAACCGGCTGAACGTTGCCATCTCGCGCGCCGAGCACACCGCCTACATCGTCTACGGCACGGGACTGCTCGACGATCTGCCGCGCACGCCCGACGGCGTCACCCGCCTGAGCGCCTTCGCGCGTCTCGTCGGCGCCGCCTGAACCGCTCTAGACTCGCGATAGCCCGACGACGACCCGACGAGGGGGACACCATGGCCGACGACGCACCGCGCCAGTTCGAGATCGAGCTTCCGCCGGAGGCGGTCACGGGCAGCTACGCCGACTTCGCGAACGTCTGGCACACGCAGGACGTCTTCGTGATGGACTTCGTGTCACTCGCGCGGCCCCCGCAGGCCGGGTCCGACGCCGACGGCAACCCCGTGACGATCGTCCCGGGGCGTGTCGTCCAGCGGGTGCGGATCCCTCCCCAGCAGGTGTTCGAACTCGCAAAGGCGCTGACGCAGCAGCTCGAGTTCTGGGAGCAGGAGACAGGGCACCGCGCCGGCGCCTGAGTGGCCTCGGCGGGGCGAAGAGGGCTCAGACCGTGCCGTAGAGGCGGTCTCCGGCATCCCCGAGTCCGGGCACGATGTAGCCCTTGTCGTTGAGACGTTCGTCCAGCGCACCGAGGACGAGCGTCACGTCGCGATCGCCCACCTGCTCCTCGATCTTCGCCACGCCCTCGGGCGCCCCGAGGATGCAGATCGCGGTGACGTCCTGCGCGCCGCGCGCGAAGAGGAAATCGATCGCAGCCCCCAGCGACCCGCCGGTCGCGAGCATCGGGTCGAGCACGAAGCACTGGCGGTCGCTCAGATCCTCCGGCAGTCGCTCCGCGTACGTGTACGGCTGGAGGGTCTCTTCGTTCCGGGCCATGCCGAGGAAGCCGACTTCGGCGGTCGGGAGGAGCTTGACCATCCCGTCGAGCATGCCGAGCCCGGCGCGCAGGATCGGCACGACGAGCGGCCGCGGCTCCGAGATGCGGACACCGGTGGTGGTCGTCACGGGCGTCTGGATCTCGACCTCGTCGACGCGGACATTGCGCGTCGCCTCGTAGGCGAGCAGCGTCACGAGTTCTTCGGTCAGCTGACGGAACACCGGTGAGGGGGTGCGCTCGTCGCGCAGCACCGTCAGCTTGTGGGTGATGAGGGGGTGGTCGGCCACGTGCACGCGCATGACCTCAGCCTACGGCGCGGCCCGCGCGGCTGCCTACGTCGGCGCGGCCCGCGCGGCTGCCTACGTCGGCGCGGGCAATCGAGGTGGGAGCTCCCGCGGCCCGTACGCTGGTCGCGTGAGCCTGCCGATCCCGCCCGCCGACGCCGCAGCGATGCGACGCGCGCTCGCGCTCGGTGCGGAGGCCGCGGCGGCTGAGGAGATCCCGGTGGGAGCAGTCGTGACGGATGCCGCGGGCGCGATCATCGGCGAAGGTCGCAACCTCCGCGAAGAGACGGGCGACCCCACGGCGCACGCCGAGATCGTCGCGCTCCGCGCAGCGGCGGCATCCACCGGCTCGTGGAATCTCGAGCATTGCACCCTCACCGTCACCCTCGAGCCGTGCCTCATGTGCGCCGGAGCGATCCTGCAGGCGCGCGTCGGGCGGGTGGTCTTCGGCGCGTGGGACGACAAGGCCGGGGCTGCCGGCTCGGTCTACGACGTGCTCCGCGACCGGCGTCTCCCCGTGCGCGCCGAGGTCGTCGGCGGCGTCGCCGAGCCCGAGGCGCAGGCGCTCCTGCGCACCTTCTTCGACGCCCGGCGCTGAGCGATCGACGCGAGGAACGCGATCGCCCGTGACGGCGCGATCTCCCCCTCGGGGTCGCGCACGCTCTCGAGACCGTGACCTCGGCCCGAGAGGATGCAGTCGGACACGTCCACGTCCGCGGCGCGAAGCTCGTCGATCAGCGACCGCGTCCACGCGACGGGCACGGTGTTGTCGGAGTCCCCGTGCATGATCAGCACGGATGCCGCGCGCTCAGTCGGACGAGCTGATGATGATCGTCTCGGTCGGCGGCGCGGGGTACACGGTCTTCCCGATGTAACCGATCAGCGCGAGGATCGCGCGGCGCACCTCGGCGGGGCGCTCGAGGTGCGGCGAGTGACCGACGCCTTCGAGAGTGAGCTCGGTGACCTCGCCGCCGGCGGCGGCATAGGCATCCAGCACGTCGCGCGTCTGCGAGATCATCGGCTGCGCGGGCGCGACCTCCTCACCCGGCCACCCCGGAATGACCCCGGCGACGCCGAGCTGGTTGAGGTCGAAGAACGAGGCATCCGACACGATCGCGTCGGCGGTGCCGTGCACCCACAGGATCGGCGGCTTCACCGCGAGGTCGACGATGCCGCTCGTGTCGAAGTAGCGCGGTGCCATCGTGTTGAGAACGCCGATCTTCCCCGCACCGAAACCGGGCCAGTTCGGGCTCTCGACCCCGTCGCCGGGGTAGTTCCCCTCGGCAGTCGAGGTCGTGTTCATCGACTCGATCCAGATGTCTTCGTGATCGCTCGTGTAGCCCGGGGCGACGTAGGTGGTGCGGAAGACGTTCCGCGGCGACGACGGCGCGTCGTCACTCATATCCCGATCGGTGAGGCGCTGCACGAAGTCGGGGTTCGCGCCCCCGCCCCCGCACCCCGCGTCGTCATCGGTGAGGCGCGACCCGTCGCGCCGCGTGCCGCCGAACCCGTAGGGCGAGACGGGTGCCTGGAGGGTGAGGGAGAGCACCGGGTGATCGAGGGCGTACTGCATGACGACGCCGCCGCCCATCGACCAGCCCACGAAGTGTGCCGTCTCGATGCCGAGCGCCGTGAGGGTGGCGTGCACGTCGTCGCTGAAGTCGCGGACGCCGCGCGTCGCGTCGACGGGCAGGCTCTCGGTGCCGCCGAACCCGCGCAGGTCGATCGCGATGACACGCAGCTCTGCGGGAAGGTCCTGCATGAGCTCCTGCCAGAACAGGCTCGACGAGACGTTGCCGTGGATCAGCACGAGCGTGTGATCGGGAGTCGTCTCGGCGTCGTCTCCGGCGCGCTCGAGGATGTTCACGGTCAGCCGGTCCGTGTCGATGAGCCGCGAGGTGATGCCGTCCAGGAGGGTCATGACGGCATCCTACCCCCGCACCGATTGCACCTGAATCGACTCTCAGGTGTCTGTCGGGTCTGGGCCGCATCCGGGTTCCAGCTTCTAGGATGGAGCCATGCCCCACACCCTCCCCACGATCGCGATCCTCGGTGCCGGCTCGATGGGGGGCGCGATCCTGAGGGGCCTCGTCCGCTCCGGTCTCGCCCCCGAGGTGACCGTCACGAACCGCACCGCCGCGAAGGCCGCCGTGCTCGCCGACCTCGCGGGTGTGACGAGCCTCGCGCTCGAAGAGGATGCCGACGCGAACCTCACCGCCGCGGCTTCAGCCGACATCGTCCTGATCGGCGTGAAGCCCGTCATGGTGCCCGACCTGCTGCGCGAGATCGCGCCCGTGCTGCGGCCCGGCGCGATCGTCGTGAGCCTCGCGGCGGGGGTCACGATCGAGACCTTCGAGTCGATCGTCGGCGAGGGCGTCCCGGTCGTTCGCGCCATGCCCAACACCCCTGCCGTGGTCGGCAAGGCGGTGACCGGGATCGCGGGCGGATCCGCGGCATCCGCCGACCACCTCGCGCGCGTGCGCGACCTGTTCGAGACGTGCGGCGTGGTCATCGAGGTGCCCGAAGACCAGATCGACGCGCTGTCGACGATCTCGGGCTCGGGCCCGGCGTACGTGTACCTCCTGATCGAGGACCTCACCGAGGCCGCACGCGGCAAGGGATTCTCCGACGCCGACGCGCGCCTCATGGCCGAGCAGACCTTCATCGGCGCGGCAGCCCTGCTCGACGCGACGGGAGAGGACCCGGCCGAGCTGCGTCGCCAGGTGACGAGCCCGAAGGGCACGACCGAGCGCGCGCTCGCGGTGCTGCAGGGCGCGAACCTCGCCGGGATCTTCTCCGAGGCGACGGATGCCGCGCTGGCCCGGGCCCGCGAACTCGCCTCCGGCGCCTGACTCGCCTCCGGCGCCTGACGCCCGCGAGGCGCGATGGTACGGCCGCGCTCAGCGGTCGAGCGAGGCGAAGCGCTCGATGTCGGAGTTCGTCCCCGACACGATGATGAGGTCGTGGTTCGTGACGATGGTGTCGGCCTCGGCGTAGCGGAACGGCTTGCCCGGGCTCTTCACGCCGACGACGGTCACGTTGTACTTGGTGCGCACGCCAGACTCCGAGAGCTTGATGCCGCGAATGAACTTCGGCGGATACATCTTGGCGAGCACGAAGTCGTCGTCGAACCGGATGAAGTCGAGCATGCGGCCCGACACGAGGTGCGCGACGCGCTCGCCGGCTTCGCGCTCGGGGTAGATGACATGGTTCGCGCCGACCCGGGCGAGGATCTTGCCGTGCGACTGCGAGACGGCCTTCGCCCAGATCTGCGGCACCTTCAGGTCGACGAGGTTCGCCGTGATGAGGACGGATGCCTCGATCGACGACCCGACCGCGACGACCGCGACCTGGAAGTCCTGCGCCCCGATCTGCTTGAGCGCCTCGATGTTCTTCGCGTCGGCCTGCACCGTGTGGGTGACGCGCTCGGACCACTTCTGCACGAGGTCAAGGCTCTCGTCGATCGCGAGCACCTCCCGGTCGAGCCGGTCGAGCTCGCCGGCGCACGCGGCACCGAACCGGCCGAGGCCGATGACGAGGACGGGAGCGTCGCTCCTGAGTTGTTCAACCACGGCGCTGCTCAACCAACGATGGGCCTCTCGACGGGCAGCGCATAGTGCTGCGAACGGTTCGTCGCGGCCACGGCCGCGGCGAGAGTCACTGTACCAACGCGCCCCATGAACATGGTCAGGGCGAGGACGTACACGGCAGGGTCGGGGAGCGTCGCGGTGAGCCCGGTCGACAGGCCGACGGTCGCGAACCCGGAGATCACGTCGAAGAGCACCTCTTCGATCGGTGCCTGCGTGATCTGTCCGATCGTGACGGTGGAGATGGCGACGATCGTCGACCCCCACGCGACGACCGAGAGGGCCACGCGCTGTACATCGCTCGGGATGCGGCGCCCGAACGCCTGCACGGCGGGGCGGCCCTTCGCCTCCGACCAGACGGCGAGAGCGAGGACGGCGAGCGTCGTCACCTTGATTCCGCCGGCGGTGGATGCCGAGCCGCCGCCGACGAACATCAGCATCGACCCCACGACGAGCGACGACCCGTTGAGGTCGCCGATGTCGATGAGCGAGAAGCCGCCGGATCGGGTCATGGCGGACAGGAAGAACGCTTGGAACGTGCTGTTCCAGGCATCCATGCTCCCGAACGTGCGCGGATTGGCGTACTCGAGGAGCAGGAAGACGGCCGCGCCGACGAAGAAGAGGATGACGGTCGTGATGAGCGTGAGCTTCGTGTGCAGCGACCAGCGGCGTACGTGCAGGTGGTGGCGCCACAGCGTGAAGATGACCGGGAATCCGATCGATCCGAGGAAGACGCCGACCATGAGCATCGTGAGGAAGAAGTAGTCGCCGGCGAACGGCGTGAGTCCGCCGGCGTTGGGGGTGAAGCCCGTGTTCGTGAAGGCCATTGCGGAGTAGAACGGCGCCTCCCAGAGAGCCGTCACCGGGTGAACGCCGTTGATGAGCAGCGACGGGTAGATGAGGATCGCGAGAACGGCCTCGATCACGAGAGTCGAGAGGGCGACGGTCGACAGCAGCTGTCCGACCTCGCCGAGCCGCACCGTCTGGCCTTCGTTGACCGGGCCGCGGTGGGCGCGCATCGGGTTGGTGTCTCCCGCCGCCAAGAGCTTGGCTCGCAGGCCCAGGCGCTTCGAGATGACCAGACCCAGGATGGATGCCAGGGTGAGCACACCCATCGCGCCCACGTTCACGCCGATGTAGACGAGCACGTGCCCGAACGCCGACCAGTGCGTGGCCATGTCGACGGTCGACAGGCCCGTGACGCAGATCGTCGAGACGGCGGTGAACAGGGCGTCGGCGAAGGGGGTGCGCTCGCCGGTCGCGGAGGCCGCCGGAAGCGAGAACAGGGCGGTGAACACGAGGATGAGCGCCGAGAAGATCAGCACCGCGAAGCGGGAGGGTGAGGACATCGCGAACTCTCGGGCTCCGTGCCCCACCGCGGTGCCCGCATCGGCGAGGCGCCGGCGTACGCGGACGGCGACGGAATCGTCCGTCATGGCCGCCTCCTCGCCTGGTTCCGGTCCCGCTCGGTCGTTGTCATGGTACTCGGGGCGCGCCGCGGGCTAACCTACCTTCATGGCGGACATCTTCGACGTGATCGCCGACGGTACCCGTCGGGACATCCTGCAGCTGCTGCGCGAGCGCGGAGCGGCCGGCGAGCACGGCACGAGCGTCTCGAACATCGTCGCCGACCTCGGTGTCAGCCAGCCCACCGTCTCCAAGCACCTCAAGGTGCTGCGCGAGGCCGAACTCGTCTCGGTGCGCGAGGAAGGGCAACACCGCTACTACAGCCTGTCGGTCGGGCCCCTCGACGAGGTGGACGACTGGCTCGTGCCGTTCTTCGACGATGGAATCGCGGCTGCGGATGCCGCCGCCACCGTGTCGACCCTGCCCGACTCGGCCGCGGCCGCCGCCGATCTGGTCGGGCGCGCTGCGGCATCCACGAAGCATGCGTTCGACAGCATGTTCAAGAGGATCCCCGGACGCTGACGCACACCCTCGGCATGTGATCGTGCCGGGCCCGCGCGGTCACAGCATTCACAGAGGTTTACACGTGTCCCAGCCACCGTCTACGCTGGTCGCGGGGGATTTTCGGCAGTCATCGGCCCTCCGCCGATGCTGGGGGGAGTGGAATCATGGCTGAGTTGTCCGACGTGCGTTTCTTGACGGTCGCCGAGGTGGCCGAGCTCATGCGCGTCTCGAAGATGACCGTGTACCGCCTCGTGCACTCCGGCGAGCTTCCCGCCGTGCGCTTCGGGCGCAGCTACCGCGTGCCCGAAGAGGCGGTCACCGAGGCTCTGCAACGCCCCATCGCCGACGTCGGCTAGACTGTTCCGAGGGCATTTTCGTGGTGCCCGTTCCCGGACGCGAAAGATCCGCGTCCAGACCCCTGACATAGTGAGGTTTTCCGTGGGTTCTGTCATCAAGAAGCGCCGCAAGCGCATGGCGAAGAAGAAGCACCGCAAGCTGCTTCGCAAGACTCGCCACCAGCGTCGCAACAAGAAGTAAGCGGCGAACGACACCGAGCGCCTGTCCCGAGCGGACGGGCGCTTCGTGTCTGCGGCGCGTCCGACGCGTCGTGATCGAGAAACCCGATCTGCGAGAGGAACGTCCATGAAGACGATCACCGTCACCGAGCTCGCGTCTCGCGAGAACACGCCCCTCATCGACGTGCGTGAGACCGACGAGTTCGCAGCCGGTCACGTGCCCGGCGCGATCAACGTGCCGCTGTCGACGCTCGGCGAGAACCTCGACAAGCTGCCGTCCGAGGCCTTCGACGTCATCTGCCAGGCGGGCGGCCGCTCGGCTCGCGCCGTCGAGGCGCTCGAGGCCCGCGGCTACGACGCGACCAACGTCGAAGGCGGCACGGGCGAGTGGATCGCCTCGGGTCGCCCGGTCGAGTGACCACTCTCACCCTCATCTCCAAGCCCGACTGCCACCTGTGCGAGGTCGCGCGTGAGATCGTCGACACCGTCGTCGCGGAGATCGATGACGAGGGAGAGGTCGAAGTCGAGGAGCTCTCGATCCTCGACGATCCGGCGCTCTACGCCACGTGGTGGGAGAAGATCCCGGTCGTGCTCATCGATGGCCGTCTGCACGCGCATTGGCGCGTGGATGCCGCCCGGCTGCGGACCGCGCTGACCGCGGCATCCGAACCTACCGAAACGGAGAACCGATGACTCTGCGTCACGTCGTTGCCTTCCGGATGGCGGCCGAGGATGCCGATACCCGTGCCGCCCACGCCGCCGATGCCGCAGCACGACTGAACGCGCTTCTGGGCGTGGTGCCGAGCCTGCGCGCCATGAGCGCGGGGGCGAACACGCTTTTCCCCGGCGACAACTGGGATCTCGTGCTCGTCGCCGATTTCGACGACGCCGAAGGACTCGCCGCCTACGCCGTGCACCCCGTGCACGAGGAGGTCGCCGCGTTCATCGGTTCGGTCCGGGCCGACCGCGTCGCCGTCGACTTCGGGGTCTGAGCGTCAGAGCTCGACGACGGGCGCGTCGGGCGCGTTCTTGCGCACCGATTCAATGCCGTTCTTCGCGGCATCCTTCGAGTTGTAGCCTTCGCTCGAGGCGATGACCTGTCCGTTCGACGCCTCCAGGTTGAAGCGCCAGTGACCACCCTTGTCGGTGTAGAGCTCGAACTTCCCGGCCATCGCCGTCCCCTTCGATCACGGTGTGCGGCCACGGTGCGCGCACGCTCTCACGCTAGCGCCGTCGCGGGTGGGGAGGGAAGGCGGCGTGAGGGCGGTCAGGCGCGCAGGCGCTCGCGCAGCGCGAGGAGCTCCGCCTCGCTCAGGCCGCCGACGCGGAGGTAGGCGGCGGAGCCGTCGTAAGTCGTGTCGATCCAGCCGAGGGTCTTCTCCATCGCCTCGGCGGGGCTCCCGGTGACGAGGGTCTGGAGCTCCGGGGTGAGCGGGATGCCGAAGGACGAGATCATCTGGAGCATTCCGTCGGCCCACTCGCCGGCAAGGTTCGCCTGAGACGCGGAATAGTCCTCGACGACCGCCGCGCGTTCGGCGCCGACGGCGTCGAGCAGCAGCGCCGTCGCGACGCCGGTGCGGTCCTTGCCCGCCGTGCAGTGCACGAGGACCGCCGTCGGCGCGTCGTCGGCCGATCGGGAGACGAAGCGAGCGACCTCGGCGAAGGCTGCGCCGCCGTGCTGCAGCATGCCGATGTAGAGGGCGTCGAGGGTCGGCAGACTCGCGGCGATCTCGTCGGCGTCGTCCGCGGTGAGCGGCGCGCCGGATGCCAGGATGCGCTGCGCCATCTCGGCCATCGCGCCCTCGAGGATGGAGAGCTCGACGACTTCGACGGGACGGTCGTCGGGGAGGCGATCGGGGGCGGAATGGCGCTCTTGAGGGGTCCGGAAGTCGACGACCACCCCGATCGGGCTCGCGGAGAACTGATCGACGCCCGTCGGCGTGAGCGCGCTGAGAGCGTCGGAGCGGTAGAGCACGCCCTCACGGGTGGCGCCGCCCCCGATGAGCGCGGTGCCGCCCGTGTCGCGGAAGTTGTGCAGGCCGTCGAAGCTCTCGGTCATGCCCTCAGCATAGGGAGTGGCCCACGAGAGGGCGGTGTCCTACGGGGCGAGGCGGGTGGGCCCGCGGAAGAGGAACGTGACCTCGCGGATCGAGTCCTGCCCGAGCATCAGCATGAGCACGCGCGCGAGGCCCATGCCGAAGCCTCCGTGCGGGGGGATGCCGTAGCGGAAGAAGTCGAGGTAGTGCTCCAGACCCTCGAGCGAGAGCCCCTTCTCGAGCGCCTGCGCCTCGAGCACGTCGACGCGATGCTCGCGCTGCGCGCCCGTCGTGATCTCCGTGCCCTGGAACAGCAGGTCGTAGCTGCACGTGAGACCGGTCTCGGCGTTGCGCATGTGGTAGAACGGGCGGATCTCGGGGTGGTAGTCGGTGATGAACACGAACTGGTGGCCGTACGTCTCGCGGACGTGCGCCGAGATCTGACGCTCTCCCTCGGGGTCGAGGTCTCCGTCGGTCCGAGGGATGTCGTAGCCGCGCGCCGCGACGATTTCGCGTGCCTCGGCGAGGGGAATGCGCGGGAAGGGGATCGTCGGCACGACGACGTCGATGTCGAACAGTTCCTTGATCTCGTCGCCGTGCTTCTCCTTCACCGCCGTGAAGGCCGCGACGAGGAGCTCCTCCTGCATCTGCGCGACATCCTCGTACGAGTCGATCCAAGAGATCTCGGCGTCGATCGAGGTGAATTCGGTCGCGTGGCGGCTCGTGAAGCTCGGGTCGGCGCGGAACACGTCGCCGATCTCGAACACCTTGCCGAAGCCGGCGGCCTGCGCCATCTGCTTGTAGTGCTGGGGGCTCTGCGCGAGGTACGCGGTCTGGTCGCCGAAGTACTCGAGCGCGAAGAGCTCGGCGTTGCCCTCGGCGGGGGTGGACATGAGCTTGGGGGAGTGCAACTCGACATAGTCGCGCTCGACCCAGTACGAGCGCATGGCGTGCTCGAGCGTCGTCTGAATGCGGAAGATGAGGGCGTTGCGCCGCTGGCGGAGGTCGATGTAGCGCCAGTCCATGCGCTTGTCGAGCCCGCTGTCGGCGGCGATCGGAGTCTCGGGGAGGGCGGCGGCCGCGACCTCGAGGCTCCCGATCTTGATCTCGACGCCGCCGAGCTTGACGCGCTCGTCGTGCGCGAGGGCGCCCTCCACCGTGAGGAAGGTTCCCGTGGACAGCTCGGAGATGAGGGCCGTCAGCGCGAGAGCGTCGGCATCCTGCTCCGGAGCGCCGTCGGAGCCCGCCGCCGGGTCGGGCCGGGTCGCAGCGTTCACGAGCTGCACGGCGCCGGTCTCATCGCGCAGGATGACGAACTGCACCTTCTTCTGATCGCGGACGGTCTCGACCCACCCGGACACCCGGACGGGGCCGTCTTCGCGGGCCTGCAGCTGGTCGACGAGGGTGCGTTCACTCACGAGGAGCCAGTCTACGTGGGTGGCCGGCGCGGGGCGTCCGTTCAGGTTCCCGTAACGTCACGCCCCTACCCTCGAGAGCATGACGACTCCCGACGGATCCTGGCTGACCGCGCTCGTCGACGGAGTCGTCGGCCTCATGTCGCTCATCGGGGCGCCCGGCGCCGGCCTCGCGATCGCGCTCGAGAACCTGTTCCCGCCGCTGCCGAGCGAGGTCATCCTGCCGATGGCGGGCCTGGCCGCAGCCCGCGGCTCGTTCACCCTGTTCGAGGCCCTCTTCTGGACCACCGCCGGTTCTGTCGTCGGCGCCTTCGCCCTCTACGGACTGGGCGCGGCGCTCGGCATCACGCGCCTGCGTGCCCTCGTGAAGCGCACGCCGCTCCTCCACGTCGAAGACGTCGACCGCACCGTCGCCTGGTTCCAGCGGCACGGCGGCAAGGCCGTCTTCTTCGGGCGGATGCTGCCCATCTTCCGGAGCCTCATCTCGATCCCTGCCGGCGTGACCCGGATGCCGCTCTGGCGCTTCGGCCTCCTCACCCTTGCGGGGTCCCTCATCTGGAACTCGGTGTTCGTCCTCTCGGGCTACTTCCTCGGGGAGCAGTGGCACATCGTCGAGGAGTACGCCGGCATCCTGCAGTACATCGTCATCGCCGCCGCCGCGGCCGCGCTCGTCTGGTTCACCGTGACGCGGGTGCGTCAGCTGCGCGGCGGGCGCGCGGCGCGGTCGGCGCAGAACCCCGCGACCGACTGACGCGGCGCCAGAACACGACCTTCGTCGCCTCGGTCGCGAGGCAGTACAGGACGGCGATCGCGACGATCAGCACGATCAGCTCCGTCGACAGCGGCACGAGGTGCACGAGCGCGCCGATCGGCGTGAGCACGAGGACGAACGTCACCGCGATCACCGCCGCGCTCAGCCACTCCAGCACGCCCGCGGGGCGGCTCCGCCACGCAGGTCCTCGGGTGCGCAGCACGAACAGCACGAGAACCTCGGTGAGGATCGAGCCCAAGAACCACGCCGTCTGGAACTCGTGCTCGCCCGCGCCGAACCCGAACCTCAGTACCGCGAAGGTGAGGAGGTCGAACGCCGAGCTCACGAGACCGAACACGATCATGTAGTCGCGGATGAGACGCATGTCCCACTGCTGTGGCCGCGCGATCTGGTCGGGGTCGACCCGGTCGGCGGCGATCGCGGTAGCGGGCAGGTCGGTGAGCAGGTTGATCAGGAGGATCTGGCTCGCGAGCAGCGGCAGGAAGGGGAGCGTCACCGATGCGATCGCCATCGAGATCATGTTCCCGAAGTTCGCGCTCGTCGTCATGAAGATGTACTTCATCGTGTTCGCGAACGTGCGCCGGCCCTGGCGCATGCCGTCGAGGAGCGCCCCGAGATCGTTCTCGAGCATGACGAGGGATGCCGCATCCGCCGCGACGTCGGCCGCGCCGCGCACCGAGATCCCGACGTCCGCCGCGCGCAGCGCCGGAGCGTCATTGATGCCGTCGCCGACGTATCCGACGGTCGCCCCCGATGCCGAGATCGCCCGCACGATCCGCTCTTTGTGACGGGGGCTCGTCTCGCAGAACACCTCCGCGTCCGCGGCGGCGCGACCGAGCGCGGCGTCGTCGAGCGCGTCGATCTGCGCGCCGGTGAGCATGCCGGCGGTGTCGAGCCCGAGGAGCGCGGCGGTGTGCACGGCGGCGGGCCGCGCGTCGCCCGTGATCATCCGGACGCTGACGCCCGCCGCAGCGAAGTCCGCGATGGTGGATGCCGCATCCGCCTTCACCGGGTCAGCGAACACCAGGAGTCCCTCGAGGGTCTCATCCTGCTCGTCGGCGACGCCGACGGCATCCTCGCCCCGCGCATCGCGCTCGGCGGGCATGTCGCGCGTCGCGAGCGCGAGCACCCGCATGCCCTGCGCGCTCTGCGCATCGACGACGCTCTCGACTTCGGCGCGCACGTCGCTGATCGGCGCGACGGTGCCGTCGGGTCGGCGTGCGTGCGTGCACACCGCGAGCACCGGGTCGACGGCGCCCTTCGTGATGAGGGTGGCGCGGCGCGCACCCGCATCGCCGGGTTCGTCGACGAGCACCGACAGGCATTTGCGATCGAAGTCGTACGGCACCTCGTCGACGAGCCTCGCGCCGCCGAGGTCGAGGCCGGCGACGGCCTGTGCGATCGCCGTGTCGAGCGGGTTCCGCAGCCCCTGCTGCAGGGTCGCGTTGAGACCCGCGGGGCGCAGGAGCGCGGCATCCGGCGTGCCGTCGATCGCGAGCGCCGCGTGCAGCCGGATCGACCCCTGCGTCATCGTTCCGGTCTTGTCGGTGCACAGCACTGACATGGCGCCGAAGTCCTCGATCGCGTTCAGGCGCTTCACGATGACGCGGTGCTTCGCGATCTCGCGGGCGCCGCGCGAGAGCGAGATGCCCACGATCGCGGGCAGCAGCTGAGGGGTCAGACCGACGGCGAGCGACAGCGAGAAGAGGGCCGAGTCGATGAAGGGACGTTGCAGCACGAGGTTCAGGACGAAGATGACGACGACGAGGACGACCATGACCCGAGCAAGGAGCAGCCCGAACCGGGTCATTCCCCGTTCGAATCCTGTGGGTCGCGGCTTCTCGTGCAGGGCCATCGCGACGTCGCCGAACTGCGTGTCACGCCCCGTCTTCACCACGAGCGCCGTGCCGCTGCCGCTCGCGACGTGCGTTCCGAGATAGACGACGTTGTCGCGGTCGGCCAGGGGCGCGTCGGGCGCGCTCGTGCCGGCTGACTTCGCCGCGGGGAACGTCTCGCCGGTGAGGCTCGACTGGTCGAGCTCGAGGTCGTGCGTTTCGAGCACGACGGCATCGGCGGGCACGACGTCGCCGCCGGAGAGCCCGATGACGTCGCCCGGCACGACCTCGTCGAACGGCACCTCGACGACCGCTCCGTCGCGCCGCACCGACGCGGTCAGCCGCACGGTGGCGAGGAGCTTCTCCATCGCGCCCGACGCGCCTCGCTCCTGCGCGAAGTCGAGCATGCCCGACAGCAGCACGATGACGAGGATGATGACGGCATCCGTCACGTCGCCGAGGACGCCGGAGATCACGGTCGCGGCGATGAGGATCAGGATGATCGGACTCGTGAACTGCCGTGCGAGCAGGCGCGCGGCGCTCGCGCGGCGGCGGCTCTCGAGCGCCCGGGCGCGCGTCGCGGGGAGCGCGGCGGCCGCGGCGTCGGAACTCAGGCCCGCGGCGGTCGACCCCAGATCGCGGGCCAGATCGTCGGCGGGGACCGCCCAGTACCGCTCGGGCACGCTGCTCACGTCGCCATTATGCGCTCGCGGCGACGCCGGCGGGCGTCGCCGCTCGGCGCTCTCCCAGCCCGCCCATAGTTCCGGCGCCCGTAGACTGGGCGGGTGCCCGCCGATCGCCTTCATCTCGTGCGCCATGGGGAGGTCTACAACCCCCAGCGTGTGCTGTACGGGCGACTCCCGGGCTATCGGCTGAGCGACGACGGGCGACGCATGGCCCGCGCGGCCGCCGAGTACGTGCACGGCCTCGGCCGACCGGTCGGTGCGCTGTACGCCTCGCCGCTCCAGCGCGCCCGGGAATCGGCCGAGCCGTTCACCGAGATCTTCGGCCTCGACCCGGTGATCGACGAGCGCATCGTCGAGCCGACGAACGTCTTCGAGGGCACCCGCATGCGCCGCGCGCTCGCGAATCCGCTCAACTGGCGGCACCTGCGTGCCCCGGCGCGACCCAGCTGGGGTGAGCCGTACACCGACGTCGTCGCCCGCATGGATGCCGCGATGCGCGAGGCCTGGGACGAAGCCGACGGCGGCGATGTCGTCATGGTCAGCCACCAGCTCCCCATCTGGATCACCCACCTCTCCGTCGCGGGCGAGAAGCTGAAGCACGACCCGCGCGCGCGTCGGTGCGCGCTGTCGAGTGTCACGAGCTTCGAGCGCGACGGCGACGCATGGCGCGAGGTCGCCTACGCCGAGCCCGCCGCGACGGCGGATGCCGTGGACGTGGGGGCAGTCTGATGCGCAAGATCCTGGCATCCGTGGGCGTGGCCGTGCTCGCCCTCTCGCTCGCCGCGTGCACGGGCGCGAACGACGACCTCGTCAAGCAGTACGAGCAGGGCGACGGTCAGGGCTTCATCTCCGGCGACGGCCGGGTGCAGGAGATCCCCGAGGGCGAGCGCACCGACGCGGTCGCCTTCACGGGCACCGCGATCGACGGCTCCACGATCTCGAGCGACGACTACGCCGGCGAGGTGCTGGTGCTGAACTTCTGGTACGCCGCGTGCGGGCCGTGCCGCGCCGAGGCGTCGACGCTCGAGGGCGCGCACCAGGCGACCGCCCCGGCCGGCGCGAACTTCCTCGGCGTCAACATCTACGACAGCCCCGAGCAGGCGACCGCGTTCGAGCAGACGTACGGCATCACGTATCCGTCGCTGCTCGCGCGCAAGGACGCCGACCTCAAGCTCGCCTTCGCCGACTGGACGAGCGTCCAGGCGACCCCGACGACCCTCGTCCTCGACCGTGAGGGCCGCGTCGCCGCGCGCTTCATCGGTCAGGTGCAGAGCGGCTCGATTCTCGAGACGATCGTGAACGACGTGCTCGACGAGAGCTCGTGAGGAACGCGCGGTGAACCCGGGATCGATCGTCTTCGACGGGGCGCTGTGGCTCGCGGTCCCCGTCGCGATGCTCGCCGGACTCATCTCGTTCCTCTCGCCGTGCGTCCTGCCGCTCGTGCCCGGCTACCTCGGATTTCTGGGGGGCGCATCGGCGCGCGAGACCCGCAGATCGCCCCGGGCCGCGCAGGCATCCCCGGACTCTGCGCGGAGCACGGTGCAGACGGCGGAGAACCCCGCCCCGCCGCGCGCGCGGCTCCTGCTCGGCGTCGTCCTGTTCATCGCCGGGTTCACGCTCGTGTTCGTCTCGATCGGGGTCCTCGCGGGCACGGTCGGCCGCTTCTTCATCGAGTACCAGGACATCCTGACGCGCATCCTCGGCGTCGTCGTGATCGCTATGGGCCTCGTCTTCCTCGGGGTGTTCGGGTTCGCGCAGCGCACCGTCAAGCCCGAGGTGCGCAGCGGCCTGGGGCTCGTCGGCGCGCCGCTGCTCGGCATCGCCATGGGCATCGGGTGGGCGCCGTGCATCGGCCCGACCTACGCGACGATCCTCTCGCTCTCGATCACCGGGGCCGACCCCGGCCGCGCGGTGCTCCTCGCCGTCGCGTACTCGCTCGGTCTCGGCATCCCGTTCATCCTGCTCGCGGTCGGGTTCGGCTGGGCGACACGGTCGGTCGCCTTCCTCCGCCGGCATATCCGCACGGTGAACCTCATCGGCGGGGTGCTCCTCGTCATCCTCGGACTCCTCATGGTGACGGGCGTCTGGACCGAGATCATGGCTCAGCTCCAGGGGGTGGTCGGCGGTGTCGAACTCCCGCTCTGATCTGACGGACGGCGACGTGACGGATGCCGCCGACGCCGGCGCGTCTGCGGCATCCGACCCGCTGCGCCCTGCCGATCACGCCGACGGGCCGGCATCCGCCACCCAGGGGCGGGGTGACGGCGGCGACATCACGCAGCCGAAGCTCGGGCTCGTCGGGTGGCTCCGCTGGGGCTGGCGGCAGCTCACGAGCATGCGCACGGCGCTCGTGCTGCTCCTCCTGCTCGCGATCGCCGCGATCCCCGGGTCGATCGTGCCGCAGCGCACCGCCGACCCGAACGGCGTCATCGCGTTCCAGCGCGAGAATCCCGGGCTCTACGACGTCTACGACAAGCTGCAGCTGTTCGACGTCTACTCGTCGGTGTGGTTCTCGGCGATCTACATCCTGCTGTTCATCTCGCTCATCGGCTGCGTCATCCCGCGCACGAAGCACCACTGGAAGGCCCTGCGCGCCCGGCCGCCCCGCACGCCCGCACGCCTGTCCCGCCTCGACGACCACGCCGAGGCGCTGCGCGTGCTGCCCGAAGGGGCGGATGCCGATGCGGAGGCATCCCACGCCGTCGACGTCGCCCAAGCGCAGCTGAAGAAGGCCGGCTACCGCGTCGAGCGCTACGACCGTGCCGGATCGGGCACGCGCCCCGGCGTCGCGTCGGTGTCGGCCGAGCGCGGCTACGCCCGCGAGACCGGCAACCTCGTCTTCCACGCGGCTCTCGTGGGCGTTCTCCTCTCCGCGGGCATCGGTGGGGGGCTCACGTACACGGGCCAGACCGTCCTCGTCGAGGGCGACAGCTTCGTGAACTCGCTCGGCATCGGCGGCTACACGACCTTCAATCCGGGGCGCTTCGTCGACACCGAGAACCTCGCCCCGTACTCGATGACCCTCGACCGCTTCGACCTGACCTACGTCCCGGTCGGCCAGCCCGGCCAGGGGATGGCGGGCGACTTCGTCGCGCACGTCACGACGCAGCGGCCGGGCGAGGAGCCCGAGCAGCAGGAGGTGCGCGTCAACCACCCGCTCGACATGGCCGGCGACCGCATCTACCTGATGGGCAACGGCTACGCCCCGACCATCACGGTGCGAAACGCTGCCGGCGACATCGTCTTCCGCGACGACGTGGAGTTCCTGCCGCAAGACAACAACATGACCTCGCTCGGCGTCGTCAAGGTCGCCGACGGCATCACCGAGCAGGACGGTGCGCGTGAGCAGATGGGGCTCGTCGGCTTCTTCTACCCGCTCGCCGCGCGCAAGGAATCGGGGGCGCTGACCTCCATCTACCCGGCGTTGGTGAACCCCGTCCTCACGCTCGACGTGTACACCGGCGATCTCGGCATCGACGACGGCACCCCCCGGAACGTCTACGAGCTCGACACCGACGGGATGACGCAGCTCACCGGCCGCTCCATCGACGTCGCGTCGCTCGAGCTGACTCCCGGCCAGACCGTCGACCTGCCCGACGGGCTCGGAACCGTGACCTTCGAGGACAACCAGGCGAACGGCGGCGCCGAGTCCGTCAAGCGGTACGTCTCGCTGTCGGTGCATCGCGACGTCGGGGCGCCGTGGGTGCTCGCGTTCGCCGTCATCGGTCTCGCGGGGCTTCTCGCGGCACTGTTCATCCCGCGCCGGCGGCTCTGGGTGAAGGCGACGCCGACGGCCGACGGCGGGCTCGCGATCGAGTACGCGGGCCTCGCGCGCGGTGAAGACCCGGCGATCGCCGTCGCGGTCGCGCAGGCGGCGCGCGAGCACGGCGCGGCCCTCGACGCCGAAGGGCGTTCCGAGGCATCCGTCGTCGCCGCGTCGGTGAGCGTGGCTGCAGCCTCCTCGCCCTCGCCCTCGCGCGCCCCTTCCTCGCGCGCCCCTTCCTCGCGTTCCGAGACCACCCCCTGATTCCCGCGCCACCCCGAACGTAGACTGGACACCATGCCCGAATCCGCCCTCTCGCTCGACAGCGTCTCGGTCGTCCTCGTCTGGACCGCGATCGCCATCTACGCGCTCGCGTTCGTCGCGTACGCCGTCGATCTGGCGCGCCGGTCCGACCTGGCCCTGAAGGTGAAGGATGCGGCGAAGGATGCCGTGCCCGCGCGCCAGCTGGTGAGCACCGGGGCGGCCGGTTCCGGATCGGCTGTCGCCGAGGTCCGCGCCGAGGAGGATGCCGCGCTCGTCGCGGTCGAAGCGCGTCCCGCCGCACGCCCCCGGTACGTCTGGGCGCGCATCGGCACGTCGCTCACTGTTCTCGGCCTCCTGTTCCACATCGGCGCGGACGTGACGCGCGGCATCGCGGCGCACCGCGTGCCGTGGTCGAACATGTACGAGTTCGCCCTCACCGGCACGATGCTCATCGTCGTGGTGTACCTCCTCGTGCTGCTGCGCTACGACCTGCGCTTCCTCGGCACGTTCATCACGGGTCTCGTCGTCGTGCTCCTCGGCAGCACCGCGATCTGGTTCTACACCGAGATCGTGCCGCTGCAGGACTCGCTCAAGAGCGTCTGGCTCGTCATCCATGTCTTCGTCGCCTCGCTGTCGACGGCGCTGTTCGCGCTCGCGTTCGCCCTGTCGGTCCTCCAGCTGCTGCAGCAGCGCCGCGAGCGCCTCGCGGTCGCCGCCGATGAGGCATCCGGCTATGCAGCGCTCGCGGACACGGGTGCCGGTGTGCCGGGCGCGAATCCTGCCATCAAGAGCGGCCCGCGCTTCTTGCGGACGCTGCCCTCGGCCGACGCGCTCGAGTCGCTCGCCTACCGCTTCGCGATCATCGGCTTCATCTTCTGGACGTTCACGCTCATCGCGGGATCCATCTGGGCCAACGACGCGTGGGGACGCTACTGGGGCTTCGACACCAAGGAAGTGTGGACCTTCGTCATCTGGGTGCTCTACGCCGGATACATCCACGCGCGCGCGACCCGCGGCTGGCGCGGCACGCGCTCGGCGTGGCTGTCGATCATCGGCTTCGCCGCCGTGATGTTCAACTTCACGATCGTGAACATGTTCTTCAAGGGGCTGCACGTCTACAGCGGCCTGAGCTGAGGCATCCGGCCGGCGTGGCCTGAGGCATCCGGCCGGCGTGGGTGACGCCGCCCCTGGGCGTCGCGTCGCTGTTCCGGCGCTCCTTTCCTGTTCGGGCGCTACATGTTTCTGGCGCCGGTGCAGGAAACTGGCGCCCGAGACGGCTGGGCGACCTCACGCTGTCGACCAGCCCCCGCGACGGACCGGCCCCCGCGACGGACCAGCCCCCGCGACGGACCGGCCGCCGCACGCCTCAGGCGAGGGCGGGGGATGCCTCGAGCAGCAGGCTCGCCTTCGCGGTGCGACGGCGGGCGACGGCGATCACCGTCGCGACGAACGCCAGCGCGGCCCAGACGATCATCCCGACGAGCGCGGCGCCGAGGCCCCCCGCCGCCGTGAGCGCGGCGAGCATCGCCTGGTAGGCGGGCGTCGTCGGCATGAGCGAGGCGATCGTCGTGAGCACGCCTGGCACCGTCGAGACGACGCCGGTCGCGACGGCGAGCACCCCGATGAGCGCCGAGATCCAGCGGCCCGCGCCGCCGAATACCGCGACGAGCGCCTGGTTGACCGCCGCGAACGCGATGCCCGCGACGACGGCGATGCCCGCGAACGTCCACCACTGTCCGGCGTCGTATCCGGCGGCCAGCTGCACGACGACCGCGACGAGCAGGCCCTGTGCCGCGCCGATCGCGGCGGCGGGGGCGAGGCTCCGGAGCGCGAGGAGCACCGACGGGCGGCGCGAGCTCAGCGCGTGCCGTGGCACGGCCTGCAGGGCGATGAACGAGCCGAGCGCACCGAACCACAACGCGAGGGTCGCGAGCAGCGGGATCGCGGATGCCCCGAAGATGTTCGTCGAGGTCCCCTCCGCCTCGACCGGGTCGGTCACGACCGCGGCGAGGTTCTTCGCCTGCTGATCGGTGTACGAAGGGATGGCGCCGGATGCCTCGGTGAGCCCGTCGGCGAGCGTCGAGGTGCCGGTGGCGAGATCGCCGACGCCTCCCGCGAGCCCGTCGGCGCCGTCGGCGGCATCCGAGGCCCCCGACGCCAGCTGCGCGGCGCCGGCGGCGGACTGAGCCGCGCCCGAAGCGACGCCCGACGCGCCCGTCGAGAGCTGTGCGGCCCCGGCCGCAGACTGCGCCGCCCCCGTCGCGATGCCCTGCGCACCGGTCGCGAGACCGTCGGCTCCGGTGGCGAGACCCGCCGCGCCCGCCGCCGACTTCCCCAGGCCGCCCGCGATCCCGGCGATGCCCTGCGACAGACCCGCCGCACCCTGGGCGAGCTGCGCGGTCGCCGCGGGGAGCTCGTTGATCTGGCCGAGGCCACTCGCGATCTGCTGCGAATTGGCGAGGATGCCGTCGACGGTGGGGAGGGCGGCCTCCGCGGCATCCGCTGCGGCACTCACCTGCGCGCAGAAGTCGGCGGGGTATCCGGCTGTCGTGCAGTCGGTCGCGAGCTGACGCAGCGAGGCGACGCGGGCCTCGGCATCCGCCCGCAGCGCTTCGCTGTTCTCGGCGACTCCGTTCGCGGCATCGATGACGTCCTGCGGGACGCTGATGCCCTGAGCGGCGTCGGCGAGCTGCTGGATGCCGGTCGCCAGCTGACTGCTCGGCTCGACGAGCAGATTCGCGTTGTACGAGAGCGTCGCGAGCCCGTCCGCGGACGCGTGCGCGCCGGCGGCGTAGGTCTGCACGCCCGCGGCGTACTGGGTCGCGCCCGTGGAGAGCGTACCGAGCCCCGTCGACAGGTCGGCTGCTCCGCCCGCGACCTGCTGCGCGCCATCGGCGAGCTGCTGGGCGCCGGTCGAGGCCTGACCCGCTCCGTCGGCGAGCTGGCGCACGCCGTCGGCGAGCGACACCGCGCCCGCTCCGGCAGTGTCGGCGCCGTCGGCGAGCTGATGGGCGCCGTCGGCGGCCTCGCCGAGCTTCTCACCGAGCGTCGTGAACCCGAGGAACACGTTCTCGAGGTAGACGCTCGACAGGTTCTGACCCAGCACGGATGCCGCCGCCGACGCGACCTGAGAGGTGATCGCGTCGTCGACGATGCGGCTGTCGGGCGAGGTCTGCGCGGAGATCGTCGCGCGCACCGGCGTCCCGCCCGAGCCGTCCGACGCGCCCGCGGTCGAGGTCGCGGCGGCGGAGAAGTTCGCGGGGATCGTGATCACGGCGTCGTAGGTGCCGTCGGCGAGGCCGTCCGCGGCATCCTCCGTGTTGGAGATCGTCCAGTCGAGGTTCGAGGGAAGGTCGTCGGAGCCCTCGACGAGCCCCGCGGCGAGCTGTCGGCCGAGCGGCACGTACTGGCCGTCGATCGTGACCGGCTCGTCGTTGTTGACGATCGCGGCGCGCATGCCGTCGAGGCGCTCGACGGGGTTGTAGAGCGCGGCGACGAGGATGCCGCCGATGACGACGGGGAGAAGCAGCACCCCGATCAGCGTCAGCCACGTGATCGGGCGGCGCGAGCGGGCGCGTTCGAGGGAGAGGGTCATGACATCACCTGCGGAGTGGAAGAGGCGGAAGAGGGGAGGGGCGAGAGCGCCAGAGCGGTGACGCTCCGGCGGTGCGCATCGTAGAAGAGGCTGAGCGCGGGGCCGTCGTGTCGCGCCGAGGCGACGACCGTGAGACGGAGGTCGTCGTCCGCGTTCCGGTCGGCGATGGATGCCGCGGCGTCGCGCAGGAGCGCGGCCGCCTGGTCGCGGTCGGCGCCGGTGAGGGTGTCGAGCCCGTCGATCGCGACGAGCGTCGTGCCACCGGCGAGCGCGCGGCGCAGCTCACGGAGCGGATCGGCGGCGCCGTCGAGCAGGGCCACCCCCACGTGGGCGCGCACCCACGCTCCGCGGCCGGGCAGCAGGTGCCCCGCGACGCGCAGGCGACCCTCGCTCGGCTCGATGCGGCCGGCGATCATGAGGACGAAGGCGCGCCCCGCGCGCGGATCGGACGAGGTCGCGAGGAGGGTGTCGCCCTGCTCGGCGCGGAAGGTCGCGCCGGAGAAGAGCTTCACCTCGCCGACCCCCCGGCCGCCGTCGACGCGCACGCCGACGCCGTCGCCGACGAGCGGTGCGCGGCAGTCGGGCTCGGGCCAGTCGGCGAGGGCCAGTTCGCGCTCGACGGCCTCGCCCTCGATGTCGAAGTGCGGGAGCACCCGGTCGAGCCAACGCGGCATCCACCACGCCTTGTCTCCGAGCAGCGCCATGATCGCCGGGCCCAGCGTCATGCGCACGAGGAAGGCGTCGATCGCGATGCCCGCCGCAAGCCCGAGCGCGATCGGTTTGATGTTGACGTCGCCTTCCGGGACGAAGGCCGCGAAGACGGCGAACATGATGACGGCGGCGGCGGTCACCACCCGGGCCGACGCGGTGAAGCCGCTGCGGACGGCTCCGACGGCGGTGTGCGCGTCGGCGCGGCCCCGGCGGGCGCGGCGGGCATGCACGAAGTCCTCGCGCATGCGCGACACGAGGAACACCTCGTAGTCCATCGCGAGGCCGAACAGGACGCCCATGAGGATGATCGGCATGAAGCTGATGACGGGTCCGGTGCGGGTCACGTGCAGCGCGTCGGCGAACCATCCCCACTCGAAGACCGCCGCGACCACGCCGAAGGCGGCGAGGATCGACAGCAGGTATCCGAGGGTCGCCTTCAGCGGCACCCACACCGACCGGAACACGATCATCAGCAGGATGAACGACAGCCCCACGACGAAGAGGCCGAACGGCAGCAGCGCCGCACCGAGCCGGTCGGAGATGTCGATCGCGATCGCGGTGAACCCGGTGACCTTCAGGTCGACGCCGTACTTCTCGAGCCACTCGTCGTGGTGCGACCGCAGCTCGCGCACGAGGTCGGCGGTGCGCGGGTCGTCGGGCCCCGTCTCGGGGACGACCTGGATGAGACCGGTGTCGGCGGTCTCGTTCGGGGTCGCGAGGGCGACCTCCTTGACGCCCGGGATCTCCTCGACCTCAGCCTTCAGGTCGGCCATGAGGCCGAGGGGATCGGTCGAGGTGACGATCGTGCCGGTGAGGATCAGGGGGCCGTTCGCACCCGCGCCGAAGTGCTCGGCGGTGAGGTCGTAGGTCTGCCGCGCCTCGCTCGAGGTGGGCTGCATGCCCGCGTTCGGGAGGGCGAGCTGGAGGCTCGCGGCGGGGATCGCGACGACCCCGAGCGTCACCACGACCGCGATCGTCGTGATGATCGGATGCCGCGTCACGAGCATCACCCAGCGATTGGTCTTCTTGACCTTCGTCGTCGCCTGTGCCGCGTCGCTCTCGCCGGTCGCGTCGTCTTCCGCCTCCGCGGCATCCTTCGCCTGAGGACGACGCCGACCGATGCGCACGCCGCGCGAGAGCCCGTGGCCCCACCCCGCGACGCGTCCCTTCGCGAATCCGAGGAGCGCGGGGGTGAGGGTGACAGCCACGAGCACGGCGACCGCTACCGCCGCCGCGGCGGCGACGCCCATCGTCGTGAGGAAGGGGATGCCGGCGAAGCCGAGCCCGATGAGGGCGATGAGGACCGTGACGCCGGCGAACACGACGGCCGAGCCGGCGGTGCCGGTCGCGCGCGCCGCGGACTCTTCGGGATCGACGCCCGCGCGCACCTGGTCCTGATGTCGCGCGACGATGAAGAGGGCGTAGTCGATGCCGACCGCGAGGCCCAGCATGATCGCGAGCATCGGAGTGGTCGACGACACCGTCGCGAACGCCGTCGACGCGTAGATGAGCGTGATCGCGAGGATGACGCCGATGAGCGCGCTCACGAGCGGGAACCACGCCACGGCGAACGAGCGGAATGTCACGATGAGGACGAACAAGGCCACGAGCACACCGACGATCTCGACGATCGAGAGCGCCGGCAGCGACGTGGAGAAGAGGTCACCGCCGACGACGACCTGCGAGCCCTCGGGGAGCGCGGCTCCCAGCGAGTCGGAGATGTCGTGGAGCGTGTCCTTCGTCGCCTCGGGGACGTCGGTCACCGTGCCCGCGAACTGCAGTCGGATGAGGGCGGCCTGACCGTCGTCGCTCACCATGCCTGTGACCATGTCGTCGAAGGGATCCGTCACTGCGAGGACGCCATCGAGGTCGCCGAGCTCACCGACGACCTGTTCGATCGCTCCGGCGTACGGCTCCTCGTCGATGCGGTCGCCGGGGGCGGCGACCACGACGTACTGCGCGCTCGTGCCGCTCGCCTGCGGGAACGTGCGGTTCAGTATCTTGAGGCCCTCTTCGCCCTCGGTGCCCGGGATCGAGAAGGAGTTGTCGAAGCCCTTGACGGCGCCTGTCGCCATGCCGACCGCGACACCGCCCCCGACCACGGCGACCAGGAGAAGCCAGGAGACGAGCACGCGCCACGAGTGACGGTACGACCAGCGGCCGAGCGAGTAGAGGAGTGTGGACACAGGCTCTCCGGTCGTGCGAGGGTCAGCGGGATTCGATACAGCGCTGTATCCGATACATAGATGTATCCTAAGAGCGTTGCCCCCCGCAAGTCTGTGGAGTGGGTGTGAAGATGTCCGGCGGGATGACCGGGAAGGAGACGCTGTGACCGAGGTGACCGATGTGACCGCACGACCGGGCAGTCGGCGCCGCGAGCAGACGCGTGCGCGCCTTCTCGATGCCGCGCACGAGGTGTTCGCCGAGGTCGGCATGGATGCCGCGTCGGTCGAGATGATCTGCGAACGCGCGGGGTTCACGCGCGGCGCGTTCTACTCCAACTTCGAGTCGAAGGACGAGCTCTTCCTCGCCCTCATCACCCAGCTCGCCGAGGCGAAGCTCGACGAGGTGGCCGTGCGGGTGCGCGACCTGTCGCCCGAGGCGCTCGCCGACACGGCATCCCTTGTCCGTCATGTCGTGGGCGCGTCGATCGGCGATCGGATGGAGCCGCGGCTCGCGAGCGAGATCCGCACCCAGGCGATGCGCGACCCACGTCTCGCCGACGCGTACCTCGCCTGGCAGGGTGCGGTGCGCGACCGCGTCGAGGGGATCATCCAGCACGTCGTCGATGCGCATGGCCTGCGGCTGCGCCTTTCTGTCGCGGATGCCGCGCAACTGCTCGTCGACGTGTCGGACGACACCTGCATTCGCGCGACGCTCGAGGGGCGCCCCGTCGCCGAGGTGACGGAGCTCATGAACGATCGCCTCGAGCGACTCGTCGACGTCCTCGTCGACCGACCCGCCGCCCCCCGTCGCTGATCGGCTCCCCGCGGGGTCGCCCGCGGGCTGCTACTCGCCGGCGGCGAGGAGCGCGTGGCACCGTTCGAGGCGCACGAGCCACCACTCCCGGCGCTCGGGCGCGGCCGCGTGACGGTCGAGCAGCGCGGCATCCGGGCTCACCCGCCCCACCGCAAGCGCCCCGCCCGCCGGTCGCAGCGACGGGCGGGCGACGTCGGCGGTGAACAGCGACGCCGTCCCCAGCCCGCAGTCGAACGGCAGGTCGGGGAGGGATGCCGCGAGCGCGACGCCCATCGACAGCCCGATGCTCGTGTCCAGCGCACTCGAGACGACGGCGGGGAGCCCCGCCTCGGCGACGATCTCGAGCGCCCGATGGATTCCGCCGAGAGGCTGCGCCTTCACGACGAGAATGTCCGCCGCGCCCGCCCGCGCGACGGCAAGCGGGTCGGTGGCCTTCCGCACGCTCTCGTCCGCCGCGATCGGGATGCCCCAGTCGGCGATCCGCTCCCGCAGCTGGGCGAGCTCGTCGACGCTCGCGCACGGCTGCTCGAGGTACTCGAGGTCGAACTCGGCGAGGGCGTGCACGGCGTGCTCGGCCTCATCGACGTTCCAGCCGCCGTTCGCGTCGAGGCGTACGCGCCCCTCCGCGCCCATCGTCTCGCGCACCGCACGCACGCGCGCGACGTCGTCGGCGAGCGTCTGGCCGCGTTCGGCGACCTTGACCTTCGCCGTGCGGCATCCGTCATAGCGGGCGAGGACCGCGGGCACGTCGGATCCCGGAACCGCCGGCACCGTGGCGTTGACCGGCACGATCTCGCGCAACGCTGCCGGCTGCGGACGCCAGCCGAAATCGATCGCCCCCGCGAGCCAAGCGGATGCCTCCACGTCGTCGTACTCGACGAAGGGCGAGAATTCGGTCCAGCCTTCGGGACCCTCGAAGAGGAGCGCCTCGCGGTGGTCCACCCCGCGGAAGCGCGTCGCGAGGGGGAGCGAGACGACGCGCGCCGTCGCGCGAAGATCGGCCAGGGGCGGGAGCGCGTTCACGAGGGCACTCAGCGGGCGTCGTACGCGGCGCGGGCGCGCTCGATCTCGGGGTGGTGTGCGACGGCCCAGTTCGCGATCGCGATCGAGGGGGCGAAGAGCGTCTCGCCCATCTCGGTCAGCTCGTACTCGACGCGCGGCGGCACTTCGGCGTAGGCGGTGCGGGTGACCATGCCGTCGCGTTCGAGCTGGCGGAGGGTGAGAGTGAGCATCCGCTGCGAGACGCCCGGGATGTGCGCCTGCAGTTCGCCGAAGCGGAGCTTCCCCTCGTGGAGCGTCGCGATCACGAGCAGTGACCACTTGTCGCCGATGCGGTCGAGGATGTCACGGATCGCGCGGCCGTCGTTCCCCTCCTGCCGGCAGCTGCCCTCGTAGGGACTCCGCGCGGATGCCGCATCGGGGAGGCCCGGCACAGTGATGTCGGTCAGTGACATGGATGTTCCTTTTGTAGACGCCGCGAAGATGACAGATGATGTGGTTGCTTACCAACAGTAACCGTAGAAAGAAGCAAGACCGTGCTCATCGCACTCTGGATCGTCAACATCATCCTCGCCCTCCTCATGCTGGGCGCCGGCCTCACGAAGGCCCTCCGTTCGAAGGAGCAACTCGCCGCCGACCCGAAGATGGCCTGGACCGAGGACTTCTCGCCCGTCCAGATCCGCCTGATCGGCATCGCCGAGTTCCTCGGAGCGCTCGGCCTCATCCTGCCGCTGGCCACGGGCATCGCCCCGATCCTCACGCCGATCGCCGCCGTCGGCCTCGCGATCCTCATGATCGGCGCGGTCGTCGTGCACATCCGTCGCGGCGAGAAGCCCGGCCCCTCGCTGCTGCTGGCGATGCTCGCGGTCGCAAGCGCCGTCCTCGGTTTCCTCGTCGTCCTCTCCTGACCCCCCACCTTCCCCTTACCCCACCCCCACCCCCTACCCGCGAGACTGCATCTGCGGGTCGAGACAGCGGTCACTGACCACAGTTTCGACTCGCAGATGCAGTCTCGCGGCCAGTCGAGGGGGGAGGAAGGGGGGGAGGGGAGGGGGTCAGGTGATGGGTTGGCCGCACATCCCGCAGATGCCGGACGGGGGCACCTCGACGAAGCAATCGGGGCAGAGCGCGGCGACGCGCTCGGGGATCGTCGGCGCCGCGGGCTTGCGCTGCGAGCCCGCGCGCTGCGACGACGCGGCGCGCGGCGCGGACCGGCGCGCGCGCTCGTTCAGCGACGGGGCCGGCGCGAGCTTCGGCGTCGGCTTGTGGTCGGCGCAGTAGTAGCGCACGAATCCGGCGGGGTTGTTCGGATGCCGGTGCTTCACGACCCAGAGCGCCTCACGCGGCCACGGCTCGCCCTCGGCGCCGCACCCGGCGCACCGGGTCGGTTCGCCCGGCAGCACCTCGGCCGCGGGCACGGGGAGCTCGAAGGGGAGGGCGTCGCGCCAGTCTGAAGAGTTCCTGATCTGCACGATGCGCCTTCCGTCGTGGGTGCTCAGCGCCGTCCTTCGGGGGTGGACGCCGCCGTCCTCCATTGTCCCATGCGCGACGTCCGAGGAGGTCGACGCCCGAGGAGGTCCCGGCGCCCGTCTCACTCCCTGGCGGCCCACCCCGACCACCCGTCGGCGTCGACGACGCAGAAGCGGTTCCCCTCCGGGTCCTGCATGATCACGTAGTCGGCGTCGACCGGGCGCTTGTCCCAGTGCACTCGCTCGGCGCCGAGGGCCTCGAGTCGTGCGACCTCGGCATCCTGGTCCTCCGCATACAGGTCCAGGTGGATGCGCGGCGGCAGCATGCGCGGCGACGGCACGACGTCGAGCGACACGCTCACCCCCGGCCCCGACCGGGGGGACAGCACCGCGAAATCGTCCGCGACGGGCTCGCGCGGCACGTAGTCGAGCGCGCGCGTCCAGAACGCGAGCTGAGCGGCGAGGTCGGTGACGCGGATGACGATCGAGCCGACGACGAGCATCAGGCCACCTCCGGGTTGTGCGCCGTCACCATGATCCACTGCTGGGAGGAGGTGCGCGCCGATGCGGCGCGGACGTCGACGGCATCCCACCCCGCCGCGACGAACGCCGCCGCGAGCGGACCCTCTCGCCAGTACACGAATCGGCGCGGGGCATCGAGCTTGCGCAGCGACCACTCCTCACCGTCGCCCGTCTGGAACGACGCCGCGATCACCCCGCCGGGGCGCGTCGCGCGGCGGGCGGTCGCCAGCACGTCCGGCAGCTCGTCACGGTCGATGTGCAGCAGCACGGCACTTGCGAAGACGGCGTCGTACGGCGGGTCGGTCGGCGCGGCGCGGAAGTCGGGCGCCCGCACATCGAGCAGGCGCGCACGGTGCCCGGCCGCATGCTGCAGGGCGAGAAAGGATGCCGCGGCATCCGTCCGATCCACGACGCAGCCGGCGGCCTCGAGCGCGTCGGCATCGCGCCCCGGACCCGAGCCGAGCTCGAGCACCCGCACCGCGGACCCCGCGGAGGGGACGGCGACCGAAAGGAGCGCGTCGACGAGGGGAGAGGGCCGCGTCTCGGTGCGCGCGAGGTAGTCCAGGGCGTGCGTGCGGTACGTGTCGAGGGTGAGGTCGACGGGGTCGCCGAGCGCCGGAAGCGTGCAGGCATACCGCTGCCGCTCGGGCCAGCGCTGGTCGCGCGGGGCGGGCACGACGTCGAACCCGAGGGCGCGGTAGAAGCCGACGGCGTCGTCATCGGTCTCGGCGAGCAGGGGGAGCGTCGTGTCGGCGTGGCGGGTCGCGTCGACGAGCTGTGTGCCGATGCGCCGCCCGCGGGCGGCGTCGTCCACGGCGATGTAGCGCAGCTCGATGTGGCTCGGGTGCACCTCGTAGGCGGCGAAGCCGAGGGCGGCGCGCGGGTCCGTGTCGGCGTGATCGGGGCCTGCTGCGGGGTCGCCGGTGGGGGACCCGTCGACCGCGCCGATCACCGTGAGCTTCGGCAGTTCCACGTCGCGGATCCACATGAGCGCGTCGGCGTCGACCCCCGCGGCCTCCCACAGCAGCGGCCAGAACCCGCTCGACTCGATCTCCTCGCGCGCGAGCGGGCGGATCTGTACGCCGGTGCCCATGCCTCCGACTGTAGCGGCGGCATCCGACAGCGTGCCGCGTAGGCTGGGCGGGTGACCGCCGACTTCGTCTCCGACCTGTTCGACCCGGCCGAATGGGACCCGGCTCCCGGTGCCGATGACTACACCGACATCACGGCCCACGTCTCGCGCGACGGGCGCATCGCCCGGATCGCCTTCGACCGCCCCGAGGTGCGGAACGCCTTCCGCCCGCACACCGTCGACGAGCTTTACCGCGCCCTCGACATCGCCCGGCAGGATCCGAAGATCGGCGTCGTGCTCCTCACCGGCAACGGCCCGAGCCCGAAGGACGGCGGGTGGGCGTTCTGCTCCGGCGGCGACCAGCGCATCCGCGGTCGCGACGGCTACAAGTACAGCGACGACGAGGCATCCGTCGAAGGCCCCGCCCGCGCCGGACGGCTGCACATCCTCGAGGTGCAGCGGCTGATCCGCTTCACGCCGAAGGTCGTCATCGCGGTGATCCCGGGGTGGGCGGCGGGCGGCGGGCATTCGCTGCACATCGTCTGCGACCTGTCGATCGTGTCGGCCGAGCACGGCCGCTTCAAGCAGACGGATGCCGACGTCGGCTCGTTCGATGCCGGCTACGGGTCGGCGTACATGGCCCGCCAGGTCGGGCAGAAGGTCGCGCGCGAGGTGTTCTTCCTCGCCGAGGAGTACTCGGCGCAGCGGGCGTACGAGATGGGGGCGGTCAACCGCGTCGTGCCGCACGCCGAGCTCGAGCGCGAGGCGGTCGCGATGGCGCGGACGATCCTCGGCAAGAGCCCCACCGCGATCCGCATGCTGAAGTTCGCCTTCAACGCGATCGACGACGGGATGGTCGGCCAGCAGGTGTTCGCCGGTGAGGCGACGCGTCTCGCGTACGGCACCGACGAGGCGGTCGAGGGCCGCGACGCCTTCCTCGAGAAGCGCGATCCCGACTGGTCGCCCTACCCCTACCACTTCTGAAATGCGCCCCTCCCCGGAGCCTCCTCCCGCGAGACCGCGTGTTCTCGACGAGACCCGCGCTCTGTTCCGGCGGTCTCGTCGAGAAGAGGCGGTCTCGCGGGATCTGCCGGGCGCGGGCGCGGCGCGGGCGGGGCGGGGCGAGGCGCGGGGCGCGGCTGGGGTGAGGTGAGCGGGTGAGGATCGAAGCGGTGGATGCCGGTGACGCGCGCGCCGTGCTGCGCGGGCTCCGCGGCGCGGTGCTCGGCGCGGGGCCGGCGATCGCCCTCGGCGCGGGCGGCGCGGGAGCCGCCCCGCTGCCGGCCGAGGTGCCCGCCGGGACGGCCGTCGTCGTCACGACCTCGGGGTCGACCGGCTATCCGAAGTCGGTCGCCCTGAGCCGGTCCGCGCTGACGGCCTCGGCGCTCGCGACGGCCGCCCGTATCGGTGAGGGGGCGTGGCTGCTCGCCCTTCCGGCGGGGTATATCGCCGGCGTGCAGGTGCTCGTCCGCTCGCTCGTCGCCGGGCGCGAGCCCGCGATCCTGTCGGGGTCCTTCTCGGCGACCGCGTTCACCGCGGCGGCCTCGGCGATGGCCTCGAGCGACGGAGGGCATCCCGTGCCGACCTACACGTCGCTCGTGCCGGCGCAGCTGCAGACCGTGCTCGACGCCGTCGACGCGGGCGATGCGGGTGCCGCGCGCGCCCTCGCCTCGTTCGCCGCGATCCTCGTCGGAGGGCAGGCTCTCGACCCCGCCCTCGCCGCGCGCGCCGCCGCGGCCGGCGCGCGCATCGTCCGCACCTACGGATCGAGTGAGACGGCGGGAGGGTGCGTGTACGACGGCATCGCGCTCGACGGCGTGGGTGTGCGCATCGACGGCGGCGAGGTGCAGCTGTCGGGGCCGACGCTCGCCGACGGGTACCTCGGCGCCGACTTCGCCCCGGACCCGGCGCGCACCGCCGCGGCCTTCACGATCGACGGCGCCGGCACCCGCTGGTATCGCACCGGCGACGCGGGCGTCGTCGAGGGCGGTCGCCTCCGGGTGACGGGCCGCCTCGACAACGTGATCGTCTCGGGCGGCGTCAACGTGTCGCTCGACCGGGTCGAGGGGGTCGTCCGCTCGCTCGACGGGTTCGCCGATGCCGTTCTCGTCCCCGTCGCCGACGAGCGGTGGGGTGAGGCGTCGGTGGTCGTGTCCGCGGGGGCGGCGGCCCGCCGCCCCGGCGCGCTCGACGCCGTCCGCGACGCCGTCGAGCGCGCTCTCGGCAAGCCCGCCCGGCCACGCGCGGTCGTGCCGGTCGACGAGGTGCCGCTCCTGCCGAGCGGAAAACCCGACCGCGTCGCCCTCCGCGCCCTCGTCGCCGACGAGGCCCCAGTCGCCGACACGACCCCCGCCCCCGACCCGACCCCCGCCCCCGACGAGGCCCCGACCGCCGATTGATCACCATCCGTCGGATCGATGGTGCTGGTGTCGACAGCTGTGCATCACCCGTGCACACCCGTCCCATCGATCCGACGGATGGAACCGCACCCGCGGCGGATTAGGCTTTCGGGCGTGGCAGGCAGCACTCCCAAGAAGAACGCCCGGAAGAAGCACACCGGCAAGAAGAGCCAGGGTCCTCAGAAGCAGAAGCCGCACGGCGACGCGCAGAAGGCCCATGTCTCGCGCGACCCCGCGCACGTCGAGAAGGCGACCCTCGGCGACTGGATCGGTGCGGCGCGTCTGCGCACCCTGCCGCTCGCCGTCGCACCCGTCATCATCGGCACCGGCGCCGCGCTCATCCCCGACGTCCCGTTCCACTGGGTCATCGCGCTGTGCTGCCTCGTGCTCGCCGTCTCGATCCAGATCGGCGTCAACTACGCCAACGACTACAGTGACGGCATCCGCGGCACCGACGACCACCGCGTCGGCCCCGCCCGACTGACCGCGAGCGGCACGGCGTCGCCGCGCGCGGTGCTCACCGCTGCGCTCGCCTTCTTCGGCATCGCGGCGGTCGCAGGCCTCGCGATCATCATCCGCACGGGCCACTGGTGGATGCTCCTCGTGGGAGCCGCGTGCCTGGCCGCCGCGTGGTTCTACACCGGCGGCAAGCGCCCGTACGGCTATGCGGGCCTCGGCGAGCTGTTCGTCTTCGTCTTCTTCGGGCTCGTCGCGACCGTCGGCACGACGTACGTGCAGGCGGATGCCGTGCCGCAGGAGTCCTGGTTCGGCGGCGTCGTCGCGGGGCTGTTCGCCTGCGCCGTGCTCCTTGCCAACAACCTCCGCGACATCGACCAGGATCGCCTGTCGGGCAAGCGCACGCTCACCGTCCGCATCGGCAAGCGCGCGACGCAGGTCGTCTTCACGGTGTTCATGCTCGTCCCGTTCGCGATCGTCGCGTTCCTCGCGCAGTTCTACCCGCGCGCGTGGCTGGGGCTTCTCGCCCTCATCCCGGCGCTCTGCGCGGTCCTGATCGTCTGGACCTACCGCCGCCCGCGCGAACTCGTGGTCGCGCTGAGCCTCACGTCGCTGACGTCGCTCGCGGTCGCGATCTTCCTCTTCGTCGCGTTCGCGCTCTGAACCCCACGGCGCCGAACCCCACGGCGCCGAGCCTCAGACCGAGGTGCGGCGTCACTCCTCGGTGACGGCGTCCTCGGCATCCTCGTCGGTGGTCTTGCGCGTGCGGGCACGGCGCTCCGCGAGACCGGCGGTCATGTCGTCGAGCGGGCGACGCAGGAACAGCGTCGAGAGGCTGAGGCCGATGAGAGCCGCGAAGATCGCCGCGAGCCAGTAGTACTCGCGCATGATCGGGAAGAGCATCATGATGCCGAACGGCACGAGGAAGGCCAGCAGGCGCAACACCGTGTAGACGATCGCCGAACGAGCACGCATAGCCCCAGTTTAGGCCGCGCGCCAGCCCTCTCGCCCCCGGGGCCGTTCCGGGCGAACGTACATTCCGCGCGCCTAGGTGTACTGATCGGGAACGTTGATCAATCGTGAGAAGGGCGGCTGGTTGCCGCGGGCCGTGTGGGGACGATGCTGGTTGTATTGGTGGAGCCAGGCTTCGAGAGAGTCGCGGCGTTCCTGCTCGCTGATGTAGCAGCGGGCGTAGGCCCACCCGTCGGCCATGGTGCGGTGGAACCTCTCGACCTTCCCGTTGGTCTGCGGCCGGTACGGACGAGTCCGCTTCGGGGTGATCGACAGTGCTTCGCAGGTGTCGCGCCAGAGGTGCGATCGGTACGCACCACCGTTGTCTGAAAGCACTCGCTCGATCGCGACGCCGCGGTCGGCGAACCAATCAACGGCCCGACGCAGGACAGCGACAGCGGTGAAGGCGGTCTCGTCGTCGTGGACCTCGGTGTAGGCGACTCTGGAATGGTCATCGATGACGGTATGCACGAATGCATATCCGAGCTTCGGATTGCCATAGACGTTGCGTGACTTGTCCTGCGCCGCGGCGCGGTTCTTCTCGCCTTGGTGGCGACCAACGTAACGCCAGCCGCCACCGTCGGGGATGTTGCCGAGCTTCTTCACGTCTACGTGCACCATTGATCCCGGATGATCGTGCTCGTAGCGGCGGACGGGCTCACCTGTTTCGCGGTCGACATGAGAGAGTCGGTTCAAGCGGGCTGATCGCAAGATTCGATGAACCGTCGACGGCGCGATGTTGAGTCTCGCAGCGAGCTGGACCGGACCTTCCCGCAGACGCATTCGTAGGCTGACGCACCTCTTAGTCACGGTCTTGGACGTCTTGCCAGGAGACCTCCGTGGCCGCGAGGAGCGATCCTGCATCGAATCGCCGGCGAGGTATCGATCGACCCAGCGCTTAATTGTCGGCCAGGACACTTGAAAGCGGGCCGCCAGGCGGGGGATCGACGTCGCCGCTGGCCTCCCTTGCTGTGGTCCGCAAATCAGTGTCGCTCGCGAACAGGGGCCTGCAGGGTGACGTGTCCCGTCACGCTGTTGACCTGCCGATAGATGCCGAAACTGGTCAGGTGTCGCTTCTCTAGCTCGGCATCGATCAGGACCCAGGCATCCCCGATGCTCTCTGGCGGTCCATCGAAGGTGACCGTTACGCCTTCCGAGGCCTCCGGCACGACGATCCTGCTGACCGCCTCAGATTCGGGGCGCGTCGTAATCCCGGCTGAGACGGTGATCTGGTCGTCGTCCGTACCGTCATACAGAAGCACGATCTCTTCATCGGTGTGAGGGAGGTCCCGGTGCAACTGTTTGACGGCGTGACCGATCTCGGTCTCGTCAAGGACGGTGGTGCTCAGCCCCCAAATATTGAGGCTGGGCAGTGCGGTGATGGACAGATTCATGATGATCTCCATGGACTTGCTCTGGATGATGTCCAGCCGGTGCTGAACGTGGACCAGACGTGTTGAAGCCTCGGTGATCTGCCGCTGCAGGGCGTCTACCTGGTGAGTGAGAAGCACTTCCAGAGTGGACTGCTCAAGATGCGGATCGAGCAGCTGCCCGATCTCGGCCAAGCCGAACCCCAGCGCGCGCAGTTCCGCAATGGCACGCACGCGCCCAAGCTGGCTGTCCTGGTAGCGCCGATAGCCGGTTACAGGGTCGGTAGTAGCTGGGGTCAGCAACCCCTCGCCTTCCCAGTGCCGCAGCATGCGCCGCGAGACACCAGTGCTATGCGCGATCTCTCCGATACTCAACATGTCGACCCCCACCAGACCGCATCACACAGTGTCAAGGTCAATGCTCCCAGAGAGAGTCGCTCTACCAACGTCTCCGGTCAGTACAGCTAGCGACCTCTCACGAGGCGCCACGCCACGCCGCGACGGGCGTCGACGCGCTCGACCTCGCCTTCGTCTCGCAGTTTCTGGGCGGCCCATCGAATGTCGTACTGCCAGGTGTAGAAGAGATCTTCCGCCGCCCTGAGGTCCTGTTCGTGCCGTCGCCACACGACCTTGCTCACGTCCACGACGCGACCTTCGCCTCCAAGATGGCAGCAAAGAACCCCGGTCCCTGCGGGGGACCGGGGTCACGGGGCGGAGACGGTGGGATTTTCGCCCATCTGTTCTTTGTCCTGCACTTTCATCGCTCTCGCGAAGGCAGTGTCTGCCCCGCGTCAAGTCTTCCTCGACGACCACGGCGACCGACACCAGCGGCCACGCAGTCTCCGGACCGCCCCACGTAGAGGCTCGCGGGCTCCTCTCCGTGGTTCCGGGAAGGACATCGCCGCCAGCCACAGTCGGACAGAGCGCGGCTTCGCCGCGCGCGCCCTCGCGACGGGGGCTCTGGATGGACGCGAGTCGGAGGTCGCTCCATCGGATGAGCCACCTTCGGCATCGCCCGTGCGCGATCTGCGGTGTTGATGGGCTCTTCGGACATCTGGTGGGGATCAGGGGGTGAGTCCGCCGGCGGCGAGGAGCATGCGGAGGCGGTAGTTGGTGCGGTTGCGGTAGCCGCGGGCGAGGCGGCGGTGGAGCTCGATGATGCCGTTCACTGCCTCGGTGGGTCCGTTGTTCGCCCGTCCGGTGGTGAAGTAGGCCAGGAACGCCTCGCGCCAGCGCCTGAGGGTCCGCCCGAGGCGGGCGACCTCGGGGATGGGGCAGGTGTGGAAGGAGTCCAGGATCTTCTCGGCTCGCTTCTTGCCCGCGGCGGTGTCCCTGTCGCGGTAGGTCGCGCGGAGGTCCTGGGCGCAGCGCCAGGCGATGTAGACCTCTTCGTGGGCGGGGTCGGCCTGGATCGCGGTGGCGAGGCGGTCCAGCTGTTTGTCGGTGAGGTTCTCCGCCCCCGGCCCGCAGGATCGTCTGGATGCCGTAGAGGGGGTCACCCTTGCGGCCGCGGTGGCCCAGGGTGGTCTGCTGGACGCGGCGGCGGACCTCGTCCACGACCTGGGTGCCGAGCTTGACGACGTGGAAGGCGTCCAGGACCGCGACGGCGTCGGGGAGCTCCTCGTCGATCGCGGCCTTGTAGCCTCCGAACGGGTCCAACGCCGCCACGGCGATGTTCTTGCGGAAGGTGTCTCCGCGGGCGGTGAGCCAGTCGGTGTAGGCCTTCTTGGACCGGCCCGGGACCAGGTCCAGCAGCCGGAGTGCACCCGTCCCTGCTCGTCGCGGGTGAGGTCGACCATCCCGGTCAGCTCCTTCGGCCCCTTCCGGCGTGGGTCGCCGTGGTGCCAGATGTGTTCGTCGACCCCGAGGCTCTTCACGCCCGCGAACCGCTGCTCCTGGCTGTCGAGGTGTTCCAGGACGGGCTTGATCGCGCGCCACATCGTCTTCCACGCGATCCCGAGCTGGCGGGCCAGGCCGCTGATCGTGGCGTGCTCACGCCGCAGCTGCTCCATGGCCCAGGCAACGGCCCGGGCCGTGACCGATCCCCGCGCCCGGACCAGGTCGGGGACCTGCTCGGTGAACGTCCCCCGCGCACACGCGGGATCGGGGCAGCGCCAGACCCGTTGCCGCCAGAGCAGCACGACACGCGTGCTCCCGTGGGGCACGTCGGGCAGGCGCCGGACCCGCCGGCCCCGGCTCGGCGCGACCACCCCGCAGTCCGGGCAGCCCATCAGCTGCGACGGCGTGGAGACCTCCACGCGCATATGGCCGTCGGTGCGCTCGACGCCCTCGACATGGACCACACCCTCCAGCCCCAGGAGGAGATCACAGCGCGGGCAGGGGTCACCTGTGGAAGGCGCGCGCACGCACGCCGTGGCGTTGGTCAACGTCGAGGTCCTTGAGACGAATGGTTGCTTGGTCGCTACCGATCATCGAGGACCTCGACCCCTACCCAACCCCGATCACACCCCGACCCTCACTCCCCACCAGATGTCCGAAGAGCCCGGTGAGCTCCTCCTCCAGCGCCGCCTCCAGGACCTGTTTCGTCAACCCGGTCAACAGGCCGCCCGGGCCGACGAGATCGACCCCCGCCTCCCGCGCCTGGTCCACCAGCCGGTGAGCCAGCGCCTGCTTGTCATCCTCGCCCATCATCATGGGCTCGATCGTCTCGGTCATGCTGCCCGCTTCCCCGCCAAGCACCATCCCGGCGTGTCAGGCCAGACCCCCGCCCACCGTTCTTCTGACACTCCCCGTCAGGGTTGAGCGGCGTCGAGTTGTCCGAGCGTGAACGTCCAGCCTTCCCGGTAGGCCTCGGCGGGCGCATCGTCCTCCCACGGCCCGCTGTGCAGCACGGTGACGCGTGTGCCTTCGGCCACTGGCTCGAGTCGGATGTCGACCGCCTCGTCGGGCACCTCGCCCTCGGCGTCGCGCCACTCCCACGTGTACGCCAGGTGCGTGGGTTCCTCGACCACGAGGTAGACACCTCGGAGATCGATGCCCGCTCCCGGCGCCTGGATTCGGTATGTGCCGCCGCGGCGCGCATCGGCCTCGATGTGCACGTCGCTCCAGTGGTTCCACCACCAGGTGCGGAGCCCATCGGCGGTGGCGAAGGCGGCCCACACACGTTCGATCGGGGCGGCGATGACGCGCTCGAGAGTCATCGGCGCGCGCGTGATGCTGCTCCATCGTGCGACGCCGTCGGACTCGATCTGCTCGTCATCGGGCGCGTCGGTCGCAGCGGCGCCGAGCGACCGCGCGAGCGCCTGCAACGTCTGCTCCCAGCCGCCTCCATAGCCCACGGCGTGATCCGGCTGCTCGAGCGTGTGCTGGAGCTCGAGCGTGGTCGTGCCCTCGTCGGCTGGTGCGATGCGTGCCGTGATGACGCTCTCGGGCTCCCCTTGCCATGACCAGGCGACGGCGATCTCGTCGTCGCCGCACCTGAGCACGCGCCCCTCGGCGACATCGTGCTCGTCACCGAGAACCACGGTGAACCGGTCCCCGACCTGGCTGGGCTCGCCGTTCACGGTGCCGAACCATCGTGAGAGGCGGTCGACGTTCGCGCACGCGTCGCGGACCTCGGCGGGACTCGCGCGGTAGGTGCGCCGAAACGTCAGCTGCGGGCGCTCGCGGGTACCGGTGAGCGCTCTCGAGACCACGCTCAGATCATCTCTCGTCATTCTGCATCCTCCTGGTGGCGGGCTTCTCTTCGACCTCGTGCGAGCTCCGTCTCCAGCGCGTCGAGCCGCTGTGGCCACAAGCGCGCATAGCGCTCGACCCACCCGGCGACCTCGTCGAGGGCACCGGGCACGAGACTGTAGAGGCGCCGGGATCCCACGGGCCGGGCCTGGACGATCTCGGACTCTCGCAGCAGCCGCAGCTGATTCGAGACGGCGGGCTGCCCGATGCCGAACTCGACCATGACGACCTCGCCGACCTCGCCGGCGGTGCGCTCACCATCGGCGAGCACCTCGACGACGCGTCGACGCACGGGATCGGCGAGAACGGCGAACTGGCTCACGTCACGCACGGTATCATCTGTTAGTGATATTTATCAATGGCGATATGTCGCTCCCGCCCATCGACGGGTGTGCCGGCCTCGATGTTGCGACGCACCGAGCGGGCCAGCTGGTCCGCGTGTGAGCCATCGGCCGGAACGGTCGCGAGGATCGTGCGCGCTGGGTCTTGCTGGCCGCTGAGCCACAGCGACGCCGACGCCACTCCACCCTCGGCTACCGTACCCCCGCGGACGTCCACGCCGAGCACACACGTCAGACCGCAGCCGCGGCCTGATCAACAAAGAGACTGTCTAAGAAACTTGACACAGCCCATTGGGCGCCTTGCGCCGTGTGGAAGGACAGTGCGGGTTCGAGCCAGGCGTCGAGCCCGGCCCCCTGGAGGGTAGCCTGTTCAATGCTGATCCAGCCGTCGCCCATGGGGCGGTCTGCTCCCATCAGCGCGGGGTGGGCGCCGGGGCGGGCGAGAAGGTCCTTCGCGGCCGCGGGGTCGATGCGCAGCAGGAGTTCTCCCGCTCGGCGCGCGGCGACGACCATGCGTCCCTCGATCATGAAGGACACGCCGCCGAACATGGACACTTCACGAGGGCTGCGGTCACTTAGCGCTTCACGTACCCGCTCGATGAGGTCCTCCTGGTCCGTCATCGCCCGCCCTTCTCGATGTACTCGGGTCCGCTGTAGTGCAGGTTCAGTGACGTGATGCGCCCGCCGTCGAACGTGAAGAACTCCGCGAAGGTCATCGGGCCGCCGGGCATGGTTGCGGTGTAAAGCACGGCCGACCCGTGAGGACTGTGCACGTCGTGGATGATCTCGATCTGCTGGACCGTCCCGATGAAGCCGGCGGCGCCGACTAGGAAGCCCTCGGTCGCATCGGGGAGATGTCCAGCGAGGGAGCCGGTGAAGTCGAGGTGGTCGCCCAGCAGGGGTCGCAGGGCGGCTCCGTCCTGGTAGGCGTCGATGCCGGACTCGAGGATCCGGTAGTAGTCCTTGAGGACCTGTGGTGAGTCTGAAGACAAGGTGGCAGACATGACTCTCCTTGGCGTGAGAATAGTGCTTGATACTTTCAAGCAGATACTTGATAAAGTCAAGGGGGTCACGTGAAGTCCTACGGTCAGCTTTGTTCAATCGCCCGCGCGCTGGATATCGTCGGCGATCGCTGGACTCTCCTGATCGTGCGGGAGCTCCTGATCGAGGGTGAACTGCGCTTTGGTGAATTGCAACGGGGCCTGCCCGGCATTGCGACGAACTTGCTCACCCAGCGCCTGCGGGACCTCGAGACGGACGGTGTCGTCATCCGCGAGCCCTCATCGGGCACTTCGGGCACACCGACATACCAGCTCACCGACCGCGGCCGGGCCCTAGATGGAGTGCTGCGTGAGCTTCTCAAATGGGGCGCCCCGACAGTTCCGGATGCACCGAGCGACGCGATCTTCCAGATGCATTGGCTCAGCCAACCAGCTCGATTCCTCCTCAAAGATCACCGACCGGACGATCCCGCGGTCGTCATCCGGTTCGGCACCTTCGTCGACGGCTTTGACCTCACCGCAGCCAGCGGCACCATCACGGTGAACCCCTGCCAACGCGACACCAGCCCCCTGGCGACGGTCACGGGGCCGGGGCCGATCCTGGTGGCACTCCTGCAAGGCGCGATGCCCCTACCCGCTGCTATCGCACGAGGTGTGCAGGTCGCTGGTGATGCCGGAGCCTTGACGCGAGTGCTCCCACCGCCTCCGCCCGCGTCAACTAATGTCCCCGGTCAGTACACCTAGGATGGCCTCGTGGTGCGAATCCTTCTGCCGGCAGCGCTGCTGTTGCTCGCCTTCTGGGTGTACAGCATCGTCGACTGCGCCATCGTCTCGCCCACCCGCCACCGTGGCGTGAGCAAGCCGGTCTGGATCCTCATCGTCGTGCTGTTCCCCGTGCTCGGCGGCATCCTCTGGTTCGTCGTCGGCCGCGGCCGCGAGCGCGCCCCGTCGGTCTACCGGGCGCCCGACGACGACCCGACCTTCCTCGGGTCGATCGGGTCGATCAGCGATCAGGACGAGCGCATCCGCCGGCTCGAGGCGGAGCTCGCCGCGCTCGACGCCGAGGACGCCGACCCCGACGGACCGCCTCGCCCCGCCGCCGGCTCCGCCACGCCCGACGACGAGGGCGACACGCCCCGCGGCGCGCACGGCTGACCCGTGGACGAACCGCGCACGGCCGACGAGGACGCATCCCTGAGGCACGCCTCCCGCAGCGCCGCACCCGCGACGGATGCCGCCGCCGCCCTCCTGGCGCGGCTCGTCGAACTGGGCGTCCGCCACGTCGTCGTGAGCCCGGGCTCGCGCTCGCAGGCCCTCGCGCTCGCCGCGGCGGCGCTCGAGGAGCGCGGCGCGGTGGCGGTGCACGTCCGCATCGACGAGCGCGTAGCGGGCTTCACCGCGCTCGGGATCGGGCGGGAGACCGGCATGCCCGCCGTCGTCCTGTGCACGTCGGGGACGGCCGTCGCGAACCTCCTCCCGGCGGCGCTCGAGGCGCATCACGCCGGGGTGCCGCTCGTCCTCCTCACCGCCGACCGCCCGCCCGAGCTCCGCGGTGTCGGCGCCAACCAGACCACCCGCCAGCCCGGGATGTTCGCACCGAGCATTCGGCTCGAAGCCGACCTCCCGGTGCCCGAAGAGGTCGACGACGACGGCGCGGGCGAGCAGTCCGCCGCCCTCCGGCGCGTCGCGGACGAGGCGATCGCCGCGGCGCTCGGCGCCGGCACGCGCCAACCCGGGCCGGTGCACCTGAACCTCCCGTACCGCGAACCGCTCGCGGGCGCCCTGCCCGCGTGGTTCAGCATGCCGACGGTCGAGCTGTCGACGACCGGAACCGACCCCGACGACGTCGCGGCGGGCGAGCCGCCCGTCGAGCCCGAGCCGTCCGGCGCGCTCTACCAGGGCGGCGGGGGGATCGGCGAGTCGAACCGCCCGACCGACCCCGACCTCGACCCGCACGTGCTGCGTCGCGGCCCGCGCACCGTCGTGGTGGCCGGGGCGGATGCCGGGCCTGCCGCCGAGGCACTCGCGCACGCCGGCGGATGGCCCCTCGTCGCCGAGATCGTCTCGGGGTCGCGCTTCGGACGCAATCTCGTGCACGGCTACCGAGCGCTCCTCTCCGACCCTGACCTCGGCGGGCGCGTCGAACGGGTGATCGTGTTCGGGCATCCCACGCTCAGCCGCGAAGCGACGCGTCTGCTGTCGCGCGACGACGTCGAGGTCTTCGCCGTCCGCGGACCGGGGGAGCCGCTCAACCTCAATGGCTCGACCACCGCCATCGACGCCGTGACCGTCGCGGTCGGTGACATCGACCGAGACTGGTTCGGGGCGTGGATGCGCGCGTCGCGCGCCGCCGCCGTCGACCTCACGCCCGCGGCGCCCGATGCGGACGCCCTGGCATCCGCCGTCCCGAGCGAACGACTCGGGGCGATCGCCGCGGAGCTCGAGGTCGCCCGCGCCAAGATCGATCGGACGACGCTCGTGGATGCCGTATGGCGCGCGACCTGGCCGCACGATCGCCTGCTCTTCGCGTCGTCGCGGCTGGTGCGGGTCGCCGACGAGGTGCTCGGCGGCAAGAAGGTGCCGGTGCACGCGAATCGCGGCCTCGCGGGGATCGACGGGACGATCGCGACCGGTCGCGGCATCGCGATCGCGAGCCAGGCGGGCGGAGCCCCCGGTGTCACGCGCGTGCTGATGGGCGACCTCGCGTTCCTCCACGACGTCGGCGCGCTGCTGCTCACGCCCGGCGAAGAGCTGCCGCGCATCCAGGTGATCGTCGGGAACGACGGGGGAGGGACGATCTTCGACGGGCTCGAGGTGGCATCGGTCGCCTCGCCGAGCGCCATGGATCGTGTGCTCTACACGCCGCACGCCGTCCGGCTCGCAGCTCTCGCCGACGCCTACGGCTGGACGTACGTGTCCGCCGCGACGCGCACCGAACTGGACCAGGCGCTGACGGCGCCCGTCACCGGGCCGCAGCTCATCGAGGTCGCGCTCGCGCGCTGAGCCCGGTGCGCCCCTCCCTAGACTGAGCCGGATGCCGACGACGTCCACCCTCCTCGTGACCGACCCCGCCCGGCCCCGGTGGGACGGCGACGGGCCGCGACCGCTGCCGATCCACTTCTGGGAGCCGGACGGCCCCGGTCCCCACCCCGTCGTCCTCCTCTCGCACGGCACCGGCGGCAGGGCGAGCGACCTCGCCTGGCTCGCAGAAACCCTGTCCCGCGCCGGATTCCTCGTCGCGGCCACCGACCACCACGGCAACACGTCGGCGGGCGACTACCTGCCCGAGGGCTTCGCCTTCGTGTGGGAGAGGCCGACCGACCTCTCCCGTGTGCTCGACGTCGTGCTCGCGCGCGGAGACGCCGACCCCGCTCGCGTCGGCGCGGCGGGGTTCTCGCTCGGCGGGTACACGACGATCGCACTCCTCGGCGGGCGGATCGACCCTGTCGTCGCGACGCTCGTACTGGCGGGGGCCGCACCGCTTCCGCCGCTGCCGGAGTACCCGGACCTCGTCGACGCGTTGCGCGCACGCCACGACGAGGCTGAGATCGCTGCCCCCATCGCGGCGGGAGCCGGTTCGCGACGCGACGCGCGGGTGCGGGCGGGATTCGCGATCGCCCCGTCGATCGGTGCGCTCGTCGACCCGGCGAGCCTCGCCGAGATCACCGCGCCGCTCGCCCTCCGGTGGGGCGACGCCGACGACAACGCGGTGCCCGAGGACAACGCGCTCGCGTATCTGGCGGGGGTGCCGACGGCATCCGGTCACAGCGTCGGAAGCGATATCGGCCACTACGTCTTCCTGGCGGCGAGCGAGGACCCCGGTGACGTCCGCGGGACCGTGGCACAGGATGCCGTGGCGTTCTTCACCCGTGAGCTCGCGTCATCGGCCAAGATGTGACCATGAGCGACACCTCTTGGAACGACGACCCGTCCCGGCTGCTGCGCGTCACCGACGGCTTCCGCCTGGCCGAGGTCGACCCCGGCGCGACACCGGGGTACCGCGACGGCAAGAAGAGCGGCGAGAACGACCTCGCGCACGGCACGAAGCAGTTGGACGAGCTGCAGGAGCGGCTCTACGCCCAGAGCCGCGTCGTCCCGCAGAGCCCATCGCTGCTCCTCGTGCTGCAGGCGATGGACACGGCGGGCAAGGGCGGGATCGTGCGGCACGTCATCGGAGCGACCGACCCGCAGGGCGTGCACCTGAAGGCCTTCAAGGCGCCCACCGAGGAGGAGCGAGCCCACGATTTCCTGTGGCGCGTCGAGAAGGAGGTGCCGGGGGCGGGATACATCGGCGTCTTCGATCGCTCTCATTACGAGGACGTGCTCATCGGTCGCGTGCGTTCGCTCGCGCCGCCCGAGGAGATCGAACGACGATACGGGGCGATCGTCGATTTCGAGAAGCTGCTCACGGATGCCGGCACCCGCATCGTCAAGGTCATGCTGCACATCTCTCCCGACGAGCAGAAGAAGCGTCTCGCGAGCAGGCTCGACCGCCCCGACAAGCACTGGAAGTACAACCCCGGCGATGTCGATGAGCGCAAGCTCTGGCCCGACTACATGGACGCGTACCAGAAGGTCTTCGAGCGGACCTCGACCCCGGATGCCCCGTGGTACGTCGTTCCCGCCGACCGCAAGTGGTATGCGCGGCTCGCTGTGCAGACGCTGCTCATCGACGCGCTGCGCGACATCGACCCGCAGTGGCCCGCCGCCGACTTCGACGTCGAGGTCGAGAAGGCCCGCCTCGCCGCGACCTGACCGCCGTGACGTGACCGCCGTGACGTGACCGCCGTGACGTGACCGCCGTGACCGGTCGCCGAGCGGGCGGCGCCGCCGCGGGTCGACAAGTGTGGTCGCGCGCTACGCCAGCGCGTCGACGATGGGCCGGAACTTCACGCGCGTCTCGAGGAGTTCCGCCTCGGGGTCGCTGCCGGCGACGATCCCGGCGCCCGCGTGCGCCCGGAAGGGGATGCCGCCCCCCGTCTCGGCGGCGAGGTCGAACTGCGCGCCGCGCAGCGCGATCGCCCACTCGCCGTCGCCGCGCGCGTCGATCCAGCCGACCGGCCCCGCGTAGCGCCCCCGGTCGGACGGCTCGATCCGCGAGATCGCGGCCACCGCGGCATCCGTCGGCGTTCCTGCGACCGCGGCCGTAGGGTGCAGCACCTCGACGAGGTCGAGCGCGGACGTGTCGGCCGCGGTCGTCGCCTCGACGTCGGTCGCGAGGTGCCACACGTTCGGAAGCGGCAGGGTGAAGGGCTGCTCGCTCGCCGCGAGCGCCGAAGTCAGGGGCGTGAGCGCGTCGACGAGGCTACGGACGGCGTAGCCGTGCTCGGCGAGGTCCTTCTCGCTGGAGGCCAGGGCCAGGGCCGCCTCGCGGTCGGCATCCGGATCTGCGCCGCGCGCGAGCGTCCCGGCGAGGACGCGCGCCGTGACGGTGCCGCCCGCGACCGTGACGAGGGTCTCGGGACTCGCTCCGATGAGTCCGTCGACGGCGTAGACCCACGTGTCGGGATAGCCGGTCGCGAGCGAGCGCACCAGGCGGCGGAGGTCAGCGCCGGGCGGCACCGTGCCGACGAGGTCGCGGGCGAGGACGACCTTGCTGACCTCGCCGTCGGAGATCGCGGCGAGGCCCGCGCGGACGGCATCCTGATACCCGTCCGGAGTGAGCGCCCCCGGGCCAACGGCGGCCGACCAGTGCGCGCCGAACGGGATCGCCTCGGGCGCGGCCGGCTCCGGCTCGCCGTCGCCGGGCAGCACCCAGGTCGCCCACGTCTTCTCTCCCCGGTGTCCGATCGTCAGGCGCGGGACGGTGAGCATGCCGGAAGAGGACGAGTCGGGCGCAAAGGGGAGCGCGCCGAAGGCGATGAGGCCGGAGCCGGATTCCTCGACGTGGTCGTCGATCTCGGCGGCGGCGGTCACCTGACGCCAGCGCTCCGCGAGGTCCGCGGTCTCGTCCGCCGGTGCCGTGAGGGTGAGGGCATCGCCGACGCCGACGAGCCAGGCGCCGCGCCGCGTCCAGACGAGAGGGTCGTGCGGATCGGCGTACTCGAGCAGGTCGCCGAGCGGCGCGATCTCACGGGTGATCACCCGCATCCGGACGGGAGCCTGGGCGGTGTCACTCACCCGACCAGCCTATTCCCGGTGGCGGGGCGCCCCGGTCGCGGCCCAGGCCCGGCCGACGCGTCGCCCCCGAAACACAGCCAGCCCGAGGCACCGTCGCCCCCGAGGCGCAATCGCCTCCGAGACACAACTCAGGCAGAACCCCGCGATCGGGCCGCGAGAGGCGCCGCGCGCCCCGATCTGCCTGAGTTGTGTACACGGCGTAGGCTCCGAGCATGACCGAACGCCCCGCCCTCGGCAGCCCGCTCGTCTTCCGGTGGCGCAAATGGGACGGCTCTCCCCATTGGGAGCACGACTGCGTCTATCTCGGCGCCGACCGCTGGGGGGACTGGGTCGGTCAGCGGGACGGGTGGCGCAGCGCTCGTCCCGGGGTCGACGGCGTCGCCGAGGGCGACAACGTCACTCTCGTCCCGCCGTCGGGCGAGTTCGCGGCGACCTTCAACGCGACCCATCCCCGCATCGAGATCTACATCGACCTCGGCTGGGATATCCGGTGGGAGGCGGGCGCGCCGACCGGCATCGACATGGACCTGGATGTCGTCCGCGCCCGCGACGGACGCGGCATCTACATCGACGACCGCGACGAGTTCGCCGAGCATCGCGTGCAGTTCGGCTACCCCCTCGACATCGCGTCGCGCGTCGAGCAGGTCGCCCTCGATCTGGAGCGCGCGGTCACGGAGGAGTCCGCCCCCTTCGACGGGCCGACCGCCGCCCACTGGCTCGCCCAACTCGATCGCCTCGCCGGTCGGTAGCGGAGGCGGCGCGGATGCCCGCCGCGCACGGGAGAGACGCGCATAGGATCGAACGGTGACCTCCCGCCCCGCCGAGCAGCACCCCGCCCACGCCGCGGACCCGCACCGCGCCGATCTCGGTAAGGACCCGTCGCGTGTGAGCGGCATGTTCGACGAGGTCGCGGCGGGCTACGACCGCACGAACACGGTGCTGAGCCTCGGCAACGACCGGCTCTGGCGCATCGCGACGACGCGCGCCGTCGCACCCAAGCCCGGGCAGCGCATCCTCGACCTCGCCGCCGGGACGGGTGCGAGCTCCGTGAGCCTCGCCCGCTCGGGCGCCGAGGTCGTCGCGGGCGACTTCTCACCCGGCATGATCGCCGAGGGTCGGCGCCGCCACGGCGATGTCCCGAACCTCACCTTCGCCCACGCCGACGCGATGGACCTCCCGTTCGAGGACGACAGCTTCGACGCCGTTACGATCTCGTTCGGGCTGCGCAACGTCAACGACCCGAAGAAGGCGCTCGCCGAGATGCTCCGCGTCACCGCGCCGGGCGGCAGGCTCGTCATCTGCGAGTTCTCGCACCCGCAGAACCCCGCCTTCACCGGTCTCTACCGCTTCTACAACGACCGCGTGCTCCCCGTCGTCGCCAAGGCCGTGAGCAGCAATGCGGATGCCTACGACTACCTCAACGAGTCGATCCGCGACTGGCCCGACCAGAAGACGCTGTCGACGTGGATCCGGGACGCCGGGTGGACGGGCGTTGCTCACCGCGACCTCACGTTCGGCATCGTCGCCCTCCACCGAGCAATCAAGCCCGCCGCGACCGCACCCGCCGCGACCGCACCCGGCGCGGTCAACCCCCAGCCGTGACGTCCGGCGACCCCGGTAGGCTGGTCGGGTGACTCCGAGTCTTCCCGCTTCTGGTGAGCGCCTGTCGGCCCAGCTGGGCCTGACCGAGCGCGTGCTCGCGGGGCCGCGCATGCGGAAGCTCCTCGGCATCGTCGAAGACGGTCTCGACGAGGTCGAGGCGACCCTCGCCCGCGAGCTCACCGTCAGCGACGCCCTCGCCGACGCGACCACCCGCTACCTCTACGAGGCGGGCGGCAAGCGGGTGCGACCGATGCTCGCGCTCCTCACCGCGCAGCTCGGCTCCGGCACCACCGAGCACGTCATCGCCGGGGCGACCGCGCTCGAGATGACCCACCTCGGCTCGCTTTACCACGACGACGTCATGGACGGCGCCGACGTTCGCCGCGGCGTGCCGAGCGCGCACGCCGTGTGGGGCAACAACGTCGCGATCCTCACCGGCGACCTCCTCTTCTCACGCGCCAGCCAGCTCATGGCCCAGATCGGCGAGCGGGCGATCCGCCTGCAGGCCGACACCTTCGAGCGCTTGGTCCTCGGTCAGATGCACGAGACGGTCGGTCCCCCGTCGGGGGAGGACCCGGTGGAGTTCTACCTGCAGGTTCTCGCCGACAAGACGGGGTCGCTCATCGCGGCATCCGCTCAGGCCGGCGTTTTCTTCTCCGACGCGTCCGACGACTACGTCGCACCGGTTCTGGAGTACGGCGAGAAGGTCGGCGTCGCCTTCCAGCTGCTCGACGACGTGATCGACCTCTCCGCCGACCCCGCCGAGACCGGCAAGGTCCCCGGCACCGATCTGCGCGCGGGCGTCCCGACCATGCCGTACCTGCTTCTCGGTCGCGCATCCGATCCGGCATCCCGCTCTCTGCGCGCCACGATCGACGACGGCGTCGCACGTATCGCCGACGGCGCCGACCCCGCGATCCTCGACGATGCCATGACGCGGCTGCGCGAGCACCCGGCCACCGAAGCGACGCGCCGGCAGGCGTACGAGTGGGCGGATGCCGCGGTCGCAGGCCTCGAGCCGTTGCCGCAGGGCCCGGTGCGCGAGGCGCTCGTGAAGCTCTCGCACGTCATCGTCGACCGCTCCAGTTGACCGCACGTGCGGCGGGGCGCTGGGACGCGCTGCGCTCGCTCAACGACCGGATGAACACCTCTACGACCGGACAGAACCAAAGGACACACCCATGACCAAGCTCAGGCTGGCCATCGTCGGCGCGGGCCCCGCCGGCATCTACGCGGCCGACATCCTCCTGAAGGCCGAGCGCAAGTTCGACGTCTCGATCGACCTGTTCGACCACCTTCCGGCGCCCTACGGTCTCGTCCGCTACGGGGTCGCGCCCGACCATCCGCGCATCAAGGGCATCGTCAACGCCCTTCGCGACGTGCTCGACCGCGGCGACATCCGCATCTTCGGCAACGTCCGGTTCGGTGAGGACATCACCCTCGACGACCTCAAGAACCACTACAACGCGGTGATCTTCGCGACGGGAGCGATCCGGGACGCCGACCTCGACATCCCGGGCATCGACGCGGTCGGCTCGTACGGCGCCGCCGACTTCGTCAGCTGGTACGACGGGCACCCCGACTTCCCGCGCGAGTGGCCGCTCGACGCGCAGTCGGTCGCGGTCGTCGGCGTCGGCAACGTCGCCCTCGACGTGGCGCGCATCCTCGCGAAGCACCCCGAGGACCTTCTCCCCACCGAGATCCCCGCGAACGTCCAGGCGGGGCTCGAGGCCTCTCAGGTCACCGATGTGCACGTGTTCGGGCGTCGCGGGCCCGCACAGGTGAAGTTCACGCCCCTGGAGCTGCGCGAACTCGGCGAGCTGCGCGACGTCGACATGATCGTCCACGACGAGGACTTCGACTACGACGAGGCGTCGAAGGCCGCGATCGCCTCGAACAAGCAGGTCATGGTGATCGACCGGGTGCTGCAGTCGTGGCGCCAGCGCCCCGGCGTCAACGACTACGCCGGCGCCGACGACGACACCCCGCGCGCCTCGCGCCGCCTGCACCTGCACTTCTGGGCCAAGCCGGTGGAGCTCAAGACCGAAGCCGGGCGCGTCTGCGCGATCGTGTACGAGCGCACGCAGCCCGACGGCGAGGGCGGCGTCGAGGGGACGGGCGAGCTCCGCGAGATCCCCGTGCAGCAGGTCTACCGCGCGGTCGGGTACTTCGGGTCGCCGCTGCCGGGCGTGCCCTTCGACAAGAAGCACGGCGTCATCCCGAACCACGAGGGCCAGGTGCTCAAGAAGGACTCGAACGAGCGCGTGCCCGGCGTCTACGCGACGGGGTGGATCAAGCGCGGCCCCGTCGGGCTCATCGGGCACACGAAGTCTGATGCCATGGAGACGATCAGCCACCTGATCAACGATCAGGGCTCGTGGTGGACGCCCGAGGACCCCTCGCCGGAGGCGATCCCGGCGCTTCTCGAGGCGCGCGGCGTTCGCTGGACCGACCTCGACGGCTGGCACCGCCTCGACGAGCACGAGATCGCGCTCGGCGCGCCGCACGGGCGCGCGCGCATCAAGGTCGTCGACCGTGACGAGATGGTCGACGTCTCCCGCGCGGAGGGCTGACGCCGATCCTCCCGGGCGCAGGGATCCGAGCCCTCGCCCCTGGGTAGGCTGTCTCCATGGCGACAGGGAGCGGGCAGGAGTGGGTCACCGACATCCTCGGAGAGCCGTTCGAGCAGCGGACGCTGCCGCTCGGCGAGGATGCCGAGGGAGAGGTCGTCGCGACGCTCGTGCGGTCGCTCCCACCCGGCGACGCCCCGCTGTCGGATGCCCCGCTGCAGGGCGTCGATGTGCTCTACGTCCACGGATGGTCGGACTACTTCTTCCAGACCGAGCTCGCCCGATTCTGGAACGACCTCGGGGCCCGGTTCTACGCGCTCGATCTGCGGAAGTACGGACGGAGTCAGCGGCCCGGGCAGACGCCCGGCTACGTCGCCGCGCTCGATGAGTACGACGCCGACCTCGATGCGGCGCTCGCGGCGATGCGCGAGGAAGGCGTCCAGCGCCGGCTCATCCTCATGGGCCACTCGACGGGAGGACTGACGCTGAGCCTGTGGGCGGCGCGGCACAAGAACACCGTCGCCGCGCTCGTCCTCAACAGCCCGTGGCTCGAGCTCCAGACCGGCGCGGTCGGGCGCCAGGCGATCGCCCCGCTCGTGTCGGCGCGGGCGAAGTTCGATCCGCTCGGCTCGCACCCCGTCGTCGACCTCGGCTTCTACACACGAGCGCAGCGGGAACTCGGCACTCTCCCCGACAGCCCCGAGGGGTGGCGGCCGGAGCGCGGGTTCCCCACGCACCCGGGGTGGCTCGCGGCGGTCATGGCGGGCCACCGGACGATCGCAGCAGGCGTCGACATCGACTGCCCCGTCATCGTGCTGCTCTCGCGCGGCTCGACCGCGCCGATCCAGTGGTCTGACGCGATGACGTCGACCGACAGCGTGCTCGTCGTCGACGACATCGCGAAGGCCGCGACGAAGCTCGGGAACGAGGTCACGATCCGGCGCATCCCGAACGCGATCCACGACATCACCCTCTCCGCACCCGAGCCGAAGGGTGCGGCGTACGCGGCGCTGCGCGACTGGCTCACCACCGGGGCGCTCGCCGACGGCTGCGCGCCGCCCGCCGAGGAGACGCGTGAACCACGCACGCGCGCGGCGGCGGTGTGAACGAGCGGGCGGGCGGGCAGTCCGCCGCCGACGACGGCGAGTTCGCGCAAGCGGTTCGCTGGCTGCAGCGGGCCAGCGGCGATCCGATGGCGGATGCCGCTCCCGGTCGGCTGACGGTGAGGGCGGTGGCGGCCCCCGTCGGGCGCTCCCGGTACCAGGAGTGCCGGTTGGAGCTCGAGGTCGCGTTCGCCGGTGACGAGGCATCCGCGCTTCCGCGCCCGATCGTCGTGCACGAGGCGGTCTTCCCCCGTGTGCGCTGGCCCGAGGTCGGGCAGGTCGCGCCCGCGATGATCGGGCGTTCGGACCCGCGCGTCTTCGAGGCGAGATGGGATGCTCTGCGCTGAGGGCCTTGCGCTGAGAACTCCGGCGCGGGGGCATGCGCGTCCGAGCCGCTCAGCCGAGCAGCTGGGGATGGGTGAGGCGCCACCAGCCGGTGGGTTCCTCGATCGTCCCGCGCACCTGGACCGAGGCGATCGCGCTGCGCGGACCGGCCGTCCAGGTCACGGTACCGACGTGCTCGCCGTCGGTGTACGCCACCGGGGTGCCGATGTCGGTCGTCACCTCGATCGGGGTGTCCGACCAGGTCCGGATGGACGCCGAGTCGACGATCACGAGCTCGGCGGAGGCGCCCCACGCCGTCTCGTAGATGCCGATGGCCGTGCCGGCGGGCGCGAGTGCGACGTCGTGGAACCCGTCCGCGATGCTGCCGAGGAGCGCGCGGACCGCGGCATCCTGCGATTCGCGTGACGTGCCGCCGAGCGTGACGCCCGTGACCGACAGGGGTTCGCCGACGCCGGTCGGGACGGTCGCGGTGAACAGGAGCGCGAAGGTCCCCTCGCCGAGGTTCCCGGTCTTCAGCCCCGTCACGCCGCTGTCGCCGAGGAGCCTGTTGGTGTTGTTCACACGGCCGGTGACCTCGGTCGTGTAGGTCGCCGAGCCCGCGAGCGCGGCGATCGTCGGGTGCGCGGCGGCGAGCTGCCCGATGCGGACGAGATCGCTCGGGGTGCTCACGTTCCGGGGGCTGAGGCCCGTCGGCTCGACGATGGTGGTGCCGGTGAGGCCCTGGCGGGCGAGCCAATCGCGGGTCGCCGCGAGGAACGCGCCGCGCGAGCCGAACGCGCACGTGGACACGGCGTCGGCGTAGTTGCTCGCCGAGGGGATGAGCATGAGCGCGAGCGCGTCGCGCAGCGGCATCGAGCTGCCCGTCGGCATCGCGGCGATCGCGGCGCCCTGCACGTAGTACTCGTCGTACAGGTCGTGGTCGGCCTCGGTGAAGGTGATCGTCGGACCCGGATCGTCGGGGCCTGCGAGCGGATGTGCGTCGAGGACGACGAGCGCGGTGATGATCTTGCTGACGCTCGCGATCGAGCGCGGCTCGTCGCCGCCGGCGGCCAGGGTGAGTCCGTCGGCGCCGATGAACTCGGCCGCGCCGTTCGTCACGACGAGGGTCGTGCCCTCGGCCGGCAGGGTGAAGGATGCCGCGGCCCCGGCCGCCGCGGTCGGCGTGCGGGTCGTCGCGACGGGATCGGGGAGGGGCGCGTTCAGAGCCCACATGACGTAGCCGGTGACGGATGCCGCGAGCACCGCGAAGACGACGAGGAACGCGACGCCCGCGCGCCGTGCGCGGCGGCGCCGCCGGGCGCGCGCGGCTCGTTCGGCTTCGGTGGGCGCGTCTTCTCCGCCGCGACGGCGCCCGCCCGGCTCGAACAGCTCGGCGAGCGGGTCGGGCGCGGTCATCTCGGCTCCGCCGCGGCGACGCGGTTCTCGCGGACGACGCCGATGATCACGAGGGCGATGCCCGTCGCGGCGAGCCAGGCGGCGAAGAGGACGCCGGCGGAGACGGGCGCGAAGGCCATCGCCGATATCGGCGACCCCCCGGCGATCGCCATACGACCGCTCTCGCAGACGAGCGCGACGGTATAGACGACGGCGCACACGAGAAGCGTTCGCACCGCGAGGCTGGGTGACGCCCCATCGTGTCGGGCGTGCCGGAGCGCGCTGACGCCGAGCGCGAGGCCGCCGAACGCCGCCGCGAGCGACAACGCGATGGTGGCGGTGTTTCCGATCCCGCGGAGGACGTCGCCCAGCGGCCCGTTGCAGAAGTTTGCGCGGTTCGCGCCCCACTCGATGACATTCGCGCAGAGGAGGCGGTACGCCACCATGTCCATCAGCGGCACAACGGCAGAGACCGACGCACCGCCCAGCAGGAGCGCCCAGCCCCACCCGGTCGGACTCCGTCGTCGCCTCGTTGCGACCTCGACGCCCACGCTCAGCGGTAGTTGACGAACTGCAGGTCGACGTCGAGGTCGGCGGCCTTCAGCATCCGCTGGACCTCCTGAAGGTCGTCGCGCGACTTCGACTGCACGCGCAGCTCGTCGCCCTGGATCTGCGACTTCACGGACTTCGGCCCCTCGTCGCGGATCATCTTGGAGATCTTCTTCGCATCCTCCGACGAGATGCCCTCCTTGAGGGTGGAGGTGATCCGGTACTCCTTGCCGGATGCCTGGGCCTCACTGGAGTCGAGCGACTTCAGCGAGATCCCGCGCTTGATCAGCTTCGACTGGAAGACGTCGAGCACCGCCTTCGCGCGCTCCTCGCTGTTCGCCTTGATGAGGATGGCCTCGCCGGACCATTCGATCGAGGCATCCGTGCCCTTGAAGTCGTAGCGCTGCTCGACTTCCTTGCGCGCCTGGTTCAGAGCGTTGTCCGCCTCCTGGCGGTCGATCTTGGAGACGATGTCGAAACTTGAGTCAGCCATGGCGATCAATCTACCCGGCGTCGTGCGCCGAGGAGCGAGGGTAGAGACGTGCGACGGCGTCAGCGAAGAGCTCGCGCTGCCGTGCGGCGGACGGCGTCAGGTGGAGGAGGGCTTCGCCGAATGCTCCGACCGTACCCTCGCCGCAGCGTCTCACGCCCCGTCGTGTTCGGCTCGCAGGACAATCGGTCGCGGCCTCAGCTCGATCCGCGTGATTCCGGGGGCTCACCTCGCAGGTGTTACGAGATCTCCTGCGAGCCGAACGCCGCGGGCGCGGCATCGACCGGTGCGCCCGGCACCAGGACGCCGCGCACTCGCCCCGATCGCCGCGCCCCGCTCGTAGACTGGGCGGATGCTGCCGCTGACCGAAGACCAGGTCCGCGCGGCGCTCGTGAATGCGTCGCCCGATGAGCGCGACCGGATGGCTGTGCCGCTGTCGTTCGTGCTCGCCGACTGGGACCACCTCGACTTCCTCGCCTGGCCCGACCCCGACAACCGCGGTCGCGGATACGTCGTCGTCGAGCACGAGGGCGTGCCGACCGGAGTCGTGGTGCGCGCGGCATCCGGATCGCGCTCCCGCGCGGCGATGTGCAACATCTGCCACACGATGCAGCCGGGCAACCAGGTGTCCCTGTTCACCGCGCGCCGGGCGGGGGAGCCGGGCGAACGCGCCGACAGCGTCGGCACCTACATCTGCACCGACCTCGGATGCCACGAGAACGTCCGCCTCGCGGCGCCCCTCGCGCCGAGCGAAGTGCGCGCGAGCGTCGACCGGCGCATCGACGGCACGCGCCGCCGCGTCGAAGCGTTCGTCGAGCGCGTCGTGGCACCGGACTGAGGTCTCGGTTTTTCGCATCGGCCGCGGCCTAGTAAGATAGGTGATCGCGCCTCCGCTCGACTGAACAAGCCGGTCGGGTGCGCACTGGCGAGTTACCCAAGCGGCCAAAGGGATCTGACTGTAAATCAGCCGTCTTCGACTTCGGGGGTTCGAATCCCTCACTCGCCACTCAGGAGAAATACCTGATCAGACAGAAAGAAGCGCCCCTCTCGGCTCCGGCCGGAGGGGCGCTTTCACGTACGGCGAGCGATCGGCGATCTCGCCCCAGTGAGCGACAGGGTCTTCGGTCGGCGCGTACGGAGATGATGCCCGGACCTCGAACCCCGAGCTCGACGACACGGTCACGTAGGAGACGGGTACGGCGACGACGAGAAGGATCAACCCGCCGATCGCGAGAGGGCGGAAGACGGCCCGCGTTGCGAGGGCGCACAGGAGCGTCGCCGCCCACACGGCGAGGATGATCAGCGTCGCGACGAGTCCCGTGCCGGCGCGGAACGAGGGCAGGCAGTTCGTCGGCGCCGGGTCGATGGCCGGGCAGACGCCGGTGCCGACGGGCACAGCGACGAGCCAGTTCAGCGCGACGGCGGTCAGCATCGCCACCGTCGCGGCGACGCCGAGCCCCACCCGGGCGGTGCGCGAGGGGCGGGCGTGCGTCGTCGAAGCCGTCATACCCCGAACCTAGCGAAGCGCACCCCGTCCGTCCGGTATCCACAGATTTCCGGCATCCCGCACGGGCGCACGCATCTCTGTCAGGATGAGCAGAGGCCGCCGGATGGCGCGCCCCGCCTGCCGAGAGGATCCCCCATGAGCGAACCGATCACCGCACCCGCATCGAGAAAAGTCCTGAGGGCTTCCATCTGGGTCGCGATCGGCGCCCTCATCGCGGCCGCGCTCGTCAGCGTCGTGTGGGTGCTGATCGGCGATGACAACGGCATCGTCGGCAAGGCGTTCCTGACGATCCTGCTTCTCGCCGGGTTCGCCGGTGTCGCGATCCTCGAGGCGAACCTCGCCGCCCGCCGCCCCGCCTGGCTCGCCCTCGCGAGCATGATCTCGTGGGTGCTGGTCCTGCTGATCGGCGCATTCCTGATCTGGATGCCGACGGACGGCCAGTTCGGCATCGGCGCCGACCGGTTCTTCCGCTACGTCCTGATCATCTTGATCATCCAGGGCGCGCTCCTGCACGCGCGCCTGTTCGTGAAGGCGTACCTGCGCTACCAGACGACGTTCACGACGATCGTGGCGTACGTGACGATCGGCCTCGTCGTGATCCTCGCGATCATGCTCGTCCTTCCGCTCGTCACGGCCGAGTACGTCGACATCAAGCCGCTGTACTGGCGGGTCGTGGTCGCCCTTGCGATCCTGGCCGCGGTCGGCACGGCGCTCATCCCGCTGGTCAACGCGCTGTTCGCCCCCAAGAAGGAGCGGCCCGCCCCGCCGACCGGCTACGGCGCCGCGCCCTACGCGGCTCCCGCGCCTCAGGCCTGGCCGACGTTCGTCGATGGTGTGACTCCGCTGCCGGTCCTTCCCGACGGTACGCCCGACTGGAACGCGTACTACACGGGCTATCCGACGTATCCGCAGCCCGAACTCGCGGCGGCGCCCGTCGCTCCGCCGCAGGATGCCGCGCCGCAGGTCTACCCGTACGGCTACGCACCGGTGTCGCCCGTGGACCCGTACGCGCCGGCCGACCCCCAGGGCTTCGCCCCGGCCGCGGACCCCTACGCGGGCGCCCCGGCCGCGGACCCCTATGCGGGCGCCCCGGCACCGGAACCGTACGCCCCGGGGCCGGAGCCGTACGCCGCTCCGCCGGCGGACCCGAACGCGCCCGCGGCCCCGCCCGTCGCGCCGCCCGCGGCCGACCCGTACGCTCCGGCTCCGCCGGCGCCGCCGGTCGCTCCGTGGTACCAGGGCTACCCGCCGCCCCCGCCTGCTCCGCCGGCCGAGCAGCGCTGACTCGGCCCGCGCTCGAGCCACGCGCGAGTTCACGCGCGAATTCCTCAGCGCAGCAGCTCGAGCGCGGCCATCGCGGCGTTGTGGCCGCCGATGCCGCTGACGCCGCCGCCGCGCCGCGCGCCCGACCCGCACAGCAGCACGCGCGGGTGGTCGGTCGCGACGCCCCAGCGTTCGGCCGGGGTGTCGAGCGGCTCGTCGTCGGTCGCCCACGGCCATGCCAGCGACCCGTGGAAGATGTCTCCGCCGGCCATGCCGAGCGCGCGCTCGAGGTCGGTCGTCGTCCGCGCCTCGACGCACGGCGTCCCGTCGGGCGCGGTGTAGACGACGTCGGCGATCGGCTCGGCGAGCACGGAATCGAGCGACGCCTGCGCCGCGGCGAGGAGCGTCGCCCGGTACGCGTCGTCGGCATCCCCGCCCTGCGCATCACTGCCTGAAACGCTCTGCGTCGCGAGCCGATGCGGCACCTGCAGTCCGAACAGGGTGAGTGTCTGCGCACCGGATGCCTGCAGGTCGCGGCCGAGGATCGAGGGGTCGGTGAGCGAGTGGCAGTAGATCTCCGCGGGCAGCGGATCGGGCACCGCCCCGCCCGCGGCGCGTCCGTACGCCGCGTCGAGCTGGGTCATCGTCTCGTTGATGTGGAAGGTCCCCGCGAACGCCGCCTCGGGGTCGACGTCGGTGTCGCGCAGGCGCGGGAGCCGCCGCAGCAGCAGGTTCACCTTGACCTGCGCGCCCTCCGGCGCGGAGGACGCGTCGACGTCACCGGTCCCTTGCGAACCACCGGCGGCGAGGAGCCGCCCCAGCACCGCGGGCCCGACGCCGCTGAGGACGAGCCGCCCGGCGATGCGTTCGCCGCTCGTGAGCGTCACCGCGCCTTCCGGGTCGACGGCGAGGACCTCGGCATCCGTCCGCAACTCGGCGCCGGCGTCGCGCGCCGCCCGCTCGAGCGCCCCGCTCACCCGACCCATCCCGCCCACGGGCACGTCCCAGTGCCCCGTGCCGCCGCCGATCACGTGGTAGAGGAAGCACCGGTTCTGCCGGAGGGTCGGGTCGTCGGCATACGAGAACGTGCCGATGAGGCCGTCGGTCAGGGCGATGCCGCGCGCCGTGTCGGAGGTGAGCGCGCCGCGCAGCAGCGCGCCCAGGGGTTCGTGCACCACGGCATCCCACAGCGCCTGATCGGGCACCGCAGCGCGCACCGCGCTCTCGCGCCGGAGGGGCTCGGTGACGGTCGGGAAGAGCGCCGCCGCCAGCGGCAGCAGCCGGTCGTACAGGGCGCCGAACCGCTCGGCCTCGCGGGCGTCGCCGGTGGTCCGCAGGAAGCTCTCCGTCGTCGCGATGGCGTCGCCCGCGTCGACCAGGATGCCGTGCGACGGATCGGCGGGATCGGGTGTGTAGGAGGAGGAGCGCCGCCGCCGCAGATCGAGATGCAGGTCGAGGTCGTCGATGACCGTTCGCGGCAGGGGGCTGACAAGGTACGAGTAGCGCGACAGCCGGGCATCCACGCCCTCCCACGGGCGTTCCGACACGGCGGCGCCGCCCACGTGGGCGTGGCGCTCGAGGACGATGACCCGCTTGCCGGCGCGCCCGAGGTACGCGGCGGCGACGAGGGCGTTGTGGCCGCCGCCGACGATCACGGCGTCGTAGATCTCGCTCATGCGCCCACGGTATTGCGTTCCGTGAGGCCGGGCGAGGTTGGGCGAGGTCGCGCCCGGCCTGCGGCAGGGGGCGCGTAGCGTGGAGATATGACGGATGCCGAAGAGCTGCTCTCCCTGGCCGAAGACATCGCGCGCGAGGCGGGGGTCCTCGCGCGCCGCCGCCGCGAGGAGGGCGTCCGCATCGCGGCGACCAAGTCGGCCCTCGCCGACATCGTGACCGACGCCGATCGCGAGGTCGAAGAGCTCATCCGCGCACGCCTGGCGGCGGCGCGCCCGGACGACGGATTCCTCGGCGAGGAGTCGGGCGCCGAGCGCGGCATGTCGGAGGTCACCTGGGTCGTCGACCCGATCGACGGGACCGTCAACTACGCGTACGGCACGCCGCACTACGCGGTGTCCATCGCCGCTGTCACCGGCGAGCCATCGCCAGAGGCGTGGACCGCCGTCGCGGGGATCGTCTACACACCCGTGATCGACGAGGCGTTCACCGCCGCGCGCGGCGAGGGCGCGTGGCTGCGGACGCAGGGCGGAGGGCCGCAGCGCCTCGCCGTGTCGTCGCCGACGGATGCCGGAGCCCTCCTCGCGACGGGGTTCGGCTACGACCCCGCGACCCATGAGGGCGACCTCGACCGCGTCCGCCGCGTGCTCCCGTTCGCCCGCGACATCCGGCGCGCGGGCGCCGCGTCGCTCGACCTCGCCTACGTCGCGGCCGGGCGTCTGGACGGGTACTTCGAGCGCGGGCTTCACCCGTGGGACCACGCCGCCGGCGCGCTGCTGGTCACCGAGGCGGGCGGCGTCGTCTCGGGGCAGCCGGAGGGCCGGCCGGGCCGGCAGATGACGATCGCGGCGAGCGCGGACCTCGCCGCGCGACTCGCCGAAGCGATATACCGCTGAGCGTTGATGGCATTCCCAGGACGCCGGGGGTAGTGTTTACCCGATCGTTACCTTTGCCGCCCGAACGGCGAGGGTGATCCGAAGCCCGATGCACGACGCCGTTTCCCCCGGAGCGGCCGGACGAGAGCCTGCGATTTGACGCTCGATACCCCCATGGCTGACGCCGCGCCCACGCGACGCTCCAGCCGTCGACCCTCCGCGCCCACGGCGCCGGAGGAGTCGGGGTATCTGACGCGCGCGGAGCTGCGTCGCCGCCGTGCGGAGGCCGAGGCGAACGCCGTCATCGACGCCACCGTTGCCGAGACTCCCGTGGCCGAGCTTCGCGAGGTCACGCCCGAGCCGGCGGCGCCGATGGAGCTGTCGGTCGCCGAGACCGTCGTCGCCGACGTCGCCTCCGCGATCATGGCCGAGTCGGTCGGCGCGCAGCCTGACGCCACGACCCGTCGCCGGCTGCGCCGCGCTGCCCACGCGGTCTTCGCCGAGGTCGCCGGCGAACCGGAGTCGGCCGGCATCGAGCCCGCGGCCCTCACCGGTGCGTCGTTCATCGTGCCCGAGCCCCGCGCCTCGGAGCCCCGCGTCACCGAGCCCTGCAGCATCGACGAGTTCGAGTTCGCGGCGCGTCTGTTCTCCTTCACGGGCGAGACGCCGGTGCAGCGCACTCCCGCTGCGAGCGAGTCCGATGAGATGCCCGCGCCGGTTTCGGCGGCATCCACGCACATCGCTCCGCGCCGTGCGCGCCGCGGGTCCGTCCTCGCGCAGCGCATCGCGGCGGCATCCTTCTCGCTCGGGGTCATGACCGTCGTGGGGATGCTCGCGGTCGGCACGACGACGCCCGCCGAGGCTGTGGCGTCGGCATCCGGTGCGGCCTCCGACCTGACGGCGGTCGCGCCCGTCGCGGCGAAGACCGCTCCGAAGACCGACATCCAGGCGTTCGTCGCGAGCGGCGCGAACGACGTCGCGCCGCTGGACCGCGACGAGAAGTACGATGTCGCCTCGATGGCCGACATCGCGGCCGCCTCCGGCGTGACGGAGTTCGCCGGCACGTGGGTCAACGACCCGACCTCGCCGATCCAGTGGCCCTTCCCCGTCGGTGTGCCCGTGTCGGCCGCGTACGGCTCCAACACGTACCTGTCGCAGTTCTCCCGCCCGCACCGCGGCGTCGACCTGACGCCCGGGCTCGGCGCCGACATCCACGTCATCGCCGCCGGGACGGTGCGCATCGCCACCGAGGCGGGTGGCGACTACGGCGTGACCGTCGTCGTCGACCACATCATCGACGGGCAGCTCGTCTCGACCCGCTACGCGCACATGATCCGCGGCTCGCTCGCCGTCTCGGTCGGCGAGACCGTCACGGCCGGTCAGGTGCTCGGCAAGGTCGGCGAGACGGGCAAGGCGACGGGTCCGCACCTGCACTTCGAGGTGCTGCTGGGCGGCACGACCCACATCGATCCGATGCCGTGGATGCAGGAGCACACGACGGGCACCCACACCGTCGGCTGACCGGTGTCGGGCGGCTCTCTTCGGTTCGGCGGGATGCCGTTGCTCTGATATCCTCTTCTAGTTGCCTGCACGTCCTCCGCGGAGCGCAGGCGGCACGCCCCGATAGCTCAGTGGCAGAGCACTTCCATGGTAAGGAAGGGGTCGTCAGTTCAATCCTGACTCGGGGCTCGCAGCATCCACATCTCGCCGTGTGGGTGCAGCGCGGCGGGGTAGCTCAGTTGGTGAGAGCGCACGACTCATAATCGTGAGGTCGCGGGTTCAAGCCCCGCTCCCGCTACAGATCCGAAGCCCCCGATTCGTCGGGGGCTTCCGCCATTGCGGCGCGCACTGTTGCGACGGCGGCGCCGTCCCTGCTACATCTAAGGTCATCGGCGTCGACCGGTCCGCCCGACACTGCGATGGGGGAGGGCGCCGCGCGACACGGCGCCGAAACCTCGATGTCGGCGCCCGGCGATAGCATGGACAGTCTTCTTCTCGTCGGTTCCGCCGCCGATACCCTCTCTCGCCGCATCGGAGATCTCGCATGCTCGGAAAGCTCCTGGTCCGGTACCTCCGGACCTACAGGTGGTGGCTCGCGGGGGTGCTCGTCTTCCAGTTCGCCTCGGCGATGGCATCCCTGTATCTCCCGCGCGTGAACGCCGACATCATCGACAAGGGCGTCGCGACGGGTGACACCGCCTACATCTGGTCGCGGGGTGTCTGGATGCTCGCGATCGCGCTCGGTCAGATCGTCGCCTCGATCATCGCGACCTACTTCGCCGCCCGGGCAGCGATGAGCGTCGGCCGCGACATCCGCCGCAACGTCTACGAGAAGGTCAGCGGATTCTCGGAGCGGGAGGTGTCGACCTTCGGCGCCGGCACGCTCATCACCCGCAACACGAACGACGTGCAGCAGGTGCAGATGCTCGCGATGATGGGCGCGACGATGCTCGTCACCGCGCCGCTCCTCGCGATCGGCGGCATCATCATGGCGATCCAGCAGGACGTCGGGCTGAGCTGGCTGATCGCGGTCGCCGTGCCGCTGCTGCTCGTCATCGCGGTCATCATCGTGAGCCAGATGGTGCCGCTGTTCCGGCAGTACCAGTCCAAGCTCGACGGCGTGAACCGCGTCATGCGCGAGCAGCTGACGGGCGTCCGGGTCGTCCGCGCGTTCGTCCGCGAGCGCATCGAAGAGGCGCGGTTCCGCGTCGCCAACACCGACATCATGGTCGTCGGCCGCAAGGTCGGGTCGCTCTTCGTCATCATGTTCCCGCTCGCGATGCTCGTGTTGAACCTCACGGTCGTGGGCGTCATCTGGTTCGGCGGCGTGCAGGTGGATGCCGGACACGTCCAGATCGGCACCCTCTTCGCCTTCATGCAGTACGTCGGTCAGATCCTCATGGGCGTGCTCATGGCGACGTTCATGACGATCATGATCCCGCGCGCGGCCGTCTCGGCCGATCGGATCGGCGAAGTGCTCGACTCGACCGATGCGCTCGAGCGGCCCGTGCACCCCGTCACCGACTTCCCGGCGCGCGGCTCGGTCGAATTCGACGACGTGTCATTCACCTACCCGGGCGCCGACGCCCCCGTCGTCGACGGCATCTCGTTCCGCGCCGCCCCCGGTGAGACCGTCGCGATCGTCGGGTCGACCGGGTCGGGCAAGACGACGCTCGTCTCGCTCATCCCGCGCCTGTTCGACGTCACCGGCGGCACGGTGCGCGTCGGCGGGGTGGACGTCCGCGAGGCCGACCTCGACCTCATGTGGAAGGGCATCGGCTACGTGCCGCAGAAGGCGTTCCTGTTCTCCGGCACGGTCGCCTCGAACCTCCGGTTCGGGCGTGAGGAGGCGACCGACGACGAACTGTGGAAGGCTCTCGAGATCGCGCAGGGCAAGGACTTCGTATCCGAGATGTCCGGCGGACTCGACGCGCGCATCTCGCAGGGCGGCACGAACGTGTCGGGCGGGCAGCGCCAGCGCCTCTCGATCGCGCGGGCGATCACCCACCGCCCCGACATCCTCGTCTTCGACGACTCGTTCTCGGCGCTCGACGTCGCGACCGACGCACGCCTGCGGCAGGCGCTCTGGCGAGAACTGCCGGAGGTGACGAAGATCGTCGTCGCCCAGCGCATCTCGACGATCACCGAGGCCGACCGGATCATCGTGCTCGACGCGGGCCGTATGGTCGGGTCCGGCACGCACGACGAGCTGCTCGCGTCGAACGCCACGTACCGTGAGATCGTCGAATCGCAGTTGGGAGTGGACGCATGAGCGCCCCCGACACGGCGGTCCTCTCCGAAGAGGAGCGCGAAGAGCTCGAGCTCGCCGAGCAGGCGCGGCTGAACTCCGGCGACTGGGACGCGGTCGCCCCCGGCAAGGCCGGCAACTTCGGTCAGAGCTTCGCCCGCATGATCGGGCTCCTCGGCCCCTACAAGTGGGTGTTCGCGCTCGTGTCCCTCCTCGGGGCGATCGGCGTCGTCCTCGCCGTCATCGCACCGAAGGTGCTCGGCGAGGCCACGAACGTCATCTTCGAGGGCGTCGTCTCGGCATCCCTCGCCGGACAGTTCCCCGCCGGCACCTCGCAGGAGGATGTCGTCGCCGCCCTCACCGCGGCGGGGCAGACCGACCTGGCGAACATGGTCGCCGCGATGGCGAACTTCCAGGTCGGCGCCGGCGTCGACTTCGAGCGCCTCAAGTGGGTGCTCGTCGCCGTCATGGCGATCTACATCGTCTCGTCGCTGCTCACCTGGATCCAGGGCTACGTCATCAACGTGATCATGGTGCGCACGATGTGGCGCCTGCGCGAAGACGTCGAGGCGAAGATCAACCGTCTGCCGCTGTCGTACTTCGACCGCGTGCAGCGGGGTGAGCTCATCTCGCGCGTGACGAACGACATCGACAACATCACCCAGACGATGCAGCAGTCGCTGTCGACGGCGTTGACGAACGTCCTGACGGTCGTCGGTGTGCTCATCATGATGTTCTCGATCTCGTGGCAGCTCGCGATCGTCGCGCTCATCGCGCTCCCGCTCATGGCGGTCGTGTTCGGTGTCATCGGCCCGAAGTCGCAGAAGGCGTTCACGATCCAGTGGCGGAAGGTCGGACGCCTCAACGCACGTGTCGAGGAGTCGTTCTCCGGCCACGCCCTGGTCCGGGTGTACGGGCGCGAGAAGGATGCGCGCGAGAAGTTCCAGGACGAGAACGAAGAGCTCTACCAGGCATCCTTCCGCGCGCAGTTCCTCTCCGGCCTCATGATGCCCGCGATGATGTTCATCGGTTCGCTCAGCTACGTCGGCATCGCCGTGCTCGGCGGGCTCATGGTCGCCTCGGGCCAACTGCGCCTGGGCGATGTGCAGGCGTTCATCCAGTACTCGCAGCAGTTCACGCAGCCGCTGTCGGAGCTCGGCGGCATGGCTGCCGTCGTCCAGTCGGGCACCGCCTCGGCCGAGCGCGTGTTCGAGCTCCTCGACGAAGACGAGCAGGAGCCGGATGCCGACGACGCCCCCGTTCTCGTCGACGGACCGGGCGTGATCGAGTTCGAGCACGTCGCGTTCAGCTACGCGCCCGACAAGCCGCTCATCCGCGACCTGTCGTTCCGGGTCGAGCCCGGTCAGACCGTCGCCATCGTGGGTCCCACGGGCGCCGGCAAGACGACGCTCGTGAACCTCCTCATGCGCTTCTACGAGCTGGACGGCGGGCGCATCCTCCTCGACGGGCAGGACATCGCGGCACTCACACGCGATGATGTGCGCTCACGCACCGGCATGGTGCTGCAGGACCCGTGGCTGTTCGCCGGATCGATCCGCGACAACATCCGCTACGGCAACGAGGCGGCCACCGACGACGAGATCGTCGCCGCCGCCGTCGCGACCCGCGTCGACCGCTTCGTGCACTCGCTGCCCGACGGCTACGACACGATCCTCGAGGAGGACGCCGCCAACGTCTCCGCCGGCGAGCGGCAGCTCATCACGATCGCCCGCGCGTTCGTCGCCCAGCCGAGCGTTCTCATCCTCGACGAGGCCACCAGCTCGGTCGACACCCGCACCGAGCTTCTCCTCCAGCACGCGATGGCGGCCCTGCGCGAAGGGCGCACGTCGTTCGTCATCGCGCACCGGCTCTCGACGATCCGCGACGCCGACCTCATCCTCGTCATGGAGCACGGCGACATCGTCGAGAAGGGCACGCACGACGAGCTCATCGCCGCCGAGGGCGCCTACTGGCGTCTGTACCGCGCGCAGTTCGAGCAGGCGGCCACCGCCGAGGAACCCGCACCCACCGAGCGCGACGCAGCCGCCTCGGACGAGAAGGAGGCCCGCGCGTGAGCGCTCCCGCCGTTCCCCGTCGCCGCGACGCGCGGTTCATCGTCTCCTGCATCGCGATCGGACTCGCCGCGGGGCTCCTCTCGGGCCTCTTCGGCGTCGGCGGCGGCACGGTCATCGTGCCGATGCTCGTGCTCCTCCTGCACTTCGACCAGCGACTCGCGGCCGGCACGTCCCTCGCGGCGATCGTCCCGACCGCGACGGTCGGCGTCATCTCCTACGCGGTCCACGGATCGGTCGCGTGGGTCGCGGCGATCATCCTCGCGGCGTTCGCCGTCATCGGCGCGCAGATCGGCACCTGGCTGCTGGCCCGACTGCCGCAGAACGCCGTGCGCTGGGGCTTCGTCGTCTTCCTCGTGTTCGTCATCGTCATGCTCTTCGTCGTCGTGCCCTCGCGCGACGCGGAACTCGTCCTCACATGGGGGGCGGGAGCGGCGCTCGCGCTGCTGGGGCTCATCACAGGGGTCCTCTCCGGCCTGCTCGGCGTCGGCGGCGGTGTCGTCGTCGTCCCGGCGCTCATGATCTTCTTCGGAACCAGCGATCTTGTGGCGAAGGGCACGTCGCTCCTGATGATGATCCCGACGGCGATCTCCGGCACGATCGGCAACCTCAAGCGCGGCAACGTCGACCTGCTCGCCGCCGTCGTGATCGGCCTCGCCGCCTGCACGACGACCGCGCTCGGTGCATGGTTCGCGACCCTGCTCGATCCTGCTGTGGCCAACATCCTGTTCGCCGTGTTCCTCACCTACATCGGCGTGCAGATGGCGCTCAAGGCGATCCGCACCCGCGGCAAGCGCTGACGCGCGGCAAGCGCTGAGGCGCGGCGACGGGCATCGGGGTCGCGCGGGAGGATCCTCGTTAGGATCGAGGGGTGTCCGTGAACCCTGAGTTGGTCGGCCGGCCGTTCCCGCCGACCGCGTCGTATCTCGTCGGGCGCGAGAAGGTGCGCGAGTTCGCGCGCGCCGTCTTCGCGACCGATCCGCAGCACTCCGACCCCGCCGCCGCACAGGCGCTCGGCTACGCCGACGTCGTCGCCCCGCCCACCTTCCCGATCGTGATCCAGGACCTGACGATGCAGCAGCTGCTCGCGACGCCCGACTCGGGCATCGCGCTCGAGCGCACCGTGCACGCCGAGCAGCGCTTCCGCTACTCGCGACCGATCGTCGCGGGCGACGAGCTCGTCGCGCAGCTGCAGATCACGAACATCCGCCCGTTCGGCAAGGGCGCGATGGTCACGAGCGAGTCGGAGATCACCGATGCCGCAGGCGCGCACGTCGTGACCGCCACCTCCGTCCTCCTCGTGGGAGGTGAGGTCGCGTGAGCGCCGCCCCGCAGATCCCCGCCGCCGCCGATCTCACGGTCGGTGACGTCGTCGCCGAGCGCACCGTGCACCTCACGCGCGATTCCCTCGTCCGGTACGCCGGGGCGTCCGGGGACTTCAACCCGATCCACTACCGCGACGACGTCGCCGCCGAGGTCGGGCTCCCCGGAGTCCTCGCGCACGGCATGCTGACCATGGGCCTCGCGGTCGAGACGATCGTCCCGTGGGTCGGTGATGTCGGCCGGATCCTCGAGTACGGCGTCCGCTTCACGCGCCCCGTCGTCGTCGACGCCGACACGGGCGCTGACCTCGCGATCGTCGCGAAGATCGCCGCCGTCGAGGACGGCGTCGCCCGCATCGATCTGACCGTCACGGCGGGAGACACCTCCGTCCTCGGCAAGGTCCAGGTGCGCGTGCACCTGGACGGCTGACCATGCCCGAGATCGACCCCGTCCCGCTCGCGCGACTCACGACCCTCCGCGCCGGCGGTACTCCCGAGCGCATGATCGAGGCGACGACCCGCGACGAGCTGGTCACGGCGCTGCAGGATGCCTGGGCCGCCGGCGACCCGTGGCTCGTCGTAGGCGGCGGCTCCAACCTCCTCGTCGGCGACGAGCCGCTGGAGGGCACGGTCGTCCTCGTCCGGACGCGCGGCATCGAGCGGCTCCCCACCGCCGCCGACGCCGCCCCCGGCACCGTCCGGCTGCGAGTCGAAGCGGGGCACGACTGGGACGACCTCGTCGCTCACACGGTCGACGCGGGACTCGCCGGCATCGAGGCGATGAGCGGCATCCCGGGTACGGCGGGCGCAGCCCCCATCCAGAACGTCGGCGCCTACGGGCAGGAGATCGTCGAGACGCTCGTCGAGGTGGAGCTCCTCGACGAGGCGACCGGCGAGGTCGAGACCGTCCCCGCCGCCGACCTCGAACTCGGCTTCCGCACGTCGGTCCTCAAGCAGCACTACGGGCACGGCGCGCGTCGCTCGGGCGTCATCGTCTCGATCACCCTCGAGCTCACCGAGGTCGGCGATGGGGCCTTCCCCGTGCGCGGCGCGCAGCTGCGGCAGGCGCTCGGGATGGCCCCCGACGACACCGCGACCCTCCGCGGCATCCGCGAGACCGTCCTCGCGACGCGGGCGCGAAAGGGCATGGTCCTCGACGACGCCGACCCCGACACGCACAGCGCCGGATCGTTCTTCCAGAACGCGATCGTGTCGGCATCCTTCGCCCGCACCCTCCCGTCCGAGTGCCCGCGGTGGCCGCTCGCGCCGGTCGTCGCGCCCGTGACGGTGATCCCGCTCGCGGCGTTCGACGGCGTCGTGGCGCCGCCGGTGTCTGTGCAGCCCGACGTGAAGGTGAGCGCCGCGTGGCTCATCGAGCACGCGGGCCTCGGCAAGGGGTTCCACCTGCCGCGCTCGCGCGCCGCGCTGTCGACGAAGCACGCCCTCGCCGTCACGAACCGCGGCGGGGCGACGGCGGCCGAGCTCGCCGAGCTCGCCCGCTACATCCAGCAGCGCGTGCAGTCGGAGTTCGGGCTCATCCTGCAGCCCGAACCCGTCCTCATCGGCGTCGAACTGTAGCGGCGGCGACGTGCGGCGTCAGGAGAACAGACGCTGCAGGCGCTGGATGCCTTCGACCAGCGCGTCCTCGCCGAGGGCGTAGGACAGACGCAGGTATCCCGACGGACCGAACGCCTCGCCGGGGACGACGGCCACCTCGGCCTCGTCGAGGATCAGGTCGGCGAGTTCGAGCGACGTCTCGATACGCTTCCCGTGCCACTCGCGTCCGAGCAGGCCTGTGACGTCGGGGTAGACGTAGAACGCGCCCTGCGGCACGGGCACCTGCACCCCGGGGATCTTCTGCAGCTCGGCGACGATCAGCTTGCGGCGCCGGTCGAACGCGACGCGCATCTCCTCGGCCTCGGTCTGCGGGCCGGTGAGGGCGGCGAGTGCCGCGCGCTGGGCGATGTTGTTGACGTTGGAGCTCAGGTGCGACTGCAGGTTCGCGGCGAGCTTGATCGCGTCAGCCGGGCCGACCATCCAGCCGACGCGCCAGCCCGTCATCGCGTAGGTCTTGGCGACGCCGTTGACGAGGATCGTCTGGCCGGCGAGCTCGGGGACCGCCTCGACGATCGACACGGCGCGGACCCCGTCGTAGACGAGGTTCTGGTAGATCTCGTCGGTGATGACCCAGATGCCGTGCGCGAGCGCCCACTCGCCGATCGCCGTGGTCTCCTCGGGGGTGTACACGGAGCCCGTGGGGTTCGAGGGCGACACGAAGACGAGCACCGTGGTCTTCTCGCTGCGCGCCGCCTCGAGCTGGTCGACCGTGACCTTGTAGTCCTGGTCGGCGCCGGCGAACACCTCGACGGGCACGCCGTCGGCGAGGGCGATCGCCTCGGGGTACGTCGTCCAGTACGGCGCGGGAAGGAGCACCTCGTCGCCGGGGTTCACGACCGTCTGGAACGCTTGGTAGACCGCCTGCTTGCCGCCGTTGGTGACGACGACCTGGCCCGCGGTGACCTCGAGCCCCGAGTCGCGCAGGGTCTTCGCCGCGACCGCCTCGCGCAGCACGGGCAGGCCCGCGGCGGGCGTGTAGCGGTAGTTCGCGGGGTCGCGGAGGGCCTCGGCGGCAGCCTCGACGATGAACGCGGGCGTCGCGAAGTCGGGCTCGCCCGCGGCGTAGGAGATCACGGGGCGACCGGCCGCCTGAAGAGCCTTCGCCTTGGCATCGACCTTGAGCGTCGCCGACTCGGCGATGGCGGAGAGCTTGCGGGAGAGGGGAGCGCGCTCGGCGGGGGCCGAGCCAGTCGTTTCGGTCACGCTCTCAGCGTAGTCTCGCGGCGGTCGCGCTGCCGCTCAGGATGCCGCAGCCGCGGCATCCGTCGTGCCGAACAGGCCCTGGCCGTGCTTCTGCAGCGCGTCGTACGCCTCGCCGTAGGTCGCGGGCACGGGCGTGCCGGGGTCTTCGCGCTCCAGCAGCAGCCCGAGCAGCCCGCGCGCGGGCGAGGTGAGCGGTCGGGCGCGGTGCGCGTCGACCGTGTCCTCCGAGACGGCTTCGGGGTTCGGCGGGGACCACAGTGCGGTCGGGGTCGGCCACGCGTCGGGCTGGCGTGGCCGCGGAGCGGTGAGGGCGTTGTGGATCGTGGGGGCTCCGTCGTCGCGGGCCGTGAGCGGCGCGAGGCCGTGCTGGCGCGACAGCGTCGCGACGAGCGAGCCGTGGTGCATCTCGTCGCGGACGATCGTTCCCGGCGCGGCGTGGGCGCTGACGACGATCGCGGGGACGCGCAGGCCCAGCCGGTCGAACGTGAAACCCATCTCCCCGGGCCCCGCATCGTCGGGCGGTGTCGCGGCGGGAGGGGCGACGTGGTCGAACAGGCCGCCGTGCTCGTCGAACGTGACGACGAGCGCGGTGTTCAGGGCGTGCGAACCCGAGGCCGTCGCGCTCGTGCGGACCGCATCGTAGACGTCCTGCAGCAGCTTGTCGCCCGCGCGCACGTCGGATACCGCGCTGTCGTCCACCCGGATCGTCGTCCCGTCGTCGAGGGTCAGAGTGCCCTCGCGCAGCTCGCCCCACGGCGGATGCATGTCGTTGTGGTTGAAGATCATCCGCGGCTCGATGAAGGCGTAGGCCGGGAGGTTTCCCGCTGCGGCATCCGCGTAGAACTGCGTCATGTCGCGGAAGTTCGTCTTCCAGTACTTCTCCAGCGCCGGCGCATGGATGAACCCGGTCAGCGAGACGAGTTGCGTCGGATCGTAATACACCCGCCACGACAGGTCGGCTTCTTCGAGTCGGTCGAAGACGGTGGGGGATGCCGGAGCGTTCAGCCACTTCTCGTACGAGCCGTCGGCGTGATTGACGACGAACCCGTGCGACGTCGACGCGTGGAAGAACGACCGGTTGCAGTAGGTCTGGGAGGGGGCGGCCGCGAACCAGTGGTCGTAGACGGCGAACTCACGGGCGAGTGTCGAGAGGACGGGCATCATGTCGGGGGAGAACCCGCCCATCGCCTTGCGGTACTCATCGGGCGCGGGTTCGCGCCGCGTCGAGTTGCGGAAGTTGATGATGTAGTCGTGCACGAACCCGCCGTTGTCGGGCTGCTGTCCCTGCGGCGGGGCGTTGACGGGCGGGGCGACGGTGCCGAACAGCTGCGTGTTGACGTGCGGGTAGGTCTCGCCCGGGTCGGGCTGCGGCTGCTGCATGATCGAGTCGGTCGGCCCGGTGTACACATGCGCGGGAATGCGCTCGCCGTTCGGTGCGACGTTGGCGTAATCGCCCTGCAGGAGGCCGTCGAACTCATCGCGCGTCTTCTCGTCCGCGGTGTAGAGCCGCCCCAGCATGTTGTCGAAGCTGCGGTTTTCGAACATGAGCACGACGAGGTGGTCGAAGGCCGCGTCGGCGCGCTGCGGGAGCGGTGTGAAGGTGGGCGAGACGGACGCCGCGCGGTGCTGCGACGCCGCGATGCCCCACCCGGCCCCGCCCGCGACTGCGAGACCGGCGACCCCCGCGAGGCCGATGCCCGTCCGCCGCAGGAAGTCGCGCCGGCTCGTCCCCTCGTCGGGCTTCGTGCCCTCGTCGGCCTTCGTGCCCGCTGGCGTCGTGTCGCCGGGCTCCCCGTCATCCGCGGTCATCGTCGCAATCTAGGGGCGCGATCGCCGCGTGAGGCGCACAACGGGCACGATCCGCGCCCTCCGGGGCGCGAGGCGACGGAAGCTGCCCGCAACGCGCTGCGAGCCGACACGACGAAGGGGGTCGGATGCCAGGCATCCGACCCCCTTCGTCAGCGGCGCGACGAGCGCGCGCTGCGGGACTCAGCCCTCCAGGTACTCCGCGTACGCCGACAGGGTCAGGAACGTCGGGAAGTCCTCGCCGAGCGCGACGTCCTCGAAGATCTTCGCGGCGTCGTCGAACCGGTCGCCCTCGAAGCGCGTGACCTCCTCGAGCACCTGCGTGATGAGCTTCTCGATGTAGGCGCGGGTGATCTTCGTGCCGTCGGCCGTGGAACGGTCCTGGTGGATCCACTGCCAGATCTGCGAGCGCGAGATCTCGGCGGTCGCGGCGTCCTCCATGAGGTTGTCGATCGCGACGGCGCCCAGGCCCCGCAGCCACGCCTCGATGTAGCGGATCGCCACCGACACGTTCGCGTAGACGCCGTCCGCCGTGATCGGCAGTCCGATGTGCACGTCGATCAGCTGGGACGCCTCCACGTGCACCTCGGGACGCTGACGGTCGACCTGGTTCGGCTTGTCGCCGAGCACCGCGTCGAACTCCGCGCGGGCGACGGGGATCAGGTCGGGGTGGGCCACCCACGTGCCGTCGAAGCCGTCGCCCGCCTCGCGCTTCTTGTCGGCCGACACCTTCTCGAACGCCTGCTGGGTCACCTCGGGGTCGCGGCGGTTCGGGATGAACGCGCTCATGCCGCCGATGGCGAAGGCGCCGCGCTTGTGGCACGTCTGCACGAGCAGCTCGGTGTAGGCCCGCATGAACGGCACCGTCATCGTCACCTGGCTGCGGTCGGGCAGCACGAACCGGGCGCCGCGGCCACGGTAGTTCTTGATCACCGAGAAGATGTAGTCCCAGCGGCCCGCGTTCAGGCCCGCGACGTGGTCGCGCAGCTCGAAGAGGATCTCCTCCATCTCGAACGCGGCCGGCAGCGTCTCGATCAGCACGGTCGCACGGATCGTGCCGTGCGGGATGCCGACGTACTGCTCGCTGAACGTGAACACGTCATCCCACAGCCGCGCCTCTTCGGACGACTCGATCTTCGGCAGGTAGAAGTACGGGCCGACGCCGTTCTCGATGAGCTGCTTCGCGTTGTGGAAGAAGTAGAGGCCGAAGTCGACGAGCGAGCCCGACGCGGCGAGCTGACGGCCCGCGCGGTCGGTGAACTGCACGTGCTTCTCGGTGAGGTGCCAGCCGCGGGGGCGCATCACGATCGTGGGCGTCTCCTGCGCCGTGACCTCGTACACCTTGCCCTCGGGCGACGTGTAGCTCAGCTGCCCGCGGATCGCGTCGAACAGCGACAGCTGACCCTCGATCACGTTCTTCCAGGTGGGGCTCGTGGCGTCCTCCTGGTCGGCGAGCCACACCTTCGCGCCCGAGTTCAGGGCGTTGATCGTCATCTTCGGATCGGTGGGCCCGGTGATCTCGACGCGGCGGTCCTCGAGGCCGGGGCCGGCGCCGGCGACCTGCCACTCGGCATCCTCGCGGATGTGCGCCGTGTCGGAGCGGAACTGCGGGTCGTGGCCGTTGCCGATCTCGAAGCGGCGACGCATGCGGTCGGCGAGGCGGTCGTGGCGACGGCCGGCGAAGCGGGCGTGCAGCTCTGCGAGGAACGCGATCGCGTCGGGCGTGAGGATCTCGTCGTACCGCTCGCGCATAGGGCCGGTGACGACGATAGCCGCCGTCGGGATGGGCCCGGTCGTCGGGCGGGAGGTCGTGGCGGTGGTGGTCATGGCCCTGGCTTTCTGTGCGAGTCGGTCGCGGATGCCTCGGAGAGGTGATCCGTACGGCGGGTGCCGTGAGACCACTCTGGGTGAAGAATCGGCGGCAGACTGACCAAATCGCGTGTGAAGTTCTCTCGATCTTCACGGATTGTGATCCGACGCCGGACATGACGCGACGCGAATCCGCGCCGGGTTCGCCGTGCCCGGCCCCGGCCTGCCTAGGCTGAACCGGTGATCGACTGGATTCTTCAGGAGTGGATGCAGATCCTCGGTTTCGCGACGGGCGCCGCATGCGTGTTCCTCGCCGCGCGGCGGAACGTGTGGACCTACCCCCTCGGCATCGCGAACAACCTCGTCTTCCTCGCGGTGTTCGTGCCGGCGGGTCTCTACGCGGCGGCGGGGCTGCAGGTCGTCTATCTCGTCCTCGGCATCCACGGCTGGATCCACTGGACGCGCGGTGTCGAGCAGGACCGCGAGTACATCGCCCGCACACCGCGCCGGGCGGTCTTCCCCCTCATCGCCGCGGGCCTCGCGGGCGCCGCCGTGCTGACGTGGGTCCTCAGCACCTTCACCGATTCGCAGGTCGCCCTCGCCGACGCGGCGACGACCTCGGCGAGCCTCGTCGCGCAGTACATGCTCAACCGCAAGTGGATCGAGAACTGGTTCGTGTGGATCGGCGTCGACATCGCGTTCGTTGCCCTATCGATCGCGACCGGGCTCTGGATCGTCGCGGCCCTCTACGCCCTGTTCATCGTGCTGTGCGTGTACGGATACCGCGGCTGGCGCGCCACGGCGCGGGCGACGGCGGTCGAGGCGGAGACGCCGGCGCATGCCTGAGCGCCGTTTCGCGCACGGCCTCGTCGTCGGCAAGTTCTATCCGCTGCACGTCGGTCACTCCCACCTCATCCGGAGCGCCGTCCGCGCGTGCGACCGGGTGACGGTCGAGGTCATCGCGTCGTCCGTCGAGACCATCCCGCTCGAGCGGCGTGCCGCGTGGCTGCGCGAAGAGCACCCGACGGTGCGCGTGGTGACGGCGCTCGACGACACCCCCGTCGACTTCGATTCGCCCGACGCGTGGGAGGCGCACACCGCCTTCATCGCGGGGCTCCTCCCGGAGCCGGCCGACGCCGTCTTCACCTCCGACCCGTACGGCGACGAGCTCGCCCGCCGTCTCGGTGCGGCGTGGGTGCAGGTGGATGCCGGTCGCGCGGTCAACCCCGTCTCCGGTACGCGCATCCGCGGCGACCTCGCCGCTCACTGGCATGAACTCGCCCCGGCTGTGCGCGCCGACCTCGCGACCCGCGTCGTGGTGCTCGGCGCCGAGTCGACCGGGTCGACGACGCTCGCCGAAGACCTCGCGGCGGCTCTCGGCACGCTGTGGGTGCCCGAGTACGGGCGCGAGCTCACCCTGACACGAGAGGGCGGGCTGGATGCCCCGTGGCGCAGCGACGAGTTCGAGCTGTGCGTCGACCGCCAGATCGTCCTCGAGGACGACGCGCTCCGCCGCATCCCGGTGCCGGTGCTCGTGTGCGACACCGACGTCCTCGCGACGGCGCTCTGGCACGAGCGCTACGTCGGCACGGCCGCTCCCGGCATCCTCGCCCGCGCGGCGACGCACCGGCCCGACCTGTATCTGCTCACCGGCGACGAGATCCCGTTCGTGCAGGACGGACTGCGCGACGGCGAGCATATCCGCCATGCGATGCAGGAGCGCTTCCGGGAGGTGCTGGCCGCGCAGAGCGTGCCGTGGGTCGAGCTGCACGGCGACCGTGCCGCCCGGGTCGAGGCCGCCCTCCCGCTCGTGCGGCGCGCGATGGCGGCGCGGGCCGCCTTCGCGCCGCCCCTCGAAGGAGACGCGGACGACGTGCAGCGTGCTCGGGCACGGGCGGCGCGCGAGGGGGCGGCGCGCGCGACGTCGTCGCGGGATCAGCCGGCGCCGCACGCCCCCTAGGCTCGACGCATGTCCGATCGCTGGCGCAAGGTCTCGGTGTCGCCCACGTCGTCCGCCCACCTCGACGGCCCGGAGCGGCTGACGACCGACGACCTGTTCGCGGCGCCGGGCGCCCCCGAGGTCCCGCTCGACGAGAAGCTCCGCCAGGCCTACTACTGGATCGTCAATCGGGCGGTCATCTCGCCCTACTACGACCTCGAGTTCTCCGCCCGGCGCCCGCAGACCTTCACGCTCGGCGACGCCTCGGCCTCCCTCACGCTGCCCACCGACGCGTCGTTCTCGTCGAACGTCCTGGTGCCGCTGCTGACGTTCGCCGTCGGCGGCAAGTGCCTCATGATCGGCGGGCCCGGGCGCGGGAAGACCACGGTCGCCGTCCTCATGGGCGTTCTCGCCGGATCGAGCGCCGACGACGTGCGCCGGAGCGTGCAGCAGGGGCAGCCGCAGCTCACGGTCAGCGACCTCGTCGGCATCCCGCTGCCGCGCGACCTCGTCAACGCCGCGAGCCTCGCCGAGATCTCGATCGCCTGGCGGCAGTGGCTGACGCGTCCCGTGAAGATCGTCGACGAGTACAACCGCATTCCGACGAAGACCCAATCGGCCCTGCTCACGATGGTCGCCGAAGGCTACGTCGAGAGCCACGACCAGATGCACAAGACCAACCCCGACCGGGGCGTCGAGAGCTGGTTCTTCACGGCGAACGACGATGCGGGCGGGGGGACGTTCCCCGTCATCCAGGCCCTGCGCGACCGCATGGACGTCACGGTGCAGGCGGCGGGCTTCAACAGCCGCTTCCTCGACGAACTGGTCACCCGCGTCGAGGCGGGCGAGAAGCCCGAAGAGCACGTGCCGGCCGAGCTCGTCTTCACGGCCGACGAGCAGAACGCGATCCGCGCCGCGATCCGGGCCGTGCCCGTGCCGCCCGCGGTCCGCCGGCGCCTGGAGTTCTTCCTCAGCCACTTCGAGTTCGTCCAGCACGGCGGGCGGCGGTTCGAGTACCGCACGAAGGACACGGTGACGACATCCGGCGGCCGGGTCGCCGAGGTGATCGAGGAGAATTCCGGCGCCGATCTCGTCGCCGATCTCGGCGCGCAGACCCTCAACGGCCTCTCGGTACGTGCGCTGCAGACGCTCGTCCTGTATGCGAAGGCGATGGCCTGGTTCCGGGGCGCCTCCGAGGTCACCGTCGCCGACGTCGCCGCGATGCTCCCGTTCGTCCTTCGAGGCAAGCTGCTGCCGAACCTCTCGCACCCCCGCTTCGAGGTCGGCTCAGAGCATGAGCTCGCCAGCGACGTCGTCAGCTGGCTGCAGGATGTCTTCGCGCAGTCGTGCGCCCAGTACGACGCCCTCGGGCGGGACGAGGACGATCCCGTCCGCGCGCTGCTCACCCAGTTCGAAGCGGGCCTGGATGGACTGTCGACGGTGGAGGTCTCGCGCCGCCTCACCAAGATCGAGTCGCGCGTGCGCGCGATCGCCGCGACGCGGAAGCTCTACGGGCGCGACTTCGACGATCTCACCGCGCTGAAGTACCTGCATCAGCGGTACACCGCGTACGCGCAGTGGCTCGCGGAGCGCCGATGATGGTGCGCCGATGATCCGGATGCCGCTGCAGCTCGCCGACCGGGAGGAGCGGCCGGGGGCGTCGGCCCTGCCGCCCGGCACGGTGGTCGACCTCGAGCTCGCGCGCGAGAACGTGGCGCGCCTCGGCGGCGACGCGGCGCGCTTCACCGCGCGCTGCGCCGCCGTCGACGCCGCCGTTGGTGATGGTCCCTTCTCTGGTGACCCCGAGACCGCCCGTGCCCTCGTGACCCTCGCGGCGTGGCGCGCGGGCCTCGTCGCGATGCGCGACGAGGCCCTCCGGCATCTCGAGACCCTCCGCCGCCGCGGCGACGCGGAGCGCGCCGCCGCCGCGGCTGCCCTCGGGCTCGAGGTCGCGCAGCTCGACGTCTTCGCGGAGCGGCAGGCATCCGATCGCTTCTTCTGGCCGGGGCGCGACGCGGCGAACGGCTTCGTGTGCGCCGTCGGCGGCTTCGCGGGGTTCGGCGGCGCGTGGACCGGCATCCCCGACGCGTGGCGCGCTCTGCCCGACGTCCCCGACGGCGGGGCGTTCGCGATCCACGCGGACGATCACTGGTGGCGTCTCGACGCCGACGCGTGGGGCGCGTACCTCACCCGGCTGCCGGACGGCGCCGAACCGCCCCGTGTGCCGCGCGGTCCGGGCGCGGTCCGGGGTGGTGTCGTGCTCCTGCCGGATTCGTATCTGGCGTGGATCCGCGTCGGGGACGACGCATGAGCGAGCACCGCGCCCGCCCCGACGGCGCGCTCGAGGGTGCACACGAGCGCGCGCTCGACGGCGACCTGCGCCGCGCGTGGGAGGACGCCCTCGCGCTGTGGAGCGTCCGCATGCACGATGCGCGCATCCTGCCCGGGGAGGGCGCGCGCGTCGGCGCGCCGGCCTGGTTCAGCTTTCCGCCCGAGATCGCGGTCGACCCCGAGTACGTCGCGCACGTGGGCGGAGCCGGGGAGTTCGAGAGCGTCTTCGCGCACGAGATCGGGCACCACGTGCTCGCTCCGAGCACGCGCATCGACGCGCTCAAGATCCGGCATCAGCTCGCGCGCGCGCTCGTCGACGCGGGGCGCATGCGCGTCCGTGACGACGAGGTGGCACTGCTGTCGAACCTCTGGACCGATCTGCTCGTCAACACCCGCGTCGCGAACCTCCAGCGGCGCCGCGACGGGGCGGGGGAGCCCGGCATCGTGCGCGTGTCGCGCGCGCTCTACCGCTCAGGGCATGACACCACCGACCGGCTCTGGTGGCTGTACCTGCGCGCGTACGAGAGGCTGTGGCACCTTCCGCCGGGAGAGCTCGTCGCCCCCGAACCTCCCGCGCCGCCCGCGCCCGCGCCGCGTGCCGACACCGACGACATGGTGGATCCCGCGAGGGAGCCCGCGCGCCTGCGCGGCAAGGCGCGGGCCCTGCAGGCCGCCCAGCGTGCACGGCGAGAGGCGGAGGAGCGTCTCGCCGCGATCACGCGCACGCACCCCGAGGCGGATGCCGACTCGGTCGCACGCCTCGTGCGCGCCTTCGCGAGTGACCCCGTCTCGGGAGCGTTGCGGTTCGGACTGATCGCCGCACCCTACCTCGTCGACAATCCTGCGCGGGAGGACGAGGGCGGGTCCGCCGGCGGCGGGCCCGACGGTGGGGCTGCTGCAGGCTGCGCCGCCGACACGGCGCCCGCCACCGACGCGGAGATCGGTCAGGTGCTCTCCGACCCTCGCGTGAACGGAGCGGCGGCGAGCGCGGCGGGCGCCGATACCTCCGAGGGCTCCGACGGTGCCGACGGTGCCGACGCTGCGAGCGGCCAGGCACTCGAACTCGCCCACACCCTCGAGCTGTACGGCGACTCCGACGCGGCGGCCGTGATGGCGGCGTGGTACCGCTCGCAGGCGCGGCGGTGGGTGCGCCCGTACACGCATCGCGCCCCGGCGCTCCCGGCGAGCGACCTTCCCGGGCCGATCGCGACGTGGGAGACGGGCGACGACCTCGCCGACATCGACTGGTCGGCGACGTTCCAGAGCGGACCGGTCGTCGTGCCGGGCGTCACGACGCGGCGCCGCACCGTGCTCGACGACGAACCGCTCCCCGCCGAGACCGGCCTCGACCTCGACCTGTACATCGATTCCTCGGGCTCGATGGCCTCGCCCGAGAGCGGATCGCCGGCCGTGCTCGCGGGGACGATCCTCGTGATGTCGGTGCTCCGCGGCGGAGGGCGCGCACGCGTCACGAGCTTCTCGGGCGGCGGGCAGGTCGCGGGCGGCGACCGGTTCTCCCGCGACGAAACCGCGCTGCTGGGCGATCTCGCCTTCTTCTTCGGCGCGGGCACGTCGTTCCCCCTCGATCTGCTCGAGCGGCGCTATTCGCCGCTGCCCGCTCCCGACGACGGGGACCGCCGCCACCTCGTCGTGCTCTCGGACGACGGTCTCACCTCGCTCTTCGGCGACGGCAACCAGCCGTACGCGCACGTGGCGGCGCAGACACGCGCGAAGCTGACGACGGCGACCCTCGTGGTGGCCGCGGGCACCGAGGCGCTCACGCCGCTCGCCGCGGCTGCCGGGTACGACATCATCCCGATCGCGTCGATGGACGATGCGCCCGCGGTGTGCGCGAGACTGGCCGAGGTGCTGCATGGATGACGTCGTGGATGAGATCGACCCGAGGCTGGCCGCGTGGATCGACGCGACCCCCGCCGAGGACCTCCAGTGGGGCGTTCTGCACGCGGGCCCGGCGGTGGATGCCGTCGCGGCGCGCCTCGCGAGCGTCCCCCGCGCCTTCCTCGACGAGGGCGTCTCCCTCGTCGCTCTCGCCTCCGATGCGGGTCTGGCGGGGCTTCTCGCGGTGCGGTTCGCCGCCGACGAGCGCGTGCGCCGCGGGGCGGCGATCGGCATCTGGCTGCACGCCAGCGAGGAGCTCGTCGAACCCTTCTCCCCGCCGCTCACCCGGGACGGCACGCCCTCACCCGTCGACCTCCGCGGCGTCGACGCGCTCGCACTCCGGCTCGCCCCCGTCGTCGACCCGCTCGACTGGTTGTCGGACGACGAGCGGCGCGCCGAGGCATCCCGCCTCTTCCTCCTCTGGTCGGGCCTTCTCCCCGCGGGGGAGGACGCGCAGACCGCCCGCGCGCAGTGGGACGAACGCGACTCGCTGCGCCGCAATGCCGCGCTCGCCGAGGCCTTCGCCGAGCAGCGTCATCGCGCCGAGGTGGCCCGCGCGCTCGCCGCCGCCCGCGCGCGGGAAGCGGCGGCGCGGTACTCCAGTGAGTGATCCCAGTGAGTGATCCCGACGCCCTCGATCCGCTCGCGATCGGCGAATACCGCCCGTTCTCCGCGGCGGTGCTCGACGACGCCGAGAGGTGGCCGACGCTCGACGCCGACGGCGCCGCACGCCTCGCCCGGTGGCGCGACCACCCCGCCGGCCCCGCGTGGACCCACGCGACCGGCGACCGGCTGACGCCGGAGATGATCGCGCGCTCGCGCGACCCGTTGCCGGTGCAGGGGTGGCTCGATGAGCACCTCGACACGGCGCGGCGCCTGCCGTTCTACCGGCGGATGCCGGGACTCGAGCGGCTCGAGGACTTCCCGCTCATCTCTCGCGCCGACCTCGTCGCCGACATCGCCGCCTTCGTCCCGCGCGACGCCGACCTCGCGCGCGTCCTGCACGGCACGAGCTCGGGGTCGACCGGTGCGGCGCTCGTGATCCCCGACGACGTCGAGGAGGTCGCCCGGACGTTCCACCTGCTCGTGCGGCTCGCGGCCTCGGCGGGCGTCGACTGGCGGCCCGACGGCGAACGGCTCGCCCTCGCGCAGGTCGTGCACCAGCGGCAGGCGTTCTCGTACGTCTCCCTCGTCAGCGGGTTCGAGCTGCGCGCCATGACGCGTGTCAACCTGCACCCCGCGTCGTGGCGGCACCCGGGTGATCGCGCCGCGTTCCTCGCCGACGCCGATCCGCAGGTGCTCACGGGCAGTCCCGCGAGCCTCGCCGAGCTGGTGCCCCTGGCCGACGTGCTGCGCCCCCTCGCGGTGTTCTCCGGCGCGACGGCGCTGTCGGTGCCGCTCCGGCGCGACCTGGAGGGCGCGTTCGCGTGCCCGGTCTTCGACGTGTACGGGCTGCACGAGACGCGTCCGATCGCGGTCGCGACCGACACCGGTCCCCACCGCGTGCTGGGTCGGCGTGTGCTGGTCGAGGTCGTCGCGCCCGACGGCGCGCCGGTGGGATACGGGGAGCGCGGCGAGATCGTCGTCACGGCGGGCGAGAACCCGCTGCTGCCGCTCGTGCGCTATCGCACCGGCGACGTCGGGCGCCTCGTGCGTCTCGCGGGCGGCGCCCTCGCGATCGCCGACCTCGAGGGCCGCGAAGACACCCGCTTCGTCACCGCAGGCGGCACCGCCGTCGCGTGTGTCGAACTGACCCAGCAGCTCCAGGCGCACGGTGCCCGCGGGTGGAGTGTGGTGCAGGCGGTCGACGGCTCGGTCGACGTGCGGATCGCGGGCGGAGACGCCGGCGCGATCACGCGGGCGCTGACGGCGCTCCTCGGGCAACCGGTCGCGGTCCGCGACGTCCGGACGCTCGCGGCTCTCGGTGAGGGGAAGCCCCGTCGGTACGTCAGTCACGCAGTGCCCGGGCCGGAGTGATCGACCGGTCGAGCGCGCTTTCTGTGAAGATTTCGGGCGTTGATGCCCGGATGCCGTGAAAAGTCACCCGAACTTCACGATCTGTGACAGACTCGCCCGCATGACCCTCACCCCTCCCGCTGCCCGCATCGACGCGCGCACGGACGGCCGCTTCGATGCCCGCGCGGACAGCCGCCTCGAGCGCGACGACGAGCCGGCCGACGCCGACGCGCTGACGATCGGCCGGCGCATCCGCCAGCTCCGCACGGCGCAGGGCATGACTCTCGACGAACTCGCCGCCGCGGTCGAGCGCGCCCCCAGCCAGCTCTCCATGATCGAGACGGGAAAGCGCGAGCCGAAGCTCACGCTCCTGCGCACGATCGCGAAGGCGCTCGGTGCGACCGTCGACCAGCTGCTCGAAGCCGAGACGCTCGACGAGCGCGCGACCCTCGAGATCGCGCTCGAGCGGGCCATGAAGGGACAGACGTTCCGCGCGCTCGGCATCGAACCGTTCCGCATCGGGCGGAGCGTGCCCGACGACGTGCTACGCGCGATGCTCGCCCTGCAGGGCGAGATCGAACGCCTCGGCGACGAGCGCTCCGCGACCCCCGAAGAGGCGCGGAGGGCCAACGTCGAGCTCCGCCACCTCATGCGCCGTCAGGACAACTACTTCCCCGAGCTCGAAGAGCACGCCCGCGCGATCCTCACCGCCGTCGACCACCCGGGCGGCCCGCTGACCCAGCGCACGGCATCCGACATCGCGGCGCACCTGGGGTTCTCGCTGCACTACGTGTCCGACCTCCCTGCCTCGACCCGCTCGGTCGCCGACCTTCGCCATGGGCGGCTCTACCTCTCGAACGCGGTGCCCGGCAAAGGTGCGCGGACGGCCGTGCTGCAGGCGCTCGCGAGCCGCATCCTCGGGCACTCTGAGCCGCGCTCGTACGCCGACTTCCTCCGCCAGCGCGTCGAGACCAACTACCTCGTCGGCGCCCTCATGATCCCCGAGGAGCACGCGGTGCCGGTGCTCCTCGAGGCCAAGGCGAAGCGCGCCCTGTCGATCGAAGACCTCCGTGACGCGTACTCGGTGTCGTACGAGACCGCCGCGCACCGTTTCACGAACCTCGCGACGCGCCACCTCGACATCCCCGTGCACTTCCTCAAGGTGCACGAGTCGGGCACCATCACGAAGGCGTACGAGAACGACGACGTCAACTTCCCCTCCGACCGTCTCGGGTCGATCGAGGGACAGATGTGCTGCCGCAAGTGGACGAGCCGGGTCGTCTTCGACATCCCCGACAAGTTCAACCCCTACTTCCAGTACACCGACACCGGGAACGGCACCTACTGGTGCACGGCGCGCGTCGAGGCATCCAGCGAGGGGGAGCACTCCGTGAGCGTCGGGGTGCGCTTCGACGACACGAAGTGGTTCGTCGGCCGCGAGACCACCAACCGCGGGGTGTCGCGGCACTCCGTCGAGGTGTGCTGCCGCCGCGCTCCGGCAGAACTCGAGACGCAGTGGCGCGACCAGGCCTGGCCGAACGTGCGGACCCCGCGCACGCTCCTCGCGACGCTTCCGACCGGCGCGTTCCCGGGCGTCGACACGACCGACCTGTACGAGTTTCTCGACCATCACGCGCCGCTCGCCTGAGCGCCGCGCGCCGTCGGCGTCACCCCGCCGCGACGAACGCGGCCCACAGCTCCGCCCGCGCGGGGAACGACGCGAGGTCGAGGCCCAGCACCTGCTGAGCGAGAGCGACCCGCGTGCGGACGGTGTGGCGATGGATGCCGAGAGCCCGCGCCGCCTCGTCGATGCGCGCGTCGTGCTCGAGCCACGTGCGCACGGTGGCGACGAGCGCGGTGCCGTGCGCCGCGTCGTGGGCGCGCAGCGGTGCCAGCCGCGCGGCCGCGAGCGCGCGTGCGGGCGCGCTGTCGAGCGCCGAGAGCACCCCTCCGGTCGCCGCGTCGGCGAACCGCACCGCGGTGCCTGTCGCGGTCGATCCCGGAGCGCCTGCCGTCGCGGAGGGTCCCGCCGCGCGGCGCCCGGCGACGACGGCCTGCTCGTGCGCCGTCGCGAACGTGGCGTAGTCGGTCGGGTCGGACACCCCCGTCGGCGCGTCGAAGAGCGCGGCGAACGCGTCGATCGCGTCCTGTGCGCCCGCCGGCACCACCAGGACGTGACCGGCAGGGCCGCGGCCGTGGAAGAGCGTGCCCCGCGCCTCGGCCGCGCGCACCTCGAGCCAGTCGGTCGCGGCATCGGTGCGCCCCGCCCCGACCTGCGCGACCGCGACGACGACGGGAGCGGTGGGGAGCGGTCCCCACACCTCGCGGCCCACGTGGCGTGCGAGGGCCGCGTCGCCGCCGAGGAGCGCCGAGACGAGCCCGGCACGCAGCGCCGCGCGGCCGCGGGCGAGCCCCATCCCCTGTTCGAGAGCCAGGCCCGTCATCGCGACGACCGAGGTGACGACGCTCCGGGCCTCGAGGTCGAGGTCGGCCCCCGCGACGGCGAGGAGGCCCCGGAGGTGCCCGCCGCGGCCGAGGGTCTGCAGCGTCACGCGGACGCCGTCGACCTCGAACTGCGATGCCGCGCGCGCCCCGCGGCGCAGGACCGCGCCCGCCTCGGCATCCAGCGCCGCGCGCAGCTGCGGGGCGAGGTCGGCGTCGCCGTGCACGAGGGCGCCGGCGGCGTCGTACAGGCCGACCGAGGCGCCCAGCTGACGCGCGAGCTCGGAGACCGTCGCGGCGAGTCCGTCCGGGCGGAGCGCGGCGAGCGAGATCGCCCGCTGCGCCGACAGCGCCCACGTCCGCCGGGCGTAGGCCTGCGCCGCGATCGCCTCGGCGTTGGCGCGCGCGAGCGCGATGAACGGCGTGCGGTACGGCACCTCGAACAGCGGCAGGCGCGCGGCGCGGCAGGCATCCACCAGCCCCGGCGGGATGCCGTCGCGCACCACCTCGGTGCCGAAGCCCAGCCCCCGCACGCCTCGCGCGTGCAGGCGCGCGACATAGCGCTCGTACGCGGCGGGGGAGTCGTCACCGCCGGCCGACGGCACGAACTGGGTGCCGGTCGTCAGGAGCAGCAGGTCGTCGGCGAGGAAGGGCGTGGGATCGGCGAGGTCGGAGGAGTGCACCCACCGCAGCGGCGTGTCGAGCGCCTCGGCGTCGAGGTCGGCCTCGTCGACGGCGAGGCTCAGCGACAGCTCGCGCCGGGCCAGGAGCGCGCGGATGGTGGGTTCGGCCTCAGGCGTGTGCGAGGGGGTGGGCGAGGCGGCGGGTGCGGGCATCGGTCTCCGGTCGGGGCGGCGTCGATGGTGGCGGGTGTACGCGACGTATCCCCGATGCCACAGAATGTACACGGTGGCGGGTGTGGGCACGCGACGTGCGCGCATACGCTCCCCGCATGAGCACTCCCTCCACCACTGTCGGCTCCGCCGTCCTCGGCGGCCCCTCGCTCCCGCAGGAGCGCCGCCTCGTCACCGCGATCCCGGGCCCGCGTTCGCAGGAGCTGCTCGAGCGCAAGGCCGCAGCCGTCGCCTCCGGCGTCGCCCACACCGTCCCGATCGAGGCCGTCGCGGCCGGCGGCGGGGTCGTCGTCGACGTCGACGGTAACTCGCTCATCGACCTCGGCTCGGGCATCGCCGTCACGAGCGTCGGCAACGCGCACCCCGGCGTCGTCGCCGCCGTACAGGATGCCGTGGCGCAGTTCACCCACACGTGCTTCATGATCTCGCCGTACGAGTCGTACGTCGCGGTCGCCGAGGCGCTCAACCGCCTGACGCCGGGAGACCACGCGAAGAAGTCGGCCCTGTTCAACTCCGGCGCCGAAGCGGTGGAGAACGCCGTCAAGATCGCCCGCAAGCACACCGGCCGCTCGGCGGTCGTCGCGTTCGACCACGCCTACCACGGCCGGACGAACCTCACCATGGCCCTCACCGCCAAGTCGATGCCCTACAAGAGCGGGTTCGGCCCCTTCGCCTCCGAGGTCTACCGCGCCCCCGACTCGTACCCGTTCCGAGACGGGCTCTCCGGCGCCGAGGCCGCCGCGAAGGCGATCTCGCTCATCGAGAAGCAGATCGGCGCCGACAACCTCGCGGCCGTCATCATCGAGCCGATCCAGGGCGAGGGCGGATTCATCGTCCCCGCCGACGGGTTCCTGCCCGCGGTCGTCGACTGGTGCCGCGCGAACGGCGTCGTCTTCATCGCCGACGAGGTGCAGACCGGCTTCGCGCGTACCGGCGCGATGTTCGCGAGCGAGCTGTTCGGCATCGTCCCCGACCTCATCACGACCGCGAAGGGCATCGCGGGCGGCATGCCGCTCGCCGCCGTCACGGGCCGCGCCGAGATCATGGACGCGACCCACGGCGGAGGGCTCGGGGGCACCTACGGCGGCAACCCCGTCGCGTGCGCCGCGGCGCTCGCCGCGATCGACGCCTTCGAGAACGAGGGTCTTGTCGGTCGCGCCTCCGAGATCGGCGCCGCGCTCCGCGCCCGGCTCGAGACCCTGCAGGCATCCGACCCCCGCATCGGCGACGTCCGCGGCCATGGTGCGATGATCGCCGCCGAGTTCGTCGACCCGGTCACGAAGGCCCCCGACGCCGCGCTCACGGCGGCCGTCGCGAAGGCCGCGATCGCCGAAGGCGTCATCGTCCTCACCTGCGGCACGTACGGCAACGTCATCCGCTTCCTGCCGCCGCTGAGCATGCCCGACCACTTGCTGCAGGAAGGTCTCGACGTCGTCGCGGCCGCCCTCGCTGCCGCCTGAGCCGCTACCGCACCCGCCGGACCCTGCGGCAGAGAACCCATCCGAGCACCCGACCACCAGGAGTGACATGACCGAGATCACACGAGACGTCGTCATCATCGGAGCGGGGGCCGCCGGCCTCACCGCCGCCAATGAGCTGAAGAAGGCAGGCCTCTCGGTCGCCGTCGTCGAGGCGCGCGACCGCGTCGGCGGGCGCCTGTGGACCGACACGATCGACGGCGCGATGCTCGAGATCGGGGGCCAGTGGATCTCGCCCGACCAGCATGCGCTGATCGAGACGGTCGACGAGCTCGGTCTCGACACGTTCAGCCGCTACCGCGAGGGCGACAGCGTGTACGTCGGCCCCGACGGGGTAGCGCACCGCTTCACGGGGGAGATGTTCCCTGTCGCCCCCGAGACCGAAGCGGCCATCGCGGAGATCACCGAACGCCTCGACGCGATGGTGGCCGAGATCGACCCCGACGAGCCGTGGGCGCACCCGCAGGCCGCCGAGTGGGACCGCATCTCGTGGGAGGCGTGGCTGCGCACGCAGACCGACGACGACGAGGCGGTGCGGAACCTCGCGTTCGCGACGGGGTCGGCGATGCTCACGAAGCCCATCCACACCTTCTCGCTGCTGCAGTCGCTGCTGATGGCGGCATCCGCCGGCAGCTACTCGAACCTGGTCGACGCCGACTTCATCCTCGACAAGCGCGTCGTCGGCGGCCTCCAGCAGGTGCCGCTGCTGCTGGCCGAGCGCCTCGGCGAGGACGTCTTCCTCAGCCAGGCGGCGCGCACGGTCGAATGGTCGGATGCCGGGGTCACGGTGACGACCACGCCGACGACCGGCGTCACGGGCACCACCGTCCCGGGAGCTGCGACCGGCGGCCTCACGGTGCGCGCGCGCCAGGTCGTCCTCGCGCTCGCGCCGATCCTCTACGACCGCATCTCCTTCGTGCCTGCGCTCCCGCGCCGCCAGCACCAGCTGCACCAGCACCTCTCGATGGGCTTCGTCATCAAGGTGCACGCCGTCTACGACCGCCCGTTCTGGCGCGAGCAGGGCCTGTCGGGCACCGCGTTCAGCCCGTACGAGCTCTCGCACGAGGCGTACGACAACTCGAATCACGGCGATGAGCGCGGCACCCTCGTCGGGTTCGTCTCCGACCAGAACGCCGACGACCTCTTCACCCTCTCCGCCGACGAGCGCCGCGAGCGCATCCTCGAATCGCTCTCGCACTACTACGGCCCCGAGGCGAAGAACCCCGTCGTCTACTTCGAGAGCGACTGGGGGAGCGAGGAATGGACGCGGGGGGCCTACGCGGCATCCTTCGACATGGGCGGACTCCACCGCTACGGCGCCGACCTGCGGTCCGCCGTTGGCCCGATCCGCTTCGCGTGCAGCGACATGGCCGGCGCCGGCTACCAGCACGTCGACGGCGCGATCCGCATGGGGCGCCTCGTCGCCGGGAAGATCCGCGAGACCCTGCAGCACGCCGATGTCGACGCGGCGACCCACGAAGGCGTCTCGGCATGAGCCGGCACATCGTCGTCGGGTACACCGCGACCAAGCAGGGGCGTGACGCCGTCGCGTTCGCGGCGCGCCTCGCCCAGGCGATCGGCGCCGTGCTCGACGTCACGATCATCCTCCCGGCCGCCGACCGCAGCGTCATCACGCCGCCGAGCGGCTCGTACGACCGCTACCTGCACGACCAGGCGCAGAAGTGGATCGCCGCCGCGATCGACAAGGTCCCGACCGATGTCGTCGCGCACGCGCAGATCCGCCCGGCGGAGTCGTTCGCGGAGGGGCTGATCGAGATCGCCGATGAGCTGGATGCCGTGTGCATCGTCGTCGGGCCCGCCGACAGCGCTCCCCGCGGCCGCCACAGCCTCGGGTCGACGACCACCGAGCTCCTGCACTCGTCCGACGTCCCCGTGGCCGTCGTGCCGCGCGGCGCGCGGAAGGTCGCGGCCTCGACGGGCATCACGCGCATCACGGTCGCGATCGGCACGCGCCCCGGCGCCGACGCCCTCGTCGAGGCGACCGCCGCCCTCGCGCAGGCGGCGGACGTGCCCGTGCGCCTTCTCTCGCTTCTTCCCGTTGACCTCCCCGCGACGGCCGACACCGCCGCGATCCGGACGGCCGGCTCGACCGAGGCCGAGCACGTGCTCGCCGAGGCCCAGGCGGAGCTTCCCGACGGCATCCGCATCGACGTGACCGTCGCCGAAGGCGACTCGATCGAAGACGCCGTGTCGCACCTCGACTGGGAGGGCGGCGAGATCGCGATGGTCGGCTCCAGCCGCCTCGCCCAGCCCAAGCGCCTCTTCCTCGGCTCCACCGCAGCGAAGATGCTCAAGGAGATCACCGTCCCGGTGATCGTCGTCCCCCGCACCACCTCCGAACCCATCACGAGCTCCACCGACCCCGAGGAGACCGAGCGATGAGCGCACCCGAAGCCGCCTCGCCCGCCGAAACCCGCAGCGAGAACTCCGGAGGCCTCTCCAACAAGGGGCTCTCCGCCGGGACGATCGGCCTCATCGGCGCCGTCGTCATCGGCATCTCCTGCATCGCGCCGGCGTACACCTTCACCGCGGCCGTCGGCCCCACGGCATCCGTCGTCGGCGCGCAGATCCCCGCGATCATCCTCGTCGGCTTCATCCCGATGCTGCTCGTCGCCTTCGGCTACCGGGAGCTGAACAACCGCATGCCGGATGCCGGCACGTCCTTCACCTGGGCCAGCCGCGCCTTCGGGCCGTGGGTCGGGTGGATGGCGGGATGGGGCCTCGTCGTCGCGACGATCCTCGTGCTCTCGAACCTCGCCGGCGTCGCCGTCGACTTCCTGTTCCTGCTGATCGCCCAGATCACCGGCAACGAGGCCATCGCCGACCTGTCGAGCAACGTCGCGATCAACGTCCTCGTGTGCCTCGCGTTCATGCTGGTGGCGACGATCATCTCCTACCGCGACATGCAGACGACGCAGAAGCTGCAGTACTTCCTCGTCACCTTCCAGGTGCTCGTCCTCGTCTTCTTCGCCGTTGCGGCGATCGTCGAGGCGGTCTCGGGCGACGGGTTCGACTATCAGCCGTTCGACCTCGCGTGGTTCAACCCGTTCGCCGTGACGTCGTTCTCCGCCTTCGCGGCGGGTCTGTCGCTGTCGATCTTCATCTTCTGGGGGTGGGATGTCACCCTCACGATGAACGAGGAGACGAAGGACCCCGAGAAGACGCCGGGCCGCGCGGCGACCCTCACGGTCGTCACGATCGTGACCCTGTACCTCCTCCTCGCCGTCGCGATGATCATGTACGCCGGCGTCGGCACGGGAGAGCTGGGCCTCGGCAACGAGGACATCCAGGAGAACGTCTTCTTCCACCTGTCGGGTCCGATCCTCGGGCCGCTCGCCTTCCTCGTGTCGCTCGCGGTGCTGACGTCGTCGGCATCCTCCCTGCAGTCCACCTTCGTCGGGCCCGCCCGTACGCTCCTCGCGATGGGGCACTACGGGGCGCTTCCGGCGAACTTCGCGAAGGTCAGCCCGCGCTTCTTCACGCCCGGCTACGCGACGATCGTCTCGGCGGTCGTGGCCTCGGCGTTCTACGTCGTCATGCGCATCGTCAGCGAGAACACCCTGTGGGACACGATCCTCACCCTCGGCATGATGATCTGCTTCTACTACGGCATCACGGCGTTCGCGTGCGTGTGGTACTTCCGTCACCAGTGGTTCGACTCGGTGCGGAACGTCTTCTTCACGTTCCTCTTCCCGCTCGTGGGCGGCGTGATCCTGGCGATCCTGTTCTTCACGACGCTCATCGACTCGATGGACCCGGCCTACGGATCGGGCGCGAACGTCGGCGGCGTCGGGATCGTGTTCATCCTCGGCATGCTCATCATCGTGGGCGGCATCGCGATCATGATCTGGCAGTCGGTGAAGCGCCCCGCCTTCTTCAAGGGTGAGACGCTGGGTATGGACGCTCCCGCGAGCACGCGGCGGCGCAAGATGGAGGCGACACGGTGATCAGCGAAGACGCACTGCTCGAGAAAGTCCCCACGGGCCTGTACATCGCGGGGGAGTGGATGCCGGGAGGTGCCGGCACCTTCCCGGTGTACGACCCCGCGACCGGTGACGTGCTGGTCGAGATCGCCGACGCGACCCCCGAAGACGGGATCCGTGCGCTGGATGCGGCCGTCGCCGCACAGGCCGAGTGGGCGGCGACGCCGCCGCGCAAGCGCAGCGACATCCTCCGCCGGGCATTCGACCTGCTGCAGGAGCGCGCCGACGAGTTCGCCCTGCTCATGACCCTCGAGATGGGAAAGCCCCTCGCCGAGGCGCGCGGCGAGGTGACCTACGGGGGCGAGTTCCTCCGCTGGTTCAGCGAGGAGGCGGTGCGCATCGCGGGCCGCTACGGCTCGAACCCCGAGGGCACCGGCCGCATGCTCATCAGCCAGCTGCCCGTCGGCCCGTGCTTCTTCATCACGCCGTGGAACTTCCCGCTCGCGATGGCGACGCGAAAGATCGCCCCGGCGCTCGCCGCCGGGTGCACGGTGGTCGTCAAGCCCGCCGAGCTCACGCCGCTCACGACGCTCGCGTTCGTGCAGCTGCTGGAGGATGCCGGGCTCCCCGCCGGTGTCGTCAACGTCATCACGACGACGCACTCGCAGTCGGTGTCGGCGCCGATCATCGCCGACCCGCGGCTGCGGAAGCTCTCGTTCACCGGCTCGACGCCGGTCGGCAAGAAGCTCATCGCCCAGGCGGCCGAAGGGGTCCTCCGCGTCTCGATGGAACTCGGTGGCAACGCCCCGTTCGTCGTCTTCGACGACGCCGATCTCGACAAGGCGGTCGACGGCGCGATGGCCGCGAAGTTCCGGAACATCGGGCAGGCGTGCACGGCCGCGAACCGCTTCATCGTGCACGAGGCGGTCGCGGAGGACTTCGCGGCGCGCATCGCCGAGCGGGTGAAGTCGATGAAGGTCGGCCGCGGCACCGAGGACGGCGTCCAGATCGGTCCGCTCATCGACGAGAAGGCCGTGTCGAACACGACGGCCCTCGTCGACGACGCCGTCGAGCGCGGCGCGAGCGTCCTCGCGGGCGGCGCGGCGATCGAGGGCCCCGGCACGTTCTTCGAACCGACGGTGATCTCGGGTGTCGCCCCGGGTAGCGACATCCTCAGCCAGGAGATCTTCGCCCCCGTCCTCGCGATCGCGACCTTCGCCGACGAGGACGAGGCGGTCCGCCTCGCGAACGACACCGAGTACGGCCTGGTCTCCTACGTCTTCACCGAGGGCCTCGAGCGGGGCCTCCGCATGGTCGAGCGGCTCGAGACCGGGATGATGGGCCTCAACGTCGGCGTCGTCTCGAACGCGGCGGCACCCTTCGGCGGCGTCAAGCAGTCGGGCGTCGGGCGCGAGGGCGGCCTCGAAGGCATCCACGAGTACCTGTCCACGAAGTACACGCTGATCCCGGCATCCTGATCCCGGCATCCTGAGCACGAGAGCGACGACAAGGAGCACGCACATGGACTACGCAGTCGTGAACCCGGCCACCGGCGAGACCCTCGCCACGTACCCCACGGCGACGGATGCCGAGGTCGAGACGGCGATCGCGGGCGCCGACGCGGCGTTCCGCTCGTGGGGTCGCACGTCGACGCCCGCCGAGCGGGCGACCCTCCTCCGGAAGGTCGCGGGGCTGCACCGCGAGCGCCGCGACGAGCTCGCCGCGATCATCGTGCGCGAGATGGGCAAGCCCCTCGCCGCCGCCGAGGGCGAGGTCGACTTCGCCGCCGACATCACGGAGTTCTACGCCGACCACATCGACGAGATCACCCGCGACCTCCCCATCGACATCCTGGGGGAGGGGACGGCCGTCATCCGCCGCTCGCCGCTGGGCGTGCTCCTCGGGATCATGCCGTGGAACTTCCCGTACTACCAGGTCGCGCGCTTCGCGGCGCCGAACCTCGCGCTCGGCAACACGATCCTCCTCAAGCACGCCCCGCAGTGCCCCGAGTCGGCCGCCGCGATCGCGACGATTTACCACGACGCCGGCTTCCCCGACGGGGCCTACACCGACGTCCGCCTGACGAACGATCAGGCGGCGACCGTCATCGCCGACCCGCGCGTGCAGGGCGTCTCGGTGACCGGCTCCGAGCGCGCGGGCGCGGCGGTCGCCGAGATCGCCGGCCGCAACCTCAAGAAGGTCGCGCTCGAGCTCGGTGGCTCCGACCCCTTCATCCTGCTGTCGACCGACGACCTCGACGCCACCGTGCAGGCCGCCGTCGAGGCGCGCCTCGACAACAACGGCCAGTCGTGCAACGCCGCCAAGCGTTTCATCGTCGCCGACGACCTCTACGACGCCTTCGTCGAGAAGTTCAGCGCCGCGATGGCCGACGCGACCGTGGGCGACCCGTTCGCGGAAGACACGGTCCTCGGTCCGCTGTCGTCGCTGACGGCGGCGGAGCGTCTCGCCGAGCAGGTCGACCGCGCCGTCGCGCAGGGCGCCACGGTCGTCACGGGCGGCGTCCGCGACGAGGCCTATTACCCGGGCACGGTGCTCACGGGCGTGACGCCCGAGATGGATGCCTTCCGCGAGGAGTTCTTCGGACCCGTCGGCGTCGTCTACCGCGCCCGCTCGGAGGACGAGGCGGTCGAGATCGCCAACGGCACCCCGTTCGGTCTCGGTTCGTATGTCTTCACGACCGACGAGGCACAGGCCGAGCGCATCGCCGACAAGATCGAGGCCGGGATGGTCTACGTCAACCTCGTGCTCGCCGACTCGCCCGAGCTTCCCTTCGGCGGCGTCAAGCGCAGCGGCACGGGGCGTGAGATGGGCCTGCTGGCCGCCGACGAGTTCGTCAACAAGAAGCTCATCCGCACGGGGCCCTGACCCTGCAGCGTCGATACTCCCGGCAACCGCGCCTACCGCCGCCGCTCTCGGCGGAGCAAGATGGGGGGCATGGACAATGCGCCCGACCCCATCACCCGCCTCACCGACCGTGAATGCTGGGACCGCCTGTCCGAGCAGGAGCTCGGGCGGCTCGTCACGCACGTCGGCGACGTCCTCGACATCTTCCCGGTGAACTACGTCGTCGACAATGGGACGCTCCTGTTCCGCACGGCGGAGGGCAGCAAGCTCACCGAGCTGACGATCAACGACGAGGTGCTCTTCGAGGTCGACGAGCATACCGACACGGATGCCTGGAGCGTCGTCGTCCGCGGCACCGCGCGCCGGCTCCTGACCGCCGACGAAGTCTCCGAGGCCGACGCCCTGCCGCTGAAGCCCTGGATCCCCACGGTGAAGTACAACTATGTCCGCATCGTCCCGACGTCGGTGTCTGGCCGGGACTTCGAGCGGGGCGAGGAGCCCGACCGGTACGGCATCCAGCAGTACTGACGGTGACCCGGTGGCAGAGCAGGTGCGCGTTCGCGCCCCTGACGGCCATGACGTACACTGGTCAGTGCAGTCGAAATCTGCATTCTTTCGCCGTGCCCGCACAGTGGTGCGCTGCGGTGGAGGGGCGGATTTCCCCCTGTGATCCCGGGCCTCCGAGATCTAGGGCGGTAGCTCAATTGGCAGAGCAGCGGTCTCCAAAACCGCAGGTTGCAGGTTCGATTCCTGTCCGCCCTGCGCGCGTCAGCACACGCTGGCACGGAAGCAAGTCCGAGCAATTCGCACGAGCAAGTCACATGGGTGGGTACATGGTCCAGGAAGAGGCGCACGGCGACGTCGTCGCAGCAGGCGGCGCGTCGCGGGAGAAGCAGCTGAACTTCTTCCAGCGGATCGCACTCTTCATGCGTCAGGTGTTCGCTGAACTCCGCAAGGTCGTCACCCCGACCCGGCAGGAGCTCATCAAGTACACCGGCGTGGTCCTGGGCTTCGTGATCGTGATGATGGCGATCGTGTACGGCCTCGACTGGGTTTCGACCCTGATCGTGGATGTCGTCTTCGGCATCCCGAGCTGAGCGACGGAATCCGAGCGGCCACACGCCTGGCCCCACTCCTGAGGGAAGAGAACACACGTGTCTGAAAAGTATGTCGACGACGCCGACTGGGCGACCGCCGCGGAGCAGTCCAGCGAGGACGACGAAGCCCAGGAGGGCAACGTCCTCGCCGAAGAGGAGTACGCCTCCTCCGCCGCCGAGACCGTCGCGATCCACGTCGTGGACGAAGACGGCGACGACGAGGATCTCGACGACATCGACATCGACGACCCGGAGGCAGACGCCATCGTGAACGACGCACTCGAGATCGACCAGGCCGCCGAGGCGGAAGCCGCCGCGGAGGTTCTCAACGACTCGCTCGCCGAGGAGGCCGCCGAGCAGGCCGCCGCCGCGGCCGATGACGTCACCCCGTACGACGGCCCCGACGTGAACGGCGAGCCCGACGCGCCCGTCCTCGACCCCGAGGCGGTCGCCGAGGTCTCGGCCGTCTCCGACGCCATCGACGAGGTCGAGGCGGACGTCGACGCCGACATCGAGGCCGATGAGACCCCCGAAGACCCCTACGAGGCGTTCCGCGCCGAACTGCGGTCGCTCCCCGGCAAGTGGTACGTCATCCACTCGTACGCCGGCTTCGAGCGCAAGGTGAAGGCCAACATCGAGCAGCGCAAGAACACGCTCGAGGTCGAAGAGGACATCTACCAGGTCGAGGTCCCGATGGAGGACGTCGTCGAGATCAAGAACGGCCAGCGCAAGATGGTCACGCGCGTCCGGATCCCCGGCTACGTGCTCGTGCGCATGGAGCTCAACGAGGACACCTGGTCGGTCGTCCGCCACACCCCCGGCGTCACGGGATTCGTCGGCAACGCCCACAACCCGACGCCGCTGCGCTTCGAAGAGGCCTTCAACATGCTGAAGTCCCTCGTGCAGGTCGCCGAGGTCGCCCCCGCGAAGGGCGCCGCCAAGGGCTCGTCGACGCAGGCGCGCTCGGTCATCACCGAGGTCGACTTCGAGGTCGGCGAGACGATCACCATCAAGGAGGGGTCGTTCGCGGGCCTTCCCGGCACGATCAGCGAGATCGACGCGCAGCGCGGCAAGCTCACCGTCCTCGTCTCGCTCTTCGAGCGCGAGACCCCCGTCGAGCTCTCGTTCGACCAGGTCACCAAGCAGTAAGGCATCCCCGCGCCGACGCACGCACATCGCCGGCGTAGGAGATCTCACCGAGACAGGACGTTCCCCGCGGGGAGCGTCCTGTTCTCGTGAGATCTCCTGTCTCCCTGATGGGAGCAAGAGACGGCTGGATGCCGGAATCCAGCCGATCGGGTAGAATTAAGAGGTTGCGCACGCGTTGCGCGGCATCCACCACCACCTCCAGGGTTCGCCTGGTGCGTGGAAGCGCGCCCCGGCATCCGCCGCGGCGCTCGACAGAAGGAAGAAGAATGGCACCGAAGAAGAAGGTGACCGGCCTGATCAAGCTTCAGATCAACGCCGGTGCCGCCAACCCGGCGCCGCCGATCGGCCCCGCGCTCGGTCAGCATGGCGTCAACATCATGGAGTTCTGCAAGGCGTACAACGCCGCGACCGAGTCGCAGCGCGGCAACGTCATCCCCGTGGAGATCACCGTCTACGAGGACCGCAGCTTCACGTTCATCCTGAAGACCCCGCCCGCGGCGGAGCTCATCAAGAAGGCTGCCGGCGTTCCCAAGGGCGCCGCCAACCCGCTGACCACCAAGGTCGGCAAGCTCTCCAAGGATCAGGTCCGCCAGATCGCCGAGACGAAGATGCCCGACCTGAACGCGAACGACATCGAGGCCGCCTCGCTGATCATCGCCGGCACCGCCCGCTCCATGGGCATCACGGTCGAGGACTGAGGGGGGAACGACAATGGCTAAGTCCAAGGTTTACGAAGCAGCCGCGGCGAAGATCGACCGCGACAAGTTCTACACGTCCACCGAGGCCGTCGGTCTCGCCAAGGAGACCGGGTCGAAGAACACCGACTCCACCGTCGAGGTCGCCCTGAAGCTCGCGGTCGACCCGCGCAAGGCCGACCAGATGGTCCGCGGCACGGTCATCCTGCCCCACGGCACGGGTAAGACCGCGCGCGTCATCGTCTTCGCGACGGGCCCGGCCGCCGAGGCCGCCATCGCCGCGGGCGCCGACGAGGTCGGCGGCGCCGAGCTCATCGAGAAGGTCGCCGGCGGCTGGACCGCGTTCGACGCGGCCGTCTCGACGCCCGAGCTCATGGGCCAGGTCGGTCGCCTCGGTAAGGTCCTCGGTCCCCGTGGCCTCATGCCGAACCCCAAGACCGGCACCGTGACCCCCAACCCGGCCAAGGCCGTCGAGGAGATCAAGGGCGGCAAGATCGAGTTCCGCGTCGACAAGCACGCCAACGTGCACTTCGTCGTCGGCAAGGCCTCGTTCACGGCCGAGCAGCTGGACGAGAACTTCAAGGCCGCGCTCGAAGAGATCGTGCGCCTCAAGCCCTCCAGCGCGAAGGGCCGCTACATCCAGAAGGGCGCCGTGTCGACCACGTTCGGCCCCGGCATCCCGCTGGACGTCAACACCCTCGCCTGATCACCCGGTGGTCACGAAAGGGGCTCCACCTTCGGGTGGGGCCCCTTTCTCGTCCGCGCGGCGTTCACCCGTCGCGGCGGACCTCGAAGCGGTTCCCGCCCGACACCGGCAGGTCGCGGACGTCGACGGCATCCACGCTCCCCGCGGGCGGGCCGACGGATGCCCAGGACAGCACGTCGGCGACAGCGGCGTCCTCGCCTTCGATCTCCGCCTCGACGCGGCCGTCACGGAGGTTCCGCACCCAGCCGCTCACCCCGGCTCGCTCGGCCGCCTGCTGCATGGTGTAGCGGAAGCCGACGCCTTGGACCTCTCCGCTCACGAGTACGTGCACGCGTCTCATTCCCCCATCTTGTCCCGATGGCCGTCGAACGGGAAGGATGCCGCTATGGGAACCATCGACGACTATCTCGCGACGCTCGAGCCGGGGGATGCCGCGATCATCGCCCATACCTACGACATCGCCCGTCAGGTCGCCCCCGATGCGGAGCAGGGGCTCGGCTACGGCATGCCGGCGCTCGTCTACCGCGGGTCGCCGTTGCTGTCGGTCATGCGGGCGAAGAAGCACTTCGGCATCTATCCGTTCAGTCCCGCCGCGATCAACGAGATCGCGCCGCTGCTGGACGGCGTCGATCATGCGAAGGGCACGATCCGCTTCACCGAGCCGCTTCCCGACGACACCGTCCGTGCGCTCGTGCAGGCGCGGAAGACGCAGATCGAGGGTAGCTGATCGTGCAGGGTCGGCCGCGTCAGCGCCCCCTCAGTGCGGGAGGACGAGACTCACGGCGATCGCCAGCATGACGACGGCGATGACGCCGTCGAGGATGCGCCACGCGCGCGGCGTCGAGAGCCAGCGCCCCAGGTAGCGTGCTCCGAGCGCGAGCGAGAAGAACCACACGACGGATGCCGTCATCGCCCCCACCGCGAACCACCACCGGTCCTCCCCGTGCGTGTTCGCGACCGAACCGAGCAGGAACACCGTGTCGAGATAGACGTGCGGGTTCAGCCACGTCAGCGCGAGACAGGTGGCGAGCGCCGGCGCGAGGCGTGCGGCGGTCGCGGTCGCACGCGGCGCCCCGGTCGCAACGACGGCAGGAGCGCTCGCGCCGGCGCCGCCCGCCTCATCGACCGCGAGCGCGACGCCGCTCGGCCGCAGCGCCCGTCGTGCCGCGAGAGCCGCGTATCCCAGCAGGAAGGCGGCGCCGGCCCACCGCACGGCGTCGATCAGCCAGGGTGCGGCCTGGAGGATCGCGCCGAGCCCCGAGACGCCGACCGCGATCAGCACGGCATCCGACAGCGCGCACACTGCGGCGACGGCGAGCGCGTGCTCGCGGCGGATGCCCTGCCGCAGCACGAACAGGTTCTGCGCGCCGATCGCCACGATGAGCGAGAGACCGAGCCCGAGACCGGCGACGAGGGAGGGGAGCACTCTTCGACGGTAGGCGGGCGCACTGATACAGTCCAGTTCAGGATTCTTACGTCCATGAAGGTGAGCTTCATCATGCGGATTCCCGCCCTCGGCGCGGCGACGCTCGCAGCCGTGCTCGACGCGGGGAGCATGGAGGCTGCCGCAGCGACCCTCCACATCACTCCCTCGGCGGTCAGTCAACGCATCCGCGCGCTCGAGGACGAGGTCGGTCGGGTGCTGCTCGTCCGCGCGAAGCCGCTGCGAGCGACCCCCGCCGCGCACGCGATCGTGCGGTTCGCGCGCCAGGTCGCGCTTCTCGAGTCCGACGCCGCCGCCGAGATGGGCGACGCGTCCGCGCGCGTGAGCGTCGCGCTCGCGGTGAACGCCGACTCTCTCGCGACCTGGTTCCTCTCACCGCTTGCGCGCCTGAGCGCACGGTATCCCGTCGTGTTCGACCTGCACCGCGACGATCAGGACTTCACTGCCGGCATGCTCGAAGACGGCACCGTGACCGGGGCCGTCACCTCGCGCGCCGAGCCCGTCGGCGGCTGCCGTGCCGAGCCGCTCGGGGTGCTGCGCTACGAGGCGGTCGCGACCCCCGCCTTCGTGGCGACCTGGCTGCCGGAGGGACCGACGACCGAGGCCCTCGCCGCCGCGCCGCTCATCGACTTCGACCGACGCGACGACCTCCAGTCGCGATGGCTGGCCGCGCGCGGCGTCGACCCCGCCGCGCCGCCCCGGCACCGAGTGCCCGCGTCTCACGATTTCGCGACCGCGACGGCGCTCGGGCTCGGCTGGGCGCTCCTGCCGCGTCTGCAGTCGGCCGAGGCGCTCGCGGCGGGCGCGCTCGTTCCGCTGGGCGGAGCGCCGATCGACGTCCCGCTCCACTGGCAGCAGTGGAACCTCCGCTCGGCGTTGCTGGATGCCGTCGCCCGCGAGGTCGTCGCGGAAGGGCGGCGGGTGCTCGCGGTCTGACCTGCGAACGAGGGAGAGGGGAACTCAGAGCTCGGTGACGGCGAGCACGATCTTGCCGCGCGTGTGGCCCTTCTCCAGCTCGGCGTGCGCTGCGGCCGCCTCGGCGAGGGGGAAGACGTGGTCGACGTACACCTGGATGGCACCGGATTCGAGCAGCCGGCCGACCGTCGCGAGCACCCCGCCGTCGGGGGCCACCTTGTACGACGTCGCGCGTACGCCGGCGTCGGCCGCGGCGTCGGCATAGCCCGACCATGAACCCGTCGGAACGAGGATGTACAGCCCGCCCGGTCGGAGCACCCGCAACGAGCGGGTGCCGGTGTCGTCGTAGACGTTGCCGACCAGGTCGATCACGACGTCTACCTCACCGGCGACCTCGTCGAAGCGCATCGTGGTGTGATCGATGACGACGGATGCCCCGAGCTCGCGCAACCAGCCGAGATTGCCCCCGGATCCTGTCGCGGTCACGTGGGCACCGAAGTAGGCGGCGAGCTGGACGGCGAAGTGGCCCACGCCGCCCGAGCCCGCGTGGATGAGGATGCGCTGCCCCTCGTGGGCGTGAGCAGTCTCGACGACGAGCCCCCACGCGGTGAGGGCGGCCAGCGGCACGCCCGCCGCCTCGACGTGCGACAGTGAGGCGGGTTTGCGTGCGACCGACAGCGTCGGGACAACCGTGTACTCGGAGTAGGTCCCGCACGACCGGGGGAAGGGGACCATGCCGAACACCTCGGTGCCGACCGGCAGAGGGTGCGCCTCGTACGGGGTCTGTACGACCACCCCGCTGAAGTCGAAGCCGAGTGTCGAAGGGTATTCATCGATCGATCCGCTGACGCCGCCGCCCGCGCGCGTCTTCGCGTCGATCGGATTCACCCCCGCCGCGGCCACCCGCACGAGCAGCTCGCTCAGCACCGGCGCGGGCGTGGGGATCGTCGTCGCGCGCAGCACGTCGGGCACGCCCGGGGCATCCATGACGATCGCGCGCATCTCCTCGGGGATTTCGGGAGCCTCGTCCTGGACGGCGCCCTGCGTGGACGATGCCCGCAACGGTCGGAATCTCATGGTCGTGTCCTTCCGCCCGTGTCCACGTCGCCGCCGAGTGTCGGTGATGACCCCATCCAACCCCGGGATTGTCACGATTGCGTTACGCCGGTGCTACCGCACCGAGAAGGCCGGTGCTCGAGGACTGACAAGCGGGCGGCGGCGCGGCGGCGGAGGGCGTCAGAGGTGCGGAAGGACGCCGGCCGTCAGGGCGTGCAGGAGCCGCGTGAGGGTGTCGATGTCCTCGAGCGGCCACTCTTCGAGGGCGCCGACGAGTGTGTCCTCCTGCGGACGGCGGGCCGCCTCCAGACGCTCCAGGCCGTAGGGCGTGGCGGACAGGATGCTCGCCCGTCCGTCCTCGGGGTCGGGCTCGCGCTGGATCAGACCCAACTGCTCGAGCTCGCGGACCGACCGGCTGAGCTGCCCCTTGTCGACGACGAGGAGGTCGGCGAGCGCCGACTGCGAGATCCGCTCCCGGCGCGCGATCGTCGTGAAGATCTTGTAGGCGCCGGGGAGCATTCCGGGGCTCACCCGCTGCGCGTTCTCCATGAGGATGCCGCGCATGCGGTTGATCAACTCGCCGAACTCCGCCTCCAGAGCCCGCACGGCGGCGGTGCGGGCTCTGAGTTCGTCCTCCGTCACGGCAGGAGCCTAACGGGAGGGGCGGTCGCCGCCGCGGCCGGCGCGGGTGTCGTCGCGGTCGGCGGCGGTGTCGGCATCCGCACCGCTGTCGGTGGACACCGACGGGACCGCGCCCGTCGCGCCGAGGGTCGCCATCGCCTCGGGAACCGAGACGGTCGCAACGTCTGCTTCGCTCGCCTCGAGGCGCTCGGTCGTCGTCATCGTGGTGAGCGGCTTGTTCGGCAGGAACACGATCGCCACGAGCGACAGCACCGCGAACGGGACGCCGATGAGGAACGCGTGTGAGATGCCGGTGCCGTAGATGCTCTCGAAGACGGTGCGCAGCGCCTCGGGCATGGCCGAGACCTTCGGCAGCGAGCCGGACTGGAGCTGCTCGGCCCAGTATTGCGCCTTGTCGCCGAGGCTCATGATCGCGGCCTGGATGTCCTCCTTGCGCTCGCCGACGAGCTGGGTGACCTTCGCGGCGAGGGCCGCGCCCATCACCGAGACGCCGACCGTGCCGCCGAGGCTCCGGAAGAACGTGACGCCCGAGCTCGCGACGCCGATCTCTTCGGGTCGGGTGGTGTTCTGGACCACCAGGACGAGGTTCTGCATCGTCATGCCGACGCCCGCGCCGAGCAGGAACATGTAGACCGAGACGAGGAAGAAGTTCGTGTCGTAATGGATCGTCGACAGCAGGTACGAACCGGCGACGAGGAGCACCGATCCGACGATGAGGTAGGGCTTCCACGTGCCGAACTTGGTCACGAGTGCGCCGACGCCGATCGAGGAGATCAGCAGACCGCCGATCATCGGGATCGTCATGAGGCCCGCCTCGGTGGGCGTCGCGCCGCGGGCGAGCTGCATGTACTGGCTGAGGAACACCGACGCGCCGAACATCGCGATGCCGGTCGCGATCGAGGCGATCACCGAGAGCGTGAAGGTGCGGTTGCGGAACAGCGAGAGCGGGATGAGCGGCTCGGCCGAGCGCAGCTCCACGATGACGAACAGGATCGCGCAGACGAGCGCGCCGCCGACCATGAGGACGCTCGTGAGGCTCCACCAGTCGTTGTTGTTCGCGAGGTCTTCCCAGGCGCCGGTCGTGGTGGTGCCGGCGTTGGTCACCCAGATGAGCAGAAGGCTCACGGCGACCGAGAGGAGGACGATCCCGGCGATGTCGATCGTGGTCTTCTTCCTCGGCCGCGCGGGCACGTGCAGGGTGGTCTGCACCAGGATCAGCGCCACGACGGCGACAGGGAGCGCGACGAAGAAGTTCCAGCGCCAGCCCCAGGCATCCGTGATGACACCGCCCAGCAGCGGCCCGCCGATCGTGGCGAGGGCCATGACGCCGCCGAACAGGCCCATGTACCGGCCGCGCTCGCGCGGCGAGATGATGTCGGCCATCAGCACCTGGCTGAGGGCGGCGAGACCGCCGGCGCCGATGCCCTGCACGGCGCGGCAGGCGATGAGCATCTCGGGGCTCTGGGAGAAGCCCGCGGCGGCGGTCGCGACGACGAAGATCACGATCGCGAGCTGGTAGAGCACCTTGCGGTTCGTGAGGTCGGCGAGCTTGCCCCAGATCGGAGTCGAGATCGCGGTCGTGAGCAGGGTCGCGGTGACGACCCACGTGAAGGCGGCCTGGTCGCCGTCGAGGTCGTGGATGATCACCGGAAGCGAGGTGGAGACGACGGTCGAGGCGAGCATCGACACGAACATGCCGAGGAGGAGCCCGGAGAGGGCCTCGAGCACCTGACGGTGCGACATGCGCGGCGGCGCGGCCGCATCGGTGGAAGTGGCGGACATACGTGTTCCTTCGAATCCTGGAGAGGGGTGGCGCAGAGCGCGGGTGGCACGCGACGATGGATGCCTGAAGGTTGAGCTGAGTCAACCGTTGAGAGACGTCAACTATATGACCGTCGTTGACCCACGTCAACCATCCCGCGTCGAGGCGCCGGGTGTTACGCGAGAGCCCCGGTCGCCCCGCGAGCGCAGCGAGTCGAAACGCCCCGCGCTTCCTCGTTCGAGATCAGTCCGACAGCGCGAGCGCCCGATACGGCTCGCGCGGCCTCATCGTCGGGCGGGTCTGCGGCATCCCCTCGCCCGGCTGCGCCTGCGCCGCCTGTCCTGTGCGCCGCAGGGTCGTCCGCCGGTAGAGCTCGTCGATCAGCTCGGTCGCGAGACGGACGAGCTGGGCGATCTCTCGCTCGTCGCGGTCGACCCACGCGCACCGCGGCTCGTCGCCGACGGGGACGAACCCGTCGTGCTCCTCCCAGACGACGAGCGTCCGCTCCGCACCCAGCACGTGCTGCTGCCACCAGACCTGGCGGAGGTAGGTGCGCGGGATCGAGCGCCACGTCTTGTTGGTCGTCTTGATCTCCGCGAGAGTGACGCGGCCGTCGGCATCCACCGTGATGCCGTCGGGGGTCGCGAGATGCCGCTTCTCGACGACCGCGTGGAACAGCGCGGAGGAGGGGTGGATGCCGTGGGTCGCGGCGACCCAGGCGGCGATCTCGGGCTCGCGGCGCCGGCCGTGGTCGGTGTAGGCATTCCCTGAGAACCCGCTGCCGCCGCCGAGCTTCGCGTCCGCCGCGCGGGCGATGGCCGTGTGGCTCGTGAGCTGGGCGACGTCGGTCGCGGTGATCCCGCGGGAGCGGGCGCGCATCCAGCCGACGCGGTCGCGCGAATCGGCGACGATGCGGGAGGCGAGATCCGGGGCGATGCGTGCGATGGCCTCCGGAGTCATGTCTTCGAGGCTAACCCCGAGATCGGGTCAGCGACGATTGCGGCGCGCGAAGGTCCACGGATCGCGCGCGGTGTGCCCGTTCTGGATTCGCTGGACGCCGCCGAACTGGCCCACGCAGACGGCCGTGAACAGCACGCCCCACGCGAGCCACAAGACGACCTCCCACGCGGGGGCGCCCGTCGCGATCGCACGGACGGCCCCGACGAGCGTGAAGATCGCGGCGAGTCCCGCGAGGACCGAGCTGATGAGTCTCAACAGCAGGTCGGACGAGAAGCCGAGGAATCGCACCGCGAACCAGTCTCCGCGACGCGGCGCGCGCCGGCCCAGCCGGTAAGGCAGGGCGGCCCAGTAACCCGCCGCGCGCGAGAGGCGCCGGCCTGACCGGTGCAGGGCCACGAGCAGCCAGACGGAGGGGATGCCGATGGCGAGGGCGACCGCGACGAAGATCGCACCGAACACCAGGTCTCCGGCGTCGTCGCCCGACCCCACGAGAGAGAGCGGGAAGGCGGCGAGGAGTGTCGCGAGTGCGGCTCCTGCTGTGCCGAGAAGGCCCAGGGCCCAGCGCGAGACGCGCCCGTAGTCGCCGCGGGTGCTTGCGGCGGCGGCATCGGCGTCGACCGGGCGGGCCTGCGCCCCGGCGTCCGTCTCGGCGGCCACGACGTCGGGCAGCGTCTCGGCGAGGATCATCTGGAACACCGAGGCTCATCCTACTCGTCGGTCGCGAACGGCACGATCCAGCGTAGGCCCCCGGCATCCCCGCCCCGCTCGCGAATCACCACCCCTTTCGCGAATCACCGCCGAACTCGCGCGTATCGGGCGGTGACTCGCGAATCCGGAGGTGATTCGCGAGCCTGAAGGGCGAGGGAGGGGCGCGATTTGGGGGAGGGGCGGGGACGGCGTAGACTGCAGGTAGCCAAAGACCGCTGGTCTCGGTGGATGCCGCAAGGTGAACACCGACGAAGCTCTGCATCGCAGGGGCCTGCGCAGGTGTCACAGGATTCCCGGGAAACCGTATCGAAGCTCCGTGCGCTTGCGCCGGAGCTTTTTCGCGTATGCGGGGTGTGTCTCGCAAGAGAGCGGACGGAGGCGGCGCCCCGCCATCGTGGGGCGTCACGTACACATCCAAGGAGTGACCATGGCGCAGAAGGACGCATCGGTTGCCGAGCTCACGAAGAACTTCGAGGACTCGAACGCCGTTCTGCTGACCGAGTACCGCGGTCTGACGGTCGCCCAGCTCAAGGAGCTGCGCAACAGCATCCGTCAGGACGCCTCGTACGCCGTGGTGAAGAACACGCTGACCAAGATCGCCGCGAACAACGTGGGGATCACTGCTCTGGACGAGGACCTCAAGGGTCCCTCGGCCGTCGCTTTCGTGCACGGTGACTTCGTCGCCACTGCCAAGGCTCTGCGTGACTTCGCCAAGGCCAACCCGCTTCTGGTGATCAAGGGCGGCATCTTCGAGGGCAACGCCCTCACGGCCGACGAGGTCAACAAGTACGCCTCGCTCGAGAGCCGCGAGGTTCTGCTGGCGAAGGCTGCGGGCATGATGAAGGCGACGATGGGCAAGGCCGCGGCCACCATCGACGCGCTTCGCGAAAAGCTGGAGACCGCCGAAGCCGCGTGAGCGGGGGCGTCTTCTTTCCACACACCACACGGGCAGATCGCCCATTCCATTAGGAGAAACATCATGGCAAAGCTCACCACTGAGGAGCTGCTGGACCAGTTCGCGGGCCTGACCCTCGTCGAGCTGAACGACTTCGTGAAGGCGTTCGAGGAGAAGTTCGAGGTCACCGCCGCCGCTCCCGTCGCCGTGGCCGGTGCCGCCGGTGGCGCGGGCGCCGCTGAGGCCGAGGAGGAGAAGGACTCGTTCGACGTCATCCTCGAGGCTGCCGGCGACAAGAAGATCCAGGTCATCAAGGTCGTCCGCGAGCTCACCTCGCTCGGCCTCGGCGAGGCCAAGGCCGTCGTCGACGGTGCCCCCAAGGCCGTCCTCGAGGGCGCCAACAAGGAGACCGCCGAGAAGGCCAAGGCTTCCCTCGAAGAGGCCGGCGCGACCGTCACCCTCAAGTAATTCCACGCTCCACGCGTACCGCGAAGGCCCCGGGCAACCGGGGCCTTCGTCGTTCCTCGACGAGCTGTGCGCGTCACTCCGCCGGCGCCGCGGTGGAGTTCCGCACGATCAGGCGGGAGGGGATGCGCAGCGTCGTCCGCTCGCGGAGCGGGTCGGCGATCTCACCGAGGAGCACGTCGACCGCCGCGGCACCCTGGTCGCGCGGCACCTGCTGCAGCGTCGTCAGCGCGAACATGTCGGCGAACTCGTGGTCGTCGATGCCCACGACGCTGAGCATGGACGGCACTTGGATGCCGAGGCGCCGCGCGGCGATGATCGCCCCGATCGCCACTTCGTCGCAGACGCCGACGAGCGCCGTCGGGCGGCTGCGCGCATCGCCGAGCAGGTCGGCGGCGGCCGCGTAGCCGCCGGGCATCGTGACCTCCGAGGCGATGTGCCGCACGTGCGCCGACAGCCCCGCCTCGCGCATCGCGTGCCGATAGCCCGCGAGCCGCTCCTGGTCGACGTGGGCCCAGTGCGCTCCCGTCGCCCCGCCGATGAAGGCGATGTCGCGGTGCCCCAGGCCGATGAGGTGCTCGGTGGCGCGCCGCGCGGCGTAGTCGTCGTCGACGGCGACGACGCTCGTCTGCTCGCCCGACCCGACGATGCTGACGATCGGCCGGCCGATGCGGGTGAGGTGCTCGAGCTCGTGGTCGACGGGTTCGAGCCCCACGGCGATCAGTCCGTCGAACCTGCCGCGGGCGAGGAAGTCGTCGAAGATGCGCGCGCGTCCGTCGGTCCCCGGCTTCGCGTCGTACAGGGTGAGGTCGAGTCCGGCGGTGAGGAGTGAACGCTGGATGCCTTCGAGCACCTCGGCGAAGAACCACCGGTTGACGTAGGGCATGACGACGCCGATGTTGCGGGTGCGGCCCGTGGCGAGGCTCACGGCGTTGGTCGAGGGGACATAGCCGAGCTCGGCGGCGGCGGCCCGCACCCGGTCGCGCGTCGCCTCGGAGACGTACCCGGCGCCGGACAGGGCGCGACTGGCGGTCGCCTTGGACACCCCGGCGCGCGCGGCCACCTCCGCGATCCCCCGCATGGCAACTCTCCTTCGAGTCTGAGAGAACGAGTCTGCGAGAACCTTACCGATCCGAGCCGTTCAATGGAACCGGTTGCGTATCCGTGGGTGCGCTCCCACGCGGCATCCACGGCCGTTATCGGCTCGTGACATGCCGCATATTGCGCTTCGCGGCCAGCGACAATAGCGTGGTATGGAATCGGTTCCCTACGGGGAACCCTGTGCATCACGATCACCTGAGCATCAGGATCATCCGAGCACTCAACGAGGAGGAATCACATGGGGATGTCACGGCGGCGCTGGATGGCGCCTCTCGCACTGGCCGGTGTCGCGACGCTGGCCCTCGCAGGCTGCGCCGAAGGCGGCGGCGGATCGGGCGGAGAGAGCGGTGACGCGGGCGGTACGGTCCGCATCTCGGGCGGCATCACGGGCTCCGAGGCCGACGCGCTGCAGAAGGTCTTCGACGACTGGAGCGCCGACAGCGGCATCAAGGTCACCTATTCGGGAGACAAGAGCTTCGAGGGCAACATCGTGACCAAGGTCACCGGCGGCGACGCTCCCGACATCGCGATCGTCCCGCAGCCGGGTCTGCTGAAGACGCTCGTCGACACGGGCGACGTGAAGGCGGCGCCCGAGGCGGTCGAGAAGAACGTGGATGCCAACTGGTCGCCCGACTGGAAGAAGTACGGCACCTTCGACGACACGTTCTACGCGGCGCCGATGCTCGCGAACATCAAGGGCTATGTCTGGTACTCGCCGGCGAAGTTCAAGGAGTGGGGCCTCGAGGTTCCGAAGACCTGGGACGAGCTGCTCGCGATGACCAAGACCATCCAGGAGACGACCGGCTCGGCGCCCTGGTGCGCCGGCTTCGAGTCGGGCGACGCGTCGGGCTGGCCCGGCACCGACTGGATCGAGGACCTCGTCCTCCGGCAGTCCGGCGCCGACGTCTACGACCAGTGGGTCGACGGGGACGTCAAGTTCACCGACAAGCCGATCGCTGATGCGTTCACGGCGGTGGGCGAGATCCTGCTGAACCCGGACTACGTCAACGCCGGCTTCGGTGACGTCAAGAGCATCAACGACACCGCCTTCGGCGACGTCGCGGCGAAGGTCGCCGACGGGTCGTGCGCCCTGACGCACCAGGCGTCGTTCCTCACGGCGAACTTCCTGACGGTGCAGACCGCCGACGGCAAGACGCCCGAGGTCGGCCCCGACGGTGACGTCTACGCGTTCGTCCTCCCGGGCTATGAAGAGGGCTCGGCGACGATCGAGGTCGGCGGCGAGTTCGTCGCGGGCTTCTCCGACAACGAGGCCACGCAGAAGGTCCTCGAGTTCATGTCGAGCCCCGAGTTCGCCGACGCCCGCGTCAGCGAGGGCGGCGCGATCTCGGCCAACCTGAACGCCGACCCGTCGAAGGCATCCAGCCCGTTCCTCACCGAGGCGATGGAGCTGCTGCAGGACCCGAACACCACGGTCCGCTTCGACGCGTCCGACCTCATGCCCGCCACGGTCGGGTCGGGCTCGTTCTGGAAGGGCATGGTCGACTGGATCGACGGCAAGGACCAGGCCACGGTCCTCGAAGACATCCAGGCCGGCTACAACAACTGATCACGCCTGCGGGCGGGATGCCGGTGCGCCCGGCATCCCGCCCGCAGTACGCTCACCTCACATCACCCGCGTCCGTCGCCGTACCCGGAGAGCTTCGATGACCGATACCACCACCGCGCCGCCCTCGCGTCGGACCGACGCGACGCCACCGTCATCCTCTGCGCCGCGCCGTCGCTTCACGACACGCACGACGATCGTCGTCGCGACCGTGATGCTCGCGCTCATGCTGGCGCTTCTCGTCCTCCTCATCCTGAGCGCGCCGATGGAGGATCCGGCGAAGATCGTCATCCCCGGCTTCTCGCTGACCGCGCTGTTCCAGTGGCTCGGCGCGATGAACCCGCTCGTGCAGATCCCGATCATCCTCGTGATCTTCGGCGCGGTCGTGATGCTGATCCTCGTGCTCATCGAGTTCGCGCCGCGGCCGGGCAAGGTCTACTTCTGGATCCGGCTGGTCGCGTGCTTCGCGATCCCGATCCTCGCCCTCATGCTGCTGCGTCCGTACCAGAACGCGTTCATCTACGTCTTCGGCATCGCCGTCCTCTCCGGAGCGCTGCTGTTCTGGCTCGACTATCGCTCGCGTCAGGGTGCGGGCTACCTCTTCCAGCTCGTGCTGTTCGCCGCACCCGCCGTGACGCTGCTCCTCATCGGCCTCATCTACCCGTTCATCGCGACCTTCTTCCAGTCGTTCTTCGACAAGACCGGCGACCAGTTCGTCGGCATGGAGAACTACGTGTGGGTGTTCACCCAGCCCGAGGGCGTGTGGTCGGTCGTCAACACCCTCATCTGGGTGCTCGTCTGCCCGACGGTCGCCACGATCGCGGGCCTCGCCTACGCCGCCTTCATCGACCGGGCTCGTGGCGAGAGGTTCCTCAAGGTCCTCATCTTCATGCCGTTCGCCATCTCGTTCGTCGGCGCCGGCATCATCTGGAAGTTCGTCTACGACTACCGGCAGGGCAACCAGCTCGGCATCCTGAACGCGATCGTGACCGCCTTCGGCGGTGAGCCGGTGCCGTGGCTCAGCGTCACCCCGCTCGTGAACAGCCTGCTGCTCATGGTCGTCTTCATCTGGAGCCAGACGGGACTCGCGATGGTGATCCTCTCCGCGGCGATCAAGGCGGTGCCGCCTGAGCAGATCGAGGCGGCCTCGCTCGACGGCGCGAACGCGTGGGAGCGGTTCAGGAACGTGACGGTCCCCGGCATCCGCTCGTCGATCATCGTCGCCTTCACCACGATCGCCATCGCGTCGCTGAAGATCTACGACATCGTCGCCGTCATGACCGGCGGCCGCGCGAACACCTCGGTGCTCGCCTTCGAGATGGTCAACCAGCAGCAGCGGTTCCAGAGCTACGGACACTCGGCGGCGCTCGCGGTCGTGCTGTTCATCTTCGTGACGCCGCTGATCGCCTTCAACATCATCCAGATCCGCAAGCAGAGGGAGATCCGATGAGCACCGGCGTCGATGTCATCGAAGCACCCGGGCCGGTAGGCGACGGACGCTCCGCCAAGCAGGTCGCGCGCGACACCCGCAAGCACGAGGCGATGGCGCGCAAGCGCCTGACCTCCAAGGGCGCGACCATCGCGGCCCTCATCATCGCGTTCTTCTGGACGATCCCGACGTTCGGCCTGTTCGTCACCTCGTTCCGCCCCGGGTCCGACGTGCAGAGCACGGGCTGGTGGACGGTCTTCGTGAACCCCTCGTTCACGCTCGACAACTACCAGAAGGCGCTCACCTCGGGCGGCACGGCCCTCACCCTCGGCGAATCGTTCATCAACTCGCTCGCCATCACGATCCCGGTCGTCTTCTTCGCCCTCGCGATCGCGTCGATGCTCGCCTACGCGTTCGCGTGGATCGACTTCCCCGGTCGCAACATCGCGTTCATCGCCGTCTTCGCACTGCAGATCGTGCCGCTGCAGATGGCCCTCGTGCCGCTGCTCAGCCTCTTCTCGCGAGGCCTGTCGATCGGCGACGTGACCGTCTTCCCGCCGCTGGAGCTCCGGGGCCTCGAGCACAGCTTCGCGACGGTGTGGATCGCGCACGTGATCTTCGCGCTGCCGCTCGCGGTGTTCCTCCTGCACAACTTCATCGCCGAGATCCCGAGCGAGCTCATCGAGGCGGCCCGCGTCGACGGCGCCGGACACGGGCAGATCTTCCTCCGGATGATCCTCCCGCTCGCGGCCCCCGCGCTCGCGTCGTTCGCGGTGCTGGAGTTCATCTGGGTGTGGAACGACCTGCTCGTGGCGACGATCTTCGCTCCGTCGACGTCTCTGCCGATCACCCAATCGCTCAACTCCCTCTCGGGCACGTGGGGCGACCAGTGGTTCCTGCAGGCGGCGGGTACCTTCATCTCGATCCTCGTGCCGCTGATCGTGTTCTTCCTGCTGCAGCGCTTCTTCGTGCGCGGCCTGCTCGCCGGCGCGACGAAGGGCTGACACCCGGCACGAGGACGATCTCCCGTTCGTGCGGCGACGGATCTAGGGTGAAGCCATGTCCGAACCCGCGACGGCCGGTCTCGATGAGACGGTGGACGTCGCGCGCGGGCTGAGCGCCGCCGAGGTCGCCGAGCGCACCGCGGCGGGGGAATCGAACGCCTACTACGCGGAGACGAGCCGGAGCGCGGCGAGCATCATCCGGGCGAACGTTTTCACGCTGTTCAACGGGATCGTCTTCGCGTGCTTCGGCATCCTCTTCCTCGTGGGGCGCTGGCAAGATGCCCTGTTCGGCTTCGCGGCGATCGCGAACGCGATCATCGGCTCGGTGCAGGAGTTCCGTGCGAAGGCGGCCCTCGACAGACTCGCGGTCATGAACGCCGCGCAGGCACGCGTCCGCCGCGACGGGACGGAGCAGGAGATCGCGCCGAGCGAGGTCGTCCGCGGCGACATCCTCGTCCTCCGCGCCGGCGACCAGGTGCCCGCCGACGCGCAGGTGCTGCACACGCGGGGCCTGCAGATCGACGAGTCGCTGCTGACGGGCGAGGCGGATGCCGTCGACAAGGCGCCGGGCGACGACGCCCTCTCGGGCTCGCTCGTCGTGGGCGGCGAGGGCGACGCGCAGGTCGTGCGGGTCGGGGCCGAGGCCTACGCCAACGCGTTCGCCGGGGAGGCGCGGCGGTTCTCGCTCGTCGGGTCGGAGTTGCGCGACTCGATCAACCGCGTGCTCGCGTGGGTCGCCTGGGGGATCGGTCCGATCGGCCTGCTGGTGCTGAACGCGCAGATGCAGGTGGTCGGCGGGTGGGAGCGCGCGTGGGACACCGGGGCGTGGGTCGACGCGCTCACCGGGGCGATCGCCTCTGTCATCGCGATGATCCCGCTCGGCCTCGTCCTCATGACCTCGATCGCCTTCGCCGTCGGCGCGGCCCGGCTCGCGTCGAAGCAGGTGCTCACCAACGAGCTCGCCGCGGTGGAGGGCCTCGCGCGCGTCGACATCATCTGCCTCGACAAGACCGGAACGCTCACCGAGGGCGAGATCGTCTACGGCGATGCGTACGTGCTGCCCAGCGCAGGGGATGCCGGGAGCACGGATGCCTGGCGGCGCGCGCTCGGCTGGTACGGCGCCGCCCCCGACGCGAACGCGACGGCCCGGACCCTGCGCGAGCCGTTCGGCGACGCCGCTCCGGTCACCGAAAGCCGGATGATCCCGTTCTCGTCGGCGCGCAAGTGGAGCGCGGCATCCTTCGCCGAGATCCCGGGCACGTGGGTGCTCGGCGCCCCCGAGCTCGTCTTCGGTGCGGCAGCATCCGATGGCGCCGACCCCCTGGGCGCCGCCGTGCTCGAGCGCGCCGAGGCCGGGCGGCGCACCCTCGTGCTCGGCTTCTCTCCCGCCGCCCTCGCCGACGACGACGCCGGGGCGGAGCGGCTGCCGCGCGATCTGCGCCCCGTGGCCGTGCTCACCTTCCGCGAGAAGGTGCGCGACGATGCCGCCCAGACGCTCCGGTACTTCTCCGAGCAGGGCGTGCAGGTGCGGGTCATCTCGGGCGACAACCCGCGGACGGTCGCCGCGATCGCCCGCGAGGTCGGGCTCGACGCGCCGACCGGCTTCGATGCGCGCGAGCTCCCCACCGACCCGGTCGCCCTCGGCGAGGTGCTCGAGCGGAACCTCCTCTTCGGGCGCGTGACGCCCGCGCAGAAGAAGGGGATGGTCGAGGCGCTGCAGGCCCGCGGACACACGGTCGCGATGACGGGCGACGGCGTCAACGACGCCCTCGCGATCAAGACGGCCGACATCGGCATCGCGATGAACTCCGGCGCCGCCGCGACGAAGGCGGTCGCGCGGCTCGTACTGCTCGACGGCCGCTTCTCGCACCTCCCGGACGTGGTCGCCGAAGGCCGTCAGGTCATCGCGAACATCGAGCGGGTCTCGATGCTCTTCCTCACGAAGACCGTCTACGCGACGCTCCTCGCGATCCTCTTCGGCATCCTCGTCCTGGAGTTCCCCTTCCTCCCGCGGCAGCTGTCGATCACCGACGGGCTGACGATCGGCATCCCCGCCTTCTTCCTCGCGCTCATGCCGAACGCGCGCCGCTACATCCCCGGGTTCCTCCGCCGATCGCTCAGCTTCGCGATCCCCGCCGGGATCGTCGTCGCGCTGACCCTCACCGGCTACACGCTTCTCACCCGCTCGCTCGACACGGATGCCGATGAGCTCCGCACCGGCGCGACGATCATCCTCGCGGTGGTCGGCATCTGGATCCTCGCGGTGCTCGCCCGTCCGCTCACCCGCTTCAAGGGGCTCATCGTCGGGGCGATGTTCGTCGCGCTCATCGTCATCTTCTCGGTGCCGCCGGCACGGCAGTTCTTCGTGCTCGTCGACCCCGGGTTCGACACGGCCGTCGTCGTCGCGCTGTGCTGCATCGTCGCGATCGTCCTCATCGAGGTGATCCGCTTCTTCCAGAAGCGCTACGTCGCGCGCACGGTCGCCGCCGGCGGCACGCACGCCCTCGCCGCGCATCCCTCCGAGGCGGCGGCGCGCCCGTGGCCCGTGTCGGTGGCCGTCGTGCTCGTGTACCTCGGCGGGCTCGCGAGCGCACTGTTCGGCATCCTCTACCTGCTCAGCCGCTACGACGTGACCGACGATCTCGTGGTCGAGGTGACCCTCATCGGCGCGGGCATCATCCTGTTCGGCTTCCTGTCGATGGCCGCCGCGGCAGGACTCTCGCGGGGCAGCGGACTCTCACGCGTGTTCGTCACGGTGCTCGCCGCCGTCCTCATCGGGCTGCAGCTGTGGAGTCTCGTCGTCCACCAGGACTGGAGCGTCTGGACCTTCGCGCAGATCGCGCTGCACGTCGGGGTCGTCGTGGCGCTCTGGGCGAAGCCCGCGTGGCGGTTCTTCCGTCCGGTCCGCCAGTCGGTGTGAACCCCGAGCGGTGCAGATCGTGCGTCAGCCGGTGCAAGAGAGTCGCTGCTGCAGCGAGGTCATGAGGTCGATCTCGGCCGACTGCGTCGCCACGACGCCGCGCGCGACCTGCAGCGCGCGCGGCTCCGAGCCGAGCTCGAGAAGCGCCTGTGCCATCGGCAGTGCGCCCTGATGGTGCCGAATCATGAGCGCGAGGTACGTGCAGTCGGCTTCGGTACCGGTCTGCGAGCGCATCCGCTCGAGCTCGGCCTCGCTCGCCATCCCCATCTCGGTCAGCAGGTCCGCCTCGGAGGCCCCTGCGGCTGCGGTGTGATCATGGCCGGTGTCGGCCGCGGTCATCCAGGCCATCAGGGGCTGATCGCCGCGCTGGGGGAGGTGCCACTTCACGAGCCAGTCGTAGAACTCGCCGCGCTGCGACGACTGAGCCGTCGCGATGTCGTAGGCGAGGACGCGCACGTCGTCGTTCGCGGTGGTGCGGTAGATGTCCATCGACATCTCGACCGCCTGCGCGTGGTGGATCTGCATGTCGCGGGCGAACCCGGCCTCCGGCGACTCATTGCCCGGCGCGGCACCCGCACCGGAGGCGCCGAACGTCGAGAAGCGTCCGATGGCGAACGCGAGGCCCGCGACCGCGAGTGCGACGAGCAGCACCGCCCACCACGGCGGGAGGGTTCGACCCGTGCGCGTCCCGCGCACGTCGCTCACGACTGCTTGCCCTCGCCGTCGAGCGCGCCGGTGCAGGAGGCGCCCGGCTCGGGCACGTTCTGGTTGCGCCAGTACTCCTCGAAGAACGCCGGGATGCGCTCGTCATCGGCATCCTGCAGTTGGAGCTGCGTGTTCCAGGCGCTCAGCACGATCGGCGACGGCAGGCCTTCGTAGGGGGAGAGGATGACGTAGGTCGAGGGGAGCTGGGCCTTCAGCGCCGCGAGGTCGTCGTCGCTCAGGGCGTCGGCGTCGTACGTGACCCAGACGGCGCCGTGCTCGAGCGAGTGGACGGCATTCTCGTTCGGCTGCGGGCGGTCGTAGATGCCGCAGTTGAGCCAGATGTTGTTGTGCGGGCCGCCCGCCGGAGGGTTCTGCGGGTAGTCGACGGTGCCCTCGACGTGGCGCGTCTCGTTGGTGAAGGTCTCGACGCCCGCGATCTCGGCGCCCTCACCGCCCGCGGTGTAGGTCGGGGCGCCGGGCGGGGCGAAGATGACGGATGCCGCGATGAGCGCGACGACGGCGAGGCCCGCCGTGCCGCCGACGATCCACCAGGTGAGCTTCGAGCGGCGGCGCTTGGCGAGCTGCCTCTGGTATTCGGCGAGCTTCTCCTGCTTCTGCTGCTCGCGCTGCTGCTTGATGGTGAGGTCGATCTTCGCCTGCGTCGCGGGGTTGCCGCTCTGGCGCTTCTTGGGGGAGGAGGTCGGCGTCATGGTCCTCCGATTTTATGCGGCCGAATGGGGTCTCGGCCCGGGAGCGGGCCGTTCCGATCCTGGGAAAGGGCTATCATTGTGGCTTCCCGAATCGTTTCGGCTCGGGTCGCCCTCTCCGCCACCTCCCCTTCAGACTCCGACGGGACGCCGTGCTCGACACCGCCTCGACCCCCACCGTTGCGTCCGCCCCCGCCACGGAGCGGCCGGCGGCGGCGCCCGCGACGGGTATGGTCGTCCTCCACCCCGGCGACGCCCTCTCGACTCCGCGTCGGGTGGTGTACATCATCCTGCTCGGCGCCCTCACGGCGCTGGGCCCCTTCACGATCGACCTGTACCTGCCCGCCTTCCCGGTGCTGCAGCAGGACTTCCAGACCACTGCGGCGGCGATCCAGCTGACCCTGACGGGAACGATGATCGGCTTCGCGCTCGGTCAGCTCATCGTCGGCCCCCTGAGCGACAAGGTCGGGCGGCGCGTGCCGCTCCTCGCGGTCACAGCGCTGCACGTGTTCGCGAGCATCGGCGCCGCGTTCGCTCCGAACCTCGCCCTGCTGAGCGTGGCGCGCGTGCTGATGGGCATCGGCGCCGCGGCGGGCGGCGTCGTCGCGATGGCGATCGTCCGCGACCTCTTCGGCGGCAGGCGCCTCGTCGTCATGTTGAGCCGGCTCGCGCTCGTGTCGGGCGTCGCGCCCGTCGTCGCGCCGCTCATCGGATCGGCGCTCCTCGCCGTCATGCCCTGGCGAGGCCTGTTCATCGCGCTCGCGATCTACGGCCTCGTCATGCTCGTGTCGGCCATCGTCCTCATCCCCGAGACCCTCCCGAAGGCTCGCCGCCACGAGCGCGGCACGACGACCGTCCTCGAGCGGTACAAGAGCGTGTTCAGTGACCGTGTCTTCATCGGCGTCCTCATCATCGGCGGCATGACCTTCAGCGGACTCTTCTCCTACCTCTCGTCGTCGTCCTTCCTGTTCCAGGAGGGGTACGGATTCAACGCGCAGCAGTACGGTATCCTCTTCGCCGTCAACTCCCTCGGCGTCGTGCTCGGCGTCCAGACGGCCTCGCGGCTCGCCGCCCGCTTCGGCCCGCAGTGGGTCCTCGCCTTCTCGACGAGCGCGCTCGTGCTGGCCTCGGCATCCATCATCGTCATCGACCAGCTGGGCCTCGGGCTGTGGCCGACCATGGTCGCGCTCTTCCTGTTCATGACGGCGTGCGGGTTCACGTTCCCGTGCGTACAGGTGCTCGCCCTGGACCGGCACGGCAAGGCCGCGGGAACCGCGGCATCCATCATCGGGGCCTGCAACTTCGGCGTCGCCGGGCTCATCTCGCCACTCGTCGGCTGGGTCTCGCGCGACGCGGGCATCACGGCGACGACGATGGCGGCGGTCATGGTCGTGTGCGCCGTGATCGGATGCCTGTCGCTGTGGCTCGTCGTGCGCCCGCGCACCGTCGCGCGTCTGTCCTCCTGACGCCCTCGCAGTCATCGGGCACAATGGGGCGATGACGCCGCCCGTGAACGACCAGGTCACCACCGTCGCCCTGCAACGCCTCGTGATCGGCGTGGTGCTCGTGCTCCTCGCGGTGGGGCTCGGTATCCTCGTGACGGTCGAGGCCGACATCGACCTCGACGACTGGTGGAACAGGTTCGTCGGCTTCTTCGGTGCCTCTCAGGACGTCGCCCTCGCGCTGAACTTCCTCGGCGGCGGCTGGTTCGCGACCTTCGTCATCCCGCTCGCGGGCGTGGGGCTCATGCTGGCGCTCCGGAGGCCGTGGGGCGCCCTGTTCGTCGTCCTCGCCTCGGCGGGGAGCGCCCTCGGCGTGCAGATCCTGAAGGCGATCTTCGGGCGCGCGCGCCCGGAGGACATGATCGTCGTGTCCGACCACGGCTCATTCCCCTCGGGGCATACGGCGAACGCCGCGACCGTGGCGACGATCGCCGTCGTGCTGTTCCCGCGGGTCTGGGTCGCGATCGTCGGCGCGGCATGGGTGTTCGCGATGGCGTTCAGCCGCACGCAGGTGCACGCGCATTGGTTGAGCGACACCGTCGGCGGCACCCTTGTGGGCGTCGGCGCGGCCCTCATCGTCGCGGCCGCGATGACCTCCCGATTGACTGCCGAAGCGGCGCGGCCCGTCGCTAGGCTGACGGCATGACCGCACCCGACGACGCAGAGATCGCCCGCCTCCAGGCGGAAGCCGAGGCCGCGGAAGCCGCCCTCAAGCTCGCGCAGGCGAAGGCAGCGCTCGCCGCCGCGCAGGCTGAGGCCGCGAAGGCGGGCCGTGGTGCGGCGGATGCCTCGGATGCGGATGCCTCGGATGCGGCGGCCCCGGCTACGGAGTCGGAGGCCCCCGCTGCGGAGGCCCCCGCCGCGGAGGCCCCCGCCGCGGAGGTCCCTGTTGCGGAGGCGGCGGTTGCGGAGGCCCCGGCATCCACCGCCCCCACGGACGCTCCCGCCGGTCCGCTCGATGCCGACGAGGTCGCCGCGATCACGAAGGGCTACACGTTCGCGGACGCGACGCTCGACCTCGGCGCGCTCATGAACGGCGAACCGGTGCCGTCCGCGCAGATCCGCATTCCGCTGCAGATGATGAACCGGCACGGGCTCGTCGCCGGCGCCACCGGCACGGGAAAGACGCGCACCCTGCAGGGGCTCGCCGAGCAGCTCGCCGACAAGGGCGTACCCGTCTTCGCCGCCGACATGAAGGGCGACCTGTCGGGCATGGCGACGCCGGGTGAGTCGAACGAGAAGCTGCTCGCGCGGACGCAGGCGATCGGTCAGGACTGGAAGCCCGAGGCATCCGCTCTCGAGTTCTTCGCCCTCGGCGGCGTCGGCAAGGGCGTGCCCGTCCGCGCCACGGTGAGCGCCTTCGGCCCGCTGCTGCTGAGCAAGGTGCTCGGCCTCAACGAGACGCAGGAGTCGAGCCTCGGCCTCGTCTTCCACTACGCCGACGAGAACGGCCTTGCCCTCGTCGACCTCTCCGACCTCCGCGCCGTGCTGACCTGGCTCACGAGCGACGACGGCAAGACGGAGCTCAAGGAGCTCGGCGGGCTGTCGGCGGCGACCGCCGGGGTGATCCTCCGCGAGCTCATCACCTTCGCCGACGACGGCGCCGACGTGTTCTTCGGCGAGCCCGAGTTCGACGTCAAGGACTTCCTGCGGATGGCACCGGACGGCCGGGGCGTGATCTCGCTCCTCGAGGTCCCGGGCGTCGCCGACAAGCCGGCCCTGTTCTCGACGTTCCTCATGTACCTGCTCGCCGAGCTGTACGAGATCCTTCCCGAGGTGGGCGACCCCGAGAAGCCCGTGCTCGTCTTCTTCTTCGACGAGGCGCACCTCCTCTTCACGGACGCCTCGAAGGCGTTCCTCTCGCAGATCGTGCAGACCGTGCGCCTGATCCGCTCGAAAGGCGTCGGGGTCTTCTTCGTGACCCAGACGCCGAAGGATGTTCCGAGCGACGTGCTGGGGCAGCTCGGCTCGCGCGTGCAGCACGCCCTCCGCGCGTTCACGCCCGACGACGCGAAGTCGCTGCGCGCGACCGTCGGCACCTACCCGAAGAGCGGGTACGACCTCGAGCGCGTGCTGCAGGAACTCGGCACCGGCGAGGCGATCGTCACCGTCATGAGCGAGAAGGGCGCGCCGACCCCCGTCGCGTGGACGCGCCTGCGCGCGCCGCAGGGCCTCATGTCGCCGACGCCGGACGCGCAGATCGACGCGGCCGTCGCGGCATCCCCTCTGCTCGCCCGCTACGGCACGTCGGTCGACCCCGAGTCGGCGCGCGAGATCCTGACGGCGAAGATGAACGCCGCCGCCGAGCAGGAGGCCGCCGCGGCCGCCGCGAAGCAGAAGGCGGATGCCGACAAGGAGCTCGCCAAGCAGCAGGCCGCGCAGGCCAAGGCCGACGCGGCCGCTGAGAAGGAGCGCCAGCGCGAGTACGACCGTCTCATCAAGGCGACGGGCGGCTCGACCCGCACTCGCACGAGCCGGAAGAAGGAGACCTCGCCGCTCGAGCAGGTGCTGAACTCGCGGACGACGCAGACGATCTTGAACTCGGTGATCCGCGGGGTGTTCGGCACCGGACGGCGCTGACGGCGCTGACGGCGCTGACGTCGGGGCGCGGGCTGCGGCTCGCGGGCGGCGTGCGTTCATCGGAGATCGGGCGTTCTTCGGAAGGATGAGGGCCGAAACCTCCGACGAAGCACGGATCTCCGGAGAACGGCGGCTGCTCGCGGGTCAGGGGGTCGCGGCTCAGGCGAGGGGCGCGGGGGATGCCGGTGACTACCGCGCCGGCGCGCGGTGCGCAAGCCACTCACCCGGCGGGGAGGGCGTGGCTAGCGTGGGTCCATGACCGATTCCCCGAGCGCCGAGTCCCCGAGCGGCGAGTCCCCGAGCGCCGAGTTCCCGAGCGTCGAGTTGTCGAGCCCGACCGGGCGTGAAGAAGCTCTATGCGCCGTGCCGCGCGCGGACGGATCCGCGCCGCGGGCCCTCGTCCTCGGATCCACGGGGTACATCGGCGGCCGGCTCGTGCCGCGCCTGCTCGCCGCGGGCTACCGCGTGCGGGTGCTCGTGCGCGACCCGGCGCGGCTCGCGGCGTTCGACTGGGGCGACGACGTCGACGTGGTCGCGGGGTCGGCGACCGACGCAGGCGCCGTCGCGGAGGCCTGCGTCGACGTCGACGTGCTGTACTACCTCATCCATTCGATGGGGCAGGGGAAGGGATTCGAAGACGCCGACCTCGAGGCCGCGCAGACGGTGGCGAAGGCGGCGGCCGAGGCATCCGTCGGTCGGATCGTGTACCTGGGCGGCCTCCACCCGGAGGGGGTGGAGCTCAGCCCGCACCTGCGCTCGCGGGTCGCGGTGGGGGAGGTGTTCCTGCGCAGCGGCACGCCGACCCTCGAGCTGCAGGCGGGCGTCGTCATCGGATCGGGCTCGGCGTCGTTCGAGATGATCCGCCATCTCACCGAGGTGCTGCCGTACATGCCGGCGCCGCGCTGGGTACGAAATTTCATCCAGCCGATCGCCGTCCGCGACGTGCTCTACTACCTGCTCGGCGCGGCGCGCGTCGCGCCCGACGTAAACCGTGCCGTCGACATCGGCGGCCCCGACGTCCTGCGCTACGGGCAGATGATGAACGGGTACGCGGTCGAGGCGGGCCTCCCGCAGCGGCCGATCGCATCGCTTCCTGTCTTCACCCCGGGCCTCGCGTCGCACTGGGTCAACGTCGTCACCCCCGTGCCGCGCTCGATCGCCCGGCCCCTCATCGCGTCGCTGCAACACGAGTGCGTCATGGACGACCACGACATCGACACCCTCATCCCGCAGCCCGAGGGCGGCCTGACGCCGTACCGCCGTGCGGTCGCGCTCGCGCTGGGACGGGTCGAGGCCGACACCGTGGAGACGAGCTGGCAGGATGCCGATGTCACCGGCATCCCCTCGGATCCGCTCCCCTCCGACCCCGACTGGGCCGGCCGCACCGTCTACACCGATGTACGGACGGCGCACACGGATGCGCCCGTGGACGACCTCTGGTCGGTCATCGAGGGCATCGGCGGCGAGAACGGGTGGTACTCGGCGCCGCTCCTGTGGGCCGTGCGGGGCTGGATGGACCGCGTCGTCGGCGGCGTCGGCCTCGCGCGCGGACGCCGCAGCCGGTCGCGCGTCGCGGTCGGCGACGTGATCGACTTCTGGCGCGTCGAGAAGGTCGAGCAAGGGCACCTGCTGCGCCTGCGGGCCGAGATGAAGGTGCCCGGCCTCGCGTGGCTCGACCTCGCGTGCGAACCCGACTCCGCCGGCGGCTCGACCTACCGGCAGAGGGCGGTGTTCTTCCCGTCGGGGCTCGCAGGGCGGCTGTACTGGCTGTCGGTGCTGCCGTTCCACGGCTTCATCTTCCGCGGGATGGCGCAGCGCATCACGGCGGCCGCCGAGGCGGAGGCGGAGGCGGAGGCCGATGCCGAGGCCGAGGAGCGGGCGGCTTCCGGCGCGGGTGCGGGAGCGACGGTCCCCGCGCCGTAGACTCGCGGGATGCCCTTCATCCGTCCCTTCCGTCCCGGCGACGAAGCCGCGCTGTCCGAGATCTGCCTGAAGACGGCGGATGCCGGGGCCGACGCGACCGGGATCTTCGCCGACGACGACCTGTGGGGAGAGGTGTTCGTGTTGCCGTACGTCGCGCGCGACCCCGACCTCGCCTTCGTCGTCGAGACCGACGACGGCCGGGTTGCCGGCTATGTGGTCGGCACCGACGACACACACGCGTTCGAGGACTGGTTCCACGACGAGTGGTGGCCGCGCCACCACGACCGGTGGCCGGCGCCCGACCCCGACCTGCCCCTGGAACTGCGCACCCGACAGGACGGGACCGTGTCGTACGCCTACGGGCGCCGCGCGGGAGCCGAGCCCTTCGGCGACACCTACCCGGCGCACCTGCACATCGACCTCCTGCCCGAACTGCAGGGGCAGGGCTTCGGGCGCCGCCTCATCGACACGCTGATCGAGGCGCTGCGCGCGCGCGGCGTCACGGGCCTGCACCTCGCCGCCGACACCCGCAACGAGGGCGCGATCGCGTTCTACCCGCGCGTCGGGTTCACGCGCATCCCCTCGCACGAGGACGTCGCGGCCTTCGGCCGCGAGATCTGAGCTCGCGCTCCAGCTCCCTGCCCGCCCCTGCCGTTACGCGAGCAGGCGAGCTCGAGACACAGCCTGCTCGCCGCCCGTCTGGGCCGCCCCGCGTTCCGAAAGCCGTTACGAAAGCAGGGCAGAACCGCTCAGCGCGCCGCCACGCGTGCTCGACAGAGCGATTGACCCTGCTTTCGGAACACAACGACCCGACGACCCGACGACCCGACGACCCCACGACACAACGACTCGACGATTCGACCGACCCCACGATTCGGCCGGTCGCCCGCGGCCCGTCGGCCTCAGCCCAAGACGCGGCCGCCGGCGAGGTGCACCGTCCGGTCGACGAGGCCCTCGGGCACGGCGACGTGCGAGATGAGCAGGACAGCCTGGTCGTCGCCGACGGCGGTCAGCAGGTCGGTGAGCAGAGCGTCCGAGGCATCCGGGTCGACCCCCGCCGTCGGTTCGTCGAGCACGAGCACGGGGAAGCCGTGGAGGAGCGCCCGCGCGAGCGAGATCCGCTGCGCCTGGCCGCCCGAGACGAGCGCGCCGCGTTCGCCGACGCGTGCCGAGAGCCCGCCGCGTTCGCGGAGCCACGGGCCGAGGCCGACGCGGTCGAGGGCCGCTTCGAGCTCGGCATCCGTCGCCGTGTCGCGGGCGAAGAGGAGGTTCTGCCGGATGTCCTCGTCGAAGAGCATCGGCTGCTGCTCGCAGAGCCCCACGGTGCGGCGCACGTCGTCCGGTGCGAGGGTCGTGACGTCCGCGCCGCCGACGGCGTAGGTGCCCGCGGGGGTGTCGAGGAATCGCACGAGCACGTGCGCGAGGGTCGTCTTGCCGGCGCCGCTCGTTCCGACGACGAGCACGCGCTCGCCGGGACGCACGTCGAGGTCGACGCCGCGGAGGGCGTCATCGTCGTCGTGGGGCCAGTGCGCACGTGCGCCCCGCAGCGCGAGGCCGGCGCTCGGCCCCGAGCCGAGCGCGGGCGCGGTGCCCGTGGGCGGCGGGGTCTCCTCCGACGGGATGCCGTCCGGCACCGTATCGGGCAGGGCGGAGGCGATCCGCTCGGCCGCGGCCCGCACCTGGCGCCACGACGCCGCAGCGGCGGGGACGGTCGCGAACACCTCGAACACCGCCATCGGAACGAGCACGGCGATCGCGAACTCCGGCCCACGGAGGGCCCCCTCGCCGACCGCCGGGCCCGCGACGAGGAGCGCGAGGATCGATGCGGCGCCGGCGAGCAGCGACACGACGGCCGCGGTGCCGGCCTGCGCCCCGGCGCGGCGGACGGCGGCGCGGCGGAGCGCCGCATCGGCCGTGCGGATGCGCCGGGCGCTCTCGTCCTGTGCGCCGTACGCGACGAGGACGTCGAGGCTCGCCAGGTGGTCGAGGACGGCGTCGGCGAGGCGGGCGCGCAGCGGGGCGATCGCCCGCTCGGCGCGCGACCCCGACGCCCACCCCCACGCCGTCGCGACGATCGCGGCGACGACGAGGCAGGCGAGCAGTGTGAGGCCGGCCGGCCACCACACGATCGAGACGAGGACGACGGCGCCGAGCGCGACGGCGACCGACGAGACGAGCGGCAGCACGACGCGCAGCGGCAGGTTCTGCAGTTCGTCGACGTCGTCGACGAGGGCGGCGAGCACCGACCCGCGGCGCGTCCTGCCCAGACCGTCGGGGGCGAGGGGGATGAGCCTTCGCACGAGGTCGGTGCGGGTCACGGCGAGCTGCCGGAGGGCGGCGTCGTGCGACGCGAGCCGCTCGGTGTAGCGGAAGGTCGCGCGGCTCAGCGCGAACGCGCGCACGCCGACGACCGCGACCGAGAGGTACATGACCGCGGGCTGCTCGCTCGCGCGCACGATGAGCCACGCGCTGCAGGCGAGGAGGGCGACGGCGGATGCCTCGGACAGGAACCCCGATGCCGCGCCCGGCCAGAAGCGTCGCAGGGACGGCATCGCACGGCGGAGGATGTCGTTCGCGGTCGTCATGAGACCACCTCCGCGGTGCGGGCGGAGAGCGTCACGACGCGGTCGGCGATCTCGCGGGCGGAGCGCCGGTGCGAGACGAGGACGACGGTGGCCCCGGCATCCGCGAGAGCGCGGACATTCGCCCACAGTGCGGCCTCGGTCTCGGCATCCAGCGCCGAGCTCGGCTCGTCGAGGGCGAGCACGGGCGCGAGGCCGCGCAGGTGCCGGTGGAACGCACGGGCGACGGCGACGCGCTGCGCCTGCCCGCCGGAAAGGCCCGAGCCCTGCACGCCGAGCTCGGCGGCCGGATCGAGATCGCCCGCCTGCGCGAGCTCGAGGGCCTGGACTGTCAGCGGGTGCGGGTGAGTGCCGGCGTCGGGGTCGGGGTCACCGAGACGGACGTTCTGCCCGATCGTCCCCGCGATGAGCCCCGGGTTCTGACCCGCCCACGCCAGCCACGACGCGGGGGAGAGCGTCGCCGCCTCGACGCCGTCGACGAGTGCGTTCCCCTCGTAGTCGGCGGCGCCGCGGAGTGCGGCCAGAAGGCTCGACTTGCCCGATCCGCTCGGCCCCTCGACGAGGGTCACGGTGCCGGGCTCGGCGGCGAAGGTCACGGGGGGCAGCAGCAGGTCGCCGCGCCGCACGCGCAAGTCGCGCACCTCGAGCCGGCGCGTCACGGGGGCAGGAGAAATCGTGGAGGCAGGACCGTAACCGGCCGCACCGTCCTGTGTCGGTGATATCTCCTGCGTCGGCGACGCCGCCCCGGCGCCGGACCCCGACGCCGCCGCCTCATCGAGGACGGCGAACACGTCGTCGGTCGCGGCGACGCCCTCGGCGGCGGCGTGGAACTGCACGCCGACCTGACGCAGGGGCAGGTACGCCTCCGGCGCGAGGAGCAGGACGAACAGGCCCACGGTGAGCGTCAGCGACCCCTCGAGCAGGCGGAAGCCGATCGAGACGGCGACGATCGCCACGGAGATGGATGCCAGCAGCTCCAGCGCGAACCCGGAGAGGAACGAGACCCGCAGCACGCGCATCGTCTCGCGCCGGTAGCTACGGGTGACCCGGTCGATCGAGTCGGCGGCGCGGTGCTGGCGGCCGAAGACCTTGAGCGTCGACAGGCCCTGCACGGTGTCGGCGAAGCGCGCCGCGAGGTGGCCGAGCGTCTTCCACTGCTTCTGCTGGACGCTCCGCGTCGCGAGACCGATGAGGATCATGAAGACGGGGATGAGCGGGAGCGTGAGGAGCACGGTGAGGCCTGAGATCCAGTCCTGCCACCACATCACGGCGAGGAGGACCGGCGTCGTGATGACCGTGAGCACGAGCTGCGGCAGGTAGCGGCCGAAGTAGGCATCCAGCGCTTCGAGTCCCCGCCCCGCCGTGATCGCGAGCTGCGCCGTGTTGCGGGACGCGAGCCATGCGGGGCCGAGGGCGTCGACGGCATCCACGAGCCTTTCGCGCAGCTGCACCTGCACGCGCGCCGCCGCCCGCGCCGACAGGGCCTCGCGCGCCCAGAGCAGGAGCGCGCGAAGCACCACGACGACGGCGAGGGCGATGAGGGTCTGCTGCAGCCGCGCCCACGGGACGCCGTCGATGACGCCGGTGATCGCCTGGGTCAGGAACCACGCGAACGCGATCACGACGAGCGTCTGCGCCGCGCCGATGAGGGCGATCGCGACGAAGAAGCCGCGGGAGGCGCGCGCGTAGCGCAGCAGGCGCGGGTCGACCGGGCGCGAGCGCGCGGGAGCCGGGTCGGATGCCATGCTTCGATCCTGCCTTACGAACGCCCCGCGAGCCCCTCGGGCGACGCGTCAGTGCACCTCGGCGGCAGCCCTCTCGATCGACGAGCGGCTGACGCGCTTGCGGAACACCCAGTAGGTCCAGCCCTGGTAGAGGAGGACGAGCGGCAGGAAGATGACCGCCGCCCACGTCATGATCGTGAGCGTGTAGTCGGAGCTCGACGCGTTCTCGATCGTGAGGCTGTACGCCGGGTCGGTCGTGGAGGGCATGACGTACGGGAAGAGTGCGAGCCACAGTGTCAGCACCGCGAACACGATCGTCACGGCTCCGGCGGCGAACGCCTTTCCGTCGCGGTCGATCCAGTTGAGGTACACCGACAGCAGCAGCGCCACGGCGGCGATCACGCCGCACGCGATCACGGCCCACAGGAGCGGCGCCTCGCGCCCGGCCGCGATGACGACCGTCCAGACGACGCAGCCGGCGGCGAGCACGACCGTCGGGATCGCGAGCTTCTTCGCGAGCGCCTGCGCGTCGTGATGGACCTGCCCGTCGGTCTTCAGTCCGACGAAGTAGACGCCGTGGAGGAAGAACAGGAACAGGGTCGTGAGGCCCACCCACAGTCCGTAGGGGTTCAGGAGCGTGAGGAGCGAGCCGGTGAACTCCTTGTTCTCGTCGATCGGCACACCCTGCACGATGTTGCCGACGGCGACGCCCCACAGGAGCGCGGGGACGACCGAGCCGATGACGATCATGATGTCGTAGCGGCGACGGGCGGCCGGGTCCTCGGTGCGGTGGCGGTACTCGAACGAGACGCCGCGGAGGATGAGGGCCAGCAGGATCAGCAGCAGCGCGAGGTAGAACCCGCTGAAGAGCGTCGCATACCACTCCGGGAACGCGGCGAACAGGCACGCGCCGGCGACGATCAGCCATGTCTCATTGAGGTCCCAGACGGGCCCGATCGTGTTGATCACCTGGCGGCGTGAGACGTCGTTCTTGCCGAGGAAGGGGAGCGACATGCCGACACCGAAGTCGAAGCCGTCGAGGACGAAGTAGCCGACGAACAGCACGCCGACGATGAAGAACCAGAGGTAGGCGAGATCCATGACCGGGCTCCTTAGTAGACCGTCGCGAATTGGTCGTCGAGTTCGGATGCCGAGTCATCCGGCGGCTCGATTCCTCCGGGCCCCTTCTGGGCGGCCTTCTTGATGAGCTTGAACTCGACCACCGCCAGGGCGGCGTAGATCGCGGTGAACGCGATGAGGGAGATCAGCACGTTCCACGCCGGGACGCTCGGCGAGACGCCGTCCTCGGTGAGCATGAGACCGAACACGATCCAGGGCTGACGGCCCATCTCGGTGAAGATCCAGCCGACGAGGCTGCCGAGCATGGGAAGCGGGGCCGACCAGATCGCGACGCGCCACGCCCAGTCGGGGACCGGCTTCGTGGCGTTCTTGCGGGTGAGCCAGAGGCCGACGATCGCGATGAGCACCGCGATACCGCCGAAGCCCATCATCCAGCGGAACGACCAGTAGGTGATCCAGATCGTGGGGGCGAAGTTCAGGCCCTCCGCCCCGAGCTGCGCGGCCCAGGCAGGCCACTGCTCGGAGTACTGGGCGTTGAGATCGTTGAGGCCCTCGACGCAGCCGTCGAAGGTCTGCGTCGAAAGGAACGACAGAAGATAGGGAACGCGCAGCGACCAGACCTCGCCCGTGCCGTCGGGTGTGCCGATCGAGAAGATCGAGAACGAGGCATCCCGCCCGCACGCCGTATCCCACAGGGCCTCGGCGGCGGCCATCTTCATCGGCTGCGTCGCGACCATCTGGAGGCCCAGCTGGTCGCCGGCGATGACGACGCCGACGAACGAGGCGATCATGAACCAGAGACCGAACTTCAGCGCGGGGCGCATCGTGTCGACGTGCTGGTGGCGGCGCAGGTGCCAGGCCGCGGTCGCGATGACGACGGCCGCAGCGAACATGAACGACGCGAACATGGTGTGCGGGAAGGTCGCGAGGGCGACGCGGTTCGTGAGGACGGCGAAGAAGTCGTTGAGCTCCGCGCGGCTGCCGTCGGCGGCCATCTGGTAGCCGACCGGGTTCTGCATCCAGGCGTTGGCGGCGAGGATGATGTAGGCCGAAAGGCTCGCCCCGATCCACGCCATCCAGATCGTCGCGAGGTGGATGCGGCGGGGTAGGCGCGTCCAGCCGAAGATCCACAGGCCCAGGAACGTCGCCTCGAGGAAGAACGCGAGCAGGCCCTCGAAGGCGAGCGGCGCGCCGAAGATGTCACCGACGAAGCGGGAGTACGACGACCAGTTCATGCCGAACTGGAACTCCTGCACGATGCCGGTCACGACGCCCATCGCGAAGTTGATGAGGAACATCCCGCCGAACAAGCGCGTCAACTGGAACCATTTGACGTCGCCCGTGCGGTGCCAGACGGTCTGGAAGATCGCGACGACCAGGCCCATGCCGAGGGTGAGCGGCACGAAGATGAAGTGGTACAGCGTCGTCAGGCCGAACTGCCAGCGGGCGAGCAGCAGCGGGTCCAAGAAGTCCATCTCGGTCCTCTCTCAGGGCCGGGCGCGGCGGCCCGGTCTTCCTTGTGACTGAAGGTACACAGGTTGCGCTCAGCGGCGAAGAGACCGGGCCGTGAATAAACCTCGCGCGCCCTCCTCGCGGTCAGGGCGTCTGCGAGGCGTGCAGCAGCTGCACGATGCACTCCCGCGGATCGCACGACGAGCGCATGCCGTCGACGGAGAGCGGGCCGTCGGCGGCGCTCAGCACGCTCTGCATGATGCCGAGGTGCACGCTGCAGAGGACTTCGCGGTGGGATGCCTGGGCCGACGCGTGCGCGCAGGGCGTGAGTTCGACCGTGAGTTCGTCCTCGTCCACCAGCGGGTCGAAGCCGGCGTCGACGAGGTCTTCGACGAGAGCGTCGATCTGGTGGAGGGCGCTCTGTTCCAAATCGGGCGCGGCACCCGGGATGACGCGGCGCATGAGGTCGCCGCGTTCGGCGGCGGCGCGGACGCGGCGGTGCTGGACGGCGCTGCGGGCGACGACTCCGTCCGTCGCGCTGTAGAGGACGCGGGGTCGGCCACGCGTCGTGCGGTTCTCGGTCTTCGACACGACGTAGCCGTCGTCGATGAGCCGTTGGAGGTGTTCGCGCACCGTGTTGGGGTGGAGCTTGGTCGCCGAGACGAGTTCGGAGACGGTGCGCTCGGGGCGATCCTGCACGAGGTGGAGGATCTCGACGCGTGAGTAGTTGGAGATGGCGCTGTAGCCCGCCGGGCGACCTGTGGTCATACCACTATTATTCACGGCCTCGGCCCTCTCCGCCAGCGCCGCGCCGAATCTCTTCGGCGGAGGCACCGCGCGGGCGCGACGCGGTGCGGCGAGCGTGGCGCCGCAGATCGTTCCGCATCCGTTCACCCGGCGTGTGCCGCGCGTTCGCCCGGGCTCGGCACTCTCTCCGGGAACCCCCGCTCCGCCGCGCCGTCGGGCGCCGACCCCCCGGGAAACCACATGCTCTCCGTCGCTTCGCGCGCGCGCCTGCTCGCCGCCACCGCCCTCTCCATCGCCGTCGCCGCCGTCGCGGCCGCCGCCGTCGTCGTTCCCGCGCAGGCGGCGACCGAGACCGTCGTGATCAACGAGGTGGAAAGCAGCGGTCCGGACTGGATCGAACTCACTAACACCGGAACGGATGCCGTCGACATCTCCGGCTGGATCGTCAAGGACGACAAGGACGAGCGCACCGACGCGGTTCCCGCCGGAACGGTGCTCGCCCCGGGCGCGTACTACGTCTTCGGGGGGCCCGACATGACCTTCGGCCTTGGCAAGGCCGACGCCGCGCGCCTGTTCCGTCCAGGCGGGGGCCTCGTCGACACCTTCACGTGGACGACCGAGGCCGCGACGACCTACGGCCGCTGCGCGGACGGCGTCGGCGCATTCACGGTGACCGCCGCCCCGACGCCGGGCGCGAGCAACGCGTGCGCGACCCCGACGGCCACGCCGACCGCGACCTCGAGCCCTGCTCCGACGCCGAGCTCCTCGCCCGGGGTGCCGCTCCCGCCGGCGGGCGCGCTCGTCGTCAACGAGATCGAGTCGAACGGCGACGACACCGACTGGTTCGAGCTGTACAACACGACGGAGGCGCCGATCGACGTCTCGGGCTTCGTCGTCAAGGACGACGACGACAGTCGCACCGATCGGCTCCCGGAGGGATCGGTGGTACCTGCCCGCGGCATCCTGCTGGTCGATCAGAAGACCGCGACCCAGCCCGGGTTCGACTTCGGACTCGGCAACGCCGACCGGGTGCGCGTGTTCGCGCCCGAGGTGGCGACGCTCGTCGCCCAGGCCTCGTGGACCGAGCACGCGCCCGGGACGAGCTACGGGCTCTGCCCCGACGGCGTCGGTGAGCTCCGGATCACGAGCACGACGACGAAAGGCGCCCCCAACGACTGCTCACTGCCCGTGCGCATCAACGAGGTCGAATCGAACGGCGGCACGCCGGGCGACTGGATCGAGCTCGTCAACCGCTCGGCGTCGGAGGTCTCGGTCGCGGGCCTCGTCGTGACCGATTCGGAGGTTGCCGGTCACCGCTACACGATCCCCGCAGGTACGACGATCGCCGCGCAGGGCCGCCTCGTGCTCGACGAGTCCGCCTTCGGATTCGGCCTCGGCGGCACGGATGCCGTGCACCTCTTCGACGCGGACGGGGAGACCGAGCTCGACGCGACGTCGTGGGCGGGGCACGCCGCGACGACCTGGGGTCGGTGCCCCGACGGTACGGGAGCCTTCGCGGTCACCGCCGAGTCGACCAAGGGTGCGCCGAACCGTTGCGCCGGAGAGACGGTCGTCGAGGCGTGGCCGGGCGGCGCCGACGTCACGGTGCTCGATGAGGAGGGGACCTTCGCCGGCGATCTGTCGGGACTGGACTGGGCCGACGGGGGACTGTGGGCGGTCGAGAACGGCAACGGCATCCTGTATCGCCTCACGGGCGAACGGCTCGCGCCGTCGTCGTCCTGGACCCTCCGCTACCCCGACGGCACCGGGCGTGTCGACGCGGAGGGCGTGACCGCGGTCGGGTCCAACGTGTACGTCTCGAGTGAGCGGAACAACGCGCAGGGCTCCGTCAGCCGGCCGTCGGTGCTGCGGTACACGCCGGTCGCTTCCGGCGGTGACCCGCTCGCCGCCGATGCCGAGTGGAACCTCGCCGCCGACTTCCCGGGGCTTGGGGCGAACGCGGGGCTCGAGGGCATCACCTGGGTGCCGGATGCCTTCCTCACGGAGCAGGGGTTCCTCGACCAGCGGACGGCGACCGCGTACGACCCCGCCCGCTACCCGGGGCACGGCGACGGCCTCTTCTTCGTCGGCGTCGAGGGCACCGCGAAGGTCTACGCCTACGCGCTCCAGGAAAGCGGCGCCTTCGCGCGGGTCGCGACGGTCGACACTCCCTTCGCGCTCGTGGCCGACGTGCAGTTCGACCGCGGCCTGCTCTGGGTCGCGTGCGACGAGGCGTGCGACGGTCGCACCGCGACGTACGAGATCGGCCCCGACGGCGCCTTCGCCGCAACGCACGTGTACGCGCGGCCGGCGAACGCCCCGAACGTCGCGAACGAGGGCTTCGCGATCGGTGCCGCCTGCGCGGACGGGGTCGCGCGGACGTTCTACGCCGACGATGCCGACACCGACGGGTTCTCGCTCCGGTCGGGAACGCTCGCGTGCACGGCGGGCGCGGAGCCGGAGCCCGAGCCGACCGTTTCGCCGGAGCCGACCGTTTCGCCGGAGCCGACCGTTTCGCCGGAGCCGACCGTTTCGCCGACTCTTCCCGCGACGGGCGGTGCGCCGTCCGCAGCGGAGCTGGTCGATGATGTCCGCGGCGGGCTCGTCGGGCCGGCTTCGGTCGCGGCGGGCGGCACGGTGACCCTCACCGTCCCGCGCGCGGCACCCGGACAGGCAGTGCACGGCTGGCTGTTCTCGACGCCCACCGACCTCGGCGCCGCGACCGCATCGGACTCGGGGACGGTGGCGCTCATGATCCCCGCGTCCACTCCCGCCGGGCTGCACCGCATCGCCGTGACGGATGCCGCCGGTGCGGTGCTCGGGTGGACCGAGCTCGAGGTCACGGCACCGCACGGCGCCGCATCCACGGGTTCGGCTGGTTCGACGGGTCTCGCGGCCACGGGTGGCGACGGTCACGTGGCGGGCATCCTCGCGATCGCCGGGGTGCTGCTGCTGGCGGTGGGCGCGGGATTCGCGCGCCGAGCGCGGCGCGGCTGAGCGGTGGGGCACCGGCCGGCGGCGGCAGAGAACCGTCGTCGGGCCGGCGCGCGCCTCAGCCGGTGACGGTATAGCGGCGCTGGATGCCGGCGGTCCCGCGCCCCCAGGCGCTCGCCGCCGCGCGCTCTTGATGCGCGGCGAGAGCGTCGCGATCGCGGAATCGCTCGTTCACCGTCCACTCGAACGGGCTCGCGGGCAGGACGTCGAAGGCCAGGCATCCCGGCTCGGCGCGGGTGAGCGCGATGTGCTCGGGCAGGAGCTCGCGCACCCGCGCCGCCTCGGCGTCATCGGCGCACACGAGAACACCCTCCAGCGAGACCGCGGCGACATCACCCATGGCTCCAGCGTGGCACGCCCCGCATGCCATGGTCACGCGATCCGCGTGTTCCGTGTTCAGTCTCCGCGCCATTCAGTCTCAGCGCCGTGCCCGCACGCCGCGGCGTCACGCCTCGGTGTTCGGCTTCCACCCGAGCGCGGGTGCGACGTGCTGCGCGAACGACTCCACGATGTGCAGATTGAAGGCGACCCCGAGCTGCGAGGGGATCGTCAGCATGAGCGTGTCGGCGCTCATGACCGCGGCATCCTGCTGCAGCTGCTCGATGAGGACGTCGGGCGACGCCGCATAGGTCTTGCCGAAGGTGGAGCGGAGGCCGTCGATGTAGCCGATGCCGTCGCCCTCCTGGCTGTGCCCGAAGTACAGCTCGTCCTGGGCGGTCGTGATCGGGAAGACCGAACGGCTCACCGAGACGCGCGGGGTGCCGGGGTGCCCAGCCTCCTTCCACGCGGCGCGGAAGCGGTCGATCTGCTCGGCCTGCAGGATGTCGAAGGGGCGGCCGTCGGCCTCGGTGACGAGGGTCGACGACATGAGGTTGAGACCTGTGCGTCCGGCCCATTCGGCGGTGTCGCGGGAGCCGGCGCCCCACCAGATGCGGTCGCGGAGGCCCGGCGACTGGGGCTCGATGCGCTGCAGACCGGTGCCGCCGCCGAACGGCGAGTTCGGGTCGCGCTCGGCGATGCCCTCGCCGCCGATCGCGCGCCAGAAGAGATCGAAGTGCTCGCGGGCGAGATCCGCACCGCGCGGGTCGTTGCCGCCGGTGTAGCCGAACTTCTCGTAGCCGCGCACGACCGTCTCGGGTGAGCCGCGGCTCACGCCGAGAGCGAGCCGGCCGTCGGAGATGAGGTCGACAGCGGCGGCCTCTTCGGCGAGGTAGAGCGGGTTCTCGTAGCGCATGTCGATGACGCCGGTGCCCATCTCGATGCGCTTCGTCGTCGCGGCGATCGCGGCGAGCAGCGGCATGGGGGATGCCTGCTGGCGCGCGAAGTGGTGCACGCGGTAGAAGATGCCGTTGGCGCCCAGGTCGTCCATGCCCTGCGCGAGGTCGATCGCCTGCTTCAGCGAGTCGCCCGCCGTGAGCTGCTGCCCGTTGCCGAGCGGTCCGTAGTGTCCGAACGAGAGGGTTCCGAAGCGTTGCATGATGGCTGCAACGCTACGCCGTCGGAGTGTATTCCGCTGAATGGATGCCGGGATGCGCGCTCCTCCCTCTGCCCGCGCCGCACCTCCCGCCCCCGCCCCTTCTCCCGCGCCTCCCTACCGCCGCACCTCCCGCCCCCGCCCCTTCTCCCGCGCCTCTTCTCCCGCGAGACCGCGTGTTCGCGACGAGACCGCTGGAACTTTCGCGGGGTCTCGTCGCGAAAAGCGGGTCTCGCGGGAAGGAAGAGGGGGTCGGGGGAGGGAGGAGGAGGGAGGAGGAGGGGGCCGGGGTGTCTCGCAGCGGGTCAGAGGCCGTCGCGGACGGAGCGGACGAAACCCTCGACCGACTCGCGCATCGCGGTGATGCGCGCCGCGCGGGCGGCCTCGCGATCGAAGCCGGTGTAGGCGAGCGGCGGGAGCTTGCGGGCGTTGACGTTGCACTGGAACCGGTCGCAGACGAGCGTGCCGACGGTGTCGCCGCGGCGCCCGGCATCGCCCGTGCGCTTCGCAGTGAACAGGAGCACGTCGTTCGGCAGCTGGACGTCGTTGCACCACGAGCACTGCGCGCGCGTGCGCGGCTTCGACTCGGCCTGGCGGAGGAGAAGTCCCGTCGGTTCGCCGTCGAGTTCGACGACGACGTAGCCCACGAGGGCGAGCTTGCGGTCGCGGGCGCCGTAGAAGTCCACGGCATCCCACGCCGTGTCGGCGAAATCCTCGGGGAGGGTGAGGTGCGAGCGTTCGGACTTGGTGACGTTGATGAGGCTGGCGCGGATCTGCGCCTCGGTGAGAGCGTGCATGAGGTCCCTTTCGGGGAATCGTGAGGGTGAGGATGCCGCGGAGTCCGGGTCGGTGACGGCCGCGGCTCAGAGGGGCGCCCGGTCTGCGGGCGCGACGAGCGGGGCGCCGTCCACCTGTGTGCTGCGGTCGCGGCGCCGGGGCGGCGTCATCTCTCGACGGCGGAGGATCCGCCGACGACCTCCCCTCGGCCACGCGGGCTGCTCACGATGTTCACGCCTCCAGGGTACGCCCGCCGCCCCGAGTGTCGGCGGGGCGTGCTTGGATCGGAGCATGACCCGCATCGGACACAGTGAGCTCGACGTCTTCCCCCTCGCCCTCGGTGGCAACGTGTTCGGCTGGACGGCCGACCGCGACGAATCGTTCGCGATCCTCGACGCGTTCCACGCCGGCGGCGGCAACTTCATCGACACGGCGGACTCCTACAGTGCGTGGGTCGACGGCCACGAAGGCGGGGAGAGCGAGCGCATCATCGGCGCGTGGCTCGCCGACCGGAGGCCCGACGGCGTCGTCGTCGCGACGAAGGTGAGCCAGCACCCGCAGTTCCGCGGTCTCGGAGCGGCGAACGTGCGCGCGGCCGCCGAGGCATCGCTCGAGCGCCTCGGCGTCGAGTCGATCGACCTCTACTACGCGCACTTCGACGATCCCGAGACGCCGCTCGAAGAGACCGTCGCCGCGTTCGGCCAGCTGGTCTCCGACGGGCTCGTGCGGGACACGGCGGTGTCGAACTACTCGGCCGACCGCATTCGCGAGTGGGTGCGCATCGCGCGCGAGCTGGGCGTGCCCGAGCCTGTCGCGATCCAGCCGCACTACAACCTCGTGCACCGCGAGACCGAGACCGACATCGTGCCCGTCGCCGAGGAATACGGCATGAGCCTCGTGCCGTACTTCGCGCTCGCCAAGGGGTTCCTGACGGGCAAGTACCGCTCGACGGATGCCGATGCCGACGGCCACACCTCGCCGCGGGCCGAGGCGGCGGCGAGGTACGCGACGCCGCAGGGGCTGCAGATTCTCGAGGTGCTTGAGCGTGTGGGCGACGCGCATGGCGTGTCGATGGCCTCGGCGGCGCTCGCGTGGCTGCGCGCGAAGCCGACCGTTGCGGCTCCCATCGCGTCGGCGTCGAAGGTCTCGCAGGTCGCCGACCTGCTCGCCGGGGCGACCACCGACCTCACCGCCGACGAGGTCGCCGAGCTCGACGCCGTCTCGGAGTGGACGCCCGCCGACATGTGACACCGCACGGGCGCGGCGATCAGACGCAGCAGGACAGGATGGACGCATGCCCGACGCCTACACCCACGGCCACCACGACAGCGTCCTGCGCTCGCACCGATGGCGCACGGCCGAGAACTCCGCCGCCTACCTGCTGCCCGAGCTCGCCCCGGGGACGTCCGTGCTCGACGTCGGCGCCGGCCCCGGCACGATCACGCTCGACATCGCGGCGCGGGTCGCGCCGGGCGCGGTCCTCGGGGTGGATGCCTCCGCCGATGTCATCGCGCAGGCGGATGCCGACCGCGTCGCCGCCGCGGTGAAGAACCCCGCGCTGGAGAACCTGACCTATGCGGTCGACGACGCGTACGCGCTGGACTCTCCCGACGACACGTGGGACGTCGTGCACGCTCATCAGGTGCTCCAGCACCTCGCGCGACCCGTCGATGCGCTGCGGGAGTTTCGCCGCGTCGTGAAGCCGGGCGGCGTCGTTGCGGCGCGCGACGTCGACTACGAGGGCGTCATCTGGTGGCCGCGCCTCCCCGCGCTCGACGAGTGGATCACCGTGTACCTCGCCGCGCATCGCGCGACGAGCGGCGAACCCGCCGCGGGCCGCGAGCTGAAGGCGTGGGCGCGGGCGGCCGGCTTCACCGACGTGCGCTCATCGGCATCCCTCTGGCTCTACGAGACCCCCGAGGACCGGGCGTGGTGGGGCGGCATGTGGGCCGATCGCGCGCTGCACTCGTCCTTCGCCGAGACCGTCGTCTCCCGCGGCATCGCCGACCGTCCGGCGCTCGAGCGGATCAGCGCGGGGTGGCGCGAGTGGGCCGAGAACCCCGACGGGTGGATCCTCCTGCCGCACGGAGAAATTCTCGCCCGCGGCTGAGCCGCGAGGGGAAATTCTCGCCCGCGGCTGAGCCGCGAGGGGAGATTCTCGCCCGCGGCTGACGCGTCGCCCGTCAGGACTCGCGCGGCGCGAGTCGTTCGATGCCCGCGAGGAACGTGTCGAGATCGAACGCGAACTGGGCCGCGCCGAAGTTGTCGACGCGCGCGTCGACGAGGCTCCGCAGGGCCGGGTATCCCGCGCGCTCGACGGCGAGCGCGGCGCGCAGGTCCTCGATCTGCGGATGCCCTCCCGACCGGCTGCCGGTGACGGCATCCTGCGCGAAGCCGCGGCAGATCGTGACGAGCAGGTGCATCGCGCGGCTGACGGTGACGGTGTCGAATCCTGCGGCGAGCATCCGCTCGGCGATCACCTCCGCGGGCTCCGCGATGACGAGGTCGCGGGGATTCGTGAAGCGGAAGTAGGGGAGCCACTGCCCGATGTCGACGAGGCTCCGCCACAGGCTCTCGGCGTAGGCGCGGCAGGCATCCTGCCACGTCGTGCCGAGGTCCCGGTCGTCGAGGTCGACGCGGCGGCGGAACGCGTCGATGGCGAGCAACTCGAGGAGGCTCTCGCGGTCGGTGACGTGGTGGTTCAGCGCCTTGCGGTCGACGCCGAGCGCCGTGGCGACGCCCTGCATCGTGAGGGCGTCGGGATCGATTCCGCGGGCCGCCCCGAGGATCACCTCGAGGTCGAGGCCGGCCCGTGCGCCGCGGCCGCGACGGGAGGGAGCCTTCGGAGTGGACACGTCTCGACTCTAGTCTCGCGCGTGCGTTATTTCCCGCAGGGGAATAAGATTTCCCTAGCGGGAATTGCACCGGACGAACGATCCGGGTGCACCCCGCGCCCGCTCACGAAGGAGATCGAGACATGTCGGAGAAGACACCCCTCACCGCGTCCAGCACCATCGGCGCCTGGCTCGACAGCGAGAACGGCGGTCCGCTCGTCCGCGGACTGCTGGCCGCGTCCGGCGCCTCGGAGGAGATCCTCGCGCCGCTGCGCGGTCTGCCTCTGCAGCAGCTCGTCGCGCTCAGCCAGGGCCAGACGCCCCAGTCGGTCGTCGACGACCTCGTCCTGAAGGCGAACGACGGCGTCATGCCCACTGACACCGGCGACGCGGGCTGGGTCGAACAGGTCACCCCCGGCCGCTTCACCGGAAAGACCGTCATCGTCACCGGAGCTGCGAGCGGCATCGGTCGCGCCACCGCGGCGCGCATCGCCCGAGAGGGCGGCCGCGTCATCGCCGTCGACGTGTCGGCCGAGAAGCTCGGCAGTCTCGAGGAGGCGCTCCCGGACGCCGACATCGTGACGGTCACCGGTGACATCACGAGCCAGGAGTCGGTCGACGCGATCGCCGCCGCCGCGGGGGAGCGCATCGACGGTCTGGCCAACGTCGCCGGGATCAACGACGACTTCTCGCCGCTCCACGAGACGACGGATGCCATGTGGGAGCGCGTCATGGCGGTGAACGTCACCGGGGCGTTCAAGCTCACCCGAGCCGTGCTCCCGGCCATGATGGCGGCCGGTCGCGGATCGATCGTCAACATCACATCCGAGGCGGGTCTGCGCGGCTCGGCGTCGGGCAACGCCTACACGACGTCGAAGCACGCCGTCATCGGTATGACCCGCTCGGCGGCGTTCATGTACGGACCGCAGGGCATCCGCGTCAACGCCGTCGCGCCCGGAGGGGTCGCCACCGGCATCCCCTTCCCGCCGCACGTGTCGGAGGCAGGGCAGGCGCGCCTGCAGCCGTTCCAGGCGTCGATCCCGACGCTCGCGACGGCGGAGCAGCTGGCGGCATCCATCACATTCCTGCTCTCCGACGACGGGGTCAACCTCAACGGCGTCATCCTGCCGAGCGACGGCGGGTGGTCGGTGCAGTAACCGCTGCGGTGGCCGCAGCCGCCGGGTCGCCGAGGTCGCCGACACGCACCATCTCGTGCGTGTCGGCGGCCCGGCGTAGCCTTCGGTCATGACCGACGACGCCGTCCACGACCTCAGCCGTGACGAGGCCCGGCGGCTCGTCGTGCGCGCGCAGCTGCTCGATGCGGAGCGCCCGGGCGACGTCGTCGAAGTGGCCGAGCAGCTCGGCTCGATCAAGATCGACCCCACCGCGGTCATCGCCCCCTCGGAGCAGACGATCGCGTGGAGCCGGATCGGCTGGGCCTACGAGCCGGGGCAGCTGCGGAAGGCCGTGGAGCAGGACCGGCTGCTGTTCGAGTACGACGGGCACTTCCATGCGGCATCCCTCCTGCCCGCGCTCCTCGCGCGCATGCGCGGGCGGGTCTTCCGCGCGCGGGCCGCGGGGTGGATGGAGGCGAACGCCCGCTTTCGCGCCGACGTGCTCGCGCGCCTGCGCGCGGAGGGACCGATGCTCGCGGCGCAGATCCCCGACACCAGTCAGGTCGCGCATGGTGACGAGGGCGGCTGGTACGGCTCGAATCAGGTGCCGATGATGCTCGATCTCCTCTCGTATCTCGGCGAGGTCGGGATCGTCGGGCGTGAGGGTCGTCAGCGCATCTGGGACATCGGCGAGCGCGTCTTCGCGGGCGTGCCCGAGCGCGACTACGACGAGGCCGGTGCCGAGCTCGACGCGCGGCGCCTGCAAGCGGCGGGCCTCGCGCGGCAGAAGTCGCCGTGGACGCCCATCGGCGACGCCGGGGAGCCCGCGCGGGTGGAAGGATCGGACTGGAAGTGGCGCGTCGACCCCGCCGCGCTCGAGACGCTCCACGACGATCCCGGCGGTCGCGTCGCGATCCTGAACCCCTACGACGGCATGCTGTTCGATCGACCGCGGCTGAAGGAGCTGTTCGACTTCGAGTACATCCTCGAGCAGTTCAAACCCAAAGCGCAGCGCGTCTACGGCTACTTCGCGCATCCGATCCTGGTCGGCGACCGGTTCGTGGGCCTTCTCGACGCGGCGCTCGACAAAAAGAAGGAGAATCTCGTCGTCACCGCGGTGCACGAACTCGACCTGACCGCGCCCCTCGACCCCGAGGAACGCGAGATGGTGGATGCCGAACTCCGCGATCTCGCCGAGTGGGTGGGGGTGCCGCTCGTCTTCGCGGGCGAGCGGTGACCGGGCCAGCGGTGCGGGCGGTGACCGGGCCAGCGGTGACGCGGGCGAGCGGTGACCGGGCCGCCGGTGCCGCTCAGTTGCGTTCGTCGCCCTGTGGGGCGAGAGCGAGTTCCACCTGTTCGGCGGTCGTGAGGCGCGCGCGCGTGATGATCTCGTGGATGAACGCGAGCTTGCGCTGCACCGGCGGGGTGATCGTGAAGGGGTACAGGTCGGCGAGCCCCATCGACCGGTTCACCCGGTTGAACGCCTGCGAGAGCGCAGCCCAATCGCTGAGTGTCCGTCCGACCGACTGATCGCCGTAGTCCTCGCGCGGTTCGACATCGGTGTCGCGGAGGGTCGACGCGCCCGCCTCGAGGTGGATGCCGATCGCCGCCGCCGTCTGCAGCGTCCCGACGATGTGCAGGTAGTGGGCGAAGGTCTCGGCGAAGTCCTCCCACGGGTGCATCGTCGCGTACTCCGAGATGAACGCGTCCGACCAGTTCTGCGGCGCGCCGAACTCGTAGTGCCGGTTCAGGGCGTCGCGGTAGCTCTCGCGCTCGTCGCCGAACAGCTCGCGGCAGCGCGACCACGTGGCGTCGTCGGTGATGAGCACGTTCTGGAAGTAGTGCCCCGCCTCGTGGCGGAGGTGCCCGAGGACGGTGCGGTACGGCTCACCGAGCTTGACGCGCACCGCCTCGCGGACATCGTCGAGGCTCTCGGCCAGATCGGTCGTGATGATGCCGTTCGCGTGCCCGATCGTCACCTTCTCACCGTCGGAGCGGCTCGACAGCAGATCGAACCCCAGGCCGCCCGGCTTCTGGTACCAGCCCTCGATCGGCGGACCCAGGTCCCCGATCTGCAGGACGAGCCGGCGCTTGGCCTCTTCGACCGTGGCGAGCTTCTCGAGCGCGATGGTGTCGTCCGCGTCGGGGCGCCGCCGTGTCAGCCGGCACGAGGAGCAGCGCCCCGCGGGCGCGTCTTCACGCACGAGCCAGTTGCACCCCCAGTCGCGTTCCGAGCAGGTGAACCACGTCACGCCGTCGACGACCGTGCGGCCCGCGTGCACCGCCTCGAAGACGCGCTCGATCACCTGGAGCCCCATCTCCGTCCCGCACGCGGGGCAGACGAGGGTGTCGAGGTAGACGAAGCGGCGGCACGAGGGGCAGCGCGGGGTGGTGCTCACCTGATCACCGTACTGCGGCGGTGCACGTCCGCCGCGCGCGTAATACGACGACACGCGATCCGCGTCGGGGTGCCTCCGGGCGCGACGATGGAACCCACAGGCGCGGAAGGGGCGACGATGGCACGGCGGGGATTCACGACACGGCAGGTGCACGAGCGTGCGGCATCCGCCTCTCCGAGCGCGCGGGCGACGCCGATCTACCTCACCGCGGGGTTCGAGTTCGACGAGTACGACGACGCCGCCGCGCACTTCGGCGAGGGCCGCGGCTACGCGTACACCCGTGTCGCGAACCCCACGATCGACGCCGTCGAGCACACCCTCGCCGCCCTCGAAGGCGGCTCGCAGGCGCTCCTGCTCGCGAGCGGCCAGGCGGCGACGGCCGTCGTGCTCCTCGCCCTCGTCGAGACGGGCGGACACATCGTGTCCTCGACCCACGTGTACGAGGGCACACGCGGGCTCTTCCGCGACAATCTCGCGCGCCTGGGCATCGAGACGACGTTCGTCGACGACATCGACGATGCGGATGCCTGGGAGGCGGCGATCCGGCCCGAGACGCGCGCCGTGTTCGCCGAATCGATCTCGAACGCCGCCAACCGGCTCATCGACATCGGCGCGGTCGCCGAGGTCGCGCACCGCCACGGCATCCCGCTCGTGATCGACAACACGTTCGCGACGCCCTACCTCGTGCGCCCGCTCGAGCACGGGGCGGATGTCGTCGTGCATTCGGCGAGCAAGTTCCTCGCCGGCCACGGGTCGGTGCTCGGCGGCGCGATCGTGGACAACGGCCGCTTCGATGCCGAGAGGTCGGGTGCGCTCTTCCCGCACCTCGTCGCGCCGGGGCGCCTCGGCGAGCCGAGCATCGCCGAACGCGTCGGCGGTGACGCGCGCATCGCCTACGCCCGTGAGAGCGTCGCTCTGCGGTTCGGGACGACACCGTCGCCGCTCAACGCCTTCCTCATCGGGCAGGGGATCGAGACCCTGAGCCTGCGCGTCGCGCGCCAGAGCGCCAACGCGCTCGCCGTCGCCCAGTGGCTCGACGATAGGCCCGAGATCGCGTCGGTCGACTACGTCGGACTGCCGTCCCACCCCGACCACGCGCTCGGTGCGGCGCTGCTGCCCGACGGCTTCGGCTCGGTGTTCACGTTCACCGTCCGTGGCGGGGCCGAGGCCGCGCGGCGGCTCATCGAGTCCGTCGACGTGTTCACGCACATGACGCACCTCGGGGACGTCCGGTCGCTGATCCTGCACCCGGCATCCACGTCGCACGTCGCGCTCACGGGCGCCGAGCGACGCGCGGTCGGGGTGGAGCCGGGCACGATCCGCATCTCGGTGGGCATCGAGGACGCTCCGGACCTCATCGACGATCTCGCCCGCGCGCTCGCCGTCGCCGCCGAGCCGGTCGACGAGGTCGACGTCGCGGTGGTCGCGTGAGCGGGGCCGCCCGGCCCCAGCATTTCGGATGGTTCCTCGCGCGGGGCTTCGGGCCGCACGGGTGGGGGCATCCGTACCTCGACTGGGACTACGACTGGACGCGCCCCGACCTGTATCAGCAGTCGGCGCGTGAGCTCGAACAGGCCGGGTTCGACTTCGTCCTGATCGAGGATGCCCCCTCCCTCGGCTCGGCCGAGACGATCGATCTGCGGGTGCGGCACGCGTTCGGCGGACCCAAGCACGACCCGCTGCTGCTCGCGCCCTACCTCTTCCAGGCGACGCGGCACCTCGGCGTCATCCCGACCGTGAACCCGGCGGCCTTCCTGCCGTACACGGCGGCACGGCAGTTCGCGACACTGCAGCACCTGAGCGCCGACCGCCTGGGCCTCAACGTCGTCACCGACGCGGGGAGCGCGCGGCACTTCTCCGCCGAGAGCCCGCTCGGACACGACGCCGCCTACGACCGGGCCGAGGAGTGGCTGGGCGCCCTTCGCTCCCTCTGGCACTCCTGGGGCGAGGGTGCGCTCGTCCGCGACGCAGAGGCCGGCGTGTACGCCGACGGCACGAGGCTGGATGCCGTGCACCACCGCGGCGAGCACTACGCGTTCGACGGGCCGTTGAACGCGATCCCGTTCGACCGCGGCGACCCGGTGATCGCATCGCCGGGCGGATCGGGGAGGGGGCTCGCGTTCGCGGGCACCAACTCCGACATCCAGCTCGCCCTGTCGCCTCTCGACGAGGCGAGCGTCCGAGCGTACCGGGCGAAGATCCACGCGGCGGCGATCGCGCGCGGACGCACGCCCGACGACGTCACGATCATGTTCGCGATCCAGCCGGTGATCGTGTCGTCGCTGGAGGAGGCCGACCGGCTGGTCGCGGCATCCGCCCGCCCCTCGGACGACGTTCTGCGGACGATCGCGCAGCGGCAATCGAGCGACCTCGAGACCGACCTGACGACGCTCGACCTCGATGCCCCGCTTCCCGAGGGGCTCTTCGCCGAGCATGTGTCGCAGGGGTCGCTGCGCCGCCTCGTCGGAGACCGCGACGCGGCGACCGCACCCCTGCGCGCCCACCTGACCGCGCTCGCGCGGCTCGGTCGGATCACCGACCGGTCGGGCTTCGTGGGCACGGCGGAGGAGTTCGCCGACCTCATCGAAGAGCTCGGAACGTGGGGGAACGACGGGGTGCTCCTCTGGGGCGACCTGCACCCGGTCACGGTGCACCGGACGCTCGACGAGCTCGTGCCGGTGCTGCGACGCCGCGGCATCCTGCGCCGCGACTACACCGGGCAGGGCCTGCGCGCCGACCTCCGCGCCTTCTGAGCCTCGCGCTCGCGCCGTCTCCGGCTCTGCTCGCGAATCACCGCCGCTTTCCCGTGTCACCGCCGCTTTCGCGCGCATTCGGTGGTGATTCGAGAATCGGGCGGTGATTCGCGAGGGGTGCGCGGGGGAGGGCGGACGCGACGCGGCCCCGACGCGTGAGCGCCGGGGCCGCGGGGGTCGCAGGAGAGCGAGAAGAAGGTCAGCCGGCCAGGCCGTTGTCCTTCAGCCACTGCGTCGCGAGGGCCTTCGCGGACTTCTGGTCCTCGGTCGACTGGACGTTGAGGGCGACAAGACCCTCGGGCGTCAGCTTCGCGCTGACCTCGTTCAGAACTCCCGAGACCTTGTCGGCGACGTCGGAGCTGACGATCGGGACGACGTTGGATGCCAGGAACAGGCTCTCCGGGTCTTCGAGGGTGACGAGGCCCTGCGTCTGGATGCGCGGGTCGGCGGAGTAGACGTTCGCGACCTGGATGTTGCCTGCGACGAGCTCGTCGACGGTCGTGTCCGCGGTGGCCGAGAAGGTCACGTCGACCCCGTACTTCTCCTTCAGACCCTTGGGGCCGTAGGGGCGCTCCTCGAGCTCCGTTGCGCCGCCGAGGACGAGCGGCGAGATGCCCTTGAGGTCGCCGATGCTCTTCAGGTCGTGCTCGTCGGCGAATGCCTTGGTCACGTTGTACGAGTCCTGATCGGTCGCCGACGCGAAGTCGAGGGCCGTGAGACCGTCGGGGAGTGCGTCCTGGAGCGCCGCGAACACGTCGTCGGGAGAGGTCGCGGTCGTGTCGGGCTCGAAGAACTGCAGCAGGTTGCCGGTGTACTCGGGGAACACCTGGATCGAGCCGTCTTCGAGCGACGGGATGTACGCGTCGCGCTGGCCGATGCGGAACTGGCGGTCGACGGTGAACCCGTCGGCTTCGAGCGCCTGCGCGTAGAGCTCGGCGATGATCTCGTTCGAGTAGTAGTCCTGGCTGCCGACGACGATCGTGTCGGATGCCGGGGACTCGCTCGACCCCCCGTCGTCCAGGGGATCGCCGCCCGACGAGCAGCCGGCGAGGGCGAGCGCGGAGACGGTGACGGCGCCGAGCGCGAGCGCGAGGCGGGTGCGGGCGGTGCCGCGGGTTCGTGTGCGGGACATGACGTGCCTTTCGTGGATGCTGTGCGGAAATGGTTCGGAACGGAACGGGTGGCGGATGGGTCAGGAGGACGGCAACGCGGACGCGCCGGCGGCGGTGCGGATGGGGGCGGTGCGCGTCCGGCGGAGGCCGGCGCGTTCGTCGGGCTCCGACGTCCCTCTCGACCGGGCGCGCACGCCGCGCGGTACGACGAGCCGTTGCACGAGGGCGAACAGCCCGTCGAGGAGGAGTGCCAGCACGACGACGACGATCGAGGCGCCGAGCACCTGGTCGAAGCGGCGCAACGGAATGCCCTGCAGGATGAAGAAGCCGACGCCGCCCAGGCCGATGTACGCCGCGATCGTCACGGTCGCGACGACCTGGATCGCGGCGGAGCGCAGGCCCGCGATCAGGAGGGGGAGCCCGAGCGGCACCTCGATGCGCCAGAGGATCTGCCACTCCGTCATCCCGACCGCGCGGCCCGCGCCGATGACGGATCGGTCGATCGCCTCGAACCCGGCGTAGGCCCCCGCGAGGATCGACGGGATCGCGAGGACGACGAAGGCGACCATCGCAGCTTCCGTCTTGTAGAGAACGCCGATGATCAGATACAGCAGGATGACGAGGCCGAGGGTGGGGATCGCGCGCGCGGCACCGGAGAGCGCGACGGCGAACTCGCGGCCGCGGCCGGTGTGGCCGATCGCCCACCCCGCCGGGATGGCGATGATCGCGGCGATCGCGACGGCGGCGAACGTGAAGGCGAGGTGTTGGCCGATCGCGGCGGGCAGGGGCAGCGATCCGGTGAGCCGGTCAGGGGAGAAGATCCACGCGAGCGCGTCGAGGAAGAGGTTCATGCGGCACCCTCCGTGACGAGGCGGCGGACGGCCCGGCGCTCCGCGCGACGGCTCGAGCGGCGCTCCTGCCAGGGCATGAGCAGACGCCCGGCGACGACGAGGAGGACGTCCACGATCAGCGCGATGAGGACCACGGCGATGACGCCCGAGAACACCTCGGGGAGGATCCGCCGCTGGAACCCGTCGGTGAACAGATAGCCGAGGTTCTGCACGCCGATCAGGGCGCCGACCGTGACGAGCGAGATGGTCGAGGTCGCGGTCACCCGGAGGCCGGCGAGCAGCACGGGGCCGGCGAGAGGGAGATCGACCATCCAGAACCGTCGCCACGGGCCGTAGCCGATCGCGACGGCGGCTTCGCGCGTCGCGGGTTCGACCGAGCCGAGCCCGTCGGTGACCGAGCGGGTCATGATCGCGACGGCGTAGATCGTGAGGGCGACGATCAGGGTCGTCTCCGATTGGAACTTCAGCCCGAAGGCGGCCGCGACGATCGCGAACAGCCCGAACGAGGGGATCGTGTACAACAGGCCCACGGTCGTGAGGATCGTGCCGCGCAGCTTCGTGTAGCGGAACGCGACCCACCCGATCGGCAACGCGATGAGGAAGCCCAGCGCGATCGGGATGACGCTCTGTCGGACGTGGGGGATCGTCAGCCGCCAGATGAGGTCGAGGTTGTCGAGCACCCAGCTCACGGCGCCGCTCCCTCCCGAGCCGCATCCGAACCGGCATCCGCACGACCGGTACCCGCACGAGCCGCGTCGGCATCCAGGGCCCCGGCATCCGCGAGCACGCCCTGCGTGCGCCCCGCGGCGTCGACGAGCACCGTGCCGCGGGCCGTCCGCTTCGTGTGCAGCTCGCGCGCGCCGCGCTCGACGCCGATGAAGTCGGCGACGAACGCGCTCGCGGGGTTCTCGATGATCTCGCTCGGCGACCCGACCTGCGCGATCTTCGCGCCCTTCTCGAGGATGACGACCTGGTCGCCGAGCAGGAACGCCTCGTCGATGTCATGGGTGACGAAGACGACCGTCTTGTCGAGGTCGCGCTGGAGGCGGATCGTCTCGGTCTGCAGCTCGCGCCGGACGATCGGGTCGACCGCGCCGAACGGCTCGTCCATGAGGAGGATGTTGGGGTCGGCGGCGAGCCCACGCGCCACGCCGACGCGCTGCTGCTGGCCCCCCGAGAGCTGGCGCGGGTAGCGGTCGGCCAGCGAGCGGTCGAGCCCGACGACGTCGAGGAGCTCGAGCGCGCGCTCACGCGCCTTCTTCTTCGGCGTCCCGTTCAGGATCGGCACGGTGGCGACGTTGTCGACGACGCTCACGTGGGGGAGGAGGCCCGCGCTCTGCATGACGTAGCCGATGCCGCGGCGGAGCTTCACCGGGTCGCGCTCCTGGATGTTCTCGTCGTCGATCGTGATCTCGCCGCTCGTCGGGTCGATGAGTCGGTTGATCATCCGGAGGAGCGTCGTCTTGCCGCACCCCGACGAGCCCGCGAAGACCGTGGTCTTGTGGGCGGGCAGCACGAGGCTGAAGTCGTTCACGGCGACGGTGCCGTCGGGGAAGCGCTTCGTGACGGAGCGGAATTCGATCGCCATGCATCCTCCGGGTCGGGTGACCTACACAATCACATGGATCCGACATCCGTGCAGGGGGGTGGCACGAACCGTCACACTCGGGTAGACGTGGCACATGGCCGAACCACAGCAGACGCACCCGCAGCAGGCGCAGGCGGATGCCGCCGACTACGACCTCATCGTCATCGGCGCGGGCCCCGTGGGTGAGAATCTCGCCGACCGAGCCGTGCGCGGCGGGCTGACCGCCGCGATCGTCGAGAGCGAGCTCGTCGGAGGCGAATGCTCGTATTGGGCCTGCATGCCGTCCAAGACCCTCCTGCGCCCCGGGTCGGTCCTGCGCGCAGCGCGCGTCGTCCCGGGCGCGGCGGCGGCGGTCGGCGGGGGCGTCGACGTCGGTGCGACGCTCGCCTCGCGCGACGCGATCGTCCACGAGTGGAACGACGACGGTCAGATCGACTGGCTGCGCGACGCCGGCATCGACCTCGTGCGGGGGCACGGGCGCCTCGACGGCGAGAAGACGGTGCGCGTCGAGGCATCCGACGGCACCGAGCGCGTGCTCCGGGCGCGGCACGCGGTGGCGATCTGCACCGGGTCGGCAGCGCTTCTGCCCGACGTGCCGGGCCTTGCCGACGTCGATCCGTGGACGAGTCGGGAGGCCACCTCTGTCCATGAGGTGCCGTCGTCGCTCGCGATCCTCGGCGGGGGCGTCGTCGCGTCCGAGATGGCGACGGCGTTCGCCTCGCTCGGCTCGAGCGTGACGATGATCGTCCGCTCGCACCTGCTCGGGACGGTCGAGCCGTTCGCGGCCGACGCCGTCGCGCAGTCGCTCGAAGACGCGGGGGTGGACCTCCGCCGCGGCGTCGAGATCGCGCAGGCGACGCGCGACGGGGCGCTGGTGACCCTCACGCTGACCGATGGATCGACGGTGCAGGCGGTCGAGCTGCTCATCGCGACGGGGCGCGTGCCGCGCACCGGCGACGTGGGGCTGTCGAGCATCGGCCTCGAGGACGGGGCGTGGCTCGACGTCGACGACACCCTGCGGGTCGCGGGCACCGATTGGCTCTACGCCGCGGGCGACGTGACGCACCGCGCTCTTCTCACCCACCAGGGCAAGTACCAGGCACGAGCCGCGGGCGACGTCATCGCGGCGCGGGCGACGGGAGCCCCCGTCGACGACGCCCCCTGGGGCGCACACGTCGCGACCGCCGACCACCGGGCCGTGCCGCAGGTGGTCTTCACCGAGCCGCAGGTCGCCGCGGTCGGCCTGACCGCGCAGAAGGCGAAGGATGCCGGACTCCGCACGCGCACCCTCGAGGTCGACCTCGGTCAGCTCGCCGGCGCGGCGACGCGTGCCCGGGGCTACCGCGGGACGGCCCAGGCGATCGTCGACGAAGACCGCGGCGTGATCGTCGGCGCGACGCTCGTCGGGGACGACGTCGGCGAGCTGCTCCACGCGGTGACGATCGCCGTCGTCGGGGAGGTGCCGATCGATCGGCTCTGGCATGCGGTGCCGTCGTATCCGACGCTCAGCGAACTGTGGCTGCGCTGGCTCGAGGACTACGGGAGGCCGACGCCGTGATCTGCCCGTGGATGCGGTCGACGGTCGGCATCATGACGGGTCCCGCTCCGGGTGCGCTCTGGGCGAACTCACGGACACGGCATCCCCTGAACGATATATCGTTATGTATCGTTCGGAAGACAAGGGAGGCTCTCATGAGCAATGGATACGGACAGGGATTCGGCGGCTTCGGCTTCGGGGGCAGAGGCGCCTCGGGCGGACAGGGCGGCTTCGGCGGTCAGGGTTTCGGGGGCCAGGGATTCGGAGGCCAGGGGCTCAACGACCTCTTCGATCAGCTCGGTCAGCTCGGGCAGCGCTTCGAGGAGAGCGTCGGCCAGAAGGTCGGCTCCCGCATGGGCCGCGGCGACGTGCGCGTCGCGATCATCGCCCTGCTCGACGAGCAGCCGATGCACGGCTACCAGATCATCCAGCAGATCGAGGAGCGCAGCCGCGGCGCGTGGAAGCCGAGCCCCGGCTCGGTCTACCCCACGCTGCAGCTGCTCACCGACGAGGGCATCGTCGAGGTCGAAGAGGGCGACGGGCGCAAGACCTACTCGCTCACCGAGGCGGGGCGCGCGGAGGCTGCCGACAAGCCGGCTCCGTGGCGCACCTCGGCGGCATCCGGCTCGGCGTCGGGCTCGCAGGACAAGGCCGACGGACCCGGGTTCGGGGCACTGCCCAAGGCGGGCGCGAACCTCGCGCAGGCGGCCATGCAGGTCGGTCGGATGGGATCGCCCGAGCAGGTGCAGCAGGCGATCGACATCATCGACGAGGCGCGGCGCAAGATCTACGCCATCCTCGCCGAGGGCTGACGCTCCGTGCCGAGGTCTGGGGTGCCGGCGTCGGGGGCGACCGCCCCCGGGCGCGCCCGGTACAACCGGATCATCCGGTTCGCCACCGGCGTCATGCTCCAGACGTGGTGGTTCGAGTTGCTGCTTCCGCGCATCGGGCTCGCCCGGTGGGCGGAGCGCGGCCGCTCGGCCCGCCTGCAGAAGATCGCGCGGCGCTTCCGCGTGCTCGCCGTCGAACTCGGCGGCCTCATGATCAAGGTCGGGCAGTTCATGTCCTCACGCCTCGACGTGCTGCCGCCCGAGGTCACGAGTGAACTCGAGCAGCTGCAGGACGAGGTGCCGCCAGTCGAATTCGACGAGATCCGCGCGCTCGCCGAGCGGGAACTCGGCGTGCCGCTTGCGCGTGCGTACGCGTGGGTCGACGAGACGCCGCTGGCTGCGGCATCCCTCGGTCAAGCGCACCGGACCCGCCTCGCCGCCGACGACGCCGCGATCGCCGGGTTCACCGACGTCGTCGTGAAGGTACAGCGCCCCGGCGTCGACGAGCTCGTCGAGATCGACCTCGCGGCGCTCCGGACGATCGGCGAGCGCCTCAGCCGCATCCGGTTCGTCGCCTCGCGGGTCGACGCGCCGGCGCTCGTCGAGGAGTTCGCCGTCACGAGCCGCGAAGAGGTCGACTACCTCCATGAAGGCGCGAACGCGGAGCGCTTCGCCGCGATGTACGCCGACGGCAGCCGCATCACGACCCCCGACGTCGCCTGGGAGCGGACGACGCGCCGCGTCCTCACCCTCTCGGACGTCACCGCCATCAAGATCGGCGATGTTGCGGCGTTGCGGGCTGCGGGCATCGATCCGCGTGCCGTCGCGCGCGCGTTCGCCGAGGCGATGTTCGATCAGCTGTTCGGCGGCGGGTTCTTCCACGCCGACCCGCACCCCGGGAACGTCTTCGTCACGCCCCACGCGGCGGATGCCGACGGGCGCGCGTGGTCGCTCACCTTCATCGATTTCGGGATGATGGGCGAGGTGCCGCCCGACCTCCGTTCGGGCCTGCGGCAGATCGTCATCGCCGTCTCCGCACGCGACGGGAAGGGGCTCGTCGACGGCATCCAGGAGATCGGCGTCCTCCTTCCGGGCGCCGACACGGCGGAGCTCGAGCGCGCGCTCACCGAGCTGTTCGCGCGGTTCGGCGGCATGGCGTTCGGCGACCTGCAGAACATCGACCCGCGCGAATACCGCGTGTTCGCCGACGAGTTCGGCGAGACCATCCGCGACCTCCCGGTGCAGCTGCCCGAGAACTTCCTCCTCATCACGCGGGCCGTCTCTCTCACGTCGGGAGTGTGCACGGCGCTCGACCCGGCGTTCAACGTGTGGGAGTCGGTCGAGCCTTTCGCGCAGAAGCTCCTGCGCGAAGAGAGCCGGAACGTCGTGGCGGATGCCGGACGCGGCGCCCTCTCGTACGCCCGGACGGTCGCGGCGCTGCCGACGCGGATCGACCACCTCATCGCCAAGATCGACCGCGGCGACCTCGCCGTCGAGACCCCGCAGATCGATCGGCGCCTGGAGAGCCTCGAGGGGATGCTCCGCCGCACGATCGCGACGGTCGCGTTCGCGGCGCTCCTCATCGCCGGCGCGCTGCTCTTCGCTTCGGCCCCGGCGCTCGCGGTCATCCTCATGATCGCGAGCGCCGTGCCGCTCGGCGCCGCGCTCTTCGGCGGCCGCCGCTCGCGCCGCCGGCGCCGTATCCCCCGCCGCTGACCGGGCGCCGCTGAGCAGCCGCACCCCCCGATGGGTGGGGTGCGGGCGTCAGCGGCCGAGCGCGGTGCGCAGCCCGTCGACGAACGGCGTCGTCGGGCGGCCGATGAGGCGGGCGAGGGTGCCGTCGGTGTCGGCGAGGACGCCGCCGCGGATGCCGTCGTCCATGCTCGCGACGAACTCCGCCGTCCCGGCGTCGAGACCGGCCCCGGCGAGCCCTGCGAGCAGGTCGTCGCGGGAGATCCGCACGTACGACACCTCACGCCCGAGGACCTCGCCTGCGGCCGCGGCGATGTCGTCGTACGAGACGGCGACGTCGCCGCCGAGCTCGTACACCTCGCCGATGTGGCCGTCGCCGAGGAGCACGACCGCCGCGGCATCCGCATAGTCCTTCCGTGCGGCGGCCGCGACGCGCGCATCGCCGACGGATGAGGTGATCACGCCGGACTGCTCCGCGCGCTGCACGTCGGCGGTGTAGTTCTCGATGTACCAGTCGTTCCGGAGGATGACCGCCGGCAGGCCGCTTTCGGCGATCGCCTCTTCGGTCGCCTTGTGCTCGGCGCCGAGCGGCCAGTCGAACGTCGTCGCCTTCGAGACGCTCGTGTAGACGAACTTCGAGACGCCGGCCGCAGCCGCCGCGTCGATGACGTTCTTGTGCCCCGCGTAGCGCTTGCCGGGCTCGGATGCCGAGATCAGCAGCACGCTGTCGACGCCGTCGAGCGCCGCCGCGATGGTCTCCGGGTCGTTGTAGTCGAGGGCGACCGTGCGGACGCCGCGCTCGGCGAGGTCGGCGAGCTTGTCGACGCTGCGTCCGCCCGCGACGATGTCGGATGCGGGGGCGCTGCGCTCGAGGAGGGCGTCGACGACGAGGTGTCCGAGGTGGCCCGAGGCTCCGGTGACGAGGATGGTCATGATGGTTCCTTCCGATCGGTGATCCGATGAAGGCAACCTCGGGCAGGGCGCGCGGCATTCCGGCCGCCGCACAGCTTCTGCGTCAGCGCGCGCTGGATGTCGAGCGGACGCCCCGTCAGCGCTCGGCGCGCGCGAGGTTCTCGCGCAGCTCGTCGGCATCCTGCCGCACGACGTACGCGGGGCGGTCGCGCTCCACCCGCCAGCTCTCGGCGACCGAGCCGATGTCGACGGTGTCGAATCCGAACTGATCGTAGACCTCGGCGGCGAGCGCCGCCGCGTCGGCGTGGTCGCTCGCGATCGCGAGGGCGCGACGCCCCGGCGTGCCGGCGGGGGAGCCGGTCGTGAGGATGTCGCCGGCCATGATGTGGTTGAACGCCTTCACCACGCGGCTCGTGCGCAGGTGCTCCTGCACGAGCCCCGTCGTCGTCGCCCGATTCTCGTCGAGCGCGGCGATGTGCCCATCGCGCTCCCAGTAGTAGTTGTTGGTGTCGAGCACGATCTTGCCGGCGAGGGGCTCGACCGGCACTTCCTCGAGCGCCTTCAGCGGCACGGTGACGATCGCCCAGTCGGCGGCGTCGGCCGCCTCGTGCGCGGTCGCGGCACGGACGTGATCGCCGAGGCGCGCGACGAGGTCCGCGAGCGTCTCCGGCCCGCGGGAGTTCGCGATCACGACGTCGTAGCCGCGGTCTGCGAGACCCTCCGCGAGGGTGCTGCCGATGTGTCCTGCTCCGATGATTCCCACAGTCGTCATGGGGTCTGCGAACGACGCCGAGGCGCAGGACATTCCCACCCGGCGCATTCCCGCCCGCCTCTTGCGCCGTGCCGATCGCGGGTGGCGACGCCTACGCTGGAAGGGTGACCGCCACCGCCGACATCGCCCCCGACAACCTCGCTCACGCCGACGACCTCGCCGACGTCGTCGCCGCTTCGCCGTCGAGCTTCCACGCGGCATCCACCGTCGCCGCGCGGTTGGCGGATGCCGGATTCACGCCGCTCGACGAGACCGAGCCCTGGTCGGTCACCCCCGGGGCGAAGCAGCTCGTCGTCCGCGACGGTGCGGTGATCGCGTGGATCGTGCCGACGTCGGCGACGGCCGAGACCGCCTTCCACATCTTCGGCGCGCACAGCGACTCGCCGGCGTTCAAGCTGAAGCCCAAGCCCACCACCGGGCGCCTCGGCTGGCTGCAGGCGGGCGTCGAGATCTACGGCGGGCCGCTCCTGAACTCCTGGCTCGACCGCGAGCTGCGCCTCGCCGGCCGCCTCGCGCTCGACGACGGCACCGAGGTGCTCGCGGCGACCGGCGCCCTCCTGCGGCTGCCGCAGCTCGCGATCCACCTCGACCGCGAGGCGAACGACCGTCTCGCTCTCGACAAGCAGGCGCAGACGCAGCCGGTGTGGGGTCTGGGCGACGCGGCATCCGCCGATCTCCTCGCCGAGGTGGCGGCCTCCGCCGGCGTGGATGCCGCCCGCATCCGCGGGTACGACCTCGTGACAGCCGATGCGGCGCGAGGCGTCGTGTTCGGCAAGGACGATGCGTTCTTCGCGTCGGGGCGCCTCGACGACCTCGCCTCGGTGCACGCCGGGCTCGTCGCCCTCGAAGCCGCCGGCACGGATGCCCCGCACATCGCGATGCTCGCCGTGTTCGACCACGAGGAGGTCGGGTCGGGCACCCGGTCGGGCGCGGCGGGGCCGTTCCTCTCCGATGTGGTGGAGCGCATCCAGCTCGGCCTCGGCGCCGATCGCGACCAGCAGCTGCGCGCGCTGGCGGCGTCGTGGTGCGTCTCGAGCGACGTGGGCCACTCGGTGCATCCGAACTACCCGCAGAAGCACGACCCCGTCGTCCGGCCGGTGCTCGGCTCGGGCCCCATCCTCAAGATCAACGCGAATCAGCGCTACGCGACGGATGCCGCCGGCGCCGCCGCCTGGCACGGCTGGTGCGACACCGCCGGCGTCGTGTCGCAGGAGTTCGTCTCGAACAACGCCGTGCCGTGCGGGTCGACGATCGGCCCCATCACCGCGACGCGGATCGGGATCCGGACCGTCGACGTCGGCATCCCGATCCTGTCGATGCACTCGGCGCGCGAGCTCGCCGGCACCGCCGACCTCGTCGCGCTGACGCGCGTCGCCGCGGCGTTCTTCGCCGACTGAGCCGTTCGCGGTCGCTGGGCGAGTCGCGACCCGCTCAGACCTCGGCGCGCTTGGGCAGCACCCACCCGGCCCGAGGGAAGTGGCACGTGTAGCCGTTCGGGATTCGCTGCAGGTAGTCCTGGTGCTCGGGCTCGGCCTCCCAGAAGGGGCCGGCGGGCTCGATCGTCGTGACGGCCGGGCCGGGCCACAGGCCCGAGGCATCCACATCGGCGATCGTGTCGCGCGCGACGCGCTCCTGCTCCTCGCTGAGCGGGAAGATCGCCGAACGGTAGCTCGTGCCGATGTCGTTGCCCTGGCGGTTCAGCGTCGACGGGTCGTGGATCTGGAAGAAGAACGCCAGGAGGTCGCGGTACGTCGTCTGGGTGGGGTCGAAGACGATCTCGACCGCCTCGGCGTGACCCGGGTGGTTCCGGTACGTCGCGTGCGCGTTGGTGCCTCCGGTATAGCCGACGCGCGTGTCGAGCACGCCCGGCTGGCGGCGGATGAGGTCCTCCATGCCCCAGAAGCATCCGCCGGCGAGGACCGCGGTCTCGGTCCCGGGGGTCTGCGTGATGGTGCCGTCGTCGCTCATGATGTCTCCTTCGTGTCGAACGGTGAAGCCGTCGTGCGGGCCGTGGGTACGCCCTCACACACACCCAACACCCGCACCCCCGATTCTGGTCCCTCGTGAACCTCACAGGACGCTGAGAGCCGGTCCGCGGTAGAATGGATGCCTCCGCAGCGCCCCTCCGCGACCCGCTCTTCGATGATCGCGGCGAGAACCACCGGCCCTGCGAGGTGCATCTACCGGCTCGATTCCCGAGATACGGCGGCACGTGAACAACGAGCCGAATCTCGGAGGAGTACGTGGACACCACCCGCACCGCCACCATCGACGTGCCGCCGCACGACACCCGCACCCGTGACGCGCGGCCCCGCCGGCGCACCCTGATCCAGCACACGGGCTGGGCATACTGGCCGATCGCCTTCATCGCGCGGCTGCCGTTCGCGATGATGACCGTCGGCGTCCTCATGCTCGTCGTCGCCGAGACGCGCTCCGTCGGCCTCGGCGGACTCACCTCCGCCGCCGTCGGGGTCGGTGTCGTCGTCGCGGGCCCGGTCATCGGCGACCTCGTCGACCGGCACGGACAGCGGCGCGTGCTCGTGCCGGTCGGTCTCGCCAACGGCATCCTCCTGGCCCTCTTCCCGCTGATCGTGATGGGAGGGATGCCGGAAGGTGCGGTCCTCGGCGCGGCCCTCGCCATCGGGCTGACCGCCCCGCAGGCCGCCGCGATGAGCCGCAGCCGGCTGCTCACGATCATCGGCTCGCGTCTTGATCCCGAGCGCCGCGGCGTCACGACGACCCGCATCATGTCGTACGAGTCGGCCGCCGACGAGACCGCGTTCGTCATCGGTCCGTTCCTCGTCGGCATCCTGGCCGCCGTCATCGCGCCGTGGGCGCCGATCGCCATCGCCGCGGTGCTCAGCTTCGGATTCGTGACGGCGTTCGCCCTGCACCCGACCGCGCGCGTGCGGCCGATCGTCGGCGATGCCGCCGCCGAGCGCGCCCCGATCCGCGCCGTCTTCTCGACGCGGATCCTCATTCTCGTTGGCGCGACGTTCGGCGTCGGCATGTTCTTCGGCGGCACGCTCACCTCGCTCACCGCGTTCGCGCAGGCGCAGGGTGACGAGGCGCGCGCCGGGCTCCTCTACGGACTCATGGGGATCGGGTCGGCCGTCCTCGCGCTCGGCGTCGTGCTGCTGCCGGCGCGCTTCGCGGCGCGGTGGCGGTGGATCCTCTTCTCGCTCGTGTTGACCCTCGCCGCCGTCGGATACACGAGTGCGCACGACTTCTCGTCGGTCATGGTGTGGTTGCTGGTCATGGGTCTCGGCGTCGGGCCGAACCTCGTGACGCTCTTCTCGCTCGCCGGCGAGCGCGCTCCCGCGGGCCGCGCCGCGACGACGATGACGCTCCTCGGGTCGGCGCTCACCCTCGCGCAGGCGCTGACGTCGGCCGTCGTCGGCTGGGTCGCCGAGGAGGTCTCGCTCGCCGCCGCGATGGCCGTGCCCGCCCTCGCCGGCGTCATCGTGCTGTGCCTCGGCATCCTGAACGCCGCCGCCTCGCGCCGCGCTCCCGCCGCCTCGGTCCCCCCTACCTCCCGCGAGACCGCGCAGATGTCACGATAAACGCGCGGGAAGCGTACATCTGCGCGGTCTCGCGGGCGGTGACGGCGCGGCAGCGCGCCGCGCGTCGCGCGCAGCGCGCCGCGCATCGGCGTCAGACGAAGCGCACCCAGTTCGCGCCGCGGCCGGTCTCGGCGCGCTGGAGCAGCGTCAGGCCCTCGTCGCCGACGGCGTAGAGGGAGACCGTCGTCGTCTTCTCGCCCGCCGCGACGAGGAAGCGTCCGTCGGCGCTCAGCGCGAACCCGCGCGGCTGCTGCTCGGTGACGGTGAAGACCTCGGCGTGTCGCAGTTCGCCGTCCGCGGCGATGTCGAGCGAGGCCAGAGTGGACTCCGTCCGCTCGGATGCCCAGAGCCGGTCGCCGGAACGGTGCAGGTCCGCGCCCCAGATGTAGTGGTGGGCGAGCGGATCGGCGCCGAACCGGCTGTGGCCGAGCCCGGCCGAGGTGTCGAACGCGGTCGCCGCGTCGAGATAGGTCAACGCACCCTCGATCGGGTCGCGCCGGTAGCGGAGCACCTCGCCCGAGAACTCGGTCAGCACGTACACGCAGCCGTGATCGTCGTCGATCACGAGGTGGCGCGGGCCGCTGCCCTGCGGCGCGGAGACGGTCGGCTCGGCAAGCGGGACCAGCTCGAGATCGTCGCCGAGCGTGTACTGCGCGACGAGGTCGGCGCCGAGCGAGACGAAGTACGCGAAGCGCCCGTCGGGGCTCGGGAGCACGGAGTGCAGGTTCGGGTACGAGATGCGTGAGACGGGTCCTCCGACCGAGCCGTCCGCGACGCGGCAGCTGATGCCGTACCCTCCGCCGTAGCTCGCACCCAGCAGCGCCGTGCCGCCGCGCGCGAGCGCGAGGTAGTTCATGCCTCCGGCGGGCAGATCGAGGCGCGACGACGGCGTCAGTTCGCCGCTCTCGCGGTCGAGCGAGAGCGTCACGATGCCCGCCGGCTCACCCTTCACGGCGGCGTAGACGAGGTTCCGCTCGGCATCCACCGCGAACGTCGAGCACCCCGTCAGCCCGTCGGTCACCGCGATCCGCTCCAGCCCGGAGCCGTCGAATCGGAAGGTCGAGATCGACCCGTCGCCGGCGTTGGCCACGAGCACGAGGGAGGAGGCGGGAGAGGCGGTCATTCCTCCAGCGTAGGCCGGGGAGCCGTGGGCGGGGGAGGATGGGGGCATGCCTCGGGAATCGACCGCCACCGGCTCCACCCGTTCCGCCCCGATCCCGATCGTGTCCGTCGCGATCGTGGTCGACGCGCTCCTCGTCGTCGCGTTCGCGGCGACGGGCCGGGCGAGCCACGATTCCGACGTCCTGTCGGGGCTCGCGGGGACGGCGTGGCCATTCCTCACGGGGCTCGCCGTCGGCTGGCTCATGACGCGTGCCTGGCGCGCCCCGCTCGCCCCCGTCCGGTCGGGGATCCCGATCTGGCTGTGGACGCTCGTGATCGGCATGCTGCTGCGCGCGGCGTCGGGGCAGGGCACGGCGCTGCCGTTCGTGCTGGTCGCTGCGGGCGTGCTCTTCGCCCTTCTCGTCGGCTGGCGGGCGATCGTCGCGCTCGTCCGCACGCTGCGGGGGCGCCGGGCCGGGACCTCCCCACGTGCCCGCCCGCAGCCGTAGGCTCGGGGAAACGAAAGGGGACCCCCATGGCCCGCATCCTGATCATCGGAGGACACGGCAAGGTGGCCCTGCTCCTCGAGCCGCTCCTGGTCGCCGCGGGGCACGAGGTCTCCGCCGTCATCCGGAGGCCCGAGCAGGCCGCCGAGGTCGCCGACACCGGTGCGACCCCGCTCGTCGCCGACATCACGGCCGGCGATGTCGAAGCGCTCGCCGAGCTGTTCGACGGGCAGGAGGTCATCGTGTGGTCGGCGGGCGCGGGCGGCGGAAGCGCCGAGCGCACGTACGCCGTCGACCGCGATGCCGCGATCCGGTCGATGGATGCCGCGGCCGCCGCCGGTGCGCGCCGGTACGTCATGGTCTCGTACTTCGGCGCCGGGCCCGATCACGGCGTCGACCCGAGCGACGCGTTCTACGCGTACGCCGAGGCGAAGACCGCCGCCGATGCGCACCTGCGCGAGACCGCGCTCGACTGGACGATCCTCCAGCCCTCCTCCCTCACCCTCGATCCGCCGACCGGCCTCATCAACGTCGACGACGAGCGCGGCTCGCACGTGCCGCGCGCCGACGTGGCGGCCGTCATCGCGGCATCCATCGCCGAACCGACGACCATCGGCAAGACGATCCGGTTCAACACCGGCGACCTCCCGATCGCGCAGGCGCTGAGAGCCGCAGGTGGAGCCGACGGTGGGGCCGCGAGCGGGGCGGAGCGCGCGTGACCGGCACCACCTGGGTGCTCGTCGACGGCGAGAACATCGACGCGACGCTCGGCAGCTCGATCCTCGGGCGCCGCCCGCAGCCCGATGAGCGCCCCCGCTGGGACCGTGTGCTCTCGTTCATCGCGGGCCGCTGGAACCAGGACGCGCAGGGGCTCTTCTTCCTGAACGCGTCGACGAACCTGCCGATGCCGTTCATCCAGGCGCTTCTCGCCCTCGGCTACCAGCCGATCCCGCTGTCGGGCGAGACCGACGAGAAGGTCGTCGACATCGCGATCCAGCGGACGCTCCGTGCGCTCCGCGACCGCGGCGGCGACGTCGTGCTCGTGAGCCACGACGGCGACTTCGTCGATGACGTCGGAGCACTCCTCGACGGGCGACGCGTCGGAGTCATGGGGTTCGCCGAGTTTCGCAACGCGGCGTTCTCGGAGCTTCCCGGCATCCAGTTCTTCGATCTGGAGTACGACGTGCACGCGTTCGATACGCCGCTGCCGCGCGTGCGGGTCATCCCGATCGACGAGTTCGACCCGACGCAGTTCCTGCGCTGACGGGCCTGCCGTGCCCGGGGACCGGACGACGCCGTCGACGTCGCTGCAGCGGACGTACCGGTACCTGCGGCTCGCGATCGCGGGGGCGGTCGTCGTCGTCTTCACGGCGGTCGGGGTCGCGATGCCCGCGGTGGGAATCCTGCCGTCGCTCAGCCACTACTACTACACGTCGGCGAACACGATGTTCGTCGGGGCGCTGCTGACGGTGTCGGTGTGCTTCTTCGCGCTGTCGGGTCGCGGTGTGGAGCGAGCGTTGCTGGATGCCGCGGCGGTCGTCGCCCCGCTCGTCGCGATCGTGCCGACGGTCATCGCGCCGGGCTCGGTGCCCGGCATCTCGGAAGGGTGCCCGGACGGGGCCGAGGTGTGCATCCCCGTCGCGTTCGACGCGGGCGTCGACAACGGCGTCGTGACCTACCTCGTCGTGGCGTCGGTCGTCGTCGTGATCGCTCTCGCGCTCCTCGCCGCGGGGGAGGTGGAGCGGGCGGGGACGGCGCTGTCGCTCGGCGTCGCGGTCGTCGTGCTCGCGGCGGTGTGGCTGACATGGTGGCTCGCTCGTGACGCGTTCCTCCGCTGGGCGCACGTCGCGGCGGCGGTCGGGTTCTTCGCGCTCATCGGCGCGGTTGCGGTCGTCAACGCGATCGCGCCCGAGGTGCGCTCGGGCCCGCCGTGGCTGCGCGCGTCGTACGTCGCGATCGCCGTGGCGCTCGCGCTCGTCGTCGTCGGGATGCCGCTGTACGGCAGCCTGCACGTCCGCGCCCCGGGTGGCGACGTCTACGGGGTGTTCGTCGGCGAGGTGCTCGCGCTGCTCCTCTTTGCGGCATTCTGGGTGCTGCAGTCGGTGCAGTACTGGCGGGCCGACGACCCCGCGATCATCGCGCGGGGCTGAGTCGCGCGCTGACGAGCGGCTCTCCCGGCCGCCCCGCGAGCGCAGCGAGTCGACACGCCCGACGGAACCGTGACCCCGGTGCATCGCCACCGTCGGCGGGGTAGTCTCGCCCGATGGCGAAGACGATCATCATCACGGGCGCGAGCGACGGCATCGGGGCGGCCGCGGCACGGCAGCTGCACGCGGCGGGGGAGCGGGTGGTGGTCGTCGGGCGCAACCCCGACAAGACCGCCGTCGCCGCCGAACCCCTCGGCCTCGACTGGCACCTCGCCGACTACACCCATCTCGATCAGGTGCGCGAGCTCGCCGCAACGCTCCTCGACCGATACGAACGGATCGATGTGCTGGCCAACAACGCCGGCGGCATCTTCGGCGAACGCGAGGTCACGGCCGACGGCTTCGAGAAGACCTTCCAGGTGAACCACCTCGGCGGATTCCTCCTGACGAACCTCCTCCGCGAGAGGTTGATCGCGAGCGAGGCATCCGTCATCCAGACCTCCTCCATCGCGGCACAGCGCTTCTCGAAGTTCGACATCGACGATCTGCAGGGCGAGCGGCACTTCTCGGCCTCGAACGCTTACGGCAACGCGAAGCTCGAGAACATCCTCTTCACGAAGGAGCTCGCCCGCCGCTACGACGGCGACGGTCTCTCCGCCGTCGCGTTCCACCCCGGCGCGATCGCGTCGAGCTTCGCGTCTGGCTCGAGCGGCGCGTGGCACTGGCTGTACACGAATCCGCTGGCCTCGAAGCTCCTCACGAGCGTCGAGGTGGGCGGCGCGCGCCTCGGCTGGCTCGCGCTCGGCACGCCCGGCGTCGACTGGCAGCAGGGCGGCTACTACGCGCGGAACCGCCCGGCCCGCACGAGCCCTCTCGCCGCCGACCCGCTCCTCGCCCGGCGGCTGTGGGAGCGCAGCGCCGAGATGGTCGGGCTCTCGGACTGAGGCCCGCGAGGGCGGGGATGAGCGGGGAGCGGCTCGCATAATGTGCATGCATAATGCATGCATCGGCGTTAGGATGCCGGGATGGCGGTGACGATCACAGTACGCAACGTGCCCGACGACGTGCGGGACGAACTCGCAGCACGCGCCGCGCGGTCAGGCCGGTCACTGCAGGAGTACCTCTCGGCAGAGCTGCACCGGCTCGCCACGACCCCCAGCGCGGCCGAGGCGATCGCGCGTGCCCGGCTCAACGCGCAGTCGTACCCCTCGATCCCGATGATCGACATCGTGGATGCCGCGCGTGTCGACCGGCCCTGAACCGGCCGAACTCGTCGTCGTCGACGCGTCGATCGTCGTGGCGCTCGTCGCGACGCGCGCCGGTGATACGCGAGCGCTCGCCGAGCGACTCGACGGGTGCCTCCTGCACGCGCCCACGCACCTCGCGGTCGAGGTCGACAGCGCGCTGCGCGGGCTCGAGCGCGGGAGACGCCTCACTCAGGCTCAGGCGGAGGCCGCGCGCGCCCAGGCCGCAGGGCTGCCGATCGACCTGTGGTCGTGGTCGCTCGTCGCGGACCGGGCGTGGGACCTGCGCCACGTCTTGACGTCCTACGACGCGGGATACGTGGCGCTCGCCGAGCGCCTGGGCGCCACGCTCCTCACCGGCGACGCGCGTCTCGCGCGGTCCGGCGTCGTCCGGTGCCCTATCGAGGTCGCGCCGCAGTAGCTCGGGCCGGCGCGGTCGCCGCCGCGGCGAGGATCCCGCGCACCACGGCATCCGTCGCCTCGGGGGCGACGTGCAGGTTGAGCGCGGGCTCCGCGAGCTCGACTTCGAGCAGGCACAGTCCGTGCACGGCGGAATCGATCGTGTCGACGCGGGCGTAGAGGGGCATGTCGCCACCCGTCACCTCGCGGACGGCGCGCAGCACGTCCGACGCGAACGCGCGCTCGACGGCGGACGCCGTGACCGGATCGGGATTCTCGATGTAGACCCCGCCGCGGAAGCCCCCGCCGTGGGCGAGGAGCGCGCCCTTCGCGATCGCGTGCGTGAAGGCTCCGTCGATCGCGTAGAGCGCCTTCTCGTGGCCCGCCGACAGCTCGGCGATCTCCGGCTGGACCATCGCGACGCCGCCGCTGTCGACGATCCGCGCCGCGAGGGCGAGCGCCGCCGGGTCGTCGGCGTCGAAGAGGCCCGTGTCGCGGGCTCCCGCGGAGACGGCGGGCTTCACGACGACGCGCTCGTGGCGCGAGATCGCGCGGGCGGCGGCATCCTGCGTCGTCGCATAGTCCGTCGGGACGATGCGGATGCCGGCGGATTCGAGCTCGGCGAGGTAGTGCTTGTCGAGGTTCCAGCGCATGGTCGCGGGGTCGTTCACGACGCGGGTCGCCGCCTCGGCGCGGCCGAGCCACGCGTGGAACTCGTCGGTGCGTTCCGGATAGTCCCACGGCGAGCGGAGGACAAGGAGATCGAACGCCGCGAGATCGACGTCCGCGTCGTGCCAGACGACGGCCTCGGCGTCCGCGCCGGCACCGCGGAGCGCGTCGACGAGGATCGGGGTGTCGTGGTCGGGGTCGTCGTCGGCGTAGACGTCGGTCACGACGATGCCGATGCGCGGCGGGGCTGCGGTGGTCACGGCATCCACGCTACCGAGCACCACCGACACGGGCCGCCGCGGCCGCGTGGTGACCCACCCCATCCGGCTTGACACGGCGCAAGACGGGCGGCGAAGGTGAGGGGACAGGTCGACACGCGAGGAGGACGGATGCCGCAGGAGAGTCTCCCGAGGTCGACGCAGCGGCGCGGTCGGGTGACCCGCACACCGTGAGCGGCGCCCGCGAAGAACTCGCCGCGCTCGCCGCCTCGCCCGACCCGTGGGACGAGCGGCTCCGCGCCCTCCCGGTCGGTGAGGATCCGCGCGCGGCGGCGGTGCTCATGCTGTTCGGGACGCTCGACCGCGTGCCGAGCGAGCGTGAGGCGCAGGATGCCGCGGTCTCCCGCGACCTCGACGTGCTGCTCCTCGCCCGGGCCACGACCCTCCGCGCGCACCCCGGGCAGATCGCCTTCCCCGGCGGACGGCTCGACCCGGGCGACGACGGTCCTGTCGACGCAGCCCTCCGCGAGGCGGTGGAGGAGACGGGGCTCGACCCGCGCGGCGTCGAGGTGCTCGGCGCCCTGCCCGACGTTCCGCTCGAGCGCTCGGGCCACCTCGTGACCCCGGTGCTCGCGTGGTGGCGGCATCCCTCGCCCGTCCGGGTCGTCGACGTCGCCGAGTCGGCCGAGGTGTTCCGCGTGCCGGTCGCCGATCTCCTCGACCCGCGTCATCGCGGCGTGACCGTGATCCGCGACCGCGGGCGCGAGTTCCGTGGCCCCGCGTTCGAGATCGGCGACCGCCTGCTGTGGGGGTTCACCGCGATTCTCCTCGACGGCCTGTTCACGCGTCTCGGCTGGACCGAGCCGTGGGACGACACCCGCGAGCTCGCCCTCGCCTGGCAGCCCCGCTGACTGCGCCGGGGGATGCCAGGGGAGGAGGTGACGACGACGGCGCCCGCACGGGCGCGCACGCGGCCGATGATAGGATCGTCGGCGGAAGTGTGTCCGAGCGGCCTAAGGAGCATGGCTGGAATCCATGTAGGCGGGGTAACTCGCCTCGCAGGTTCAAATCCTGTCACTTCCGCCACGAAGGGCCCCCGCTGCGGCGGGGGCCCTTTTCGTTTTCGTCGGCGCAGATCGCGGTCTCGACCGGGATAGTCGGCGCATATCGCGGCATCCCATCACGGACACGACGATTCGCGCCGACATTCCCCTGCCGCCTTCGACCGCTTCTCGCACTCAGGTTTCTCCCGCAGGTTTTCTCCCGCGCCGGGAATGGTGCCCGCGCATCGCGGGTTGTCATTCCCCGTCACATGCGCCTGGCGCGCGTGTGACGCGACGTAGCGTCGAAGGACGCCCGCCCCCGCGGGTGGCCCCCATCGCGGCATCCGCCGCACGCCCCACCACCGGCACGGCCCTCACCGCCGCCGCACAGGAGACACCCCCTCATGAGTTCCACCCCCACCGCCGCGCCCGCGCGCGGACCGAAGAGCACGACAGCGAAGAGTGCGACGCCGAAGAAGAAGCCGTTCTACCGGTCGTTCGGGTTCCAGATCACGGTCGCGCTCATCGCCGGCATCCTGCTCGGTATCCTCGCGCTGAACCTCGGACCGGATGCCGAGGGCAACCCGAACGGTCTCACCGCGACGCTGAGCACCATCGGCAACGGCTACGTCACGCTGCTGAAGGCCGCGGTCGTGCCGCTCATCTTCCTCGCGATCGTCGCGAGCATCACGCAGCTGCGGAACGTCACCAACGCTGCCCGTCTCGCCGGTCAGACACTCCTGTGGTTCGGGATCACGGCGCTCATCGCGGTGACGATCGGCATCGCGCTCGGCGTCACGATCCAGCCCGGCAACCGCGTCGGGCAGGGCGAGCTCGCCCCGGACGACCCGTACGCCGTCGGCACCTGGTGGAACTTCCTCAAGGGCCTCATCCCGCAGAACTTCCTCGGTCTCACCGTGTCCAGCTCGCAGGATGCCGCGACCGGCGCGATCTCCTCGACGGTCGGGTTCAACATCCTGCAGGTCATCGTCGTCTCGGTGGCCGTCGGCATCGCGGCGCTCAAGCTCGGCCGCCGCGCCGAGCCGTTCGTCGCGTTCACGCAGTCGAGCCTCAAGATCGTCCAGCGCGTGCTGTGGTGGATCATCCGCATCGCCCCGATCGGGACGCTGGGCCTCATCGGCGCGGCGATCGTGAACTACGGCACCGACAAGCTGCTGACCCTCATTTGGTTCGCCGTCGCCGTGTACATCGGCCTCGCGCTCGTGATCTTCGTCGTCTACCCCACGCTCGTGAAGGTGCACGGCCTCTCGATCCGCCAGTACTTCTCGGGCGTGTGGCCCGCGGTGCAGCTCGCGTTCGTCTCGCGCTCGTCGATCGGCACGCTCCCCCTCACCCAGCGCGTCACGGAGCGGAACCTCGGCGTGCCGCGCGAGTACGCCTCGTTCGCCGTGCCGCTCGGTGCGACGACGAAGATGGACGGCTGCGCCGCGATCTACCCCGCGATCGCCGCGATCTTCGTCGCGCAGTTCTATGGCGTCGAGCTGAACATCGTGTCGTACCTGCTGATCGCGCTCGTCTCGGTCGTCGGCTCGGCCGCGACCGCCGGCACCACCGGCGCGGTCGTCATGCTGACGCTCACCCTCTCGACCCTCGGCTTGCCCCTTGAGGGCGTGGGCCTGCTCCTCGCGATCGACCCGATCCTCGACATGGGCCGCACGGCGGTCAACGTCGCGGGCCAGGCGCTCGTGCCCGCGATCGTCGCGAAGCGCGAAGGAATCCTGAACCTGGACCTCTACAACGCGCCGCGCGACGGCGAGCCGTTCGCCGACGACTCCGGCGACGACGAGGCCGAGGTGCTCGCGACGGTCCCGGTGGCGGAGCGCGCAGAGATCCGCGCGGAGATCGCGGCCGCGGCCCAGGATGCCGTGGACGACGGCATCCGCACGGAGTCCGTCCGCCCCTGACCGGGGGCGGTCTGTCTTTCCTCTCGCGACGGCGGGGGTGTCCCTCCGGGGTCGCCCCCGCCGTCGGCGTTCCCCTGTTCGCCGGCCGCGCCGCAGCGATTGTCGGCGGACCTCGTCGTCACCTCAGGAGACGGGGGCGCAAACTGCGGCATCCCGGGGGTGGATGCCGCCGTTCGCGCCCACTATTCGCCGCCCGGCGCCGCACCACCCGCAACCCCCGCACCCCCACTCCCGGAGCTCAGGCCGTCGCGTCGCGGTCGGCGAGCGCCGACCCGGGCCGCACCACGAGCGACCGGGGCGCGAGGCGCGCGCGCACGCGCCCCGCGGTGTCGAGCTGGGCGAACATCGCCCGGCGGATCGTCTCGGCGTCCGCGATCGCCTGAGCGGCGCGCGCCCGGGCGCCCTCGTCCGTGCGCCGCGTCTCACCCGCCGCGCGGGCGTAGTTGACGTGCTCCATGGCAGCGACCAGGCGCGACGTCTCGGCGGCGGGCGCCCCCCACTGCCCGGTGAGCAGAGCGCCGAAGACACGGGGCGACGCCGCGGCACCCACCGGAGCGCCGAGGTCGATCGCGGCGTCCTGCACGATCCGCCACGCCGCCCCGACCGTGCCGCGCCGCCGCAGCACACGGCGCCGCGCGAGGCCTACGAGCCCGGGAACGCTCACGATCAGCACGATCGCGGCGGCGAGCGCGAGCTGCGGGCGCGGGTCGACGCGCTGGGCTGTCGCGCCCGCGGCGTCGTTCGGGCGGTCTTCGGGTGCGTCGGCGGGCCGCGACGCCTCCGACGTCGGCACGGGCGCCGTGGGGGTCGGGGTCGCCGCCTCGCCCGGGGCGTCCTCCGACGCGGTCGCGGCGCTCGAGAACCGCGTCGCGAAGCCGAGGCTCTTCGTCGGCTCGAACGCGACCCAGCCGATCCCGGCGAAGTTCACCTCGGGCCAGGCGTGCAGCTGAGAGGTCGTCACCTGGGCGACCTGCTGCCCGTCGACCGTGTCGCCGGTGCGCTCGCCGGGGAGGAAGCCGACGACGATGCGCGAGGGCATCCCGAGGGTCCGCGCCATGAGGGCGAACGCGCCGGCGTAGTGGATGCAGTACCCCTCCTTCTCCTGGAGGAACGCGGCGACGGCATCCACGCCGGTGTCGTCGAATCCCTCCTCGACGGGGGCGGTGAGCGAGTACGTGAACTCCGACCCGCGGAACCAGCTCTGCAGCGCGATGAGCTTGTCGTAGTCGGTCGCGGCGTCGGCGGTCACCTCGCGCGCGAGGTCGCCGATGATCGCGGGGGTCCCCTCCGGCACGGCGTACACGTCGATCCGGTCTTCGTCGATCGTCGCCGACGACGCGCGGATCTGCTCCAGCGTGGGCTGGGCGACCTGCGCGGTGACGGCGTACTCCTGCCCTTCCGAGCTGGTGTTCGCGCTGAGGATCGTGCGGCTGTACGGCACCGACCGCCACATCCCCTCGAGCCCGTCGACCGCGACGGCAGGGTACGGGATCGGCAGGTACATCGAGGAGAGCTGCGACACCGCGACCGTCGTCCGGTACTCCTCGAGACGGATGCCGTCGCCCACCGCGACCGGCTCGAGCGTGGAGTCATCGAGGGGCACCGACCGCATCCGGTCCGGCATCCACACCTCTCCGTCGAACATCGACAGCGTCGTGACGCGCAGGTAGGGCAGCTGGGGCGCATCGCTGCGCATGGTGAGGACGGGCAGGTCCTCGCGCCGGCGCAGGTCGTTTCCGAGGTCGAGGGAGGGGTCGATGCGCGCGGCGACGCCGGGGCCGATCGCCGCGACGGTGGGAGCGGGCAGGGTCGGGGCGATCACGAGCGCTCCGACGATCGCGACCGCCCCGATAGCGGTCGCGACCGCGCCGACGCCCGCCCTGCCCGGTCCGGCGGTGGGAGTCTCGCGCGTGCGGTTCTCGGCACGGATGAGGAAGAGGAGGGATGCCGCGAGCAGCGCGAACAGAGCGACGTCGACGCCGGCGGGGACGGAGATCGCGGGGATCAGCCAGACGGCGATGAGGGCTGCGCCCGCAAGGAGCGGCATCCGCGCCGTCAGGACGACGTGGTCGAGGGCGACGGCGAGAAGGCCCACACCCGCGACGATGACGAAGGAGATGGCGTCCGTCGCCGCGATCGGTGCGATGCCCTGGAGGATTTCGTCCGAGGCCGTCTGCACGGCGAGCGGCACCTGCGCGAGGACGCCGCCGGTGGGAAGGAATCCGAAGAGCGCCTGGCCGGAGAAGAAGCCCACTGTCACGCCGATCGCCCAGACGGCCACCTGCACGAGGGTCACCGCGACCGCCGGCATCCGTCGCCGCCGCAGGACGAAGCCCACGGCGAGGGTCACCGCGGTGAGGGCGGCGACGCCGGGAATCCACGCGCCCGGCTCGACGACGCGCAGCAGCGGGGGGAGCGTGACCATGATCGCGAGCCACAGCGCGAACGTCAGGCGGGCCTCGCCGCGGGCGCGACCGACCGCGGCGGACGGAGGCGTCGACCGAGGCGTCGAGCGAGGCGTCGACCGAGGCGTCGACTCAGGCTTCGACACGGTGGGCCCCCCGATCCACGAGCACGCTCCACACGGCGCCCGAATCGTCCTCGCCGCTCAGGGCGACAGCGCGCCACCCCGCGCCCGTCAGTCGCTCGAGTGACCGGTGCTCCGGGGCGAGCGCGATGAGGAGGGGCAGGGCGCTGTGGTGCGCGAGCGGCGCCAGCACCGCCGCGTCGGCGTCGCCCAGGGCGCCGGTGATCACGACGACCGGACCGGCAGACACCCCCGCGAACAGCGCGACGAGCGCGTTCGGCGCCGCGTCGCCGTGGGCCGTGACGGTCGCGAGGTCGATGGCGAGCTGCTCCACGGCGACGGCGTCGCCGCCGGCGATCGGGTCGGCGAGAGGCATCCCGTCGCCGCTGCGCACCGTGACGACGTAACCCTCCTGGACGAGACGCGCCGCCGCCGAGACGCACAGCGACACGGCCGTCTCGAAGTCGGGGTCCGCGCCGGGGCTCCGCGACGCGTCGTCGTCCCAGCGGGCGCGGGCGGTGTCGAGGATCACCGTCGCCTCGGGGGTCGTCTCCTGCTCTTCCTGCCGCACCATGAGCTGGTCCCGGTGCGCGCTCGCCCGCCAGTGGATGCGGCGCATGGAGTCGCCGGGCACGTAGACGCGGGGGATGAGATTGTCGGATCCCTGGCCGAGCTGGTCGGTCGCCGTGTGCATCGAGCCGCCCGCCTCGCCCGGCTGTTCGACGAGGGGCCCGAGGTCGATGATCTGGGGGGTGATCGTGAGCGGGAGGGGGCGTCCGATCGTGTGCCGACGCCGGGCGAAGCCGAACGGGTCGGACGCGACGACCGACAGTGGCCCGATCAGGCGGACACCGCGCCGCTCTGCCGTCACCGTGTAACCGAGCTCGACCGCCTCGCCGCCCGAGCGCATGCTCGACCCTGTCGCCGGGAACACCCCGAACGCGTCCCCGCTCACCCCGTCGGGCACGGCGTCGTGCCACCGACCCTGCGCGGCGGGGATCGGTGAGCGCGTCTTCACGCGCAGCCGCACATCGACCTCGCTGCCGGCCGACGCGACGTCGGGGTGGAAGGCGCGCGCGACGGTCTCCGTGCGCCGCGCGAGCGCGAGCGCGATGAGGCTCGCGGCGACCGCCGAGAGCAGCAGCACGCCGATGAAGATCAGCTCGATGATGCGGAACGCGTGCGCCGCGACGAAGCACCCGATCGCGAGCGCGACCGCCCCCGTTCCTCGGGGGGTCAGCGGCCAGCGGGACATCGTCGTTCTCTCAGCGGGTCGCGAGGGGAACCCGCACCGAGCCGACGATACTCCGCAGCACCGTCGAGATCGCGTCGGCGCTCGAGCGCGCGCGGGTGGTGGCGGCGCTGCGCGCGGCGATCAGGCGGTGCGCGAAGACCGGTTCGACGAGAGTGGCGACGTCGTCGGGGATGACGAACTCGCGCCCGTCGAGGGCGGCCCACACCTTCGCGGCGCGGATGAGCTGGAGGGTCGCGCGCGGGCTCGCGCCCAGGCGCAGGTCGGGATGTTCGCGCGTGGCACGGGCGAGCGCGACGGTGTACTCCTCGACGGCGGGGGAGACGTGGACGCCCCGAGCCCAGGCGATCAGGCCGCGCACGCCGTCGGCGTCGATCACGGGGGCGAGCGCGTCGAGCGGGTTGACCACGTCGCGCTGGCGCAGCATGAGCGCTTCGTTCTGGGCATCCGGGTAGCCCATGGAGATGCGGATCATGAAACGGTCGCGCTGCGCCTCGGGAAGCGCATAGGTGCCCTCCATCTCGAGGGGGTTCTGCGTCGCGACGACGAGGAAGGGGTCCTCCAGCAGGTGCGACGTGCCGTCGACGGTCACCTGGCGCTCCTCCATCGCCTCGAGAAGCGCCGACTGGGTCTTGGGGGAGGAGCGGTTGATCTCGTCGGCGATGACGATGTGCGCGAAGATCGCGCCGGGTTTGAACTCGAACTCGCGGTCGACCGGGTTGTAGACGCTCATCCCTGTGACGTCGCCCGGCAGCAGGTCGGGCGTGAACTGGATGCGGCGGACGGTCGCATGGACGGATGCCGCGAGCGCCCGCGCCAGCATCGTCTTTCCGACCCCGGGGACGTCCTCGATGAGCAGGTGCCCCTCGGCGAGGAGGCACACGAGGGCTGCGCGGACGGCCGCGGGCTTTCCGTCGATCACCCGCGCGACCGACGCGATCACGGCGTCGGTGGAGCGGGCGAACTCTTCGGCGGTGGTCGGCTCCGGCATGCGGGGGTCGTCTCCCGAGGTAGAGGGCGATGCCGCGTCGTCGCGGCGCTGGTGCGTCGATGCTAACCCCGGGCGGCACGGGGCGGCTCGGATGTCGGGTAAACTCCTAGAAGCTCTCCGCGAGGCGGCATCCAGGCCAACTCCCCCAGGACGGAAACGTAGCAAGGGTAACCAGGCTCTGCCGGGTTCGCGGAGAGTCTTACTTTTCTCCGGGTCCTTCCCCGGAGTGCTTCCCCGGAGTCCTTCCTGGAGCGGCCCCGCGTCGGCCGCGATTACTCCCGGTGCATGCCTGGCCGCACCGCGCACCGCGCCCGTAGGCTGGCGGGGTGGCACGCAGCATCTACATCACCTCGACCGAGGGCTTGTCGGGCAAGTCCACCATCGTGCTGGGCGTCATCGACGCCCTGACCCGCTCGATCCCGCGGGTCGGCGTCTTCCGCTCCATCGCGCGCTCGACCGACGAGCGCGACTACGTCCTCGAGATGCTCCTCGACCACGTCGGCGTCGACCTGACATACGAGGAGTGCGTCGGCGTCACATACGACGAGGTGCGGCGCGATGCGGATGCCGCGATGTCGAAGATCGTGGAGCGGTTCAAAGCCGTCGAGGCCAAGTGCGACGCGGTCGTCATCGTCGGCAGCGACTTCACCGACGTCGGCACGACGAGCGAGCTCGGCTACAACGCCAGGATCGCCGCGAACCTCGGCGCCCCCGTCCTCGTCGTCCTGAACGGCCGCGCGGGGGAGGGCGACCGGCTGGGCGTGAGCGTCGCGCGGACCCCCGAGCAGCTCGGCCAGGTGATGGAGCTCGCCCTCACCGACATCACCGGCCAGCGCGCGGAGCTGTTCGCGGTCATCACGAACCGCGCCGACCCCGAGCGCCTTGACGAGATCAACGCGGCGGTCGGCGAGGTCGTCGCCACGGCCCCCGCCGTCGACGGCACGCGCGAGGCCCCCGTCGGGGTCTGGGCGATCCCCGAGGACGTCTTCCTCATGGCGCCGTCGGTGCGCGACCTCATGCTGAGCCTCGACGGCCGGCTGCTGCGGGGGGACGAGAGCCTCCTGAACCGCGAGGTCCTCGACGTCGTCGTCGCGGGGATGTCGCTCAACAACATCCTCCCGCGCCTGGCCGAGGGAGCGATCGTGATCGTCCCCGCCGACCGCACCGAAGTGCTGCTGGGCCTCCTCCTCGCCAACTCCTCGGGCACGTTCCCGTCGATCTCGGGCATCATCCTCAACGGACCCTTCCCGCTGCCGTCGGTCGTCGAGACGCTCATGGTCGGGCTCGACTCGCCGCTGCCGATCGTGCAGACCGATCTCGACACGTACGACACCGCGGTACGCGTGATGGGCACCCGCGGCCGCCTCACCGCCTCGTCGCAGCGCCGTCAGGACACGGCGGTCACCCTCTTCGAGCAGAACGTCGACACCGACGAGCTCACGCGCTCGCTGGGCCTCGCCCACTCGGCCGTCGTGACGCCGCTGATGTTCGAGTATCAGCTGCTCGAGCGTGCCCGCACGTCGCGCAAGCGCATCGTCCTGCCCGAAGGGAACGACGACCGCGTGCTGAAGGCGGCGGCCACCGTCCTCGCCCGCGGCATCGCCGACCTCACGATCCTCGGCGAGGAGAGCGAGGTGCGCGGCCGCGCCGTCGAACTGGGCCTCGATCTGTCCGCCGCGACAGTCATGAGCCCCTTCGACCCGAAGACGGTCGACCGGTTCGCGCGCGAGTACGCCGAGCTCCGCAAGCACAAGGGCGTCACGTACGAGAAGGCCGCCGACACCGTGACCGACGTGTCGTACTTCGGCACGATGATGGTGCACCTGGGCCTCGCCGACGGCATGGTCTCGGGCGCCGCGCACACGACGGCCCACACGATCCGTCCGGCGTTCGAGATCATCAAGACCCGTCCGGGCGTCTCCGTCGTCTCGAGCGTCTTCCTCATGGCGCTCGCCGACCGCGTGCTCGTCTACGGCGACTGCGCCGTCATCCCCGACCCGACCGCGGGCCAGCTCTCCGACATCGCGATCTCGTCCGCAGCGACGGCGCAGCAGTTCGGCATCCAGCCCCGCATCGCGATGCTGTCGTACTCGACGGGCGAGTCGGGCACCGGCGAAGACGTCGACAAGGTGCGCGAGGCGACGGCGCTCGTGCGCGAGCGGGCGCCGGAGCTCCTCGTCGAGGGACCGATCCAGTACGACGCGGCGGCGGATGCCGCGGTCGCGCGCACCAAGATGCCCGATTCCCAGGTCGCGGGCCGCGCGACGGTCTTCGTCTTCCCCGACCTCAACACCGGCAACAACACCTACAAGGCGGTGCAGCGCTCCGCGGGGGCGATCGCGATGGGGCCGGTCCTCCAGGGCCTCAACAAGCCCATCAACGACCTGTCGCGCGGCGCGCTCGTCGACGACATCGTCAACACGATCGCGATCACTGCGATCCAAGCGCAGTCGACGGGAACCGAGGGAGCCTCCGCATGAGCGTCGTCCTGGTCATCAACAGCGGCTCTTCGTCATTCAAGTACCAGCTGATCGAGGTGGAGACCGCCGAGGCCCTGGCCTCCGGTCTCGTCGAGCGCATCGGCGAGCCGATCGGCGCCTCGAAGCACAAGACGGCGGAGGGCTCCTTCACGGCCGAGGTCCCGATCCCCGACCACACGGCGGGATTCCAGGTGATGCTCGACGCGTTCGCCGAGCACGGGCCGTCGCTCGAGGCCCTCGCCCCCGTCGCGGTCGGCCACCGCGTCGTCCAGGGCGGCGCGCGCTTCTTCGAGCCGACGCTCATCACGCCGCTCGTCGAGATCAACATCGACGAGCTGTCGCTGCTCGCGCCGCTCCACAACCCCGGCGCGCTGCAGGGCATCAAGGCGGCGCGGGCGGCCTTCCCCGACGTGCCGCACGTCGCCGTGTTCGACAGCGCGTTCCACCAGAGCATGCCCCCCGCGGCATACACCTACGCGATCGATCGCGACGTCGCCGAGAAGCACCGCATCCGCCGCTACGGCTTCCACGGAACGAGCCACAAGTACGTCAGCGAAGAGGCCGCACGCTTCCTCGGACGTCCGCTCGCCGGGCTCAGACAGATCGTGCTGCACCTCGGCAACGGCGCGTCGGCGACCGCGATCGACGGCGGCAGATCCGTCGACACCTCGATGGGCCTGACCCCGCTCCAGGGCCTCGTCATGGGAACGCGCTCGGGCGATCTCGATCCGTCGGTGCTCCTCGTCCTCGCGCAGCGCGAGGGATGGTCGCCCGTGGAGCTCGACCGGTTCCTCAACACGCGCAGCGGCATGCTCGGTCTCGCGGGGGCGAGCGACATGCGCGACGTCGAGGAGCGCCACGAGGCGGGGGATGCCGACGCCACGCTCGCCTTCGACGTGTACATCCACCGGCTGCGGGCGTACATCGGCGCGTACCTGGCACAGCTGGGCGGCGTCGACGTGATCTCGTTCACGGCGGGCGTCGGCGAGAACTCGCCGCTCGTGCGCCGGGCGGCCACCGAGACGCTCGGGTTCGCCGGCATCCACCTCGACCCCGCTCGGAACGAGGCCCGCGAGCGCGGCACGCGCGTCATCTCGACGGATGACTCGCCCGTGACGGTCCTCGTCGTCCCGACGAACGAAGAGCTCGAGATCGCCCGCCAGACCCTCGAGGTGGCGCGCACGCAGTGACGGGGGCGCGCACGCCGTGACGCGGGCGTGCACGCCGTGACGGGGGCCGGGCGATACACGCCGGACACACCTCGCGACTACGCTTGCAGGGTGACCGCTGAGCTTCCCGACCTCACGACCTACGACGGTGTGCTCTTCGACCTCGACGGAGTGCTGACGCCGACCGCCGAGGTGCACATGCACGCCTGGCGGACGATGTTCACCGAACTGTTCGCACAGTGGGACATCCCCCCGCCCTACACCGACGACGACTACTACCGGTACCTCGACGGCAAACAGCGCTACGAGGGCGTCGCGAGCCTCCTGCGCTCGCGCGACGTCGAGGTACCGTGGGGTGATCCGTCCGATCCGCCGACTGCCGACACGGTATGCGGCATCGGCAACCGCAAGAACGAGGTGTTCTCGTCTGTCCTGCGGACCGAGGGCATCGCCCCGTACCCGGGCTCCCTCGCGCTCATCCAGCAGCTGCACGGCGCCGGCACCCCGATCGGCGTCGTCTCGAGCTCCAAGAACGCCGAAGAGGTGCTGACCGCCGCCGGCATCCGCGCCTACTTCCCCGTCGTCATGGACGGCGTCGTCGCCGCCCGCGAGCAGCTCCGCTCCAAGCCCGCGCCGGACATGTTCCTCGAGGGTGCCCGCATGCTGGGCGTCGACCCGACCCGCGGTGCGGCATTCGAAGACGCCCACTCCGGTGTCGCCTCGGCGGCCGCGGCGGGCTACGCGCTCGTCGTCGGCGTCGACCGCGGCGCCGGCGCGCAGGCCCTCCTCGATCTCGGCGCGAACATCGTCGTCAACGACCTCGGCGCGTTCGTCGCATGATCCGGGCACTGACCGAAGGGATGGACCCGATGGACCGCCAGCGCTTCCCCGTCGATCCGTGGCGCCTCGTCGAGACGCGCCCGTCGCTCGACGACACCGGCGTCACCGAGACGCTCTTCGCCCTCGGCAACGGCTACCTGGGCCTGCGCGGCAACCAGCCCGAAGGCCGCGACGCGCACGAGCACGGCACCTTCATCAACGGGTTCCACGAGGTCTTCCCGATCCGCCACGCCGAGCAGGCGTACGGCTTCGCCGAGGTCGGCCAGACGATCATCAATGCGCCCGATGCCAAGGTCATGCGCGTCTACGTCGACGACGAGCCGCTCTCGTTCGACATCGCCGACATCCGCGAGTACGAGCGCGTCCTCGACATGCGCTCGGGCATCCTGTCCCGCCACGTCCGATGGGTCACCCCGAGCGGCAAGGACGTCGTCCTCGACTTCGACCGGATGGTGTCGTTCGAAGAGAAGCACCTCGCGATCATGCGGGTCACCGTGACGGTGCTCAACGCCGACGCGCCCGTGACGATCAGCTGCCAGCTCATCAACCGGCAGGACGGCGAAGACGTCTACGGCGGTCGTGCCCCGCACAAGCCGCGCTCGGGCTTCGATCCGCGCAAGGCCGAGAAGATCCAGGAGCGCGTCCTCCAGCCGCAGGAGTACTGGCAGGACGGCGAGCGTTCCGCGCTGTCGTACAAGGCCACCGAGTCGGGCATGACGATGGCGCTCGTCGCCGACCACCTCATCGAGACCGAGAACGAGTACTCGGCGCGCACCCTCATCGAGCCCGACATCGCCAAGAACGTCTTCCGCGTGCAGGCGAAGGCAGGCGTGCCGATCACGGTCACGAAGCTCGTCAGCTACCACACGTCGCGCGGCGTGCCCGCCCGCGAGCTCGTCGACCGCGCCCGCCGCACCCTCGACCGCGTCGAAGCCGAGGGCGTGCAGCGCCAGTACGACCGGCAAAGCGCGTTCCTCGCCGACTTCTGGGAGCGCTCCGACGTCGTCATCGGCGGCCACGACGACCTGCAGCAGGCGACCCGCTGGTGTCTGTTCCAGCTCGCGCAGGCCGCGGCCCGCGCCGACGGCCACGGCGTGCCGGCCAAGGGCGTGTCGGGATCGGGCTACAGCGGTCACTACTTCTGGGACACCGAGATCTACGTCTTGCCGTTCCTCATCTATACGACCCCGCAGTGGGCGCGGAACGCCCTTCGGATGCGGTATCTCATGCTTCCCGCGGCGCGCAAGCGCGCGGCCCAGCTGAACGAAGCCGGCGCCCTCTTCCCGTGGCGGACGATCAACGGCGAAGAGGCATCCGCCTACTACGCCGCCGGCACGGCGCAGTACCACATCAACGCCGACGTGAGCTTCGCGCTCGGCAAGTATGTCCGTGCGACCGGCGACGACGAGTTCCTCTACCGCGAGGGCGTCGACATCGCCGTCGAGACGGCGCGCATGTGGTCGACGCTCGGCTTCTGGCGCTACAACGAAGACGGCGCTCCCGAGGTCTTCCACATCCACGGCGTCACCGGTCCCGACGAGTACACGACGGTCGTCAACGACAACCTCTTCACGAACGTCATGGCCCGCTACAACCTGCGCTTCGCGGCGCGGGTCGTCCGCGAGATGGCCGAGGAGGCACCCGAGGAGTACGCCCTCATGGCGCAGCGCCTCGGCCTCGGAGACGGTGAGGCGGATGCCTGGGATGCCGCCGCGACCGCGATGCACATCCCGTACAGCGAGGCCCTCGGCATCCATCCGCAGGACGCGGTCTTCCTCGAGCGCGAGGTCTGGGACCTCGAGTCCACCCCGCCCGAGCAGCGTCCGCTGCTCCTGAACTTCCACCCGCTCGTGATCTACCGCTACCAGGTGCTCAAGCAGGCCGACGTCGTGCTCGCGCTGTATCTGCAGGGCAACCACTTCACCGACGAGGAGAAGCTCGCCGACTTCGAGTACTACGATCCGCTCACGACGGGCGACTCGACGCTGTCCGCCGTCGTGCAGTCGATCCTCGCGGCGGAGGTCGGCTACCAGGGGCTCGCCCTCGAGTACTTCGCGCAGTCGATCTACGTCGACCTCGGCGACCTCCATCACAACGCGGCCGACGGCGTGCACGTCGCCTCGGCGGGCGGTGTGTGGACGGCGCTCGTCGCCGGCTTCGGCGGCATGCGCGACCACTACGGCCTGCTGTCGTTCGACCCGCGCCTGCCGAAGGACTGGCCGTCGCTGTCGTACCCGATCGGCTGGCGCGGCACGCGCCTGCAGGTGACCATCACGCGCGACGCGCTCACGGTCGAGGCGGGCGAGGGCGAGCCGGTGGAGTTCTCGGTGCGCGGCCGCGAGTACGAGGTCACCGGCGGCGGAATGGTCACCGTGCCGCTCGCCGGTCAGGGGCCGGTGCTGCGGGGGCGCCCGACGCTCGACGACATCGGCGAGTCGCTCCGCGAGGACGGCACGCTGCTGTCGGCATCCGTCCCCATCTCGACCAACACGACGGCGATCCCGGTGATCACCGGCTCGATCTCGGTCGTCGAGGGCGGCCGCGAGGAAGGCAACCTCGGCGTCGACAGCTGACGCGCTCCCCTCTGCTGATCGCTCTCCCTCCGCTCGCGAGATCAGGGCGCGCGCTCAGTCGCCGTCGGCCACGATCGCGCGCACTGCGTCGCGGCCGGCGCGGTTGGCCCCGACGGTCGACTGCGACGGGCCGTAGCCGATGAGGAAGAGGCGCGGCTCGTCGAGGGCGCGCCCGTTCGCGACGCGGATGCCGCCGGCTTCGGTCCGAAGGCCGAGAGGCGCGAGGTGGCGGATGTCGGCGCGGAACCCCGTCGCCCAGAGGATCACGTCGGCCTGTTCGAGCGAGCCGTCCGGCATCCGGACGCCGTCCGGCTCGATCGCGGTGAACATCGGATGCCGCACCAGCACGCCCCGCTCGCGCGCCGCCTCGGACCACGCCGTGCGGTGCTGGCCGGTGACGGAGATGACGCTCCCGGGCGGCTCGCCGCGCCGGACGCGCTCCTCGACGCCCGCGATCGCGGCGATCCGCGCCGCGGTGTCGAACTCCGTGGCATCCCACCGCACTTCTCGCCGGGTCACCCAGAAGGTATCGGCGACGCGGGAGATCTCGTCGAGCAGCTGCACCGCGGAGATCCCCGCCCCCACGATCACGACGCGCTGACCGGCGAACTCCTGTGCCGACACGTAGTCGTGGACGTGCAGCTGCCGACCGCGGAACGTCTCGGCGCCCGGGACGTGCGGCCAGAACGGGCGCCGCCACGTGCCGGTCGCGTTGATGACGTAACGCGCCGACCAGGTGTCCGTGTCGGTCTCGACGAGCAGACGCCCGTGCGGTTCGTCTTGCGCGTCGTCCCTGCGCCGGACGGCGCGTACCTCGACGGGCCGGCGCACCCGCAGGTCGAACCTCTCCTCGTACGCGGCGAAGTAGGCGGGCAGCACGTCGCGCGCGGATGCCTCGGGATCGGCCGGCGGCACGGGGAACCCCGGCAGCTCGTGGATGCCGTTGACCGTCGCCATCTTCAGCGACGCCCACCGGTGCTGCCACGCGCCGCCGGGCGCGGCGTCGGCGTCGAGCGCGACGTAGGTCGGCGCGTCGGAGTCTGCCGGCGACGTGGTTCCGGCGGGGATGAAGCCGCGGCGGCGCAGGTGGTAGGCGGCCGAGAGCCCCGCCTGCCCGGCGCCGATGACGGCGACGTCGACGGGGTGCGGGCTCACGTCGGGTCCAACCGGGCGGGGTTCCCGGGTGTTCCCGGCATCCGTCCCCACCCTTCCCGCCGCGATGTCGGAGGTACGCCGTAGGCTGGATCTCGTGACCACAGCCCTGTACCGCCGCTACCGGCCCGAGAGCTTCGGCGAGATGATCGGGCAGTCCCAGGTCACCGATCCGCTCATGACCGCGCTCCGCGGCGACCGGGTCGGTCACGCGTACCTGTTCAGCGGTCCGCGCGGGTGCGGCAAGACGACCTCGGCGCGCATCCTCGCGCGGTGCCTGAACTGCGCCGAAGGCCCCACCGACACCCCGTGCGGCGTCTGCGACAGCTGCGTCGAGCTCGGGCGCGGCGGCGGCGGGTCGCTCGATGTCGTCGAGATCGACGCGGCCTCCCACAACGGCGTCGACGACGCCCGCGACCTGCGCGAGCGTGCGATATTCGCGCCCGCGCGCGACCGCTTCAAGATCTTCATCCTCGATGAGGCGCACATGGTCACGCCGCAGGGCTTCAACGCCCTGCTGAAGCTCGTCGAAGAGCCGCCCGACCACGTCAAGTTCATCTTCGCGACGACCGAGCCCGAGAAGGTCATCGGCACGATCCGCTCGCGCACCCACCATTACCCGTTCCGCCTCGTCGCACCCGCCGCCATGCTCGCGTACGTCGAAGAGCTGTGCGCGCAGGAGGGCGTGCAGGTCGAGGCGGGGGTGCTGCCGCTCGTCGTCCGCGCCGGCGGCGGGTCGCCCCGTGACACCCTGTCGCTCCTCGACCAGCTGATCGCCGGGTCCGAGGACGGCGCTGTCACGTACGAGCGCGCCGTCGCCCTCCTCGGCTACACGCACGCCGAGCTTCTCGACGAGGTCGTCGAGGCGTTCGCGGCCCACGACCCGGCCGCGGCCTTCGCCGCCGTCGACCGTGTCGTGCAGACCGGCCAGGACCCGCGCCGGTTCGTCGACGACCTGCTCGAGCGGCTCCGCGACCTCATCGTCATCGCCGCGACGGGGGAGGGGGCCGCGTCCGTTCTGCGCGGGATGCCTGCCGACGAACTCGAACGGATGATGCGGCAGGCCGCCGCCTTCGGCGCCGACCGGCTCTCGCGCATCGCCGACCTCGTCGTCGGCACCCTCGACGACATGTCGGGCGCGACCTCGCCGCGCCTGCAGCTCGAGCTCCTCGTCGCGCGCGTGCTCGCGTCGGCTTCCGCCGCCCCCGCCACCCCGGTCGTCGAGCGAGCGCAGCGAGTCGAAACGCCCGCCGCCCTCGCCGCCCCCGTCGCTACCCCGCCCACCCCGGTCGTTGAGCGAGCGCAGCGAGTCGAGACGCCCGCAACACCGCCCGTCCCGCGAGCGCAGCACATCGAGACGCCCCCCACATCTCCGAGCCCCGCCATATCTCCGAGCCCCGCCGCACCCGAGCCCACTCCTCCCGCGGGGCCGCTCACCGTCGCGCAGGTGCGCGACGCATGGCCGGCCGTCCTCCAGCAGCTCGAAGCCGTCAGCCGCACCTCGTGGCTCCTCGCCTCGACGGCGACCCCGCTCGCCTACGCCGACGACGTCCTCACACTCGGCTTCCCGAGTCAGGCCGACGTCGCCGCGTTCAAGAAGCTCGCCGCAGGCAAGGGGCCGAGCGAAGACCTCCGCGGCGCGATCCTCGCCGTGCTCGGCGTGCGCGTGAAGTACGTCGCCCGTCACGAGCCCGACGCCGGCCGTTCCGCGGGTGGGGAGGGCGACGGGCACGCCTCCGCCGACTCGGAAGACCCTGATCCGCGCGGCACGGCACCGGCCGAGCCCGCAGTGCACGCCGAGGCCGCCCGCCCCGGAAACGACCGGGGCCCCGCGTCGGGCGGCGCCACCCGCGGCGGGAGCGCGGCCGCGCCCGCAACCGGCTCGCCGGGCGGACCTCCGGCATCCTCCGCTCGCCCCTCCTCCCCGGGCCCCGCGCAGGCCGCGGCGGCGCCCGTGACCGAATGGGCCGTCGCGGCCATCCCCGCCGGCGACGGTCCCGCCCCGCAGTTCGCGGTCGACGACGAGCCCGAGGACGCGGCCGCCCCCGCGGGCACCCTGACCCTCACCCGCACGGCTCTTCCCGATCGCGACGGCGAGATCATCCCCGACGCCGACGTCCCGCCCGACGAGGACGACGCGCCTCCGCCGCCCGACGACGACGCCCCCGTGCCGCCGCGCGCCCCCGTCGCGCGCGAGAATGCCGCTCCCGTCGCGCCGGCGGCGCGCGCCCCGCGCACGAACGGCATCGAGAGGGTCGGCGAGTCCGTCGTCCGCCAGGTCCTCGGCGCGACGTTCGTGCGCGAAGAGCCGCACGCGACCCCCACGAGGTTCAACTAGTCCATGTACGACGGCATCGTCCAAGACCTGATCGACGAGTTCGGCCGCCTTCCCGGCATCGGCCCGAAGTCGGCGCAGCGCATCGCGTTCCACATCCTGCAGACCCCGACCTTCGACGTGACGCGCCTGTCGCAGCTGCTCGGCGAACTCCGCGAGCGCGTGCGCTTCTGCGAGATCTGCGGCAACGTCAGCGAGCAGGAGCGGTGCGCCATCTGCCGTGACCCCCGCCGCGACCAGACCTTCATCTGCGTCGTCGAGGATGCGAAGGACGTCTCCGCGATCGAGCGCACGCGCGAGTTCCGGGGCCTCTACCACGTGCTCGGCGGCGCGATCAGCCCGATCGCGGGCGTCGGTCCCGACGACCTCCGCATCACCCAGCTCATGCAGCGCCTCGCCGACGGCACCGTGCAGGAAGTCATCCTCGCGACCAACCCGAATCTCGAGGGCGAGGCGACGGCGACCTACCTCAGCCGACTGCTGCACTCGCTCGAGATCCGGGTGACCCGCCTCGCCTCGGGCCTGCCCGTCGGCGGCGACCTCGAGTACGCCGACGAGGTCACGCTCGGCCGGGCCTTCGAGGGGCGACGGAGCATCTGAGGCGCGACCCGCGCGATCCGAGGCCTCAGCGATCCGAGACCTCAGCGCAGCACTTCGACCAGCACGACCCACGAGATGATGAGCGCCGCGATGATCGCGAGGATCGACCCGGCTGCGAAGAGCACGTAACCGGACGGCGCTCCGGCGATGAGCAGCACCGCGCCGACGAGATATGCCAGCGGCGCGACGAAACCCACGCCCGCCTTCACCGGTCGCGCCCTATGCGTGTGATCCGGATTCTGGTACACCCGCCGGGTCGCCTCGACCGGGAAGACCAGCGCGAGCACCGCGGCGACGGCGACGGTCACGCCGTAGGCGAGCGACGAGATGCCCGGGAAGAGGCCCACCGCCGAGGCCGTGAGCGCCAGGACCAGACCGGCGATGCCGGAACCCAGTCGAGACGTGAGCGAGGGAACCTTGACGATGTAACCGATGTTCACGCTCGCGGCGACGATGACGAGACCTGCGAGAGCGGAAGTCGCCCCCACCATCGCGACATCGAAGTCGTGCCAGCCCTCCGCGGCATCCATTCTCGGATCGTAGCGGGACCCACCTGCGCCGGCGAGCGTCACATGGTCGGGTGCGAATGCGCGCGTCCCTAGAATGGTGCGCGGAGCGCCCGATCGCGCTCGGCGCGGCATCCCGCCGCCCCCTCTCCTCCCGCCTTCATCGGAGTTCCACACGTGGCGCTGATCGTCCAGAAGTACGGCGGCTCGTCCGTCGCCGACGCCGAGAGTATCAAGCGCGTCGCCAAGCGCATCGTCGACACCCGTCGCGCCGGACACGACGTCGTCGTCGCCGTGTCGGCGATGGGCGACACGACCGACGAGCTCCTCGACCTCGCCCACCAGGTGGCGCCCATCTCCGCCCCGCGCGAGCTCGACATGCTGCTGAGCTCGGGGGAGCGCATCTCGATGGCGCTCCTCGCGATGGCCATCCACTCGATGGGCTTCGAGGCGCGCTCGTTCACCGGCAGCCAGGCGGGCATGATCACCGACGCCACTCACGGCGCGGCGCGGATCGTCGATGTCACTCCGGTGCGTCTGCGCGAGGCGCTCGACGAGGGCGCGATCGTCATCGTCGCGGGGTTCCAGGGCTTCAACCGCGACACGCGGGACGTGACCACCCTCGGCCGCGGCGGGTCGGACACGACCGCCGTCGCCCTCGCGGCGGCGCTGGATGCCGACGTGTGCGAGATCTACAGCGACGTCGACGGCATCTTCACGGCCGATCCGCGGGTCGTCCCGCGGGCCCGCAAACTGAGCGTGATCTCCGCCGAGGAGATGCTCGAACTCGCCGCGAACGGCGCCAAGGTCCTCTACATCCGCGCCGTCGAGTACGCGCGCCGCCACGGCGTCATGATCAACGCCCGCTCCACCTTCAGCCTCAGCCAGGGCACCTTCGTGCTCGGCGCCGGGATGTCCGTTCCGGCCGCGATCGCGGCCACGTCAGAGGAGACCGCCATGGAAGAACCCATCGTCGCCGGTGTCGCCACCGACCTGGGGCAGGCGAAGATCACGGTCATCGGTGTGCCGGACGTGCCCGGCAAGGCCGCCGAGATCTTCTCCGTCGTCGCCAAGAGCGGCGCGAACGTCGACATGATCGTGCAGAACGTCTCGGCCGCAGCGACCGGGCGCACCGACATCTCGTTCACGTTGCCGAAGTCGGATGCCTCGACGGCCCTGCGCGCCCTGGCCGGCGAGCAGCCCTCGATCGGATTCGAGAGCCTCGTCCACGACGACCAGATCGGCAAGCTGTCGGTCGTTGGTGCGGGCATGCGCACCCACTCGGGGGTCTCGGCGACGCTCTTCGAGGCGCTGTCGACGGCGGGCGTGAACATCGAGATGATCTCGACCTCCGAGATCCGCATCTCGGTCGTCGTCCGCGGCGACGACCTCGCCGAGGCGGCGCGCGTCGTGCACAGTGCGTTCGGCCTCGACGGCGAGATCGAGGCGACCGTGTACGCCGGCACCGGCCGCTGAGGCATCCTTCACCCTTTCGCGGGGCTCCGCGCCGCGCGCGTTCTTCGGAGATCGGGCGTTCTTCGGACGTTCCGGCGCGAAAACCTCCGAAGAACCGAGGATCTCCGAAGATCTCGCGCCAGCCCCTCCCGCCGCGCACGCCAGTAGACTCACCGACAACCCGCGCACCACACCGCCCGCACCCACCCGACCCCACTTCGAGGACCCGCCATGACCCGCATCTCCGATTCAGGACTCACTGTCGCCGTCGTCGGCGCGACCGGACAGGTCGGCACCGTGATGCGCGAGATCCTCGCCGAGCGGTCGTTCCCGATCCGCGAGCTGCGCCTGTTCGCCACGGCTCGCAGCGCCGGCCAGGCGATCGAGTTCGGCGGCGAGACCGTGATCGTCGAAGACGTCGCGACCGCCGACCCGCGCGGCATCGACATCGCCCTCTTCTCCGCGGGAGCGACCGGCTCGCGCGCGCACGCCCCGCGCTTCGCGGAGGCGGGCGCCGTCGTCATCGACAACTCCTCCGCCTGGCGCATGGACCCCGAGGTCCCCCTCGTCGTCAGCGAGGTCAACCCGCATGCGATCGACGACCTCCCGAAGGGCATCATCGCGAACCCGAACTGCACGACGATGGCCGCGATGCCCGTCATCAAGCCGCTGCACGACGCCGCGGGCCTCGAGCGCCTCATCGTGAGCACCTACCAGGCGGTCTCGGGCTCCGGCCTCGCCGGTGCGCAGGAGCTCCTCGGCCAGGTCGAGGGCGTCCTCGCGCAGAACCACACGCTCGACCTCGTCCACGACGGATCGGCGGTGGACTTCCCCCAGCCCGAGAAGTACATCGCGCCGATCGCGTTCGATGTGATCCCGTTCGCCGGCAACCTCGTCGACGACGGTCTGAACGAGACCGACGAGGAGAAGAAGCTCCGGAACGAGTCGCGGAAGATCCTCGAGCTCCCGGACCTCCGGGTCGCCGGCACCTGCGTGCGCGTTCCGGTCTTCACTGGTCACTCGCTGTCGATCCACGCCGAGTTCGCGGGCGACATCACGCCCGACCAGGCGCGCGAGATCCTGGCGTCCGCCCCCGGCGTCGCCCTCGAAGAGGTGCCGACGCCCCTGCAGGCCGCCGGTGCGGACCCGAGCTTCGTGGGCCGCATCCGCGTCGACCAGTCGGCACCCGAGGGCAAGGGCCTCGTGCTGTTCCTCTCGAACGACAATCTCCGCAAGGGCGCTGCGCTCAACGCCGTGCAGATCGCCGAGCTCGTCGCAGCCCGCCTCGGCGCACACGCCGCCTGAGGATCCCGGCGGACTCGGTCCTCACGGGGCCAAGCTTCACGGAGGGGCAAGAAGTTCGATCCTTGACGCGCGTGGATGCCGCGGACGTCGATCCTCTCCGGAAACGCGGCCTAGACTGGGACATCGTGAGTGAACCCGTAGACGTCGTCCTGATCGGCGGTGGCATCATGAGTGCCACCCTCGGAACCCTGCTCAAGCACCTCCAGCCGGACTGGAAGATCGTGGTGCTGGAGCGTCTCAGCGAGGTCGCCGAGGAGTCCTCCAACGCGTGGAACAACGCCGGCACCGGCCACTCGGCCCTGTGCGAGCTCAACTACATGCCCGACCCGTCCGACCCGGCGAAGGCCGTCGGCATCAACGAGCAGTTCCAGGAGAGCCGGGAGCTGTGGACCTCGCTCGTCGAGCGGGGTGTCCTCGACGCGCCGAAGACGTTCATCAACCCGACGCCGCACATGACGTTCGTCCGGGGCGAGAAGGACGTCGCCTACCTGAAGGCCCGCTACGAGACGCTCAAGAAGCAGCCGCTCTTCTCGACGATCGAGTACTCCGAGGACTCGCGCGTCATCAACGAGTGGGCACCGCTGCTCATGGACAAGCGCCGCAAGGCGGACGAGCCGTTCGCGGCGACCCGTGTGACGGCGGGCACCGACGTCGACTTCGGCTCGCTCACCCGTCAGCTCCTCGCGCACCTCGGTGAGCAGGGCGTCGATGTCCTCACGAACATCGAGGCCAAGAAGCTCCGCAAGCAGAAGGACGGCACCTGGAAGGTGTCGTACCGGCACTCCCTCGGCCGCACGCCGGGCGAGCTGAACGCGCGGTTCGTCTTCGTCGGCGCGGGCGGCTGGGCCATCAAGCTGCTGCAGTCGTCGGGCATCGACGAGATCAAGGGCTACGGCGTCTTCCCGATCGGCGGCCAGTGGCTGAAGACGTCCAACCCGGCGATCGTCGCCCGCCACAAGGCGAAGGTGTACTCGCAGGCCGCGGTCGGCGCCCCGCCGATGTCGGTGCCGCACCTCGACACGCGCGTCGTCGACGGCGAGACCTCGCTGCTGTTCGGCCCGTTCGCGACGTTCAGCCCCAAGTTCCTGAAGAACGGGCACTGGTGGGACATCATCGCGCAGGTGCGTCCGTCGAACCTCTTCAGCATGCTGAAGGTCGGGGCCACGAACCTCGACCTGGTGAAGTACCTCGTCTCCGAGCTCGCCAAGACCCACAAGCGCAAGGTCGACAGCCTGCGCGAGTTCATGCCCACGGCGAAGGATGCCGATTGGGAGCTCCTCAACGCGGGCCAGCGCGCCCAGGTCATGCACGGGGGGCAGCTCAAGTTCGGCACCGAGGTCGTCGCGGCAGCCGACGGCTCGATCGCGGGGCTGCTCGGCGCGTCGCCCGGCGCGTCGACCGCGGCATCCATCATGCTCGGTCTCCTGAAGACGTGCTTCCCCGACCGCACCGCGGAGTGGGAGCCGAAGCTGCGTGAGCTGATCCCGAGCTACGGCGAGACGCTGAACGATCGCCCCGAGGTCGCGAAGAAGGAGATGGCGATCACCGCCGACGCGCTCTCCATCGCGCTCTGAGGCTCTCGTGGCGAAGCTCTACTTCCGCTACGGGGCGATGAACTCCGGCAAGTCGACGGCGCTTCTGCAAGCCGCGTTCAACTACGAGGAGCGAGGGCAGCACGTGCTGCTGGCCAAGCCCGCCATCGACACCAAGGGCGCCGAGAAGATCTCGAGCCGCCTCGGCGTCGAGCGCGACGTCGACTTCCTCATCGGCGCGGGTGACGACGTGCGCTCGCTCGTCGCCCAGCACGGTGCGCGGTACATCGGCTCGGTCGCCTGCCTGCTGATCGACGAGGCGCAGTTCCTCTCGCCGTCGCAGGTCGACGATCTCCTGCGCCTCGTCGTCGAGGACGGCATCCCGGTGCTCGCCTACGGCATCCGCACCGACTTCCAGACCCACGCGTTCCCCGGCTCCGCGCGCCTGCTGGAGATCGCGCACAGCCTCGAGGAACTGAAGACGATCTGCCGCTGCGGACGCAAGGCGCTCTTCAACGCCCGGCTGGTCGGAGGCCGGTTCGTCTTCGACGGCGACCAGGTCGCCATCGACGACCTCGACCACGATCAGGTCACCTACGAGTCGCTCTGCGCGCAGGACTACCTGCTCGCCTCCGGCGGCCGCCTCAGCTGAGCGCGCTGCCCGCCTCTTCTCGGCGGCGAGGGGGGAGCGGTACGAGCATCGACGTCGTGCGCTGATACTGCGCGTAGGCGGGGTACTTCGCCGCGGAGAGCGACTCGGTGAAGATGGTCGAACCGATGAACAGCACCGTCAGGAGCACCGCCCCGACGATCGACGGATTCACGACGCCGCCCCAGAAACCGAGCCCGTCGCCGACGGCGGCGCTCGCGCCGAGCGCGTAGAACATCCACCACTGCGCCTGCTCGCAGAAGAAGTTGGGATGCCTGCTGTACGCGAACAGGCCCGAGGAGAGGAAACCCTCGGCCTCGCCGCGCTTCTTCGCCTGGTGGAAGTCCCACTGCTGCTGGTCGGCGATCGTCTCGCCGACGAGGAACGTCAGGAACAGGGCCGCGAAGAGGACATCCCATCCAGTCAGCGGCGAGGGGTGCAGGAACGCGACGTAGGCGGGGAGGGTGATGAGCACGAGGAGCGCCATTTGATACAGGACGATGAAGAGCAGATTGAAGATCTGGAACTGCCAGGGCTTCATCCGCCCGCGCAGGACCGCCCAGCGGTAGTCCTCGACGCCGGTGTAGCCGCCCTTGCGCGCGAAGTTGAACGTCAGTCGTGCACCCCAGAGGGTCACGAGCACCGCCATGATGAGCAGCCGGGCGGCATCCTCGCTCCGCACGATGCCGGCGATCGCGAAGATCCACACGTAGACGACCGGGACGACCGACCACAGCCGATCGACCCACGACGTGTCCTTCGTCACGAGAGAGGCGATCCACGCGCACACGGACGCGACCGCAGCGACGATGAGCACGATGACGAGCGGATCCATGCGTTCAGCGTAGAGTGCTGTATCGTTTCAACATCGTATCGCGCACCTCCGGCGCGGTCGGCGGTCGGACCACAGGTGCTAGCGTGGTCGGACCATCGAGAGGACAAAGATGACGGACGTGACGATCACGGAGACCGGCGACGCCGAGAAGCCGGCGCCGACGCCCGCGCGCGCCTGGCGCGTCGTGCTCGAGAAGATCGAGAACGACCTCCTCGAAGGGACGCTCGGTCCGGGGGACCGCCTGCCTCCCGAACGCGAACTCGCCGCGACCCTCGGTGTGGGCCGGTCGAGCGTCCGCGAGGCGCTGCGCGTGCTCGAGGTCATGGGCCTCATCCGTACGGCCACCGGATCCGGACCGACGGCGGGCGCCATCGTCACCGCGACCCCGCAGGGCGGTCTCGCCCAACTGCTGCGCCTCCAGGTCGCCGCGCAGGGCTTTCCGATCCCCGACGTCTACGAGACGCGGCTCCTGCTCGAAGAGTGGGCGGTCGCCCACCTCGCCGGCCTCTCCGACACCGACCTCGCCGACGCGCGCGCGACCCTCGCCGCGATGGACCACCCCGACGTGACCATCGAGGAGTTCCTCTCCCTCGACTCGCAGTTCCACCTGCGACTCACCGAGGCGGCGGGCAACGTCGTCGTCTCGGCGACGATGGCGGGCCTGCGCACCACGATCGAGAGCTACATCCGCTCGGGCGCCGACCGCATCCCCGACTGGGGCACGACCGGTGAGCGCCTGCGCCACGAGCACGCCGACATCCTCGCCGCGATCGATCGCGGGGATGCCGAGGCAGCGCGCAGCCTCGTGCGCTCGCACATCACCGGGTACTACGCCGACGCGGGGCTGCCGATGCCCACCGACGCCTGACCCCCACCCTCCACCGAATCGCCACCGAACCGCCACCGAAGGACGACACCGCATGGTCCAGCGTCAGCTGCCGAAGATCCCCGAACTGCTCGAGCTCATGCAGTTCAAGAAGCCCGAGCTGGATGCCGTGAAGCGACGCCTCGACGGTGCCCTCACGATCGCGGACCTCCGGAAGATCGCGAAGCGCCGCACACCCAAGGCCGCGTTCGACTACACCGACGGCGCGGCCGAGGGTGAGATCTCGATCGAGCGGGCACGGCAGGCCTTCGAGGATGTCGAGTTCCACCCCGACATCCTGCGCCCCGCGACGAGCGTGAACACCTCGCTGGAGATCCTGAGCGGCCGCTCCGCGCTGCCCTTCGGCATCGCGCCCACGGGGTTCACCCGCCTCATGCAGACCGAGGGCGAGGTCGCCGGCGCAGGCGCGGCGGGAGCCGCCGGCATCCCCTTCACCCTGTCGACCCTCGGCACGACGTCGATCGAGAACGTCCGTGCCGCGAATCCGCACGGGCGCAACTGGTTCCAGCTGTACGTCATGCGCGATCGCGACATCTCGTACGGTCTCGTGGGGCGCGCCGCCGCGGCAGGCTTCGACACCCTCATGTTCACCGTCGACACGCCGGTCGCCGGTGCGCGCCTGCGCGACAAGCGCAACGGCTTCTCGATTCCGCCGCAGCTCACCGTCGGCACGATCGTCAACGCGATCCCGCGGCCGTGGTGGTGGATCGACTTCCTCACGACGCCGAAGCTCGAGTTCGCGTCTCTCACGACGACCGGCGGCACCGTCGGCGAGCTCATCGACGGGGCGATGGACCCGACGATCAGCTACGAGGACCTCGACGTCATCCGCTCGATGTGGCCGGGGAAGATCGTCGTGAAGGGCGTGCAGAACCTCGAGGACTCGAAGCGGCTGATCGACCTCGGCGTCGACGGGATCGTGCTGTCGAACCACGGCGGGCGACAGCTCGACCGCGCGCCCATCCCGTTCCGGCTGCTCCCGGAGGTCGTCCGCGAGGTCGGGAAGGATGCCACGGTCATGATCGACACGGGCATCATGAACGGGGCCGACATCGTCGCCGCCGTCGCCCTCGGGGCGAAGTTCACCCTCATCGGCCGCGCCTACCTGTACGGGCTCATGGCGGGCGGACGGCGCGGCGTCGACCGGACGATCGAGATCCTGCGGTCGGAAGTCGAGCGGACCATGAAGCTCCTCGGCGTCTCGACGCTCGACGAGCTCGAACCGCGCCACGTGACGCAGCTGCAGCGCCTCACCCCGGTGCCCGGCGTCGGCGCCGCGGCGCGCACCGAGAGCTGACGACCAGGCGCGGCGTCAGCGCGCCGGAAGCGTCGGGATGAGTCGCTCGAGGAACTCCGCCGTGTCGGGCCAGCCCTCGACAGCCTGGCACGCGACCCCCATCGCGAGCACGGGGTAGTCGTTGCCGTGCTCGTCGAGGCGGTCGCCGACGAACAGCATGTCGTCGAGCGCGATGCCGGTCTGCTCCGCGAGCTGTCGCATGCCGTACGCCTTGTCGATCCCGCGCTCGGTGATGTCCACCGACGTCGACCCGCCCGAGCGGACTTCGAGGTCGGGGACGCGGGCCGCGACGGCATCCCGCAGGGCGTTCTTCTTCTCACCGGTCGGGTCCCAGGCGCTCTTGGCGTCGACGGGCGCGGACTGACCGAGCGCCGAGAAGGTGATCTGCGAGCCGCGGTCCTCGAGGATCTCGCCCCACGTCTCCGACTCCCACAGGCCCAGCCGCCGGGCTTCCTCCTCCACGGCCGCCAGCGCGCGCTGCTTCTGGTCGTCCGTAAGCGACCGGGCGTAGACGGTCTCGATGCCGGCGGGGGTCAGGCGGTAGTACTGCGTGCCGCACGTGGGCAGCAGGTGCATGCGGGCCAAGACCTCGTCGCTCGCCTGCGGCAGGCGGTCGACGACCTGCGCCGTGAACTGGCCGAGCTGTCCACCGGAGATGATCGCGACCTCGACCCGCGCCGCGAGGGCGACTAGCAACTCGCCGATCCGCGGGTCGATCGCGCTCTTCGACGGCGCGAGGGTGTCGTCGAGGTCGAAGGCGACGAGGCGGGGAGTGGACATCGGTCTCCGTTCGGGGATCGCGGCGCGACTATGCCGAGAAGAAGGGCTCCGCCCGATCTCTCCGGCGGAGCCCTTCTGCTGTCGGGGTGACAGGATTTGAACCTGCGGCCTCGTCGTCCCGAACGACGCGCGCTACCAAGCTGCGCCACACCCCGTGGCAACCCTCCGAGTCTACCCCGTCACGGCGCACATACCGAATCGAGTCACGCCGATTCGCGCGCGCGCAGGACGAGGACGGATGCCTCGGGGCGGCACCCGAAGCGCACGGGCGCATAGATCGAGTGGCCGAGTCCGGCCGAGACGTTGAGAGGGACGGTGCGTCCGCCGTGCGACCAGGTGCTGAGCCCGCGCGCCTGATCGAGCGGGATGTCGCAGTTCGCGACGAGCGCCGAGGGGGAGAAGGGGATCCGCACCTGGCCGCCATGCGTGTGGCCGCCGAAGATCATGTCGGCTCCGAGGTCGACGAAGCCGTCGAGGATGCGGCGGTAGGGCGCATGCGTGACGCCGAGCGTGACGGCCGCTGCATCCGCGCGGCCGAACATCGGACGCCGACGGAGGGCGGCGAGGCGGTCGGGCAGCGCGGCGAGGTCATCCCAGTCGCGGTGCGCGTCGTCGACGCCGAAGCCGTCGACGCGCAGACCCGCTGCCGTCACCGACGCCGCCGTGTTGTCGAGGTCCGTCCAACCGAGGTCGTCGGTGAAGTAGGCATCCATCGCCGCCGTGTCGAGCAGGTCGACGTCGGCGTGGCGCTGGGAGGGGCCGCGGAAGTACTTCAGCGGGTTCCGGGCCGACGGGCCGACGACGTCGTTCGAGCCGTGCACGAAGAAGCCCGGCACACCGCGAAGCGGCGCGAAGGCACGACGGATGCCGTGGAGTCCGTCGGCGTGGCCGAGATTGTCGCCCGTGTTGATCACCAGGTCGGGCTGGACCGTCTCGGCGACGCGGGCGATCCACGTCTGCTTCGCGTGCTGCCAGGGCGCCATGTGCGCATCGGAGAGGTGCAGCACCGTCAGCGGCGCCGACCCCGGCGGCAGGATCGCGACCTCGTGCTCACGCACGGTGAACAGGAACCGCTCGATGCACGTGCCCCAGACGGCCGCGGAGAGACCTGCCGCCCCCACCGCGGCGGCGGTGGTGAGGGCGGCGTGTGAGCCTCGACTCACGGGCACTTCTTCGCTTGGAACTCGACCGTGATGGCGGATCCACGGCCGACGATGGCGCCTGCGGCGGGGTTCGTGCCGGTCACCACGCCCTTGTCGGGCGCATCGTCCTTCTGGGTGCACTGACCGCTCACGTCACCGAATCCGGCCGACTTCAGCTGGGCGACGGCTGCGACGGGGTCGCCGCTGACGGCGGGCACGGCGACGCCCTGACCGTTGCTCGGGCGGATCGTGACGTTCGTGCTTCCCGCCACGCGACCGGCCCCCGGGTCCTGCTGGACGATCGTCCCCGGCGCCTCGACGCCGTCGACCGCGTCGCCGACCGTGACGGAGAACCCGGCGGTCGTGAGCGTCTGCGTCGCCTGGTCGACCGACATACCGATGACCGAGGGGAGATCGACGAGGACCTGCTTGGTCAGGCTGGTGTCGGGCTTGGGGAACGCGTCGCCGCCGTAGATCTTGTTCGCGGCGCCCTGCATCTTGGGCCAGATGCTGTTGCGGATGCGCGAGAGCGGGTACCCGCTCTCGCGGTACTTGTCGATCTTGACGTTCTGCCACTTGCCGTTGATCTGGATGGAGTTCACGTTGCCGACCCAGACGACCGTGGTGACCTTCGTGGACGAGCCATCCATCCACGTCTGCTCGTACTCGTGGATGCCGGTCTTGCCGAACACCGGCACCCCGTCGCCGATCCGCGCGCCGACACCGGTGCCCGACATGACGCCCTCGAGGGTGTAGGCCGCGGTCGACGCGACGGCTTCGGTCATCACGCGCTCGCACGTCGTCTGCGGGGTGATGTCGTTGCCCTGTGCGTCGACGGCGCGGTCGATGGCCTTCGGCTTGCAGAGCATGCCGTTCGCGGCGATCGACGCATACGCGGCGGCCATGTCGATCGGCGCAACCGCCGCGTCACCGAGCACGTTGTATGCCTGGTTGGGCGAGATCGACGAGCCCGGCGGCACCTCGTCCAGCGGCGTTCCGTCGTCGCGCATGACGCCGAGCTTCATCGCGACGCGGTTCGTGCTGCAGACGGAGATCTTCTCCGCCATGGCGATGAAGCCGGAGTTCAGCGAGTCGCGGGTGAAGTTGTACACCGAGCCGTTGTAGCCGGGGTTGTTCTCGAAGTTGCCGACCGCGCCGTCCGTGTTGTTGGCGGTCTTGACGGTCTGGGTCTGACCGTCGCAGTTGATGACCTTCTTGGTCCCGATGCGGCCGTTGAGGGTCTCGTTGACGGAGTGCCCCTGCTCCAGCCAGTTGATGAGGCTGAACACCTTGTAGGTCGAGCCGGCCGAGTGGCCGCCGCCGCCGTTGGCTTTGCGCACGTTGTAGTTGAGCTGCGTCGTCGGGCCGTTGTCGCCGACGTTGTCGGTCGAGTAGGGGCGGTTCTGGACCATCGAGAGGACGCGTCCCGTGCCGACCTCGATCTGGACGCCGGAGGCGCCCAGATTCATGTAGGGCACGCTGCCGGGGACGACCGAGATCGCGTCGAGCGCGTTCTGCTGCAGGTCGGCGTTGAGGGTGGTGTAGATCTTCATGCCGCCGCGGCGAAGGTTCGCCGCCCGCTGGTCCGTGTCCTCACCGAACGCGGGGTCGCTCTTGACGATGCTCACGACGTACTCGCAGAAGAACTCCGCGCCGGTCGCCATCTGGCAGCCCTGCGGGCGGGGTTGGATGTTCGGGGTGATCGGCGTGGCCTTGGCCTCGTCGTACTCCGCCTGCGAGATCTTGCCGTCCTCGAGCATGCGTCCCAGCACGTAATTACGGCGGTCGAGCGTGAGCGAGTAACCGTCCGCCTCGCCGTTGACGGGGTTGCCCGCCTTGTCCGTCGTGGTGCCGCCCGGCCGGTCGATGCGGAGGGTGTTCGGTTCTTGCACCATGCCGGCGATCGTGGCGGCCTGCGCGATCGAGAGGTCGGAGGCGTTCACACCGAAGTACGTCTGGGCGGCGGCGCCGATGCCGTAGACCACCCCGCCGAAGTTCGTGATGTTGAGGTAGCCGACGAGGATGTCCTCCTTCGGGTACTCCTTCTCCAGCTGGATCGCGTAGCGCATCTCCTGGATCTTGCGCTGGTACCCGGCCGAGCCCTTGTTCACCGTCGTCGAAGTGAAGCAGGCATCCACCTTCTCCTGGTCGCCCGCCGCCTCGGACTCGCAGTTCTGCTGCAGGATGTTCTTCACGTACTGCTGCGTGAGCGAGGAGCCTCCGCGGTTCGAGCCGCTCGAGGCGTTACCCGCGAGCGCGCTGATCGTACCGACGAGGTCGACGCCGCCGTGCGTGTAGAAGTTCTTGTCCTCACTGGAGATGATCGCGTCGTACATGACGGGGGCGACCTGGTCGTACGTCACCGGAATGCGGTTCTGGTCGTAGAACTGCGCCATGAGAACGTCGTTGCCCGCGCTGTCCTTGCGGTAGATCTCCGTCGGCAACATCAGCGGGTCGATCTCGAGGAAGCCCGGCAGCTTGTTGAACGTGTCGACAGCGCTGGATGCCGCGTACCCCGTCACAGCGATCGCGGGGGTGACCGTGGCGCTGATCAGCACGCCGGCGACGGCGCTGAGACCGACGAGACCGAGCACGCCGCCGAGCACGCCGGTGGCCGTCCTTTTCACATGAGGCATAGGCTTGATCGTAGGGGAGAACCCTGGGGGAACCCTCGGTGCACCGGGGCGCGCCCCCCACGCCGAGACCATACCGGGAGTTCCGTATGACCACGTGGGAATACCTCACCACGCCGCTGCTAATCCACAACACCGCCGCGATCCTCAACAACTGGGGTAAGCAGGGTTGGGAGCTCGTGCAGGTGGTGACCGGCCCCGAGGGCGGCCTCGTCGCCTACTTCAAGCGGCCCGTCGGCGGCGGCTCGGCCAACGCCGGCCTGGATGCCGCAGCGCAGGCATCCCGCCAGTTCGAGGGCCAGGCATGAGCGTCTCGGCGCGGCTCGCAGAGCTCGGCATCGAGCTGCCCCCGGTCGTTCCGCCGGTGGCGGCGTACGTTCCCGCCGTGGTCCACGGCGACCTCGTCTACACGTCGGGGCAGCTCCCGATGATCGCGGGGGCGCTCCCGGCGACCGGCAAGGTGGGCGAAGGGCATGCGCTGGTCCCGGCATCCGACGCGAAGGACTATGCCCGGCAGTGCGCGCTCAACGCGATCGCCGCCGCGGCGGATGCCGTCGGCGGCGTCGACCGGCTCGTGAGAGTCGTCAAGGTGACCGGCTTCGTGGCCTCGGTGCCGGAGTTCACCGGTCAGCCCGGTGTCGTCAACGGCGCGAGCGAGGTCCTCGGCGAGATCTTCGGCGAGCAGGGCCGGCACGCCCGCTCGGCGGTCGGGGTGCCGGTCCTGCCGCTCGACTCTCCCGTCGAGGTCGAGGTCGTCTTCGCCTGGGAGTGAGCCCTCCCTCACCTGCACCGACGGCCTCGATGCATGCCGCAGGATCAGACGCTCACGTTGCGCCGCGCCCGGAGCGACGAGCCGATCAGCGCGCCCGCTCCCAGCACGATCAGCGCTGCCCCGACCCAGAGCGCCGCACTCAGCTCACCTCCGGTCGCGGCTAGTTCACCGCGCCTCACGGTCACCTCGGCGATGACCGTGAGGCCGATGTCGTCGAACGTAAGGATGAGGTGGTGCGCGCCGTCCGCGACGCCCGCGAGGTCGAAGGCGCCGGTGACGGCTCCACGGTCCCATTGCACAGTGCCGATCGAGACGGGAGTCGATCGCATGTTGCCGATGATCGATGACCGCGAGTCCTGCATCTTCTTGAAGAGGGAGGACATGCCATCGAATGCTTCACGGCGTTCGTCGGTCAGGCCGGCCAGTCGCAGCATGTCCATCTGTTGAGCGTTGGTGATGCTGTCGAGTTCGGCGCGCAGCGATGCGAGGAGCTCGACAGCGGCCGTTCTCGCCTCGGTGGAGTTCGACGTCGCCGAAAGGAAAGCATGCGACTGCTCGGCCGTGCCTGCGGCCGCGATCGCGGCCGCCAGCGACGCGTCGGTCGGCGCGGCGACGTATGCGTTCAGCGGCGTGACGGCCGCGTTGAGTGTGGCCACGCGGGCGTTACGCTTCTGCACATCCGCGATCTGTGAGGAGATCTGCTGGTCGAGCAGCTGTGCGCGCTGGTCCTGCACGGCGAGCAGAGCCCCTTCGAGATCGAACGCGGTGAGCGAGATCTGGTTCACGGTCACCCCCGGCAGGTGGGAGATCACCGGTGACAGCAGCTGGGATGTGGCGGCCGCCGTCTCCCGAGCCGGGGTCTGCGCGAGGCCGAGAGCCTGTCCCGAGCCGTTGAGGAGAGGTAACGTGCTGTTCGGTGTGCTCGCCGCGGTCTTCAGTAGAGCGGCAAGCTCGGACTCCGATATACCGCTGAAGACGTTGGTGAGATCGGTGTTGTCGGGGCGCTGAAAGATCGCGATGCGGGGCTGCTGAACTGGGTCGATGGACGGCTGAGTCGGTGTCGGTGCAGGTGTATCCGTTGGTGTGGGTGTCGGGGCGCTCGTGGGTGTCGGTGTCGGTGTCGGTGCGGGTGTGTCCGTCGGCGTGGGCGTCGGCGTCGCACTGTCTGAGATGAGTGCGAAGGAGCGGGTCAAATCGATGAGGCTGGGACTCACCTCGCCCCGAGGGAGCGAGAAAGCAGGGTTGGCCGACGGCTGCGCATCCGCGAGCGTGAATCCCGTGGGCGGGTCAAGGCGGATGCTGTAGTCGTCGGTGGACGTCGTCGGCAACGAGCCTGATCGGAAAGTACCGTCTGCGGCGACGGCGACGCGCTGCACAGCCGTCCCACCGCTGAGAATGGTGACGCTCGAGCCCGACAGGTCGGCGAGCGGGCGGCTATCCGACGTCGCGGTGACAGCCCCGTCGATCGCGCCGAATGAGCCCTCGAGCGCGATGGTGACGGAGTTCCCGAGCGCGGGGTTGAACTCGCTCCTCGCCGCGGAGTCGAGGAGATCGCCGACAGCTCCGGGCCAGGATGCCTCGGCGATGAAGCTGGTGTCCGTCGCGGGTACGCGGACGGACACGGTCCCGTCTGCCGAGGTGGTGCCGGTGGCAATGACCTGATCGAGGCCGTCGGCGGAGAGCACCGTCACGGCAGCACCGCCGAGCGGTGCGGATGCGGTCCCGTGGGAGAGGGTCGTCGTGATGAGCACGTCGTCTGCTTCTGTTTCTGCCGCGCTGGCGATCGCCGGCAGACCCATCAGGATCAGGCCGGTGACGGCGGACAGCACGCCCACAGCGCCGAGGGGTGAGATCAGATCCCGACGTCGTGATGTGGCGGTGGGGGGCATGGGGGTCCTTCCTGACGATTCATTCCTGACTCTTGAGTATGGACTTAGTCCAAACTTGTATGCAAGCCAAGAAGGTTGACCTACAATTGCCTCGAGGGCGAGGAGGGACGGCGATGACGGAAGGACTCCGAGAGAAGAAGATGCGCATCGCGCGTCGCACCATGGAGGATGCCGCGGTCGGAATCGCCTACGACGAAGGCGTTGGCGCCGTGACGGTCGACCGCGTCTGCGAGGTGGCGATGGTCTCGCGCAGCACGTTCTTCAACTACTTCCCCTCTCTCGACCATGCGATCTTCGGATCCCCTCTGGTCTACGACCCGGCGCTCACCGAACGCATTCTGCGGGCGAACGGAGACGACCTCGTGATCGCCGCCTCGCGGATCGTGATGGAGTCCGTCCGTGGGCAGGGCGACGATGAGCTCCTACGCAAGCGGTTCGCGCTCTTCGCCCGGGAGCCGGGCACGACGACGACGGTATCGTGGTCGGCCGGGACAAGCCGCACCGGACTGGTGGACGTGATCGAGGCCTGGCTCGATGCACATCCGGCATCGGCTCGCCTCGTGGACGCCGATCACGCCACCGAAGCGCGGATGATCGTGAATTTCTCCATCACCCTCGGCGACGAGGTCATGCGGCTGGTGGGTGAAGACGGCGGGGACTTTCCGTTCGAGCCCGCGGTGTTTCGCACGGTGCGTGAGCGGATGCTGGCGCTGAGTGCACCCGCACGCTGAGTGCCCCGCACCGCGATCAGCGGCGCGGGGCACTCAGCGACCGCCGCTACTTGACCTGCGCTGAGATCACGCTCATGACCGCGGTGTCGGCGAGGGTCGTCGTGTCGCCGACCTCGCGGCCCTCGGCGACGTCGCGCAGCAGGCGCCGCATGATCTTGCCCGAGCGCGTCTTCGGCAGCTCACCCACGATGTACACGTCGCGCGGGCGGGCGATCGGGCCGATCTGCTCGCCGACCCAGCGGCGCAGCCCGTCGGCAAGGCCCTCGGGGGAGTGGGCGTCGAGGTAGCTCTGCTTGATGATGACGAATGCGACGACCGCCTGACCGGTCGTCTCGTCCGAGGCTCCGACCACGGCTGCCTCGGCGGTCGCCTCGTGCCCGACGAGGGCGGACTCGATCTCGGTCGTCGAGAGGCGGTGCCCGGAGACGTTCATGACATCGTCCACGCGCCCGAGGAACCACACGTCGCCGTCGTCGTCGAGGCGCGCGCCGTCGCCGGCGAAGTAGTAGCCCTTGTCGCGGAACTTCTCCCAGTAGGTCTCGACGAACCGCTCCGGGTCGCCCCAGATGCCGCGGAGCATCGAGGGCCACGGCTTCGTGATGACGAGCAGTCCTCCGTTGCCGTTGCCGACGTGGTTCCCCTCCTCGTCGACGACGTCGACCGAGATGCCGGGGATCGGCACCTGAGCGCTGCCGGGCTTGGTCTCGGTGACGCCGGGGAGAGCGGAGATCATGATCGACCCGGTCTCGGTCTGCCACCACGTGTCGACGATGGGGGCGACGCCCGCGCCGATGATCTCGCGGTACCACATCCACGCCTCGGGGTTGATGGGTTCGCCCACCGAACCGAGCAGGCGGATCGAGGAGAGATCGAACTGCTGGGGGATCTGGCGCCCGAGCTTCATGAACGAGCGGATCGCCGTCGGCGCGGTGTACAGGATCGTCACGCCGTACTTCTCCACGATCTCCCACCACCGTCCGGGGTGCGGCGTCTCCGGCGTGCCCTCGTAGAGCACCTGGGTCGCGCCGTTGGCCAGCGGGCCGTACGTCACGTACGAGTGGCCCGTGATCCACCCGATGTCGGCCGTGCACCAGAAGACGTCTGTCTCGGGGTGGAGGTCGTGGACCACCTTGTTGGTGAAGGTCGCCTGCGTCAGGTATCCGCCGGAGGTGTGCAGGATCCCCTTGGGCTTACCCGTGGTCCCCGAGGTGTAGAGGATGAAGAGAGGGTTTTCGGCGGGGAAGCGCTGGGCCTCGTGCTCGGCGGATGCTGCGGGCACCGCGTCGTGCCACCAGAGGTCGCGACCTTCCGTCCACGACACCTCGTTGCCGGTGCGCTTCACGACGAGCACGTGCTCGACGGTCGCCTGGGGCCCGGCGCCCCGGTCGGCGAGCGCCTGGTCGACGGCGGGCTTGAGCGGCGAGACGCGGCCCTTGCGGTAGCCGCCGTCGGCGGTGATGACGAGCTTCGCGCCGGCGTCATCGATGCGGGTGCGCAGGCTGTCGGCCGAGAAGCCGCCGAAGATGACGGAGTGCACGGCGCCCAGGCGCGCGACGGCGAGCATCGCGGCGATGGCCTCGGGGATCATCGGCATGTAGATCGCGACGCGGTCGCCGGCCTCGACGCCGAGATCGGTCAGGACATTCGCGAGGCGCTTGACCTCGTCGGTGAGCTCCGCGTACGTGATCGCGCGCGCGTCGCCCGGCTCGCCCTCCCAGAGCAGCGCCGTACGGTCGCCGTTGCCTGCCTCGACATGACGGTCGAGGCAGTTGTAGGCGACGTTGAGCTCTCCGTCGGCGAACCACTGCGCGAACGGCGGGTTCGACCAGTCGAGTACCTGTGTGAAGGGCGTGTGCCAGTGCAGGTCGCGGGCCTTGTCGGCCCAGAAGGCCTCACGATCGGCATCCGCCTCTTCGTACAGCGCGGCGGTCGCGACGGCGTGGGCGGTGAAGTCCTCCGACGGGGCGAAGCGACGGTCCTCCGTGAAGAGGTGGTCGATCTGGCTGCTCATGATGCGCGCTCCTTTGCGGCGGTCCTCCACGGGGGAGGGGTGGGGCGGGTCGGACCGATCTCCCGCGGAGCCGGGCTCTCGGAGGATCCAGGCCATTGACCCACAGCGTCCGAAATCCGCACTACCGCCGATAGTAGGGGGTGGGTCCGACACGCCCGGGACCGATATATCGGACCGATGCGCGGGTTTTGTCCACCGCCCTCACAATCGCCCCCTATGATCGATCCCGGCCGAACTCTTGATTCTGGCGTCGCGATGCACCGCACCCCCCGGCGGGTATCGCGTGAGGCGGCATCCCATTCCCCCCAATGGGATGCCGCCCTTCTCTTTTTCATCGTCCTCTCCACAGGCCGCCGATTTCGGAATCTGTCCACCGATTGTGCATCGCGCTCGCCGCCGGCGCCGGCGGACGCCTACCGTCGTGGCCATGTCCGAGCCGTTCATCGTCCGTCGTCGCAGTCCCGAGGCCGTCCGCCGACCGGTCACGACCGCGGAGACTGCGCCTGCGCGCGAACGAGCGGATGCCGCGTCGCGCGCGCCCTCGGCCGCGTTCACCCCGACGGCCCCGACGCGGACGCTCCCCACCGCGCGGGAGCGCCGAGAGCTCCCCGATCACCCCGCCCTCGATCCGCTCCGGGAGGTGCTCGCCGATCCGGCGGTCACCGACGTCTTCGTCAACGGCACCGACGGCCTCTTCGTCGACCGCGGCGCGGGCGTCGAGCAGGTCACCGGGTGGCAGGCGGGGGCCGACGAACTGCGGCGCCTCGCCGTCGCGCTCATCGGCATCGGCGGGCGGCACCTCGACGACGGCGCGCCCCTCGTCGACGTCCGCTGGGAGCACGGCGCGCGCGTGCACGCCGTGCTCCCGCCGGTCGCGTGCTCGGGCGCCGCGATCTCGATCCGCCTCCCCTCGACCGACCTGCCCGATCTCGATGACCTGGGGCGGCGCGGGATGTTCGATCCCGTCACGGCCGCCCGACTCGAAGCCCTCGTCGCCGCTCGCACCAACCTTCTCGTCACCGGCGCGACCGGGGCGGGCAAGACGACGCTGCTCGCCGCCCTCCTCGGCCGAGTTCCGCCCTCGGAGCGGATCGTGACGATCGAGGACGTCGCGGAGCTCCGACTCGCCCACCCCCACCATGTGCGACTCGAGGCCCGGCAGCCGAACCTCGAGGGTGCCGGGGCGGTGCCGCTGGCCCGTCTCGTGCGTGAGGCGCTGCGGATGCGGCCCGACCGGCTCGTCGTCGGTGAATGCCGCGGCGAGGAGGTGCGCGAACTGCTGACGGCGCTCAACACGGGCCACGCGGGCGGCGCGGGCACCGTGCACGCCGGGAGCATCCGCGACCTGCCGGCGCGATTGGAGGCGCTCGGAGCGCTCGCGGGTCTGAACGATCAGGCGATCGCGCGGCAGGTCGTGAGCGCGATCGGCGCCGTCGTCCACGTCGAGCGCGCGGCCGACGGCATCCGCCGCATCGCCGGGCTCGCGCGCCCGACGCTCGCCGAGGGGCGGCTCGCGATGGAGGCGCTCACATGACCACCGTGCGCATGGTCCCCGGACGCGCCGCCGCCGCAGGGAAGGCCGGCGCGCAGGACGTGTCTGCGGTAGCCGCGGTGGTACAGCGGCTCGCGGTGCTCCTCGAAGCGGGGATCGCGCCCCCGCGCGCGTGGGCGCTGCTCGCCGAATCGGGCGAGGAGACGGCCGCGGCCATCGTCGCGGCGCCTCCCGGTGCCGACACCGGCGACCTCCTCGCCGCGCGCGGGGGAGCTTGGGCGGAGGTCGCCGTCGCATGGCGCGTCGCGGCGACCGTCGGTGCCCCTCTCGCTCCCAGTCTGCGTCGATTCGCCGACGCCCTGCGCGAGGCGCAGGAGACCCGTGACGACGTCGCCGTCGCGCTGGCCGACCCCGCCGCGACGGCGCGGCTCGTGGGGTGGCTTCCGCTCGTCGCGATCGGCCTCGGATTCGTCCTCGGGTTCGACGTCCTGACGACCCTCACCCAGCCTGCCGGCATCGCGTGCGCGCTCGCCGGCCTCGGCCTCATGTTCGTGGCGCGACGCTGGAGCCGTCGGCTCGTCGCGCGTGCGCAGCCCGCTCCGGGCCTGCCCGGTGTCCAGGGTGACACCGTCGCGATCGCGCTGTCGGGCGGTGTGTCGGTCGACCGCGCGCTCGAGGTCGTCCAGGCCTCCGGAGGTGGGGACACCGAGCCGGAGACCGGCGACGTGCTCGACCTGTCCGAACGCGCCGGCGCGCCCGCCGCCGACCTCCTCCGGGCGACCTCGTCCGACGCGCGACGCCGCGCTCGCACCGAGGGGCGCCTCGGAGCCGCGCGCCTCGGCGCGAGGCTCCTGCTGCCCATGGGGCTGTGCACTCTGCCCGCCTTCCTCCTGCTCGGTGTCGGGCCCATGCTCCTCTCGGTGCTCGCCGGCTCGGGCTCGCTCCTGCCCCTCGCCGGTCCGCCCGGTGCCCTCCCGTGACCGCGCCTCCCATGAGTGCGCGCTGGCCTCGACGTGCCCACCCATCCATCACAGAAACGAAGGAGTCACCCATGACCGTCATCCCCCTCTTCCCCTCCGTGCCCTACCACACAGCGCCGCCGCGCGGCGCGCACGCGTTCCCTCCCCTTCCGCCCCTCACGCGTCGTCGCGCCGCATCGCTCTACGGCGAAGAAACCGGTGCCGCGACGGCCGAGTACGCCGTCGCCACGATGGCGGCCGTCGCGTTCGCGGGGCTGCTGGTGGTCATCATGCGCTCAGATGAGGTGCGCGGCATCCTCACCGATCTCGTCCGGCGTGCGCTGACGGTGGCGTGAGCGTGCGCGGCGACGAGCGCGGGTCGGCGACGGCGGAGTTCGCCGTCGTCGTGCCCGCCGTCGTCCTCCTCATCGCCCTGACGGTCGGCGGCCTCTCCGCCGCCGGCCGTCAGGTGCGGCTCGAGCAGGGCGCCGCACAGGCAGCGCGTCTGGTCGCCCGCGGCGAAGACGCGGGCCGCGCCACGGGGATCGTCGCCGCCGTCGCCGGAGGGGGAGTGGATGCCGTGACCACCGAGGGCGACCTCGTGTGCGTCACTGCGAGCGCCCCCGCCGGCGTCCCCCTGCCGCTTCCTCCGCTGCGTGCGCGGTCGTGCGCGCTCTCGGAGGGCCGCTGATGGCGGGCCTGTCCGCCGCGGTCGGCGCGCTCGCCGTCGCGACGGCCCTCGCGGTCGGCGTGAGCGCCGTCGGTGCCGCCTCGGTCCGCTCGGCACGCGCGGCGGGCGCCGCCGATGCCGCCGCGCTCGCCGCCGCCGATGCGGCGAGCGGGGCGGTCTCGGGGGTGCCGTGCGAGCGGGCCGACCAGGTCGCCCGCGCCGCGGGCGCCGACCTCGCCGCGTGCGAGCTCGACGAACTGATCGTCACCGTCCGCGTGCGTGTCGGCGCCGGGCCGTTCGCCGCCGAGGCGCGGGCGCGCGCGGGGCCGCCGCCGGGGTCCTGACGGCCGGCCGCTCGGACATCGCGTCGCCCGCGTCGCCTCCTACCTCCCCGCCGCCCGTTCTCCCGCCGCCCCCGTCGCGCGCCGGCGCTCACACGGCGAGGAACCGGCGGAGGTGTCCGATCGCTTCGGCGAAACCCGCACGCAGGAACATGTGGCGTGCGCCGGGGATCAGGTGGAGCTCCGCCTGCGCGTAGCGCGAGGCTGCTTCGGCCGAGTAGCGCGAATCGACGATCCGGTCGGCCGTCCCGTGGCACAGGAGCACCGGGCCGACGTACGGCGTCATCTCGCGCCACGGTTCGAGCGATTGGGCGTCGCGGACGTAGCGTCGCCCCAGCCGGACGTACAGCGCGCGGAAGGATGCCGGCGGATCGCTCGGATCGATGCGCACCCCGAGGATCGTTCCCCGGCGCGCATCGTCGGGGATCGACAGGGCGGGGTACAGGAGGAAGAGCTTCGCGACGTCGCCGGGACGCTCGGCCGCGACAAGGGCCGACACCAGGCCGCCTTGCGAGCACCAACCGAGGATGACGTGGTCCGCGTCGACCTCGGGCCGCGCGCGGACGGCATCCAGCACGGCGTTCAGGTCGTCCTTCTCGGTCAGCACCGACATGTCCACCGACGTGCGGCCGCGGCTGCGCCCCGAACCGGAACCGGCGAAGTCGAAGAGCACGACGTGGTATCCGAGGTCCACGATCCGACGGGCGTAGCGCGCGGTGGAGAGCATGTTCAAGCCGAACTCGTGACTGATCACGACGGCCGGGAGCACGTCGCGCTCGCGACCGGACGGCGAATACACGCGCCCGGCGAGCGACACGTCTCCATACGAGATGCGCATGCGGCGTGGCATGCGCTCATCCTGACACTCACAGCCTCCTCATGTGCGGCACGTGTGTATGGTGTGCATCGAAGAAAGGAGCCACTGTGGCTCAGAGCACACGGCCGTCGACCGCGAAAGCGGCGGCATCCAGCGCCTCCAAGGGCAAGAAGCTCGTCATCGTCGAATCGCCGACGAAGATGAAGTCGATCCAGGGATACCTGGGCGACGGCTACGAGGTGCTCAGCTCCGTCGGACACATTCGCGACCTCGCCGACAAGAAGGACATCCCGGCCGAGCTGAAGAAGACCTCCGTCGGCAAGTACTCCATCGACATCGAGAACGACTTCACTCCTCTTTATGCGGAGAGCGACCGGAGCAAGAAGACGGTCGCCGAACTCAAGCGCGCACTCAAGACCGCCGACGAACTCATCCTCGCGACCGATGGCGACCGCGAGGGCGAGGCCATCGCGTGGCACCTGTACGAGACGCTGAAGCCGAAGGTCCCGGTCAAGCGCATGGTGTTCCGCGAGATCACCCGCGACGCGATCCAGGCGGCCGTCGAGCACCCCCGCGAGCTGGACCTCGCGCAGGTGGATGCCCAGGAGACCCGCCGCATCGTCGACCGCCTCTACGGCTGGGACGTTTCGGACGTCACGCGTCGCAAGGTCGGTCAGGGGACGAGCGCCGGCCGCGTGCAGTCGGCCGCGACCCGTCTCGTCGTCGACCGCGAGCGCGAGCGGATGGCCTTCGTCTCCGCGTCGTACTGGGATGTCGAGGCCAGGGCGTCCGCCCCCGCCGCGCCCGCCGACGCCTTCGGTGCCCGCCTCACCCGCATCGACGGCGCCCCGCTCGCCCGCGGCACCGACTTCGACGATGCCGGGCAGCTGAAGAAGGCCGTCGTCGTCCTCAGCGAGGACGAGGCACGGGAACTCGCCGCCGCCCTCGAAGCGGCCGGCGAGATCACGGTCGTCGGCGTGGAGGCGAAGCCCGGCACGCGCAGCCCGAAGCCGCCCTTCACGACCTCCACGATGCAGCAGGAGGCGGGGCGCAAGCTCTCGATGAGCGCCAAGCACGCCATGGGCGTCGCGCAGCGGCTCTACGAGAAGGGCTACATCACCTATATGCGCACCGACTCGACGGCGCTGTCGACGCAGGCCGTCGCCGCCGCGCGGGCTCAGGCCGTCGCGCTGTACGGCGACCGGGCGGTGCCGCCGAACCCGCGCAGCTACCGCAACACCTCGAAGAACGCCCAGGAGGCGCACGAGGCCATCCGGCCCTCAGGTGAGGAGTTCCGCCGTCCGTCATCGGTGGCCGCGCTCCTCGATCGCGACGAGGCGCGGCTCTACGAGCTCATCTGGATGCGTACGATCGCCTCGCAGATGTCCGACGCAAAGTATGAGACGACCACGGTCACCCTCGACGCCGAAGCGGGCGGCAGGACGGCGACGTTCACGGCATCCGGCACCGTCTACACCTTCAAGGGCTTCCTCGAGGCGTACGAGGAGGGCCGCGACGAAAAGCGCAACGACGCCGACAAGGCCGATGACCAGTCGCTGCCGCAGTTGGCGGTGGGTGACGTGCTCGACCTCCGCGACGTCGAGCCGAAGGGTCACGCGACGAGCCCCAAGCCCCGCTACACCGAGGCGAGCCTCGTCAAGGCGCTGGAGGAGAAGGGGATCGGGCGGCCGTCCACGTTCGCGTCGATCATCGACGTCATCCTGAACCGCGAGTACGTCACCAAGCGCGGTCAGGCGCTCGTCCCCAGCTGGCTCGCGTTCAGCATCGTGCGCCTGCTCGAGCAGCACTTCTCGGACCTCGTGGACTACGACTTCACGGCCGCGATGGAGGACGACCTCGATGCCATTGCGCGTGGCGAGCAGCAGCGTGTCGCCTGGCTGAACGAGTTCTACTTCGGCTCCGACGGCCACGTGGGTCTCCGCAACATCATCGACAACCTCGGCGAGATCGACGCGCGCGAGATCAACACGACACCGATCGGCGACGTCGCCGCCCTCCGCTTCGGTCGCTACGGACCGTACCTCGACGTCCCGAACGGCGACGGCACCTCGCGGATCGTGAACGTCCCCTCCGACCTGGCGCCCGACGAACTCACGCCGGAGAAGGCGCGCGAGCTCATCGACGCGCCCGTCGCGGGCGATCGCGTGCTGGGGCAGAATCCCGAGAACGGCCGCGACATCGTCGTGAAGGATGGCCGGTTCGGTCCGTACCTCGAAGAGGTGCTGCCCGCCGAGCCCGAGCCGGAGCCCGTGCCAGAGGCGGCGGATGCCCCGAAGAAGCGCACCGCGAAGAAGAAGGTCGAGGCCCCCAAGCCCCGCCGCGCCTCGCTGTTCAAGAGCATGTCGCCCGAGACGATCGACCTCGAAACCGCGCTCAAGCTCTTCTCGCTGCCGCGTACCGTCGGTGTCGACCCCGAGACCGACACCCCGATCACGGCGCAGAACGGTCCGTACGGCCCGTACCTCAAGAAGGGCACCGACTCGCGCTCGCTCTCGGGCGAGGAGCAGATCTTCGACATCACCCTCGAGCAGGCTCTCGAGATCTACGCGCAGCCGAAGTACGCCAACCGTGCCGCGACCTCGCTCAAGGAGTTCGAGGCCGACCCGGAGAGCGGCAAGCCGATCCGCATCAAGGACGGCCGGTTCGGCGCCTACGTCACCGACGGCACGACCAACGTGACGATCCCGAAGGGCCAGACGCCCGACGACATCACGTTCGAGGTGGCCGTTCAGATGCTCGCCGACAAGCGCGCGAAGGGCCCGGCGCCCAAGCGCACGACCCGGCGTACGTCGACGGCGCGCAAGCCCGCCGCCAAGAAGAAGTGATGGCGGCCGCGGCGCGGCCCGGCGTCTGGATCACCTTCGAAGGCGGCGACGGCGCGGGCAAGACGACGCAGGCGACGCTCCTCGAGGAGTGGGTGCGCGCGCAGGGCCGCGAGACGCTCCGCACGCGCGAGCCGGGCGGCACCGAGGTCGGGGTGCTCGTCCGCGACATCGTCCTGTACCACCGCGGCGAGGTCGCGCCGCGCGCCGAGGCGCTCCTCTACGCCGCCGACCGAGCCCAGCACGTCGCGACCCTCGTCCGCCCGGCACTCGCCCGCGGCGAGGTCGTGATCCAGGATCGCTATCTCGATTCGTCGGTCGCCTATCAGGGGGCGGGGCGTGTGCTGGATGCCGGGGAGATCCGCGACCTGTCGCTCTGGGCGACCGAGGGCGCCCTCCCCGACCTGACGGTGCTGCTCGACCTCGACCCGGCGGCGGCGCGCGAGCGTCTCGACGCCGACGACAAGCCCTTCGACCGCCTCGAGGCCGAAGAGGCCGACTTCCACGCTCGCGTCCGCGAGTCGTTCCTCGGGCTCGCCGCCGCGGAGCCGGAGCGCTTCCTCGTGCTGGACGCGGCCCGGCCCGCCGCCGACCTCGCCGCCGCCGTCCAGGCCCGGCTCGCCGCCCTCCTCTGACCCCCGGCCCCGCGCCCCGGCGTGTCGCACCCACCCCTTAGGCTGGTCGGCATGACCGACGTCGCCCCCTCCCCGCTCCCGTGGAGCGATGTCTGGGGGCAGGACGATGCGCTCACCCAGCTGCAGGCGGCGGCATCCGACCCCGCGCAGCTCGCGCATGCGTGGCTCATCACGGGACCCGCCGGCTCGGGGCGCTCGACGCTCGCGGCGGCGTTCGCGGCGGCGCTCATCGCCGAGCCGGGTGACGAGGCGGCGATGCGCCAGGTGCTCGCGGGCACGCATCCCGACCTCACGACTCTCCGCACCGAGGGCGTCATCATCACGATCAAAGACGCGCGGGCCCTCGTCGAGCGCTCGTACTTCTCGCCGTCGCTCGGCCGCTATCGCGTCATGCTGATGGAAGACGCCGACCGCATGGTCGAGCGCACCTCGAACGTGCTCCTGAAGGCCCTCGAAGAACCTCCGGAGCGGACGGTCTGGATCCTCTGCGCCCCGAGCGAGGCGGACCTGCTGCCGACGATCCGCTCGCGCGTGCGGACGCTCCGCCTGCGCGAACCGGACGTCGCGGACGTCGCGCGCCTCATCGTGGCGCGCACCGGCGTCGATGCCGCCGTCGCCGAGCAGTCGGCCCGCCTCGCGCAGCGTCACATCGGCATGGCGGTGCGCCTCGCGACGGATGCCGACGCCCGCGCCCGCCGGGAGGAGACGCTCCGCGGCGTGCTCGCCGTCCGCGGGGTCGGAACCGCCGTCGAGACCGCCGCCCGCATCGTCCAACTCGCGACCGAAGACGCCAAAGCCCTCACCGCAGAGCGCGATGAGGCCGAGCGCGAGGCGCTCCTGCGGACTCTCGGCGTCGCCCCCGGCGCCGCCGTGCCGCCCGCCGTCCGCGGCCAGCTGAACGCCCTCGAAGACGACCAGAAGCGTCGCGCGACGCGGAGCCTCCGCGACGGCCTCGACCGTGTGCTGACCGACCTCGAGTCGATGTTCCGCGACACGCTCATGATCCAGTTCGGTCAGTCGGGCGACCTCATCAACCGCGAGCTCGCGCCCGACCTCGAAGGACTTGCCGCCGCCTGGACGCCCGAACGCACGCTCACCGTGCTCGACCGGATCTCAGCGACCCGCACGAACCTCGAAGGCAACGCGGCCCCGGCCCTCGCCCTCGAGAGCCTGCTCATCACCGTCGCCAGCGGAAGGACCCCGTGAACACTCTCCGACGCTCCCCCCTCCGACGTGTCGCGGTCGCCGCGGCCGGCCTCGTGCTGGCTGCGACGATGCTCTCCGGATGCCTGTATGCCGCGATCCCGCCGGACGGGTCGCCGACTCCGGCGCCGAGCCGAGAGCCCGACGTCGACGGCGCCCCCGCCGGCTTCGAGGACTTCTACGCGCAGCCGCTCGACTGGTCGGCGTGCGACGGCTCCGACGCCGGCAGCTACGACTGCACGAGCGTCACGGCGCCGCTGGACTGGTCCGATCCCCGCGGCGAGACGATCCAGCTCGCCGTCATCCGTCGAGCCGCCTCCTCCGGCGACGCGATCGGCTCCCTCCTCACCAACCCCGGCGGCCCGGGGGCCAGTGGTTACGATCTCATCGCCGACTCCGCGTCGTTCGCCGTCGGACAGCCGCTCCTCGATGCGTACGACGTCATCGGGTTCGACCCGCGCGGTGTCGGGCGGTCGACAGCGGTGAGCTGTCTCGACGGTACGCAGATGGATGCCTACCTCTACGACATCCCCGCCGACCCGCGCGGGTCGGACGGCTGGCGCGCCGAGCTGACCGAGCGTAACGAGGAGTTCGTCGCCGCGTGCGAAACCAACTCCGACGGCATCCTGGGCGACATCACCACGGACAACGCGGCGCGCGACATGGACCTGCTCCGGGCCGTGCTGGGGGACCGCGAGCTGCACTATCTCGGCTACTCGTATGGCACCTTCCTCGGGGCGACGTACGCGAAGCTCTTCCCCGAGCGTGTCGGGCGTCTCGTGCTCGACGGCGCGATCGACCCGTCGGTGTCTGGGCTCGAGGTCGGCACGACGCAGGCCGTCGGGTTCGAGTCGGCGCTCCGCGCCTACATGGCCGACTGCCTCGACGGGCGCGGGTGCCCCTTCACGGGCTCGGTGGACGACGCGATGGACGACCTTGCGACACTGCTGGCGAGCGTCGACGCGAAGCCGCTGAAGGCATCCGACGGACGGATGCTCGGCGCCGACTCGCTCATGACGGGCATCATCGCCGCGCTCTACTCCGAAGACAGCTGGAGCTACCTCAGCCAGGCGCTCTCCGACGCCCTCACCGGAGACCCGGACGTCGCCTTCCAGCTCGCCGACTTCTACAACGGGCGCATCGGGAAGGGCCTGTACCAGGACAACTCGACCGAGGCCTTCCGTGCATACAACTGCATGGACTACCCGGTGGACACCTCGCAGGCCGACAAGGATGCCTCCGACGCGCTCATCGCGGAGAAGGCCCCGACGATCGCGCCGTACTGGGACGGCGTCGACGTATGCGAATCGTGGCCCTTCCCGCCGACGGGCGTGCGGGAGAAGATCGCCGCCGAGGGCGCTGCGCCGATCGTGGTCGTCGGTACGACGAACGACCCGGCGACGCCGTACGCGTGGTCGGTGTCGCTCGCCGAGCAGCTCTCGTCCGGCGTGCTCGTCACCCGCGAGGGCGAGGGTCACACCGGCTACAACAAGGGCAACCGGTGCGTCGACGACGCGGTCGAGCAGTACCTGCTCGAAGGCACCGTTCCTCAGGACGGTCTCACCTGCGCGCGCTGATCGATGCGTGCGCAGGGCGAGGCTCGCTCCGGTGCTCCGTCAGCGGCGGAGCACCCGGCGGGCCAGTGCGTTCCCGGCGAACTGCACGGCCTGCACGATGACGACGATCACGAGGACGGCCGCCCACGTCACCCACGGGTTGAACTGCTTGAAGCCGTAGTTGATCGCGAACTCTCCCAGTCCTCCGGCGGCGACGGCGCCCGCCATCGCGGTCATGTCGACGAGGGCGACGACGACGAACGTGTAGCCGAGGATGAGGGGACCGAGCGCTTCGCGGGGGATGAGACGGAAGAGGATGCGTGAGCGGCTCGCCCCCGCAGCGCGCGCGGCTTCGATCACGCCCGGCCGCACGGTCAGGAGGTTCTGCTCCACGATGCGGCTGATCGCGAAAAGCGACGCGATGGTGATGGCGAAGATCGCGAACGGCGCTCCGATGCCGGGAAGTCCCAGCCCGCGCGCGAGCGGCTGCACCGCCGCAAGCAGGATGATGAACGGAATCGGACGGAACGTGTTCACGATCACGTTGAGGACCCCGAAGACGGTCCGATTCGGAAAGAGACTCCCCGGGCGCGTCGCATAGAGCGCCATGCCGAGGGCGAGTCCGGCGAACCCGCCCAGGATGAGCCCGGTGGTCGCGACGTACAGCGTCTCGACGGTCGCGTCCCAGAGCTCGGGCAACAGGTCGACGAGCCTATCCATGGGTGACCTCCTCGGTCAGGTCGGCGTAGGCGGAGGCGCCCGCGATCGCGCGCGCCACGGCATCCGCCTCACCGGTCACGGCGAGGGTGAGGTGACCGAACACTCGCCCGCGGATGTCGTTGATGCCGCCGTGCACGACTTCGAACCGCACGCTGTGGGCGGCGAGCTCGGCGAACACGTCAGCCTGGGTGGTCGTGCCTTCACGGACATCGAGGGTGATGAGGCGGCCGGGGTGACGGGCGTGGAGCGTCGCCAGGTCGTCGCCGGAGGGGACGTCTTCGATGATGCTCGAGACGAACCGCGCCGTGGCGGGGTGGGCGGGGGCGGAGAGGATGTCGAACACGGTGCCGCTTTCGATGACCCGTCCGTCCTCCATCACGACGACGCGATCGGCGAGCGTGCGGATGACATCCATCTCGTGGGTGATCACGAGGATCGTCACGCCCAGCTCCGTATTCACGCGGCGCAGCAGCGCGAGCACGTCGGCGGTGGTGTCGGGGTCGAGCGCACTCGTCGCCTCGTCGGCGAGGAGGATGCGGGGGTTCGTCGCGAGCGCGCGGGCGATGCCGACGCGCTGCTTCTGTCCTCCCGAGAGCTGCTCGGGACGATTTCGTGCTTTGTCGGCGAGGCCGACGAACGCGAGCAGCTCGTCGACACGCGCGCGGATCTCGGCGCGGGGACGCCCGGCGACCTCCAGCGGGTACGCCACGTTGCCGGCGACCGTCCGCGAGTCGAACAGGTTGAACTGCTGGAAGATCATCCCGATGTCCCCGCGGAGCGCCCCGGAGGTCGCGCTCGCCCAGGCGCGTGATGTCGACACCGTCGATCTCGACGCTGCCCGATGTGGGGACTTCGAGGGCGTTGACGAGGCGCAGCACGGTCGACTTGCCGGCGCCGGAGTAGCCGATGATGCCGCAGATCTCCCCGGCGGCGATCTCGAGGGTGACGTCGTCGACGGCCGTCACGGGGGCCGAGCTGCGATCTGCGGCGGGAAAGGTCTTGGTCACGCCGTGCAGGCGGATGAGGGTCATGAAGAGTCCTTATGGAGAGCATCGGTGGGTCGGTCCGGACGCGTGGGGACATCCGGGCACGCGTACGCGGCCCGCCCCGCGGGTGACCGGGGACGGGCCGCACGCACCGGTGTCACTGCTGGGAGCGGATGCTCTCTTCGGTCTTCTTCAGCGACGCGACGAGGTCGGCGACCGGAGTCTTCACGAGCACGCCCGTGCCGCCGGATGCCTCGAGCACGCCGTCCTGGACGGCCTTCGTGTCCTGGTAGATCTCGACAAGCTTCAGGTACGTCGGGTTCTCGGCATCCTCGGCCTTCGCGGCGAAGATGTTGATGTAGGGGAACGCCGACTCGTCGGCGGGGTCGTCCTGCGCGAGCAGCTCGTCGCTGGTGAGACCGGATTTGGCGACGAAGTCGTTGTTGACGACGGCGCCGGCGAAGTCGGGGAGGGACGAGGCGGTGAAGTCGGCCGCGACCGCTTCGACCTTCACCTTCGACGAGTCCTCGATGTCGGCGACGGTGGAGAAGATCGACCCCCGTCTTTCAGTTCGATGAGGCCGGCCGATTGCAGGACGAGCAGGGCGCGCGCCTGGTTCGACTCGTCATTGGGCACCGCGATCGTCTCGCCGGCGGGGATGTCGGCGACGTCGTCGTACTTCGTCGAGTAGAGGCCGAGCGGGTAGATCGCGGTGGCACCGATGGGCTGCAGGTCTTCGCCCGCGGCGACGTTGTAGGTTGCGAGGTAGATGATGTGCTGGAACTGATTGAGGTCCAGCTCGCCTGCCGCGAGGGCCGGGTTGGGCTGGTCGTAGGAGTCGAAGTTCACGATCTCGACGTCGATGCCCTCGTCGGCCGCGGCTTCGGTGAAGGTCTCCCAGTACGGGTCGCCGGCGCCGACGACGCCGATCTTGACGGTCTCGGTCGTCGCACCGTCGTCGGAGCTCCCGGCGGTGTCGCCGCCGCCCGACGCGCACGCGCCGAGCAGGAGGGCGAGGGGCAGGGCCGCCGCGACGGCGATGAGGGATTTCTTGCTGGGCATGGTGGTGCGCTCCTTGTGTCGGGCCTCTTGGGTCGGACACTGCGCTCGCATGATCACCGCGGTCGGGTCTCACGCTCGCCTCGTCGCAGTGCCTCTCCGACCGTACGAGCGGCTCACAGTCCGCCGAAATCTGCGCGTAACACGCGGACACCTTGTCGCGAGGGTGGGGCGAGGGGACGCCGCCGCGCGCCGGGCTCCGCGCCGGCGACCGTGACGGTTCGCGGGACCTCTCCCGGTCCTGTAGGATCGATGATCGTGCACGGCGCGTCGCGTCATGCGCCGCCCTAGCTCAGTCGGCAGAGCATTTCACTCGTAATGAAAAGGTCAAGGGTTCGATTCCCTTGGGCGGCTCCACGAAAGAACCACGACGAAACGGCCCCGGATCACCGGGGCCGTTTCGCGTTCGTGCGGTGTCGGTGCGGCGTCAGAAGACGATCACCTGGCGGAGGGCAGAGCCGTCCGCGAGGGCATCCATTGCGGTGTTGATGTCGTCGAGCGCGATGCGGGCGGAGATCAGGCGCTCGACCGGCAGGCGCCCCTCGCGCCAGAGCTGCGCGTAGCCGGGGATGTCGCGGGACGGGACCGCCGAACCGAGGTACGACCCCACGATCGTCCGCGCCTCGGCGGTGACGGTGAGAGGGGAGATCTCGGAGCGTGCCGATGGCGCCGGCAGCCCGACCGTGACGGTGCGCCCGCCGGGGGCGGTCAGCGCGAACGCGGTCTCGAACGCCCGGGGGTGCCCGGCCGCCTCGACGACCAGGGGCACCCGGATGCCTGCTTCGGCCGCCTCGTCGGGGGTGTAGACCTCGTCCGCGCCGAGCGCGCGTGCGATGTCGAGCTTGGAGCGGACGGCATCGATGCCGGTGACACGTCCGTGCCCGAGGGATGCGGCGGTCAGCAGCGCGGCCATGCCGACGCCGCCGAGGCCGACGATCGCGATGTCGTCACCCGGCTTCGCGGCGCCGGCATTGACGACGGCGCCGCCCCCGGTGAGGACCGCGCACCCGAGGATCGCCGCCACCTCCGGCGGCACGTCCGAGCCGACGACGACGGCCGAGCGACGGTCGACGACGGCGTGGGTCGCGAAGCCGGACACGCCGAGATGATGCGAAACGCGTTCGCCGTCCGGCCGGTGCAGGCGCGTACCGCCGGAGAGGAGCAAGCCCGCGTTGTTCGCCGCCGTGCCGGGGGTGCAGGGCATGATGCCGCCGGTGCGGCATCCGTCGCACTCGCCGCAGCGCGGCAGGAACGCCATCACGACGCGGTCGCCGACGGAGAAGCCGTCGGCGGCGGCCCGCTCGCCGACCTGCTCGACGATGCCGGAAGCTTCGTGGCCGAGGAGCATCGGCACCGGCCGCACTCGATTGCCGTCGACCACGGAGAGGTCGGAGTGACAGACGCCGGCCGCCTCGATGCGCACGAGCAGTTCGTCGGCGTGCGGGTCATCGAGTTCGAGCTCCTCGATCCGGAGCGGCGCCGACCCGGCGTACGGCGGTTCGGCGCCGATGCGCGTGAGGACGGCGCCGCGGATGGTCCTCGTCATTGCTTCGCACCCTTCGATGTGGCGTCGGCCGGAAGGCGAGGGCGCGATGAGCTGCCGGCCCTGAGCCTCCATCACGGTACCGTTCTTCCGAGTGCGCCGCGTATGCGAGACTCGCTTGACAACGCTGCTGGGGCTCTCGACGGTGCAGGCGGTGACGCGACGGCTCCGCGGGAACAGGATGAGGATTCACCCATGACTTCCGACGCAGGAATGCGCTCGACCGTCGCCCGCCGCGCGGGGGACGCATGAACGCGTCCGCCCCCGCGAGCGTCGACATCCTGCTCGAGATCTTCACCTGGATCGGCCTCGGCGGCGCGGTCGCGCTGATCGTCGTCCTCGTCGCGCTGTGGGCGGCGGATGGAACCTGGCTCTCCGCGACGGCGTTCGTCGACCGCGAGGGCGATGACACCGTCGTCCGGTGGTACGACGCCGACGGCGACGCAAACCGCGCGGTCGCGACCCCGGCGGAGGCCGAGGCGCTGTCGGGGCGCGACGAGGCGACGATCTGGTACCGGCACGGGTGGAGCGGACGGATGCGGCTCACCCATCGCCCTCCGGGCTTCCGCCGGATCGTCTGGGCGGCAGCGGGGATGGCGGCTCTGGGCATCCTGAGTCTCGTCGCGAGCTGGGTCCTGTACTTCGCGCGGGGCTGACCCTGCTGGCGGCGGATCCTCAGCCGACGGCGAGGAGCACGCCGGCGACGAGCGCGAGCGCGAGTCCCACCCACTGCGCAGGGACGAGTCGTTCGTGCAGCACGAGCGCCGCGAGGATGACCGTGCCGGCCGGATAGAGCGCGGTGAGCGCCGCGACGACCGACAGGCTCTCTCCGGCTCGCAGCGCCGCGAACAGCAGAGCGTTGGCAGATGCAACGGCGAGCCCGCAGGCGACCGTGAGGACGACGGCGGTGCGCAGTGGCCCTGGATCAGGTTCGACGCCCTCGACCGGGGGCCGCAGGGCACCCGATCGCGTCTGGCCGGCGCGAACGGCGAGGGCGACGATGACGAGCGCGACGGAGCCGGTGAGGATGGCGCTGAGTGCCCGCCCTGCCGCGAGGGGCGCAAGCCCTGCAGCCGGTGAGATCTGGTCGAGGAGGATGACGAAGGCTCCGATGCCGAGCCCCGCCCCGACGGCCATCGCGAGAGCCCGGAACGAGGGACGCGGGCGCGCTCGGCCCGGCAGGAACGCGACGAGCACGATCGCGACGACCGCGAGGGCGAGCCCCGCGAGCGCCCCGGCGCCGAGGGGTGCGCCGCCGGTCGCCGCGTCCCACGCGACGGGGGCGAGGGCGGACACGACCGCGGTGATCGGGGAGAGCACGCTCATCGGCCCGAGGGCGAGGCAGCCGTAAAGCAACGAGATGGCGATCGCGGCCGCGACGCCGGAGAGGGCGCCCCACACGAGGTCCGCGGACGTGGGCGTCCCGCCGGCGACGAGCAGGAGCGCGGCGAGAAGCGCCGTGCCGGCGGCGGCCGAGATCGATGTCACGACCACCGCGCGGAGCCGTTGTGCGGCCAGTCCCCCGAGGAAGTCCGCGGAGCCGTAGACGAGCGCGCCGACGAACGCGAGAGCGGCGGGGACCATGGCGTGAGCCTATCCGGCGGGCGGACTCATGACTTCCAGATGCGCATCGCGCAAATTGCTAGCTAAGCTAGCGATATGACCTCTCGCGTTCGCTCGTCGTCCACGCCCTCGCGGTGGCTTCGCATCGGCATCCCGGTGCTCCTCATCCTCATCTGGCTGGTCGGCGGGTCGATCGGCGGGCCGTACTTCGGCAAGGTCGACGAGGTCGCCACGAACGACCAGTCGAGCTTCCTGCCGTCCTCGGCGGAGTCGACGCAGGTGCAGGAGCGGCTGGCCGACTTCACCGGCGGCGACACGATCCCCGCCGTCGTCGTGATTACGGGAGACGGCGCGCTCACGGAGGCACAGCTCGCCGACGTCACCGACCTCGCCGACACGATCGGCGCCGTCGAGGGGGTGGGGGAGATCTCGCCCGCGCTGCCGTCCGACGACGGAGAGGCCGTGCAGCTGTTCGTCCCGATCGAGTCGTCGGGCGACGTCGGGGAGACGGTCGAGGCGGTGCGCGGGAGCATCGCCGAGAACCTGCCGGACGGCCTGGATGCCTGGGTCACGGGCCCCGCCGGCTTCACCGCCGACCTCGTCGCCGGATTCCTCGGCATCGACGGGCTGCTCCTCGCCGTCGCCCTCGGCGCGGTGTTCGTAATCCTGGTGATCGTCTACCGCTCGCCGCTCCTGCCGATCCTCGTGCTCATGACCTCGACGTTCGCGCTCTGCGTCGCGCTCCTCACCGTGTGGTGGCTCGCGAAGGCGGGGGTGTTCGTCCTCAACGGGCAGGTGCAGGGCATCCTCTTCATCCTCGTGATCGGCGCCGCGACCGACTACGCGCTCCTCTACGTCGCACGCTACCGCGAGGCGATCGCGCGCGGGAAGACGAGGTGGGACTCGACGCTGAGCGCCTGGCGCGGCGCGTTCGAGCCGATCGTCGCGGCAGGCGGTACCGTCATCGCCGGGCTCCTGTGCCTGTTGCTGAGCGACCTCGCGACGAACCGGGCGCTCGGCCCCATCGCCTCGATCGGCATCGTCTTCGCCGTGCTCTCGGCCCTCACCTTCCTTCCGGCGCTCCTCGCGATCTTCGGGCGCGCGGCCTTCTGGCCGTTCATTCCGGAAGCCGCGGACTTCCGCGACACGGGGGATGCCGCAGAGGCGCTGGTCGAGAACCCGGATGCCCCGGTGAAGGGTTTCTGGGCGCGTCAGGCGCGCCTCATCGCCCGGCACGCGCGCCCGGTGTGGATCATCACGACGGTCGTGCTGCTCGCGGCATCCGCGGGTGTTCTGCAACTGAAGGCCGACGGCGTGCCGCAGAGCGACCTCGTGCTCGGCGCGTCGGAGGCGCGCGACGGGCAGGACGTCCTCGCCGATCACTTCCCGGCGGGCTCCGGAAGCCCCGCCTACGTCATCGTGCCCGAGGACCGGGTCGCGGATGCCGTGGGCGTGCTCGACGAGGCCGACGGTATCGACAGCGTCGCGGCGGTCTCGCAGGATGCGCTCTCGGGCCAGCTGGAGGTGACCGTCGAGGACGGGGCCCCGGTCTACACGCAGGCCGGCCCTCCCGGAACCCCGGCGGCCGAGCCCACGGTCTCTGACGGCGACGTGCTGCTCGTGGCGACCCTGAGCGACGAGGCCGACTCGCTTGCCGCCGAGGACACGATCCGCGACCTCCGCACGAGGTTCTCCGACGAGCTCGGTGAGGGCACGGCGCTCGTGGGCGGGCCGACCGCGATCGACGTCGACACCAACGACACCTCGATCCGCGATCGGACCGTGATCATCCCGGTGATCCTGGCCGTGATCCTCGTGATCCTCATGCTGCTGCTGCGCTCGATCCTCGCGCCGGTGCTGCTGACCGCGAGCGTCATCCTCTCGTTCGGGGCGGCGCTGGGAGTCAGCGCCCTGGTCTTCGACCACGTTCTCGATTTCCCGGGCGCAGACCCCGCGGTGCCGCTTTACGGATTCGTCTTCCTCGTCGCGCTCGGCGTCGACTACAACATCTTCCTGATGTCGCGCGTGCGGGAGGAGTCGCTGCGTCACGGCACGCGCCCCGGCATCCTGCGCGGACTCGTCGCCACCGGCGGCGTCATCACGTCGGCGGGGCTCGTCCTCGCCGCGACGTTCGCGGCGCTCGGGGTCATCCCGATCCTGTTCCTCGCGCAGCTGGCGTTCATCGTCGCCTTCGGGGTGCTGCTCGACACGTTCGTCGTGCGTTCTCTGCTCGTGCCGGCGCTGTCGTACGACATCGGGCGTGCGATCTGGTGGCCGTCGCGCCTGTCGAAGCCGGGGATCCCGACGGTGGAGGCGCACGCCGCGCTGCACGCGCCTGTGCACGCCTCTTCGACGCCGGACGTTCAGAACTCCGGAGATGCGGCTCCCGAGAAGGCGACACGCCGGTCCCTGCGCCGCGCACGCACCGGATCTCCGGAGGTGTGAACACCGCGCGCCGCGCACGGGAGCCGATAGCCTCGGAGCATGACCAGAGCCCTCTTCATCGTCGACGTGCAGAACGACTTCACCGAGGGCGGCGCACTCGGCGTCGCGGGAGGTGACGCGGTCGCCGCGGGCATCACCGCTCACCTCGCCGCGCACGCGGGGGAGTACGACCTCATCGTCGCATCGCGTGACTGGCACGACCCGGACTCCGACAACGGCGGGCACATCGCCCTCGAGGGAACCCCCGACTTCGTGGACACCTGGCCCGTGCACTGCATCGCCGGCACCGAGGGGGCCGCCTACGACCCGGAGCTCGACACCTCCGCCGTCACCGCCGAGGTCAAGAAGGGGCAAGGGAAGCCCGCCTACTCCCTGTTCGAGGGCACGACCGAGGAGGGGAAGACGGTCGCCGAGCTCCTCGCCGAGCACGCCGTCACCGACGTCGACGTGACCGGCATCGCGACCGACTACTGCGTCCGCGCGTCGGCGCTGGATGCCGTGGCCGCAGGTCTGCAGGTGCGGGTTCTCACCGATCTCATCGCGGGGGTGGCGCCCGAATCGTCCGAGGCTGCGCTCGCCGAACTCGCCGCCGCCGGCGCGGACGTGGAGGCATCCGCATGAGCGCTCAGGCCGGTTGGTACCCCGACCCGTCCGATCCGGCACGCCAGCGCTGGTGGGACGGCGCCCAGTGGACGGCGCATGCCTGCCCCGTCCCTCCCGCGACCGAGTCCGTGCCCGCTGCGCCACCGTCGCCTCTGGTCACGGCTCCCGAGCCGACACCCGACGTGCGGCCGGCGCCCCGGTACGGCGAGTACGCCCCAGCGGCCCCGGCACCCGCGCCCCCTGCGGCACCCGCGCCCCCTGCGGCACCCGCGCCCCCTGCGGCCACCGTCCCGGGGGCCGTCGCCCATCCCGGCGGGGCGGGATATCCCGCAGCCCCGTCTTATCCCGTGGCACCGTCCTATCCCGTGGCACCGGCCTATGCGCCCGCGGCGCCGAAGGCCGATGTCGACACCAACACCGTGTGGGTGTGGCTCGCGATCGCGGCGAGCATCGTGCCGTTCTTCAGCATCTTCCTGATCGACTGGAACGAGTACATCGACATCCTCGTCCGCTCGGCGAGCGATCCGAGGGCGACCTCCGACGTTCTGCAGTGGCAGGTGGCCTCGCTCTGGATCTCGTTCATCAGCTGGGGAGCGATCGCCGCGTTCATCGTGTTCTCCTGGCTCGACTGGCGAGAGCTCCGCCGGCGCGGCGTCGTGCAGCCCTTCCACTGGGCGTGGTCGTTCTTCGCGCTCGCGAGCCCCGGCGCCGCCGTCTACATGATCGGCCGCGCCGTCGTGCTCCGCCGTCGCACCGTGGCGGGAGGCTGGACGCCGCTATGGGTCTGGATCGGGGGAACCGTCATCGGCACCGTCGTGGTCGTCATCTGGGCCGTCAACCTCGCCGGAACGATCATCACGCGCATCGGCGGACTGTACGCGTGACGCAGGTGCTCCGGTACGCGGCCTTCGCGACGTCGGCGGGCGGCGGGAACCCGGCCGGCGTGGTGCTCGATGCGGGGGCGATGACGGATGCCGAGATGCAGCGCGTCGCCGCCGACGTCGATTTCGCCGAGACCGCGTTCGTCACGGGGGAGACCGCTGACGGGGCGGTGGCGATCCGCTACTTCTCGCCGATCGCCGAGGTCCCCTTCTGCGGACACGCGACCATCGCGACCGCCGTGGCGCTCGCCGAGCGGGGACGAGCGGATGCCGCCGGTGCGATCCGCTTCGCGACGCCGGTCGGGCCTGTGGACATCGCCGTGTCGACGGATGCCGGGGGCGTCCGGGCCGCGTTCACGAGCGTCGCTCCGCGGGTGAGCGACCTGCCCGGCGCCGACCTCGACGGCATCCTCACGCTCGTGGGGCTGGATCAGGACGCGCTCGATGATGCATTGCCACCTCGCCTCGCGGATGCTGGAAACCCGCACCCCGTGATCGTCCTCGAGGATCGCGACGTGTTCGACGGGTTCACGTTCGACCCCGATGCCGTCCGCGCTCTGATGGATGAGCGGGGCTGGCCCGCGACGATCACCCTCGCGCACCGCCTCGCGCGAGGTCGCTTCGCCGCCCGGAACCTCTTCCCCGTGGGCCGTATCACGGAGGATCCCGCAACCGGCTCCGCAGCGGCCGCCTTCGGCGCCTATCTGCGCGACCTCGGCGCGGTGCCGGTGCCCGGCCGCATCATCATCGAGCAGGGTGCCCACGTCGGACGACCGGGTGAGCTGACGGTCGACATCCCCGCGGAGGGCGGCATCGTCGTGTCGGGCTACGCCGTGGCGATGGAGTGACCCTGCGGCACTGATCCCCTTTCTCACGTCGCAGCGTGAGTCACGCGCACCTTGTGTCGACACCAGGGAGCATCTATCGTTTATCGATATCTGAACAACGATAAACGAGAGGAACGCGCATGGGGTCTTCGCTCATCGGGGTGACGAAAGCACTGATCGTTCTCCTGTTCGCCGCACTGGTGGGGTGTCAGACGCTGCTGGTCCCGATGATCGCTGCGGGCCTCGCGCGGACGGCGCCGGAGTTCTCCGAGCTCCAGGTCCCCGGCATCCTGCTCGTCGCCGCGCTGCTGGCGAGCGGCCAGGTCATCCTCGTGTGCGTCTGGAGGCTTCTGACGTTCGTCTTCCACGACACCGTCTTCGCCCCGCAGTCGTTCCGCTGGGTCGACGCGATCATCGCCTCCCTCGTCGTCGCCGGGGTCATCGTCGTCGTCGGGATGACGGTGATCAGCGACGCGCAAGCCGGCAGCCCGTTCCTTGCCCTCATGGGGATGCTGGCGCTCATCACCCTCGCCGGCCTCGCCCTCGTGGTGTTCGTCATGCGCGGGCTTCTCGTGCAGGCGACGTCGCTCCGTCAGGAGATGGCGGAGGTGGTGTGATGCCGATCATCGTCGACCTCGACGTCGAACTCGCCCGCAAGAAGATGAGTGTCTCCGACCTCGCCGTCGCCATCGGCATCACGCCCGTCAACGTCTCGGTGCTCAAGAACGGGCGTGCGAAGGCGGTGCGGTTCACGACGCTCGACGCGATCTGTCGCGTCTTGGGCTGCCAGCCCGGCGACATCCTCCGGTGGGAACCGGACGTCGTTGAGGCGCCGGCAGGCTCACGGGCGTGACGCCGGAGCCGGTGCGATCGCGATTTCTGCGCCGTCGTCGCTGGTCTCCGGCGGCCGGACATCGCCACCACAGGGTAGGAGGTGCGCCTCCGTCCGGAACGCGGGCGCGACAACGCCTGTACGTGACTTGGTAGGCTGGTGGAGCCCCTATAGCTCAGTTGGTTAGAGCAACGGACTTCAACACAATAAAGATGGAGCGCCGGCGTCGAAATACGTCGGATGACCGCCGCTATATGCTGGGACGCCCTGAGAGCCCGAGGTACTCGCCGGATTCATTCCGGCAGTGACAATCCGAGGGATTGGGTAATCAGCAGGTAACCGCCAGGGAACCTCAGAGACTACACGCGGCGCACCTGACCGGCTCGGCCGAAGGTGAAGATATAGTCCAGACTGCAAGCCGTATCGGTGGCTGGGGAAAGCCCAGTGCAGCAGGTTAATCCGTGGGTCCAGGGTTCGAGCCCCTGTGGGGGCACCACCGCGAGTGTCGGTAGGTCCTGATAGTCAGGAGCTATGCCGACCGCACCCAGCGACAGCGTGACGCCGTCGACGACTGTTTCGCCACAGACTTCCAAACGATGCTCCATGTGCAAAATCCAGAAGCCGTGCGCAGCATTCAACCGAAAGCGCGCCCGCACCGACGGTTTGCAGGAAGCATGTCGCGACTGCAATCGCGAAGCCTCGCGACGCTACTACGCGGAAAACCGTGAGAAGCACGTGCGCACAATCGTCGAACGGACAGCCAGACGTCGACGGGAGCTCAAGGCGTTCCTTGCGGAGTATCTCTTCCGGCATCCGTGCGTCGATTGTGGCACCGACGACATCCGAGTGCTTGACTTCGATCATCGTCCTGCCCTGAAGAAGCGGAAGGATGTCATGCGGATGGTCAAGGAAGGCTTCAGCCGCGTGGCCCCGGAAGCCGAGGTGGCGAAGTGCGACGTCCGATGTCGAAACTGCCACGCGATCGTGACGCTGGAGCGCGCGCCGGAGAACTAGCGGGTGCGCGCAAGGCTCGGCTCCATATGACGGACTGAAGTACGCCAGCGGCCGTCGGCATCGCGAGCCTAGCGCGCGCACGCGACAGCGGCCGCCGGCACCCCCGCGCCGACGGCCGCCCTACCCGCGTGATCGATCAGGCCGAAGGATCGATCAGCTCGCGGGCATCAACACCGTGTCGATGAGGTACACGGTGGCGTTCGCGGTCTGCACGCCGCCGCAGATGACCTTGGCGTCGTTCACCATCCAGTCATCCCCGGAGCCGGTGACGTTCACGTCGCCGCCCTGGAGGGTGGTGTGCATTCCGGCGATGTCGGACGGCTCGATCTGACCTTCGACGACGTGGTACGTGAGGATGTTCGTCAGCGTCGTGCTGTCGGTCTTGAGCGAGTCGATCGTGGCCGAGTCGATCTTCTTGAAGGCGTCGTCGACCGGCGCGAAGACGGTGTACTCGCCGCTGTTGAGCGTGTCGACGAGGTTCACGTCAGGGTTCAGCTGGCCGCTGACGGCCGCCGTGAGGGTCGTGAGCATGGGGTTGTTGGATGCCGCTACGGCGACAGGCTCCTGCGACATGCCCTCGATCGAGCCGGCGCCCGAGGGGACCGCCTCGGCGTAGTCGGCGCAGCCGGGGCCGACGAGGTTCGCCATCGCGTCGTCCGTCATGCCCTCGGGCGTCGCCGACGGACTGGACTCCTCGGTCATAGCGGGAGTGGTCGCCTCGGGCTCCGCAGACCCCGAGGAACACGCCGAGAGGGCGAAGGCTCCCGCGAGGGTCAGAGTGAGAGCGGCGGTGATCTTCTTCTTGCTGCTGAGCATGATTGCCTCCGATTGGTCGGAAGCCGCGGAGCGCGGCCTCGAGGGTTCTTCGGAGACCGGTCGGAATCGGATGGGGGAATTCTCGGATCGATCCGAAAACCCGCCCGCCTCGAACGACCCCTGACATCGACCCCCGACAGGGCGGGGCCAGGAACGGGGCGTCATGGAACTCATCATCATCGGCCTGCTGGGCGGACTCATCACCGGGATCTCGCCGTGCATCCTGCCGGTGCTGCCGGTCATCTTCCTCACCGGCGGCGCCCAGTCAGCGCGCTTCGAGAGTGCGGATGCCGGGGCTCCCGCGCCCGCCCGCCGCAGCCGCCCGTACCTCGTGATCGCCGGTCTCGTCGTGAGCTTCACCCTCGTGACGCTCGTCGGCTCGCTCCTCCTCGGGCTCCTCAACCTCCCGCAGGACGTCATCCGCTGGGTCGGCATCGCGGTGCTCGTCCTCATCGGCGTGGGCCTGCTGATCCCGAAGGTCGAGGAGCTCCTCGAGAAGCCCTTCCAGTGGATCCCGCGCAAAGAGGTCGCCAACGGCGGCAGCGGGTTCGGTGTCGGCCTCGCCCTCGGGGCGGTGTTCGTGCCGTGCGCCGGGCCTGTCCTCGCGGCGATCATCGTCGCGGGCGCGACCGGACGGATCGGACTCGACACGGTGCTGCTGACGGCATCCTTCGCAATCGGCGTCGCGATCCCGCTCCTCGTGTTCGCCCTCGCCGGGCGCGGCGTCGTCGAGCGCATCCGTGCGTTCCGCACGCGCGAGCGGGGTCTGCGCATCGCTGCGGGCGTCGCGATGCTCGCGCTCGCCGTCGGGCTGCTCTTCAACGTCCCGCAGCAGCTCCAGCGCCTTCTGCCCGACTACACCGCGCAGCTGCAGCAGGACCTCACCGACAACGAGCAGGCCGCGAAGGCTCTGAATCTCGGCGGCATCGTCACCGACGAGAACCGCGAGCTCGACAACTGCACGAACGGTGCCGAACAGCTCGAATCATGCGGCACCGCCCCCGAGATCCGCGGCATCGAGAGCTGGCTGAACACGCCGGACGGCGCGGGCGTGCAACTCGCCGACCTCCGCGGCAAGGTCGTGCTCATCGACTTCTGGGCGTACTCCTGCATCAACTGCCAGCGCTCGATCCCGCACGTCGTCGCGTGGGACGAGGCGTACCGCGACGCGGGGCTGGACGTCATCGGCATCCACTCGCCCGAGTACGCGTTCGAGAAGGATGCCGGGAACGTCGCCGCGGGAGCGGAGGACTTCGGCATCACCTATCCCGTCGCGCTCGACAACGCGCTTTCCACGTGGACCGCCTACCGCAACCGCTACTGGCCGGCGTACTACCTGATCGACGCGTCCGGCACCGTGCGGCACATCTCCTTCGGCGAGGGCAACTACGCCGCGACCGAGAAGATGATCCGCGAGCTCCTCGAAGACGCGAACCCCAGTGTCGCCCTTCCTCCCGCGACCGACGTCGCCGACGAGACCCCGCAGAACGGTTCGACGACGCCCGAGACCTTCCTTGGATCGGGCAAAGACGTCAACTTCGCCGGGCCGGACGCCTACCGTGCGGGCGAGCGCACCTACGCCTTTCCCGCCGAACAGGCCGGGGACACGTTCGCGCTCGAGGGCCCGTGGCGGGTCGAAACCCAGTTCGCGACGCCCTCCGGCGAGAGCCCTGCCGGCATCCGCCTGCACTACCGGGCGGGCGAGGTGCGCATGGTGATGGCCGGGAGCGGCCAGGTGCAGGTGACGGATGCCGACGGTGCCCGCACGCGCATCGAGGTCTCCGGCACGCCGCGGTCGTACGAGGTCGTGGCGCCGGGCGGCAATCGCGACGGCACCCTCACGGTCGAGGTCGCACCGGGCGTGGAGGTCTACTCGTTCACCTTCGGATGACGGATGCCGAGGCGCCGCCGGTCGAGCGCTGCGCGACAATGATCGGGGGATGAGGCATGCTGGGGGAGATGGTCATCGATGGCGTGGATGTGACGGAAGATCCGGACGGGGACTCGCCGCCGCGCGACCACGCCGCGGAGTTGCTCGCCCGCATCGCCGCGCACGACCACGGCGCGTTCGCCGAGCTCTACGACATGCTCTCGGCGCGCGTCTTCGGCCTCATCCTGCGTGTCGTCGTCAACCGCGCCCAGAGCGAGGAGGTGCTGCAGGAGGTGTTCCTCGACGTGTGGCAATCCGCTGCGTCGTTCGCTCCGAACAAGGGGCAGGGGAGGACGTGGGTCATGACGATCGCGTATCGGCGGTCCGTCGACCGGGTGCGGTCGGCGCAGTCGAGCGCCGACCGTGACGAGCGGGCAGGGCTGCGAGAGCTGAACACACCGCAGGACGGGGTCGCCGAGCAGGTCGAACTGCGCGTCGAGAGCCGACGCGTCGCACGGGCGCTCGAGGCGCTGTCCGGCCCGCAGCGCGAAGCGCTGACCCTCGCCTACTTCGGCGGTTACAGTCAGAGCGAAATCGCGGCGCTCACCGCGACGCCGGTGGGAACGATCAAGACGAGAATGCGAGACGGACTCTCGCGACTGCGCCAGGAAATGGGGGTGACGCCGTGAACCACGACGAGTTCGCCGAGCTCTCGGCCGGGCACGCCCTCGGGGCGCTGTCGCCCGACGACGAGAAGGCCTACCGCGACGCCCTCGCGGCGCACCCTGAGTGGGAGCACATCGCGGGGATGGATGCCGAGACCGCGGCATCCCTCGCCGACGTCGTCGCGCCGGTCGCTCCCCCGCCCGAGCTGCGCGGGCGCCTGCGGGAGATGGTCGGCGCGCCTGTGGAGCCTGCCGCGCCTGTGGAGCCTGCAGAGGAGACACCCGACCCCGCCGGCGAGACCGCTCCCGAGACGGCCGAGCCGGCGCCGAACACGGAGATGATCCAGACGATCGAGCGCCGCAACTGGAGCCGAGGGCTGTTCGCGCTCGCGGCGTCCATCGTTCTGCTCGTGGGCATCGGCTGGGGCGCGGGGGCGCTGTCGCACCTGTGGCAGACGCCGGCGTCGGTCGTCGCGCTCGAAGAGATCCAACGTGCGCCGGATGCCTCGATCGCCGCCGCGACCTTCGACGGTGGCAGCGCCACGCTGCACTGGTCGGAGAGCGTCGGCAAGGTCGTGCTCGTCGCTGACGGGCTGCCCGCGATCGATGACGACCAGACGTTCGAGCTCTGGTACGTGCGCGATGACACGCCCATCCCGGCGGGGACCTTCGACGCGTCGGACGGCGCGAGCACGGCGGAACTCGCCGGCAGGATGGAGCCGGGCGACACGATCGCCGTCACGGTCGAGCAGGCCGGGGGGGCGCCCAGCGGTGTGCCCACGACGACGCCGATCGTGGCCGTCCCGACCGCCTGATCGGTCGCGGCACCGGGCCGCCCACGGCGCCCGCGGGTACCCTGGATGGATGACTGACGACCGCCGGGACTACCACAGGCCCGTCCAGCGGCCCGCGTCGACGTTCGACCGCCGCTTCGGATCGACCGACCCGGCGGAGGTGTCGCGCGCGGCGCACGCGACGGCCGCCGCGCTCCTCACCCGCGTGCGCGACGAACCCGAGGACGATGTCGTCGACCGACTCGTGACCTTCACCGACACGCACGGCATCGACACCCTCGCGGAGCTGTGGTCGCACTCGGCGGCCCTCTCGCTTCCGGGCGCTCTGTGGCGCCTGTACCTGTTGCAGCTCATGGTGCGCGACGATCCCGAGACCGCGGCGTACCTCTACGAGCGCGGCCGCGCGGCGCGCAACACGGTCGACGACGTCGTCGCGGGCGCTCCGACACCCGCCGGGCCCGAAGAGCTCATGGAGCTCGTCGACGTGATCCTCCGGGGCGTCTTCGTGGGCGATTTCGCCGTCGCGCTCGAGCGTGCGGCATCCTTCTGCCGGGTCGTCGCCGCCGGGGCCGCCGACCTCGCCGACGACTACGACGCGACCGAGCCCGAGCGGGCCGCCGTTTTCACGACCCGCGCCCTGCGCCTCGACACCTACGCCGGCGATCTCACGGCGAGTGCGGGGCTGTGGCGACGGGATCAGCTGCGCTGACGCGCGGATGCGGTGGCTGCAGAACGCCCGGAGTCTGCGGCCGCTGCGCGGCAGAGGCGTTCCGAGTCCCCGCACGAAAGTGCCGGGCCGCAGAACGCCTCTCGGCGCGAGGCCGCTCGGAGCGGCGAAAGATGGAGCCCGGGGTTACTGCGGCCCGGCTGAATCAGTGTAACAAGCGGTGCGGCCAGGTTCATTCCCGGGCGTAGGCTCGGCACATGGTCTGGTACGGCGCGCTCATGATCGATCCGGCGGACGACGGCGAGCAGCGCGCCGACTGGACCGACACCTTCACGTCGCTCGACCCGGCTGCGCCCGCCCTCACCGTGGGAGAGCTGAGCACCCAGCGGGGCGACGGCATCTTCGAGTCGATCGGCGTCGTCGACGCCCACCCGCAAGAGGTCACGGCCCACCTCGAACGCCTCGCGCACTCGGCGCGCCTCTGCGAACTCCCCGCCCCCAACCTCGACCAGTGGCGCGCGGCGATCGAGGCTGCTGCCGCGCACTGCGGGCCGGGGGAGGCGGTGATCAAGCTCATCCTCAGCCGCGGCGTCGAGCACGGCCCCGCACCGACCGCCTGGGTGACGGCGGCTGCGGCATCCGACTTCCATCGTGCGCGTACCGAGGGCGTCCGCGCCGTGACGCTCGACCGCGGGTACGCCATCGACGTACCCGCCCGGGCTCCGTGGCTGCTCCTCGGCGCCAAGACGCTGTCGTACGCCGTCAACATGGCGGCCCTGCGTGAAGCGAAGCGCCGCGGCGCCGACGACGCGATCTTCCTCTCGAGCGACGGGTACGTCCTCGAGGCGCCGACCGCGTCGCTCATCGTCCGCCGCGGCGACACGTTCCTGACGCCCGCGCCGAACGGCGGCATCCTGCACGGCACGACGCAGCTCAGCCTGTTCGAGCACCTGTCGGAACGAGGGTTCGTCGTGGGCTACGACACGATCCCCGCCGCGGCCCTCGCGGACGTCGACGCGGCGTGGCTCGTCTCGAGCATCCGGCTCGCCGCTCCGCTCACCGCGATCGACGACACGTCACTCCCGACGGATGCCGAGTTCACGGCATCCCTCAACGCCTACCTCCTGAGCCCGCGCGACTGACCTCACCCGCCCGCCCGGGCTCGCCCCGTCTCCTGACGTAACTGCAAGGCTTCGTGGCCGACACGCCGGTGTCGAGCGGCACCCCGCGGCGTGTCGCCCCTGATCCCTTGCACTTCGGTTCGCACTCACGGCCGCGCGCCTCCCAACGTGCGGAGCGCCCCGAGGATCGCCGCCTCCACGAGTTCCCAGTCGTGCACGACCATCGCGTAGTCGAAGCGCAGTGTCATGTATCCCCACAGTGCGGCGTGAGCGTCGCGGACGAGGTCCTTATGCCGGTGGGGTGCGGAGTTGTGGCCTTCGACACCGTCGGTCTCGACGAGCAGCCGGTCGCCGATCAACGCGTCGACGACACCGACGCTCGCGATGCTCCGCTGTGTCCGCACACGCAGCCCGTGACGCCTCAGACGCCAGCGCAGCAATGATTCGAGACCGCTGTCGGCGTCGTCCCGCGCGAGCGTCAGAGCCTCGCGCATCACCGCGTTTGATCGCTTCCGCAGCCACCGCAACCCCTCCTCGGTGATCATGCGCTGCCGGAGCGCTGACTCCAGAACGACGAAGAACTCCTCGACGCCGACGCAGCGGAAGATCTGGCAGAGAATGCGGGGCACGCTCGGTGTCGCGCCGGCATCGCCGCGCGGGCCGTCATCCCAGTGCTCGACGCATCCGCATCCGGTGTCGTGGTAGCGGCGTTGCCCGTCGCACATCCACACGTGGGGCGCACCCGGAGGGGAGAGCGTCCACAGCCCGAGGTGCCGTGCAGCGGTGAGGCATCCGACACGTCCGCCGTGTGCGGCGACCGCCCGGATCGCCGGGCACGTCGCGGGTGTCGTGTAGACACCGCGCCGGGCCCGATGGATCGTTCCGGCATCCACCATCTGTCGCAACGCCTGTCCACTCACCCCGCTCCGGCGCAGACGCGCCGTCGTCACGATCTCTCCGCGTTCGCACATGCCCATACCGTGCCCGCACCGCACACATGGCGGGCGGCGCGAGGTGGCATCCGTGGACAAATCCGCCGATTCGCCGCCTGTGGAGGAGTCGATGGCGCGAGGGCGGGTCGGACCGAACTGCAAGGTCAGGCGCGCGACACGCCGGGGCATGCCGAGACACACCCGGCGTGTCGACCACGAAGCCTTGCAGTTACGACTTCCGCCCGCCGGCCGCCGCCGGCCGCCCCCGCCTCACCCGAAGCGGCCGGAGACGTAGTCCTCGGTGGCCTGCACGGACGGCGTCGTGAAGATCGTGTTGGTGTCGTCGTACTCGATGAGCTTGCCGGGCTTGCCGGTGCCGGCGATGTTGAAGAACGCGGTCTTGTCCGAGACGCGGGATGCCTGCTGCATGTTGTGCGTCACGATGACGATCGTGTACTCCTGCTTGAGCTCCTGGATGAGCTCCTCGATCGCGAACGTCGAGATCGGGTCGAGGGCCGAACAGGGCTCGTCCATGAGGAGCACGTCGGGGGAGACCGCGATCGCGCGCGCGATGCACAGGCGCTGCTGCTGGCCGCCGGAGAGGCCCGAGCCCGGCTTGTCGAGGCGGTCCTTGACCTCGTTCCAGAGGTTCGCACCCTTCAGTGACTTCTCGACGAGCGTGTCGGCGTCGCTCTTCGAGATGCGCTTGTTGTTGAGCTTCACCCCCGCGAGGACGTTCTCCTTGATCGACATCGTCGGGAACGGGTTCGGGCGCTGGAAGACCATCCCCACCTGGCGGCGCACGAGCACAGGGTCGACGCCCTGGCCGTACAGGTCGTCGCCGTCGAGGAGCACCTCGCCCTCGACGCGGGCGCCGGGGATGACCTCGTGCATGCGGTTGAGGGTGCGCAGGAAGGTCGACTTGCCGCAGCCGGACGGCCCGATGAAGGCTGTGACGCTCCGGGGCTGGATCTCGAGGGACACGCCCTCGACGGCGAGGAAGTCGCCGTAGTACACGTTGAGGTCGTTGACTTCGATGCTCTTGGACACGAGGTTCCTTCGGGGTGTTCCGGGTTCGGGCGGGCGCGGGCTCAGCGGCCGGTCTTCGGGGCGAACAGCTTCGCGACCAGGCGTGCGATGAGGTTGAGCGCCATGACGATGAGGATGAGGGTGAGGGCGGCGGCCCACGCGCGCTCGACGTACGCCTCGGGAGGGATGCCCTTGTAGGCGTACTGCGAGTAGATGAACACCGGCAGGGTCTGCATGCGCCCGTCGAAGAGGTTCATGTTCATCGCGTCGGTGAACCCCGCGGTCACCAGCAGCGGGGCCGTCTCGCCGATGACGCGGGCGATCGCGAGCATGACGCCGGTCGTGATGCCGGCGATCGAGGTCGGCAGCACGACCTTCGCGATCGTCAGCCACTTGGGGACGCCCAGTGCATAGGATGCCTCGCGCAGCTCGTTCGGGACCAGTCGCAGCATCTCTTCGCTCGAACGGACGACGACGGGGGTCATGAGCACCGACAGCGCGATCGCGCCCGCGAGCCCCATGCGCACGCCCGGTCCGAAGATGAGCGCGAACAGCGCGTAGGCGAACAGACCCGCGACGATCGAGGGGATGCCGGTCATCACGTCGACGAGGAAGGTGATCGCCCGGGCCAGGCGCGAGTTCTGTCCGTACTCGATGAGGTAGATCGCCGTCATGAGCCCGATGGGGATCGAGATGATCGCGGCGGCCCCGGTGACCAGGACGGTGCCCCAGATCGCATGGACGGCGCCGCCGCCCTCGCCGAGGACGCCGCGCATCGAGCTCGAGAAGAACGTGCCGTCGAAGCGCGCGAGACCGTTGGAGATGACCGTCCACGCGACGGAGACGAGCGGCACCATCGCGATCGCGAAGGCACTCGACACGATGCCGGTGATGAGCCGGTCGAACGCGCGGCGGCTTCCTTCCACGATGCGAGAGACGACGTAGATCAGCACGAGGAATGCGATCACCGAGACGACGATCCAGCCGGCGATCGAGAACTCACTGCCCGAGGCGGCGGAGAGGACACCGAAGACGGCGCCGAACACGGCGAGCGAGCCGACCAGGAGCGCCCACGGCGCCCAGCGCGCGAGGTGGCCGCTGGTGAGCGAGACGTGCGTGCGCGTCGCGGAGGGTCGCGTCGGGGCGGGTGCGGTGGTCATGTCAGTTCGCTCCCGAGAATTCCTTGCGGCGGTTGACGATCCACCGCGCGACCGCGTTGACGGCGAAGGTGACGACGAAGAGGATCAGGCCCGTCGCGATGAGGACGTTGATGTTGAGTGCGTACGCCTCGGGGAAGGTGAGGGCGATGTTCGCCGCGATCGTCGACGGGTTCTGCGACGTCAGCAGGCGGAGGGTCACGACGTTCGTCGCGGAGAGGACCATGGCGACCGCCATCGTCTCGCCGAGCGCGCGGCCGAGGCCGAGCATGGATGCCGACACGATGCCCGACCGGCCGAAGGGGAGCACCGCCATGCGGATCATCTCCCAGCGGGTCGCACCGAGGGCGAGCGCCGCCTCTTCGTGGAGGACGGGCGTCTGCAGGAAGATCTCGCGGCAGATCGCGGTGATGATCGGCACGACCATGACGGCGAGGACGAGGGCGGCGGTGAGGATCGTGCGGCCGGAGTTGAGCACCTGACCGGAGAAGAGCGGGATCCAGCCGAGGTTCTCGTTCAGCCACTTGTAGGTCGGGACGACCGAAGGGGCGAAGACGAGGATGCCCCACAGGCCGTAGACGACGGAGGGGACGGCGGCGAGGAGGTCGACGATGTAGCCGAGGGTCTGCGCGAGCCGGCGCGGCGCATAGTGCGTGATGAACAGGGCGATGCCGAGCGAGAGCGGCACCGCGACGATCAGCGCGAGGAAGGCGGCCCAGATCGTGCCGAACAGAAGCGGCATGACGTAGGACCAGAAGTTGGAGGTCAGCAGGGATGCCGTCTCGTTCGTCGCCCCGAAGGCAGGCAGCGACTGGACGATGAGGAAGATCGCGACCGCCGCGAGCGTCACGACGATCATCGACCCCGCGAACACAGCGGTGCCCGAGAACCAGAGGTCCCCGGCGCGTTGCTTCGCCGCACCCCGCCGGGGAGCGGTGGCGGTGGTTGCTGTCATCGGGGTCTCTCTCGTCGGGCGCGGAGGGGGTGTGGTGCGTGGCGACCGGACGGCCTCCCGGGGCGATGCGCTCCGGGAGGCCGTCCGTCGGCTCACTTGATGAGGTCGATCGCAGCGAGCGACTTCGTGCGGAGGTCCTCCGAGATGGGAGCGCTGCCCGCGTTGTCGGCGGCCAGCTTCTGGCCGTCTTCGCTGACCGCGGTCTGGAAGAACGCCTTGGTGAGGGCGGCGACGTTCTCATCCTCGTACTGCTCGCAGCCGATGAGGTAGCTGACCAGGAGCACGGGGTAGGCGCCCGCCTCGGTCGTCGTGCGGTCGATTGTGAAGGCGAGGTCGCCCTCGGTGCGGCCCGACTCGATCTCCGATGCGTCGAGCGTCTTCGAGGCGCCCTCCGGGGAGTGCGCGACGAACTCGTCGCCCACCTTGACGGCGACCGACGAGATGTCGCCGGCCTGCGACGAGTCGGCGTAGCCGATCGAGCCCTCGCCCGCCTTGACGGCCTCGACGACGCCCGACGTCTTCTCGGCGGCTTCGCCGACGACGCCGGCGGGCCACTCCTCGACGGAGCCCCACGTCCAGATGTTCTCCGCGTTCGCCGACAGGTAGTCGGTGAAGTTGCCGGTCGTGCCCGACTTGTCGGAGCGGTGGACGGGGTTGATCGGCAGGTCGGGAAGAGTGGCGTCGGCGTTGTCGCGGGCGATCGCCGGGTCGTTCCAGTTCGTGATCGTGCCGGCGAAGATGCCTGCGACGGTCTCCGCGTCGAGGTTGAGCGAATCGACGCCGGGAACGTTGAAGATGATCGCGATGGGCGAGATGTAGGCGGGGATCTCGACGATGCCCGAGTCCGCGGCGCACGCGCCGAAGCCGCCCGCGGCGATCTCGTCCGTCTTGAACGCGCGGTCCGAGCCCGCGAAGTTCACGGCACCGGCGAGGAACGACTCGCGGCCCGTCCCCGAACCGGCGGGGTCGTAGTTGATGACCGCGTCGGGGTTGGCCTGGTTGAAGGCGGACGTCCACGCCTGGACGGCGACCTGCTGCGACGACGCGCCCTGTCCGTTGAGCGTTCCGCTGAGAGCGGCGGCGGCGGACTCGGTGTCGGTCGGGGCGGTCGTGCCGCCCTCGTTGGCCGCGCAGGCGGTGAGAGTGAGTGCCGCGACGGCGGCGACAGCGCCCAGCTGGGCGATGCGGGTGAGCTTCACTGTGAATCCTTCACATGTCAGGGATGATCGGCCCGGTGCGGGGCACGTCCGTGACGGTAGACATCGACTCTTACGAGAGTGCGCTGTCTCGGTGAACGACAGGTGAACGGGATTCAGACGGTCGGCTCGTGCGTTTCTATCGACACGATGCCGGAGCCGGGGTGATCGGCCGACAGATGGACGACGGAGAACCCCCCGACCTCGAGCGAGGACGCACTGCCGAGGTAGGAGCCGCGGAGCGTGCCGGTCGCGAGGGCGAGCTCGGCGAGGATGCCGGGGATCACCGGACCGTGACTGCACAGCACCGCGGGCTTGCGGGCCCGCACGCGCTTGCCCACGACGGCGCGGACGTCGGAGGTGCCGTCGGCCCAGGCATCCTGCGACACGAGCGGCGTCCGGGTGATCTGGCGTCCCAGTGCCTTCGACAGCGGCGTGACCGTCGACACGCACCGCACGGCATCGCTCGAGACGATCTTGCGCACGCCGTAGGAGCGGATCGGTCCGACGATCGCCTTCGACTGGCGGGTGCCGCGCGCGGTCAGCGGTCGTGCGGCATCCTGCCCCTTCCACTCCTCCCGGGGGAGGGCCTTCGCATGCCGCAGCACGACGACGGGGAAGGTCGAGAGGATGCCGTCGTCGACATAGGTCAGGAACTGCTCGAGGATTTCGACGTCGACCGGGTAGGAGAGATATCCGAGCGCTTTGCGCGGCGTCACCCACTCGAGGGCGGCGACCTCCTTGTTGGGGATGAACGTCGACGCCCGGATCGCGGACTCGGTCGCCTCCGCCGCCCAGTAGTGGACGATCTTCTGACGTCCGCGCGGCATGCGGTAGCGCGAGACGCCCACCGGGATGCCGAGCGAGACGCGGATGCCGGTCTCCTCATGGATTTCGCGCACCGCCGTCTCGACGAGTGTCTCGCCCGGGTCCACCTTTCCCTTGGGAAGGGTGACGTCGGAGTACGCGGTGCGATGGATGACGAGGATGTGGAGCTTGCCCTCGACCAGGCGCCAGATGACGCCGCCGGCAGCGTAGACGGCCGTCTCGGTCATCGCACCGCCCGCGCCCGGCGTCGGCGCTGGATCTGGGCCATCGTCCGATCCTGCAGGTCGACGAGGGGCTTGCCGTCCTCGCCGACGCTACGACGCACCCACCCGCCCTCGGCCTCGAGGTGCCACGAGCTCGTCGTCTCGCTCATCGCGACCTCGAACAGGTCGATCAGCTCCTTGACGTGCCCAGGAGCGACGACGCGAACGAGCGCCTCGACCCGGCGGTCGAGGTTCCGGTGCATCATGTCGGCGCTGCCGATGTACACCTGCGGGTCGCCGTCGTTCTCGAACGCGAAGATGCGCGAGTGCTCGAGGTAGCGGCCGAGGATCGAGCGCACGGTGATGTTGTCGCTCACACCGGGAAGCCCTGTCTTGAGCGAGCAGATGCCCCGCACCCAGACATCCACCCGCACACCGGCGGCACTCGCCCGGTACAGCGCGTCGATGATCTGCTCGTCGACCATCGAGTTGACCTTGATGCGGATGTGCGCAGGCTTGCCCTCCAGGGCGTTCCGGCGTTCTTTGTCGATGAGGCGCAGGAGCCCCTTGCGCAGATGCAGCGGTGCGACGAGCAGGCGCTTGAACTTCTTCTCGATCGCGTAGCCGGAGAGCTCGTTGAACAGGCGGGTGAGATCGCGTCCGACCTGCTCGTCGGCGGTGAAAAGGCCGAAATCCTCGTAGAGGCGACTCGTCTTCGGGTTGTAGTTGCCCGTGCCGATGTGGCTGTAGCTGCGGAGCATCCCGTCCTCCTCGCGGATGACGTGCAGCAGCTTGCAGTGGGTCTTCAGTCCGACGAGTCCATAGACGACGTGAACGCCGGCCTTCTCGAGCTTGCGCGCCCACACGATGTTCGCCGCCTCGTCGAACCGCGCCTTCACCTCGACCAGAGCGAGCACCTGCTTACCGCGTTCGGCGGCGTCGATGAGGGCCTGCACGATCGGGCTGTCGCCGGAGGTGCGGTAGAGGGTCTGCTTGATCGCGAGGACGTGGGGGTCGCGAGCGGCCTGCTCGAGGAACGCGACGACGCTCGTGTTGAAGGATTCGTACGGATGGTGCACGAGCACGTCGCCCTTGCGGATCGCGGCGAACAGATCGGCGCGACCGTTCTGCTCTGCGGGCTGGAACGCGGTCGCGGTCACCGGCACGTGCGGCGGGTAGTGCAGCTCCGGTCGGTCGATCCGGGCGAGGTCGAACAGGCCCCGGAGGTCGAGCGGTCCGGGGAGGCGGTAGACCTCCTGATCGGTGACCTCGAGCTCGCTGATGAGGAGGTCGAGGGTCACGTCGTCCATCTGCTCGGTGACCTCGAGTCGGATCGGCGGGCCGAAACGGCGACGGAGGAGCTCAGCCTCGAGCGCCTGGATGAGGTTCTCGGTCTCGTCCTCCTCGATGACGACGTCCTCGTTGCGGGTGAGGCGGAACGTGTGGTGCTCGAGGATCTCCATGCCCGGGAACAGGTCGCCCAGGTGGTTGGCGATGAGCTGCTCGAGCGGGAGGTAGCGCGACGTGCCCGGCTGCGGGGAGCGCGCGGGCACCTCGACGAAGCGGGGCAGCATCGAGGGCACCTTCAGGCGGGCGAACTCCTGGCGACCCGTCTTGGCGTTCCGAATGCGGATCGCGAGATTCAGCGACAGACCCGAGATGTAGGGGAACGGGTGCGCCGGGTCGACCGCGAGCGGCATGAGGACGGGGAACACCTGCGCCTGGAAGTAGTCGTACAGGTCGGCGCGCTCGTCGTCGGTGAGGTCGTCCCACCCGACCGCCTCGATGCCCGCCTCGGCGAGAGCGGGCTTCACGAGCTCGGTCCACGCGCGCGCGTGGCGCAGCTGCAGGGCGTGGGCGCCCTCGGAGATGTCGGCGAGGACGTCGAGCGGCGCGCGCCCGACGTTGGTCGGCACCGCCAGCCCCGTCACGATGCGGCGCTTGAGGCCCGCGACGCGCACCATGAAGAACTCGTCGAGATTCGAGGCGAAGATCGCGAGGAAGTTCGCGCGCTCGAGCACCGGCAGGGCCGGATCCTCGGCGAGTTCGAGCACACGCTGGTTGAAAGCGAGCCAGCTGAGCTCACGGTCCATGTACCGGTGATCGGGCAACGGGGAATCGTCGACTTCGACCGTCTCGTCGAAGTCGTCGTCGTCGGCGTCGCCGAGACCCGTGTCCAGAGGTTCGGTGTCGATCATCCCCTCATCATTGCAGGGGGAGGTGACGCGCGCGTTAACCTCTCGGCCGGTCTTATGCGCCTGTTACGCGCCGGATCGCTCGCGGGGGGAGGGCACCTGGTCGTCTTCGTAGACGTTGAAGCGATAGCCGACGTTGCGGACGGTGCCGATCAGCTGCTCGAGGTCGCCGAGCTTCGCGCGCAGACGCCGCACGTGCACGTCGACCGTGCGCGTGCCGCCGAAGTAGTCGTAGCCCCACACTTCGCTGAGCAGCTGCTCGCGCGTGAAGACGCGCGACGGGTGCGTTGCGAAGAAGTGCAGGAGCTGGAACTCCTTGTAGGTGAGGTCGAGCGCCTTGCCGTGCACCTTCGCCGAGTACGACGACTCGTCGATCGTGATGCCGGAGGTCTGGATGCGGCTCGAGACCTGCTCGGCGCTCTGCCGCCCGATCGCCAGGCGGATGCGCGCGTCGACCTCGGCCGGGCCGGCGGTGTGGAGGATGACGTCGTCGACGCCCCAGTCGGTCGAGACCGCCGTGAGGCCGCCTTCGGTCACGACGAGCACGAGCGGCGCGTCGAGGCCGGTCGTGTTGAGGATCTTGCAGAGCGATTTGGCGCCGACCAGGTCGACGCGTGCGTCGACGAAGATGACGTCGGCGCTCGGGGCGTTGACGAGCTGCGCCGGTTCGGCGGGAATCTGCCGGACGCGGTGGCTCAGCAGTTCGAGCGCGGGCAGGACGGACCCTCCGCCCTGGGCGGAACTCAAGACGAGAAGCTGAGCCATACGGTCCCTTCCGGACCGACGGGCGGACCGTGACCCCATCTTAGGACCTCTCCGCAGCGCTGCCTCACGGCGGGATGCGTGCGGCGCGGCCGGAGGGCCGTGGCAGGGGGTCGGCGTGCGCCGTCGGCATCCGTCCGTCATGATGGACTCATGTCGGTTCCCGGTCTCGCCCCGCGCGGCGGCTTCGCGGAGATCGTCGCCGTCTGGATCGCCGCCGCGGTCGTCACCGTCGCGATCGCCCTCGCCGCCCCCGCGCCCCAGCGCGCCGAGTGGCTTCCCCTCGGGCTCGCCGCGTGCGTCATCCTCGCGTTCGTTATCCAGCTGGCTCGTGGCCACGCGGAAGGCTTCCTGCGGCGGGTGGCGGCGAGCGTGCTCGGCGCCCTCGTCGTCATGGGCCTCGTGAGCCTCGGTCTCGCCCTCGCGAGCCTCGTCGCCCTGTAGCGCTCGACGTTGCCGAAGCGTGGCGCACTGCCGAAGCGTGCCGCGAACCTCCCGCGGCGAAGCGGGGTAGGGCGAAGCGGGGTAGGGCGAAGCGGGGTAGAGTGGGCGCCATGGACCTCGTCGCACTCGAACTCTTCTTCGTGGGGCTCCTCGCGCTCGCCTCGCTCGCGATCGTCTTCGTGTCGGGCGTCGTGATCAAGAACCTCTACCGCGGCCAGCGCTGATCCCGCTGATCATCCGGGAACGCGCGTCGTGATCGATCTTCCGACCGACCTGCCGGCGGACATCGTCCCGCTGTCGTGGCTGCTGGGCGTCTGGGAGGGCACCGGCGTCATCGACTACGAGACGGACGGCACCCGCTTTGAGGGCGAGTTCGCCCATCGCGTGAGCTTCAGCCATGACGGCGGCGACTACGTCAACTACGCCGCCAGTGCGTGGTTGCTGGGCGATGACGACGCGCGCACGCCGCTCGTCGCCGAGACCGGGTACTGGCGTCTCGCCCGCCCCGCGGACGACGCCGACGCCGGCCCCGCGCTCCTTCCCGCCGTGACGGCGCGCGAGACGGCGCGCACCGCGGACGACGTCGAGACTCTCCGCAACGCGGAAGGCGGATTCGACCTCCTCGTCTCGCTCGTCCACTCCGACGGCATCAGCGAGCTCTACCTCGGCCAGGTCCGCGGCCCGCGCATCGACCTCGCGTCGGACGCGATCGTGCGCCCGGCGGGCGCCAAGCCCTACGCATCGGCGACCCGCATGTACGGACTCGTCGACGGTCACCTGCTCTGGGCGTGGGACATCGCCGCCCTCGGCGGAACGCTCGGTTCGCACGCGTCGGCTCGCCTCGCGCGCGCCGAGTGAGCACGGCACGTCGAATGAGCACGGTCATGGATGCCGATTCCCCCGCCGCCCCCGATTTCGGGCCCGGCGCCGTGGTCGAGGGCGACGTGCTTCTCCACCTCGGATCGCCCACGCGCGAGCAGCGCGCACTCGCGGCGGGCACGGCGCTCGCGCCGCTCGCCTCGCGCACGGTCCTCACCGTCTCCGGCCCTGACCGGCTGAGCTGGCTCGACTCGATCACCTCGCAGGCCCTCACGATGCTCTCGCCGGGCGAGAGCGCCGAGCTTCTCGTCCTCGACCCGCAGGGTCACGTCGAGCACGCCGCGGGCATCGTCGACGACGGCGAGATCGCCTGGCTCGTCGTCGACCGCTCGCGCGCCGAGGCTCTCCGCGCCTGGCTCACCCGCATGCGCTTCCGCCTGCGCGTCGAGATCGTCGATGCGACCCCGACGCACCGGGTGGTCGGCGGCACCCGCGCGGCGGTCGCCGACCTCGCGGCGGATGCCGTCTGGCACGACCCCTGGCCCGGCATCGGCGTCGGGGGCTGGGGGTACGCCCCCGCCGACCCGCATCCGGGGGTCGAGTACGACTGGGCCGAGGCCATCGTGCCGGTCGCCGAAGCGGAACGCCTCGCGGCTGCGGCCGTCGCCGGCGACCAGGCTCTCGCCGGCGAGCTCGCCGCCGATGCCCTCCGTGTCGCGGCGTGGCGCCCGCGCGCCGAACGCGAGGCCGACGGACGCACCCTGCCGCACGAGGTCGACTGGCTCCGCACCGCCGTGCACCTCGAGAAGGGGTGCTACCGGGGGCAGGAGACGGTCGCCAAGGTGCACAACCTCGGGCATCCGCCCCGCCGGCTCGTCGCACTCCAGCTCGACGGCAGCGACGCGGTGCTGCCGGCGCCCGGCGCCGACGTCGCGCTCGCGGGCGAGGACGGCGATGTCGTCGGTACCGTGACGTCGGTCGCGCGCCACCACGACGAGGGGCCGATCGCGCTCGCGATCATCAAGCGCACGACGCCCGTCGACGCGCCGCTGACCGTCGCGACGGACGACGGGGTCGTCGCCGCCGCGCAGGAGACGATCGTTCCGCCCGACGCGGGGCGCACGGCATCCGTTCCGCGTCTTCCGCGGCTCTCGCGCCGGCGCTGACCGGAGCCGCCGCGTGAGCGCCCCCGATCCCGACACGCAGTCGATCGCGCTGCCGACCGGTTGGCGCGCCGCGCTGTCGCCCGACCGCGGCATCCCACGGGTGCGTGAATCGCTGCCGGCGATCGTGCAGATCGTCCTCGCGGCGACGGCGGCGTTCGCGTTCGCGCACTACGTCCTCGGCCACCCGGTGCCGCTCCTGGCCGCGACGGTCACGATCTCGAGCCTCGGCCTCGTCCGCGATGCGCGCCCACGGCTCATCCTCGGCACCGTGATCGCGATGGTCGTCGGCATCCTCATCGCCGAGCTCATCGTGATGGTCGCGGGCGTCGGCTGGTGGCAGCTCGCCCTGACCCTCACGGTCAGCCTCGTCGTCGCGCGGTTCTTCTCCCCGCAGCCGGCGTTCGCGATCGCTGCGGCGATCCAGGCGGCGATCGTCATGGTGATCCCGACGAGCGTGCCGTTCCTGCGCGTGGCGGACGGGATCGTCGGAGGGGTGACGGCGCTCCTGGTCACCGCTCTCCTGCCGCGGAGCCCGCTGCGCACCGTCACGGCCGAGGGCGCCGAGGTGTTCGCCGCGTTCGACTCCGCGGTCATGACCCTCGTGCAGGCGCTCCGCCGCGGCGACCGCCAGCGCGCCGAGCGGGGGCTCGAGAAGGCGCGCGGTCTCCAGGCGCCGGTCGACACGTGGCGTCAGGGGATCGAGTCGGGGTACGCGATCGCGCGGATTTCGCCGTTCCTTCGGCGTCAGCGCACGGAGTTCGAGCGGCAGGAGCGCATCCGCACCCAGCTCGACCTCGCGAGCCGCAACCTCCGCGTCATCGGGCGGCGGGTCGTCTACCTCAGCGACGACAACCTCTCCCGTCCGGTCGCCGCCGACCTGCTGAGCGAGCTCGCCGCCGGTGCGCGTCTGGTCGCGGACTCGCTCTCCGACATCTCCTACGAGCCGGCCGCCCGCGAGGCCGTGCGTGCCGTCGCGGCGCGTCTCGACCCCGCCGCGCTCGCCGCGGGGCGCTCGAGCGTCGACCAGAACCTCATCGGAGCGTTGCGACCGCTCGCGGTCGACCTCATGACGGCCGCCGGCATGCCGGCATCCGACGCCCGTGCCGCGCTCCCGCGCACCTGACCCCTCCCGCGCCCGCCCCCCGCGCCTGACGCCTCCCCGCCCGCCGCCGCCCGCCCTGCCCGCGAGACCCGGTTTTCTCGACGAGACCGCGTGCCAGGGACGGGGTCTCGTCGAGAACGCGCGGTCTCGGGGAGTGCGGGTCTCGGGGGGTGCGGGTCTCGGGGAGTGCGGGTCTCGGGGGGGGGGGGGGGCGATCTCGGGAGGTGCGGGTCTCGGGGAGTGCGGGTGCCGGGGCGCGGGGGAGCGCGAGAGGAGGGTCAGGATGCCGGGGCCACGAGCGACCAAGGCACGGTCACCTCGCCGAGGCGCCAGCGCGCGCGGCCCTGGGCGGGCCAGCCGGCGTCAGCGAGGGCCTGGAGCGCCGTGCGCCAGCGGTGATCGGCGCCGAACGAGCCCGCGGCGACGGCGCGGACCCACTGCGTGTCGAGCGCCGAGAGGAAGGCGTGCACGCCCTCGCCCGGCACGTTCCGATGGATGAGCGCCTTCGGCAGGCGTTCCGCAGCGATGGCGGGAGAGTCGAGGCCCGCGAGCCGGAGCGACACGGTGAGCGAGCGGGGCACGGCATCCGGACCCACCTCGATCCACGTGCAGACGCGGCCGAGCTCATCGCACGTGCCCTCCACGAGCATGCCGTCCGGCGCGAGCCGCGCGCACATCAGCGCCCAGGCGGGGACGACCTCCGCCTCGTCGTACTGCCGCAGGACGTTGAACGCGCGGATGATCGCGGGGCGACGCGCACCGACACCCCCGGCGGGCGATCCGGATGCCGACGCGGGCAGCGGCACCTCGAACCCGCCGCGCGCGAACGAGACGTGCGCGTCGGGCGCGAACGGCGTCCGCCCGGCACGCACGTCAGCCAGCTGAGCGTTCGCGCGGGCGACGCGGGCGGGGTCGATCTCGAGACCCACGACCTCGACGTCGCCCCGGACCGGCCGCAGACGCGCCTCGAGTTCGAACGCCGTCACCCCGCTCGCGCCGTAGCCGAGGTCGACGACGAACGGATCGTCCGCGCGGCGGAGCACGGGATGCCGGGCGATCCAGCGGTCGACGCGGCGCAGCCGATTGGTGTTCGTCGTGCCGCGCGTGATGTGGCCCGCGGCCCGCACGGACGTGGCGGGTTTGTCCGGCGGCATCCCCCCATGATGCCAGCGTGGACGTGAGTAGGATGACGGACATGACCGCTCCCTACACGCTCATCCTCCTCCGCCACGGGCAGAGCGAATGGAACAAGACCAACCAGTTCACCGGCTGGGTGGACGTCCGACTCACCGAGCAGGGTCGCGGCGAGGCCGCGCGCGGCGGCGAGCTCATGAAGGAGCAGGACATCCTGCCCGACATCCTGCACACCTCAGTGCTGAGCCGCGCGATCCAGACGGCGAACATCGCCCTCGACACCGCCGATCGGCTCTGGATCCCCGTGAAGCGCTCATGGCGCCTCAACGAGCGCCACTACGGCGCCCTCCAGGGTAAGGACAAGGCCGAGACCCTCGCGGAGTTCGGCAACGAGCAGTTCATGCTGTGGCGTCGGTCGTTCGATGTGCCGCCGCCGCCCCTGGACGACGACGCGCCCTACAGCCAGGCGCACGACCCCCGCTACGTCGGCATCGACGGCGAGGTGCCCCGCACCGAGTCGCTGAAGCTCGTGATCGACCGCCTGCTGCCGTACTGGCACGACGAGATCATCCCCGACCTGAAGTCCGGCAAGACGGTGCTCGTCACGGCGCACGGCAACTCGCTGCGTGCCCTCGTGAAGCACCTCGACGGCATCAGCGACGCCGACATCGCCGAGCTCAACATCCCCACCGGAATCCCGCTGGTCTACCAGCTGGGCGAGGACTTCACGCCGCTCGAGCCGGCGCGCTACCTCGACCCCGAGGCCGCCGCGGCGGGTGCCGCCGCCGTCGCCAACCAGGGCAAGAAGTAAGCTCGCAGGTTCTGCGCGAAGAAGAGGTTCTGCGCGAAGAAGAGGGGATGCCGACCGGCATCCCCTCTTCTGATTCGTGCGCCGTGCGCTCAGTCGGCCGGGTTCTCCTCGCCGCCGGCGACGATGACGGCGATCGACTCGGTGTCGGGCGTCCACTCGCCGGTGGCGAGGTAGGCGACCTTCTTGGCGACCGAGACGGCGTGGTCGGCGAAGCGCTCGAGGTAGCGGCTCGCGAGCGTCGCATCGACCGTCGCCGACGCCTCGCCCTGCCAATTGTCGCTGAGGACCTTCTCGAACACCGAGAGATGAGCGTCGTCGAGCTGGTCGTCGAGCCCTCTGAGCACCTCGACGAGAGTGAGGTCCTCGCTGCGCAGCAGCTCGGTGAGGGTCCGTGCGACCTCGACGTCGAGCCGGCCCATGCGGGTGAAGGTGCTCTTGAGCCCCTTCGGGATGGCTCGTTCGGGGAAGCGCATACGGGTCAGCTGCGCGATGTGCTCGGCGATGTCGCCCATGCGCTCGAGCGATGCGCTGACGCGCAACGCCGCCACGACGATCCGGAGATCGCGGGCGACCGGCTGCTGGCGGGCAAGGATCTGGATGGCGAGCTCATCGAGCTCGATCGCCTTGTCGTCGATGATCTGGTCCGCCTCGATGACCTCTTCGGCCAACGCCACATCGCTCGATCCGAACGCACGCGTCGCCTTGTCGATGGCGACGGTGACGAGCTCGGAGATCTCGACGAGACGTGACTGCACGTCTTCGAGCGACTGGTGGAACACTTCGCGCATCGGGTGCCTCTCGGGGTGATGTCTGGACGATCGGGGATGATCACGGCGATGTCGCGGCGATCCTCCCGCTCGAAGGTTAACGAACGGTGCTCGCCCGGTGAACACTCGCGGCGAGCTGCCCAGGGAGCCACAGTAACGGTCTGTGTCCGCTCTCGCGCCACCCTACGCTGGGACCATGGACTCGACGCAGTTGGCGATCGTCGCCCTCGTCGTCGGCGCCCTCATCGGCGGAGGTGTCGCCGCGCTGATGCTCTTCGCCGTGCGCACCCGCGATCGCGTGCGGGTCGAGTCCTCCGTCGAACTGCCCGACGGCGCCCGCGCGGTGCTGCAGGGGATGGATGAGGCGGCCGTGGTGGTGGATGCCTCGCTGCAGATCGTCGCCGCGTCGGCGCCCGCCGAACTGTTCGGGATGGTCGAGGGATACTCGCTCCCCGGCGATGAGCTGCGGACCCTCGTGCGCACCGCGCGACGATCGGATGCCGCCGAGACCGGCACCCTCCGCCTTCGGCGCGGCGTGGAGATGCGCCTCGTCTCGGCGCGTGCGAGCGTCATCACGCCGCGCCTGACCCTCATCGTCATCCGCGACATCACCGAGCACGAGCGCGTCGAGGAGATGCGCCGTGACTTCGTGTCGAACACCAGTCACGAGCTGAAGACGCCGGTGGGCGCGGTCACGCTCCTCGCCGAGGCGATCGACTCCGCCGCCGATGATCCCGATCAGGTGCGGCACTTCGCGTCCCGCCTGAGCGCGGAGGCGGCGCGCCTCGGTCAGCTCACCTCGCGCATCATGAACCTCTCCCGTCTGCAGTCCGCCGACGACCTCACCGAACTGCGTGACGTCTCGGTCGACGAGGTGGTCGCCGCGGCGATCGAGTCGCAGGCGATCCCCGCCGATGCGGCCGGCATCGCCGTTTCGCGCGGCGGTGACCGCGGCGCGTACGTGCGCGGCGACGTGCAGGTGCTGACCGAGGCGATCGCGAACCTCGTCGCAAATGCGGTGGCGTACTCGTCGCGGGGCTCGCAGGTCGGTGTCGGCGTGAGGCGGCACGACGGCGTCGTCGAGATCGCGGTCACCGACCGGGGTATCGGCATTCCCGAAGGCGAGCAGCAGCGCGTGTTCGAACGGTTCTACCGCGCCGACCAGGCCCGGTCGCGCCGCACGGGCGGGACGGGGCTGGGCTTGTCGATCGTGAAGTACGCCGTGCAGCGGCACGGCGGCGAGGTCGACCTGTGGTCGCGTCCGGGACGCGGCTCTACGTTCACCGTGCGCCTTCCCGCGATCGCCGCGCCCGAGGGCTCGGCTGACGACCGTCGGAAGAAGAAGAAGTCCAAGAAGAAGAGCACCCGCACCACCACGCGGGTAAAGGGAGAGTCCGCATGACCCGCGTTCTGATCGTCGAGGACGAACCCGACCTCGCCGACCCGCTCGCCTACCTGCTGCGTCGGGAGGGGTTCGACGTGGAGATCGCCGAAGACGGGCCGTCCGCCGTCGACGCCTTCGCGGCGCGCGGGGCGGACATCGTGCTGCTCGATCTCATGCTCCCCGGGGTGCCGGGGACGGAGGTCTGCCGCGTCATCCGTGCGACCTCGAAGACGCCGATCATCATGCTGACGGCCAAAGACTCGGAGGTCGATATCGTGGTCGGCCTCGAGCTCGGCGCCGACGACTACGTCACGAAGCCGTACTCGTCACGCGAGCTGTTGGCGCGCATGCGTGCCGTGCTGCGGCGGACGGCGACCCCCGACATCGAGGTCGAGGAGCGCATCGTCGACGGCGGACGAGTCGTCATCGACATCGACCGGCACACGGTCACCGTCGACGGTGCGGTGACCCCGATGCCGCTCAAGGAGTTCGAGCTGCTCGAAGTGCTCATGCGCAACGCCGGGCGGGTGCTGACCCGCGGCCAGCTGATCGACCGCGTGTGGGGGAGCGACTACTTCGGCGACACGAAGACGCTCGACGTCCACATCAAGCGCATCCGCTCGCGCATCGAGGAGAACCCCTCCGAGCCGGCGATGCTGCTGACGGTGCGGGGGCTCGGGTACCGCTTCGACGCCTGAATCGCTGCAGGAGGTGAGCCGTTGCAGGAGACCTGCGCGGCGGCATCCGTCGCCGGGTCAGTCGGCCGGGACGAAGTCGGTGAGGTAGGGTAGCGTGCCGTCGAGGACGGGCACGGAGTGGACGACGCCTTCGCCGTCGCCGGACTGGAAGCTCATCTCGACGTCGTTGCCTGCCTGGCCGTCGAAGTCGGAGAGCAGCAGCGGCTCGGCGCCGTCGAAGCCGAGGCTGAGGCTCGTGCGCGCGGGAACGCGCAGGCTCGCCGTCTTGCCGTCGATGCCGACGACGATGCGCTGGGGCTCGTCGGTGTCGTTGATGAGCGCGGCGATGAAGTTGGCGGCCGTGCCCTCGTCATTCGTGACGAGGAGGGCGTTGCGGACCTTCACCGGTCCGGAGTCGGGAATGTTGACGCCGTCGGCCGCCGAGTACTGGATCGTCGTCGCCTGCGGGGAGATGATGCTGCAGCCGGTCGCGCCCAGCAGGACGGCGGCGGCGAGGGCGACGGGCGCGAGGCGGCGCGTGTTCACGGGTCCTCCTGGGAGAGTGCGGCGAGTGGCCGTCGATGACGGTGCGTCACCATTCTAGGGTGCGCGCAGAGCCCGTCCGCGGCGCGTCGCTGCCGGTCAACCGGCGAACCTTAGCGTATGTCGCCTGTGGTATCCTTGAGGTTGCCGAAAGGACATAACTGCATGCTTTTTGAGGTTGGCGAGACGGTCGTCTATCCGCACCACGGCGCCGCGACGATCATCGAGGTCAAAGACCGGATCATCAAGGGCGAGACCAAGAAGTACCTGAAGCTGAACGTCACGCAGGGCGATCTCATCATCGAGGTCCCCGCGGACAACGTCGATCTGGTCGGCGTTCGCGACGTGATCGGCAAGGACGGTCTCGAGCGCGTTTTCGACGTGCTCCGCGCCGCGTTCACCGAGGAGCCGACCAACTGGTCGCGCCGCTACAAGGCGAACCTCGAGAAGCTCGCCTCCGGTGACGTGATCAAGGTCTCCGAGGTCGTCCGCGACCTGTGGCGCCGCGATCAGGACCGTGGTCTCTCTGCGGGCGAGAAGCGCATGCTCGCGAAGGCACGCCAGATCCTCGTCTCCGAGATCGCCCTCGCCCTGAAGGCCGACGAAGAGCACGCCTCCGGCGTCCTCGACGAGGTCCTCGCGAGCTGACGCTCCCGGCATCCGTTTGCGGGTGCGCCATGATGGCACTCATGAGTGCTCCTTCCACGACGAAGACGTCGCCGGATCTGGCCGGTCGTGACCTCACGCTCGATCTCGCACGCATCGTATGCGTGCTGCTGGTGATCGTCATTCATCTGCTCCAGGTGGGCATCGGGCGGGGGCCTGACGGCGCGCTCGTCACGTCGCGCCCCGCAGAGGAGCAGTCGTGGTTCGACGCGGCGACGTGGGTCGGGCAGGTCATGCCGCTGTTCTTCGTCGTCGGAGGATTCGCGTCGGCGGCGGGGTGGGAGTCGTGGCGGCGGCGCGGTGGGGATGCCGCGGGATTCGTCCGCACGCGAACGCTCCGACTCGCGCAGCCCGCGTGGCCGCTGTTCGTGTTCTTCGCCGTCGTGCTGAGCGTCGCGGTGCTGATCGGAGCCCCCTCCGATCTCGTGGCCGCGGCGGCGGTCGGCGCCGGGTCTCCGCTGTGGTTCCTCGCCGCCTATCTGCTGTGCCAGGCGCTCGTACCGCTCATGGTCGGCCTGCATGCGCGCGCGCCGCGTGCGACGGTGCTCGGGCTGCTCGCCGGTGTCGTCGCCGTCGATGCCCTGCGCTTTTCGACCGGCATCTCCGAGATCGGTCTGCTGAACCTGCTGTTCGTGTGGCCCCTCGCCCAGCAGCTGGGGTTCTGGTACCGCGACGGCTGGTTCGCGCGGCGCAGTGCGCTCGCCCTCGTCGCGATCGCGGCGCTCTGCTATGCGCTCCTGTGGCCGCTGACGGCATGGGGGCCGTACTCGACCTCGATGCTCGGCAACCTCAACCCGCCCACGCTGCCCCTCGTGCTGCTCGGCGTCGCGCAGGCGTGCATCCTGTGCCTGCTCCGCCCGGCGCTCGAGCGCGTGATGCGGGTGCGCTGGGTGCGCGGCTTCTCGTTCGTGCTCGGCTCGAGGCTCATGACGATCTACCTCTGGCATCTCCCCGTGATCCTCGTCATCACGGGGCTCACGCTGCTGATCCCCGGCGCCGCACCGGAGCCGGCATCCCCCGCCTGGTGGTGGTCGCGCCCGCTGATGTTCGTCGTGGTCCTCGCGGCCGTCCTCGCGCTCTCGCTGCTGATCGCGAGGTGGGAGGCCCTCGGCACGCTGGGCGCCACCCCCGCCCCCGGGGTCGTCGCTCTCGCGTGGGCGTGCGCGTTCATCCCACCGTTCGTCGTCATGGAGTGGTTCCTGAGCCTCGGGAGCGCCGTCCTGGGGGCGGTGCTCCTCGGTGTCGCGGTGCTGCTCCTGCGCCACCGCCGGTTCGCGCGTCAGCCCGTCGCGCAGTCGGTAGGGTCGCAGGCATGACCACCGACGCCCTCATCCCGGTTCCGCATCTCGCGATCATCGTCGTGGCGGCCGGCGCAGGCACCCGTCTCGCATCGGGATCACCGAAGGCGTTCGTCGGTCTCGACGACCACACGATCCTGCGCCACGCGCTGGACGGCGTGTTCCGCGGCCCCGTCGCGCAGGTGATCGTCGTCGCGCCCGCCGCGCGCGTCGGCGATGCGCTCACCGACGCGCTCGCCGCCGCGGGGGAGCGCCGCGACCTCGTGACCGTCGTCGCCGGCGGCGAGACCCGTCAGGAGTCGGTCGGCGCGGGCCTGGGTGCCGTCTGGCCCGACGTCGAGCGCGTGCTCGTGCACGACGCCGCCCGCGCGCTGACGCTGCCCGCGGTGTTCGAGCGCGTCGTCGCGGCGCTCGAGAGCGGGCACGACGCCGTCCTTCCGGTGCTTCCGGTCGTCGACACCATCAAGCGCGTCGAGGCCGACGCCGTCGTCGAGGCCGTCGACCGCTCGACGCTCGCCGCGGCCCAGACGCCGCAGGGGTTCCGCCGGAGCGTGCTCGACGCCGCGTATGCCGCGGCATCCGCCGACCACACCGACGACGCGGCGCTCGTGCAGGCCGCCGGTGTCGAAGTGTGGACCGTGCCCGGCGACGAGCGGGCGTTCAAGATCACGACGCCCGCCGATCTCGAGCGCGCCCGCGCGCTGCTGGCGCCGGCGTCCGCCGCCCCGTCGCCCGCGCCCCGGTCCGTCGCCCCACGCGTCGGTGTCGGCACCGACGTGCACGCGTTCGGCGGCGACGGCGACCTCTGGCTCGCGGGTCTGGACTGGCCGGGTGAACGGGCGCTGTCGGGGCACTCCGACGGGGATGCCGTGGCGCACGCGATCGTCGATGCGGTGCTCGCCGCGGCGGGGCTCGGCGACATCGGCACGCACTTCGGCACGGATCAGCCGGAGTACGCCGGGGCGCACGCGGCGGCGTTCCTCGCCCGCACGCGGACGCTCATCGCAGAGGCGGGCTTCACGATCGGGAACGTGTCGGTGCAGGTGCAGGCGAACCGCCCGCGCTTCGCGGCGCGACGCGGGGAGGCCGAGGTCGCTCTCAGCACGGCGCTCGGCGCTCCCGTCACGGTATCGGCGACAACGACCGACGGCCTCGGGTTCACCGGCGCCGGCGAGGGCGTTGCGGCGTTCGCCGTCGCGGTCGTCTACCCCGCCTGAGCCTGCCCGTCACGCCTCGACGGCGTACGGTGCGGGATCGCGCGGACGCCGCGACCCCCACGCGAGGAGCGTCAGCCCCGCGGCCAGCACGAGGAGGCCCGCCACGGCGAGCGGCGAGAGGTGCTCACCCAGGACGAGGATGCCGAGGAGCGCGGCCGTCAGGGGTTCGGCGAGCGTGAGGGTCGCCGCGGTCGCGGCGGACAGTCCCTGCAGGCCCCAGGTGAACAGCACGTAGGCGACCGCGATCGTCGTGAGGCCCAGCCACAGGGCCATCGCGACACCGCGCGCGTCGTCGAGCCACGAGATGTCGACGAAGGGCAGTGCGAGGGCGCTGACGAGCGCCGAGCTCGCCCCCATCGCGCCGACCACCGTGAAGGCATCCCACCCGGCATCCAAGAGGCGCCGCTGCGCGTTGGCGATCACCGCGAACGACGCTCCCGCCCCGATGGCCGCGGCCACCCCGACGGGGTCGGTGCCTCCGGCCGTACCGCCCCCGCCGATGCCGAGGAGCACCACCCCCACGGTCGCGAGCGCGGTCGCGCCGACCCACGTGGGAGTGGGGGGACGCCGGGTGAGCGCCCACTCGAGCAGCCCCGCCAGCACCGGCGCCGAGCCGAGCGCGATGACGGTCGAGACCGCGACGCCGTTGCGGGCCGTGCCGAGGAAGAAGAGCGGCTGGTACACCGCGAGGCACACGCCGGTCAGCGTCATCAGCAGGAGCGGGCGGATGCCGAACCGCGGGCGATCCGTGCGAACCTTCGTGGACGCCGGAGGCGCGCTCCCGGCACGCCGCCGACGGTGCGCCGTCCCCAGCGTGAAGGCGAGGAGTGCGAGCCCGGTGCCGCCGAGGACCATGCGCACGACGCCGACCGCGAGGGGCGTCGTGCCGTCCGGCCCGAGCGCCTGTGCGGTTCCCGTCGTCCCGAAGAGCACGGCGGCGGCGAGGACGGCGATCACGGACAGCACTCTTCAGGTCTAGCGCAGATGTGTTTCCCGAAACGAACCGGGCCCGCCGGTAGGCTGGTGAGGTGACGGTCCGGCTCTACGACACCCAGGCTCAGGCGTTGCGCGACTTCGCGCCGCTCGATGAGAAGAACGTCACCATGTACGTGTGCGGACCGACGGTGCAGTCGGGGCCCGGCATCCATCACCTGCGCGCGGCGCTCGCGTTCGACCTGCTGCGCCGCTGGCTCGCCCGCACGTACGGGCGCGTCACCTTCGTCCGGAACGTCACCGACATCGACGACAAGGTGCTGCAGAACGCGACCGCGGCCGAGCCGTGGTGGGCGCTCGCCTATCGCATGGAGCGCGAGTTCTCTGCGGCGTATGCCGCCATCGGCATCCTCGCCCCGACGTACGGGCCGCGCGCGACAGGGTCGATCCCGCAGATGCAGGAGCTCATCCAGACGCTCATCGACGCCGGTCACGCCTACGCGCAGGACGGCGACGTCTACTTCGACGTCCGGTCGTGGCCGGCCTACGGATCGCTCACGCATCAGAGCGTCGACGCCATGGAGCCCTCCGCCGACAGTGCGGAGCGCGGCAAGCGCGATCCGCACGACTTCGCGCTCTGGAAGGCCGCCAAGGACGACGAGCCCGCCGACGCCGTCTGGCCCTCTCCCTGGGGCCCTGGCCGCCCCGGCTGGCACATCGAGTGCTCCGCGATGGCGCGCCGCTACCTCGGCGCCGAGTTCGACATCCACGGTGGCGGCATCGACCTGCGCTTCCCGCACCACGAGAACGAGCTGGCCCAGTCGACCGCCGCGGGCGACGCCTTCGCACGGTACTGGCTGCACAACGGGCTCGTGACCGTCGGCGACCAGAAGATGTCGAAGTCGCTCGGCAACTTCCTGCTCGCGGGCGACGTGCTCGCCGACAACGACCCGCTCGTCGTGCGCTACGCGCTCGCCGCCGCGCACTACCGCTCCTCTCTCGAGATCACCCCGAAGACCTTCTCCGAGGCGGAGTCCGCCGTCGGACGCATCCGCACCTTCCAGGAGCGGGCGGCGCGGGTCCTCGGCACGGCGACGCCGCTCGTCGCCGCCGACCTGCCGGCCGCGTTCGCCGCTGCGCTCGACGATGACCTCGGGGTGCCGCAGGCGCTCGCCGTCGTGCACGAGACGGTGCGGGCGGGGAACGCCGCGCTGGATGCCGGAGACACGGATGCCGCGGCGCGCGCGCTCATCGAGGTGGGGCGGATGACCGGCATCCTCGGTCTGAACCCCGCCGATCCGCAGTGGCAGGACGGCGGAGACGCCGCAGAGACGCAGGCGCTGGACTCTCTCGTCCGGACGCTCATCGCGCAGCGCGCCCAGGCGCGCGCCGACAAGGACTGGGCCGGTGCCGACCGCATCCGCGACGCGATCGCGGCGGCGGGCATCGCCCTCGAAGACGGTCCCTCGGGGACCCATTGGAGTGTGAACCGTGGCTAAGCCGGGCAATCCGTCCGCGGGCAAGGGCAAGAAGAAGGGCCCCACGAAGGGCACCGGCGGGAACGGGCGCAAGGCGCTCGAGGGCCGCGGGCCGACCCCGAAGGCCGAGGACCGCAGCTGGCACGTCGCCGGCAAGCGCAAGGCGGCCGCCGAGCGTTACGCCGCGGCGGGCGGCAAGGGACGCCCGGGCGGGGCGAAGGGGCAGGGGTCGAATCCGAACCGCTCCGGCCGCGCGAAGGCCGGCGACGACACCGAGAACGTCACGGGGCGCAATTCGGTGCTCGAGGCGCTGCGCGCCCGCATCCCCGCGACCGCGTTCTACATCGCGCAGCGGGTGGAGATGGACGATCGCGTCAAGGAGATGCTGTCGATCGCGACGCAGCGCGGCATCCCCGTCATGGAGGTCACGCGCCCCGAGCTCGACCGCATGGCCGGTTTCGACGGCGTGCACCAGGGCGTGGCGCTCAAAGTCCCGCCGTACGAGTACGCGCACCCGCAGGACCTTCTCGAAGACGTCATCGCCCGCGGGCAGACGCCGCTGTTCGTCGCGCTCGACGGCGTCACCGACCCCCGGAACCTCGGCGCCATCATCCGCTCGACGGCCGCCTTCGGCGGGCAGGGCGTCATCATCCCGCAGCGCCGGTCGGCGGGGGTGAACTCCGCCGCGTGGAAGACGAGCGCCGGCGCTGCCGCGCGCGTTCCCGTCGCGATGGCCCCGAACCTCACGACGACGCTCAAGGAGTTCAAGAAGCAGGGCGTGTTCGTCCTGGGTCTCGACGGCGGGGGAGACGTCGCGCTTCCGACCCTCGAGCTCGCCGACCGTCCCGTCGTCATCGTCGTCGGCTCCGAGGGCAAGGGGCTCTCGCGTCTCGTGACCGAGACGTGCGACCAGATCGTGTCGATCCCGATCTCGTCCGCCGCAGAGTCGCTCAACGCCGGCATCGCCGCATCGGTCGCGCTGTATCAGGTCTCGACCATCCGAGCCGCGTCCGAGTAGGCATCCGCAGCACAGCATCTTCCGCAAGCCGTCCGAAGGGGAGCATCATGTCGAACATCGCCGTCATCGGGGGCACCGGCTACGCCGGTCGCCACATCGTCGCCGAGGCCGCCGCACGCGGGCACAACGTCCTCTCGGTGTCGCGGAAGGTCGCCGCCGACCGCGTCGAGGGCGTCGCGTACATCGAGGGCACGATCCTCGACGTGCCGAGCCTGCTCACCGAGCTGCAGGGCGTCGACGTCGTCGTGGTCGCCGTCTCGCCGCGCGGCGAGATGGAGGGTCTCGTCCGTCCCAACGTCGAGGCGCTGAACGCGACCCTCCCCGAGACCGTGCGCCTGGGCGTCGTCGGCGGTGCCGGCGGAAGCCTCGTCGCCCCCGGTGGACCGCGCCTCGTCGACGCCGGGTTCCCCGACGAGTTCAAGGCCGAGGCGCTGGAGGCCATCGGCATCCTCGAAGATCTGCAGAGCGAGGACGAGGGCCGTGACTGGTTCTACATCCATCCCGCCGGCGGTTTCGGCGCGTGGAACCCGGGGGAGCGTACGGGCGAGTACCGCGACGGCGGAGATGTGCTCGTGACGGATGCCGAGGGCGAGTCGTTCATCTCCGGTGCGGACCTCGCGGTCGCGGTCCTCGATGAGATCGAGAGCCCGAAGCACACGCGCGAGCGCTTCACCGTCGGCTACTA